>NZ_CP035490.1:2859166-4150833 GCF_004135205.1 Hahella sp. KA22 | reverse complement strand
TTTGTTGAAAGAATTACGCATGTTTCCCGCTGGATATTCGATGCGCTGAGCGTCTTTTGTTCATCAGAGAGGGCTTCGCAAATACCGGTGAAACTAGCCTGACTTACGCCGGTTATAGGCTTTTTGAGTGATTACCTTATCCATGATGATTGAGTATGTTATGAAAACGCTTGCATTGTCGCTTTCTCAATAAACGCGGGTGATCAGCAAAAATCCAAGGCCAAAAAAACGAAAAATACGCCGCAAGCGCCTTCCATCCGACCAGCACGACAAACATGACCTTAAAAGGACAGGTGATAATTATGGCTATCAAGCTCAAACACATTGCATCGGCAGTCGCGCTGACCACCGCCATGATCGCCGAGCCGGCGATGGCTGAATTCAAAGTCGTGGGATACTTTCCAACCTGGCAGGGAGACGTGAACAGCATCCCTTACGATAAAGTCACTCACATTAACTATTCCTTCGCCATACCCACCGCCAATGGCGGTTTGCAGCCCCTGGAAGGCGGGGAGCAGCGCTTGCGCACGCTGGTGCAGCGCGCTCATGGCGCCGGGGTGAAAGTGCAGATCGCCGTGGGCGGATGGAATAACGGCGATGACTCCGCTTTCGCCGCGCTGTCCGGCAACAGCGCCAGTCGCGCCAACTTTATCCGTAATCTGATGAACATGGTGGACGCCTACGGCCTGGACGGCGTGGACCTGGACTGGGAATACCCGGAAGCCGGCGCCGAAGCCAATAACTTCAAAACTCTGATGCGGGAACTCGGCGCGGCGCTGCACAGCCGCAACAAGATTCTGACGGCGGCGGTCACTGCGTCGGACTTTCCCGGCAGCGTGGACGCAGACGTTATCAACAGCGTGGATTTCCTCAACCTGATGGTGTACGACCTGGGCTATCCGCATTCCACCTATCAACATGCGCAGAATGCGCTGACTCACTGGAAATTCAACGAAGGTCTGCCCCAGCACAAAGCGGTGCTGGGCGTGCCGTTTTACTCCCATAAAGACTGGGTGGCCTATAAAGACGTAATCGCCCGTTACGGCGCCGGCGCGGCGCAACGGGACGACGCAGGCGGTCTCGACTATAACGGACAGCCGACTATCCGGGCGAAGACCGAGCTGGCGCTATCCGAAGCGGGCGGCGTCATGTTCTGGGAAATTTCCCAGGATACCCGTGACGATACCTCTTTGATGAAAACCATCTGGGAGACAGTCGACGGCGGTAACCCCCCGACCCCGGGCGGCATCACCGTTCAGGCGGAGAACTACACCTACATGAGCGGCGTGCAGGTGGAGCCCACCACCGATGCGGGCGGCGGCCAGAATGTCGGTTATATCGACGCCAATGACTGGATGTCCTACGCGGCGGTGAACATTCCGCAAGCAGGAACTTACACCGTGGAATACCGGGTGGCCAGCCTGAACGGCGGTGGCAGACTGCAACTGGAGAAAGCCGGAGGCAGTCCGGTCTACGGCAGTGTGTCGATTCCCGCCACTGGAGCTTGGCAGAACTGGCGTACGGTGCAGCACAAAGTGAATCTGCCCGCCGGACCGCTGCAATTTGGCGTCAAGGCGCTGGCTGGGGGCTGGAACATTAACTGGTTCAAGGTCAGCAAGAGCAATTAAGCCAGATATGTTCTGAGGCCTTGAAATGAAGGCCTCTAAACCTTGCGCGAGCGGCCGGTGGCGGCTCGTTCTTTCATGTCGGACTGAATATATACCCGGTCGGTCGTGCCCATGCTGGCGTGGCCAAGGTCGTCCGCCATGTGCTTGAGCGGGCGGTTGGCGATGTCCTGGGACGCGCCGGTGTGACGCAGCCAGTGGGTAGTGGCTTTGCGCAGCTCTTTGGCGTCATTCTCGAAACCGTCCTTCATCATACGGTGATAGGCCAGCTCAAAAGCCTCCCGCACCAAACGGGCGATCTGGCGACTGGTGAGCCCGCCGCCGCCACGCATTTTCTGCAGCAACGGTTCTTTATCGCCGGGAGACGGCGATGCAGTGAGGCCGCGGTGCTCGCGGTAGCGACGGATGTACTCCCACATGGCGCTGGAAACGGAGACATCGCGGATCTTGAGACCTTTGCCGAAGGCTTTGAACCACCAGTTACCGTCATGATCCTTCCACACATGCTCCCACATGGGGGTCCATTTAGGGCGGTCGGAGAGCTCGGAGATACGCAGATACAGAGATTTCAGGCAGGCGATAATGAAAATGGTGCGTTCATAGTTCGGCTGCTCCGCGGCTTTTTCCTTCAGGGTCTCCAGCACATATTCCCATTGCAGCTCAGACAGGCGCTTGATCTGCTTCACCTGCGCATCTTTGATCAGATAGGGAGAGGCCTTGCGGATGCCGGGTATAGGGTTGCCGAGAACGATGTCCTCCTGCACCAGATGATCATAAAACACGCTGATGGCGGAATAGGCCAGGGCGGTGGCGCTGTTGCTCAGGCGGTAGCCTTTCTTTTCCGGCTGCAGAATGTCCTTCTTATCGCTCTTCGCCGAAGCGACGGCGTCTTTGCTGTCCGGCTTGGAATCGTTGGCTGAACGCGCCGCCTCCCGAATCACGAAGGGCCGCCACAGCGGGTTGCTGCGAAACAGGCCCTGTCCGCCAATAAACTCAAAACGGCGCACGCTGCCGGAGCCAATCCAGCCTGTTGGCGGAGCATGCAGAAAGTCAAAGTAATTCTCGATATGAGAGCGACGAAGCTGGGACACCGCTTTGCCTTCCACCGTCCAGGCCCACAACAGATAACGCTCCACCTCATTGCGGAAACTGGTGAAAGTCTTCTCGCTTTTACGGGAGTAACTCTTCAGAAAACGCTGGGCGCTGATGAAGTCCTCGTTGACCCCGGGAATGGTTTCCTTAAGCCGAGCGAGAAACTGTCTGCTGTCCGGGTAGTCGTCCAGCATGGCGAGGCCAAGAGGGAGCTTGACGAACTCGCGGTGAGCGTCAAAGAGGGGGAAAGCTGGAAAATCGGGAGCGGACATGGTTTTGGGTGACTGCTATGTTTTGTTTGTGTTTAAAAACAATAATTTAAGATTTAAACTTAATGTTTAGTATAAAGCCTGGGATGAGAGAAAAGTGCTATAGGGCTCGAGGATTTAAGTACAATTTTTCATCAAATGGCATAAATACTCCTTATTCATGCTTGGGACCGGTGATTGAGCGGGCTTAAACGCCCCGATGGCAATGCTTGCTTTCGCGAGTTCGCGAGAAAGAAAGAGCAAGCATAGCGGAATGATCAACCGTCGACAATTGAAAGACAGAAAATAACTGCTTTATAAACAGATGGATAAAAAGGAAACTTAAAGTACAAATGAGGTGCTGGCTAAGCGATAGGATGCATCTCCATCAGTCTTGTTCTGTACAACTTATAAGCGTTTTCGTATTCCTCCACGGCGTCTTGCGTTGGCGATACGGCGGCGTCTTCATCCAGTTTTACAAAGCGCCGGCACAGGTCATGCAGACGGATGCCGTCGCCCTGGGCGTGCGCATCACACCAGGCCGCCTGAATCGCTCCGCCCAGTGCCGCACTCTCGCCAACCTGGGGGCAAATGACGCGGGCGTTCATCATGTCCGCCACCATTTGACGCCATAACCGGCTTTTCGAGCCGCCGCCGATCAATCTGATTTCCTGGCAATGGATGCCGGAAGTCCGCAAAAGGTCCAGGCCGTAACGCAGCCCAAAGGTGACGCCTTCCAGCGCCGCGCGGCAAACATTGGCGGGGTGCAGGTTCTGCATATTCAGACCCAATAAGCTGCCTGTCGCATCGGGAAGCGGCGGCACGCGTTCGCCATTGAGGAACGGCAGCAGGGTGACGCCCTGTGCGCCGATGGGCGCTTGCGCCGCTTCCTGGTTGAAGCGGTCCAGGTCGTAGCCGAACAGACCTCGAACCTGGTTAACCACCGCCGTCAGATTCATGGTGCATATCAGGGGCAGCCAGCCGTCGCTGGAGGAGCAGAACGCCGCCAGGGATGGGTGTCCTTGTTTTGGCGGCTGGTTTGAATGAGCGTAAAGCGCGCCGGAAGTGCCCAGGCTGAGGGTCACCACGGCTTCATCTATATTGCCTGTGCCAATGGCGCCCATCATGTTGTCGCCGCCTCCGCTGGCCACCAACACGTTATCCGACAGGCCCAGCAAGCGGGCGATGGCGGGGCTGACCCTGCCTACGGGCTGCTGCGCCTGCAGCAATGGCGGCAGGGCGCTGGCCAGGCGTCTATCGGGGGCGATAAGTTCGAGGGCTTGCGGGACCCAGCGTCGAGTACGGATATCGAAATACCCGGTCCCCGAGCTGTCGCCATATTCGGCGGCGATCTCGCCGGTCAGCCAGTAGTTGAGGTAGTCGTGAGGCAGCAAAATATGGGCGATGCGTTGAAAGGCGTCGGCTTCATGTTGACGCAGCCAGAGCAGCTTGGAGAGGGTGTAGCCGGTGGCGAGGGTCAGTCCCAGCAGTTCGAGAGAGCCTTGCTCTCCGCCCATCTGCTCTAGCAATACCGCGTTCTGCGGCGCGGTTTCCGTATCGCACCATAACTTCGCCGGACGAATCACCTCACCATGACGGTCCAGCACGACCAATCCATGCTGCTGTCCGGATACGCCGATGGCGCGAATACGACGACTGTCGACGCCGGAGCGCTCCAGCGCCTGCCGGTAGCTGTCGACGAGGGCCTGCGTCCACCAGTCGGGATGCTGCTCGCGGCGGCCATGGGCGTCGCTGATCAGCGCATGAGGCGAGTAGCCCTCTCCCAGAATGGTTTCTCGCTCCGGGTCCAATACCACCACCTTGGTTCCCTGAGTCCCGCAATCCACCCCTACGTACATACCTGATTCTCCTCGGTTTCCGGCTGCAAGCCATTGATCGGCCACGGACAATATGACAGGGAGTGTACGCCGAACCCGCCGGTAATTGCGAATGCGGGACATAGCAGGACGGAAGTTTGCTGAATGGCGGCTTGTTGGATGGCGCTGCGCTTATCCAACCTACAAAGAAGGAACAACCGATAACTAGGTAGTTCGGAAAAGCGCAGCGCCTTCCGACAAAGAAGGTCCGTTCGTCGCAGCGGCCCGTATTATTAATCAGGCAGTCAAATAGCTTCCTTCTATTTGTCTGCAACGACAGGGCCTGCACAGGTCAGGCCCTGTCTCCCGCGGCTAGCCGCCGCGCAGGCGCATCCATGCGCCTAGTTATTAACATGCCAATATCATTGCCATATTAATAATACTGTACGGTTCAAGGAAATGATTTTGCGGATGACCAGCTCATCCGGACTGCGCGAATGGACGAGCTACCAACGGCGATGGATTGTTCTATGCTTAAATTATTCCCGTTCGCATTCAGACTTAACCATAGGGCAACTATTTGAGGTATGGCGTTATATGTTCTCCACCAAGAAAAACAAACAACAACACGACGCCCACAATTTAGCCAAAGCGTTGCAGGCTGAGCTAAGTAGCATCGCCAAATCCTGCGCCACCATCTATTTCACCCCGACAGGAGAAATTTTGGACGCCAGCGAGCTGTTTTTGGCCACGGTGGGATATAAGCTGGATGAAATTATCGGACGGCATCACCGTATCTTTTGCGCCGATGAGGTGGTCGATGCTGAATATCGCCAGTTCTGGGCCGATCTGGCGAGGGGCGTTCCCAAACGGGGGACGTTCAGGCGCAAGCACAAGAATGGCTCCGATGTATGGTTGGAGGCCACCTACATACCTATTGTTCAGGATGGGCAAGTGGTGCGCGTGATGAAAGTCGCCAACGACGTCACCAAAGCCTATGAGCAGTCTGCGGATAATCAAGCCCTGATCAAAGCCATCGATCGCTCCAATGCGGTCATAGAATTCAAGCCGGATGGGACGGTGTTGAACGCTAATAAAAACTTTGTCAGAGCTTTAGGCTACAGTGATCTGAAGGAACTCAAAGGCAGGCATCACGAGATATTCTGTCCGGACGATTTTTACAGAGAAAACCCCAACTTCTGGCGCGAACTGGCGAACGGCGAAATCAAAAATGGCCTGTTTCGCCGCATCAGCAAGCAGGGCGGCTCCGTCTGGATAGAAGCGACCTATAACCCGGTGTTCGATTACCAGGGGCGGGTGGTCAAGATCACCAAGGTCGCCAGCGACGTGACGGAAAGAGTTGAGCGTCAGTTGGCGGTTCAGAAGGCGGCGGAAGTCGCCCACAGCACATCCGTGGAGACCGCGCAGGTTTCTGAGAAAGGCGCGCGCATTCTCAAAGAAAATCTGACCAACTCCGAAAAAATATCTTCCGATATTGGAGAGTCCGCCAGGCTGGTAGAAGAATTGAATGACCAATCCAATGAGATTTCCAATATTGTCACCACGATCAAATCCATTGCGGACCAGACTAATCTACTGGCGCTGAACGCCGCTATCGAAGCAGCACGGGCCGGCGAACATGGCAGGGGCTTCGCCGTGGTGGCGGACGAGGTTCGAACTCTGGCGGGCAGAACCACCAAATCCACCGAAGAAATTAACCAGATGGTCGACCGCAACAATCAACTGGTCCAGCAAGCCGGCGACAGCATGGCCAAAGTCACCAAACAAGCAGCGAAAAACGCTGAGCTGATCGCAGAAGCCTCCAGAATAATCGACGAGATCTTCAAAGGCGCGGAATACGTCTCCCATGTGGTGGGTGACCTGGTGGACAACTCCAGCGAGTCCTAACCTGAAACTACCTGCTACGTTGCAGGGACAAACTGACGACCTTCGAGGGCCGCGTGAGGCGTGAAAAGTCATGGCGAATACAGATGACAAATGGGCGGCGGCGTCGAGTTACGAAGCATTCATGGGACGTTGGAGTCGGCGCATTGCTCTAGAATACGTGTCCTGGCTGAATGCGCCGCCCGGTTTGCACTGGCTGGATGTGGGCTGCGGCACGGGAGCGCTGACTCGTGCGATTTGCGATGTCGCTCGACCTGCCAATGTGATCGGCTGCGATCCCGCAGAGCCTTTTATCGCATTCGCCCGAGAACAGACATTGGGGATGCCTGCGTCCTTTTTGGCGGCGGGAGTAGGGCGCCTGCCACATTGCCCCGAAGGATTTGACTGCGTCGTTTCCATGTTCGCTCTTATTAATCCGGCAGACAATTTACTGTGTAGAGGGAAAAGGTATCGGTAAATGAAGCTCTTCTATTTTTGGGTTTGCCTTTTTGTCTCCTTATCAGCCCTGGCTGAAGAAATTACGGGTGTTAATGTTGCTCGATATTTAAACGAAAGAGAGGAAAGCTTGGTGCGTATTCCTTTCGGTGAATTGGAGAATGTCATCCTAAAGGAAGTGTGGCGTAGCCCTGGCGGCATCGTCTGCAAGATTAGTTTGTATGGCGTAGTTCAATTGCAGGGAACTTTTGAGTGTGAAAGTAAGGAAGGATACAAAGCGCAAATTGGCGTCAATTGCCTGGAAAACTTAAGCAAAGAATCGAGTGCTTACTTATTTTTCGGACTTGTAGGTGAGTCGCAAAATGTCGGTAATTTTTATATCTGGTGCAATTAAAACGAACCGCCAGGTAGGTCGGAAAAGCGCAGCGCCTTCCGACACCAGCGTTATGGGAGAGCAAGAAGCCGGATAGCGCTTTGCTTATCCGACTTGCGCAGATATTTGCGCTTGTTTGCTTGGTTTAGTCTGCTAGCACTGCGGTTGTAATTTCATACCAAGGGTAACGTTTTTCTCCTTGTTCAGACGCATCTTGGTAAGCAAGAGTGAGAAAACCCTCACTCACTAAGCCAATAACGGTTGCTCTGGGCACTCCGTGTGTTTGGTACTTCGCAGGTTGAGCCGGCCTACCGTTTTTAAAAAGTCCGTGCCCTCTTGGAGGAACAGCGGCTTTGGCCTCTTGGCGTACGATTGATCCATACTGCGTGACTCTGCTATTGGCGTCAGAGCGTACGCCCGCGCCTTCCGCCCAGGCGTCAAGGGTCAATCCCGTGGATCTTTGCAGGGGGCATAGAAAGTCGCTGGTTTGACGAAGATCCGCCGGAAAACTACTGAAGTCTCCATTGTAGTGAAAGACTTCGCTAGTCTTTCTGTTGAAACCCACAGTGCAGCCAGATAAAGCGGCGGTAACAAACCAATAGTCATTTGCTTGCCTGCGCAGTTTAAGTCGGGTGATTTCACCTTCCTGCCATGGTAGCCATAGTACGGTTCTGGCATTAGGTCCTCGGCCAAGGACAAGATCGAAGCGCGAGGATGACTCAAGGGCATTGATATTGATGGTCTGCTCACCCTTTGGAGTAGCTCCGGGGACATCCACAAAGTACCGTGTTGTATACGAAGTCTCTGCTTTTCCGATAGTGCTTATAACTCTTTCCAACTCATTCCACATATCTTCTCCTTGTATTAATTTACCGAACAATTTGTCCCGTTTTATCGGGCCCAAGTTAGCTATCTACGCTGATTAAATGCAGGCCTTAAAAAAGGCGATTTATCACTCTTTTACCTGTCAACTTCTTCCATTACTTTTTCGTAGGGCGTTGTCGCTGGCGAAATTATGAACTGTGTTGTTTAGTCATTTTATATCAGCGGCTTACTAGTCCTTTTATCCATGCTCTCTCGTCCGTTCTGGCGATTGTTTAAGAGATGGCGGATTGTTAGCTTTCAGAATTGCAAGCGTTTTCATTTCTGGCTGCAAGCTTCTGTTCGCCCATACAGTAAACTCTACAAAAAAGTATCAGCAGAGGCCGGTTTCCTGTTTGTTTTTGAATGCCATGAGCATTCTAATGAAAGCGTTGTCATTATCAATTAACCGCTGTGAATTTTTATGCCCAGACTCAGACAACTTAGAAAAAAACAAAGAACGGGAGCGTTAAAAGGAGGTCAGTATGTATACGAATGATTCGTGCCGAACGGCGTTTCGGCGTCAGCTCGCCGGAACTCTTATTGGCGTCGCTGCTGCGGCGTCTTCAATTTCCGTTGCACAGGCAGCCGTCAATCTGGCGGCGGGTAAAAACACTTTCGCCAGCACGGAGTTGCGCCAGGCGAGGCTGGCCGTGGATACGGACAGTCGGTCGCGCTGGGAATCCAATCATGGCGTGTCGCCCAGTTGGTTGACCGTAGACTTGGGAAAAGTGAGCAGTCTGGAGCAGGTCGTCATCGACTGGGAGGCGGCGAACCCGGAAACCTATGAAATCCAGGGCTCCAATGACAATGAAACCTGGACCACGCTTTCCGCCCAGAGCGGCGGCGTGTTCGGCGATCGCACAGATACGGTGGATGTCAGCGGGGACTACCGCTACGTGCGAATCTTCGCCACCCAGCGCAGTCGCGGCAACGGCTGGGGATACTCCATCTTCGATCTGGAGATATACGGAACGCCGCTGTCAGGCCCGGACGATCCAGATGAACCTGATGGTCCCGGTGATCCAAACGTTCCCGACGAGCCGGATGAACCGGATCTGCCGGACAACCTGCCCGCCGCCTTTCAACCGCTGTATCCCAAGGGCACGGATGTGCTGGAGCGGATTCAGTATGTGGATGCGGACGGTACCCTGGTCACTCTGATGGGCGCCCGACCCACCGAGCGTCACGCCCGTGAACGGGGCGAGCCCTGGGATGCGCCGGATCAGGGGCCGGGGCGCTATCTTACGTTCCCGCCGTTCTACTTCCAGAACCGCACTTTCGGACTGGAAATACGTGACTCGGTTCCCGCTGGCGGCGATAAAATTGAAGTCTGGCTGCATGTGAACGCCAATACCTTCCGGGGCACGACCTTCAGTTTGTTCCGTAACATCGAAAACCCGAACGTGAAAGACTTCGGCTGGTCCCTGAACTACGGCTTCAACAATCCCAATGAGGGCGGCCAGCCCATCTGTCATGCAGGCAAGCGCGAATGCATGATGGACTTCAACTCCAACTGGCGCACGTCGCCGCACAGCCCTTTGCGGGTCGGCGATAAAATCGAGCTGGCCCCGGCGCCGCGCCTGCAGACGCCGGTGATCGACGGCGGGGGAGAGCGCTATTACTCTTTCGAGCAACTTTATGTGGTGGGTAAAGGCATGCGTCCCTGGTACGGCATCGCGCCAAATCTGGACTCAGAACCGCTGCCCGCGGAGACGCTGCTGGGCGGACAGGCGAGCGTGTCCTACAACTATTCGGAAGAGCCCCATCGCATGTTCCAGCAGATGGCCAACAACATCGGCATCAAGAACAGTCAGCGTTTCGTGGAAGGGCGGCGCCTGTTCCACACCTCATTCGCCTCTGGCAAGCACTCCGAGTTCTCCGACACTAACCCGGTATTCGACGCTCACGTAGGGCAGCTGGGGCCGCGCTATAACAACGAAAGCTGTATCGGTTGTCACCAGAACAATGGACGTAGCGAGCCCGCCAAAGCAGGCCAGACACTGGAAGGCTATTCGGTGTTGACCGCGGCGTTTGGCTCCCAGGACGGCGCTGCGCCTGATCCTTTCTATGGCTTTAACGTGCTACAGAAATCCAGGGACGCCAACCAGGAAAACTACGCCGTCAATCTCAGCCATTATGAAGTGACCACAAAGGAACTGAATGGCGGCGAAGTGGTTGAGCTGCGTAAACCTAACTACGCCTTCCAGGGGCCGACGCCGGAGCGGTATTCTGTGCGGCAGGCGCCGCAGGTGGTTGGTATGGGGCTGTTGGAAGCTGTGTCCGAGGCCACGATTCTCGCCGGAGTGGATGAGAATGACGCGGACGGCGATGGCGTGCGCGGTCAGCCCAACTGGATCAAAAATCCCGAAACCGGCGCGGTGCAATTAGGGCGCTTCGGTTGGAAAGCTTCCAAGCTGAGTCTGCGTCATCAGGTGGGGACCGCGTTCCTGCAGGATATGGGCGTCACTACGCCGACTTATCCCGAGCGCTCCTGCCAGAAGACCGAAACGGACTGCCATGGCGCCGCTGTCGACACTCATATCGATAACGCTGAAATGGATCGCGTCGGTCAGTATCTGGCGCTATTGGGCGTCCCGGCGCAGCGCAGCCTGCGCAGTGGTTATCCCGACGGGATTCGTGTCTCGCCGGAGCATGACGTCGATCCGCAACGGATCAGTCAGGGCGAAGAGGTGTTTACGCAAACGGGCTGCGTCGCCTGTCACACCGCTACCCTGAAGACCGGTAACACGCATCCGATGGCGGAACTGCGCAAACAGACGATCCACCCTTATACGGATCTGCTGTTGCATGACATGGGGGCCGGCCTGGCCGACACCCTGCCGCAGGGCGACGCTGTGGCGTCCATGTGGCGCACGCCTCCGTTGTGGGGACTGGGCAGCCTTAAGTTTGTACAGGGCGGCCAGGAAAACGTGCGCTACCTGCATGACGGCCGCGCCAGAACCCTGGACGAAGCGATTCTCTGGCACGACGGCGAAGCCGCCGGCAGTCGCCAGAATTACGAAGCGCTGAGTTCGGCTGATCGGGACGCCCTGAAACAATTCCTGAATTCACTCTAGTCACGCTTTTGGAGAGGGCGACCTCTCCTTCAAAACACTGCGGTTTGGCAAGCCAGCTTGGCCGCAGTGTTTTCCCGTTTAGTTTTTATGGCTACGACTGGCCCCATAGAAAATCACGCTATAGCCTTGGGCGTTTTATGCGCAATGCGTCTAATCAAAGTGTGACGAGACGGAGGTGGGGAGCCGATAATAGAGCCTTGTTCATCAACCTGTGAAAGGAGGTAAAACAGAGCTGCGCGTCGCAGAGGACGACACGCCATTCCCCAGGAAAAACCTCAAACACTCAATGGCAGGAAGAGGGAGTCATCATGAACAGGATGATAAGGATCAAACTACTCGCTGTTGTTGTTCTCATGTGGAGCGGTCTCGCGCAGGCGGATGAAAATCCGGTGTGCTCGGAGCCGGGAAACATGTGCTGTTATGCGTCGGATTATAACTATAACTTGCCTTCCGCCATCGCTAACTGCTGCGCGGTGGGAGATTCGGTGAAGAAGTTCGTCTTCATGGACAATCAGGACTCGAAAGTGGACGGTCAGGACGTGCCGATCCAGCTTTGCAGTAACCTGAATCTGTATATTCTGCACAAGTTGAAAGCCCCTTCCAAAGATGACTGGCCGCCCATTCCAAGCGGTGAAAAACGCTTTCCGCCGCTGTTTAAAGGCGAAAACCTGGAAAACGTAGTGATCGCTGGGGACGGCGAAATCGACGGGCGCAATAATACCTGGATGGGGGACAAGGACTGTGGCGACTACTCTGGCAAAGTCAGGCCCATCATGATGGATCTGCAAGGCTCTAAAAACCTGTTGGTGAAGTCCATTACTTTATCCCACGGACCTGGATTCAATCTGCATGTCGAACACTCCCGCGGCGGCGTCGAGATTGAAGACGTCACGGTCAATACACACCATAACGGCTCGAAGAGCTCCTGCAATCTGGACGGCATGGATATCAGCGGAGACGACATCAGCATCAAAGACTCGGAAGTCCGCAGTCGCGACGACTGTATCGCCGTCAAAGCCAACTCGTCCAATGTGCGCATCTCCAACGTGACCTGTCATAACGGCCATGGCCTTTCAATCGGCTCCGTCGCCATGAACAGCGTAGTTAAAGATGTGGAAATCGAGAATGTGACAGTGATGGACTCACACTTTGGCTTGCGCATTAAAATGCAGAAATATGCCAACGGCAAAGTAGAAAACATCAAATTCAAAGACAGTTTGGTGAAGCGTATTTCCAGTAATCCGATCCTGATCAAAACGGACTACCACAATGATCATTGTGACGACCCAGGCAGCAGCAAGTGCGATAAAAACGCCCGCTCCAGCATTGAAAACGTCACCTACAAAAAGATATCCGTGCATGGCGGTGAAATTGATCTCAACTGCAAATACGCCGATGTATGCACGGTGAAGCTGAGAAAGCTGCACTGCAAAGACGGCGCAACCATTTCCTGCAAAGATGTGGACGTGGATGGAGAGTGCAGTTGCGATTGACGCGCGTTGGAAGCGCTTAAGACGGCTCTCGTACATGCGTTCCCAGGCTGATGCGCGTCGGCCTGGGAACAAATGGTAAAAATTACTTTGACAAAACAAAGCCGCTCCTGAAAAACTCTGCCTGTACGCTTGCGGAACACGGGAGATAAAACTTTGAAAATCCGATACGTCATGGAGGCCGACAAAGCCAACTGGCTGGCCTTACGTCAGGAACTCTGGCCTGAAACCCCGCCGCAGGAGCACGAAGCGGAGATTCTCGCTTATTTCAGCATGCCGGACCTCGCCACCTTTGTCGCCATCGACGATAACGGCGACATGCTGGGCTTTCTGGAAGCCGGGCTGCGCTCATACGGGGAAGGCTGCGCGAGCCATCCGGTCGCCTATGTGGAGGGCTGGTATGTGCTCCCTTCCCATCGTCGCCAGGGTGTCGGTCGCCGCTTGATGGACGCGGCCGAAGAATGGGCTCTGGATCGCGGCCTGCGGGAAATCGGCAGCGATATGCTGGTCAATAATGAAATCAGCCTGAAAGCGCACACGGCTCTGGGATATACCGAGGTGGAGCGCTTGATTCATGTGGTGAAGAAAATCGATCCCAGCTGAGACGCAGGCGCGGCGACATTCATTGAATTGACCGTCAGGAGGACATTGATGCTAAGACGGGATGCGTCAGAGCAAACGCAACTCATCGCAAAAGCCCAAGCCCTGCTGCAGCAGGGCGAATCGGATGAAGCCCGGGAACTGCTGCTGCAAGAAGGTTTCGTACAGGGCGACAACCCTTTGCTGCAAAACGCCTACTACGAACTGATCCCGATAGGAGAGGCGTTGGCGGCAAAGCTCAATCCACTCAAATCCGCCCTGCAGCCGCCTTATGACGACAGCGCCGTCAAAGCGGTCGCCGCCGTCGCCAAAGAAGCGGCGAGGGCGGTGAATAAAGCCACTCACGCCTGGATTCGCGACCCCCGCGTCACCGATGTGCTGATTGACGCGCTCAGCCATGGCAAAGCCAGACTTGTTAAAGAAACCGCTCTGGCGTTAGCGCACATCGTGCACCGCTACTTCGCCGATTATCGTGTGCGCGCCGCCTTTGTTCCGCTACTGAGTAACGGAAATAAAACAGTGCGTCGCGTCGCCTGCGGCGTGGTGGGGCGCTGGCCGGATGAAGCTATCGTGGCGATGCTGGCGCCGTTGATGGAAGACAAGGAGGCGGAAGTGCGTCAGGAAGCGACCAAAATCCTCGCGGGATTGCCACAAGAGAACATACCCGAGCTGGCGTCGGCATTGTTCGAAAGCGCGCTGATCGCCCGACTTCAAGATATGGACCCTACCGTACGCGATATCGCCGCCTTCGGACTGGGCGAGCATCAGGTTAAACAGGCGATTCCTGAACTGGAGGCCGCCTTGCGCGTTGAAATCTCGCCATTAGTTGGAGAGTCTATCGAAGGCGCGCTAGGTAAACTGACCGCATCCGCAGGATAAATCTACGCCTCGATGAACTGGCTGAACTCTCCTTGATCCCGGCGGACGCGGACAGCGCGCACGCAATTTTATGACTGACTTCGTTTGCTCCAGAACTGTTTCGCCAGTTCCTGCAAAGCGGAAGTGAGTTGCGCCACATCCTCCGCTCGCTTGCGGTTGTACTGGCCCACGGTGGCGTTGGCGCTGGCGGCGTCCCGGATTGTAACGATGCTGTTGTTGATGCCTTCACTCACGGCGCCCTGTTGCTCCACTGCGCTTGCGATCTGGGTGCTGATATCCGAAATCTGATTAACCCGGCGACCGATGGCGGTCAATTTTTCCGCCGCCTGATGGGCGTGGTCGACGCTGTGATTGGCTTTCTCACGGCTTTTCTCCATGGCGGCCACTGCAGAGCGGGCCCCATCCTGCAGAGAGTTGATCATCTTTTGGGTGTCGGTGGTGGATTGCTGCGTACGAGACGCAAGTTGCCTCACTTCATCCGCCACCACCGCAAAGCCGCGTCCCATTTCTCCCGCTCTGGCGGCTTCAATGGCGGCGTTCAGGGCCAGTAAATTGGTTTGCTCGGCGATGTCCTGAATGGCGTTGAGGACGGTGGATATTTCTTTGCTGTGTTTGTCCAGGTCATGAATCACTTCCGCAGCCTGATGAATCTCATCCGCCAGTGAACTGATGATGCGTTTGGTGCTGGTGACCAGTTCCTGCCCCTGGGAGGTCTCTTTATCGGCATGGTCTGCTGCGCTTGCGGCTTCCTGTGTGGTGGCGGCCACTTGCTGAATGGTCGCCGTCATTTCGTTGATGGCGGCGGCCACCTGATCGGTTTCCGACTGTTGGCCATTGGTCTTGTTATTACAATCTTCTATTTCCGACACCAGCTCTTCGGTGAGCGCCTCCAGTTGATTGGCGGCGTTGGCCATGCGGCCGATCACGGCGGTGGTTTCCGCCTGCGCCATGGCCATGGCGAATTCTATTTCACCAAACTCGTCATGGCGCCCTGTGTACAGAACCTGGCTCAGCGGGTTGTCGCAAATGGTGCGGGCTTTTTTCACCAGTTTGTGCAAAGGGGACAGCCATAAATAGATAAACAGCACGTTCAGCAGTCCCAGTGAGACGCCCATAATAGCTGTGTCGGCGACGCTGATCGGCAGCAGGTGAGAGAGGAACAGCAGGACTGGAATCAGGCTCAGTGTGGACAACAGGGAAACTTTGAGGCGCACGTCCAGGCGCGGCAGTCGCCAGGCCAGGGGCGTTTTGCCGTTGCGTATGCTGGCGTACAGCTTCTCCGCCGCATCAATCTGCCCCGGCGCCGGTTTGGTGCGCACGGACTGATATTCCACAGTGCGCCCGTCTTTGGCGATGGGCGTGGCGTAGGCGCTGACCCAGTAGTGATCGCCGTTCTTGCAGCGGTTCTTCACCAGTCCCATCCAGGAGCGGCCGCCTTTCAACGTCTGCCACATGTGCTGGAACGCCATAGGCGGCATGTCAGGGTGACGAACGATATTGTGTGGCTGGCCGACCAGTTCATCCTTCGTGAAGCCGCTGATTTTGATGAAATCCGGGTTGACGTAGGTGATGTGGCTGTCTGGTGTGGTGGTGGACAGGATGTTGGCGTCTGGCGGCAGTTCCAGGTTGCGACCCGTGACAGGCTGGTTGACCCGCATAATGAATCTTCCTCGTTCGGCATAAAATTTGGGCGCGAGAATTAAGTATATGCTTGTATTCGGATTTTGTGATCAGAGGGGCGCTACGGAATTTTCTACTCCGAAATTACGTAGTATTACTTAGCCTCTGGGGCTCTGTTTTTCCGTTTTGGCGCTGCTGGCCGATGTATGTTCGATCATGTGTGTGATGTCGCTTATTTCTTCTGCGCGCACCGGACGACTAAAGAAATAGCCTTGCACATAGTCACAACCGAATTGCTGCAGCATCTCCATTTGTTCGGCCGTTTCCACGCCTTCTGCGATGACGGTCAGATCCAGGTTTTCTGCGAGAGAGATAATTGCCTTGATAATCTGTCTGTTGACGTCCAGGTCCTCGGTACCGGACACAAAGCTGCGGTCGATCTTGAGCTGGTTGACCTGAAGTTCGCGTAATCTCACCAGCGATGAGTAGCCAGTGCCGAAGTCATCCAGAGAAATCTTGACGCCCAATAGATGCAGCTCCTGCAGTTTCCTGCGATTGGACGAGTGCTCAGAAGTGGCGACGGTCTCTGTGATTTCCAGTTCCAGACGATGTGGCGTTACTTGCGCATCTTCCAGGATTTGCCGCACTTCATCGATAAAGTCGTCCCGCTGAAGCTGGCGGGCGGAAACATTAACAGCGATCACGGCGTTATTTTTTGCGGTCCAGGCTTTACTTTCCGCCAGCGCCGCCTGCATGACCCAGCGCCCTAATTCATGAATGAATCCTGTTTCTTCCGCAATTTTGATGAAGATATCCGGGGGAACATGATCGCCTTGATGACGCCAGCGACAGAGGGCTTCATAGCCGATTACCCGGCGCTGCCGCAGATCAATTTGCGGCTGATAGACGAGATAAAGTTCTTTGTTCTTGATTGAATGCTTCAGGCCTTTTTCCAGCTTATAGCGTTCGGTGAGACGGAGGCCGATGTCGTCACAGTAAAACTGCACTTGCCCCTTGCCGTCGCTTTTGGATTGGTACATGGCCATATCCGCCGCTTTCAGCAGGCTCTCCGGCGTATCTGCGTCCTTGGGGAACAACGCCACGCCGACGCTGAAGCCGACTGATATTTCTATATTTCCAAGTTGATGGGGTTGCTTTTGTGTTTTGACAATGCGCGATACGGTGGGGAGGATGTCTCTATCTGAGATATCGAGGTCGATCAAGATCAGAAACTCATCGCCGCCCAGGCGCGCCACGGTATCGCCCTGGCGGATTTGCAGCGCCAGACGCTCGCCAACGCTTTTGATCAACATATCGCCTTGGGCATGCCCGTGATTATCGTTGATGGCTTTGAAATTATCGAAATCCAGAAACAGCACCGCCACCTGTGAACGACGGCGTTGCGCGCTGGCGAGCATTTGATTCAGTCTGTCGATGGCGAGCACACGATTGGGCAGACCGGTCACGACGTCGTAATAGGCGTGAGAAGCGATTTCCAGGTTCAGGGTTCTGATATCCAGCAGGCGACGTACGCCGTATACCACGGCGACTATTCCGACCCAGCCAAGCGCAATAATAATTTCGTCCAGCTCCCAGTCTTCGTGAGCGCGGGAATATTCGTAAAGGCCTTCAAGGAGATCAATTTGAAAGAAGCTGGTCAGGGCGGTCAATCCGATGACAACCGCGATGCTCACACACAGGTCGACGCGGGCGGAATGGCGCAGACGTTCAGACGTATTTGTCTGTGACAACTCCTTTCGAGGCTTGATCATGAGTCGCAGCGCTCTTTAATTCGATCAATGGAAGAACCCGGAGAGAAGGACGGAAGAAACTGCCGTGTAATGGTAAAGTCTAGCACGGTGAAGGGCGCGCGCCAGCGGCTGGCGTAGTCTTGCAGCGCCCGGAGGAGATAATCAAAGTCGCACAAATAGATTGTGATGTTCTGGAAGTTAAAAAGGATTCAATAAAAAAGAAAAACTCACGCATCCCCAGGACTCGACCGTCCATCCCAAAAGATCGCTGAACTCGCAATGGATCAAGCTCAGGTTTCATACCCAGGACGAAGTAAACGAAGTGGCCAGATTAGTGAAGCTGGCCGTCAGCGAATTATGAAATTTTTACTTCAGAGACCTATCCTATGCGTGTAAACCCCTTATGACGCAATAGGTTTCGGGCTTATGACGACGTTGCAACAAGCCTTCTCCGCAGAAATGAACGCCGCGCAGGATAACTGGCGCCAGGGCCTTCTCGACGTCGCGTTTGCACATCTGGAAAACGCCCACGTCCTGGGACAACGCCGCCTGGGCCGGCACTTTCACGTCCACCTCTGGATGCTGCGGGTAGGGTGGGCGAAGCGAGACCAACGCGAAATCCGCGGCCAACTATGGCGCCTGCTCCTAACCCCACTCGGCCACCTCACCGGCCGCCTCCCCATCGGCAACACCGGCGGCGCCAACGTTAGCGCGTTTACGCCCATGCCAGTGCGGAAGGAGTTGGAGGAGGTGTTGCGAGAACATTCATCTTTGGACCGTTAGTTTTAACTTATTGCTTAAATTACTACATCTTTAGTATGTGTTATGGAAGGCTTGGATGCTGTATGTGACCTTCTTTCCTTTGCCTCGACTAGTTCTAACTTTGCTAGCTAGAGATTGTCTCAACTTTTCATCCTCTCTCGATTTTACTAACCCGTAAATAAGTATCCGATCACTAAGCCATAATATATTTAAGTTCTGGATGCCTAAATAAACTTTGAATCAGTGATGGCGCTTTTTTCATCCTCCGAAGAATCTTTAAAGCCATCTTTCTTAATTGGTCTGGACTTGCAACCTTCATCTTGCCCAGACGTTGATGCTTCAAATAGCTCCACACAGACTCATCGGGATTAAGTTCGGGAGAATAAGGCGGCAGGAAGAATAGTTGCAACCGGCCTTCCTGGGCGGCGACATACACCTTTACCTTCCTGGCTTGATGGGCAGGGTGTCCATCGACGATTAGAAAGACCGGGCGTTCCGATTTATACGTCAAGTCCTTCAAAAATCCGATGAAGCTCTCCGTGTTTAGCTTTCCTTCTATCACCTTGAAATGAAACTCGCCTCTGCCCGACACCCCGGAAATCAGGTTAAGCCCAAAGCGCGCCCCTGTCGTCTTCACTTCCGGCGTCAAACCTTTGATCGACCACGTCGTTCCGCTGTGGTAATCCGAGCGAATGCTCGCCTCGTCCGCGAAGAGGATCTCTGCACTCGCTGCTTTCGCCAACTGACGAATACATGGGTATTCCTCTTGTTTCCAGCGAGCAACCCTGTCTGGATCTTGTTGGTAAGCGCGAAAAAGCGGCTTCTGCGGCGTTAGCCCCATCGCCCTCAGGAGTCGCCCCACCGATACATCAGACAGGCTGACCCGGAACTTTCGCTTGATCAGGTCCCGTACCAATCCGCGAGTCCACAGCGCATACTCAAACTTAAACTGCTGAGGCTGATATCCCACTACCCAGGTATAGACCTGACGTAATTGTCGGCCATTTAATTTGCGGGGACGCCCATATAGGCGTTTCGCTTTAAGCGCTTCATAGCCGCTCTCCAGATAAGCCGCCAGCCACTCATAAATACCCGGCCTGCTGAAGCCTAGCGCCTGTATAACCGCTTCGGAGCTTTCTCCCGCTTGGACTTGTTGCACCGCGCGAATGCGAATAACTTCTAATGTTTTATGGTCAAGCTTTCTTCCATCATTTGAGGGCATAGCGTCCACTCTCTTTATTCAAAGTCGGGTCCATGACATGCTTGAATAGTGAAGTCTATAAATACGCTTGGATATTTGAAAATTAATCAAACTCTTTGGCCGAAATTATATTTGATTTGTTGCAATCTGCATTAATCGCGAGGTGATTTTTGTATGTGTGATTTAAGAGAGTGTCATGTAATAGGGCGGGCTTTAATACAATCCTACAACTGTAGGATTGTATTGATTTGTTAATGGGATTAATGTTTTATCGCCTAAACCAGACTTGGCTGAGAGTCGGTTTTGTGCAACTAGAGAAATTAAGGTATTTAAGAAGGAAGAACGTTATGCCAAAATTTGTTGTAGAGAGACATGCCCCCGTTGGTATAGGCCCTCAGGCACTGAATAATAATGCTTATTATGTCGGGTTTACACCCAATGATCTAAATCCATTAGATATAATTGCTCGTCAAATTATAGCGACGAAGTTCTCTGGTATGCACGATCCGAGCAATATTGTTCTGCAGGCTATGAGAGACGTCGAAACAGTAGCTTGCGCAGTTGTAGGGACTGGCACTCTTTTGGTGGCGTATAACTATGGACATGGTAATTCCACTGATAATGCAAACCATATTGATTTTGCAGCTCGAAGCGCTCTACAGTCTCTACATGCTGAAGGTTTTACTAATGTAACTCAATACCATGTTCTTCATGTATCGAAAAATCGCAAGAAGAGCTTTCATGCTGAAATGAATATAATCGAACACTGTGGCAATAATAATTTGCCAATCCAGGGAGCTGTTATTGGAGTATCAAAGCCCTGTTGCGGAAAGTGTGCGGAAGTTCTAAATACTTTCAGGGTTGACTATTCACTCTATAGCGCGCCCCCTATTGGTCAATGGGAGAGACCAAACACAGTGATGGTCCCGACAAGCCCGCGCTCACCTTTTTGATTGCATCATTCATCGGAAAAATTCACCTATTTCCCGTGCTTGAGTGTTCATAAACGGTTGGGTTGTGGGGCGGAATGATGCGAAGGATGATAAGCTACTGACTGCGTTTGACCTCTTTGTCGCCAAGGAGTTGGACGAGGGGAGTTCAACTATTGGCTGGTGTAACATGATTCTGAAGCACTTCGGGGAACAGGATGCAATGGCTGCGTTTTATCGGCTATTGCGCCAGTTTCAATCCGCTTCTCTCACTCATGAGTCTTCTTAACTAGAGCCTGAGGGGGCCAGGATCAGTTAGCTTACTGAGCCCCTTGCTCCAACCGCTCCCGGTTCTTCTCCATGGCTTCTTCAATCTGCTTCTGCGCCTGATCGATCTGTTGTTCGGCTTTCTCTTTCTGGCGTTCCGCTTCTTCGCTGTGTTCGACGGACAGGAAGGCGACGTAAAGGAGCGCCAGTAGGATGCTGATAATGCCGAGTGCTTTCATAAAGTGGTTGCGCTTATAGGTTTACAGGAGTGTTTTGGGCGGCCGGAGCGCTCTTTTCTTATGCAATTATAGACCTTGTCCCGCCCATCTCGCTTATTAGCTGATCTTCAACCCTCCATATTCCCCACATTGATATTTTCTTGACGTAATTTTGATAATCCATTGTTGCGACCCTGATTAGTATGTAAGGAAAAAAATCGGATCGTAGTCCTATCGTGAACGAACCCCTGTCACACAGCGCTCGATGATGGTTGTCGACGGACACTGTCTTCGTGAGCGTCAGCAAGTTAGCCGCCGGCATTGCAGGCACGGCGCGAGGCGTCTCGTTTGTCGCCGCTTATGCAATCGTCTCCCCGCTGAGAGAGTTGCTCGCGCTTATGCCGATATAAAAAGAATTTGTATGTTGGAAATGGAAGCAGGATTTTTAAATAAACCGGTATGACATCTATCGCGAACAGGATCAGAAAAACCTACATATTAATGAGCTTTTACACCATCAGTGTGATGGTCGCTATCGTGTTGCTGTTAAACGAGGAGCTGGAGAAAGCGACGCTGGACCGAAACTTTTCTGAAGAGAAGGCGTTCGTCGCCAGTCACTACGGTTTAGAAAGCCCTTACGCATGGGAAGCGGGGGATATCGATATTGTGTTTGTGCCCGCCAACTACCGCGACAGCGTTGCGCTGCCCAGTATCTTTGACGGCCTGGACTTTCCGTTCCAAGGGGAAGTGGAAAAGAACGATCATACCTATCTGGTGAATATTGGCGACGAGTCCGCTGGCAAATTCTATATCGCCAAGGATATTTCCAGACTGGAAGCGAGGGAGATGATATTCGACGGCGTTTTATTGCTGGTCAGCTTGCTGACCCTGGGCGGCAGTCTGATTCTGTCGCAAGTCAGCAGTCGTCGAATCATCCGTCCGCTGCGGGACTTGGCCAGAAGCATCAAAGGCACGGCGGTGAAAGAAAATATGCCGCGTCTGCAGACCCAATATTCTGACTGCGAACTACAGGCAATCGCCGATGTCTTCAATCAATTCCTGAATGAGTTGGAAACCTTTATCAAGCGGGAGCAGGCGTTCGCGAACCTGGCCAGCCATGAACTGCGCACCCCGATAGCCGTCATCACCGGCGCGCTTGATGTGCTTGAAAGGCGGGCGCAATTGCAGGAGAAAGACGCCGCCACTTTGATGCGCATTCGTCAGGCCAATAAAGAAATGGAGCGCAATGTTAAGGTGCTGTTGATGATGGCGCAAAAGTCTGAGGAAGAAGAGGGCCGGCAGACGGTCTCCATTCCCGGGCTGGTGGAAGAGGTGCTGGAAGACTTGTATGAAGACTATCCCGTCTATACGCGCGTGGACCTGGAAATCACCCAGAAAGTCGCGCTTTCCACCAATAGCGTCATGGCCAAGATGATCATCCGCAATATTGTGCAGAACGCCTTGCAGCACACTGACGACAACATCGTCATCCACATCACCCCTGAAAAAATAGCGGTGACGGACGCGGGCTCAGGCCTGGCGCCGGAACTGCTCGACGCCCTGTCCAATGGTCGCGAACTCACCCACTATCGCTCTGGCTTGAACGGCTTCGGGCTGTATATCGTCTCCATCATGTGCAGTCGCCTTGGCTGGCGGCTGACTGCGGAGAATCACTCAGACGCGGGGTCGACCATTAGTGTGATTTATGCGTAAGCAGAGGTTTGAAATCGACGTTGAATCTGAAGATGTCGACGACGCGTGCCCCTCGCATTCAAACCGACGGCGTTGAGCTTCGCGGCTGCAGCCGCAAGCGGATCTCCTGTCCGTACAACAACAGCAGTCCAAAGCAAAAATAGGCCACATGCACTGACCATAGGCCAAGCCAGTCAGGCAGTGACTGCTTCGCGACGGCCTTCTTGCAATAGATCAATAATCCCAGATAGCTGACGTACACCAGCAATGCCGTAAGGAGGCGGTGGAAGCGTCCCTGTCTGGGGTTCACTCGGCTCAAGGACACCGCCAGCAGGGCGACGATAGGCGCGAGCATAGGCAGCGACAGACGCCATTGCAGCAGCGCCGACGCTTTGGGCGAATCGCTCCGCCATAGCGTGGCGGTGGGAATGGTCTCGTCGAAGGCTTCGCGCTCCAGGTCCGGCTCATCAAGCCGGATGCCGTAGGTATCGAACGTGACCGAGCGATAATCCGCCTGTCCCGGCGTTCCCACATAGCGAGCCCCGTTATCGATCACCAGAAAGCGGTTACCTGTGGCGGCGTCATAAAACAAATGCCCGGACTCGCCAGTCAGCACTGCGGTTTGTCCTTTCTCCTTGTCGGTTTCCGCCATAAAAACGTTGCGCATCTCGCGGTCATCGTTGCTGAGCGACTCCACATAAGACACCCGGCCATCCTCCCCCTCGGAGAAACGTTGAAAACGTCCAGGAGTAACCAATTCAAAGCGGGAGCGCTTGGCTTGCTCCAATAAAATCCGTTCCGTCTGTTGCCGGCCGAGCGGGTTCAGATAAAGACTCATCGACCCCACCACCAGGGCGATTGCAAACCCCGACCCCATGGTCACGGCGACAAGCCTGGACTTGCTCACCCCACTGGCGAATATAGCGGTCATCTCCGCATCCAGATACATGCGCCCGTAGCTAAGCAATATCGACAGGAAAAGCGCCAACGGCAATATCAACTGCAGGAAACCGGGAAGACGATAAGCCATGATCGGCGCCAGCACATCCGCAGAAATCTGCCCCGTCGCCGCCTCAGTCAGGTACTGAGCGAAACGCGTACTGGTGAACACAAACAGCAACAGAAACGTCAATCCAAAAAGCGACGTCAGAATCTGACGATTAAGATAACGAAACAACACCCACATCCGACCGCCTCCAACCCTCTCGTATAGCCAAACCGCCTTGTTTGATAAGCCTTTTAAGGAATTGTAGAAAAGCAGGGACCAAGCAAAAATCAAGGAGATATCAATGAAATATCAAGGAGGTGGAGTACAGAAGAGGAGCAAAAGGCTGATGGGGTGCGGCTGGGCAGATGCTAAGATGCTCAGCTTAAACACCTCCATATCTGCCTTAACGCATCCATGCCAGCCAACTTTCAGAAACTTGTGAAGGATGAAACGTGAAAATCGAAATAGATGACGAAATAGCCCAAAAGCTGCAACTCACAGAGAAAGAAGCGCTGGAACTACTGGCAATCGCCTTGTACAAAGACCGTGGCATTCACGGCGCTTTCGCTGGAAAAATCGCGGGGATTTCCGAGTTCGAATTTCACGGCCTACTGGCCAAAAAGGGTTTTAGCGTGAACTACGATGTCAGTGACTTTCTTGAGGATATTGAACGTAATGATTTGTGAGGGATGTTATCTGAACTTAAATAGTTGGTACCACGCTCAGAGAAGGCTCGATGGATTTATAGTATTGGTAGCACTAAGTATCTTAAAAGATTACTTTAGCTATCAAAATGTTCCGTAAAAGGTAGGTCATCGCTTAGTGCTTGACCAGGAGAGGCGAGCCAGTTCCATAATTGTTCTTGTCGAATACTTTTTTTGCAATAACGTAATAAGGCCTCACCAAAGTCGTGGCTCTCTACGACGCATAGCCTTCCGCAACTAGTGATATTCATAGGAACACTTGGGTCCACTCCAGGATGACAAAGTGTGACGCAAAAGTTATCTTTGTAGCCATGAATCTCTGATGCAGATAGGACTTCGGTTGCATCATTATATCCAACTAGCTTGTCACCTTCTTTAGACTTTAATTCCATGACTATTGGTGGGGAGTTTTCAAATGTTATAAGATAATCTGGTGCGCCAACTCTATTGCCATTATCTAACTTCTCAAAACAAATTCCAAGGTGGGTTAAAATGCTCTCATAAACTTCTTCAAATGAAGTTCCTCGATATAAGTAAAAATTTTCTATTAATTGAACTTCACTGCATCCTTTGGCCCTTCTTTGATGGCGCTCAGAAGCTTTTGCCCTTTGGTCAGACTTCCATGATCGGCATCTGTCTCTTAGCCAGTTTGACTTAGCTTTTGGAGATGGCTTAATACGGGAAAAAGCAGCACATCGTGCTTTATCTGCCTCTTCGGTACCTAAAACCAAAGATTCAGGGCTAATCATATTAGTCTTCCGAAGTTTTAAGATTTCTTCTCTGGTAAGCTTAAATCGTTCTCCCCTGCGATTCAGGCCCTCCATCCAAAGTACGTCATCTGGCAGTCCGCTTGATATACGGAAATTTAACCGAGTTATAACACGCGGTATTTTTCGGAGAGAGTATAATAATTCACTGTTTTCTCTTAATTTTTGTGGTCTTAATGGGGCCGGGGTTCTGGAGTCTGTAATAGAGGAAATAATAGATGCTATTCCTTGTAGACTCCAACCTAAGTTTCTATACATATCTAAAATTGAGCCAGCCCTCAAATCGCTATGGGTCTTCTCTTGCTCACTTAGCAACTCTCCGTTAATCCAGCCTAACGCTAACCATGCGGCACTTGTCGGAGCAGGGTTTGCATACCAAGTAGGCTCAAGCAAGTCACTAGCGTAGCTGCCTGGGTTAGTAGCAATATCCTTGAGTTGCCAAGGTAGAAAGCGAGAAGGTTGCACACCTCCTTGTGAATTAAACTCTGGCGTAGAAAATGCTGCAGAGAATACTATGAATGAAAATCTATCGATGTTTTCCTTGCTTAATGGAGTTTCAAGAAGATTTGATAATAATGGTGCTTTGTCAATAAAGTAATTGGTTAAAATAACTGCTGAAATTGGGCGAAATCCAGAATACGAAACTGCCTTCCCAAAAGACGTGGCCAGTAATGTTTCATCTGACTGTTGGATAAGCATTTTATTATCTATCAGGAAGTCGATGGCCTCTGCTATTAATTTGGGCCAATTGGAAAAATTGAGCGTGTTGTTGTCTTCTTCACGTAAACCGCTAAATGAGGAACAAATTAAGGTGTTTACACTATCTCTATCGTGACAGAGGCCCGCAGAAACAAGCTGAAGGCTTAGTTTATCAAAAGATGCTTCATTGATACGACAGGTAATTGGTGGCATATCGTTTAAATTTAAATATGCCTTATATGCTTGAAAATTCGTGTTTTTAACAGGAAAGAAAACAACTCTTCCTTCCTCATGATGAGCGCCCATTCGACCAACACGCCCTGCCATATTATGGAACTCAGAGGCGTCTATTGGGATGTGCATTCTTTTGCTACTATCCCAACGTGTCCAGCTGTGAAATATGGCGGAACCCAACGGGAAGTTAACACCTGCTGCCAATGTTGATGTGGCAAATACAATGTCAATTTCATTTTTGACAAGGCAGTCTTCTACTATCTTTCTTTCGTCGTCTGTTAAATCTGCGCAATGAATTGCAATTTTATAAGGAAGTAATTTAGAGAGAAGCGACATTGTGCTTGTGCTAGGGAACGAGTCAAAATCTATCGATAAATTATTTGGCTTTCCGGTGGATTTCTTTCTGTATTCGGACTCGGCCAATTTATATATGTCATCTTTTTTCATGCAGAAAACTATTGCAGGAAAGGAAGATGGGCTTTGAGTAGATAAGTGTTCCAATACTTCGAGCGTGCGATAGCCCTTAGCGGAGGGTAAACTTGCTTTTTCTAATGTTGAAGGTGAAGATGTCAAGACGCGTTCTATAAAATCTTCTCCCCAATACTCATATCTAAGATTTTTCTCTCTATTAGGTGATCGTACAAGCTTAACATTTAGCCAGTTAGATAAGTCTACTCCGTCGTTTTTTTCTAAAACCGCTGACAGGCCTACAAATTGTCTCCATCCAGCGTTTTTCATAAGAGTTAATAAAACTTCTACATTTTGACCTCGGTTTTTATCACCCAGCAATTGAATCTCATCACATATAACAACCGTGTTGTCCATTGATGATGGAACACCTGTGGAAGAGATCATGGCAAGATACTTCTCATATGTCGCAACTAGTAAGGGGGTTGAAAGTGGATCGGCGGGTATATCTCCTCTGCAATCAATCACTGAGTCTCCGGTTGCCAAAACTATTGATAATGGGTCTCCTCCAAGAAACGTACTGAGCAACATATCCTGAAAGTCTTGGAACTTCTGTTTCGCTAAAGCTCTATGTGTGACTAGGTATACAGCGTTTAACCCATTTTCTAATGCATTCGCAATTGCCCAAACAGCTATTTGAGTTTTACCAGTAGAAGTCGGTGATAAGATCAGTAGACTTTCTCCTTTGCCTAAACCGGCCTCCAAAGCAGCATATTGAGCATCCGTTAGTATGAGACTATCGTTTTCATTGAACATCAAGTTAGCAATAATCTTTTCTGAGAGGGCATGACTTGATGGGAGTTTATATTTCATACATAAGTCCCTTTCTTGGTGGAAGGAAGGCCTTGCTTAATAAGCTTATTTGACTTCTATCACTACTCTGGATTGAGTAAATGATAGCTCAAAAAATTAGCTCTCAAGTGAGTCACGTAAAAATAGATGTAAATAGTTGTAACTTACGGGGTGGTGTGGCCCTCACTTTTGTCAACCGTGGCTTAGAGACCATTTAGGAAAACTTATTACTATATTAACGATTTGTTCCTAAATCCTTTTATATATCAACAACCCATCCAACTATCCCCCAGTAACCTCCCGAATCACCCCAGCCACATGGCTCACCGCCTGATCCGCCTGTCTTCTCACATGCCACGCCAGGTGCAGTGGGAAGCCTTCTACTGGTATGGGGGGTGGGAAGACGGTGAATTTTGTGGTGTCTTGGGGGACGCAGTGGATGGGGAGGAGGGCGATGTAGTCGGATTGGGCGACGAGGTCGGGGGCCATTTGGAAGTAGGGGACGACCAGGGCGACGCGGCGGCCTAGTCCGTGGGCTTGCAGGGTCTGGTCGACGGGGCTGTCGGCGTCGCCGCGGCCGGAGACCAGGACATGGGGGTAGGCGAGCCATTGTTGCAGGTTGAAGTCCTGGGCGGCGGGATGGTCTTTGCGCATCAGCACGCAGTAGTCTTCATACAACAATTCAACGCAGCGAAATGAGGCGCCGACATTGGGGAACACTGACACCGCCAGATCGGCTTCTCCTTTGGCGAGCTGTTCCAGAGCGGACTTGGCGCCATGCCAGGGCTGCACGATTAAATCCAGGTTGGGGGCGCTGGTCATCAGGCGTTGATGTAACGGCCCCAGCAGCGCGGAAACGGGGAAGTCCGCCATCAGGATGCGTATGGTCTGACGCAATTCCGCCAGGGGCGTATCAGCCTGATTGATCACACGCTCCGCCTGGGCCAGCAGCGCCTTGATCGGCTCACGCAAGGATTCGGCTTTGGCGCTGAGGCGCATTTCACCACGACCGCGAATCAGCAGAGGATCGCCAAACAGGTGGCGACAGCGTTCCAGGGCGCTGGAGGTGGCCGGTTGCGACAAGTGCAGGCGCTTCGCCGCGCGCGTGACATGACGTTCGTCCATTAACGCATCCAGAATCACCAACAGATTTAAATCGACGCCGCGTAAATTCATAAAACGAATAATCAAATATATAAACTATCAATTAGATTAATATAAGCGAGTGGCGCAATCTAGCACCTATCGACACACAGCGCAGCAACGCGCTGAAAACACACTGAATAGGACTGCCAACGATGAAAACCACACTGCTGATGTTCCACTCCCGCTATCGCCCTTCACGCATTAATGCTGCACTGATGGCGGCGGCGCAAACCCTCGACGACCTGGATGTGGTGGATATGAATCGGCTGTATCCGGATGAGTGCATTGATGTCGCCACAGAGATCGACCGACTGCTGCAAAGCGAGCGCCTGATTCTGCAATTTCCTATTCAGTGGTACTCCACGCCGCCATTGTTGCAGCGCTGGCAGGACCTCGTGCTGACCCACATGTATTACCTGGACTACGAAAACACCGGAAAACGCTTCGAAGGCGCGCCGATCATGATCGCCACCACCGCCGGCAATACCGAGGCGGCTTATCAACCTCGCGGGCAGAATCGTTTCACCATGGAAACCCTGCTGACGCCGCTGCAGGCCACCGCCAATCGCTGCCGTCTGCCCTGGGGCGATCCGTTTGTGGTGTATCAGGCGGATTACCTGACCGACGCGGATCTGGATGTCGCCTGTCAGCGTTATCTCACCCATATCCAAAACTGGCGGAGCGAATTCGTACGCGGTCAGTAAGCGTTTCGCATCCCACAAAAAAAGCCCGGCGAACGCCGGGCAATACATGGATGGACCTTCTTGTACTTCTACTACCTGTACTGCTTGTTTACCCGCATGACGAGGAGAAGCCATGCGGGTAACCGGACGCATGAATGCGTCTGTGCGGCGGCATGCCGCGGGAGACCGGGCCCGAACATGAAACAGGCCCGGCCGATGGCGGACAAATAATCGGAAAGGTATTTGTCCGCCAGGTCTGGTTATGGGTTGGAGTGAGGCTGTTAAACCGGTTTGGTGGCGTTCCTCAACCAGGCGGTTTGCGCCGCTTCCAGATAAGGGCTGAGCGCTTCATACACGCGCCAGTGATAGGCGTTGAGCCAATCGGTTTCCTCCGTGCTGAGCATGGACATATCCAGAGCGTTGACCGCGATGGGCGCCAGGGTGATGGTTTCGAAGCCATAGAATACGCCGAATTCGTTTTCCTCCAGCTCCACCACTTTCATGATGTTTTCGATGCGCACGCCATACTCGCCTTCGCGATACACGCCGGGTTCATTGGTGATGACCATGCCGGGTTTGAGGGCGACTTCTTTGGGATTCTGCGAGAAATTCTGCGGACCTTCATGCACGTTCAGACACAGACCGACGCCATGTCCGGTGCCGCACTTGTAGTCGATGCGATGACGCCACAACATGCCCCGCGCCATGATATCCAGATTGGCGCCGGTGGCCCCTTTCAGAAACACGGTCTGCGTCAGCCGTATCACCGCCTTGAGCACCAGCGTGTAGTCCTTGCGTTGTTGCGCGGTGGGCGTTCCAAAATGAAAGGTGCGGGTGATGTCGGTAGTGCCGCCGGGATACTGGCCGCCGGAATCCACCAGGAAGAAGTTGCTCTCATCCACGGTGGCGTTGCTGTCGGCGCCGGCGGAATAGTGCATCTTCGCTGCGTGAGGACCAAACCCGGCGATGGTGCGGAAACTGTCGCTGATATAGCTGGACGTGGCGCGACGATACTCCCGCAATTGCTTCTCCGCCGATAACTCGGTGACCTTGCCGCCGGGAACCTGCGTCTGCAGCCAGTACATGAAATTCACCATGGCCACGCCGTCCAGACGCAGCGCCTGCTCGAAGTTCTCCATTTCCGTGGAGTTCTTCTGCGCCTTCATGTCGGTGACCGGGCAGGGCGTTTCCAGCAGCGTGATCTGAGGCTTGATCTGGTTGACCAACAGACTGTTGGCGCTGGCGGGATTGATGGACAGCTTGCAGCCTTCCGGCAATTGATTTACCGCCTCGACGACAAGCTCATAACTGTGCGCCGTCACGCCATATTCCGCCAGGGTGCATTCCACCGCTTCGGGCAATTTGTCGCGATCGATGAAGACTTGACTTTGCTGCGCGGTGACCAGCAGATAGGACTCGGAAATCGGGCAATAGGGCGTATCGCCGCCGCGAATATTCAGCGCCCACATGACATCGTCCAGCGTGGAGACCAGCAGACCGTCCACCTGTTGTTCCGTCATCCAGTCGCGAATGCGCTGCATTTTTTCCTGGGCGTCCACGCCGGCGTAACGTAACTCATGGTTGAACACTGGGGCTTTGGGACGGGCGGGGCGGTCATACCAGAGCGGCGTGATCAGGTCCTGATCCAGAACCAACTGAATCGACTTGGGCGCGAAAGCTTCCAACAGCTCCTGATAAAATGCGCGGCTGATCGAGCGACCATCCACGCCCACGCGGGCGTTTTCCGGCAGGGTGGCGGCCAGCCACTGGGGAATGGTCGGCGTCTCCGGCAGCCTGGCTTTGAACAGTTTGAGGCCAGATCCCGCCAGTTGCTCCTCCGCCTGAATGAAGTAACGACCGTCCGTCCACAGGCCGCCGCCATCGCCGGTGACGACCACATTGCCCGCCGAACCGTTGAAACCGGAAATCCAGGTCCGCGTCAGCCAGTGATCGGCGGAATATTCGCTGGAATGCGGGTCGTTGTTGGTGACGATATAGGCGGCGAACGCCTGCTTGTCCATCGCTTTGCGAAGATGTTCGAGTCGTTGTGTGACTGGGGGCGTATTCATGGCTAAAAACTTCCTAATGACAGACGGTTAATTCGACGGAAAAACTGACAACGACAGACCTGGCGCATGCCTGGCCCTGTCTCCCACGATAAGCGCATCCCGGCGCCGATGTGTTGGCGAGTGATCTCATTGGCCCGCCAATAACAAAGTGTTGGAACAGAAAATATGATGCTCGTCGGAGCCGCTCTGAGTGGGCGGCTGGCTCCCGCAGAGGTCGGTGGCCTCCGGGCATCTGGTGCGAAAGACGCAGCCGCTGGGTGGGTTGAGCGGCGAGGGCAGATCGCCGGGCAAAAGCTGCACCTCCCGTTGCCGCGCCAGTCTGGGATTGGCGATCGGGACCGCGGACAACAGCGCCTTGGTGTAGGGATGCTGCGCCTGATCGAAAACCCGGTCATACAGGCCGACTTCCATGGGCTTGCCCAGATACATGACCATGACTCTATCGCTGATATGGCGCACCACGCTCAGGTCGTGGGCGATCATTACTAGCGTCAGTCCCATTTCCTGTTTGAGGTCGTCCAGCAGATTGATCACCTGCGCCTGAATGGAGACGTCCAACGCGCTGACCGGTTCGTCGCACACCACCAGATCCGGGTTGAGAACCAGGGCGCGGGCGATGCCGACGCGCTGACACTGGCCGCCGGAAAACTCGTGGGGATAGCGATTGCGATGGCTGGCGGACAGGCCCACTTTGTCCATCATGGCGATCACCTGGCGCTCGATTTCCCGGCGTTTGAGTCCCGGCTCATGGGTTAATAAAGGCTCAGCGATGCACTCCGAGACGGTCAGGCGCGGGTTGAGGCTGGCGGTGGGGTCCTGAAACACCATCTGGAATTCACGACGACGGCGCACCAGGGCGTGTTTGTCGAAGCCGCGCAGGTCTTCGCCTTTCCAGCGCAACTCGCCCCGGGTGGGCTCGATCAGCCGCAACAGGGCGCGCGCCAGGGTGGACTTGCCACAGCCGGATTCACCGACAATGCCCAGGGTTTCGCCGCGATAGACATCCACGTCAATGCCGTTGACCGCCTTCAGGCGCGGGCGTCGGCTGGGCAGAATGTGCTTGCCGATGGGAAAGTGCACTTCCAGGTTTCGGGCGGAGAGTAAGACTTCTTTTGCGTTCATCCAGCAGATCCTGTGTCGATGGCGTCAGGCGGTGCGCGCCAGTGGCGTGGTTTTGGTCTGCGCCAGTGCGTGACAGGCGGCCAGTTGCGTGGCGCCGAGTCGCGTCAGGGGCGGAAGGGCGGCCTCGCAGGTCGGTTTTTGCAAGCTGCAGCGCTCCCGGAACGGACAACCTTTGCTGTTGATCAACGCGTTGGGCGGGTTGCCGGGAATGGTGGGCAGGCGCGGCATATCTTCGGTGATCGACGGAATCGCTTTCAGCAGGCCCTGAGTGTAGGGGTGGGCCGGACGCTCGAACAGGGTTTCCGTGTCCGCCTCTTCCATCTTGCGGCCGCCGTACATCACCAGCACCCGGTCGCACATTTCCGCGACCACGCCCATATCGTGAGTGATCAGCAGAATGGCGGTATTGAATTCCCCCTGCAGCTCCCACAACAACGACAGAATCTGCGCCTGCACGGTCACGTCCAGAGCGGTGGTGGGTTCGTCGGCGATCAACAGTTCTGGACGACACAGCAGCGCCATGGCGATCATGATGCGCTGACGCATGCCGCCGGACAGCTCGTGAGGATACTGTCCCATGCGCGCCTGCGGGGAGGGAATACGCACCGCGTCCAGCATACGGATGGATTCCGCCCGCGCCGCCGCTTTGCTCATACCCTTATGAATCATCAGCACTTCGGTGAGCTGCTTGTCGATTTTCAGGAAGGGATGCAGAGAGGTCATCGGGTCCTGAAAGATCATGCCGATTTTCTCCGCGCGAATGCGGTTGAGTTGTCGTTTGCTCATGGCCAGCAGGTTTTCGCCATGAAAGTTGGCCACGCCGGACACCCGGCCGTTATCGGCGGTGAGTCCCATCAAGGCGAACACCGACTGGCTCTTGCCTGAGCCTGACTCCCCGACAATGCCGAGGGTTTCGCCGGCGCGCACGGTGAAGGAAAGATCGCTGACCGCCTGCACCAGTCCGTCCGGCGTTTCGAAGCGAACATTCATGTTTTCGATGGACAATATGGTCATGAGAGCTCCTGGCGCTTACTGGATGATTGCTTTTTTATTAGATGCATGAGAGGTCCGGGGCGCATGAGAGTTAACGGTCCTTCGGATCAAGGGCGTCGCGCAGGCCGTCGCCGATGAAGTTGAAACAGAACAGGGTGGCGACCAGAAACAGAGACGGAAACATCAGCAGCCATAGCGCCACATCAATGGTTTTCGCCCCTTCGGCGATGAGAATTCCCCAACTGGTGTCCGGCGGCTGCACGCCCAGTCCCAGAAAACTCAGGAAGGATTCAAACATAATGAAGCCCGGAACCATCAGCGAGGAATACACCATCACAATGCCCAGCACGTTGGGCAGCACATGACGACGCACGATGGTGAGTTTGGACACGCCGATGGAGTGCGCCGCTTCGATAAACTCGCGCCGCTTGATGCTGAAGGTGACGCCGCGCACCACGCGGGCGATGTTGAGCCAGGACACCATGCCGATGACGATAAATATGAGATAGATATTGTTGCCGAACAGGGTGACGAACAGGATCACCATGAACATGAACGGCACTGAATCCAGCACTTCGATGACCCGCATCATGACGCTGTCCACCAGCCCGCCCACATAACCGGAAATAGCGCCCCAGACGGTGCCGATCACAACGGCCACGAGGGCGCCCATAAAACCCACCATGATGGACAGGCGACCGCCCTGCATGGTGCGGGCGAACAGATCCTGGCCCAGATCGTCGGTGCCGAAATAATGTCCGGTTTCCAGGGAGGGTTTGCCCAGCTCGTAGGGATCGGCCACCACGTTCCAGTCGATTTCATCGTGGCTGAAAGGCGCGACATGGGGCCCGATGACGATACAAACGACGATAAACAGCAACACGTACACCGACGCCATGGCGGCGCGGTTCTTGCGGAAACGCATCCAGGCGTCCTGCCACAGACTGCGTCCCGCCACCGCTTCAACAGGGGCGGTGACTTGATCGGAGAACCATTGCGGATCGAGTTTTCTGGTTGTCAGCACGACGGCCTCCTAAATGCGAATGCGCGGGTCGATGACGGTGTACAGCAGGTCCACCACCAGATTGAAAAAGATGGTCAGCGAGGCCACGATCAGGGTGATGCCCATTACCAGTCCGTAGTCCCGGTTCAGCGCGCCGGAGACAAAGTGCTGTCCCATGCCGCCGGTGCCGAAGAAGATGTCGATAATCACTGATCCGGTAACCACCGCGACAAACGCGGGACCCAGCATCGCCACCACGGGAATCAACGAGGGCCGCAAGGCGTGATGAAACAGCAGATAGGGTGTGGAGAGGCCTTTGGCGATGGCGGTGCGGATATAAGGCTGGTTCAGCGTCTCAATCATGGCGCCGCGCATGACCCGGGCGATGCTGGCGACGGAACCGATAGCGAGGCTCAATACGGGCAGAATCAGAAAGGCCGCTTTGCCGCCTTCCCAGCCGCCGGCGGGCAGCCAGTCCAGCTGAATGGCGAAGATAGTGACCAGCACCGGCGCCAGTACAAAGGCGGGAATTACCACCCCGGTCATGGACAATGACATCAGAAAGTAGTCGAGCTTGCTGTTGCGATTGAACGCCGCCAGAGTTCCCAGCAGCATGCCCACCGGCACGGAAATACAGAAGGACAACACGCCCAGCGTCGCCGACACCGGCCAGGACTGGCCCACCAGTTGCGTCACGGTGAAGTCCTGATACACAAAACTGGGTCCCAGATCGCCTTGTACGAAGTCGCGAATATAGATGAAAAACTGGGTGAAAAACGGCTCGTTCAGGTGATACTTGGCTTCGATATTGGCGCGCACGATTTCCGGCATGGGGCGCTCCATGTCGAAGGGGCCGCCGGGCGCGACGTGCATCAGCCAGAACGACACCAGGGCGATGAACAGCAGCGTCGGAATGGCGATCAGCAGGCGACGCAGAATGTATAACAACATAATGACGCTCTCAGGAATCCGTTAAAAAAAAGGCCTGGAGGCGCCGGCTCTGTACTTCCGACATCCAGGCCAAGAGATCGCCCACTTTAATGGGCTTTCACATACACGTTTTTGCGGTAGTAAGAGGCTTCCGGATTGGTGCGTTCATAGCCGCCGATATAGGGCTTGATCAGGTATTGATCATTGCCGTAGCGATACACCGGGATGATCGCCATATCGTTGATCAACAGGGTCTCCGCCTCACGGTATTCCTTGGAGGGATCGCTTAATACCTTGGAGGATTGCATCAGTTGATCGTAGCGCGGGTTGCTGTATTTGGAGTCGTTGAATTCGCCGGAGGAGACGAAAACGTCCAGCCAGGAGGAGGCTTCATTGTAATCGGCGACCCAGCCGCCGCGGTGAATGTCGCCGGTGTCTTTCAAGGCGTAGAACACCTTCGGCTCCAGTTGTTTGATCTCCACCTGCACGCCCAGCACGCTCTTCCACATCCCCGCCATAGCGGTGGCGATCTTCACGTCATTGGAGAAAGTGGGTACGGTGAAGGTCAGTTTCAGTGGCTTGTCTTTCCCATAGCCTGCTTCCGTCAGCAGTTGTTTGGCTTTTTCGTTGCGTTGCTTTTGCGTCCAGGTGGCGTATTCGGGGGTGTAAGGCTTGTAGCCGTCAGTCTGCGGCGGCACCAGGGTGTACATAGGCACGCCGCCGTTATTCAGAATCGCCTTGGTCATGATGTCGCGATCAACGGCGTAGGACAGCGCGGTGCGCACGCGCACGTCCTTAGTGGGGCCGGCGACGGTGTTCATATAGTAGTAAACGGAACCCAGTGAGGCGCTGGTGTTGGCCACTTCATCAGGGAACTTCTTGAGCAGTTGTTTCTTCTGTGCGGAAGGAATGGACAGCGCCTGATCGATCTCGCCGGCCAGATAGCGGTTCAGGGCCACATTGGCGTCGCCGATGGGCAGCCAGGTGATTTTTTCCAGCACCACATTATCCGCATCCCAGTAATGAGGATTTTTCTTCAGCACCATTTTTTCGTTCACTTTCCACTCTGACACGGTAAAGGCGCCGTTGGTGACGATATTCGCCGGCTGCGTCCACGCGGCGCCGTATTTCTCAACGGTAGACTCATGCAGAGGGACCAATACCGGATGGGTGATAAGCTTGAGAAAGAAAGGAACGGATTGCTCCAGGGTGACTTCAAAGGTGTAATCATCCACCGCGCGCACGCCCAGGGTGGCGGGGTCCGCTTCGCCTTTCATAATCTGCGCCGAGTTCTTGATTTTCGGCATGGCGGCGAACCAGGCGTAGGGCGAGGCGGTTTTGGGATCGAGCAGGCGGCGCCAGCTATAAACAAAGTCGTGAGCGGTCACCGGATCGCCGTTTGACCACTGGGAGTGGCGTAATTTGAATGTGTAGACGGTGTTGTCGTCATTGACCGACCAGCTCTCCGCCACTCCGGGAATGGTTTTACCGGTCTTGTCCTGAATCGCGAGCCCTTCAAACAGATCGCGACCCAGATTAAAAGCGGGCTCCGCCGCATACTTGGCGGGATCGACAGACGTGACCTCGCCGCCATTGTTCAACGTGATTTCCTGTCGGGCTGCGAGTTGAGTTCCTGGAGGGTAGGGCTTCGCCACTGCGCTTACCGTACACACGCTGCTTATCAGAGAAATAGCGCCCAGCATCAGTAGTTTGCTTATCTTCATGACTACCTCGTCGTATTATTTTCGTTATGCAACGAGGGAATGTATATTGTATACAATTCGTTCTCAACACCCTTTGAAGTCCTCAATATGAAGGATCAGAATCAGAGCTTGCCGGTCTCAGAAAGTGAGACTGGCTGGAGGATGACGAGTCGATTTTTGAAACATTAGAAGCTTGAGTTTCGTCTCAAGAAACAGCGCCCTGTCATCGGCTCAATCTGGATTTTGTGTTGTTGCAGAGTGTTGAAGTCGGGCGAAAAAGCGGTTGGGGAGTTGGGATTGGTGTGGTTGAATAGCTAGTCAAAACGTTAGGTGGCCGCCATTGAAAGTTTACTTCGAGAATATTGAGCATGGCTGGGTGAATTTTCGGCTTGAAGCAAATGGAAAGAACCAAATCCATGAAGGTTTTTCCCATACCCCTTACGACTCATTTTCAGAGCTGGTTGACGCCCTGTTTGACATGAAGTCCCAGCAGTGGCCTGTGCAAAAGAAAGCCACTTTTAATACTGAACCATATGAATACGAGTTTAACTTCAAAAAAGAGAACGAAAAAGTTCACCTCAATATAGTCGGTTATCCTGACCATCGAAGAATGGACAAATCTGAGACTATTTACGCAGCCGAAGGAACCTACGAAGAGATCTGCCTCCCGTTTTGGAGGGGCTTGCGTAGACTTCAAGGGATGCACAGCGCAGAAGAACTTGATAAAAGGTGGCAAAGGTCATTTCCTTCGGCAGATATTGATGCTTTGACCAGGTTGTTGAAAGAGAATAGAGGCTACTAAGGGTCTTACCTTGCGGCTCCGCTCTATTGTAAATACTGCGTACATATTATGAAGAACACACTAATAGCCAGCTTAGCCATGCTGCTCACGGTATTTTTGCTGGTATTTCTCACAGCAGTGATTGACTCCATTAATAATGAGTTCTCTGATTTCCGAATTTCCGCCGTAATTGCTGGCGTGGCCACATTGGTGGCGCTAGTGGTTCTGGTAATCTGGGCGATTCCCGGCCATTTTCATCTAAACAAACTGGGGAAAGACAAGCTGATTTGGTATATCGCGCCCGCGCTTCTTCCTGGTTTTGTGTTTGTATACTGGCTAAAGCCTTTCGGTCAGGATGCTGAGCCTTCCTTATTGACCCAGGCGCTTTTCTGTAGCTTCGTTGGCGCTGTGTCAGCCGTTGTGTTTTGGTATTTTGCTGTTTTCAGGCCTCGTCGTATAACAAAGCCTTAAAGTAAACTTTTGTTTTTCATGCTGTCTGCAGCTGGCGTTAAATTTCGGGGTTAGCTTCAGTTCAGTAAACGTTGGATATACGGGGATTTATGGGCGCATGCGTATTCGCCTTCATTGAAATTAATCACAACGGGGAGTGGAACATTGCGGATAACCTCGTTGAAGATGAGGAGTATGAGGGGAAGCCGGTTCCGAAGAACGTCGCTCCGTGGTGGTGGGGCAAGAGCGCATACGCAGACATTTACGAATTATCGGGTGAAAGGGGTTTCCCTGCTGACCTCAGCGCTGAGATGTTGAGCTTCATAAAAGAGTACTGGCAGGATGCAAACCGGCCGTCATGGTTGTTAATGTCGGAACTAAAGCATTTACAAGAAGACGCAAATAGCCGCTGCCCTGCTATCGACTTAACCCTGTTCCCAGGCGCCTTGCCAGACAGCGAAGTCAGGCTGGTGTTTTGGGCAGACCAGTGAGTCCGCGTAAATTACGAAATCACGTGGGTCAACTTTCGCTGCATCAATGACTACTTGTACAGTGTTGGAGATTTTCACATTCAGTTATGAATCATGCCGAATTAATAGAAAAGCTCAAAAAGTCGGGATTCGAACAGCTAGGGACAGCAAGTGCTTTTGGGTACGCTGGTGAGTGGGTGATAGGGTTCATAGGGCTAAGCGGACGGTTTCAGCAAGCAGGGACAAAGGCTTTTGTAATTTGCGCAAGACCAATCAGCTTTGACTATATGGAAAGGCCGAAGGGGAAATACCACGACGACCCCATGGAGTATCCATTTAAATTAACGCTGAATAGCTTTGGCGAAAAGTTAAAATACCAGTCACAACTATTGCGCTTCGAGCACTCAAGAATTGATACCGAAGGCGATTGGTCAAAGGTTTTCGATTTTCTTGTAAAGGACTTGCCTGAGTCGCTTTCAAACCTTGGCGTGTCAGGGTTGGTTCAGCAGATCAAAGAGATTAAAGAGCCTGGATATATAGAGAAAATATGGCTAGGAGAATTGGGGGCATAAGGCCACGGAGTAGCGCGCAGGATCTTGCTTCGGGCCCGTCTCGGCTGGACAGACGAAGAAATGCTGCTGAATGCCTCGCCAAGTCCGTTTACTACCCTAATTGTAAAGTTGTAACTCATACAAACCTAATTGCCTTGCGATGGCGCTCACGCCACTATGCTGAGCTGGGGAGCCTTTGAAAACTGCCAGAACAAGGAAGAAGTTGGCGAAAAAGCGGAGTTAATCGCGAATAAATGAGCATTCAGAACGAACTTTTGACCGTGGGTGGTTATTCAGAGGCCCCTAGGTTTAATTATTAGAGTCAACATATGCCAGTACAATACGATTGCCAATCTTGCAACCTGACATTTAAGGTTGGTGGCTACCATGGTTTCACTCCATACGAGGATTACGATGGTGGCGTGTGCGCAGTTTGCTTGGGATGTGGCGTCCAGTATTCAATATTTTATGGAAATGAATATCGCGGCCCTGAGTACTTTGAAGAGAAAGGGGTTGAGATAGTTGGTTATGCCCAAGAGTCAAAGATAAAACTAATAAAGCTTATTAGGCAATGGTATGGGCTAAGCCTTCATGAAGCAAAGAATAAGCTTAATGATATGCCATTTATATTCGTCGACAAGTATGGCGACCCTGATCGTATAGCTTCGAGCCTGCTAGCGGAAGGAATTGAGGCGAGAGTAGTTGTGTTGTCCAGGGTTAAGAATCCTTATTTCGGAAAACCCAAAGCAAGGGATATCCTGAAGAAGTTTGATTCGCTTCTATATGTGGGTATGCAGGACGCTGATGACGAGGCGCATGAGGCGCCATATTCCTGCAAATCGGGAGAGCAGGGGCGCCTTGACTTGGAGGCCACGCAATGTATGGACTGTGGCGCTATAGGGGTAATTCAATTCCATTTTGAAGATGAGCTGAAAAAATGCCCAAGTTGTAAAGTGGATGCTTTGGTTGAAAGTGGGGGTTTTGTCTCCTAATAATAAAGCCAAGAAACATAGCCCCTTGGTTAATCGTATGTATCCTATCAATACTTCTTAGAGGAAGTTGTTAATGTTTAAGAAATTATTTGGAAAGAAAAGTAAAGGCCCAGACAAGGATGACACTTCTAATATTAATAAAGAAGGTCAAGCGAATGAACAGGAAAAGCCTAGAAAACACCACTATGAGTTTGGTAAGTTCACTCTTCCAATGATGGTTCTAGGTCATCCAGAACCTTTTATTTCAAACTTTTTACTTGAAGATGGACAACAGAAGTTACGTAATGCATGGAATAACATAGGAGAAAAACTTCCGCCAAGCGACCGGATGCCTGATGATGGACTTGAGCTCGTAAAGCGTGTAGCGAAGAATGTGATTTGTATGGGGATAATAATGCCAAAAGCTATATCGCCCAATGAGCTTCATTTTTCATATGTGATATGCGACAAAGAAGATTACACTAAAATTAGAATATTTGGTCTGGAAAAGGGTAGGGAGCCATGTCCCTACGAGAATCCTACTGTGTTGGCGGAATGGAATAAAATGGGGCGGCTTACCTATGATGCTGCACCAAAACCTGATTTTATCGAGTTTGAAAAGTATGTTTTTTCTATCATGGCTGATGAAATTCAGGTCCGCACTTTTACTGATTTTAGGCCAATGGGATGGTTCTCTGACAGTGACGAAGCAAGTCCAGAAGCATAGCGACTTAAGATATGCACTCTTTGATTAATTTATGATTCTCCTATTTTCGAAGGTGTACACCGGAAGATATTAATACTTGAAAATAAAACCAGTTGGTAGCAGAACCGATAACGAGTATAGGTCGGAACTGGCTAGCTCCTCCTCCAACTATTCGGTTTCAAATGGCCGTCATCCCCAACACGGGGGGTAGTGACCAGAGACATAAAATAATTGGAGGCCAGCGAGTGGAGGGCTAAATAGCTAAAAATGGTAGGTGACAGATGGCGGATGATCTAATTCCAATACCGATTCCGGCATTGGTGGCGGTGCTCCTCAATAAAGAGCGTGAAAAAGGCGAACCTCTTAAATCGAAGTAAGAGGCAGCGCCTAGCAGACTATACATAAAAATGGATAATTCGTTCAGTTTACACTTTTGATAAATTATCTCTTCACGATTGCTTCATAGGGCGGCAGATCCGCCCCTTTTGCCAGCTGTTCTTTGTAAACACTGGAGAGAACTTTGAAGGCTTCATCGTATGACATGAGTAATTCTGTAATATTTTCCGGGTCGCTGAGCGTTTCTGACTCCAGCAAAGCTTCAAATCTATTTATGCTTTCAAAGACAGCTTGCAGTGAAACCATTAAAGTATCATTATCATTATCATTATCATTATCATTATCAATATCAGCCATTGCTCATCTTTCTCTTTTTCTTCTGGATGTTTGTATAGAGTTCGTCCAGTAGATTCTTAAAGGTACTAACCGACATTGCTCTGTTTGGAACGATAGAGTAGTGGGTTGCTTCAAATCTTTCGTTATAATCATCTCTAACGATCAAAATGCCTTCGGGAATATCTGTCCCCGCCGGTATTTCCAAGTAAGCCCAATTTTTCCCCATTTAATTGCTTGATGGTTACATCAGCGCGTCTGAATTTTCCATCTCTTAGCTCCCTTTTCTCAAAGTCTGGATACAAGGGGTTTGTGGCGTGTTCGTCTGTTCTAAATGCGCGCCACAAAAATAGAACTAGCTCTTTGTCTGATTTGTATATTCTATCGAAATCTCCGATCTCAATAAAAAAGCTTTCAGTTGTTTTGCTATCTCTCAGTAAATGTTCTTCCATAATAGAGTCTTACTCCAAATAAAATGTAGTCAAAAGCTTGAGGGATTATTGAATGGCTGACTTTATCATGGCTCATGAAATTTCTTCAACATAAGCTTCCTCAACTAAATTCAGCACACGGTTTGAAGATCGTAAACCACACTTGACTGCCTTTAAATCAGCCTATTGGCTTAAGTTTCACAAAGCTCTATGTCTGCTAAGTTGAAGGCCGAAGCGTCGTCTCTCAAAGTGTGTAAATAGCTATAATTGAGAGAACGTATGCTGCCTCGAAAGGTTCCGTTTCTGTACTGGGTACGCCCTTTTTTCTGTGTCGTTCAACATGCCAGAAAATAACAGGATTCAGCTAACTGTTCTTGTAAAACGCCCCTACGTATTCTTTTTAAAATCTGGTGCGTTGGCAAAATACCCGCACCCTCCCTGCGCGATCACGCCCAATCCCCCTAAGCCTTAGCAAACATCTCCGACACATACTTCAGCAATTGCCCGTCTATATCCGGCAGGCCGTCGGAAAACTGGGTTAGTTTGCCTGGGGTGCAGCGCATGAGTACGTTGGTGGGTTCGCCTTCGTCGTTGGAGGAGTTGACGGCGTTGAGTTCGATGAGTTTGTCGTAAAGGTCGTCTTCGAGTTGGACTCTCTGGGCTTCCGTCATTCTGATGCGGCCGACGCAGACGCCGGGGTGAACGGGATGGGACAGGGATTCTTCCTGGAAGCGGCGTCGAAACAGGCTGTCCAGGGCGGAGCCTTCCTCCAGCAGATAGCGACGTCCTGACTGATAAAAGGAGCCGTCGCCAAAGTCATCGATGTAGCCGAGGATCTCGGCGATGCGCAGGTAAAAGCGCAGACTGGTCTCGCTGAGCCCATGTTTCTCCGCCACAGCTTCCGGCGTCATATTATGAGAAGTCACCATATTGATGAAGTCGAGCAGATAGGGGTGCTCCAGAAACAACTCGCTCTGTTTGTCGGAAATAAACAGCTCGTTCTCGTGCTGCAGCTTATTGGCGAGCTTGGTCAGCTCCACCAGGTCGGTATTGAGGTAGCCGACATACATCAGGATCTTATCCAGTCCCAGAGACGGGTTATGCAGGTGGCGCTTGATGCTTGACAGCGGAATGCCGGTCTTCTCTGACAAGTAGCCGTAACTCAGCCCCTCGTCTTTAATTCTTCTTCTAATGGCGGCAAGTAAAAACTTCGGCCCGATATGCATCTCGCCAGACTCCGTGATTTTTGTTGTTGGGATGCTCGCCCAAGAGGCGTTTAACTCCTTCGGATCATACCAGACGTCTTCGTAATTCGGTGCTAGCAAAAAAGCGTAAGCCCAGGGCCATTATCGAAAGCCCGCCAGACTCCACACCCCCAATTACGACTGCAGTCGCCAACACTTCACAACGAGACGGTTATGGCGCTTTGCCCCCTCTTCTTTACTGCCCTGCGCTGAACTTACAGACGATCCAAAATGCGGACGCCGGTGAGGTTACGTTTCTGTCAGGTAATGGGGCCGTGGCGCTTGAGCGTTGAAAAGATGAGGTAATGTCGTGACTTGAATGGCGTGTATTTATTAACTAATTTTTAAGATTGATTATAAATAGATCTACTACATTTATAGGTAATCCGTTATTAGTAGCAAATTCATACTGCGCAACGTTATTTTCTACGGTTGACAAAGATAAAAATTAAAAGAATGCGCCAAATCAAATTAATATAAGATCAATTTAAGTAAACGTTCCCAAGTATTAATAACCTTGTTCTTTACCGGTTGAACTGTTTTAAATAATGCGCTAACGTGAGTTGGCCATTTGTGAACAATTGGTTGCAAATGGTCTGTGGAAGCTGGCTGTATATTGACGGCTGTGACATAGATTGCAGAGGGTGTGTTGTAGCGCTAAAAGAGCGCATTGATGTATCCGCTTCCTAACATTTTTTAATGTTAAATTCATGAATCTATCTCTGAAGACATAGCAGAATAAGCATGTCTCCAGATGTATGTAATTAAAGGAAAGCATAGTTTCTTTTTTTGCATGCAGTCTCAAATCAATGTTGTGACTAGAAGGGTAGCAAGCTGGGGTTTCCCCGCGAGGAGTAAATAAGTGATGGATGTACTTTTCCGACTTTCGCCAGGACGCACTCGTCCGCCCGCAATTTAATCTCAAAAAATAAGCTAACAAAAACAAGTGTCTAGATATATTCTGGGCGGCTTTTGGCTTGTTTTACGCGGATGGCGCGGGCCATTCAAACATTTCCACCGCTTCTGAGAGGGACGGCGACTGCATGCTGTTTCCTCTGGTGTTGCATTGTCGCTAGTTGTTCCCTGCAACTTTGCGTCGGCATTTTATCAAGTGAAATTAGGGATTTTAATGCTTGAGAAAACTTCATGAAATTACGTAAGGCAACCCGTTATGAACAGTTTCAGTGGCTGCGCTATCGACGTAACCCTGATGATCCTGGCCTGACACTAAAGTATCGGTTTGAATTAGCCGGAAACATTGAGTTTCAGGTGTTAAATGAAGCTTTAAAAGTAGTGCTTTTAAATGGATTTAACTGCCTGTTAAGTTTCTTTTCAGAAAGAGATGATGCGCTCTTTGTCGGCTGTAATAGATTGCCCGATAAAGTGCTGGATATCGTTACCGATAAGTCGCAATGGATGCATTCAGAACCCATTGATCCCGCCGGCGACAAGTTGTTCAGATTTGCTTGTTTTACTGAGGATAATAAGGTCACTGGGCTGAAGTTAGAATTTAGCCATTTGGTCTTTGACGGCGAGTGCTATCAACCCTTTATAAATACATTGTCTGACTATTGGCGTCGTCGGGAGCGCCTGGATGATCAGGGCAGGGAAGAAACGAAAATATCGTTTACGCAAATCGGCGAAACGCCGGTTAATGAAGCGTCCGTTGACTACTGGAAGGCGAACCTGCAAGGCGCGCGACTGTCGCAGACGCTGCCGTTTTGTTTCAAAACCCCGAAAGAGAAAGGCGTGTATCTCTCGGTTAAGCGTACGCTGGCGATCAACCCTACGCTGGCTGGCAAACCTTTGCTGACCGAGAGACCAGCACTGGACGAAGGGAGCGCCGCTCCAATCGGAGCCTTGTTGGAACAGCGCGATCTCACCCTGTTTCAGTTCGTCGTCGCGGTTACCGCCGCAGTTGTAAAACTGTACTCAGCGACGGAAGAGCATGACGAGGAACGCGTCACTATCGCTCATACGGTCAATTGTCGGGGCGAGCAGCAGGCCTTTGGCTGCTTCACCAATCTGATTCCGCTATTCGTCAAGGTTAACCCTGATCAAGACGGCGCGGCATTGCTCAATAGCGTCAAACAGGCGCGACAGGCCGTACGCCCGCATCAACACACGCCCACGCTGCAATGGGTTGAGTGGGCGGACCCGCGCGCTAATCATGGCGGCCGATTGCTTAATCTGGTGGTGAACGCCTCTGATGGACTTGTGCCTTACGCCGCGCCGGCGTTGGCGGGATGCCAAGTGAAGCTGAGCGAACGTCCGGATACTGGAGGCCAGAATGATCTCGCCATCAACTTCAGTTGCGACGGCGATCAACTGTTTTTGTCCTTCGATTCATCCTCCCGTTTTATGGCGAGGGAAACCCTGACGGCGCTGGCGGATAATTTTGTCAAAGTCGCGGCCTTTATCGCCGCAACGCCAGAGCGTCCACTGCGTGAATGCCGCCTCAGCCAGCCTTTGACGCCGGTTATCTGCGGCGAACGTGACGAGTCCGCACCGCATACGCGCATTCTGCAAAGGGTGGCGCATGCCGCCAGACTGTACGCCAATGCGCCCGCCATCAGCGATGAGCGGACGAGCCTGACGTATCGTCAAACCAGCGCCGCCATCGGACGCCTGTATAGCGAAATCATGGCGCTTTTGGAGGCCCCTGCAAATGGCTCTACAAATGGCTCTTCAAATGTCTTTGCGGCGCACAGTAGCCTAGGCGTATTTCTGGAGCGGACGGCGGCGCTGCCGGTAGCTTATCTGAGCGCCCTGGCGTGTCAGCGCGCCTTTACGCCCATGGACCCACTGCTGCCCGATGAACGGCTCAGCTACATGATGGATGTGGCCAATGTCGGCGTCCTCCTGGTGGATGCGCGCACGCGCTCCCGAGCGGAAACGCTGTTTCCCGGCGCCGCGATCATCGACGTCGACGCTTCGCTCGCCCTGGCGACCACAGAGTCCGCCATTGCGGACGACAGGGTTGAACAGGCATTGACGACGGACGCGCCCCCTGACGCCACGGCCTATGTGATGTTCACCTCCGGATCGACAGGCAGACCCAAAGGCGTGGCCATCAGCGAAGGCAATCTGGCGAACTTTCTCTTGTCAATGCAGGCCTCACCGGGCTTTCAGGCTGGCGAGCGGATGTTGGCCCTGACGCCCATCAGTTTCGATATTTCCATCCTTGAGTTGCTATTACCGCTGATGTGCGGCGGTGAGCTGCATATCGTCTCCGATCAGACCCGCGTGAGCGCGGAGCTGTTAGGGGAAGCGCTCAATCAATGGCGGGCGGACGTGGCGCAGGCGACGCCGTCAACCTGGCGTATGTTGCAGCAGGCGGGCTGGCGCGCCGCTGGCGAACTGACCATTCTGTGCGGCGGCGAAGCGTTGGATAAAGAGCTGGCGCAATACCTGCTGCAACAGACCGGACAGTTATACAACATGTACGGGCCCACCGAGGCGACGATCTGGGCCAGCTGCCGCCGGGTGACGGACGCGGACCGGATTCCTCTGGGGCGGCCTGTCTTCAATAGCGACTACTACATTCTGGATGCGGAGGGCGACTCCGTGCCGCCGGGAATGCAGGGCGAACTGACGATCGCGGGCGAATGCGTTGGCAAAGGCTATTTGAACGCGCCCTCAGAGCAGGCTTTTGTCACTTTGCCGAATGGCGTCCGCGCCTATAAAACCGGCGATATCGTGCATTACCTGTCCCATCAGGACATAGAATACGTCGGCCGCCGGGACAGTCAGTACAAAGTAAACGGCTATCGGGTCGACACTGGCGAGGTGAGTCACCGCCTGAAAGAGTTCGCCCCGGACGCCGCCGTTTTCACCGTAGTCAGGCATAAACCGGAAGCGCATCTGTGTTGCTTTGTCTGCGCCCCGGAGAGCAGCGGATTCGACGTTGCAGCCGCGATGCAATGGCTCCAGCGCGCCTTGCCTTATTACATGGCGCCGAAAGCGCTGCATCGCTTGAGCTGTATTCCGTTAACCGCCAACGGCAAAGCGGATGTCAAACTCCTGAGCGAAGCTGCGTTGGCCGACCTACCGCTTATAACGCAGCCGTTACCGGCGTCGTCAGCGTCGTTAGAAGCGGCTCCGCAAGAACCGGGACTGCAGCAGGAGATACGGAATCTACTCCGGGAAAAACTCGATGTCATCGCGCCGGACCTTGATCAGCCTCTTGGGTGGCTGGGTCTGAACTCCATTAGCTACAACCTGCTTGCCGCGGCGATTCAGCAGCGTTTCGGTATCAGGTTTCGCAGCTATGAGTTCTATCAGTTCAACACCATCAACGAGGTGGCCGGGGCTATCCGTCAGCGTCAATCTCCGGAGCGGATCGCCAACTCGCAAGAGCGCCGAACTGATCGTCGCCGTGACAAAAACCAAAACCGAAACAACGATGACAGACTGGCCATCGTCGGGATGGCCGCCACTTTGCCGGGCGGGGACGATGCGGAAAGCTTCTGGCGCGCCTTATTGGATCGTAAGGACTGTATCGCCGCTGCGCCGGCGGACCGCTCTTTGTCGGGCTACCGCGCCGGATATATTTCCTCGGTCAGACGTTTTGACGCGCGCTTTTTCTCTATATCGCCCCTGGAAGCCACCAGAATGGACCCGCGTCAGCGAATGTTGCTGCAGGCCGCCTGGAGAGCGCTGGAGGACGCGGGCTATGCGCCATCTCAATTAGCTGGCGGCCGCATAGGATGCTATATGGCGGCCACCGGCAGCGACTATGCCTTACTGCAGGCTCGCGACGGCGAAAAACAGACGCCGTATTCGCTGTCGGGACATTCGCTGAGCATTCTGGCCAACCGCATTTCCGCCTTTTTTGACTGGAATGGTCCGTCATTTACCTTGGACACGGCTTGCTCCGGAGCGTTGACGGCGCTGGTGAAGGCCTGTCGGGATCTGCAGTCACAGGTCTGCGACGCCGCCATGGTGGGAGGCGTCAACCTGATTCTGGATGCGCAGATTAACGAAGGCCTGGATGCGGGGCGTTTTATGTCCCCGGACAGCCGTTGCGCCACTTTCGACGCCAGCGCCAATGGCTATGTAAGAGGGGAAGGCGTGGGCTGCTTTATGGTCAAGCGCTTGCAGGACGCGCAGGCGGACGGAGACCTCATTCACGCTGTGATTGAAAGCGTGGCGGAGAACCACGGCGGCAAGGCTAATTCGCTGACGGCGCCGAACCCCAACGCCCAGTATCGCCTGCTGCTGGATGCTTACACGCCGGAACTGGCGCAACGGGTCAGCTATATCGAAACTCACGGCACAGGCACCCGCCTGGGCGATCCCATCGAAGTGGCGGCGCTGAAACGCGCCTTACAGGAGTTGACCGACGGCAATACCGCTCAAACGGTCTGGCTTGGCGCGGTTAAATCCAACATCGGCCATCTGGAGCCGGCGGCTGGCGTAGCGTCAGTGGTGAAAGTCATCAAAGCCTTCGAGCACGAACAACTGCCCGCGAATCTGCATTTCCAGCATCTGAACCCGGAGATTGATCTGTCAGCGTCGCCATTTCAGGTGTTGGCGGACGCCATTCCCTGGCGCAGCGAGCACCCGTTGACGGCGGGAGTCAGTTCCTTCGGTTTCGGCGGCGCCAACGCCCACGTAGTTCTTTCCGCGCCCCCGCGGCGGGAGCGCCGTGCAGTGAGTCCGTATGACAAATACCTGATTCCTGTTTCCGCGCGCACCGCCGGCGCGTTGCAGAAACAGGTGGCGGCGCTGGCGCATTTCGTGGCTGAACGCCGCGTGGAGCTAGGGGAGAGCGGATTGCTCGATCTGGCCTTCACGTTGAGCAACGGGCGCGAACATTTCGAGTATCGCCACGCCTGGCTGGTGAGCGGCGTGGATGAATTACTGACGCAACTCCGATCCGGTCATGTTGGCGTGCATGCGCCTCGACACGGCCAATCTCAGAATGAACCAAGCCAGAACAATCAAACGCTGGCCGCAGATGAGGCGATAGCCCCAGGAAACCTTGACGATCCAACCTGTCTGGCGCAGCTGCAATCGCGTTTCCTGCAAGGGCTCCATATTGACTGGCGGCGTCTGTACGAAGGCGCCGGCGCCGCCAAAATGAGGCTGCCGACCTATGCGTTCGACGAACGCGACTATTGGTATACCAAGAATCAGACAGGGCAGTACGCCAAACAGCAAGCAGGATTGGCGCAGGTAACAACAACAGCTAAGGATGGCGAGACAGATTATGAGCGCAAGCGTTAGAGCCAGAGACTCTTTTTTCGATACCGAAGGGCAATGGCGCAGCCTGCCAGCCGGCGATGGATTTCGCGTCAGCCTGAGAGACGATCACCCTTACTTTTCGCACCATCGCGTGCGCGGCTGGAAAGTCCTGCCCGGCGTGGTGTATCTGGAGCTGGCCCTGAGCGCCATCGCCAAGGCGCGGCCGGACTTCAAAACCGGATTTATCGATGACGTGGTCTGGTTGCGTCCCGTTCTTGCGGGTGCGCCAGTGACGGACATCGACGTGCAATTGACGCCGATAAGCCCCACGCGCATTGAGTTCCGCATAGAGCATGCGGGGGAGACGTGCGGCGGCGGCGTTTTGAACGCGCAAACAGTCACCGGGCGCGCTGATCCATTGGCGACGCCCTTGTGCGTGCGCAGCCAGGTCGGTGCGGAAACCCGGGATCACTTTCCGCGAAGCGAGGTCTACGCCGCCTTCGCCGACATGGGGATCGTCTACGGCCCTTACTTTCAGCGCATCAGCTACGTGCAACGCCTCTCCAACAAAGCGTTGTCCTGGCTCAGCAACAACGACGGCGTTTTTCTGGGCTGGGCCAGCCTGCTGGACTGCGCGTTTCAGGCGGGCATGGCGATTTCCATCGGCGAGCGCAGGGAAAGTCTGATGCCGTATTCCCTGGGCCGACTGACCTTACATCGAGCGCTGCCCGATCAGGCCCTGGGCAGCGCCTTTGTGCTGACGGAGAAGCTGTCTCCGTTTCGCACCAACCTCACCATTTTTGACGAAGCCTACACCCCCTTGCTGTCTGTTTTTGACCTGGGCGTCAAACCATCACATTTACAATAAGGAGTATGAGGGATATGGAGTTTGCCGGAATTTCTCAAACGGCTATTGATTCGCTGGTATTTTCTCCCGAATGGAAAACCCTGCCTCTACCTGCGGCCCCGGAGGACGAGGTGGAGGAAGAGCAGCAGCCCCGGATCATCATTGTTCCACCATCGCAAGCGGCGCTGCGCCAGGAAATTGCCGAGCGTTCGCCTCAGGCGGACGTGCGCCTGCTGAACCCTCAATCCATCGATGATCTGGCGCGGGCGGTGGCTGGGAACGCCGCGCTGCGTCTATGTTTCGTGACGCGCACTCCCTGGCGCGCCGCCGTTCCGGATGAAGACGTCAGCGCCTTTTTTCAGCTGCTGAAAGCGCTGGGGGACAAACCTGCGGTCAAGCTGGACGTGTTCACGGACAAAGCCGTCGCCTGTCCGTTGTTTGACAGCGTCACCCATCCTGTGGATGGCGTCTACGTGGGGCTGGCGCAGACTCTGGCCAAGGAGCGTCCGGAATGGACAGTGCGCAGTTTCTCACTGCAAAAACTGACGGCGGACGTACTGCAGGACCTGTTGCGCATATCTCTGCCGACGTTGCCCGGAACGCCAGTCTGCATTGCAGACGGACGCTATGGCGTCGCCGACATGCAGCCGACGACCTTGCGCCCATGGCCTGCGCAATCCGCTTTCCGCCAGCAGGGAACCTATGTGATTCTCGGCGGCGCCGGCGGGTTGGGCGGTAAGCTGGCGGAATATCTGGCCGCTCGTTATCAGGCGAAACTGGTTATCCTCGGGCGCCGTCCTGAGGCTCAAGACTTATTGATGCGACTGCGCGACCTGGGCGCTGCGGAGGCGCGTTATCACTCCGTCGATCTCGGCGACCGCGCCGCATTGCAGGCGGTGCTGGACCGGTACGCGGTGATTCATGGCGTGGTGCATTCTGCGCTGGTGCTGGAGGACGCGTCCTTGACGGCGATGTCCGAGCAGACGCTGTTCAATGTGCTGCGGCCGAAAGTTCACGGGGCCTACAATCTGGCGCGGGCGTTGAAGGGACGGACGCTGGATTTCTGCCTGTTTTTCTCTTCCATTCAGTCCTATATCGCCAATCCGGGGCAGGGCAACTACACCGCCGCCTGTGTGGCCAAAGACGCCTTCGCGGATTTATTGCACAACGGACTGATGATCAACAGCAAAGTCATCAACTGGGGCTTCTGGGGTTCGGTAGGCGTGGTGGCCTCGGAGCACTACCGCGAGCGCATGAAAAAGCTGCAAATCGGCTCCATTGAAGTGGACGAAGGCCTCGCCGTCATTGAGCGGTTTCTGGTGACGGAGGGCAGGCAAATTACGGTGGTGAAGGCCTCAGATCTGGCGTTGAAACGCCTGCATATTACGCCTCATGCAATTAATCAAAATACAACGAATCAAAAGACAACGAATCAAAATACAACTGTAATTAATCAAAATATAACGCCTGCAAGCGGCGCCGACGCCGACCTGATCCCGGCTTATCGCACGCAAGACCCGTTAGTCGCCCGTAACGAAGCGATGTCCGCCGCGTTGCAGGAGTACGCGCGCTGGCGTCTGGGCCAAACATCCATGCCGGAGGCCATTGCGCCCAAGTTCGGCAAGCTGGCGGCGGCGCTTAGAAGCATTAAGGCGGGGCATTCGCCGCAGCGGGAGGAAGTGGTGCGCCGCTATCCAGAGCTGCAAGGGCATATCCGTCTGCTGGATCAATGCATCGAAAATCTGCCAGCCATTTTGCGCGGGGAGACCAATCCGCTGAGCGTGATCTTCCCTGATGGCGGCTTTGAGCTGGTGGAGCCGGTGTACCGGGACAACCCCATTGCGGACTACTTCAACCAGGTGGCGGCCAGAATCGTCGCCAACTTGCAAAAGGCGCGCGCGGGACGTCCTCTGCGCATTATCGAAATCGGCGCCGGCACCGGCAGCACTACTCAGTTTGTGTTGCCGCAACTGACGCCTGACAACGTCAGCTACACCTTTACCGACCTGTCTTTTGCGTTTTTGAACAAAGCCAGACGCCGGTTCGCCGACTATCCCTTTGTGGAATACAAAATCTGCAATATCGAGAAGCCGCCCGCGTTCGAAGAACCTTTCGATGTGGTCATCGCCACCAACGTCATCCACGCCACGTCGGACTTGCCGGAAACCTTGCGGCAGGTGCGGCGTTTGTTGCGTGACGACGGCGTATTCGTGCTCAACGAAATCACTTCCTGCCAGGATTACGCGACCCTGACCTTCGGCCTCACGGACGGCTGGTGGCTGAGCCAGGACTCGTATCGCATTCCCAACAGTCCCTTACTGTCTGGAGACAGTTGGCGGCGCTTGATTTTGCAGGCGGGATTCCAGGGTGTGGACGCCCACGGCGGCGAAGATCAGCAAGTCATCGTCGGCTTCGCCGGGGCGGCCATGCAGCAAAGCGCAGCGCCTCAAAAAACGGCGCTTCAGGCGCAGGATTTTCCGCCCGAAGAGACGTCTCAGGCTGACGCGAAGCCTGCGCAAACCGCGCCTCAGGAAGGCGTCGCCAGTCAGGCGTCTATTGAAGCGTTTTTGCAGGCGGTTATCGCCGAGGTGCTGCAATTCGACCCCAGCGAAATCGAGCGTGACATGCCGTTCAGTGAAATGGGCGTCGACTCGTTGATTTCCATGGAGCTATTGAAACCGATCAAGGAAAAAACGGGGTACTTGCCCGCCACGATTCTGTTCGAATATCCCACTATCCGACAGCTGGCGGAGCATATACTGACCGCCGGGCTGGGCTGGAGTGAAAGAGAGACAAGCGCAGCGCCGGTTGCGCCTCAGGTCGCAGTAGAGGAAACGCCGCCGAAACAGGACAGTCTGGCGGAAATCATGAATCAGGTTCGCGCGGTCATTGCGGACACCATGATGATGGAGCCGGAGGACGTGGAGGCGGACACGCCGTTTCAGGAGTACGGCGTTGACTCCATTATTTCGCTGGAGCTGATTCGTCCATTGAAGGAGATATTCGGATATCTGCCCGCCACAGTGCTGTTTGAGTATCCCAACCTGCGCCAACTGGCGGAATACCTGGCGACTACTGTAGCGACGGCGTCCTCCGAAGAAGTGGCGGCAGACAGTGCGACGGCGCAGGTCTCTAAGGCAAGTGAGCTTCCCGACGATCATAATGATCCAGATGCGCAGCTATCCCCTGTCGATCCAGCAGCGTTGTTATGGCGTCCGGGCGACATCGCCATTATCGGCATGTCGGCGCGCTTACCCAAGGCGCAGGATGTGGCGCGTTTCTGGGACAATCTGCGCCAGGGGCGCGACTGCACCGATGTGATTCCGGCGGAGCGCTGGAAGCAGGAGGGATTCCTCACGGAGGCGCCACTTAATGGTCGCGGCAGCTACACCAATCGCGGCGCCTTTATTGACGACGTGGACGCCTTCGACCATGTGTTTTTCAATCTGACGCCCAACGAAGCCGCGCGAATGGACCCGCAAGAGCGGATTATGCTGGAGCAGACTTACCGCTCAATGCTGGACGCGGGTTATACCCGCAAGCAGTGGGCGGGCAGCGACACCGCGGTGTTCGTGGGAGTGATGAACGGCGATTACGCCTGGCACACCCCAGTGCAAACGACCACTGCGCCGGCGACCTCGCTGTTCTGGTCGATGGCGAATCGCGCGTCCTACTTCTTTGACTGGCGCGGACCCAGCATGGCGGTGGATACGGCGTGTTCCGCCTCGCTAACCGCATTGCACCTGGCCTGTCAGGCGTTGAAAAACGGCGACTGCGAACAGGCGGTAGTGGGGGGCGTGAATCTCATTACCCATCCCCGACACTACGAGCAACTATGCGGTCTGCACATGCTGTCCCGCAGCGAACAATGCAAGCCTTTCGGCGCCAATGCGGACGGCTTTGTCGATGGCGAAGGCGTGGTCTGTCTGGTGATGAAACGGGCGGAAGACGCCATGCGCGACAATGATCGCGTTTACGGCTTCATCAAAGGCTCCGCCATCAACGCCGGCGGCCGCTCCAACGGCTATACCGCGCCCAATCCGGAGGCTCAGGCGGCGTTGATCGGCAAAGCGCTGCAAGCCGCCGGCGTATCCGCCCAGGAGGTGGGCTATGTGGAGGCGCACGGCACAGGCACGGAACTGGGCGACCCCATCGAACTGCGCGCGTTAAGCAAAAGCTACGCGGCGGCCGCGCCCCAGAGTATTCGTCTGGGGTCGGTGAAATCGAACGTGGGGCATCTGGAATCGGCGGCGGGTCTTTGCGGCGTGCTAAAAGCCGTTCTGCAGATGCATCACGGCGAGTGGGTTCCCTCGCTGCACGCGGAGCAACTTAATCCCCATCTGGATTTTGCTCAGACTCCATTTCAGTTGAACAGGGAACGGCGCGCATGGGACCCAGCGGCGCCCAGAGTGTCAGCGGTCAGCTCCTTCGGCGCCGGCGGCGGCAACGCCCATGTGGTAATTCAGGGCGTTGCGCAGGCGTCGCCGCGAACCCTGAGCGACGCTGCGCAGAGCGCAACCCAACCAGAGATCTATGTCATTCCGCTGTCCCATCACAGCAGCGCAGGACTGCAGCAGACTCTGGACGGTCTGCGAGAATGGCTGCAGGGACAGCAGGTGGATATGGACGCGCTGGCGTATACGCTGGCGTGCGCGCGGGATCATGAGCGCTTCCGCCGGGCCCTGGTGTGTCGCGATCAGGCTGATCTGATTCAACAACTGGGACGGGATCTGCAAATGACGGGCGTCGCGTCACAGAAAGAGACATCAGGACAAGCGCAACAAGCGTCCCCACAACAACTGACCCATGACAACGCGGAAAGCGTCGCCGCCCTGTACGAAGCCGGAAACGATTTGCCCTGGCGCGAGTTCTACCCGCAGCGGCGGCTGGCGGCGGTCCCGGAGTATGTGTTCATTCGCCACCGTCACTGGATTGACTCGGTTGAATCCAACTTCAAGGGCTTCCACTCGTTGACGCAGGCTCACCGCATTAACGGGCGCACCATGGCGCCCGCCGCCTGGACTTTGTCGACCCTGTGCGAAAACGCCGATGAAGGCGGCTTCGTCAACATTATGTGGAAAGACATGATCACCGATCCGCACAAGGTGGAGGTGATTGAGGAAGGCGGCCGCACGCTCTTCGTCGGACGCGGCGGCTTTACCCAGTATTGCAGTGCGGAACGAACCCAGGACGTTAGCGCTCCGCAAAATATCTCCGCCGTACTGGCGCGTCTGGGCATGGAAAACCCTTTGCAGGCGATGGACATAGACAACGCTCCGCGCCGGCCTCAGGCGGAAATCTATGCGGGCTTCAAGCAGCGCGGTTATGACTATGGTCAGCCGCTGCAGGGCATTCGCTGGGCGCACATCAGACCGGGCCTGGTCAGAGCCTTTTTACAGGTCGATCACGACTGGGGACAGCTGGTGTCTCCCGCGCTGCTGGACGCCGGCCTGCAACTGGCGATTCTGGCGCCGGAGGGCTCCACCGCAAATACCGGCGGCGGCGAGAAAGCCGTCTTTATGCCCTATCACCTGGGGCGTTTGGCGGTCAACCGGCTGCCGGACAATGAAGCCGTGTACGCCTATTGCCTGGAGAAAACCAGCGCTCAGGCCAGTAAAGCCCGACGCTTTGATTTCTACTTCACCGACAGGCGCGGAGACGTGCTGATCATGCTCGAAGACATGGTGTCTGTCGTGGCGCGTCCGCACACGGAGGACGATGTTGATACGCGCCCCCGGCAAGTGCGGCCAGAGCCCCGGTTTGAAGTCTTTGACCTGAGCTGAGGCCGCCCGGAACGACGGTGAAACCGTCTGATAAACCACAACGATGGAAGTGTTGAAACCATGGAAATACTGATGTTTCCCGGCCAGGGATCGCAACATCCGGGCATGGGAAAAGACGTGTTCGAGCGCTACCCGACCCAGTGTCAGGATGCGGAAGCGGTCCTGGGTTACTCCCTCGCCGAATTGTGTCTGCAGGACCGGGAAGGGCGCTTGAACCAGACCGCTTATACACAGCCGGCGCTGTACTTTGTGTGCTGTCTGACCTATCTGGACCACCTGAGTCAGGCCGGTCGAAGCTTTCATGACTCCCATGACGGTTGTTTGCTCGGACACAGCCTGGGGCTGTTTCCGGCGCTGTTTGCGGCCGGCGTGTTTGACCTGATGACCGGGCTTCGCATTGTCGCCAGACGCGGAGAGCTGATGCAGGCCATCCGTGGCGGCGGCATGTTGGCGGTGCTGGGCGCCAGCGCCGACAGGTTAAGAGAAAAGCTGATCCAGCTTGATTGTTTCGATGTGGATGTGGCGAACGACAACGCGCCGGGGCAAGTGGTGTTGAGCGGCAGGGAAGAACGCATGCGACAGCTATCTCCGCTGCTGGAAAAGGAAGGGCTGCGCTGTGTGCCGTTACCGGTCAGCGGGGCGTTTCATTCCCGCTACATGGAGCCCTGCCGGGTGCAGTTCGCGGACTTTCTGCGGGGTCTCGACCTCAAAGCGCCGCAGAAGACGGTGATTTCCAGCACCAGTGGCGACCCCATTGGCGGCGAGCACCTCGTCGAAGAAATGGCTTTTCAGCTGGTAAAACCCGTGCGCTGGTCGCTGACCATTCAGAGCCTGTTGCGGCGCTACCCGCAGGCGCGTTTTGTCGAGTTGGGGCCGGGACGGGTGCTCACCAACCTGCAGGGAAAAATTCAGCATGCGGTCGCAACCCCCGCACAGGCTTAACCCAGAGAGGTAAACAAGATGAAAGGAAGCAACATCGCCGTGATCGGCGGGGGCGGCGCAGGCGCAATGGCCGCGTGGCTGCTCAGTAAAGACAATCAGGTCACGCTGTTCGAAGCCAGCGACTATCTGGGCGGCCACGCCTACAGTCACCCTGTCGCAACCGAGACGGGAACGCAGTATATCGACATGGGCGTGGAGTATTTCAATGAGCGCCTGTCTCCTAACTTATGCGCCTTGCTGACGCATTTCGGCGTCGACAGTTATGTGGCGCCGCTGACCATGCACGTGGATTTTCCCGGGGAAGGGCGGTTCTGGAACAATCTCAACGGCAAAGGCGAGTTAGGCGCGGAGCTGTTGCAGGAGTTTGACCGCTTTCATCTGGACATGGCCGCCGTGCTCAGTTCCGGGGATGAGCGTTACAAGAAAATGAGCATCGGCCAGTATCTGGACGCAAACGACTATTCGGAAGCGTTCAAATATCAGGCGCTGGCGCCGTTGATGACCGTCTATTCCGGCTGTAACGCGCCGTCCCTGGACTACACGCTGATGTACGTCGCCATTTCCTTCAACATGAATCTGCTGTCGTTCTTTTCGCCGGGCTACTGGCGCAAAGCCAAGGGGGGAATAAACGGCTACCTGAAACGCATCGCTCAGGAACTGGGCGACCGGGTGAAACTGAATACGCCGGTGCAGCGCGTGACCCCGTCCGCCTCCGGGGTCACGGTGGAGTTCAACGGTAAGAGTCAGCGTTTCGATCAAGTGATATTTGCTACTCATGCCGACGTGACTTTATCGATGCTGGCCACCACGGAAACCGTTTACCAGGAGATTTTAGGCGGGTTTGAACATGTTCCCGTGAGGAGTTACCTGCATCACGACGAGAGCTGGATCAGCGCCCAGGGCGAGGGTCTCTACTGTCAGTTCAAAATGCCGGACAGCTTCGATATTACGGCCCCGGAGGCGCAATTCGGCACGCTGACCCGGGTCAATAACGCACTGCCGCCGTATCGGGGCGTGGACAAGCCGCTGCTGGTCACTTTCGATCCGAAAGCCGAGATCAAACCGGAGCGCATCGCCTGCGAAAGATCATGGAAGCTGCCCAAGCTCAGGCCCGTGGACTTCTATCGCAAGACCCGCATCAAAGAGATTCAGGGCGTTAATAATCTTTGGTTCTGCGGCACAGACACCAGCCTGACCGGGCACGAAGGCGCCATTGTCTCGGCGATGGTGATCGCGGATCGGCTGGGCGCCGCCTATCCCTATCGGGACAACACGCTGGCCTACGTACAGTTCAAAGTGATCAAGGACATCATGGGCGTCAACAAGCCGGGGGAAAAATTCGCCTCCTGGGTTGGCGACCTGATCTTCAAGACGGCCAAGGCGCTATCCCTGCACAAAGAGCAATCCCACAAATTCATCAAGGACTTAATGGTTTAAAGGAGTCGGACAATGTTGTTACAGAAAGAAAAAGCGTCTGTGGTTATTTTCAACATGCAGTTGGAGCTGATTCCACTGCTGCAAAACGGCACCCAGTTATTGAACGACTGCCGCTGGCTGGCGGACATGTGTTGCGATCTGCAGGTTCCCACCCAGATCATCGAGCACAAAAAGCTCGGCAAGCTGTCGCAATCTCTGACCGAGGTGGCGAAAGACGCGGAATATCTGGAGAAAACCCACTTCGATTTCATGCAGGAACAGGCCGTCGCTCACTCTGTGGAGGCCGCCAGACGCGATCATTACGTGCTGGCGGGAGCGGAAACCCACGTCTGCCTGTTGCAATCTGCGCTGCGCTTAAAAGCCCAGGGCAAAGAGGTGTTTGTGCTGGCGGACACCTGCTCAGCGCGCTCGCAAACCGACCATCAGGCGGCGCTGCGACGTCTTGAGCAAAACGGCGTGCAACTGATCACCCGGGAAATGTTCTTCTTCGAGCTGATCCGGCATTCCGAATACCCCAATTATCTGGATCTGGCGATGAAATATCTGGATGGGCGCTACATTCGTTAATCGCGCTGGCTGTGGGCGAAAGCATAGCGTCGCTGGCGGCGCTATGGGGATGGTTTGGCTGTAAAAGGCTTCGGCGCAGCAACACGGAAGACTCAACGCATATTTACAGTGGTGTTTGAATGGAAATATTAAGACGGCAATTGACGGAGGTCGCCGCGCCTCCCTACGGCGAAATTCAGGCGGAGCGAGTGCTGGTGGCGACGGACAGCGCCGAGGCGGCGGAGGCTGCACGCCATATGGGCGCAGCGGTTCTGCGCCTGGATCAGGTCGCGGATGAGGCGGCGATGCAGGCCGAATTGGCCCGGATCGACGGCGGTCGGGATATTGTTGCAGTGATTGCCGGACGCAATCAGGCTGTGGCCTCGCTGACTCAGGGGAGCTGGATGTCCCATAGCCGTCGCAGCCTTGAGTTGCTGCGCTGGGTATTCGCTCAGAATCGCCAGATGCGCCTGCTGTCGTTCCATTCGCAATCCGATGCGCTCAGTGCATTATTCGACGGGCTGGCCCGTTCCGCCTGTCTGGAAATGCCCCGTTGCGTCTTCACTTCCGCACGCATTCCCTCCGGTCCTGTTGGGGCATCGTTATCAGGCCGCATCTCCGCCGCGCTCGCCTGGCCGGGACGCCGCCTGCGCTTTGACGAGTCGGGCCTGCGCGCTGAGTCCTGGATCGCCGCGGGGCAGGGCGATGCGGGTCAAACCCCGTTCCACGACGGCGACAATATTGTGCTGATCGGCGGCGCCGGCGGCGTGGGCCAGGAACTGATTCGCGTGCTGCAGTCTTCCCGTCGGCTGAATTTATTCGTACTGGGCCGCAAAGCGCCTGACGCCGCCTTGACGCAGACTTTGAAGGCGTATGGCGTGAAAAGTTACCTGCGCGTCGACGCCACGGACTATGGCGTGCTGAAGGCGGCTTTCACTCATATCGAGCAGGGATTCGGACCGATCAAGGCGGTGTTCAATCTGGCGGGAACGCTGGACGATTGTCTTTTCCATAACCTGAATGCGGAGCGCCTGCACCGGACCCTGCTCGCCAAAGTCGGCGTGGTGTTGAATCTGGCGGCGTTGCAGCAGGATTACCGGCCGCAGTACGTGGTCAACTTCAGTTCCCTGACGGCGACGCTCGGCAACATCGGGCAATGCGCTTATGGGGCGGCCAATGAGTTCGTTGAACTGGCGTCGGAGCAATTGCCTAACTGGTATAGCTTCGCCTGGGGCCTGTGGCGTTCTCAGGGTATGCAGATGACCGACGGGTCAGCACTGCGTCCCATGGAGCCGGGCCCCGCCTGTGAGCGCATGCTATCCGCCTTGGTCGCGGGAGAACGCCATTTGGTGATCTACGACGGCGCAGCGGAAGGAATGGCGGCATTGCGCGGGGACAGGGAGGCTCCAGCGAGAGAGGCGCAAACTCAGGTCGCCCCTGACTCCTCAGCGCCAGTATCGTCAATGTCTGTATCGTTAACAGACAAGGGCGCATTAGAAGAGAAAACGAGACGCTGGCTGAAAGACATCGTACGTCGCCATAGCGGACTGAAAACCCTGAAGGATGATGACAACCTGCTGGACAAAGGCCTCGACAGCGTCGCCAGCATTCAGATCAGCACAGACATCGCGGCGCAGTTATCGCCCGAGGGCGAGTTCAAACTCAGTCGCGCTATCTTGTTTGAGTGCTCCACCATCAGGCAACTGGCGGAGCATTTGATGGAGCGGGCGCAGCCGCTGTTATGCGCCTGTCTGGCGGACACGGACGGCGCTGCGGCGTCCCAGCAAGTGGAAACAGCACCTGCCGAACAAGCGCAAATTGACGCCACAGACAATACGCCTGACGGCAAAGAAGCTAACTCTGAGCATGTCAAAACTCATGGCGGCGGCGCTACCCCAACGTTGACCAATGAACCCAAACTCTCGACGGACGCTTATCGGGACGACGACATCGCCATCATCGGCATGGCGGGGGAGTTTCCCAATGGCGCGACGCCGGAAGCGTTCTGGCGTTCTCTGGCGGAGGGCGAAGACGCTGTGTGCGTCATCCCGCAGGATCGCTGGGACTGGCGGCGGGATTACTCCGCCTCTGCCACGCAGGCGGGTGCCGCTTATGGCCGTCATGGCGGTTTTATGGCGGGCGTCGCTGAGTTCGATCCGGCTTTTTTCAACATTGCCCCGGTGGACGCAGCGCTGCTTGATCCTCAGGAAAGACGGTTTCTGCAAGTCAGCTACCATGCCTTGGAAGACGCCGGCTATTTCGCTTCGCCCACCCAGGAGGTGGGCGTGTTCGCCGCCGCCATGTTCGGCCATTATCAGGACCTGGACGCCCCCGGCAGAGTCGTGAGCAGTTCGTTCGCCGCCATCGCCAATCGCGTGTCCTATGCGTTCGATCTGCAAGGCCCCAGTCTCACCGTGGACACCATGTGCTCAGGGTCTTTGACCGCGCTGCACATGGCGTGCAACAGCCTGCGTCTGGGGGATTGCCGCATGGCGCTGGCCGGCGGCGTGAATATCATGGCGCACCCGGGCAAATACCGGCTGCTGTCGCAAGGCAAGTTCCTCAGCGCCAGCGGCCATTGTCACGCGTTCGGCGTGGAGGCGGACGGCTATGTTCCCGGCGAAGGAGCGGCGGTGGTGGTGTTAAAGACCGTCGCCGACGCCATACGCGATCAGGACGTGATTTACGCCATCGTGCGCGCCACAGCGATTAATTCCGGCGGCAAGACCAGCAGCTTTACGGTCCCGTCGGCGCGGGCGCAACAACGGGTGATTCAGGACGCCATACGTAAGTCCGGCGTGAATCCCGCCCAGGTTAACTACATCGAGGCCCATGGCGCCGGCACCAGTCTGGGCGACCCCATTGAACTGCAGGCGTTGCAAAACGCATACGGCGCTGATCTGGAGGGTGCGGACGCGCCTTGTTACCTCGGCTCGGTGAAAAGCAACATCGGGCATCTGGAATCCGCCGCCGCGATGGCGGGACTCTTCAAGGTGGTCCAGCAGTTCGCCCATGAACAGCTTGCCCCAACACTGCATTGCGCCATTGAGAATCCCTATCTGAATATCGAACAAACCCGCTTTCAACTGGTGCGGGAAAAGCAGCACTGGCCTCTGGCGGGAGCGGTCACCCGCTTCGCCGGGCTCAGCTCTTTCGGCGCCGGTGGCGCCAATGGCCACGTTATTCTGCAGCAGTACCTGGCGAGGGAATCCGCCGGAACAGCTCCGGCGCAATCGCACTATCTTATTGCCCTGTCGGCGCCCAATCGCAGCGGTCTGCGACGGGTGAAACAGCAACTGGCGGCGTATTTGCGCGCGCAGCCGCAAATCAATTTATACAGCCTGAGCTACACCCTGTGTTGCGCCCGCCAACATCACGCCGAGCGGGAATGCTACGTCGTAGAGTCCGCAAGCGTATTGATTGACAGACTGGAAAGCGCAGACAGTCTGCAAACGGACAGTCCGCAAACAAATAGCCTGCAAACGAATAGCCCGGCGAACGGGTCATTGGCGTCGTTAATGCGTGCATACCTGCAAGGGGATCGCGTGGATTTCGCCGCCGTCTTTCCAGTGAAGTCACTGCTGCGAGACGCGCCTAAATATCCTTTCGCCCGCGATCTTTACTGGGCGCCGACGCTGCAGGCGGAAGCTGTTTCGGCAGAGTCTAAAACGGCTAAACCTGTCGGGCCATCTTCAGCGCTGAGACCGGACTCGACGCCCGCCGTACTGTTGGCGCCGGTATGGCGACACACGGAACCCCCAACGCTGTCGAAGCCCATTCCGCTGGTGGCGGTGATGGCGCCGTCAGAGCAGGCATTGCCGACATTGATCGACGGCGCGCGGGTGCTGCTCATCCGTCCGGGCGCGGCGTTGAGTTTTCAGCATGACGTACTGACCCTGCGGCCTGATAACCTGGACGACTATACTCAGGCGCTGAATTACATCGCCCATGAACTGAATCAGGAAGAGATTTATTGGATTAACTGCAACCTGTCCTGGAGCGACGCGTCGGCGTTGAATCTGGCGAAGGCGATGCAGGCCTGTTCGCGCCCTTGCGTCATACTGAACGTCAACGACAGCAGGCAAATCCCGGAGAACATCGCCATGGGCGGAGTTTTCCGAGTGCTGGCGCTGGAGAATGCTCATGTTAGCTACCGGCAGGCGCAGATCGCCATACCTGCTGAGTCCTGGGACCAGCAGGACTGGGGCTGGCTGTTAGCCGAACTGGCCGAAACCGGAGAGGATTTCAAGGAAGTCGAACGCGGTGAAGGTGAGCCCAGGGAAAGAAATAATCAGAAAGGGGAACGCTGGGAGCGCAGCCTGACCTGCATTGAACCCGCTCAGGGAGCACGTCTGCGCCAGGAAGGCGTATATCTGATCAGCGGCGGCATGGGCATGATCGGCAAAGAAATCGCCCAACGTCTGCAAGCGGACTACAACGCCAACGTGATTCTGGTCGGACGGTCAGCGCTGTCGCCAGAGCGGGCGGCCTGGCTGCAGCAATGGCCGCAAGGAGAAATCAGTTATCAGCAAGCCGATATCGCTGACCCGGTTCAAGCGCAGCGCCTGATTGCGGATGTACTGCAAAAGCACGGTCGTTTGCACGGCGTCATTCAGTCCGCCGGCGTATTGAAAGACGCCCAGGTGCAGAACAAGTCGCTGGCGGACTTTTCCGCGGTCATGGCGGCGAAGGTGGAGGGGACCCGACAACTGGACCGTTGCACGGCCCACCTGGAGCTGGATTTCTTCTGCCTGTTTTCTTCCATGTCCAGCATCATGGGCAATGTGGGGCAGTGCGACTACGTCGCCGCCAACCGCTTTCTTGACGAGTTTGCGGCGGAGCGCAATCGACGGGTCAAACAAGGGGCGCGCAAGGGCCATACGCTGTCTATCAACTGGCCGCTGTGGATCGACGATCAGGATAGCGAAAACCTGATGGATCAGTATCGCTCTCTGGCGGATTACCTGCGGCGTCATTATGGGTTTACGCCGTTGACGCTGGCGCAGGGCGCGACGCTCTTCATCACCTGGATTAACGGCGTCGCCGATCAGTATGACCAGGTTATGGGACTGGTGGGCGATCAGGAAAAGATCCGCGAGCGCTTCACGTCGACGACCGTCCAAGAGCCTAAACAACAGGGTAAAAGCGCCAGTCAAAACCCGTCTCAGGCCGTCGCCTCCGAAGCGCAAATCCAGGCGGGGCTGACCCGTCTGGTGCAAGCCTTAACCCGGCTTTCGGAAGAGGATATCAGTGCAGACAAAAGCTGGGGCGACCTGGGCCTCAACTCCGTCATGATGCAGACCCTGGCGCAGGATATTGGCAAGACCTTTGGCGCCCAGGTTCCGCCTAACGCCTTATTCAGCTACAACAATATCCAGCGACTGGCGGAATATCTGCTGCAACAGGGCGCCACTCTGGCGGACGCCGCCTCGGACGACACTGATGCGCAGACCGAGGCGGCGTTATCCGGCGAGTCATCTCAAGCGGACGTTGTTGCGTCGGCGCCGCAGACGTCTGCGGAGGGACGCTCCGAGGAGACAGTATCAGAGCAAGGCTTCGCCATCATTGGCATGAGCGGCGTCATGCCGGGAGCGGCGGATCTGGACGCATTCTGGGAGCTGCTGACGGCGAACCGCAGCGCCATTCGCCGCGTGGAGCGCTGGGGAGATAAAAACTATTACGCGGGAACCATTGACGATATTGAGCGTTTTGACGCCCGCTTCTTTGGCCTGTCCGCCCGCGAGGCGATGCTGATGGACCCGCAGCACCGTCTGTTTTTGCAGACCAGCTACAACGCTCTGACCGACGCCGGGTATGCGCCGGCATTACTGAGTAATGTCGGCGTTTTCGCCGGGGTGCAGTTCAACGATTATCAGACCTTGCTGCAGACCTGGGGGCAAAGCTCGCACCCCTACGCCGCCACTGGCAACGCGCACGCCATGCTGGCCAACCGGGTGTCGTACCTGCTCAACTTCAACGGCCCCAGTCAGACCATCGACACCGCCTGTTCCAGCGCGCTGGTGGCGGTGAATCGCGGAGTGATGTCATTGCAGCGCAACGAATGCGATGTGGCCTTGGTGGGCGCGGTGAGTCTGCTGATCGACCCGGCTATCAGCGATGCCGCGCACAGCATGGGCGTACTTTCTCCGGATCACCGCTGCGCGACCTTTGACGACAGCGCCAACGGCTATGTGCGGGCGGAAGGCGTAGGGTGCGTGGTGATCAAGCGTCTGGCGGATGCGCAGCGGGATGGCGACAGCATTTACGGCGTGATCGAAGCCTCTGCGGAAAACCATGGCGGGCGCGCGAACTCGTTGACCGCGCCGAATCCACAGGCGCAGTCAGCGTTGCTGCAAAAGGCCTACACGCCGGAACTGGCGCAGCGGGTCAGCTATATCGAGACCCATGGCACCGGCACGCAACTGGGCGACCCCATTGAAATCGACGCCCTGCATCAGGCGTTCCGCGCGCTGGCGCCGAACCGACGCGAGGGAAGTATCGCGCTGGGCGCGGTGAAATCCAATATCGGTCACCTGGAGCCTGCGGCGGGAATGGCGTCGCTGCTGAAGGTGCTGCTGTGTCTGCAACATCGGCGACTGCCGGCGAATATCCATTTCCATCGCCTGAATCCCATGATTCGTCTCAACGAGGGCCCGTTCCGTCTGCTGACCGAGAATTGCGCCTGGGAAGCGGCGGTCCCGAGGGTGGCGGGGATCAGTTCGTTCGGATTTGGCGGCTCCAACGCGCATGTCATTGTGTCAGAGCGGTTGCCGTCGCCGGTCGTCAAACGGGCGGAGAGGCCATGCTGGTTAGTCACCCTCAGCGCCAAAACGCCGTACTCGCTGGCGGGCATGAAGGCGCAATTACTGGACCGCCTGCAAGCCTCCGATCACGGGTTGGCGGACATTGCTTTTACGTTGAATACCGGCCGCGAGGCCTTTCCTTATCGCCTGAGTTGGATCGCGCGCTCCACCACAGATCTGGTGGAGCAGATTCGCCAGACTGACGCCGCTCGTCAGGAAAAGTGCGCGGGCAAAGCTTCGCACTGGACGCCTGACCTGTCGCAAAACGACTGGACGGCGGTGATGCAGGAAGCCAAAGCGCAATATCAACAGGGGGCGCTGATTGATTGGACGCCCTTGTTTACGGACGGCGCTTATCGTCGTCTGCATTTACCGGGTTATGTCTTCGATACGAAGCCTTATTGGTTTGAACAGGCGGCGGACAGCGCCGCGATGAAAGAGGTGAATCATGGAAGTTAAAGAGCGCCTTGTTGCGCTGTTTGCAGAGGCTCTATTAGCGGACCCAGGCGATATTGAGACGGCGGCGGAAGTCGCCTCCCTCGGCGTGGACTCTATTCTGGCGGCGCAATTGAGCAAGCTGATCAATCGCCATTTCGACATTGCGATCACGCCGACGGATATCTACGAGTGCATCAGCCTCGACGGGCTCGCCGTCCGCGTCAGCAAGGCGCTGGCGGACAAGCCGCAAATAGGGGCGTCGGGCCAGTTGAGTAAGACCACGCAGGCGGCCCGGGGCGAAGATCTGCAAGACGACATCCAGGATGACGCCATTGTTGTCGTGGGCATGGCGGCCCAGTTCGCCGGTTGCGACGGCCTGGAGGCCTATTGGCGGGCGATCATGCAGAGGACTTCCCAACTGACGGCGACAGAGCGTTGGCCTCGCTCGGGAGCAGGGGAGTTTGTGGGAGGCTTTCTGCCCGACTACGACCACTTTGACGCCGGATTTTTCAAAATCTCTCCCAATGAAGCCAAGTGCATGGACCCGCAGCAACGCCTGCTGATGCAGTCCGCGCAGCACGCCATTGACGACAGCTACCTGGGACTGGACGAATTGCGGGAGATGCAGTGCGGGGTATTCGCCGTCAGTCTGCCCGGCGACTATAAATTCGTGGTGGCGGGACGTCCTGACCAGGCGTTCAGCACCCACAGTTTTCTGGGCAATGCGACCTCGACCTTGTCCGGCAGGATCTCCTATTTCTATGATTTCAACGGGCCGTCGCTGACCCTGGATACCGCCTGTTCTTCTTCGCTGAGCGCCTTGCATGAAGCCTGCCTCAATATTCAGGCGGGCCATTGCGGCGCGGCGATCGTGGCGGCGGCTTCTGTGTTCAGCACGCCGGAGCTGTTTGAGTTTGCGCAACGCTCCAACATGTCGTCGCCAAGCGGGCGCTGTGCGGCGTTCAGCGATGATGCGGATGGTTTTACGCCGGCGGAAGGCTGCGCGTCGATTATTGTGATGCGCTACGGAGAAGCCCGACAGCGAGGGCTGCGTGTGTACGGCGTTATCGCGGCGACAGGTTTGAACCATGACGGCAAGAGCAACGGCTTGATGGCTCCGAATGCCGCGTCGCAAAGAAAACTGATCAGCGGGCTTTATCAAAAGCATGAAGTGGATATTGATCAGCTCGCCTATGTGGAAACCCATGGTACCGGCACCCATCTGGGCGATCCTATTGAAATGCGCGGTTTGACCGGGGCGTTCAAGGACAGCGGCAAGGATTACGACTGTCTATTAGGCGCGGTGAAGCCGATTATCGGACATACGCTGGTGTGCTCCGGGCTGGCCGGCATCATCAAGGTGCTGCTGAGTTTCAGGCACGAGACGATTCCGCCGTTTCCGCCTCTGCGCAAAACCAATGCGCTGATCGACTTCGCCGGCTTTCGCATGAATTTCGAACCCCAGCCATGGCCGCAGGATAAAACCTTGTGCGCAGTCAGCGCCTTTGGTTTTACTGGCTCCAATGGCCACGTATTACTGCAAAAAATGCCCTCTGTAAGGCGGAAATCCACTGACCGCTGGACAGGGGAGGCGCTGCCGTTCTGTCTCTCGGCGCAGAGTCGCCACAGCCTGATCGCCATTGTCGGGCGGCTTCATCAGTTAGTCGGGACTTTGGCCGAGGACGCCCTTTATGACCTCAGCCAACTGTTGCTGCGCCGTCCTCGCTACGGACAACACTGTGTCGTCATCGCCGCGAGTAAGTCTGATTTGCTATCCGCACTGGCGCAACTGGCGCATGAGTTGGACGCCGGAGAAGCAGTGCGAGATGCGCCTTTGGCCGTGCGAGAGCTTGCTTTGTCCACAGAGAACCTGGCGTTGGTGACGCTGTGGCGATCTGGTGAACAGCAGGACATGCGCCGCCGATTAGAGGCGGTCGCCTCACTGAACCCAGAGGTGAACGCGCCGGTGTATCCGTTTGACGGCAAACGATACTGGATTGATGACCGTGAAGACGAGCAAGTTGCCGACGCTTCTGTGTCCACCCAGGCTGATTCGGCGCTTTCCACCGAAGCCATAGTGAAAGAGTTGCGCGCCGCGGTGTCAGACCTGCTGGGGTTTGCGCCAGATGAGCTGCCCAAGGACGCGTTAATCGAAGATCTCGGGCTGGATTCCCTGTCCGCCCTGAAACTGCTGGCGCCTTATCAACAGCGCGGTCCCGGGCTGCAGGCGCATGATTTATTCAAGTACCGGACGCTGGCGGATCTGGCCACCGCTATTGCCGCGTCAGGCGCTGATAGCGCGACGCTTGTGGAAGAGACGGTGACAGCGAAAGCGCCGAGAGAAACCACGACGCCAATCGCATCCGGCCCCATGGCGCAATGGCTGAGCTATGGGGAAGGGCGGCCCGTTATCCTGGCGCCGCCTCTGAACACCAGCGCAGAGGCCTGGACACAGCAGATCAATGCGCTGACTCAGTCCGGGCGGCGGGTATTAATTCCGATTTATCCCGGCCACAAGAACTGTCCGTTCGACGCCGCCGCTTTCTCGTTGGAGAGCTTGGCGGAAGACATGGCGGTTTTTATTAAACAGGAGTTAAACAGCGGCGCCGTCGATCTGGTGGGCTGGTCTCTGGGGGGATGCTTGTCCTGTCTGATCGCCATTCGTCACCCGGATTTAGTGCGCTCGTTGACGTTGATCAGCACGGCGCCGAGCTTCGGCGAGGACGTATTCGGCAATACGCTGGATTTGCATGATGAACTGAGGGCGCATCGCGACATTCTTGAGGTTGTATTTGACGGCGCGGAGGATATTGTCGCCAGCCTGGGCTCCGGCGCGCCGATGAACGTGCTGCGTTATTACTACGACGCGCTGATGCGCTTTGACGTCAATGCGCGCCTTGGCGGGATCGCGATACCCGTGTTGCTGATCCATGGGCAAAACGACTGCGTCATCGATGAAGCCACTTTCGATCAGTTACGCCGCATTCCTCAGGCCGCCGAACTGGTTGTGGAGAAACACGGACATTTCATTCCTCTGACTGCGAGCCGGTTTTTTAATACGCAATTACTCCGCTTTCTCAATGGGGAGGTTATCGGTTAAGACGAAGAAGTTTCGGCGCACTGGCCAGGGTTAAGAGGCGAATAAAGCGCCAAATCAAATAGCAAATAATGGGAAAAATATAGGGCGTCCTCCTAGGGCGCTCCAGTACGAGAGGTTTTATGACAAACATAAGGATGTTGAGTTTAATCGGCATTTATCTGGTTATCTTCATTGATAATCTGGGCGCCAGCCTGATTATTCCCATGTTGACGCCCATCGCCCACGATCCCGTGGCCGGGCTGATCAGCGAAGGCTCTGAAGGTTTCCGTAATGGCGTTTACGGCGTGGCGCTGGGGGCGTTTTCCATCGCCATGTTTTTCGGTGCGCCGTTGTTGGGTGCGCTTTCTGACGGGCTGGGAAGAAAGAAGACGTTGCTGCTGTGCCTGAGCGGCCTGGCGATGAGCTATGTGTTTCTGGCGCTCGCGTTGGCGTTCAAGAGCCTGTGGCTGTTCATGGCCGGGCGCCTTATCGGCGGTTTCTTTTCCGGCAGTCTGCCCGTCGCGCAGGCTTCCATTATCGATGTCACCGAGGAGAAACAGCGGGCCAGGTATATTGGCTACATCATGTTCTTTGTCTCCCTGGGCTATGTCGTCGGCCCATTGATCGGCGGTTATCTGAGCGATCCCGCGCTAGTCCCCTGGTTCAATCTGCAAACGCCTTTTATCTTTGTGGCGGCGCTGTCCGTGGTGAATTTGCTGATCCTGCTGCTTGTATTCCAGGACCAGAAACGGGACGTCGAGAGCCGCGCGATGGCGCTTCCCAATCCTATAGCAAACCTGCTCGACGCAGTCAGGATCAAGGATATCCGCACCTACGCCTTGCTCCTGCTGTTGATGCTGGTGGGGTGGAATACCTTCTTCCAGTTTATCGGTCTGTATCTGACTGGCGGGCTCGGTTTCGGTCAGCAGGAAGTGAGCAGCTTCGTCTCCTGGGTCGGCTTTGGCCTGGCGGCGGCGTTCCTGTTTCTGGTGGGCGCCGCCATGAAAATGCTGAAGCCTCTGGGCATGGTTGGACTGGCGTTGACGCTGATGGCGCTCTGTATCGGCGGAACCCTGCTTAGCACACACCCCTACGCGCTGTATCTGCTGGCGGTATTGGGCGCAGTGGGCTTTGGCCTGTCATATAGCGGCTTGATGGCGCAGCTTTCTATCAGCGTCGATGCGAGCAGACAAGGCTCCATGATGGGCATGGCCGCCGCCATCGCCGCCTTCAGCGCAGGCTTCTCCGGCTTCGCCTTCGGCTTTGTGGCCAACATCAGCGTCAACGCCCCCATCGTCTCCGCGCTGCTCTGCGTCTGCCTGGCGATTCTGGTTTGCTGCAAAGAACAATTGAGCCTGACGCGGCAGGTGAAATACGCGGATTAGCAAAATAATAAACAACGCTGTCCCGTTAACGGTCAGCGTTTGAATGTCGCCGCCTGATTGTCGGGTTGTTTAAACGAAAAGCAGGCGGTTTATGCATCATGAAGTAATTAATCCGACACTTTGATCCATGTTTTTATATCCGCCTGCCAGCTATAACCGAGAAGCTTTAATCTGTTGGACCTTATTCTTTTAAAATTAATATCATCCGAATCAGGAAACATGACGCTCATTCCCTGACGAAAGTTATCAAATTGATCGCCGAACAAAGCCTGATCAAACTCCGTTATTTGCTGCGATGAAAACAAACGGGAAAAAGCCTTGAGCGTTTCCTTTTCCCAGGTTTCGTCGAATTTCTTCATTTCACTAATAAGTTCTGACACGAAAAGATCTCCCTTTCTATATGTCGCTATGTCGCTGAATAATCTAAATGAGGCTTGCAGGGCCTGTCAGCAGGACTGTGGGATCATACGAAACAGGTTACAACGACGCATAATTAGAATATGAAAACCTATCATTGGTGATGCAGATTAAGTTGCATATTAATTCTGATAATTCTTTATTTATCGTTATGCCGTATGGGTTATTAAGATTGCCCTAGAGGATTAACTGTGAACTTATGTTAATGTTCACTTGGGATACGGATAACGGAAACATCGCATTAATTTGATTGCCGCGCCAGCGGTTATTGGCTTGATGCATTTCGGTTATTCGCCTTAAAGGATGAGGTTCTGGTTTCGGCGACAAGATAGCAATGCCGAACTTTTTACTTAATTTATCTATGTCGAATCTGAAACGTTTAAGGGTGATTTTGGATAGGGGATTTCTACGTCTGTTAAGGACGTTGTCTCCCAACGCCTTTAAACGGGGTTCAGGCGAGCCAGAGCTAAGAATCAATGCACTGTGGAAGACTATAAAATGAACTTGGGTGACACGAATAATCATACTGACGAGCCGGCGCGCGGCTCAGTCTTAAGACGCAAGGGGGCGCTCTCCATACTGACGACCGTCGCGGCGCTGACGTTTTACCAGAACGCCATGGCGGTGACGGCGGTCAGCGAGGGCATTATGACGCCCATCGGCGACTCCGGCTTTGAAGCGCCGGATGTTCCCTCGGGAGGCTATCAATATCTTCCCAGAGGCGGTGAGTGGGCCTTCGCCGATGGCGCGGGCATTACCGAAAACGGCTCTGCGTTTACCTCATGCAACCCCGCCACGCCCCAGGGTCAGCAGGCCCTGTTTATTCAGCAGACAGGGCAGGTGCAGAAAACCATTACCATCCCCAGCGCAGGCGTTTACCGCGTCAATCTGCAAGGCGCGCAACGTGGATGTATCAACTCTGCTCAAGGGCAAACGCTGCGCGTATCGCTCGCCGGCAGCCAGATTGGCCGAATCCGCCCCCAGGACAGCAATTATCGCCTGTATCATTCCACGGCGATGTGGCTGGAACCCGGTAAATACCAATTATTGTTGAGCGGTTTGAGCGCCTCTGGCGATAACACGGCTTTTGTCGACGACGTGCAGTTGGAAAGGCTGCCTTTGTGGTCGGAAGCTTCGTCCTGGCTGGAGAACTCGGTTCCCGGTCCGGGCGAAGAAGTCTACATTCCCGCCGGCGCCACCATCGCGCTGGATAACCTGAACGCAGCGAATGTGATCATCAACGAGGGCATTCTCACCGCGCCCGTCAACCGCGACTTTACCTTGGATGTGGCGGAAATCCACGTCATGGCGGGCGGCTTATTGGAGCTGGGCAGGGAAGAGGCGCCGTTCAATGGCCAGGGCGTGATTACTTTGCTGGGAGATAATCCGGCGGCGGAATCCAAGCTGATTCACGCCATGAACGGCGGTCGTATCGAAATGCATGGCCAGCCCCAGCGATCCTGGACGCAACTGGGCGCTTCCGCTGCGATTGGCGACAACAGCATCACGCTGAAAGAGACCGTGAACTGGCGAGCGGGGGATCGTATTGTCATCGCCTCCAGCGATTTCGACATGAATCACGCTGAGGAATTTACCATCGTCAGCCTGAGCGGCGACAGAAAGACGCTCACGCTCAATGACCGCCTCGCTTACAACCACTTTGGCAAACTGCAGGAATACAGCGATAACGGGCAAAACTGGACGCTGGATGAACGCGCGGAAGTGGGCCTGCTGTCACGCAACCTGAAGATTCAGGGAGACGCAGACAGCGGCCGTATCGCTTATGGCGGCAACATCATGGTGATGCGCGGCGCCTTCGGTCGTCTGTCCAATGTGGAGTTGACCCGTATGGGGCAGCGCCGCAAGCTGGGCCGTTATCCCTTCCATTGGCATCTGGCTGGAAACGTGGCCGGGCAGTACATTCGCAATTCCAGTATCCACCACACCTACAATCGCGCGATTACCATTCATGGCACGAACAACGCGGCAGTGGAAAACAACGTCTGCTACGACAACCTGGGTCATGCGGTGTTCATGGAGGACGGCAACGAAACCGGCAATCGCATTGTCGGCAATCTGGGCATGGTGACCCGAAAGCCCGCGCCGGAATACGCGCTGCTGCCCAGCGACTTCACCAATGGCCGATTGCGAAACGCCAGTGGTCCGTCCACTTTCTGGATCACCAATCCCAACAATATTGTGCAGAATAATCACGCTGCCGGCTCCGACGGGTCCGGCTTCTGGTTCGCCTTTCATCAGAATCCGAACAGTCCGGTTTTTCAGCAGGGATTGAATCCCAATGTGCAGAACCTGCCCGCCGGCGCTATTGACAATAACACCGCGCACTCCAGCTTTCACGGCTGGTTGCTGGGTATGGCTCCCACCCCCAATGACGCTTCACAGACGCCTAATCTGAACAATGACTACATGCCCCAACAGGAGCCGGTCATTAATGGGCTGACGGTATATAAAAACTACCTGGGCATGTATTCCCGCGTAGGCGGCAATCGCGGCAAAAGCACCTACAACGATCTGATCGTGGCGGACAATTATGAAGGCGAGGCCAGCACCTGGGTGACGGACTACAACCGCGTGCTCTGGGTGGGCGCTTCGGAAAACTACGAGCCAGTGGCGCCGTTGGGGCTATCCGCGTCCAGCGGCGTGATCGGATTGGCGATCGGACATATTCTGTATGACGGGCCGGTGCGTATTCGCGATTCCCATTTCACCGGTTTCGAACGGGATAATTTCACCCTGTTCGACCAGTGGGGCGCCAACATCAAATACTCAGGGCATTCCCTGCATAACACCACAGTATCTCCGGGCAGTTATCAGGTGCGCTATCGCAATGACTACATCGGCCCGGTCTGGTTCAACGGCGCGATTTACGATGTGGACGGGACGTTCACCGGCCAGCCCATGACCGCCATCACCCAGGACCATCCCATGCTGGTGGACGGTAACAGCAGCCGCATCAAAGATGGGCTGAGCGGCATGGAAAGTCGCCGTCGTTTCGCCTACGTGGAGGTGCGTCCTTCTGATGAAATCTGGCTGCCGCCGGCGCCGCTGGTCAGCCGCAGACGTCAGGACAGCACCTTCTTCCGCAGCGACGGCGCCCGTTATACCGAGTCCCGCAAGGAAATCGAAGGCGTTAGTCTGTTGCCGATGGTCGACGGCGCGTATAACTACAGCTACATCTATCACGACCAGATCCCCAGCATCACCCGCTTCGATTATCACAGCATGAGCAGCGGCGAGTACGTGACTCTGGAGCTGCCGGGCGTGGCGCCCAGCGTGTATGTCTATCTGGGAACGCCAGCGGGGCAGTACGGTTTCGCCGGCCCGCTGATTCAGTTGGGTTCCGTCGGTCCCTGGGCCGCGCTGCGGGCGTTTGACGGCAACGCCTGGGCTTATGAAAACGGCAGCTTGTTTGTACGTTTCAAAGCGCCCGCAGGCGCGGATTTCAGAAATCCCGGCGAACTGGGTTCTATCTTCGTATGTTTGAATCCCGGGTGCGCGCCCGGCGCCAACCGCCCGCTGGCTCCCAATGTCTATGTGCTGAACAAACAAGGCGGCGTCAGAACCTCGTTTCAGAAGTTGTTGCGCAGCAAGAGCTTTATCTCCACCGCCGCCCAGAACAGCGCGCTGGAGCCGACCGACGAAGCCTGGCAGTTTGACATGACGGACTGGGACCGCGACGGCTACATGGATATCGCCGGTTTCAAAAAGCGCAATACCGGCACGGGAACCACGGAAGTGCATATCATGGACGGCAAGAGCGGATTGCAGCGTTTTATCTTCCAGTCCGGCACGGCGCTGGGCTACATGAACGTCAACGATGACATGGCGATACGGGACTACAACGGCGACGGCCAGCCGGATATCTGGGCCATCTTGCATAACACGACGGGCAGCGGCCGCACCGAGGTGCATGTGCTGGACGGGAGAAACCCGCAGAACTTCCTGTTGCATGACGCCACAGGACTGGGGTTGCGACCGAACTCGTCGGATGAGTTCCTGATCAGCGATTATGACCGCGACGGCAGGCCCGACCTCTGGTATATCTCCAAACAGGGCGGCTCCAACAGAACGGAAGTGCACATACTGAGCGCCCAAAGCGGCTACGACAATTTTGTCGTGCATTCGGCGACGGCGCTGCATGTCACCAACGACAACTGGAGCTTCCGCGTGGCGGATTTCAATGGCGACGGCGCGCCGGATCTGATCGGCTTCAAACGCAATGGCGTGAACAGTACGGAAATTCATGTGCTCAACGGCGCGAATAACTTCCAGAACTTCCTGTTCCAAAGCGCCACCGAACTGCCCAAAGGCGCCGCCGACAACGTCTATCTGATTAGCGATCGCTAGCCTTTCTCATGCGCCGGAGTTGAATCGGACTCCGGCGCTCATTTCCCGATCCCCGAAAAGAGTTGGATGGCGCTTCGCTTATCCAACCTACAACTAACACCCCCTCCCAAAGTAGGTTGGAAAAGCGCAGCGCCTTCCAACATTCAAACGCTCAAGGCTGCACCCATGCTCAAAACTACCGCCACCCCCAATATTGTCTCCCAAAAGGCCCTCGCACGGCGGTTCTCCAATTTGTTGGCGATCTGTTTATAAACTAACCTTATTAACAGTTGCTGGCCGCTGCGCCACGCCACCCTGGGGATATGTAAACAATGCCGTTCGACCTTCGCCTGATGAACTTGCGCCCCGAAGTTTATCGGCCTACGCCAATGATCTATCTCACACAGAGAGGTTTAAGCATGAAGGCTCTTTCTACCTTGATTCTGACCATGCTCGTTGCGTTTTCCGCTCAGGCGGAAACCGTCACCGCTGCGCAGGACCCTTGGCCGCCGTTTATACAGGAGGGGAGTGATCCCGGAATATCCATTGCGCTGCTGAAAGCGGCAATGGAGAAAGAGGGGTACACGGTGGATTTCAAAATCCTGCCATGGAAACGGGCGTTGAATGATGTGATCAACGGCAATATCGACATATTGCCCGGCGCCTGGTTCACGGAGGAGCGCGCCAAGGTGCTGAATTACAGCAACTATTACGCGCAAAACAGCATCAAGTTTATCAAGCGCAAAGGCGACCCGTTTGAGTTCAATGGCCTGGATAGTCTCAGCGGGAAGAAGGTCGGCATCGTCAGCGGTTACGGCTATGGCGACGAGTTCACCCATGCCACTAATTTCTCCAGACCGGAAGCGGGGACGATTGAGGCCAACGTTAAAAAGCTGTTGAGCGATCGCGTGGACCTGACTCTGGAAGATGAGATCGTCGCCAAATCTGTCATGAAGGACGCTGGCATCGACCTGGGCTCGGTGGAGTTCACCAGTAACGCCCTGTCGGTGAACGACCTGCATGTGGCCACCGGCAAGGCCAACGCTCAGGGCCAGAAAATCATCGACGCCTACAATCGCGGCCTCGCCGCCATCAAAGCGGACGGAACCTACGATAAGATCCTGGCGGATTACGGGGTCAAATAACCCGTCCACTTTTACCCCTGCCGCCAGACAAGCCGGCCTCGTGCAAACGGGCGGGGTGGTCTGGCGGCTGAATTTGCATTGATTTACAAATGTGTCATGCAAAAAAGGAGATGATCAGAGCAGACTGCATTAACTGGTAGCCACTGTAACGTCCAAGGCGTTTACGGTAGCGAGCGCGTACGCTGAGGCGGCGTCAATTGGACGCAAGGAAAGCCAACGCTTTTCACAAGCCTTTGCAATAAAAGTTAGAGCAAGAATGACCCTACGAAAGCTGTTGGCGGGTATCTTTCTGAGAAGCCTCCTCGTTCTCCTGATCGGGATATGGCCGAAGGGCGGGGCGCATGCGGAAGTCTTCAGGGTGCTTGCTCATAATACGGAGTTTCCTCCCTATTTTTTCTATCAGGATGGAGTCGCGACCGGCTTTTACAAAGACTTCTTCGACGCCCTCAGCCGTATCACGGGCGACACATTCATCTCTCAAACTCACCCCTTGGCCCGCGGCCTGATGATGTTCAATGAAAATCTGGTGGATATCGAGTCCGGCGTAAATCCCGCATGGCGGGCAGGGGAGAAGACCCTGGGGCTGTTCACCATTCCCTATGCGCAGTCCGTCGACATCCTGCTATTCGGACGCAATAAAAGCCTGCCCGTCGAAGCGCCCTCAGACCTGATCGGCAAACGCATCGGCGTCGTGCGCGGCTACCAATACCCAACCTTCACCAAACTCTTCCAAAGCGGCGCCATCGAACGCTACGACGTCAACGGCGAATCCCAACTCCTCACCATGCTCCTCGCCGGCCGCCTGGACCAAGTCATCATCAACAAAGACCTCGCCCTCTACCGCATGCGCGAAAACCCCGTCTACCGAAGCCTCGAACCCGGCTTCGAAGTCGGCGGCGTAAACGTCATGCTACGCATCCACCCCAACAAAGCCGCCGCCCTGGGTCGGCTGAATGCGGCGATTAAGGCGTTGATTGATAGTGGGGAGATTGAGGGGATATGGGATAAATATCGGTAATGGAAGGAGTGTTCGAGCATTAGGAAAGATGCTGACGGATAGTGTTATGATTTTTCCTGCCGCATGCCCAAATCGGGCAACGCCCAACCCAACTAGAAACCTGCTCAAGCAATGAACGAATTTAAAGACGGGTATCAATGAATAGAACAGTAAAATGGCAAAAAGGCTCTCCAAAATGGGAGGGGATTTTTCTAGCGTCAACAAAGTTTCCCAACGGACTCGGAGAAAACCAGCTACTGCGGTGGAAAGACAATTGCTGGTATGACCTGCCTGGAGAAGAAAAAGTACCTGATACGCATATCATTGTCGGATTCATCTCGACTACAGAAATAGTCGCCCGCTTTCGAGGCGAATGGCCTGAGTGGGATACGGAGGAATAGGGCCTTTCTTTTAACGAAATGCTGGGGAAATTTAAAAGTCCTGTTATGCTTCCTTTAATTCCTAAAGCCTGATTACTTGAAGCAGCAGCCCATAAGCTGCTGTCATCTTGTCTGTATGGAGTAACACAAGAGTACATCGTCTGAGAAACCGGACATGGGCGCGCCACAGTGGTATTGCGCTATAAAGAAGCGGCGCAGAGGGTAAATCAAGAAACCATCTCTGCTGTTGTTCGGCTGCGGCATTCGTGATCTGTTGTTGGTCCAATCTGCAGTCTCAGTGAATCAAGCCCCTAAGGACAGGAAACGCGGTATGCAGATTACTGAGATTACTTTTGAATACAACTGAGCAGATGTGTTCAATGTTAGATGGAGCTTGATGTGATATGAAAGCAACTGAAGCGAAACTGTTGGAGTTTTTGAAAAAGTCACCGCAATTTGTCATTCCAATTTATCAACGAACGTACTCTTGGAAAGAAAAAGAATGCCAGCAGTTGTGGGATGATATCATTCGCAGTGGCAATAATGTTGATATCAATGCCCATTTCATGGGGTCTGTTGTTTATGTCGAGAAAGGCCTCTACTCTGTATCGTCTCAAACACCACTCTTAGTAATCGACGGTCAGCAACGCTTAACAACTATTACCCTTTTAATTTCAGCGTTAACGGAGGTGATTGGTGAGCAAGAGCCCTTAGAAGATTTCAGTTGTACCAAATTAAAGGGCTATTATTTAACCAACCCTCTGGAAAGCGGTGAGAAGTTCTACAAGCTGGTGTTGTCTCAAGCCGACGATAAGTCATTAAAAGCTATTATCAAGGGGCTTGAGCAGCCAGATAATAGATCTATTCGTGTGGTTGAAAACTATGAGTTCTTCAAGTCGAAGCTGCAAAAGCTTATTGATCTGAAACCAGTTTGCAGTGGACTGGCAAAACTGATGGTTGTTGATATTTCACTTAACCGGGAGCAAGACAACCCTCAACTTATATTTGAGAGCATGAACTCAACGGGAAGGGAGTTGAGCCAAGCGGATTTGATCCGCAATTATATTCTCATGGGGCTAGAGCCTGAGCATCAAACCCATCTCTACGAACAATATTGGCGACCAATGGAGCTGACATTTGGGCAGCAAGCATATAGCGATTACTTTGACAGCTTTATGCGTCATTTCCTTACCGTAAAGACTCGTGAAATTCCTAAGATTGGTGAAGTATATGAGGTGTTCAAGGAGTATTCGAGACGACCGTCTATCGCAACCAAAGGCGTAGATGAACTGGTTAAAGATATTAGGAACTATGCAGTTTTCTTCTGCGCTTTCGCTTTGGGTAAAGAAAAGGATGAGGAGTTAAAGCTAGCCTTTAAAGATTTGCGAGAACTCAAAGTTGATGTTGCCTACCCACTGTTACTTGAGTTGTATTCAGACTTTTCAGGTGACCTGTTGAGCCACAGCGAGTTTTTGTCCGCTGTGCGTATCATCGAAAGCTATGTATTCAGGCGCGCTATCTGTGAGATCCCAACAAACTCCATGAACAAAACCTTTGCTCGAATGGGTATAGGCCTTAAAAAGGATCGTTATCTTGAAAGCATAAAAGCCGCTTTCCTGCTGTTACCGTCCTATCGACGTTTTCCTGGCGATGAAGAGTTCCATAGAAAAATTCAAACCAAAGACATTTATAACTTCCGCAGTAAAAGTTACTGGTTGAGGCGCATGGAAAACTTTGGTCGTAAAGAGCGCATTTTGGTCGATGAGTACACAATTGAGCACATCATGCCTCAAGCCGACAATAAAGCAGAAAAGCTACCTTTGGTATGGCGCTCTGAATTGGGAGATGAGTGGGAGCGTGTTTGGGAGATTTATCGCCATACTCTAGGAAACTTAACTTTAACAGGATACAACACAGAATATAGCAACAGTGCGTTCATCGCTAAGTGTGAACATGAGTATGGTTTTAAATTCAGTCCACTTAAGATGAATGAAGGGATTGCTGTTGAAGCCAAGTGGGATGAAGCTGCTATTCAAAAGCGTGCCAATAAGCTAGCAAATAAAGCGACCGAGGTATGGGCAAAGGTTGAGTTGCCTAAGGATATTTTCGATGCATATAAACCACAAATTGAGCAATCAACGGCATATAGTTTGGCGGACCACCCTCAGCTGGTGACTGGGAAAATGGCTGATATTTATCAGGCATTCCGTAAAGCGGTGTTGGGGCTGGACCCATGTGTGACAGAGGAGGTGAAAAAACTTTATGTCGCCTTTAAAGCCGAAACAAATTTTGTCGATGTGGTGCCTCAGGCGAAGAGACTCCGCTTGTCGCTCAACATGCCTTTCGCCGAAATCGACGACCCTCGTGGACTGTGCAAAGATGTCACGAACTTAGGGCGTTGGGGGAACGGTGATGTCGAAGTAGGTTTCGACAACTTAAATGATATTCCTCATATCTTGGCTTTAGTTACACAAGCATTTGAGCGACAAATTGGTGCAGACGATATCTGACGTAAGCCGATGTCATTAATTTTTCGAGTTAAAAAACAACAAAAAATGACAGATAAACTAGCCAAAAGTAGTTAGTGGTGAATGCATAAAAGGGGTGTCCAGTGCTTACGAGTGCTTCAACCTTTAGCAAAGATATATTATTACAACGAATACAAAACTATCCCTTAACCCAACTCCAACCGCTCCCCCAGCAATTCCAAAAACCACCTCACCCGATAGGGCAGAAATTGTCGAGTGGTGTAGAGGGCGGTGACGGTGAAGTTTTCGGTGGGGGTGGCGGGGAGGAGTTCGATTAGTTTGCCTTCTTGCAGGTCTTGTTCGTAGAGCCATCTTGGGCCCCAGTTGACGCCCAGGCCGCTTTTTACGAAGTAGGCGATGGATTTGAGGCTGTTGGCCATGATGGCGCTGCGGATTTTGACAGCGGGGAAGTGGCTGCCGTCCTGGAATTGGATGTCGGATTTGGCTTGCAGTTGGGAGTAGAGCACGAAGTGGTGTTGCGCCAGATCGCTGATCTTTTTCGGGGTTCCGTGGGCTTTCAGGTATTCCGGGCTAGCCGTCAGCACTCGTGGGATTTCTCCCAGATACTTGGCGTACATTTCCGAGTCTTCGATGCGGCCGAGGCGGATGGCGACGTCGATATTGCTTCTTGGCAGATCAGCGATATCCGCCCCCAGGATCAGCTCGACGCTTAGCTCAGGAGCGAGCTTCAGCATCTGCTCGACAATGGGAGCGATGAAGGTGTCTCCCAGGTCCACGGTGGTGGCGATTCGAAGATGTCCCTTGATGTCTTTGCTGTTGCTGAAAATCTCTTCTTCCAGAGCGTCCTGCTCGTTCAATAGCCTGCGCAGTCCCTGATAGTAGGCTTTTCCCAGTTCGGTAGGCGTGGTTTGGGCGGTAGAGCGGTTCAGCAGCTTCGCCTTCAGGCGTTGTTCAAGTTTGGCGACCTTTCGACTCACCGTCGAAGGCTCCATGTTCAGTTGCTGCGCCGCCTGTTTGAAGCCGCCTGCTTCGACGACGCGTATAAAGATCGCTTCAGGGGAGCTCATCTTATTGCACTTTTTGCATTTAGGTTTTGCAATCCTAGGTATTCATATCAATAAGTGCAACTAAATATACTGGATACAGATTCACATTAATTCGCATTTGGGTATCTGGTATGAAACATACATTTAAACGCATTTTTGCATCCCTCGTCGTCTCACTGGCGACCATACTGATCTGCGCGCCCGCCAAGGCGGCGCTGCAGGAAACCGTCTATAAAGTCGCCGACAACCTGTATTCATTCAGCATGGACGGCGGTTACATCTCCATGTTCGCCATCACAGACAAAAGCGTCGTTGTCTTCGAGACGATGAACTCACAACATGCGCAAGCCATGCTGACCGCTATCAGAAAGATAACCGCCAAGCCTGTAAAATACGCCTTTCACAGCCACAATCACTGGGATCACGCCAGCGGCGGTCAGGTGTTTATTCAGGCAGGCGCGCAAACCATCGCTCATGAAGAAGCGGCGGCCTGGATGCGGGCCAATCCCTATCCGGACATGACGGCGCCGACATTAACCTGGAAGGGCGATTTCAAGCAGTTCGATGTCGATGGTTTAAAGATCAACCTGCATTATTTCGGCATGAATCATGGCCTGGGCATGACCGTTTTCTACCTGCCGCAAAGCAAAACCGCGTATCTGGCGGATATCGTGACGCCGAACCGGGTTATCTTCTCCGTCGTGCCGGACTTCAATCTGCGGGAGTGGGAGAGAACCCTGAATGAGGTGCTTAAACTCAACTTCGACACCGTCATTTTCTCTCACAACGAAAAAGCCGAGCCTCTAAAAGGCGGCGACAAAGAGGATGTCAAAGCGCAACTGACTTACCTGCAGGATCTGCGCGCCGAGTTCTATGCTGAACTTAAGAAAGGCACGCCTCCCATGGCCATAGCCTCTACATTGCGGTTGCCCAAATACAAAGACTGGGTTGGCTATGACGAATGGCTGTCGATGAACGTCTGGCGCATCCTGGCGGATGAATTCATGGGGCCGTTCCCCTGGCGTCCTGCGCAAGATTGATCATCCCGCAGACGCTCTTCCGAGAACGGCGGGCCTGCGTAGATCAGGCCCGCCGTCTATAACTGGTATAACCGATATAACCGGGCATAGCAGGGACCGCCCTGAAAGAAGGAAACGCATCATGTTGAGTGAACTGAGCAACAAAGAGAAGGTCTTCAAACTGCTGAAAGGCATAGAAACCGGCGACCCGGACGCCGCCAGCGTCGTCAACGAGAATCGGTACGTGCAGCACAATCCACATACCGGCGAGGGAAGCCTGGGACTGGCGGAGCTGTTCAAACAAATCGCCAGGACCGGACCTAAAGTAACGATGGTGCGGGCGTTTGAAGATCAGGATTTTGTGTTCGCCCACATGAAATACGAGTTCTCCTCGGTAAAGGCGGCGTTTGAGGTGTTTCGTTTCGAGGACGGCCTGGCGGTGGAGCACTGGGACAATCTTCAGCCTCTGGCGGGTCCAAACCCTTCCAGACACGGCATGCTGGATGGTCCACAACAATCCAGCGACTTGCATCTGACGGAAACCAATAGAACGCTGGTGCGGGAATACGTGAACGAAGTACTGATAAATCGACAATTGCAACGGCTGGAGGACTTCGTCTCCGGCACAGGCTTTATCCAGCACAATCCCGAGATGCGCGACGGCGTTGCATCCCTCCACGAAGCTCTGTCCTTACGCGAAAATGATCGTTACGCCTTAACCTACACAACCTTGCACCGAGTCCTGGCGGAAGGCGACTTTGTTCTCAGTGTCAGCGAAGGCCTGTGGCGCGATACGCACAGCTCATTCTACGACCTGTTCCGAGTGCAAGCAGGCAAACTAGTCGAGCATTGGGACACCATAGAACCCATTCCTCCCAGGTCGCAATGGAAGAGTGACAATGGGAAGTTTTGATTCTGCATTTTTGCCTTCTAAGGGCCAAAACTGACGCGAAAGTATAACTCTGAAGGCTTCAAGGAGCTGCGATATTTTCTGATTAATGCAGTCTTAGTATTTATGTGGGTGAATTTAGGCTGCGTATACACTTCGTATTATAGATATATAGAAAACCTACTTTTCTCAATAATCATCCTCGATTGGCCTAATAAACTTTAGTTTAGCTATAAAGATTCAAGACTATCTCCGTTAACAAATGTTAACATTTTGTGAGTGATTGCAATTTATATTTTTGTGGGGTGATGTTTTATTTTACGGAAAGGAGGTCAAGGTGATGCTGAACAAGGTGGGTTTATCGGTACTTTTAGTTTCAGCTGTATTGCTGCTGGGAGGATGCTTTGGGGTTGTGGTTATTCCTCAAAACCCTCTAATGTCTGACTCTAAAAAAATAGAAGAATTAAATTCAAAGTATAGCAAAACTTCGTTTGATGGAAGTGTTAAAGAATGCATAGTCAAGAAAGATAAAGATTGCATGAAAAAAGAGAGGGATATAATTATTAACGAATTGATTTTGTTAGTTGATTATAACTATCAAAGCTATGAGGGGAGCTTAATCGCTGGTAAGGCGAAATCAAATTTTGGCTTTGGTATGGCTAGCACGATTTTATCTCTTGGATCTGCAGTCTCAACCGTCACAGATACAAAAACCATTATTTCTAGCATTGCCAGTCTAACTTCTTCAACTCGTACAGAAATTGATAAGAACTTCTATTATGAGCAAACGGCTCAGGCACTTATTGTCAAAATGAAGGCGCTGAGGGCTACTAAGAAGCTATCCCTGATAAAAGGTATGGCTATACCATATATTGATTACACCATGGAACAAGGATTGGTGGATATTTTGGAGTACTACCGTGCTGGTACGTTGGCCAATGCGGTACAGAGTATTTATGAAGATGCAGCTCATCAGAATAGGAGCGCTGAACAGGCTAACATGGAGGCTCAGGACAAAGTAAGGAAGACAGAACTGAAGGCCGCAGGCTTCTTAGAGAAGTAAAATGTTGTAGCTTCAAGCCATACAAATACACGATATGGCTTGAAGCGTGGCCGCCGTTGCAGCCAATGGCGACCGACCTAAATAGCCTTATGACTCCCTCTCTGGTTTGATTTAGCACCTATGTCGGAAGGCGATACGTTTTCCCCCAATTTTTACAAATAAAACGCCAAAACTAATCGGCAATAGGACTACACTTAATATATACATAGGCCCGCTTTCGTCCCTTAATCATTACCGGGAACCCTCGGGGTATTCCGGCTTGTCTGTGGTGAGGAGCTGCGATATGAACAGACTCTCTCTCATCTGGAAAATCACTCTTCCTGTTATTGTTGTTTTCACTTTATCCGTCATCGCAATCTACATTTATATCCCCAAAGCGGTTGAAGCCAACGCCATCAGCGAGGCCACCGCGTCGGCGGAGCAGGTTGTGCAGCAGTTCAAGACGTTGCGTGGTTACTACACCAAGAATGTGGTGCAGAAGGTGCTGGGGAATTCAGGTATGAAGGCGTCTTTTGACCATGATAAGGAGAAGGATGCGATCCCGTTGCCGGCGACCATGATTCACGACTTGAGCAAAGAGTTTTCACAAAAAGGCATGACGCTGAAACTGTACAGCGCCTTCCCGTTTCCCAACCGCTCCGAGCGGCGTCTGGATAGCTTTGGGCAGGCCGCCTGGGCCAGTCTGACGAAAAGTCCGGACACCACTTTTTCACAGGTGGACAAGGATGCAAAACTGGGGTCTATCGTGCGCGTTGCGGTGGCTGACAAGATGGTCGCGCAAGCCTGCGTCTCCTGTCACAACACCCGGGCGGATACGCCCAAAAATGACTGGAAACTGGGGGACGTCAGAGGCGTTCTGGAAGTGGATATCAATATTGACGGTCCGCTGGCCAATGGACAGGCGCTGGGCTCCAAAATAGCGGTTTTGCTGGCGGTGGCCCTGCTTGCAGTATTGGGACTCACCGCCTTCCTGTACCGCATGCTGGCGCACCGTCGCATTAATAACATCGCCATTGCGATGGAAGAAATTTCCGGCGGCGGCAGCGATCTCACGCGCAGGCTCGATGCGGACGGTAATGATGAAATCAGCCGTATCGCCGCCGCATTCAATAACTTTGTCAACGATCTGTCGCAGACCTTCACCAAGATTGTCGCCTTGACCCGCGACGTGGCGGCGTCCGCCAAAGAGCTGTCGGACATCACCGACCAGAGCAACGACGACATTCATCATCAGCAACGACGACATTCATCATCAGCAACGACGACATTCATCATCAGCAACGGCAGACCGAAACCGCTGCGGCGGCGGTCAATCAAATGGCCAGCACGGTGAATCATGTGGCGGAAAACGCATCGCAATCGTCATCGGCGTCCGCCAGCGCCGATGAAGCTGCCAAGCAGGGCCTGCAGGTTACTCAGGCGGCGTCGGCGGCGATTGCGCAAGTGTCCGAAAGCATGCAGGACGCCAAAGAAGTCGTGAACAAGCTGAACGAGGACAGCAAAAGCATCGGCGCCGTACTTGATGTCATTCGCGGTATCGCTGAGCAGACCAATCTACTGGCGTTGAACGCCGCCATCGAGGCCGCCAGAGCGGGCGAGCAAGGTCGGGGTTTCGCCGTGGTCGCCGATGAAGTGCGGAGTCTCGCGCAGAAAACCCAGGCGTCCACAGAAGAGATCCATCACATGATCGAACGACTCCACTCAGGGGCCCAGGCCATGGTGTCGGTGATCGAGCAGGCGTCGGGTAAAACCGCGCAATCCGTGGAATATGCGCAACGCACATCCGAAACCATCAATCAGGTGTCGGAAGCGATAAAAGTCGCCAGTGAAATGAGCGCGCAAATCGCCGCAGCCGCCCGGGAACAGCATTCCGTGGCGGAAGAAATCAATAGAAACATCGTGTCCATCAACGAAGTGACGGGGCAGTCCTCAGATCGAGCGCTGCAAGTCGCCAAGCGAGCGGAAAATCTCTCCGCTTTGGCGGATGAGCTGAGTACGCTGACCGCACGGTTTGGAGCATGAAAATCCTGGGAACGCGCGCCTTCGATTGTCGCCTTCAGTCGACGACTGTGAGGGCGCCGTTTTCAGGCCGCTGTCGATCAAGAAACCAGGGCGACCTTCGTCTGCTCCGGCGCTGCCTGATATAACCTCAGTTGTTGGAAGGCGCTGCGCTTTTCCAACCTACACGTAGCGAACAATCTATAAACCGTAGGTTGGATAAGCGCAGCGCCATCCAACACTCTTATTTAATATTCTTATTTAATACTTTTACTCAACAGTCTTGCCCACTTTCACCGAAGCGCTCTCTTTCTGCTGCAAACACTTGGGAAACCTCATGAAAGACCACATAACTTCATAGCCTCGTAAAGGCGAGTCGATGTTGTTTCGCTGGGGAACGCCGACTGAGTGATGAGATAAGGAGTTTTGCGTGAAGAAAGCCAAGGTGCTGGTGATTGGGGGAGGGCATATACAGCTGCCGCTGATCGAGGAAGGCGTGAAGATGGGGGTTGAGGTGTTTGTGGTGGATGACAGGGATGGGATTATTGATCCGGCGCTTGCTGAGCGCATTCAGCGGGTTCCCTTTAACCGTCATGATAAGAAAAGCATTGTCGAGTACGCGTCTGCGCATGCGTTCGACGCCATCGTTTCCGCTGGCAGTGACCGTTCGATCAAACTGATGGCGGAGTGCGCCGCCCAATGTGGAGTAAACACCTATCTTTCAGAAGAATCCGCCGCGTTGCCTCTGGATAAATTGCGTATGGCTGCGCTGTTGAGAGCCGCTGATTTACCCGCTCCCCGCTATGACTTTGTCGAGTCCTATGAGCAGGCCGCCTCGCTGGCGGAAGCCTTGGGTTACCCCGTGGTGGTCAAGCCGGTTGACGGTACGGGACAGGAAGGCGTGGGAGCCGCCGCTGATCCAGAGCAGTTAAAATCGGTGGTTAAATCCGCCATGAACGCCTCCGTGAAATCGCGGGCGATTATTCAGGAGTTTGTGGAAGGCGTTGAATACAGCCTGAGTGGGTTTATCTACCGCGGTCAGATTGCTCCATTCATCGCCTCATATCGAGGCAGTCCGTCGCGGACGGAAGCGGGATTCGGCGTCGCTTTAACCAAACAATATCCGACGGATCTTCCGGCTGAATTACTCGATCAACTCAGAGCCGACATGGAAACCGCGCTGCAACAAATGGGCGTCGATACCGCGCCGTTTTTCGCCCAGGTGATCGTCACGTCCTCCCACGCAAACCAGTACCGCATCATCGAAGTCATGCCCAGAATCGGCGGCGGCGAAGAAGCCCGATTCGTTCGCGCCGCAACGGGATTTAACCTCGCCAAAGCAACCTTGCTGGCGGCTTTGGGTTGGGACTTCAACGTCGACGATCTGGTGGACGCCCACGGGAATAACGCCGTGCTGCTCAGGTTTTTCACCACCGAAAACGGCGTACTAAAAAGCATCGACGGCCTGGATGAGGCTCAGTCGCTGGAAGGCGTCAGGGAGGTAAAAATCTATCCCCGCATCGGTGACACAGTGACCTCTCTGAACGACAGCAATGACCGCGCCGGATACTTGATGACCGTGGGCGCAACTCAGGCGGAAGCAGAACGTGTGTCGGCGCTGGCGACGGCGAAGGTCAGGCTGGAAGTTGAGGCGGTAGTCAATGATGAAACTGCGCGCGGTCATGCTCCGGTTATTAATCAGGCAGACAAATAGCTTCCTTCTATTTGTCTGCAACGACAGGGCCTGCACATGTCAGGCCCTGTCTCCCGCGGCTTAACGCCGCGCAGGCGCGTCCATGCGCCTGATGATTAACATGCCAATATCATTGCCATGTTAATATCTTAAACTAAAGCGTTGGGGCAGGGAGGGAATCCGAAGCGCATCATAACCTTTCGGTAAGGTAAGTTGACCTAGTCTTCATTGATGTTTAGGCAGATGATTTAACAGGCGCGTTTTGAGGCGCGTTTTCATTGCCAGGAGGTTGCTATATGCGGAGTCCCAACTTTGTCCCAAATTATTCGGGAAAGATGCATACCTTCTGATATTCCTTAAATGAAAAAGAGCGATTTCGTCGTTACCGGTCATGTGAAATCGATCAGTTTGCGCGTATTGCAAGGGATAACGAAGGTTTTTGAATTCATCGCAAAGCATTAATTTTTTTAAATAAAATCAGTGATGTGGGAGATTGCGCCTATCGATAGGGTTGATATATGATTGCTGCAGATTGGTTCGGCGCCCCAAGATGGGGCTTGAAAAAGAAAGCCTTTTCATAAAAAGCCGAATCGATTTATCAATGGAAAGACTAATGGAATTTAAGCTCGCAAAGGAAAGTAGTAATGGACGTATCTGCGCGTAAAAAATTAGTGTCTGAATACCTGAGTAAACTCGCTGGAAAACAGGATTTGGACGACTCAGTCGACATCTTCGAAACAGGTCTGGTTAACTCCCTGGCCGCTATCCAATTAATCTCCTTTCTCGAAAAAAACTTCAGAATCAAGGTTGAAATAGACGACCTTGATAACGCCAACTTTTGTAGTATTCAGGCTGTCTGTCATTTCTTGGAGAGAAAGGCGGTGGTAAATGCTTAACCGTTTTCTATCGCCTTCTCAAAACCAGTGGCTGCACGCCTTCGAACAGTTCTCCGCCGATGAAGTCGCGCCTTATGCCGATGAGTGGGACCTGCAAGAGGCGACTCCCGCCTCGGTAGTGAAAAAACTCGCCACTAACGGCTGGCTGGGCGGCCTGGCGAAAGAGGAAAGCGGCGGACTTGGTTTCGACGCCACCACTTTCGGGCTTCTGAACATGGCGATCGGGGCGGGAAGCGGCTCATTGACGGGCTTGCTGAACGTCCACTCAATGGTGTTGAAAACCATTGAGGACTGGGGAACGCCGGAGCAAAAGCAACAGTATCTGACGCCGTTGGTGAAAGGCGAGATCATCGGCGCGTTTGCGCAAACCGAGGTCGGCGCCGGAGGCGACTCCAAGAATCTGTCGACGCAGTTTGTCGACGATGGCGACGCCTTGCTGGTCAACGGACAAAAGACCTGGATCACGTTCGCCCAGATCGCGGATCTGTTTCTGGTGTTCGGTAAATACCAGGGGCTGGACACCGCTGTTCTGATTCCCAAAGAAACGCCAGGATTCACCATCACCGCCAAGAAAAACATGCTTGGCTTCAAGAGCGCCTATCTGGCGGTGCTCGACTTTGTCGACGTGCGGATTCCCAAGTCTCACATCATCGGGAAACCCGGTTTCGGCCAGAACCTCATCTCCAATAGCGCTCTGGACTACGGCCGCATCAGCGTGGCCTGGGCGGCGCTGGGCGTTCAACAAGCGGCGCTGGCGGCCTCCGCGCGCAGAGCCAACGCCCGTTCCACCTTTGGTGCGCTGCTTGCGGACCAAGGCATCATTCGCGGCTACCTGGCGGAAATGTCCAGTAGTCTGCTTGCCTCCCAACTCATTTGCCTGTCAGCGACAAAAGCCAAGGAATCCCGGGACGAAGACGCCCTGGAGCAGATTCTTCAGGCCAAGCTTTTTGCATCACATGAAGCCGGTACGGCGGCGGCCAAAGCCGTCCAGATTCACGGCGGCCATGGCTGCGACGAGAGCAACGGCGTCAGCCGTCTCTATCGGGATGCGAAAATTTTGCAGGTTGTCGAAGGCAGCAATGAACTTCAAAAAATGCTGATCGGCAAGGAAGTATGTAATCGATACAGCTATAGCGCTGTATAGACTATTTCATAATCCGCTTCTCACCATTTCTATCCTCCAGGCTTGAGACCCAAGGTCTCGGCTGACGGATGCCTGTCGCCCCGGGTTCGTCTGTAACCCCGGGCGCGCTATGGCTCAGGAGCGACTCAGCCAGCAATCAAAGGACTCCGGCTCTATGGACACTGGTCGACTTATTACTGATTTTTTCGAGGACACGGCGCGAGACAACCCCAACCCGGCGATACGCTGGGGCAAGGGGGAGACTTTATCCTGGTGCGAACTGCATGAGCGCGCGCTGCTACTGGCTCAATATCTGATTGATGAGCGTGACCTGCGCCAGGGTGAATGCGTCGCCATTGGCCTGGAGCGAAGTCCGGCGTTTGTGGTGGCGGCCTACGCCGTGATGCTTGCAGGCGGCGTGTATTTCCCTCTGGATGCGAAAACGCCCGTTGCGCGCATGGCTTCCATGCTGCAGACGGCGCAGTGTCGCGTTGCGTTTTGCAGCGCCGCCCAGGCTGGCCAGATTTCCCAGGCGGGACCGGATCTGGCGCTGATTCTGGCGGAGCGGCTGGAGGATATCTATGTATCCAAACCTGAAATAGACGCGATGCGGAACGCGCCGCGATTGCAGGCGACGGACCCGGCTTACCTGATCTTTACGTCAGGCACTACGGGAACCCCCAAAGGCGTGCTGGTCAATCACGGCGCCTTTATCAACCGACTGCAGTGGCACCAACAACACAGTGCGATGACAGCGTCGGACATCATTCTGCAACGCACCGCGCTGACCTTTGACGTATCTCTGTGGGAGCTTTTTCTGCCTGCGTTGAACGGCGCCAGCCACTATTTGCTGCGCCCAGGTCTGGAGTCATTTCCCCGAGGCATCGTGGCGGCGCTGCAAAGTGAAAACATCACCGTGGCGCACTTTGTCCCCAGTCTGCTCAAGCCGGTACTGCAAGAGTTGCAGCCTGCGGAGACCGCCCTGCGCAACGTTTATGTCAGCGGCGAATCGCTACAGGCCAGTCTGGTCGCCCAGTTTCAGACGCAGTTCGGCTCCCGCTGTCTGCTGACTAACTTGTATGGCCCCACGGAAGCCGCCATTGACGTGAGCTATTACGATTGTGACGCGCCCGCGCCGCAGGCGGTGCCGATCGGACGACCGCTGACCGGGTGCGAGTTATATATCGTCGACCCGGACACGCTGGCGTTGAAGGGCGAGGCGGAGCACGGGGAGATCGCTATCGGCGGACTCTGTCTGGCTGAAGGTTATTACCAGCGTCGGGACCTGACGGAGAAGGCGTTTGTCATGCATCCGCAACTGCAACAGCGCATTTACCTGACCGGCGACCTGGGATGGCGTGAAGATGGCGACCTGTTTTTCTGTCAGGGCCGTAAGGACACCCAGGTGAAATTGCGCGGGCTGCGTATCGAGCTGGGCGAAATAGAGCATCACCTGCTCAGTCATCCGGCGATTAACGAAGCCGTGGTCTGCGTGGTGGAGGACGAAGAGGGCGAACAATGGCTGATAGCCGCCATCGCGGCGAGCGGCGACATGCTAGAGACACAGGAAATGCGTCAGTTTCTCGCTGCGCAGATGCCCGCTTACATGTTGCCGACCCGATTCTGGCAAACCGGTAAATTGCCCCGGTCCAGCTCCGGCAAGCTCAACCGCAAGGCGATTGCGGAGACTCTGCGTGAGCACTTCTTCGCGGAGGCGGTAGCGTAAATGATGAATACGCTGACATTTGAGTTGTCCCGGTCACAACAGACCGTTTTCAAGATGGAAGCCTTTCATTTGTCCGGGCGGCGGTTTTATCTGGGCGGCGTGGCGCGCCTGCACGGCGGTCTGGCGCTGGAGCGTCTGGCGCAGGCGGCTGAAGCGGTCATTCAGGCCGAGGATGTCTTTCGCATTGGCTTTGTCGCCGATGCGTCCGACGCGCTGTGGCGGGGCGTGCGTCATGAGGCGCCATGGGCGGACGTGCAAAAGGTGGATTTCAGCCAGCATCCTGATCCGGAACAGGCGTTCTCCCAGTGGGCCGAGCGTCAGCTGCTGCTGGAAGAGGATCTGTCGCGAACGCCGATCCGCGTCTTCGCCGTCCAGTATCGCGACCAACAATCCGGCTGGTTTGTGAAGGCCCACCACGCCGCTGCAGACGGAGCCGCACTGGCGTTATTAATGGAACGCCTGGCGGCGGCGCTGGAAGGCGACGCCTGTGGGCTGGTCGGGAGCCCTGCTTTTTCCGTCATGGCTGAGCGGGAACAGGAGTACGAAGCGTCTCCACGCTGGAGCAGGGACGCGCAATACTGGCGCAGCCTGTTCGGCGAATCCGCCCCCGCCGCTCAGCAAAGCGGCCGCCAGCCCATTGGCGACTACCGGGGCGGGGAGGCGCGCAGCCGGCGCGTGCGCTTGTCTTTACGCGCTGATCAAAATGCGTTGCTGAGTCGGTTCAGGGCTGGAGGCGGTTCCGTGTTCCGTCTGTTTTTCGCCGCCGTCGCCTATGCGCAGATGGTGGTGGAAGACGGCGACGGGGTCCTGGTGCAGGCGCCGATGCTGAACCGCTGGAGCGAGGACGAAAAACGCGCCATCGCCATGGCCGTGGCGCCGGTGCTGGTTCCGGTATCCCGCGCGGCGGGCGAGACCGTGGCGGACTGCTATCGCGTGCTGCGCAAGGGGCTGCAAAAAGCCCTGGCGCATTCCCGATACGCCCCCGGCGCGCGCTGGGGCGACTTCGCCTCACAAGACTGGAAACGGGTCATTCCTGCGTTCGGCGTGTCCTATCAGACCGGCGCGTTTCAGCCTTCCGTCTCTGGCGCCCAGGTGGAAATCGACCATTTGCAGGCGGTGGAAGCGCTGTTCGCCACCGTGCATATTCATGATCGCTTCGAAGATGGAAGCATCAAGCTGGAAGCGGATTTTCGTCGCCAGTGGTCGGAGCCTCAATGCCTCGCTTTTATGCAGACGGTGGTCGATTACGCGATGGAAGCGGCTGCGGACGTGATGACCGCCGCGGAGGCGATGCATCAAGCAGATAAGACAGAAACGACCTTCGCGCCGCGGGTTGATGGCGCCGACGCAGAGTCCACGGCGCCCATCGGCGTGCGCATCAGAGATGCTTTTCAGCGTTACTCCAACCAGATCCTGTTTAGCGCCAGCCCTGAAAGTGATCCCATTTATTACCGCCAGGGCTGGGACTGGATGCGCGCGCTACGTGAACAACTTCGTCAGCAACGCGCCGACGACGACCGACCCGTCATGATCCTTGGGCGCCGCACGCCGGCGACGGTGCTGGCGTATCTGGCGTGCCTGATCGATAACATCACCGTGGTTCCTGTTTGTCCCACGACGCCCGCGGCCAGGCTGTTAACTATCGCGCGAAATTCCGGGGCGTCTCTGTGCCTGTACGTAGAGCCTGATCAGAGTCTGGCGGAAAGCCTGGAGCTGCCGTTGGCGCTGCTGGACATGTCCGTTCCGCTGGAATGGTCGAGTCACCAGGCGCCAGAGTCATCGGTTTGGTCCGCAACAATGGCGCCGACGCCGGACGCCTTAACGGACGCAGTCCAGGATAAACCGGCTTATATCCTGTACACCTCAGGCTCGACGGGAGAGCCTAAAGGCGTGGCGATCTCTCCTGTGGCGCTGGCGCATTACGCCGTGGCGGCCACTGAGGCGTACGCCGGGGAACGACCGTTCAATACCCCGCTGTTCACCTCCTTTGGATTCGACCTCACCCAGACCAGCATTCTGGTTCCTGTCCTGTCCGGCGGGTTTATGCAGCCTCATGAACAGGATATTCGCGATAACCCCGAGTTGCTGCGGACGCTGCTGGCGGATGAGCGCCTGTCCGGGGTGAAATGCACGCCCTCCCATTTGTCTTTGCTCACCGAGCACAGCGTTCCGCGGTGCCAACCGCTGACCTTTGTAGTCGGCGGCGAAAACCTGTCCGAGGGACTGGTGCGTCAGGCGTTACGTGTTTTCCCGGCGGCTAGCTGCGTGGTGAATGAATACGGTCCTACGGAAGCAACGGTGGGCTGCTGCATTCATACAAGTCACAGTTCGACTGTAGCCGCTGAAGACAGCGCAGGCGTCACGCCCATTGGCGCGCCGCTTGGCGCTGCGCGGATGTCGGTGCGCGACGCCAGAGGCGAACCCATGCCGCAAGGATTTCAGGGCGAGTTATGGATAGGCGGCCCGGTGCTGGCGGAGGGTTACCTCAACAACTCCATGCAGACTGACGCCAAATTCGTGCGCAGTCGTCGGGACGGACATCGCTGGTATCGCTCCGGCGACCTGGGCGTGCTGGACGCCCAGGGGGAGCTGCACTGTCTCGGGCGCATCGACGAAGAATTCAAAGTGCGTGGTTACCGCATTCATCCCACGGAAATTGAAAAAGCAGTGGAAAGCGCGCTGGCGGCCCTCGGCGCGGAGGATCGCCAGGGCAAGATAAAAGCGCTGAAAATTGCCGCCGCCAACGCCTCGCATACATCGGACGGGGCAGGTGAGAACCGCGAGCTGGTGGCGCTGTGCAGCAGCGAACCGATCCCTCACGACAACCCGGATTTTCTGGCGCGCCTGCAGGACAGACTGCCCGACGCCTGGCTCCCCGGCCTGTACTGCACGGTGGCGCCCTGGCCGGTCAACGCCAACGGCAAAGTGGATATGAAGGCGCTGACGGCGGCGGCTCACAACGCCCTGGCGGCGACGCTGACGCCCTCGCGCAGCATTGGCGCTCAGGACGCCGACGCCGCACAAACCTATACCCTGCCTGAGTGGTTGAATGACGACTTTTTCGCGCCGATCTGGCCCCAGGGCGTGGACCTGAAGGCGTCGTTCCTGGCGCTGGGGGGCGACTCCATCAAAGCCATCCGCCTGGCGGCGCTGCTTGCGAAGCAGGGCGTCCGCGTCGGCGCAGGGGAGCTGTTGTCCATGTCCGCCCTGGGCGCCGTGCTGGAGAAAGCCTGCGCCAACGGTCAGACGCAGCATGCCGGCGAGGCCATCGCCATTGGGGACGTCGATGCGAACTGGATCACCCATCTGCCCAGCGTGCGCTGGATGCGGGAGCAAGGCTTTCACTATCCGGATCGCCTGCAACAGGGGGTGACCCTGGCGGCGCCGTCGTCGCTGGCGCCGGAGCGCATTCACGCCGCCGTTCTGGCGGTGCAGGCGCGCCATAAAATCTTTGCGCTGAGAACCAACGCCGACCTTAGCGCGTGTCACTTTGAGTCCGCCTCTACCTCGCTGGCCGTACATGAACTGGCGACAGGGGAGTCGCTCATGGCGCGGTTGCGTGAGTTGCAGGGCGCAGTCAGCCTGCAACATCAGCCCAGCGTTCACGAAATCGTTTGCGATCCTGCGTCGAACCAGAACTATCTGATCTGGGTGTGCCATCACCTGATTTGCGACGTGCATTCCTGGATTTATTTACTGGATGAACTGGATCAGGCCCTGGGCGACGCGACTATCGCCGGCGGAGAGGTGGAGGCCGGCGCGTTCCTGTGGGGGAAATGGCTGCGCGATCACGGCGGCGAAGCGCCGGTGACGCCCTGCGGGGATGCGGCGGCGACGGCGGAGCCGGTCAGGTTGACGCTGACGCTGTCGGGCGCGGACATTCAGGACATGGAGCGGCGGCTCAAGGCGGAGCGCACCCAGTTGCTCGCCGCCGCGCTGATGGCGGCGCTGGATGAAGACAACGCCACGCCGGCGCAGCCCGCGCTGCTGTTTGAACATCACGGTCGCGTTTTTTCGGAAGCGAACGTTCCCCACGAATGGGACGGCGCGCTGGCCAATGCGGTGGGCTGGTTCACCGGCTTCCATCAGGTGAGCCTTGATCCGCTTGCGCAAGGCGCGTCGGCGCAGTTGCGAGAGATCAAGTCCCGTTGTTGCGACGGACGCCAGAACTGGCTACGTCATCTGGGCGCGCAGACCCAGCGGGTCAGGCCTTTGCTCTGTATCAACGACATTGGGCGGGGACTGAGCGGGCAGTGGCGTCACTTCACGCTGACGCCGTCGTTGTCCGGGGGCTTCCGTCACCCGCAGGAACGCAGTGTGGCCGACTTCGACCTGCTGGTGTTTGACGAGCGCGAGTCCGGCGCGGTTAGCGTGGAGTTACGTCTAGGCGTTCCTGGCGCCAGCGAGACGCGCGCCATCCAGTATCTGACGCAACTGAACGCCGGACTGTCAGCCTGGCGCGACGCACTGCTGGGCGAGGGCGACGCGATTTCTGGCGCGCCGTCCGTCCTGCTTCCCTCGGATTTTCCCTTTTGCCAGCTCTCACAGACGGAGCTGGATCTCATCATTAACGGAGCCGCAGTATGAGAACCGCTATGGATTCAGCTAAAACCGTCTTTCTTTTTCCCGGAGTGGGCGCCCAGCAGCCGGATATGTTCGCCGAATTCCTGGTCTATCCCGAGTATCGGGAGCGCCTGCAGGAAGTGTCGGAGCTGTCCCAGGTCAACCTGCAGGAGGTGATTCATGGCGAGCGCCGCGACGCCCTAAAGCAGGTGCGCGTCGCCCAGTTGGCGCTGACGGCGACCACCGTCGCCATCGCCGACATTTTGCGCAAGCACTGCGGGCTGGTTCCCGATTTTGTGATGGGACACAGCCTGGGGCAATATCCCGCCATGTGCGCCGCCGGCTATCTGGATCTGGCTACGCTGACGCAGGTGGTCAATCTGCGTTCGGAGATCGTCGAGGCCTGTGCGCGTCAGTTCGAGCAAGGCGAAATGTGCTGGGTGCTGCACGCCCCGGCCGCGACCGTCGCGCAGGAAGTGGAGAAGGCGAGAGCAGAGGATGGGGTGAATATCTACATCTCCGCCATAGACGCCTTCGATCAGGCGACGGTCTCTGGAGAAATGGCGGAGATTAGACGTTTTGCGCCGCGGATGGAGGCCATGGGCGGTCTGCTGTATCCCCTGAAGATCGGCGGACCTTTCCACTCTCCGCTGATGGCGGAGGCGCGCGCGCAACTGGAGCGCCAGCTTGACTTCCTGCCCACCGCACAACCGGTCGAGCAGCTGTCCCGCCTGGTCTGTAATGTGAGCGGCGCGGAAACGCCGGCGGCGAACATAAAAGCCTCCATCCTGCAACACCTGACGTCGCCGGTGCAGTGGTTGCGGAGTTTGCAGTATGTGGCGCAAAACGGCGTCACCCGTTATCTGGAAATTTCCCCCAAATCCGTCCTGAGTTATCTGACCCAGCGCGCGACCTTGCCTATGCAATCGGTTTGCGAGCCTCAGGACCTGTTCGCCTTCGCACAGACGATGAGCGCGCCGCAGAATCGCCGCGAGCAGTTTCTGCAGCGCTGCTGTTATCACCTGTACAGCGCGAAACTGCCGGTTCTGGATGATCCCGGCGCCGTGCAACAGCTGCGACGCATCAGAAACGAAGTAAAGGAGACGCTGGCTGATGCGGACCGCCAACAGGACAAAAACGACAGACAGGCTGCCTTCATTCACGCCCGCACCCAGCAGTGGCTGAACATTATTGAAGACGCCGGCGCCGTCTCTCTGGCCATCGACAAGCGCAGGCTGCAACACCTTTACGACGCGGCGGAGCGTTGCGCATGATGTCGTCAAACTACATTGAGGAGTTGCTGCAGGCGACTCCGCAAGCGAGCGGTTTGCTGTTTCATGCGTTGAAGGACGGCAACAGCGCCTATCACATTGGCGTGTCCTTTACTCTGCGCACGCCGGCGAGCGAGGCGGAAATTGGCGACCTGTGGCGGCGAATCCAAACGTCGCAGCCCGCCCTGCGATCCGTTTTCCTGTGGCGTGGCCTGCGTACGCCGCATCAGGCGGTGTATGCGTCGCCCCGCATTGCTTTGGATTATGCGCCTCTCGCTGCGTCAGACCACAAAGCCCGCTGTCTCGACTGGCTGGCCCAGTCCAAGGCGCGGCCCTTCGAGCTGGACGCCGAAGTGTTCCGCATCGCCTGCCTGCATGACGTTGCAGCGGGGACGCTGAGCATTGCTTTCTGTTTCCATCACATACTGATGGATGGCTGGAGCAGCTCGTTACTGGTCTCCCTGTGGGTGCAGGGCCTGCGCGGCCAGGCTATCCCGCCGCTGGCGTCGCGGCTGTATTCGCAGCAGCTTTGGAAAGGGCTGGACCCGGAAGCGCTGCAACGCAGTCGGGAGTATTGGCGTGATGCGTTGCAGGGCGTTGACGATCGGGATGTGGCGGTCACGACTAAATTACTGGATGAACCTCTGTTCCGTCGCGCGACATCAAAATCAAACACTGACGCCGCGCCGCTCGCAGAGACTACCGCAAAAGCCGGGCGTCTGTGGCCGCAGGCCCGTAAGGCGGAGATCGAGGCGCTGTGCCGTCGCGCCGGCGTGACGCCAGCAAGTTTTGTGTACCTGTGTTGGGCGCTGACCTTAAGCAAGCTTACCTTTCAGAAAACCGTGGCGTTCGGCTGCGCCTTTTCCGGGCGCGAGGCGGCGTTGGCGCAGAATGCAGAGCAGCAGCCGTTGGGACTGTTCACCAACACGACGCCGCTGTTGCTGACCCTGGACGGGGCCTGGACCCTGGAAAAGGCGCTGCGTGCGATGTTCCAGACCTTGCAGCGCACTCAGGCCCACGAAAAAACGCCGCCGCTGCTGATTCGGGAAATAGCGGGACAGAGAGAAGAACTGTATGACTCGCTGGTCGTGTTCGACAACTATCCCATCGACCCCAGTTTGCAGGACGCGTCCTACGCCACCAGCCTGACTGATCTGCATACCGAGGAAACCACCCATTTCGGCCTGACCCTCACAGTTTCCGGCGCGGACGCCTGGAAAGTCGAGTTAAGCGCGGGCGAAACCTTTAGCGGCGATCCCGCCGCAGTCACCGCGGCGTTTCACGCCTTCGACAGTCTGGCGGCGGATCTGGTCGCGCAGGCGGACGACGCGCCGATTGCGGACGGCTTGTTACAGCTGGTCCCGGATCAGGCGCAGGCGAGCCATCTGGTGGCGGGAGCGACCACTGCGACGGCGGACATCAACGCTGCCTTGCAGGGCATACGTCAGCGCCTGATCGAGGCGCCGCAAAACATCGGCCTGATCGACGGCGACCGGCTCATCGGCCACGGCGAACTGGCGCAACGCATCGCCGCCGTGCAGGCGCAATTAGCGCGCGCAGGCTTTGTGGTCGGCGACAGGGTAGGCGTGCATGCGCCGAAAGGCGAAGGATCGACGGTGGCGATTCTGGCGATCCTGTTCAGCGGCGGCAGCTACTTTTATCTCAACCCGAAAGACCCGACGTCGCGCAGGCAGACGCTATTGGAACTGGCGGGCTGCGGCATTGTGCTGAGCGACGCCGCGCTGATCCCCGAACTGGGCGCGGATAGCGGTTGCCTTCTATTGGAAATAGAGGAAAGAGTAGAGATAGGGACGATAGGGGAGACCGAGGCGTCGCCCGCTGCACAGATGGACAGCGATCCCTCGACCTTGCGGTCCCAGCTTCCGGTTTTGTGCTCGCAACGGCGTCCCGAAGACGAGTTTTATTTCATTTTCACCTCCGGCACCACCGGCGCGCCCAAAGGCATCTCCATTCGCAACGAGTCCGTCGCGAATCTGCTGGACTGGTTCATTGGTGAAACCGGCCTCACCCAGGCGGACCGGGTGCTGGGACTGACGGACCTGAATTTCGATCCCAGCGTGGAAGACCTGTTCGGCAGCCTCTGCGTGGGCGCTACGCTGATATACCCCCCGCCGCTGGTTTTACAGGAACGCGCGGCGTTTATTCGCATGATGCAGGAGACAGAGGCGACTCTGGTCAACTTCATCCCCGGCGCCATTGCGCCGTTGCTGGAAGACGCTCCCAGGCTGCCCGCCATGCGGTTGTGGATCTTCGGCGGGGAAGAACTGCCGTTGCGCTTGCGGGACCAGCTGCTGGCTCAGGGATACGCGGTGAGCAACCATTATGGCCCCAGCGAGACGACCGTGGACTGCCTGAGCGCCAGACAATCGCTGGATGCGGAGATCGCCATTGGCTGGCCTATTCAGAACGTCGTCGCTTATTGCGCGGATATCTTCGGCAAGCCGCTGCCTCCCGGCGTACGCGGCGAGCTGTGGGTGGCGGGGCGTGCGGTGGCCCGGGGCTACGCCACAAACCCGGTCGAGACCGCCAGAGCCTTCGTCAACTATCAGGATCAAAGGTTCTATCGCACTGGAGACGCGGTGACCTTTTCTCCGGCGAGCGGATTCAACTACCTGGGACGCATCGACGATCAGGTGAAAATCAACGGCGTGCGCATCGAGCCCCGCGAGCTGGAACGGGTGGTGGAAACCATGGCGGAGGTGCAGGCCAGTTGTCTGCTGCCGGTCAGCGACCCAGGCGGCAAGCGGCAATGGCGGCTGTTCGTCGACAGCGCTGCGCCAGCGGCGCAACTGGAGCCCCGGGTTCGCGAGCACATTCGCCGGCATCTGCCGGAGTCCTGGACCCCGTCGCGAATTCTGGCGGTGAACGGTTTTGCGCGTACGCTCACCGGCAAAGTCGACCGTCGGCGACTACTCGATATCGCCGCCCGGCAGGCCCGGGAAGACGCTCAGACAGCGGCGGCGCAGGCGCCGCTGACGGACCCGGTGGAAGCGCAGGTGCAGGCGATCTGGCGCGACATTCTGGAGACCCCGGCAGTGGCGTCGGACATCAACTTTTTCGACGCCGGCGGCGACTCCATCAAAATTATTACCCTGCAATCGCAACTGCAGCAACGATTCGCCCGGGACATTGGCGTGGCGGTTATTTTTGAGCATCCGACCATCGCTTCCTTCGCCGCCTGGATCAGGCGCAGCGAAGCGTCCGCAGAGCATACCGGCGCGCAGACGGACCCGGCTGACGCCGGCGCTGCGTCCACCCAGGCACATATCCTGTCGTCCGCCCGTTCCGGCAAGAACCGGCTGGCCGACAGACGGCGTAAAGTAAAAGGAAGTTCAGTATCATGAAGCGAGAATTTAGCGGTAACGAAGTCGCCATAATTGGTATTTCCTGCCGATTCCCCCAAAGCCCCGACTGGCGCGCGTTCTGGCGCAATCTCCTGGCCGGGCGCGAGCTGGTGTCGTTTTTTTCCAGGGACGAACTGTTGGCCGCCGGCGCGCCATCGGACCTCATCGACCTGCCCAACTACGTGCCGGCCAAAGCCGCGCTTGAGGATGCAGAGTGCTTTGACTATGAGTTTTTCGGCTATTCGCAGCGGGAAGCCCAGAAAATGGACCCGCAATTGCGGGTGCTGCACGAAGTCAGCTACAACGCCTTTCTCGACGCCGGGCTGAATCCAGGCGCGTCCTCTCTCAACGCCGGCGTGTTCATCGGTTCGACGCTGAACATGGAGCGACTGGAGCAGTTCGCGGGCGCCAGTCAGGACATTGCGGAAATGTTCGACGTCGGCAACTACAACGACCCCGCCGCCTTCGCCACGCAGATCGCCTATCGTATGAAACTGCAGGGGCCGGCGGTGCATGTGCAGACCGCCTGTTCGACCTCGCTCTCCGCCGTGCACCTGGCCTGCAAGTCCTTGCTGGCGGGAGAGTGCGACATGGCGCTGGCTGGCGGCGCATGTATTACGGACCCGGTGACAGGCGGCTACCTGTACCAGAACGGTATGATCCTGTCGCCGGACGGTCACTGTAAGACTTTCTCGGATCAAGGCCAGGGCACGGTTAACGGCAATGGCGTGGGCGTGGTGTTGCTAAAGCTTTTGGAAGACGCTCTGGCGGACGGCGATCCGATTCATGCGGTGATCCTGGAGTCCGGCATGAACAACGACGGCGATCGCAAGGTAAGCTTTGAAGCCCCCAGCGTGCAGGGTCAGGCGGATGTCATTTCCCGGGTGTACCAACTGGCGGATATTCCGTTCTCCAGTCTGGGCATGATCGAAGCCCACGGCACCGCCACGGTGCTTGGAGACCCCATAGAAATTCAGGCGTTGAACAAAGCAGCGCAGGCGTTGACGCCGCCGGAGCAACTGGCGCAGTTTCGTTGCGCCATCGGCAGCGTAAAATCCAACATGGGGCATCTGGATGCGGCGGCGGGCGTCGCCGGTCTGATTAAGGCCGCCTTGAGCGTTCGCTACGGCAAAATTCCCCCCACGCTGCATTTCAACCAGCCCAACCCGCACCTGGAGCTGGATAAAACCCCTTTCTGGGCTCCTACCCAGGCGGCAGCGTGGCCAGCGGATCAGCCCATACGCCGCGCAGGGGTCAGTTCATTCGGCATCGGCGGCACCAATGTCCATGTGCTGCTGGAGCAACCGCCGCGCATCGGGGATCTGGGCGCAGCCAATTCTGTGGAGAGCGCCGTGCATACCGCCGTGAAGACCGCTGAGACACAGACGACGGCGCAGAGGCATATTCTGCCGCTGTCGGCATCCTCGCCGGCGGCGCTGGCCCGGTTGGCGCAAGCCTACGCCTTGCATCTGGACCTGGAGCTTGCAGAGGGCGGCGCGGATCTGTCGCTAATCGTCCGGCAGTTGCAGGACAACCGCAGCGAGTATTCCTGTCGCGCGGCCTTTGTCGCCACCGACGGCGCGGACTGGAAGCAGCAGCTGGACGCATGGGAATGGACGGACGGCGCCGAGAAGCCCAGAGACGAACAGGTCTGGCTGTTCCCGGGGCAGGGATCGCAATCCCCGCAAATGGGTCTGCGTCTGGCGGCGGAATTTCCCGAATTCGGCGAACGTTATTTCCGTCTGCTGGAGCAGGCGGCGCAATTACTGATCACAGAACTGGGCGCGCAGCCCGGCGCTGAGCGGGACGCCCTGATCGAGCGCCTCAAACAGCCGGAATCCTTGTCGACGCTGTATCTGCAACCGCTGATCTATGCGCTGCAAACCGCCCTGGGTGTTTGGCTGCGCCAGCTGGGCTGTCAGCCGGCGGCTTTGTGTGGCTTCAGCCTGGGGGAATTCGCCGCAGCGGCGGTCGCAGGCGTTTTCACCCCTGAAGAGGGCATGACGCTGGTGGTCGCCCGCGCCAGGCTGATGGACGCCACGCCCAAAGGCGCGGTGTTCGCCGTGAGCTGCAAGCAAGGCTTTGACGATGCATTTCCCGCTGAGTTGTGGCGGGTTGCGGAACTGAGTCCGGGAACCTGGACCCTGGCGACCTCGGAGGAGGGCGCTGCGGCGGCGGAAGCCTGGCTGACGCGCCAGGGACTGACGTTCAAGCGCGTCGCGGTGTCCCACGCCTTCCATACGCCGTTGATCGAATCGGCGGCGCGGGCGTTCGGCGAAATGCTGCAATCCTGCGCGCTGCAACCGGCGCAATGCGCCATTTTCTCGACCGCCACGGGCCGCAAGCTCGACGAGCGCGACATGTGCGATCCGCAATACTGGGTGCGGCAAATGCTGTCGCCGGTGCAGTGGGGCGCGGCGCTGGCGGAAGTGAATGCGGCGCATCCTGATGCGCTCTATACGCAAATCGGAACCGGCGTGGATTTGCTGCAGCATGCGCGTAAATGGCTGCGTCTGCAGGCGTCAAGATTGACGCCAAGTCTGGGCGCCGCCGGCGTGGAGCAAGAGGCGACGGCGCTACGCCAGTTTATCGCCAAAACTTGGACCCAGGGCGCGCGCATAGTCTGGCCCAGATTGCATTCCCTGGAGGCGCGGGATCAAGAAAGCCTGCGCAGCCATCTGCCTGGTCACGCCTTTGAGCGTCGCGTCTGTGCGCCACTGACGAAGGCGCGTTCATTACCTGCATCTTCCGCACAGGATTCAAACAGGGTCGCTTCGCTGTTCTTTGGCTCGCATTTTTATGGTCAGGAATGGGAAAGCATTGGCGCGCAACCGCCCGAACGTTTGCCGATGGATGAAACCCCGGATATCTGGATTATCTGTCGTCAATTGACGCAACGAGAACGGGATCTGGCGCAGGCGCTGGAAACCCGCAACCAGCGCTGTGGAGTGATCGAGTGCGGCGAGTGGCGAGGCGATTTCAGCAGGGTTCATGCTGAGTTGCAGGACTGGCTGACGCAGCAGGGGTTGCGGGCGTCTGCGGCGATGGACGTGATTGTCACCGGGTTGCTGGATGACCTGGACGCCACACAGGCGCAATTCTGGGCGTTCTGGCTGCCGGTGGCGCTGGCCAGGTGGAGCGCGGCGCAGCCGTCCTCGCCGAGATTAAGACAGGTATTTCCCGCCGTCGGCATGGCGGCCTGGGAGGGAACGGAAACCCTGAGCGCGGAAAAAAGCCAGTTGCTGGGCCCATTGCTGATTGCGCCGGAAGAGTACACGGACCTGTCAGCCCTGTGCATAGACCTGGCGAGCGAGCAGGCGGACGGCCCTGATGGGGAAAGCGTCGCCCAGGCTCTCAAACCCTGGCTGGAGCACGGCTGGCGCGGCGGCCAGTTGTATTGCCTGCGACGCGATGCGTTCTGGCGTCGACGTGTGAGCGCACGGATACAGGAGCAACCTCTGGCGCGCGCGCTCCCAGACATCAGCCGCAACAGCTGGGTGCTCATCACCGGCGCCAATGGCGGCATGGGCGCGGCGATTGCGGAGCATCTGGCGGAGGTCTACCACTGTCATCTGCTGTTGCTGGTGCGCAAGTCTCTGCCGCCGCGACGGGACTGGGCGGCGGAGATCGCCAGGCAGAGCGCCAACGCTGAGTTTCTGCAATGGGTGCTGAGCCTGGAATTCAAAGGTGGCCGCGTCACTTTGCTGCAGGGGGATCTTGGCGACGAAGCAACTCTGAACAAGGCTTTCGCGCCGGTGTTCCAGCTCGCGGCGCAGGGCGTTGGCGTCGACTATGTGTTCCATACCGCTGGTCGCGGCGAAGGCGCCATGATGCAGATGCGCTCGGAGGCGGAATCCCTCGCCACCCTGGCGCCGAAAGTCACGGGAACCCGTTTCCTGTGCGACAACCTGGAGCGGCTGGGGAAACCGACCCTGTTGCTGTTCTCCAGTCTGGGCAACCTGCTGCCGAAGGAAAAAGTCGGTCAGGTCGCCTATGTTTCCGCCAACGCCTGTCTGGAGGCATACGCCGAACAGGTGCGTCGACGGGGCGGCCGCGCGCTGGCCATCGCCTGGGACGACTGGGCGGAGTCCGGCATGGCGACGCGCTCGGCGCAGCAACTGGATGACGCCCTCAAACAGCCTGTGCGGTCCGAAGCGGAGCATGCCTCGCTGTGGCGCCGCCCCCTGGACGCCAGGCGGGACTGGTGGCTGGACGAGCACCGCATGGATGCCGCCACGACGGTGATGCCGGCCATGGGCATGGTGACGCTGGCCTATCGCGCCATCGCCGCACAAGCGCTGGCGCAACGGTTTTCCCTGCACGGCGTCGCCATTGAAAGGCCGCTGGTGGTGCAGGACGGAGTAGAGTTAGACGTGGCGGTGGCGTTCTCCGACGACCACGCCGCTTTCACGATTTTCTCCGGCGTTGGCGCATTCTCCGCAGAGTCCTGGACCCGCCACGCAACTGGCAAAATCCGCCTTGGCGATAGCGCAATCTCATCGCAACAGGCGGGCCCGGAGCCAGTCGGGGGTAAGGAGACAGTCGGGGACGAGGAGTCAGTTGGGGAGAGGGAGCCTCTGTTCCGCGCTCGCGATGGTGTCGGCGTCAGCCCCAAAGGCGCGCTGGCCTTCGGACCGCGCTGGCGCAATGTGATCGCGGTGGATCGCGTCGCCCCCGACGCCGTCGCTGTGCAATTGCAGCTGCCGGCGGCTTATCAGGGCGAAGCGGCGGCGGAGGGGCTGCATGTCGCATTGCTGGACACCGCCACCCTGATCGCCTCTCCGGAACAGGAAGACGCGCAATATGCGCCAGTGTCCATCGGCGCCTTCACGCAGTATGCGCCCATGTGCGACCGGGTCAGGAGCCGGGTGCAGGTCAGCGATCTGGGCGCCGGTAAATTGCTGCAGGTGAAAATCTATTCGGATGCGAACGCCTTGTTGGTGGCGATCGACGACCTGCTGCTGGTGGATGCGTCTGAAGCGTTACGCAGTAATGACTCGGCCCGTCACGCCGTCATGCGTTTGCGCAATGGCGACGCCAGCGACGGCAATTTCGCCTTCGAATCCCGCCAGGAGCCGCGCCGGGAGCCCGGCCCGCTGGAGGTGGAGATTCAAGTCAGGGCGGCGGGTCTGAACTTCAAGGATGTCTTGATCGCCCTGGGGGTTTTACCCGCGCCGTCCGATCCAAGCATGACCTTCGGCCAGGAAGCGGCGGGCGTCGTCACCCGGGTTGGCGCGGAGGTGACGAAGGTTCGCGTCGGCGACCGCGTGATGTGCGCGGGACACAGCTGTCTGGCGGACCATGTCCTGATGCCGGAGCGGGTGGTGGCTCTTATCCCCCCTGTGCTCGGATATCAGCAGGCCGCCGGCGTTCCTGTCGCGTTCACCACCGCCTGGATCGCTCTGAAGCATGCCGCCAATCTCAAACGGGGCGAACGCATACTGATCCATTCCGCCGCTGGGGGCGTGGGCATGGCGGCGATGCAGATCGCGTTGCATCTGGGGGCGGAAGTCTGGGTCACCGCCGGCAGCGAAGAAAAACGCAATCTGCTGGTGAGTCTGGGCGCCCAGGGCACGGCGAACTCCAGAACCCGTGAATTCGGCGACGTTTTCCGCGAGCGCCTGGGCGAACGGCCTTTCCAGGTGATTCTCAACGCGCTGGCGGGAGAACTTCTGGAAGAAAGCGTGTCTTTGTTAGCGCCGCAAGGTCGTTTTCTGGAGCTTGGCCTGCGGGACATCCTGCAGGATTGGAAGCTGGGATTGTCGATTTTTGCGAAGGGCGGCAGTTTCCACGCCGTGCAAGCCGGGGCGGAGCACCCTGCTTACAATGAAGCCTGGTCCGAGGTCGTGGCGCTGCTGGAGCGGGAGGCGCTGAGACCGCTGCCCACCAAAGCCTACGCCGCCAGAGACATCGCCGAGGCGTTTCAGTTTATGGCCCAGGGCAGGCACATCGGAAAGATCGTCATTGCGATGGAGACGCGTTCGGAGGAGCGAAGCTTCGCCGCCAAACTGCGGGAAGAGGGACTGTCGAACCAGGAAGGAACACGTATTGCCCTGGCGATGGCGACCCTGGCGCGCCAGACCTCATCGTCTTTTGCCGCTGTATCCAAACTGCCGATCGGCGTCGTGCTGGAGAAACAACTGAGCACTCAGCAGATGCTGTTCAGCGCCAGCGCTTCTCAGGGCGCGCCGGACGCCGCCGATGAGGCGGAATCTCTGGCGGGCGCGGACGCGGAAACGCTGCTGACGGCGATGCGCGCCATGCTGGAAAGCTTCCTGGGGACGGACGGGCTGGATGTTGACGCCAGCTTCTTCAACCTGGGAGCGACCTCACTGGACCTGATCCAGTTCGCCAAGCGACTGGAGCAAAGGCTGGCCCGTGAGATTCCGGTGGCCCTGCTGTTTAAAGCCGCCTCCCTGCGTGAGTTGAGCAAGGAACTGGCGCCGACGGAATCCGCCCCGGTCGATCCCGCGCCGTCTGCGCAGGCGGACCTTGGCGACAAGCGACGGGCGCTGCAGGCCCGTCGCAAGTTGCGGGGCGCGAGCCAGCGTCAGGAGAGCGAAGTCAATGAATAATGTCGGCTTAATCCGCATTGGCGTACTTCTGATCAGCCTCCTGTTTGCGTTGACGGGACGCGCGTTCGCCGACATGGCGGGCGTCAAGCCCGCGGCGGACCTGGCGCAGACGGTCAGCGAGCTGACCCGGCGCTGGGACGCGTCGCAGATCCCCACCGGGGGACTCAGCGTGGTCGTCAATGGTCAGGCGCAAACGTTGCGTCTGGGAGAGCAGGAAGCCGGCGTATTCGAGCTGGCGTCCTGTTCGAAAGCCTTCACCGGCCTGTTGATCGCCGTACTGGAGCAGGAAGGCGCGCTGAGCAGGCAGGATGCGATCACGCGCTGGATTCCGGAGCTGAATCAGCGTCCGGAATTGGGATATTCCGCCATTCGCCTGAATAATCTGCTGTTCCATAGCAGCGGCCTGTCCGGGGATACCCTGGACCTGCTGCGCCCCAGCGACGCCGCCAACGCTCTTGAGCAACTGCCGGGCTTGTTACGGGACACGCCGCTGGCTTACCCGGTCGGCGCCAGGGAAGAGTACGCCACGCTGAACTACAGCCTGTTGGGGCTGGCGGCGGAACGGGCGACGGGGAAATCCTTCGCGGCCCTGTTACGGGAGAAAATTTTCCTGCCTCTGGGCATGAAGGACACTTTTGTGGAAGGCGACCCCGCCGCCACCGCGCCGCGCATACCGGGCTATAAGCTCAGCTTCACCGTCGCCAGACCTTATGAGGCGCCGCGCTATCTGCAAAACACCCCGGCGGGATACATCCTCAGCACGCCGGAGGACATGGCGTTGTGGTTGCAGTTTCTGCTGCAGCCCCCGCCACAGCAAAGCGACGCGCGTCTGGACGTCCTGCAATGGGCGTTGCAGCAGGCGAAACGTCCCTATGGCGGCGACAGCGACTCAGGCTACGCCTACGGGTGGGATGTGGAGGCGGGCGCCACCACCAGTTGGAGTCATCCTGGGCAGAACCCCAACGCCGGCGCCTATGTGGCGTTCGATCCGCAAACCGGAGTCGGCGTTGCGTTGCTGGGCAACAGCAACAGCCCGCAAGTGATTCAGCTGGGCCGGGCGGTCTTCGAACATCTGCGAGGCGCGTCGCCGCAGCCTCTGCCGGAGCGCTTCGCCGCGGATACGGGAGACTGGGGCGCGACCGTCGCCGCCGTGGTTTTCTGGTTGTGCGCGCTGCTGACGCTGCCTGTACTGCGGCGTCTGCAAACGCGTTCCGCGGAGCCGGCGGATGGCGAAGGCAAGGGCTCCCAGGTGGACGCGGCCATTGTGCAGGAAAGTTTCGTGCAGTCTGCGGAAAGGGTGAGCTGGCGCGCATTCCTGGGACGCCTGCTGGTGCTGAACGTCGCGCTGGCGTCGGTGCTGATGATCGCGCCGCCCCTTACCCTGGGACTGGGATGGGCGAACCTGCTGGTGTGGGGCCCAACAAGTCTGCTGGCTGCGGCGGCGGGACTGGTGGTCTGCGTCAACGCTCTGAGCCTGTTCTTTTTCCAGGCGTCCCGTCACAGCGACAAGTTCAACAGCAAAACCTTTTCGTCGCTGATGATCGCCAAAGTGGTCGGCCTGACGGTGATTTCCGGCCTGCTCAACTCGGCCCTGGTGCTGTGCATCATCCAGGCGATTGACAGCCCGGCGGCCAATCTGGCGTACAGCGCTGCGCTGTTGTTCAACTGCATCTATTTCTACATTTCCGCCCGCAAGGCCGCGGAACTGCAGATCATGCGGTTCGGCCACGCTTTCGTGCAGGGCTGGCGCATGGAGATCATCCGTAAGCTGCTGGCGTCGGATTACAAAAGCGTGGAGCGACTCTCGCCTGGAAAAATTCAGTCCGTGGTGGGTGAAGATTCCCAGGAGCTGGCCAAAAGCGTGCTCGCCTTCGTGCCGTTCTTCGCCAACCTGCTGACGATTGTGTTTCTGTTCGCCTATCTGATGGCGTTCAAATCCGCGCTGGCGACGTCCATTCTGCTGGCCTGCGCGGTTCCCATGATTGGCCTGTACTACTACGTGTCCGAGCGCGCCAACCGCATCATGCCGCAGGCGTTGCAGACCCGCAGTGAGTTCATGGACACCGTCGAAGACCTGCAGAAGGGCTACAAAGGGCTGCGCCGGGAGGCGGTGAAACGCAGTTTCCATCGTCACGCCCAGGCGGTGTCAGACCGCTTCAAGGGACTGAGAATTCAGTATGACCGCGGCTTCCTGAGCGCGTTCTTCATCGGCGAGTCCCTGCTTACGGTGTTGCTGGTGGCGGTGGCTTTGCTGTTTCCGTTGCTGATTCCCCGGTTCGACGGAGATGCGTCGAAAGAGTATCTGATCATCCTGCTGTACCTGATCGGTCCTTTGAACGCGGTCATGTCGGCGATGCCCGAACTGGTGCGGCTGCGCAGCCTGATGCGCAATATGGTGGCGTTCAGTCAGTCCATCCAGAGCGTTGAGTCCGGCGTGGCGGGCGCGACTTTGCAACAGGCCAAAACCCTGCAACCGGTCAAAACCCTGCAGCTTGAAGGCGTTCGCTTCAACTATCCCGCGCCGGGAGGGGAAAGCGAATGCTTCGGGGTCGGGCCGGTCTCCATGACGGCGGAAAGGGGCAAGGCCTACTTCCTGACAGGCGGCAACGGCTCCGGCAAGAGCACCCTGGCGATGATTCTGGCGGGTCTCTACGCCCCCGCCCAGGGCGCGCTCAGGATAGACGGCGTCGAGGTGTCGCAAAGCCAGTTGCTGGAGCACACCCGCGCCATCTTCAGCGACAACTGGCTGTTCAAGCGGGTATACGACCCCGCCCTGATCGCGGCGCGGGACGCCATCAACCGCAACATCGCGCTGCTGGGCATGGCGGATAAGTCCACCCTGCTGGACGACGGCGCCTTCGACAACATCAAGCTGTCCACCGGGCAGCGCAAACGCCTTTCTTTGGCCATGCTGCTGGCGGACCCCAGTCCGGTGGTGGTGCTGGATGAGTGGGCCGCGGACCAGGACCCGCGCTCCAAATCCCGGTTTTACAAGGAATGGGTCCCTATGCTGAAAGCCCAGGGACGCATCGTTTTTGTCGTGACCCATGATGATGAGTATTTTTCCGAGGCGGACGCCCTGATCACCATGAAAAACGGTCAACTTATTGAGTTCAAAGAAGATAGTTATGTTTACTAAATCGTTGTCAGACAGTAATTCTGGCCATCTCGACCAAACCGACCCTGGCGTCGACGCCGTCGCGGACGATTGCGTGCACGACCTGTTCGAGCGTCAGGCGGCGCGCACCCCGGACGCTGTTGCGCTGCGTTTCGGCGCGCAAACCCTGACCTATGAGGCGTTGAACCGCCGCGCCAACAGACTGGCGCGTGAACTGCGCCGTCAGTATGGCGACGCCATGGCCGTCGTCGGCGTCTGCCTGGATCGCGGCATGGACGCTATCGTGGCGGTGCTGGGCGCGCTCAAAGCCGGCGCGGCCTATGCGCCGGTGGACATGAGTTATCCGGTTGAGCGTCAGGCCTATATTCTGCGCGACTCCAATGTCTCGGTGGTGATTTCCCGCGGTGAGATAATCCGCACGCTGCCCGATGCCTTCGCCTTCCTGGATATGGACGCCTATGACTTTTCCGGCGACGCAAACGACGATGAGGCGCAGAATTCGCCCCGCGCCTGCGCGCCGGAGGATCTGGCGTACCTTATCTATACCTCCGGCTCCACGGGAACGCCCAAGGGTGTGTGCATGCCCCACAAAGCCCTGGTGAATTTACTGGACTGGCAGATTCGCGAGCAGGGCGACTACGCAGGTAAGAAAACCCTGCAGTTTTCCCCGCTGAGCTTTGATGTGTCGTTTCAGGAAATCTTCGCCACGCTGGCCAGCGGCGGCGAACTGGTGTTGATGGCGAACGAGCTGCGGCTGGACCCGCTGGCGCTGCTGACGCTGATCGAGTCCCAGCAGGCGCAACGGATATTTCTGCCCTATGTGGCGCTGAACAGTCTGGCGCTGGCGGCGGTGGCGGAGGATCGCTATCCAGGCGGGCTGCTTGATGTAGTGACCGCCGGCGAGCAGCTGGTGATCACCCCCGCCATCAGGCAATTCTTCAGCGCCTTGCCGAACTGTCGTCTGCATAACCACTACGGCCCGTCGGAAAGCCATGTGGTGACGGCGCACACTTTGACCGGACATCCCCGGAGCTGGCCGGATCTGCCCTCAGTGGGGGCGGCCATCGATCAGGTTGAGCTGTTCGTGCTGGACGAGAACAACCGTCCGTTGCGCGACGAAACGCCGGGTGAGCTGTGCATTGGCGGGCTGCAACTCGCCTATGGCTATCATCAGCGTCCGCAGGAGACCGCCGCCCGGTTCGTCGATATCGATGTGGACGGCGGCGGGCCGCGGCGCCTGTATCGCACGGGGGATCTGGCGCGCTGGCGGCCGGACGGGCTGCTGGACATTCTGGGCCGCATCGATTTCCAGGTCAAAATACGCGGCTACCGGGTTGAACTGGGTGAAGTCGAAGCCATGCTGATGCGGCATCCTGCGGTGCGCGATGCGGTCGTGGCGGCGCAGGGAGAGGATGCGGACAGCAAATGTCTCGCGGCTTTCGTGCTGGTTTCGGAGCGGGCGCTACAACGACAGACGCCAGAGGGCGTTCAGGAAAGCATTCGCCGTTATATGCAGGAGCAGGCGCCGGACTACATGAGGCCCGCGGCGGTGGTCATCATGGAGCGTTTCCCGTTATCCGCCAGCGGCAAGGTCGACCGTAAAGCCTTTCCGGTCATCGCCCACAGGGCGGCGAACAACGGCGACGCCATGCCGCCCGAGACTGCGCTGGAGCGCCTGCTGGCGGAGGTGTGGAGCGAGCTGCTGGGGGTTCAGGACATCGGCCGCAGCGCGCACTTTTTCAACCTGGGCGGCCACTCGCTGCTTATCGTGAAAATGATGCTGGCGCTGCGCCGTCGCGGCTTCATCGTGGATGCGCACACTCTGTATCGGCACCCGGTCCTGGCGGATCTGGCGACGCAGTTGCGGCGGTTTGACGCGCAGCAGGGGACGGCGACTTTAGCGGCGAACGAAACCCGGCCGACGTTGTGGTCGCAACTGAGCCAGGAGGAACAGACCGCCATCGCCGCCGTCACGGGCGGACCCGCCAACATCAAGGACGTCTGTCCTTTGGGGCCGCTGCAGCAGGGCATGTTCTATCATACTCTCGCCAATCCGGCGGCGGACCCTTATGTGTTATGGCAGGCGACCCGGTTCGCCAGCGCCGATCTGTTGCATGGCTATCTGGATGCGTTGCGCAACACTATCTCCCGGCACGACGCTTTTCGCGTCAGTATTGCCTATAAAGGGCTGGCGCAACCGCTGCAGGTGGTTTGGCGAGAGGCGCCGTTGGCCGTAGAGGAAGTGCATGCGGAAAGAGAGGGTGAAGACGCCGTGACCGCCCTGAAGCGGCGCTGCGCCGCATCCGCGCAACGCTTCGATATCGCCAGGGCGCCCCTGCAGCGTTGTTACTACTGCTATGACGCCCAGAACGGGCAATGGGTGTTGCTGCACCTGCTGCATCATCTGGCGGTGGACCACGCCACTGTAGAAAAAATGCAGCAGGAGATAGAAGCGCAACTGCTGGGCAAAGCGCTGGCGCCGGTATCCGCCGTGTCGTTCTCCCAGACCCGGTCCGGCCTGTATTCCGACATCAATACTGCGGCGCGCAAAACCGACACCGCAGAGCGCAAAGCCTTCTTCGACGCCATGCTGCAGGACTATGAACCGGGGCCCGCGCCCCTTGGCCTGGAACAGTATCTGACCGGCGAAGATGCGGTCACGGAAGCCTGGCGCTCGCTCTCTCCGGCGCAATCCGCGCAGATTCGGCGGCAGGCCAGGGCGCACGGCGTCAGCGTCGCAGCGATTATTCATCTGGCCTGGGCCCAGGTAGTGGGCTGCCTGAGCGGTCGCGATGACGTGGTGTTCGGCACGGTGCTGCTGGGACGCATGTTCGCCGGCGACGAAGCGGAGAGCGCCATGGGGCAGTTCATCAACACGCTGCCGATTCGTCTGCGTCTGGGGGCGCTGCCGGTGCTGGAAGGACTCTGGAACGCCCAGGACAGGCTGATGCAATTGGTGAAGCATGAACAGGCCTCCCTGGCGCAGGCGCAAAAGTCCGCGCAGGTTCAGGGCGAGACGCCGTTGTTCACGACCATGCTGAACTACCGTCACAGTGACGTGCGCAATGTTCCGTCGGCGGACCCGTTTCAGGCCCTCAATCCGTCCGCCGTAGAGGGCGTCAGCTACTCCGGCGTGATGGAGCGCACCACCTATCCGGTGTCGGTGAATGTGGACGATTTTGGCGATGATTTTGTGGTCAACGCACAGGTGACGCAGGGACATGATCCAGAGCGGGTGTGCGACTTTTTTGAGACGGCGCTGCGGGAAATCGTCGGCGCCCTGGAAGCGGCGCCGGAAACCCGCCTTGGCCGCCTGAGCGCCATGCCTGAGCAGGAACGTGATCTGGTGGTGCGACGCTGGAATCAGACCCAGGCGGACTTTCCTGGCGAGGCCTGCCTGCATTGGTTGATCGAAGCGCAGGCTGCGCGCACGCCGGACGCGGTGGCAGTGGAATTCGGCGAGGAAACACTGACTTACGGGCAGTTGAACCGCCGCGCCAATCAACTGGCGCGCTATCTGAAGGAAGACGTGGGCGTCGGGCCGGACGCCATCGTCGGCGTCTGCGTGGAGCGCAGTCTGGAAATGGTGGTGGCCTTGCTGGCGGTGTTGAAAGCCGGCGCCGCCTATGCGCCGCTGGACCCGCATTATCCCGGCGACCGTCTCGACTACATGTTGCGCGACGCCGCTCCGAAAGCGGTGCTGACTCACGCTCAAGTACCCGCGGACGTTAATGCGCTGCTGGCGGCCTATGCCGTAGAGCGCGAGGCGCGCCTGATTGATCTCAATGCCACGTCGGCCTGGGAGCACAAGCGCAGCGTCGATCTGAGCCGGGAAGAAACGGCGGTGAACGCCTCTCATCTGGCGTATGTCATCTACACATCCGGGTCCACCGGACGCCCGAAAGGCGTGATGAACGAACATCGCGGCGTGGTGAACCGTTTGACCTGGATGCAGAAGGCCCACGCTTTGACGGCGGAGGACGCGGTGCTGCAAAAAACGCCGTTCAGCTTCGATGTCTCCGTGTGGGAATTCTTCTGGCCGTTGATGTACGGCGCGCGCCTGGTGGTGGCGAAGCCGGAGGGGCACAAGGACCCGGTTTACTTGAGCGACCTCATTCGCGCCCGTCGCATCACCACCCTGCATTTCGTGCCGTCCATGCTGTCGCCGTTTCTGGATCAGGCGGCGGCCAGCGTCAGCGACAGCCTGCGCCATGTGTTTTGCAGCGGCGAAGCCTTGCCTGCTCAGAGCGTGCGTCGATTCCGGGAGCGATTCCCCGGCGTTGAACTCTATAACCTGTATGGACCGACCGAGGCCGCGATAGACGTGACGGTGTGGGATTGCGTGGGCAATGAGGTCGGCGCGACGGTTCCCATCGGCCGTCCGATCGACAACATCCGCCTTTATATTCTTGATCCGCACCGCCAGCCCTGTCCGGTCGGAGTCGTTGGCGAGCTGTATATCGCTGGCGTGGGCGTGGCGCGGGGCTATCTGAATCAGGCTGAATTAACCGCCGAAAAATTCGTCGCCGATCCATTCTGCGCTGACGGGGGGCGGGCCATGTATCGCACGGGCGATCTGGCGCGTTTTCTACCGAATGGCGACATTGAGTACCTGGGACGCAATGACTTTCAGGTCAAACTGCGCGGTTTTCGCATTGAGCTGGGCGAGGTGGAGGCGGCGATTGCGTCCCACGCCAGCGTCAAGGAATGCGTGGCGCTGGTGCGCGAAGATGCGCCGGGAGACGCCCGTCTGGTCGCCTATGTCACGGCCGCGCCGTCACTGGCGCTGGCGAACGCCGAAGACGTGGACGCTCAGGCAGACGCGTTGAATCTCGCGCTGCGGGAACATCTGCAAGACCGCCTGCCGGCGTTCATGATTCCTTCCAACTTTGTCTGGCTGGCGACCATGCCCGTCACCAGCAATGGCAAACTGGATCGCAAAGCGTTGCCGGCGCCGTCTTTCAGCGCCGCGGCTCCTTCTGAGGCGCAAGCGCCCAGGGAGGGCGTGGAGGCCAGACTGGCGCAACTGTGGCGCGCTCTGCTCAACACCGACGCCATTGGCCGTCAAACGCACTTTTTCGAAGCCGGCGGACACTCCTTGTTGGCGGTGGCGCTGATGGCGGGCATTCAGCGGGAGTTCAATCTCGCTTTATCCCTGAGCGCAATCGTAGCGCATCTGGATCTGGAGAGTCAGGCCGGATTGATTGAAGCCGAATTAGCACGTTCTCAGGCGGAACAGACTGCGGACGCGCAATCAGCGACACTTATGTCAGCGTCAACTAAGCCGCCAGCATCAACTCAGTCACCGACCCAGGGCATTCGGGCGCTGCCTGCGCAAAGAGCGATTTACAAGGCGGTGAAACTGAATCCCGGCGATCTCAGCAACAACAGTTTCGTGGCGCTGGCGTTTGATGCGGAGCCGGATCTGAAGCAACTGCGCAATCTGCTGCAAACGGTGTTTTCACGCCATGAGAGTCTCAGCGCGCAGTTTACGCTCGCGGAAGGCGAACTTTTCCTGCGCCCCGCCAAACGCTTCCTGTTTCGTCTGGAAAAACGGCACAGTCTGGGGAGTCTGGAAGAGGATGTGCGCGACTTTGTGCGGCCGTTTTCTCTGGAGGATGGGGTAAACGTGCGCGGTCGCTGGGTATCCGATGCTCAGGGCGGCGTTTTGTTGCTGGATTTCTCTCATGCCTGCATTGACGGCTCGGGACTGACCCAGGTTCTGCATGAGCTGTCGGCGGACGCCGCCCAGTCCGACGCCGGCGGCGATCTGAGCGCGTACTCCGAGTTGTTCTACAGCCCGGCCTTCGCCCTCAGCGACGCACACACGCGGATTACTGGCTGGCGCAACTGCAAGGTTGGACGCCGTCCTCGCCGGCGGTCACTGCTCAACCGCGCACCGGCGCATGGCTGGTCTCTGTGGACGCCGACTGCAAGGCGCGCATTGAAGCGCTGACCGCCAGACTGAAGATCAGCGTTCCGGAATACTTCATGGCGGTGTTCACCCAGTTCAAGAGCGGGCTCGACCAGCAGGCGGAGCAACTGGTCTCCATGATCTTCCACGGCCGCGACAATCTGGCGCAACAGACGGTCATCGCGCCGCTGATGACCCTGTTGCCTGTGCGGGTGGCCATGGGGTCGGAGCAGGGGGGCGCCTTGTTGCAAGAGGTGTCCAGTGCGGTCCGCGAGGCCTGCCGCCATTACCTGTACGATGCGGAGGACCTCGGCGCCCGTCATCCTGACCTGTCCAGAGAGGCGCTGTATCCCTCCGCCTTTTTCGGCTACTTCAATAAAGACGGCTTTACCGGCCGCATCGCCGGAGTCCCCTGTCGCCAGCTTGAGCTGACCGGCGTGGCGGGAGCGCAGTCGCAGTGGAGCCTGACCTGCGAGGTGGCGGAACATGACGCCGGCTTTGAAATCAGGCTGGAGGCATTGGCGTATCGCGCCGAGGCGGCGCAGGAAGACTGGGGCGCCCGCTTCAAGGAAGCGCTGCAATGTGCGCTGGATTGAAAAAAGAATCCAGGCAAACACGGATAAGCAGAAAGGCATGGAGACGTAGTAAAAATGGAGAAGCAGTAAAACATGGAAATGCTCACGAATGATCCCATTGCAATGAATGCAAGGAAACAGGCGCTCAAAGCCTATGTCCGCCAGCAGTTGGCGGCGGACTATCAGGAGTGCCCGTTTTTTGTGATGGCGCAGGCGACGCCTGAGGCGAACGCGACGACGACCATTACCTGCGCGCTTCCTGAGGCGCTTAACCGCCGGATTTACGCGATGGCGTCCGCCTCTCCGTTGCACCGGCTATCGCTGTTCTCCGCCTGTATCAAGTATCTGGCGTTTGCGCACAGCCACGAATCCCTGGGCGCGCTGAACTGGGCGATAGGCGCCGGAGAGCTGGGGCAAGGCGGCGCGTCTGCGCCCGAAGCGCCGACGAACGGCCCGAATGACGGCTTTTATGTCATTCCCGCCCAGTGGCGGCTGACGGAAACAGAATTGGCGCAACCAGTCAAACACCTGATCGGCGCGGAGCTGAGGCAATGGAAGCAGGTCGCCGGACTGGTCGCCGGCCTGTCGCCGCAAAGCGCCTCCGCCGACATGTCGGCGGGGCCGCAGGTGCTGGTGGGCTATTCGGAAACGGGAGCCCCCTGTGCAGGCTTTGACGCCTCGCAGTACAGGCTTTGTATTGGCGTTGAGGCGCGTCCTGAAGCAACCCGGGTGCATCTGCGCTTTAACCCGGCTCAGGTGGACCCGGCGCTGGCGACGCTGTTGCAGGAGCGTCTGCGGACGCTGATGGAGGCGATGGCGTTCGACCCGGGTGGCGTGCTCGGGTCCATGCCCTGGATTCCAGCGACGGAGCAGACGCGCATCGATGCGCTGTCCGCGCCGACTCAGGGCCGACCGTTGGCTTATCGCAATGTCGCCCAGGCGATTGCGGCGTCGATTCGCGATCGGGGCGAGCAGGTGTTTCTGGAGTGCGACGAACAGACGGTCAGCTTTAATCAGCTGGACGGCTATATCGACGCGTTGCTGCAAGCTCCCGACTGGCCACAGTGGGACGCCCTGGGCGACTATGTTTTGATCGTTGGCGATAAAGGGGTGGAGACCACACTGGCGGCGATGGTTTGTATGCGCATCGGCAAACCGTTCTGTCTGCAGTCCCGACAATCGCCAATAGAGCAGCTATCCGATGTGGTGGCCCTGCACGGGACCCAAACGGTGCTGTTGCAGGATGGCGGCGGCGAGCTGGAGCAACGCTTTGTCGCTCAGGGCTGCCGCGTCGTTATCCTGCCGTCATACAGCGGCGTAATTGTGGCGTCCGCACCGGCGTGTGGTCGCGATGAAGCGTTGCGCAAGGGCGACGCGGCGTCACTGGACGACCCTTTGTGCGTGGTGATGACGTCCGGCAGCGAAGGCAAGCCCAAAGGCTGCGTCAACACCCACCGGGCGCTGCTCAATATCTGTCAGGAAGAGCGCGCCCAGTATCACACGGATGACTCGCGGGTCGCCTCGCTGGCGAACCATACCTTTGATTACTTCGTGCTTGAGTGCGTGCTGGCGCTGACGGAAGACGTCGTCATTGTCGTGGCGCCGGAAGCGGCTCGCACCGACGCGGCGAAGTGCGTGGATTTCCTGCGGGAGCAGCGCATTGATCTGATGTTTACGACCACTGTGCTGGCGGAGGACATCATGGCGCAGGGGGATATCCCCAGCCTGCGGCAATTGTATTTCGGCGGCGAAAGCCTGCGCGCGTTCCAGAAAAATAACTACGAGCTGATCAACGTCTACGGGCCCAGCGAAACCGGGGTGCTCACCACCTATCAGAAGATCACCCGCAATGATCAGAAGATAACCATCGGCGGGCCATTCAATGGCTGCCAGTGCGTGGTGGCGTTTCCCGACACCCTGCAACCCTGTCCGATCGGTGCGCCGGGTGAACTGCTGATCGGCGGCGCCGGAGTAGGCGCCGGTTACCTGAATCGCCCCGATCTGACCGAAAACGCCTTTATCGAGCTGGACAACGGGGCTCTGCAGGGTCGCTTTTATCGCAGCGGCGACATCTGTTGCTGGGACGCGAACGGCGAACTGGAAATTCTGGGCAGGCGGGACCGGCAGTTAAAAGTCAATGGCTTCCGCGTTGAACTGGACGCCGTCGAGAGAAAGGTGCTGGACTTGCCTGGCGTGTCCCAGGCGGCGGTAATCAGTTTGACGGACCAGCGGGGACATGCCCGGCTTGGCGCTTTCATTGTCGCCAACGATAGCGGCCTCAACGAGCGTGATGTGCGGGAGATGCTGCTGCAGCGTACGCCGGCCTACATGGTTCCCAGCCAGATTATTCTGACTCCCTCATTGCCGTTGACCCGCAACGGCAAGCTGGATCGACAGAAGCTGAAGCAGATGCTCAGTGACGTCGCCAACAGCGACCTCGGCCCCCGTCCCCAAGGGCGTACCCAGGAGTGGCTGGCGGTGTGCTGGGCGCGACATCTGGAGTTGGATGTCAGCGCTATCGGAGCGGACAGGAGCTTTTTCGCTTTGGGTGGACACTCTTTGCGAGCGGGCAGGGTGCTGGCGGAAATACAACAGGAGTTCGGACAGGGGGTGTCACTGCTGGAGTTCTTTAAGCATGACGCCATCGCAAGTCTGGCGGCGCTGATCGACGCGCGCTGCGCCGGGCAGCGGGACGGCGCCGGAAACGCGTTCTCCAGCCTGCTGGATAAGGCGGCGGAGGCCGGCGAGGTGGTTCGGGGCGAGCTGTCCCCTCAGGAAGCCCGCTTGTATGCGCAGTACCGACTGCATCCAGACTCCATGGCCTATGTGCTGGAAATAGACATTCCCCTTGCGCGGGATGTCGCCAGCGACACGGTGAAACAGGCCCTGCAGGCCTTGCTTGACCGCCATGCTATTTTGCGCACGCGTTACCCCCTTGATGAACAGGGCGCGCCTTGCGCAGAAGCGCTGGCGACCCTCGACGTCGACCAGGTGTTGATCGGCGCTGACGCGGACTGGAGCAGGGCGTTCGCCCTGGAGCGCGGTCCGTTACTGCGAGGAAGCCTGCTGGAGCCGCAGACGGAGCGGGCGCGGTTACATCTGCAGGTCCATCATATTCTGGTGGACAAGCCCTCGATGGAGATGCTCAAGCATGAGTTTGAGCAGCTTCTGCGCGGAGAGCGGCCGTCGCCATCCAGCCTGAGTTACCGCCGTTATGCGCAGGCGCTGGCGCAAGCCCGTCAGCTGCCGCTCTGGGGGGAAGCGCAGGCATTCTGGAAGGATTACCTTGAGGATCTCGATTTTGATCCTTTCGGCCATGGCGCCGTGGATGACGAAGATGGCGTGAAGTACTCCTCCTGGTCTCTGTCTGCGACGGAGATTGAGGCGGTCAATCGGGTATGCGCCCGCCACAATGTCACGCCGGCGGTGTTCTTTCTGGGGATATGGGGACTGGCCGTGGCGCGGGAGGGCCGCAGCGATGGGTTTTCTATCTCCGTGGCGAATGCGTACCGTCCGCCTCAGGCGCAAACCACGGTGGGCATGTTCGTGTCTTTGTCTCCCTGCGCGTTTCGTTTTGATCGCGACGAAGAATGTTTCGACGCCTATCTCAAGTCCCTGGCGGAGGCGCAGTGGCGGGCCATGGAACAGCTGTTCTTTCCAGTAGAGGAAGTGTTTGCGTTACTGCGTCACGACCCGAGGGTGTTTGGCGCCAACCCACTGCTTAACGTCGCCTACTCCTATTTCGACGCCGAAGAGGAAAGCGACGCTCTCGCCAGCGACGGGACGGATAAAGAGAACGACAACGAGGCCCATGGCCCGTTGAACCTCACCGTCTTCCACGGCGGCGACCACAGTCGCCTGGTGCTGGAATATCAGCGCGCCGCCTTGTCGGACGCGCGGATAGCGAAGCTCGCCGCAAGCTATCGCGATATCCTGCGGCAGGCGCTTGGCGACAGTTCAACGCCACGACTGAAGGACCTGCTGGTTGCCGGCGACATCGCCGCCCAGGCGTTCCGGCCTGCGCAACGGCGTGAAGCCTATGGCTCCATTGAAGATATTTTACGCCAGGGTTTTCTGGCCCTGGGCGATCGTCCCGCCGTGATTGACGACGAGGGCGAGCTGAGTTGGGCCGAGTTCGCGTCACTGACCGGGAGCTATGCAGACCGCCTGAACCGCTCAGAGATTCGGCGCGCACTGATCCAAGGCCGTCCCGGACGCCGGTTGCAGGCGTTTCTGGCGGCGTGCTTTCTGACGCGAACCACTTATCTCGCCCTGGAGGAGGGAACGCCACAGGCTCGTGTAGAGGAAGTGATTCGCCATGGGCAGCCGGATATCGTGCTGAATGCGGACGATGCGATCGCCGCCAGGGACGTCGACTGGCGCCAGTTTGCGAGCCTGAAGTCCATGGAGACCAATCCCATCGCATGGATACTGTACAGTTCAGGCACCACAGGTCGCCCCAAGGGCATTTGCGTCGCGGCGCAGACCGTCGCGCAATATCTGGATTCGCTGGTCCGCACGCTGAACCTGCAACCCGGGGCGCGCGTAACACAGCAATTTTCACCCAGCTTCGACGGCTATCTGGAAGAAGTACTGCTGGCCTGGGCTGTGCAGGGAACCAGTCTGGTGACTGACCGCTACAGCCTGCTCGACGAGCGCAGGGCGAAAGCGTTTCTGGCGCAGCGCCGTCCCGATGTGATTTCTGCGGCGCCGGCGCTGTTTTCCGCCTGGAACCGTATGGAAAACCTGGCGCCGCTCCCCAAAGTGTGCATCAGCGGAGGAGACTTTCTCGCCTTCGGCGATATCGACCGCCTGTTGGAGCGCACCCAGATCTGGAACAGTTATGGTCCGACGGAAACCTGCATCGCCGTCTCCATGGCGAACTGTGCGGGCATGGATTCGGGAGCGATGCTGTCCATCGGCGCGCCTCTCGACCATGTCGCCTTCGCAGTGGTGGACGCCCAGGGGCGTCGCCTGCGTCCGGGGCAGTGGGGCGAACTGTTGATCTACGGAGACTTTGCGCAGCACGGCTACCTGAATGAGGCGGAACTGACAGCGCAGAAATTCGGGAGCGATGATCAGGGCGCTTATTTCCGCACTGGCGATATGGCCATGGTGGACGCCAGTGGCCAGTGTTTCCTGAAAGGGCGCATGGACGACAGCTGCAAGGTGCGAGGCAATTTTATCGGCCTTGGCGAACTGGAGAGCCGGGCGGGACAACATCCCGGCGTGATCGCGGCGGGAGCGGCGGTGGCGCTGGCGGGAACGCCGGAGGCCTGTCTGGTGCTGGCGATTGAAGGCGATGAGAACGGTGGTTCAGGACTACAGGAGCATCTGGCCCGGCATTATCCGCGCTCCCATTTGCCTTCCGCCATCTTCCCGGTGACGCGTTTGCCCCGCACCGAAACCGGCAAGCTGGATCGAGCGCAAATCGTCGCCCTGTTTCAGACGTGGCGTGAACGCGCGCAGGCAGCCCCGGACGCCACGGACCCGGCCTGGGACGGAGAGCTGGGGGAACTGGCGGTGTGCTGGCGTGAATGTCTGGGTTTCCAGGGAGCGTTGACGCCAGATTCGGACTTTTTCCAGGTGTCCGGGTCGTCTTTGAGCGCAGTGCGCCTGGCCAGCCAGATCGAGAGGCGGTTCGGCGTGCCGTTCAGTCCGGTGGATGTGTTTCGCCACGCCACCCTGGCCGCCCAGCGGGCCCTGATCGCAAACCGTCGCCAATCCCGGCATATGGCGGGGGGATGTCTGCAGGAGCGCTTGCTGAATGCGGACGACGCCAGACTTCCCAAGTGGGTGCTGCTGCCTCCCGCATTAGGCGGACTGGTGGAGCTGCAAGGGCTGGCGGATGCGTTGGCGGGGACCGTGACGCTATCGGTGCTGGCCTTGGAGCCAAACGCCGCGGTTGATCTTTCTGCGGAGGCGTTGCAGACCGCGTTGGCGGACGCCTTATCGGCGCTGGCGGCGGCGCTCCAGGAAACGCCCGCGCGCCCCCTGTGGCTGGGCGGCTATTCCCTGGGGGCGGAAATGCTGGCGGCGTTGCTGACGCAGCGTCCGGAATTAGGCCAGGACGTTGAGCAGCTGGTGTTTCTTGATCCCAACCTGCAAACCAGTGTGTTCGACGGGCCGGCGCTGTATGCGGAGTTCCTGGCGTTGTTCCGGGATATCGCCGCGTCCGCTGAAGACAGTGGGACAGCAAAAGCGCTGGCGGCGATCGAAGACGAAGCGGCGCTGCGGGAAGCCTCGCCGTCTCTGTTTATGGAATGGCGTTACTACCGGTTGCAGCATCAGCTCATCCAGCCCGCGCGCTTCCCGGAGCGATTGTCGGCGTCCCCGTTGAACCGCATTCCGACGCGGGTGTTTCTCTCCGACGACGCCGACGGGAAAAGCGCCGCCGCGTTGCTGCGTTCCGCGCCGGCGAATGCGCTGATACGGCGCCTGCAAGGGGATCACGTTGAGTTTTTGCGAGGATTGGGGGCCGATGATGTGTCACCCACAGATTTCTCCCAGGCGCCGCCCGTTGCGGCAAGTCAGCCCGAGCCGGTTTAGTGTTCAGGGGCGTTGCAAGGACCACAAGGATTTATATCAGACGACCTCGTCTGAGAGCATAACAAGGTATGGAATTATGAGTGTTGTAGAGATTAGAGAAGATCTGGATATCGCCGTTATCGGTCTGGCGGGTCGCTTTCCCGGTTCCGACAACTGCCGTGAGTATTGGCGCAACCTGCTCATGGGCGTGGACGGCATTTCTCATTTTAGCGACGAAGAACTGCTCAAGGCCGGGCACGACGCCAACAAGATACGCAACAAGGACTTCGTGGCGGCCAACGGCGTGCTGGGCGGGGCGCAGTATTTCGATGCGGAGTTCTTCGGATACAGCCAGGCGGAGGCGGCGTTGATGGACCCGCAAACCCGGCTGATGCTGGAGTGCGTGTGGCATGCGCTGGAGAACGCTGGCGTCGATCCCGACAAACGCGGACGCAGCATCGGTCTGTTTCTGGGCGCGCGCAGCACCGTGCAGTGGACCATGCAGGCCATGTTGTCCGAGCAGGTGGATAACGTTGGCGGTTTTCTGGCCTCGCAACTGGCCAATAAAGACGCCATGAGCACGCTGATCTCCTGGAAACTGGGACTGCAAGGGCCGAGCTTCACCATGCAGACCGCCTGTTCGACGAGTCTGGTCAGCATTCATCAGGCGGTGCAAAGTCTGTTGAACGGCGAATGCGATTTTGCTGTGGCCGGCGGCGTCAGCCTGTTGTTGCCGCAACAGAACGGGCATCTCTATCAGGAGGGCATGCTGTTCTCCAAAGACGGCAAAACCCGCGCGTTTGACGCCGACGCCAGCGGCAGCGTGTTTGGCAGCGGCCTGGGCGCGGTGGTGTTGCGCCGAGCGGGGGACGCCATCGCCGACAATGATCCCATCTGGGCGATTCTCAAAGGCTCCGCCATTAACAACGACGGCGCCCGCAAAGTGGGTTACACCGCCCCCAGCGTGAAAGGGCAGGCGGAAGTGATTCGCGCCGCCCTGCAACTGGCGGAAGTGGACGCCGCCGACGTGGATTTTATCGAGTGCCACGGCACCGCCACCGGATTGGGGGACAGCATTGAGTTCATGGCCTTGCGCGAGGTATTCGGTGAGACCGGCGCCGACAGCGACACGCCGAACCAGTGCGCGCTGGGCGCCGTTAAAAGCAATATCGGTCATCTGGACTCCGCCGCCGGGGTCGCCGGATTCATCAAGATGGTGCTGGCGCTCAAACATGGCGTGATACCGCCGACGCTGCATTTCCAGCGTCCCAATCCGCAGCTGGATTTTGAAAAGTCGTGCTTCTATGTCAACACTGAAGCGGAGCCTTGGCCGTCGCAGGACGGCAAGCTGCGCACCGGCGGCGTCAGCAGTTTCGGCATTGGTGGAACCAACGCCCATATTGTGTTGCAGGAATATGCGCCAGCGCCGACGAAGAAACCTGTCGAAAAAGAGCAGGGCGAACCGCTGTTCTTCCCTTTTTCCGCTATCAACTCAGCGTCGTTGACGCAGCATCTGGAAGCCGTGTCCCAGTGGCTGGTGACGCAGGAGAATCCTGATCTTCGCGCGCTCTCTCATACGCTGCGCAAACGTCACAGCTTTCCCTGTCGGGCGCTGCTGGCGGCGGATTCCCAATTCGCCTTAATGCGGGAAATCGAGCGTTATCTGGCGCTCGCAGAGGATGGCGATGCGCCGTCCCTGATCCGTTCGACCCTGGCGTCACTGACGCCGGAAGTCCTGAATGGGATGCCTGCGCCTCTTGATAAAGACAGTATCGAAAAATGGCTTTCCGGCGTGAGCAAGGAATTGCCTCGGTCTCTGTGGGGCGATCAATCCATACCGCCCCTGAAAGAGGTTCCGGGTTACGCTTTCGCCCGCGAAGACCACGGCGCAGGCCATGTCTCGGATAAAACCTGGGGACGCATCGCGGACGTTCTGTCGGCGCCGGAAGGCGGCAATCTCTCCAAAAACGCGGCGGGCATGCTGACGCCATTCTGGAAATCCATACGGCTTCGCAAAACCCCGGCGCAATCCGGGTCCCGGCGCGTGCTGCTCGCCCCGGCTTCGACAGAGGCGCTTACCGCAGGGCTCTCCCGGCATGATATCGAAGTGCTCGACTGCAACCCTTTATGTTCAGTGCAATTGCGCGGCGCACTGGCGGAGCTGGCCGCAGGCGCGCGAAGCGAGCAGGCGCTGACGTTAACGCTGGCGTTTCCCGCCGACGGCCTGTCAATGAACACCGAGTCTCTGCAGACGCTGGCTGAACTGGGCAGGGCGCTGACGGACGCTGATTTTTCAGGGTATGCGTCCGTGCATATCTATTTGCTGGCGCCTTCATTATCGGCCGTGGACGACCCGCAGCAGGACGCCGATCAGGTGCTGACGACAGCCGCGCTGAAATCCCTGGCGTTGGTGGCGCCTCAGGAGATCCCCGGCATCGCGTGCGCCTGTGTGGAGATCTGCAATCCCAGTGAAAAATGGACGCCGGCGGCGCTCGCCAGCGTACTGGCGTCTCCCATGCATGGTCCTCTGAAGCTGAGCGCAGAAGGACTGTTCGTAGAGGACTTTCGCAGTCCTGACGAAGACGAAAACGAGGTGCTGGATGCGTCGCATTTTACTGGCGGGACCTTCGTGATTACCGGTGCGGGGGGCAGAATGGCCAGAGCGATGGCGCAAACTATCGCCCAGCGCTTTCAGGGACGACTGGCTCTGATCAGCCGTCAGCCAGCGGACTCGCCCGCCATGAAAGAGCTGCGGCAGAAACTGACGGCGGCCGGCGCTGGCGCGGTGGAGGTGTTTCCCTATGCGCTGGAATCAGAAAGCGACGCCCTGGCGCTGTTTGAGAGCATTCGCCAGCGTCTGGGTGAAATACAGGTGGTGATTCACGCCGCCGGGGTGACGGATGGCGACTCCTTTGCGCCGCTCGCCCAGCTCGACGCAGATCGCTATCTGGCTCAGCTTGGGCCGAAAGCGCGGGTTGCGCAGACGCTGGCGCGGGTGTTCGAAAGCGTGCCTGTGGAGATCTGTTTTGTCACCTCTTCCATGTCCGCGTTTTTCGGAGGCATCGCCCACGCGCCTTATGCGGCCGCTAACCTGTTTCTGGATGGCTGGAGCCAACGGCGCAACAACAGACTGACGGCGACCCGCTGGGTGACGGTGAACTGGGAGACCATCCACTTCGAGGAAGCGTCTCAAAAAGACGCCAACGCCTGGGGCGCCAACGAAACCGCTCTGCTGGGAGCGGAGTTCCCCGCCTTGTTCGAACGCAGCTTGCGCGAGTTCGACCGCGAGAATCAGAAGATTTTCTCAGCCGGACAGTTTAGCGATCGTTTGTACGCCTGGGGCGGTCGGCGCCCGGCGAACGGCGAGGGACATTCATCGTCCGCGCTCCACAGCATTAAGCTGAAGCCGAGACCGGCGACCGTGGCGGCGGCGTTTGCCGCGCCCGGCAACGCCTTGCAGGAAGAGATTGCGGCCATCTGGAGCGGCATTCTCGGCGTTGAAGGCGTAGGGATCGACGATCGCTTTATGGAGTTGGGCGGCGATAGTCTCAAAACGATCGTGATGGCGGAGAAAGTGTACAAGAAGCTGGGCAAGCGGATCGCCATACAGGATTTCTTCGCGCAGCCGACTATTCGGGAAATTGAACGTCAATGTCTGCTGGAGCAGGAGGACGTCAAAGTCCCTGCGCTGGACATTGATCCCGCCGCGCCCATATTGGCGAGCGCGGATCAGGAACTGCTTTACATGCATCAGACCACCTTTCAGGACGCCAGTTATAACATGCCAGTGGCGTTCGAGTGTCCCGCGTCATTCAGTCCCACCGCGATTGCGGCGGCGATTGAGCAGGTGGCTGACAGGCATCTGGTGTTGAAGTGCCTGTTCAAGCGACAGGGCGCCAACCTGATGATGGAGCCCCAGGTTCTGGCCAAAGCCAGTCTGGCGGTGTTTGAAAGCGCTGCGACGGAGGCGGAGAATCGCGCGCGGCTGCAGCAGTTCGCCGCCATGCCCTTCGATCTGCACGCCACGCCGCCCATTCGCGCCATGATGATAACCAGCCCCGGCGCCGGGCGGCCTCATCAAGTGTTGATCGTCGTCCATCATATTGTTTGCGATGCGGTGTCGCTGGGCATCCTCGCAGACGATTTGCAGAACTTTCTCGCCGGGCGGCCGGCGCCGCCTTTGGAATACAGCTACGCCGCGTTCCGTCAGGTGCGACAGGCGGCTGAAAATGAGGAAAAAATCCGCAAGGACAAAGCGTTCTGGCTCGCCAACTTATTACCGTTGCCGGCGCCGCTGGTGTTACCGCGGGTGGAAGGATGCGATGACGGCGACGAAACCGTGCGCAATCAGGGCGCCACGCTGGCGCAGGCGCTGCCCAGACAGGTTGGTGAAGACATCAAACAGCTGTGCGAGGAACTGGGGCTGCCGACCTTTACTTTCTTCCTCGGCGCGTTTGGCGTGCTGATGAGCAAGATCGCCCGCACGGAATCGTTACTGCTTGGCGTTCCGGTCACCGGGCGCACGCAACCGGAAGAGATGCAGCTGGTCGGGTATCTGGTCAACATGCTCGCCCTCAAGCTTGAGCCGGAGGCGGAGTTCCCGGTGGCGGATTATCTGCTGGACCTGAACGAACAATGGGCCGAATGCGCGCCATACCAAACCTATCCCATGAGCGCGCTTTTACAGGACCTGAGCGCAGAGCCCTACTGTCAGCATCGCCAGGGCAAACACCCTCTGTTCGATGTGGTTTTTGGATACTTGCCGCAAAGCCTGAACGGGGGCGCTGAGGAGGCTCAGGAGGCCGGGCTGTCGCGGCTTGATATCAGTTCGGACACCGCGAAGTTTGATCTGGTGCTGGAGGTTTCCGAAACCCGGGACGGCTTTGATTGCACCATTCAGTATCGCGAACACATGTTCGAGCAGGCGACAATTCTGGCGTTGTTCCAGTACTACTTTGAACTGGTGGGCGCCATCCTCGCCGATCCGGAAACGGAAGTGGGGGACTTGCTGCAAAACCTCGAATACCAACCCGTCCAAACAGACGCCGCGCAGATGGCGGAAAGGGATGTGGACTTAGAGTTTGATTTTTAGGGAAGGGCGGTTATGAGCTTTATTGGCGATGTATGGAATGCGCTGGGCGATGTGGCGTTGTGGTCCTATGAGGAAGCCAGCATCTATCGGCGCAAACGGGAAACGCAGCCGTTGATGGATGAAAACGAGGCGGCGTCGCGCCTGCAAGAGGCGGATTACCGCCATGTGGAAAGAGTCTCGGATATTACCTCGGCGACGTTCAGCGAACGCTACCTGATGCGCAATGAGCCCGTCATTGTCGCAGACGGACTGCGGGACTGGCCGGCGCAACAACTATGGAGCTTCGACTTCTTTAGCGAGGAGTTCGGCGACCTGTCCGTCCGTTTGCAGGACGCGGGATTCAAACCGAAAGACAGCGTCGAGTTGCGCGCCTACCTGAAGCAGATTGCTGCGCTTCCTGCTGTAGAGCTGGGATGCATGAGCAATGAGCTGGACTACCTGCGCTATACCTATGACTCCTTTTTCAAGCATCTGCTGTTCACCTGGGGGTTCGGTCATCGCGTCAAAACGCAGTCGTTCAGCTTCCTCGCGTTTCAGCGCATTCAGCGGCACTGGGGCCGACCTTATTTTCTGCCCCAGAGCGGCTATCGGATTCCCTGGGTGCAGATGGGCTCCTTAGAGCCGAACAAGCGTATGTGCCAGGACTGGGGACTTTATTTCTCCGCGCCGGGCGCCTGCACCCGTTTACATGTGGACGGCATGCGCACGAATGCGGTGTTGTGTCAGGTAGTGGGCAAAAAAGCGGGATGGATTTTTTCTTCGTCGCTGGAAGGCGCCGCCAGAACCCTTGCAGAAGGTCGCTCTTTCGCCCATTCGCCCGCCGCCGCCAATGAGCCTGGCGGGCAGGCGGACAGGATTTGGCGCTTCGATCTGGAGCCGGGAGAAATCATGCTGATTCCCAAGGGACTGACTCACGAAGTGCATACCCTGTCCCCCAGCATTTCCCTGACTTACAACTTCGTCACCAGCCAGGAGTACGACGATTATTATAAATTCAAAAGCGCGCGCGGTCCGGGATGGATCGCCAGCGCTCCTATTGCGGCGGCGCCGGCGTTCAAGTCGGTATATCAAAAGCGCGCCGCTTCCGGGATTGACGCCAGGGAGGAGGCAAGCCTTGTCTGATTCAGTCTTGTTTGCAGCGAAAAGCAGGCCGCACGCCGCCGCGCAATTGCTGTTTATGCACCATGCCGGGGGCTCCAGTTACACCTACATGCAACTGGCGCAGAATCTGTCCGATTCGATTGAAGTCTATTGCCTGGAGCTGGCGGGACGAGGCGCGCGTTTTCTGGAGCCTCTTAACGCGGACGCTGATGCGGTCTTAGAAGAGATTCTCGACGCCGTCGAGCGATTGCAGCTGGGGCGCGACAAGCCCTTGATGCTATGCGGCCACAGCCTGGGCGCGGAGCTGGCTTACCAGACTGCGCACAGACTCAGGCGCAAGGCGCCGGAGATGCGCCTGGGAGTGATTCTCTCCGCCCGCGGCTATATCGATCCTGTTGACCTGCGCGGAAGACCTCGGGAGTCTCTGTCAGACGACGAGATTCTGCGCCTGCTGGAGCAATACGAAGGTACGCCGCCGGAGGTGCTGGCGGACCCTGAGTTGCGGTCATATGTGATTGGCGTGATGCGCAATGATCTGACGCTGTTGGCGGTCCTGGCTGGCATGCCGAAGCCGCCGCTGGACGTTCATGGCTTTATCGCGGGAGGAGACAGCGATAACCGCGTACCGGTGTCCCGTCTGGCGGGATGGCGGCGGGCGTTCGTTGCGCCCCTGACCCAGCGGGTGTTCAATGGCGGCCACTTTTATCTGTTCGCCGATAACCAAGTGGCGCCATGGATTGAAGCGCGGGTCAGCGAGTTAACGGGCTTGCAGGACAGTCGCGCCTGCGCGGCGCCAAGCAGAGAGAAACAGGACCTGACATCACAGGTATTGTGATTGAGTGATTGGCGGACAGACGGAAGCGACCTGTCCGCCGAATTAATGACAACGAAGTCGAGAGAGAAGTATGTCTGTATTTTCATCAACGATAATGGATTTTTGGATGACCCCTTTTACCAAGGGGGAAGTTCTGCTGCAAACCGGGAGCCTGACGGTCATCGCCAATGCGGCGTTGCCGGAGGAAAGACGGCTGATGGTGCTGGAATTGTCGGACGGCCGAGTCATGGCGGTCATGACGCCGGTGATGGCGGACAAGCTGGGCTTCTATCAGCTGGACGCCTTGTCGACAACCGCTCTGCGCCAGGCGCTGCAGGACACGGGAGTGGCGCTGCATGGCGCCGATGAGATCTTTTATTTCTCTGCACAGGACAAAGCAAAACTGATGCAGGAAACCACAGAAGGCGACATCCGCCCGTTAAATATTGAGGATGAGGCCGTCTTCGCCGAATTCCAGGCGTCCGCGACGGAACAGGACCTGGATGACGCTTATGTCGAACTGGATCACTGGGAGGTTTGCGGCGCGTTTATTGACGACAGTCTGGTTTGCGCCGCCAGCATGTACCCCTGGGACAGCTATCCCGGCGACCATACGCGCATCGCCGATCTGGGCGTGCTGACGCTGCCGCCCTTCAGAGGAAAAGGATACGCCCGCAAGGTCGTGCGCGCGATTTGCAGACGCGCCAGTGAGAGGGGATATGAACCGCAATACCGTTGTCAGTTCGATAATCAGGCCTCGGCGTCATTGGCGAAGGCGGCAGGGCTGACCTGGTTTGGAAAGTGGGAAGTGATCTCGCCGGATTCCGCTGAATAAACGCCGGAGCAGCCTGGTGACGCACAGAAGCCGTTTGTTGTTATAAACATGGCAATGATATTGGCATGTTAATCACCAGGCGCATGGACGCGCCTGCGCGGCGACAAGCCGCGGGAGACAGGGCCTGACCTGTGCAGGCCCTGTCGTTGCAGACAAATAGAAGGAATCTATTTGGCTGCCTGATTAGTCAACGGAAAACAGATTTTTAAAGCACAACAAGGAAGAAGTTTGTATGTCAAAACTAAACATTGCCGTGATTGGCGGCGGTAATATCGGCTCCAGTCTGGCGTTTGATTGCGCACTGCGCGGCCATCATGTCGTCGTGGTTGAAAAAGACGAGCCGTCCTGCGAGCAAAGTCGCGCCCGCGTGCTGGAGACGGCGGGTTACGCGCCGTTGTTCAGCCCACTGGCGAAAGGGAAGAAACCACAGGATATTCTGGACAACATTCGCTGGACGAATGAGCTGAGCGCGATCTCTGATTGCGCCTTCGTGGTTGAGAATATCCCGGAAAACATTGAGCTTAAACAGGCGCTGTATACCCGCATGGCTGAGTTTATTGCGCCCAATGCCGTTCTGGCGGCCAACACCTCCTGCATTCCTATCACCAAACTGGGGTCTTTCCATAAAACGTCGGCGCAGGTCATTGGCGTTCACTTCATGAACCCGGTTTACCTGAAACATACCGTGGAAGTGATACTGGGCCTGAATACGTCAGAACAAACCAGAGACCGCTGCCTGGAAATGCTGGCGATGCTGGGCAAAAAATCGGTGGTGGTGAAGGACGGCCCTGGTTTTGTCTCCAACCGCATCTCCCACCTATTCATGAATGAAGCGGCGTTCGCTATTCAGGACGGCATCGCGCAACCTGCGGATGTGGACGCCATCTTCAAGGAATGCTTTGGCCATAAAATGGGGCCGCTGGAGACGGCGGATCTGATCGGCGTAGACACGGTGGTGAATTCGCTGGATGTGCTTTATCAGACATTTCAGGATTCGAAATACCGGGTCTGTCCGTTAATGCGCAGTATGGTGGATGCCGGTCATTTGGGCCGCAAGACCGGCAAGGGTTTTTACTCTTACTGACTTTTATTCTTACTAGCTATTACTTTAACTAACGCGACAAGCCGCGAAAGACAGGGCCTGACCTGCGCAGGTCCTGTCGCTTAACCTGAAATTCAGGCGCCCAACAGCGCCTGCTCAATCTGCTGCAGATAGCTGCTGGGCAGGGCGGGGTAGTCCCAGATAAAGAGACCGCCAATGTCGTTTTGAGTCACCTCATTGAGGAAGTAACTCAGGTTCTGCTGATTCAATCCTGCGGGCGTCAGCGCCAGTATCACCTGCTTGGCGGGAACGCCGTTGGCGATGGTGCGCTTTATCGCCGGACCTACGTTGGCTTCAATGTCGCTCATGCTCCACATGGCCTCGGCGTAGCACATCAGGCAAAAGCGATTGACCGCGCCTGATTGCGCCATGGTTTTGACGGCCTGATTAATTTTGGTTCCCTCACTGGAGGCGCTGGGGTTGTTGTAATCCCAACCGGCCAGAAAGGTGTAGCTGCACTCCTTGTTGAGGGATTTCAGCTTGCTCATCGTCTCAACCAGCATGTCCACGTTCATGTAGCACTCGTCATCAAAATCCACGCCGGCCCAGTTCTTGGTTTGGGTCGCATTGACGATGGCGCTCACTTCCGTCGCGTTCTGGGGCATATTGTTCGGCGTGCAGCCACCGCCGCCGTAGGTCCAAAGCACTTTGCCTGATCCGCCAGGCGCAGCAGTCGTGTCCGGACTCCACCCCGGAGACTGAGGCGTGCCGGTCGTTAGCCCGGAAAGGTTGGTTACCATGCCGTACATGGTGTAAGAAAAAGATTGAGGAGAGGAGTCTGCAGGGTTTTGCGTCCAGCCGCCAATCACATAATCGCTCATAGCAATTTCCTTATTCCAGTGATAGAACAATACAACCCGACTCTATCAGCTTAGTTCAAATCCACCGCCCCGGAAGGAGTGGCGTTATTACTTATATGAAGGCGTAATTTGCAAAGGGTTATTTTTATTGGATATTTGCATATAGAGCGCATGCGTGAGGTGAATTTATAACCAATTGTTATGATGCGCTATGTATGGAATAAATCACGAAACGATAAAAATAATTATGTATCCGTAACCTGATTGATACATATCCGATTTATTTTGTTTTCAAAAGATAAAAAAGAACGCGGCATATATTGGCGTTTGTAATATCCAGAAAGGAAATGGGGAAAAACCGCATGAACAGGCGCGCACAGACCTGTTTAAAGTCAGATGCGGCGCGGATTATTCGATAGTTACGGGGATATGGTATTAAGTACTGATGACGTTGTCTGCGCAGAGGTACACTCTGTTCAGACAGGCGCCCCCTGGGACGCCGGACTGAGTCAGAACTTTTTACCGCCTCGTTCGACATCATGATCACCCAAAGAAAAAGTATGTAACGATTGTTGGACTTTTATTGCGTCAACAGTTGTTTTCTTTTTATACGAGTGAGTATTATTCATGTCGGCGACGTCGTATTTCTATTATGAGTCGTATTAGTTAGAAATTTAGTATCGCCTATGGAAATGGACCTCAACCCAATAAAACAAGGAGTTAAACATGAATCCTTTTAGAGGGGCAGTCCTGGCGACAATGCTTTCAGCAGTGAGTATGGGCGTTAGCGCCAGTACACTGGTTTTTGATTTTTCGGGAAGCGTCGACCTGACTTTTGACCCAAATTATCACAGCCAGCAAACGATTGACGAATACACTGACATATTTATGGAGGATGCATCCTATGCGACGTTCCTCGGTCAGATTATTCTTCCCAACTTCGATAATTACCTGACTGGTACGCACCAGGTGAGCCTCAACTCCAATGGCCTGAATCTGGCGATTGTGAGCGGCATGCTTGGCGGTATTGAAGGGACCCGTCAGGAGGCGCCGGATGGCGTCACCTGGACCCCCGACAGCACCCAGGATGGCGACAGCGGCGTATTGACCATCGTAGACGGTAATATCACCAGTTTCCAATGGTATGCGGGCCCGGCGAACGAAGGCATTATCGGCGCTTATAACAGCAGCGTTTTTGATGGATGGAAAACCAGGCTGGGCGAGATCAACCTGAACCTGAATGGCGCCACGGATTCTATCTTGATCGGTGACGTTTACTTCGCTTCCAATCAGTTCGGCACAGCCGCCGTAACCATGGTTCCCGAAGCCGACGCCTACGCCATGTGGATGGCCGGCCTGGGCATCGTGGGCTACGTGGCCCGTCGACGCAGCCAGAAAGCGTAAGCTTTCACTTTGTAGTTTGCAGACAATTTGTCGTTCACTGACAGATAGGTCGCTTGCAGACAAATAGACGGACGTTATTTGTCTGACGGATTAATAGTCTGAAACCCAAGCGGGAGACATGGGCGACCAATACTCCCGCTCTCATAAGCGTCTGCGCATCGCCGACCTATTATGACGGCGACGGCTGGCGCGCATACGCCTAATCAACGGCGATGCCGCAGACCTCCAGTTCCTTGCCAATGACTCTGAGGAGGTCAGTCAGGCGCCCGTAATAAATATAGAACTCCTCCGCGCCGACATGCCCCTTCAAACGCTCCAGCGCATCACAGGCGGAGATAATCAGACGCCGAACCTGGACGGGGGTGTCCGGTCTGGCTTTGAGGTCCTGCAGTTGCTTGCGCTTGCCGTCGATAACCTGTTGCTTGGGGGCGTCGCACACGTTGTCGTCAATGAGCAGCTGGCGCCAGTCGCCGTCAATCAAAGATTGAGTCATCCTTTTTGTTCTCCCTAATCACAGCTTTTTGTGGTCCCTAATGGCCTGTTTTGTTGTTCCACTGCTTAACCTAACCAGTCTAGCTCAATTCCGACTGACGCGCGGCCAATCGTACAACCTACGTCATCGAAGCAACCCCGTGGCGAAGCGGCTGCGTGCTTGCAACGCCCTGCGCCGAGTTAGTCTTTTTCGTAATAGTAAGGAAACTCAATCTCCTCTAGAATGGCCCTCGTTTGGTTCTACGCAGACGCCATCCAGGGATCTTGGATTTTCCGTCGCCAGAAGCGTGCGTCATGGCTTTGACTCTCTTCATGCAAGTCATTCACGACATACGCGCACGGTGTTCGGCGTCTGCCTTAAAATTCTTTGGAGCGCAGGATCGCGTTCTTAATGTGAGTGACGAATTCAAATGTTCTGTCCGATCAAACCTACCGCATGGATTACAGCGGGCTTGTCATTGTTTTACTGCACGGCGGCGCAGGGTAAAGTCGGCGACGCCTGGGAATTCAGCGCAGGCAGCCTTTTGCGTCATGAGGACAACCTGTTCCGGTCGACCTCCGATAACGAAAGAAACGAACAGATTGTGTCCACCTTCGCGGCGGTCAGCGGCGAGCAGGCGATCTCCCGTCAGAACCTGAAACTGGACGCCCGGTTTTCCGATAATCGCTACCATCATTACGACTACCTGGATTACTCCGCCTGGGAAGCGGAAGCAGCCTGGGACTGGCTGGCCACCAGTCGATTGCAGGGCGTGCTCGGCGCCGACTACAACGAATCCATCAACAGCTTCGCCGACTTCTCCGGAACCGAACAGAATATCCGCACCCGCCGTCGCTATTATCTGGACGCGGACTGGCGTGTAGTCGGGCGTTGGCGACTGCTGGCCGGCGGCGCCCATTACCAGCAGGAAAACAGCTCGTTGTACCGCGTCGAAGGGGACTATCAGTCTGACTCTTGGGAACTGGGCGCAGGATATGACACGCCCTCCGGCAGCAATATTTCCGTGTCGCTGCGCAATACGGACGGCGATTACGCCAATCGTGTGATCAGCGCGGCGGACCGTGTGGACTCCGGTTTCGAACAGCGTCTTGCGGAGATGCGCTTCCTGTGGATTTTCAGTGGCAAATCAAAAATTCGCGGCAACCTTGGCTATGTCGAACGTGAACACGATCACTACGGCGAGCGGGATTACCAGGGCGCCATTGGCGGGCTGAGTCTGGATTATCAATGGACGGGATCAACCAGCGTAACTGCGGCGATTGAACAAAATCTGGTGTCCTATCAAAGTTCGCCGGTTACAGATGTCGATAAAGTGATAACTGGTCAGGCTTACTATAACAGCAGCTATTATCGGCGACGTCTGGTCTCCATCGGGCCGCTGTGGCGCTACTCCGCCAAGGTGAGTCTACATGCCCGCTGGCGCTATGAAGAAAGGGACTATCAGGGCGGTTTGCTGACCGCCATGGATGGGCGTAAAGACCGCTTGCAAACGCTGGTTTTAGGGGGCGATTGGAGCCCCGTCAACTATGTCCTGATAGGCGCCGCGTTGCAGCGGGAGAGGCGTGCTTCGAATCAAACGAACGCAGATTTCAACAGCGATATGGCGACCCTGTCGTTAACCTTTACTTTTTAGTGAGAATCACTATCACTGGAAAATTTTTAGGTTTAGTATGTAGCCCACATGTAGGAATGTGTAACTGTGTGGTCAATCGCGCCGCACATATTAACTAAAGGATTTAGCAATGTTTCTCCATAGAACTTCCTATCCGAAGTTTGTCTTTCTGACCGCCCTGACGGGTTCTTTGGCCGGGTGCGGCGGCGCAGGCGAGGCGACGGACGCAACCCAGGTAGTCGCCAAAGTCAACGGTTCGGAAATCTCTATACATCAGCTTAACGCCATACTCGCCAAGCAGCCTTCCCAGGGCGTCAGTTCCGACACGGCGCGGGCGCAGGCATTGGATGAGCTGGTGGAGCAGCAAGTCGCCTACGACAAGGCGGTGGAACTCAAGCTGGACCGCAGTCCCGACGTGGTCATGGCGATTGAATCCATGAAGAAAAGCATCATCGCCCGCGCTTATCTGCAACAGGTGATTGGCGCGCTGTCGCAACCTTCCCAGGAAGATATCCATCAGTATTACGCAGAACATCCCGCGTTATTCGCAGAACGCAAGCTGTACAGCTTGCAGGAAGTCGCCATTGAGCCGCGGCGAGAACTGCTTGCGCCGCTTAATGAAAAAGTTAATAGCGCAGAGCAACTGGAAGACATCGTTTCCTGGTTGAAATCCGAGGGCGTGCAATATCGCGTCAACGCGGCGAACCGCTCCGCGGAACAGATCGGTCTGGAGCTGTTGACCCAGGTAGCCAGGCTGGAAGACGGCGCGATGACCTTGTTTCAGGGACCCAACAACTATTTGGTCGTCAGAGTGACGGCCTCGCAGCAAAGACCGGTGTCGGAAGAGGACGCTAAACCCCGCATTACACAATACCTTCATAATCTGAAGGTACAAAAGACCGTTACCGAAGAAGTCGAGCGCTTAAAGAACAGCGCCGCCATTGAATATGTCGGCGACTTCAAGCGGCTCGCCATCCCTGCGGCAGGCGGGGAGGCTGGCGTGGAGATAGGAACTGAAAACAGCGGCGTCGAGGGCGGAGAGGATATCCGCAATGCCGAGGCCGTTTCTTTACAACTGGGAAGTGATGCGTAACGGCGCCTAAAAACATGGAAGCTTTATTTTCTTACGTCATGCAATTGACGCAAATGCGAACAAAGATAGTGCTGGGTCTGTTGACGCTGATCCTGTTCACCCCGGCTCGGGCGGAGGTCGCCGGCCTGAATTATCGCCTGGCCCCCGGGGATGCGATTCGCATCAACGTATTTCAACAACCGGACCTGACTCTGGACACCCGTATTTCCGAAAACGGAAGTATTACTTACCCGCTGATCGGCAGCCTGCAATTGGGCGGAGAAACGCTGGCGGCGGCGGAACAACAAATCGCCGCAGGCTTGCGCCAAGGCAAGTACGTGAAGGACCCGCAAGTGACTATTACGCTGCTGGAAATTCGCGGCAATCAGGTTTCGGTGTTGGGGCAGGTAAGCCGCCCCGGCCGCTTTCCTCTGGAAACGCAAAAGACCCGACTTTCCGACGTGCTGGCCATGGCCGGCGGCGTCACCGCCTCAGGCTCAGACATTGTCGTGGTGTCCGGGATTCGCGAAGGCAGACCGTTCCACAAAGAAGTGGATTTTCCCGCCATCTTCGCCCAGGGGGAGCGCAACGCTAATATCCAGGTGGCTGGCGGCGATGTGATTTTTGTCGATAAAGCCCCGGTGTATTACATCTACGGCGAAGTGCAGCGTCCCGGCGTCTATCGGGTCGAACGCAACATGACCGTACAACAGGCCCTGGCCCAGGGCGGGGGAGTCAGCCTGCGCGGCACCGACAATGGCATCAAGGTGTATCGCAAGGACGCCAAAGGCGATGTGGAGTTGAAAGAGTCGGAGCTGTACGACCTCGTGCGCGCCGATGACGTTATCTACATTCGCGAAAGTTTGTTCTAGGAAAGATCTGTTGCAGGAAAGATAAGTAATGACCTTGAAACATGTATTACTGGTTCTGTGGGCGCGGCGCTGGGTGGTGCTGAGCGTCCTGCTGGCCACGATAACGACCACCGCCGTGGTCAGCCTGCTCATTCCCAAAGAATATACGGCCTCCACCACCGTGGTGCTGGACGTGCAGACCCCCGACCGCATTGTCGGCATGGTGCTGCCGGGCATGATGTCGCCAGGCTATATGGCGACGCAGATGGATATCATCACCAGCGATCGCGTCGCACAGGGCGTAGTGCGCCTGCTGAAACTGGACGAAAACCCGGAAACCCGCGACAAATGGCTGGAGGAAACCGGCGGACAGGGAACCATCGCCGTGTGGATGGCGCCGGGTCTGAAGAAGAACCTGGAAGTCAGTCCCGCCCGGGAAAGCAATGTCATCAGTGTAGAGTTCAGCGCCACGGACCCCCGCTTCGCCGCCACCGCCGCCAATGCTTTCGCGCAAGCCTATATCGACACCACGATCGATCTGCGGGCGGAGCCGGCGAGAAAATACGCCGCCTGGTTCGAGCAGCAATACGAAACCCAGCGCGAGCGCCTGCAAAGAGCTCAAAAGGCGCTGTCCAATTTTCAGCAGGAAACCGGCATTGTGGTGACCAATGATCGTCTGGATTTTGAAAACCAGAAACTGGGCGAGCTGACCGCGCAACTGAGTCTGGCCCTGGCGGAAGGCACGGATTCCTCCAGCAAGCAGGGCTTCAACCAGGGTAGCGACACGCTGCCGGAAATCATGCGCAATCCGCTGATCATCCAGCTCAAAACGGACATTGCGCGCATGGAGTCGCGCCTGCAGGAGTTGTCCGAAGACTATGGCGTCAACCACCCGCAATACAAAAGCGCCGCTTCCGAACTGGCCAGTATGAAATCCCGTCTGCGCATGGAAACCGCCAAGATTGCGGAATCCATTTCCACCGTGGGGCGCGTCAGCAAAGCCAAGCAGGCGGAACTGAAAGAAGCCATCGAAGAACAGAAAAAGAAAATGCTGGAGCTGAAAAGTCAGCATGACCAGATTCAGATTCTGTCTCATCAGGTGGAAACCGCGCAGCGTGATTTCGACGCCATCAGCCAGCGTCTCACGCAAAGTCAGCTGGAAGCGCAAACGGTGCAGACCAATGTCTCCGTATTAACGCCGGCGTCGCCACCGCTCAAGCACAGCAAGCCAATGTTATTTCTCAATCTTGTCATTGCGGTGATGCTGGGAGGGTTATTGTCCGTCGGCGCGGCGCTGATTCTGGAATTACGCAATCCTATGGTGCGTTCGATAGAAGACCTGCAATCCGCACTTGGCGTTCCCGTATTGGCGCAATTGAGTAAAGCGCCAGTATCCATGATGAAGAAAAAAGAAGGGAAGACCGATTCCGCCAGACCGTCGGGACTGCAAACCGACGCGATGGCGGGCGGCTCTTATCCATTGGCGGGAGAAGCCTGATGAACATGGAAGCTCAAAACCTCAGCAGTCATTCGCCATCCATTGGCGCTATATTGATCGACAGCGGGCGACTGGAGCCCGCCGCCGCGGAGCAGATTCTGCGCTTGCAGCAAAACAAGCCCGGTCTGCGCTTCGGCGACGCCGCCATGCAACTGGGTTTGCTGGATGAGCAGGATATTCAGTTCGCTTTGTCGCGGCAGTTTGTTTACTCCTATTTGCAGGCGTCCGACGACCGCATCAGTCAGGAAGTGGTCGCCGCGTTTAATCCGTTCAGTCATATCGTCGAGCAATTGCGGGCGCTGCGCAGCCAACTGCTGCTGCGCTGGTTTGACGCGCAGATCGGGCGCAAAGCTCTATCCGTGGTCAGCGCCAATCATGGCGAAGGCCGCAGTTTTGTCGCCGCTAATCTGGCGGTGGTGTTCTCGCAACTGGGGGAGCGCACATTGATTGTGGACGCCGACCTGCGCGCGCCGCGGCAGCATGAGCTGTTCAAGCGCGCGAATAAGTTTGGTTTCTCCACGGTGCTGGCCGATCGCATTCCCTGGCGGGAGGCGGTGAGGCGGATTGAAGGTCTGCAGGGGTTGTTTTTGATGACCGCCGGGGCGATTCCGCCCAATCCCCAGGAACTGCTCAGCCGGCCGCGTTTTGCAGGTCTGATGGAAGAGCTGAAGGAACACTACGACATCGTTATCTTCGACACTCCGCCGGGAGCCTCGGTCTCCGACGCGCAGCCGATTTCCGCGCAGGCGGGCGGAGCGCTGGTGGTGGCGAGCCAGCACAAAACCGCCGTCGGAGGCCTCAAATCCCTGGTGGCGAATCTGAAGCAAAACGGCGTCGCCATCGCCGGGAGTTTATTAAACAAAACCTGACACTCACGCGCGCGAAGCACTGAAACATCATGCAGCAGACGATCACCCGACCCCATATTCCGGCGATTAGCGAATGGTCGCCCGTACTATTAGGCGTTGTCGTGCTTTATCTGCCCACCTACTACGATCTGGCCGGTTCTTTATGGGCGTCGGGTGAGCAGGGGCATGAGCCGATTATTCTCACTCTGGTGCTGTGGTTTTTCTGGAAGAAACGCCAGGACATCCACCAGCTTGAGTTCGCTCCCGCCTCCCTGGAAGGCGGCGTCGCCCTTGGCGGCGGCCTGATTCTGTACGTATTGGGACGCTCGCAGGATATTTTGCTGTTCGAAGTGGGGTCGCAGATTCCGGTGGTCGCAGGGCTGCTTTTGCTGCTGCGGGGGCGCGAAGCGGTGAAAATGATGTGGTTTCCGCTGCTGTTCATGATCTTTATGGCGCCGTTGCCGGGACCGCTGGTGAGCGCGCTGACGCTGCCCATGAAAACTGCGGTGTCCTGGTCCGTGGATCAGGTGCTCTACTGGGCGGGCTATCCGGTATCCCGATCCGGGGTGATTCTGCAGGTCGGCCAATACCGCCTGCTGATCGCCGATGCCTGCGCGGGACTGCATACCCTGTTTACTTTGGAGGCGATGGGGCTGTTCTACCTGCATATCGTGCGCCACGAATCGATCTGGCGTAACGTCGCCCTGGCTATCGCCATTGTTCCGATTTCATTCGTCGCCAATTTCATCAGAGTGCTGGCGCTGACCTTGATCACCTATCACTACGGCGATGAGGCGGGGCAGGGGTTTCTGCATGGATTCGCCGGTATCGTGCTGTTTGTCAGCGCGTTGTTGCTCATTATCGGCGTCGACTCGATTTTGCATCTGGCGCTGAAACCGGCGACAAGGAGGAGACAGGCCAATGCGTAATCACAAGACCAGTCTGATCGCCTGCGCGGCCATGGTGGTCTCAGCGGTAACGGCGTACGCCCTGACGCCAAGGGTCATGCTCTCGGACCACATCGACAAGGTAAAGCTGGATGCGATGATTCCTGAAGTGTTTGGCGGGTGGCGCGAAGTCACGCAATCCGCCAACCAGATCGTCGATCCGCAGACCCGGGAGACGATCAATCGCATTTATAACCAGACGCTGACCCGCACCTATGCGGATGAATCGGGTTACCGAGTAATGGTTTCCATTGCATACGGCGAAGACCAGCGCGACGCCATTCAGATGCACTATCCGGAAGTCTGCTATCCGGCCCAGGGCTTCACCCTGGCGGACAAGACCTCCGGGCTGCTGCAGACCGATTACGGTCAGATTCGCATCACCCGTCTGCTGACGTCACAAGGGCAGCGCCATGAGCCGGTCACCTATTGGGCGACGGTGGGCGAAAAGGTGATCGCCAACAAGGTCGACAAGAAATTAAAGGAAGTCAGTTATGGCTTCCGAGGATACATTCCGGACGGACTGCTGTTTCGCGTGTCCTCCGTGGATAAAGATTCCATGCGCGCGTTTCAGAAACAGCGGGAGCTGGTGGATGCGCTGTTAACGGAAATTTCGCCAGCGTCGCGACAGCGCCTGGCGGGTTTGACTCAGTAAGGATTCACATAACAGGTTGACGCAGTAAATAACCGGAAGGACTCTTACATTTAATCGAAAGGATGTTCGATGATTTTCAGTCAGCAGTTGCAGGCGGGCGCAGACGGCGCGTCGGTATTATTTGAGCGATACGGGGTGGAGGCGCTGATCATTCTGGGGGCGCTGGGCGCCGCCGTTGTGTTTGGCATGGTGGCCTCCACGGGCAACCTGTTGCTGGCGGGTCTGGCGGCGGGCATGATCGTCGGCCTGCTGGCGTTCGCCAACGCCGCTATCACCCTGTGGCTGATCCTGTTTTTAGGGCTGTTCGTGGCCGGATTAGCGCCTATCTGGGCGGAAGGCCTGAGCAAGAAAGCAGTATGGGGTATTTCCGTACTGGGCCTGATTCTGTTCCTCAGCGCCGCCTCGCGCCGCCTGCTCAATCCCGCCAGCGCCGAGAAGCAGCCTGTTTTTATCTGGTTGGCGCTGGTGTTTGTTGGCTACGCACTATTGAACGGCGCGGCGCAATCGACACTCTTCGAACTCGCCAGCGGATTCAAACGCTACTTTCAGGTCATGGGCGTCTGTTTCGCGCTGGCCTGGCTGAGTTTTTCCCGTGCGGACTTGGATCGCTGGGTGCGGCTTTTCGCAGCGCTGGTGATCGTGCAATTGCCGTTTGCGCTCTATGAGCTGCTCAAGCTGGTTCCGGTCAGAGAAAGCCTGCAATACGCCTATCCCGGCATGATCCCCATTGACGTAGTCGCAGGCACTTTCGGCGCAACCCGCTACGCCGGCGGCGCTAACGCCGAAATGGCGAGTTTTCTGGTGATCGCCCTGGGTTTCCTGCTGGCCCGACGCAGCGAAAAGCTGATATCGCCGCGTCACTTCGCCGTCCTGGGGCTGTTCGCTTTGACGCCGTTGTTCCTCGGTGAAACCAAGGTCGTGGTGATTTTCCTGCCGTTGATGTTTGTCACCCTGTACGGCCGTGAGCTGGTGAGAAAACCCCATCTGGCGGTGCTGGCGTTGATCGTCGGCGCACTGCTGACCCTAGGCGCCGCCTACGCGTATCTGCAATTGGTGAAAGCGCAAAGTCTGTCGGAAATGCTGTCCGACACCATGGCGTACAACATGGGCGACAAAGGCTATGGCGGCTACTACTTGAACCGTCTCACCGGACTGCTGTTCTGGTTTCAGCAGCAAGGCCTGCATGATCCTGTGTCTTTCTTTTTCGGCTGCGGCATCGGCTCCGCCCACGACGCCACCGGCGGAACCATCGCGCTGCGTTATCCCGGCTTCGGCGTCAGCCTCACTGCACTGTCATCCTTACTGTGGGAACAGGGGCTGCTGGGCTCTCTGCTGTTCTACGGCATATTAGTCTCGGCCTGGCTGACCGCCGGCAGGTTGCGCGCCGCGCGCTTCGGTCGCCGGATCATGGCGGACGCCGCCGGCATTCAGGCGGCGCTGAGTATTTGTATGATCTACCCGGTGTATCGCAGCACCTTGCTGGAGGGGTTGCCCTTTCAGATTCTGTTCTGGGGCATGCTGGGTTATCTGGCGTGGCTTTACCGTGAGTCCCGACGTACGGAGGAGACGGTATGAGTCATCCTTATTCACGTCAGGCGCTGATTTCCGGCACGAAGAAGTTCTTGTCCGGCAAAGTCATATCGGCGCTGTTGACCCTTGGCATTCTGTTAGTGACGGTGCGTTTGCTGCCGGTGACGGAATACGGCGCCTACGTCACACTGCTGGCCATGACGGAAATCGGCCGTTCCCTGGCGCAACTGGGGCTGGCCTGGCTCACCGCGCGGCAGCTTCCCGAGTATCGTCTGAAGGCGGATGGCCGTCGTTTGGTCGGGTTCTGCCGCCGCGTCGTAGCGTGGCAAAGCGCGGCGCTTATTGCCTGCGCCTTGCTATTCGCAATGCTGATGGACGCCTATCTCAGCTGGGCGGGACTAGAAGCGTTCCGTCCCGCCGCGTTGGTGTTTCTGGGCGTATTTCTGGTGGAAGGCGTTGGCCGCTTCCTGCGGGAGGCGGTGCTCGGACCGCTGCTGTTACAGGGGGGCATTCGGGCCAGCATGGTAGGACGGCAGTTGCTTTACCTGGCTGGGTTACTCGTGCTGTGGCGGCTTTCCGGTTCCGACCTTGCCCAACCAATACTAATACTTTTACCGTCGGCGCAAACCCTGGCGCAGCCTGGGATGGGCCTTTACGCGGTGGTGCTGATCGAACTCGCGGCGTCCGCGTTTGGGACCACCGTCGCGCTGGCGTGTCTGATCAAATTCTGTCGCTCGATGCGAGGATTACAGGGAGAGGCGGGGTGGACGGAGCCGTCCATTCGCCAGCAATGGTGGCTTTCCCTGCACATGTATTTCGCGCACTTGCTAACTCTGCTTTACAGCCCGCAGGCGCTGGTCAATCTGTTGCAGAAATACCTGGGGCCGGAGGCTTCCGCGGTGTTTGGCTTCCTGCGCACCTTGAATGACCAGATTGCGCGCTACCTGCCGGCGTCGCTGCTGTTCAGTCTGATCCGGCCGAAACTGGTGGCGGTTTACGTTAATGGCGGCGGGACCTCTGAGCTGAGTCGCCTGACTAATTCCGCCGGCAAAGTCAGTCTGGTGATTCTGCTGCCGTTGGTGTCCGTGGCGGCGGTGTTCGGCGACGAGCTTATCCAGCTTATTTCCGGCGGCAAATTCAGCGACTCCGGCTACCTGTTCTTCGGATTCCTGTTGTGCCTGATCCCATACAGCCAGCGGCTTTTACTGGAAACCGCCGCCGTGACGCTGGATCAGGCCAACCTGTGCAAATGGGGCGCGGCCCTGGGGTTGATCACGTTGCCCAGCCTGTGGGCGCTGCTGCATCTGGGCTTCGGCGTGTGGGCGGCGGTGATCGCCATCGGGCTGGGACATGTGCTGTTCAACAGCTTCATCATCGCGGGCCTCAAGCAGCGTTGCGATTACGCTTTCGACTGGCTCAATCAGACCAAACTTATTCTGGCCATGGCGGTGGCGATCATTCCCGGCGCGATCAGCCCGGAAGTCTCCGTCGCGGCGCTCGGCTCCGGCCTTATTCCATTGCTGGGTTATTCACTGCTGATTGTTGGCGCTTTTGTGGTGTCAGTGTGGTTGCTCCGGCCTTTCACCGTAGAGGAGACAGGATTGTTGAAAACGCTAGTTAAGAGAGGCGCGCGCACGGCATGAGAACGATGAGACTGCTTTATCTGACGCCTGGGTTGTTTCCCGCCAGACGAGTGGATGTGGGCCTGCTTTTTGGCGATGGTTTACCACGCCATGGCGTGTATTCCGACATTGTCGCGTTTCGCAAACCCGGCGCGCAGGAACAGGAGGAGACCTGGGGCGGCGGCGAGGCGATTCTGGCGAAACCGCCGCGCCGGCTCAAACATCTCGCCGTATTCATGCATATGTTCAAGGCGCTGGCCCAGTCCCGACGCGACCGGCATGACGGCGTACAGGTGCGGGACATGCCTTTTATCGCGCTAATGGCGCTGATATTCACCCGACTCAAAGGTATGCCGTTCCTGTACTGGTGCTCTTATCCCTATCCGGAAGGCCAGATAGACCGGGCGCGCCGGGCCAATGGTTGGAAGAAAATCACTTCACTGCCTTTGCTGTTGCGCGGACTGCTGGGACGCTTTGTTCTGTACCGGCTCGTACTGAGCCAGGCGGATCATATCTTTGTGCAGTCGGAGCGCATGAAGCAGGACATGGCGGGCCGCGGCGCGCCAGCGGAACGTATGACCCCGGTTCCCATGGGCGTGGATCTGGAGCGCATGCAGGCTTCCGTAGCGGCTTTTGATGCGGACGCCACAGACGATGTCTGCGTCGATCAGCGCATGCGGGGCCGACGCGCGCTGATTTATCTGGGCAGCCTGGATTACGTTCGCAACATCGAAACCCTGTTTGAAATGGCGTCGCTGCTGCGCTGGCGTCTTCCCAATATCGTTGTGGCCATCGTCGGCGACACCAACGATCAGCAACACAAGGCCTGGTTACAGGAACGGGCGCGGCAGTTGGGCGTTGACGATATTCTGATCTGGACCGGCTGGCTGCCGATGCAGGAAGCCTGGCGTTACATTCGTCAGGCGGAAGTGGGCTTGTCGCCCATTCCCAGGAGCGAGCTGCTTGACTGCTCCTCGCCGACCAAATTGATCGAATACATGGCGCTGGGCGTGCCCGTCGTCTGTAACGATAACCCGGATCAGCAAATGGTGATCGACCAATCCGGCGCGGGTTTGTGCGTTCCGTACACCGCTGAAGCATTTGCGAATGCAGCGGAAACCCTGCTCAAGGAATCCCCGGACATGCGTCGGCAAAGAATGGAAAACGCTATTCGTTATTTAAGAACTCACAGGGATTATCCAGTCATTGCAAGGAAATTGGCTGGAACCTACTTCGCCATCCATGAGAAAGCCTGTCACGAGGCTCTGAAGCAAGGAAGTTGAAATCATGACCCCGATATTTTTACCTCTCATCGGTCAATACCAGAACATCGGCGACATCATCCTGAGGCGCCCGTTGGCCAAGTGGCTGCAGGGCGATTCGCGGTTGCATGTGTTCACCGGCGACGCCCCCGCCGGTTATACCGAGGCGCTGCAGTTGCGCCCGGACGATCATGTCTACACCTCGTTTCTGTCCTGGTATCGCGCCGGCATGGAAGCCAGTCGGCGCCAGAAAAGCATCTATCTGTTCAAGCCCGGAGAAATTCAGTTGAGCCTGAAAGGCATGAAAGAGCATCTCGGCGTCCTGCCCATGGCGAAACGCTTCAAGGCGCGAGGCGGCAGCGTCGCGCGTCTGGGCTCCGGGGTGCGCAATTTCTCCAGCTTTTATCGACGCCTGATAACACCGTCCTTGAAAGTCTCCGATCTCACCTACTGGCGCGATCAGGGCTCTTTCCAATACCTGGGACACGGCGGCGTGATGCCGGATCTGGCGTTTGCGGAAGGCGGCGAGCTCAGTCGCATTTCCTCCATGGAAAACCGTCGCTATCTGATTGTGTCCATGCGCGGCGACCGACCGGCGCCCAACGACGCCTGGCGTAAGGCCGTCCGCGACTTCGCACAGAAACACCATCTGGAAATCATGGCGGTGACCCAGGTGCTGATGGACTCCGCGCGCTCCCGCGAGCTGGCCGGCAGTCTGGGCGGACAGGTTCTGGACTGGGACGGTCATGATCATATGCAACAGGAGCAGCGTTTGCGGGACGTCTATCGGCGCGCGGCGCTGGTGGTCAGCGACCGCCTCCACGTGCTCATCGCCGCTTATACGGAAGGCGCCGCGCCGGCGGGTCTGACCACGGATAACTCCAGCAAGGTGGACCGGCATTTCGAGGCCATCGGATTGAAAGGCGTGGGACAAAGCGCCGCGACCTGGTCTGCGGAGCGCATCGGTCAGTTTCTGGAGGATACGCTGCGACAACGGGAGAGTTATCTGAATACGCTGGGGCAGGCCAGAGTGTCCCTGGATGGCGTTCGCAAAGAACTGGTTTCTTTCGTGGAGGCGGTGCGGGGGCGTGAAGCATGAGCGTAAGCAAGTCGACGCCCGTGATATGGCACGTAGGGCGACACGGCGAGGTGGCGGGCGGTATGACTCAGGTGATCAACGCCTATCTGAATTGGCCGTTCGCCAACCTCAAAGTGGAGGTCATCCCGTCCCGGGACGGCTCCAAAGGCATTAAGGCGCTGGGGCTGTATTTCAGCGCCCTGTGGAAAATTCTGCGTTTGCGTGGACGCAGAACCAAGGACGCCATGGTGGTGCATCTGTCCCAGGACGGTTCTTTCGTGCGTGAGGGCAGTTTGCTTACTCTGGCGCAACTGCTGGGCTTTGGCGTGGTCGCGCAATTACACGGCAGCCGTTTCGCCGAGTTCAGTCGGCGTTATCCGAAACTGGTGCGTTTTGTCCTTTCGCGGGCGAATTATGTTCATGTTCTGAGTGAAGAGACTCGCGTTATCGTGGCCCAAACCCTGGCGCCGGAGCGCATTGTGTATATCCCCAACGCAGTGGCGACCGGCCGGCCGGGGAATAAGGAGAATCTGGCGGTGTTCGGCGGCGGCGTCACCTATCGCAAAGGCGTGGATGTACTGGCGCAGGCCTGGGAAGAATTGCAGGCTGAGGGCGATGTTGATCCGACGCTTAACGTCGGCGCCTGGAAGCTTGTCATCGCCGGACCGGTCATTGATGCGGGAGTGGTTCCCGAGGCGCTGCGCAACGCTGAATTTGTGGGGGGGCTGTCCCATAAGGCGCTCATGGAGCTGGTGGACCGCGCCGCCATTGCGGTGCTGCCTTCCAGAGACGAGGCGATGCCGATGTTTATTCTGGAGGCGCTGGCGCGACATTGTTGTGTGATTTCGACGCCGGTGGGCGGCATCGCCAATGTATTGAGCGATGGCCGGGGCCTGCTGGCGCCGGCGGGGGATATTCAGGAATTGCGCCGGGCTTTGCGCTACGCAATCAGCGATGATGACGCGCGCGCGGAGCTGGCGGCAAGGGGACACGCCAGTTTTGCGGATACCTTTTCCGCAAATGTGGTGTACCCCAAACTGGCGACGCTTTGGTTGAGCATCGTCAACCGGCCCAGGGCCGGAAATCTGTCTCAAAAAAGGAACTTTCAGGGAATGACAGGAGAATAAAAATGAAAAAAATACTTTTAGTCGCCTCAGGTGGGGGACACTGGGTGCAACTACAAAGACTGCGCGGCGCGTTTGAGGACCACAAACTGTTATGGATGACCACCGTAAAGGACTACAGTTCTCCTCACAACGAGCCCTGTTTTATCGTGCAGGACGCCAACATGTGGAACAAACTGGCGCTGCTGAAAATGTTTCTCCAGGTGGCGTGGGTGATGCTCAAGACCCGGCCGGATATCGTCGTCACCACCGGCGCGGCGCCGGGATTCGCCGCCATTCTGTATGGTCGAATTTTAGGGGCGCGCACCATCTGGATAGACAGCATCGCCAACGGCGAGGCCCTGTCCCAGTCCGGCGCCAAAGTCGGCAGATGGGCGCATGTGTGGCTGACCCAATGGGAGCATCTGAGCAAGCCCAGCGGGCCTCATTACTGGGGGGCTGTGCTGTGATTTTCGCAACCGTAGGCACTCAACTTGCGTTTGATCGCATGATCAGCGCGCTGGACGATTGGGCGGGACGTAATCAGGACGTGGTGGTTTACGCGCAGACCGGGCCGGCCGCATACATGCCGCAACACATGGGCTTCGCGGACTTTCTGGCTCCGGGCAAGGTGACCGACTACATGCGCGAGGCGGAGCTGATCGTCTCCCACGCGGGCATGGGCTCCATTATCACCGCCATGTATTTGCGGAAGCCGGTGATCATCATGCCGCGCAAAGCGTCTCTGGGCGAGCACCGCAATGAGCATCAAATGGCCACCGCGAAATGGCTGGCCAACCGCAAAGGCATCATTGTGGCCTGGGAGGCGTCGGATCTGCCGCGCCTTCTGGACCGGCGAGCGCAACTGGAATCCGGCCCGGCGATCTCCGAAGTGGCGGATGGCGCTTTGGTTAAAAAGCTGTCACGTTACATTCAGTCCCTGCAATGACGACTACTATTAATAAGGTCAGACTAACTAACAGGAGTCATTCCGCTAGGAGAAACCTACAGCCACCTCAACATAATCCGCCCGCCGGCGCGACGCAGCGCCGGATATCCAGCAGCCGCGTAAGCGTCTTCCGGCGAGCGCCGTTTAGAGCATCAGTTGTCCACCGCGAAGTGGCTGGCCAACCGGAAAAGCATTATCGGGCCTGAACGACTTCGACTTATCCAAGCATGGGTGGAGGTCCCCGTCATTGCAATCGGGCCCTTTTAAATCCGTGGTCGCGGATGAACCTTTGGTTAATACACTGCCAAGCCGTACTCGGTCGCTGCGGAGCAGCGCCATTTTTTTAGTCAGTCTAACCAACAGGAGTCAGAGTGCTTATGGACAGGCCGACAGCCAACTCGACCAAGTCGCCCGACGTTACGAAACGACGGGCGCTTCTACTTACCGCTCTGGGGTGTTTACTTCCGCCCCTTGATTCGGTCCAGGCGGAAACGCCGCAACTGGACTGGTTTTGGTCATGTAACGACGGAAATCGGGTCGTTTTCAGCTCAGACTTCAACGAAGGCTTATATTTCCAGGACATCCAGCCGGGCAAAACTGCAGAACCCAAACTAGGCACCAATCAGTTTTCCTGCGTGCGCAATTGGATCAATGAACAGAAAACCACCATGGGATTTGGCGGCGCCTTTATCAACTATGAAGGCGGCGACCTCACCGAACGCTGGGCGCAAGTGCAGCCGGCGCTGGATAATCCCAACAACAAGGTGCTCGCTTTCGCGCTGAAAAAGCCCAACGTCAATAACGAGAAAGGCAGAGTGCAGTTAGACGTCACTGGCAAGACCGGCTTTAAAGAGTTAAAGCTGAAGGTGCGCATGTATCTGAGCAACAGCTTTAGCATGCTGCGGACCTACCCGAAAACCATTGACTGGCTGTCCCTGTCTTCCTGGTGGAACAATCCCCATTGGGATGGCAATCCTTATCCGTTCGTCGTCAGCGTGAATATCAACAAACCCAGCATAAAGGAGGGACAAAACCAGCTGCGTTTCGCCGTGCGGGCGCGCACTTTCAATCAAACCACGCAGAAGTGGGACGACGCGCTATGGCGAGAAGTCAACCAGACCTTTGAAGTCCCCGTGGGACAGTGGATCTCTCTTGAGTACACCTTTATTGAGGGGGATGCGGAGACCGGGCGTTTCCAGATGACTGCGGCGTTGGACGATCAGGAGCCCCAGACTATTTTCGACATTCACAACTACACCCGCCATCCACTCGATCCTTCTCCGGATGGCATCAGTATTATCAGCCCCATGAAACTCTATACCTCTGCGGAGTTGATTGATTACGTCACCGCCAACGGTGGGCTGCTGACGATTCAGTGGGATGATATGAAGATGATTGGCTGCAACACGCTGGCGGATTGCGAGCCCGATCCGTCCATTCCGGAAAAAGTCAGGATGGCGATTCCCAAAAGACCCAGTTTGGAGTTGGATTAGCGGAAGGATTCATCAGCGGTTCGCCGAGCCTGCTTTGGCGGACTCGGCGAACCGATTCAGTATCGTCTATTTAATTGCACTTAGTTCAGTTATTCATTTACCTACCGACTTCAGTCGCGGCCAGACTCACTCCCACTGCACCTTGGGCAGCTCTTCCTTGTAGTTATCAAAGCGATTACTGAGGGAAAGTTTGTCAGTCGTCCTTGAGGCCACGTGCAGGCAGCGATTCAACATCGCGGGCCAGAGCGGGCGATACAGGTCGAGGGTGGCGACATCGCTCAGGCCTTTCGGCAGTGTTTTCCATAGTGGCGAGAGCAGGGAAAAACTGTTGAACTTGCGCACGTCCAGAGACATGAAGGTGCGGAAGACGTCGAAGAAGACAAAGGGCTGCACCGGCGTGAAGAACTGGCTCGCCATAACGCAACCGCCGTGGGTGATCCAGCGACCGCTGCGTCCGTACAGCGCTTCATACAGGAAAATTTTCTTCCAGCCGTCGCAGTTGAAACGCGCCGTGGCGGCATGGAAGTTGTCCAGCAACAAGGCTTTACCGGCGGCGTCCAGCTGACGGTAGCGGTAACGAATCAGATCTTCCGGCGTGATGAAGCGGAACATCAGGGAAGGGAAGATACGGAACAGCGTCCCCCAGGTGGACTCGATATTAAAGTAATACCCCCTTTGCAGGGTGCCGCCCAGGTAACCGTCGACGAACAGATTGCCGTCGCCCCATGCTTCGTAAAAATGACGGTACACCACCAGCAACTCGGAGAGTGGTCGCGACACCAGTCCTTTGAACATCTTTTCGCCCAGCTGTTGCGAAAGCTTGGGATAACTGAGGTCCAACAGGGAAAACTCGCGGTAGTCATCGAAGAAGCCCGCGAACTTGCGGGCGACAGGCCGGTCGCCGGTATTCGCCGGTCCGTAGGTGTAACCGTAATGTGTCTTGCCGAGAGACAGCAGATACCGGGAGTCCAGACCGCCGCTCAAAGGCAGGATCTTTTTGCGATCGCCGAAGATTTCCAGGCCTTTGCGCATCTTTTCATTGACGTTGTGCAAGTCGCCTGAGCCGTTCAGGTAATCGAAATAGAACGACGTGCGGTCGCGGGACATAATCGCGCCCACTTCCAGCCGCTCGACGCCTTTGAACAAGGTATAGCCGCCAAACAGATGCCGCTTGATGTTCAGGATGTTTTGCAACACCGGGTCCACATCCTTGCCGTCTGCGATATAGCAAGGCGCCGGCGCGACGCGCAGCGTCTCGGACTGCGCATCCTGAAAGTGCGGAACCAGCGCGAAGGGGTCCGTCACCAGATAGTACGCGCCGCCGGTTTCGATATAGAACAGGTAGCTGCCGGCCTCGATCAGCGAACACACCGCTGTGCGTTCCTCTTCCGTCTCCGCCCGGAAGAAGGCGCGGGCGAACTCGCTGATGTTGCCTAAACGTCCGTTGAAGACAAAATGTCCGCAGCCCACGGCCAGTGAGCGCGACGCTTCATCCGCGTAGGCGACGCCCTCCGGCCAGTTGGCGCGATGCACATCTACTAAAATGTGAGCGCCAAGAGGGGAATTGAACTCATGTATGTCCGCGGGGGCGCCAATCGAAGAAGAAAATAACTCTACCTCGGCTCTTGCGTTGGTAACGTTAATGTACAGGCCTTTCATTGCAAATATCTCTCAATTAAGTGGGAGGTCATATCCATTGCGCGTCAACCGGATAATGTTTCAGGCTCCGGTTTCAGTATGCGTACTCGTCCTTGTAGACCATGCCAACAGTCATCAGGATGATTTTCAGGTCCAACGCCAGCGACCAGTTGCGCAGGTAGTCGAGATCGAACTCGATCCGCGCCTGCATGCGCTCCAGGGTTTGTGTTTCGCCCCGCAAACCGTTGACCTGAGCCCAACCGGTGATGCCCGGCCGAACTTTGTGGCGAACCATGTAGCCTTTGATGAGCTTGCGATACTGCTCGTTGTGCGCCACCGCGTGGGGACGGGGGCCGACAATGCTCATCCTGCCTTGCAGCACATTGATGAACTGGGGAAGCTCATCCAATGAAGTTTTGCGCAGGAAACCACCGATAGGCGTGAGTCGCTTATCGCCGTTTTGCGCTTGTTTGATGACATCGCCGTCTTCGCAGACGGTCATGGAGCGGAATTTGTAGACGATGATTTCTTCGCCATCCAAACCGTAACGCCGCTGTTTGAAAATGACAGGGCCAGGCGAACTGACTTTCACCATCACCGCGATCACCGCCAACACCGGCGCGATCATCACTAATATCAATGCGGAAAGCACAATGTCGCTCCAACGCTTGATCAATCCATTGACGCCCCGGAACGGCGTATCGCAGACAGAGACGACCGGCATGCCGGTGACCTGGTAAACGTTGCCCTGGATCAGCTTGGTCACGAACATATCGGGAATAAACGAAATGGATGCGGTGGTGTCGCCCAGGCTATCGAGAATCGCCAGAATGCGAGGCTGCGTCGTCATGGGCAGCGACAGGTAAATACTGTTCACTCGCTGCGCTTTGCAGTAGTCGTATAACTCAGAAAAATCCCCCAGCACCGGCCAGCCAGCGCCTTTTGGCAGTCGGTCCGCCGTTCGGTCGTCGAAAAAGCCCAGTATTTCGACGTTGTAATAGGGGCTGCGGGACAGGCGCTTGGCCAGTTCCAGTCCCTGTTCGTTCATGCCCACGATGACCACTTTCTGTCGATCTCCGCGCAGTTGCAGCAATACCGTGAAGTAGCGGAACGCCAAGTGCGCGCTGACTTGTAAAGCGGGGCCGATCCACAGCCAGTGGAGAATGGTGGACAGTGAGAATAAGTCGATCGATCGCGTGGCGTAGCCTAAAGACAGAATCAAAAAGGCGATGACGAACCAGCTCAATAGTATGTCGACGAGACAACGGGTCAAGGGTTGGTGCAGTCGTGATTGCCCGGGGAAGGCGACGCAGAATGCAAATAACGCGGAGATCATCGAGGGCGCTTCAATCGCGTCTTCGAATAAATAACTCACCAGCAATATGCTGATGAACAGGGCGAGGGGATCTAACAGCGCCTCGCAAAACTGATGCAGATTTTTACGGCCAAAGCCGATCTTCATTGATCGTTGCAGGTTGTCCATGTGTACCTCTAATCCTTGTGTACATCTAATCCTTTACTTCCTTGGTTCTTTGTCCTACTAAAGAGCGTCAATCTCCTCTAGGGGCCGGAGGTGGGAGGGCTTGGAACAAATGTTCGCGGGCCCCAAAAAGGCGGCGTCAGGGGCCGCGGTGAAAGTCCGTGTCTGTTCATCGTGTTAACGTGCGTCTGCGCCCGGGGTATGATAGTTTCCATTTATACCGAGCCAATATGTCCTTTTAATTTCAATAAGTTAAAAACTTTCGCAGGAAATCCAGCGCGTCCATGCCTTCTTTCTATGAACAGCTAAAAGAAAGAGTCGCCGTTACTTACACTTCAATGATAATCATTCTCGGGATTATACTCGTTTTTGTCTCTATATGGTTAAAAAACGGTGAATTTTGGCATGTCTCAAGTCATGTCATGTTGCAATGGGGCGCCAACTTCAGTCCGGAAACACTGAACGGGCAATGGTGGCGGCTTGGTACGGCGGTTTTTCTCCACTTCGGCGTCATCCACCTGACGCTGAACGTCTGGGCGCTGTGGGATGGGGGGCAGTGGGTGGAGCGCATGTACGGGCATACGCGTTTTTTACTCATCTTTATAACGTCCGGGATCGTCGGCAACCTGTTTTCCCTCACATTCCATGTCGTCAGTGTCGTCTCCGCAGGCGCTTCGGGCGGCATATTCGGCGTGTATGGCGCGTTGCTAAGTTACCTCTGGCTGAACAGAACCCGCGTGCCTTTGATTGAGTTCCGCTGGATCTTCTTCGGCGCCGCCATCTTTTCCCTGCTCACCATTGTCTTTGGTTTCCTGGTGGACGGCATCGACAACGCCGCCCACGGAGGAGGGCTCATTACCGGCCTGATCCTGGGAGCCCTATTAATCCCCGGGGACGCTCGCCGACTTTCCCCAGCCAGTCTGGCATGGGTGGCGGGGATGGCGAGCGCCGCGCTGATCGGGCTGCTGATAGTCATGCCTGAGCCTGCTTCCATCCAGCCATAGATTCCTGCTCTCTTCTTTCCTTCATGGCGGCATCAGACTTCTTCGCTCGCCTTCGCCCCCAGGACAAGTGTGTCCCAACCTTTATCCGGTGAGAAACGGTCGCCATAGTCCTGCGTCATCAGGATGAGCTGGCGCTTTATTGGCGTGGGGCCGCAGGCCTCAATATAGCGGAATGGACCACCTCTGAAAGGCGCAAAACCTGCTCCCAGCACCATCGCCAGATCGCCATGGTCTGGGTGTTCAATGACTTTTTCCCGCAGACAGGCCACGGCTTCGTTCAACATGCGGTAGATCATGCGCTGGCGGATGGCTTCCATTTCCGGGTCCTCTGGTCGCGACACCCTGTTTTTTTGCGGTTCGCCATCCTTGTACTCATAAAATCCCTGACCGGTTTTGCGACCGAGACGGCCTTTGGACACCCAGCTTTTGAACATTTCCGGCGCGTCGCCACGAATCAATCCGCTCATGTGCTCTGCAACATCCAGACAAATATCGACTCCCACCAGGTCCACAGTCTCCGCTGGTCCCATGGCCATGCCGAACTCTTCCGCCGCCGCGTCCAGCGTCTCTGCCGGGATGCCCTCGTCATACATCATCATCGCTTCCAGCAGATAGGGCGTCAGCACCCGGTTCACGAAGAAGCCAGGGGCGCTGTTAACGGGGGTGGGCGCGCGTTTGATGAGAGAGGCGAAGGCCATGGCGCGCTCAAACGCCTGTTGAGAGGTTTGGTCGCCTTTAACCACTTCCACCAGCTGCATTTTGTCGACCGGGTTGAAGAAGTGGCAACCCACCAGGCGCTCGGGACGGGCAAGTCCTCGCGCTAACTCATCAATGGGGATGCTGGAAGTGTTGGTGGCCAGAATCGCATCTTCTTTCATGCGCGGCTCTATGTCCTTGTAAAGCTGCAGTTTGGCTTCCCGCTTTTCCGGAATCGCCTCCAGCACCAGATCCGCACGGCCCAGACCGATGCCTTCGGGGTCCGGCGTCAGGCGATCCCGCGCGACCATCGCCAGCCGTTTGTGCTCAAGCTTATGCCGGAACAGCGCATCCGCACGCTTGTACGCCGTGGCGATGCTTTCGGGGTCTTGATCCTGCAAGGTGACGCGCAACCCTTTGAGCGCGCACCAGGCGGCGATATCGCCTCCCATGGCGCCGGCGCCGATGACATGCACATGACGAATCTGGTCCCGGGCCTCACTACCCATGCTTTTCAGCTCCTGCTGCAGCAGAAAGGTGCGCCGCAGATTCTGTGAGGCGGGGGTGCGGCTCATGGCGACGAAGGATTCCGCTTCTTTGTACAGCATTTTTTCCGTGTCCCGCCCATGATGGTCCCAAAGGTCGACGACGGCGTACGGAGCGGGATAATGGCGGCGATCCGCGCGTTTGCGCAGTCGTCGTTCCAGTTCCGACGCCACCGGGCCACTCAACATTGAGGCGTTCAGAATCTTGCCGCCGAGGCTGGGTTCATGGGGCTTGGGATTGTCCCGCAGGATAGCGAGCACGGCGTTGGCGAACTGACGCCGCGGCGCGATGTGGTCCACCAGTCCCAGTTCCTGAGCGCGTTCGCCGGAAACCGGTTTACCACCAAGAATCATCTCCATGGCGTCGGTGACGCCGATCAACCGGGGTAAACGCACCGTGCCGCCCCAACCGGGATGAAGACCCAGTTTCACTTCGGGAAAGCCGAGCCTGGCGTCAGCCGCGGCGATGCGGAACCGGCACGCCAAAGCCAGCTCCAATCCGCCACCGAGGCAATAGCCATGAATCGCCGCCACCGTAGGATAGGGCAGCGCTTCGATCCGGTTGAAAATCTGTTGGATGGACAGAATACGATCGACAGGTCGTTCAAGGCTTTGCAGTTGCTCGATCATGTTGATGTCGGCGCCGGCGATGAAGCCTGCGTCCTTGTCGGAGATAAAGGCCAGGACGCCTGGCGCCCCTGAGCTTGTGTCCTGTTGCTCCAGCAGGTCGACAATGCGGGTCAGTTCCCCCAGCGCCTCCGTTCCCAACAGGTTGGCGGAAGCGTCTTTTTGATCCAGTCGCAACCAGAGAATATTGTCGGCGTCCCGCTGTAGACGCCAGTGCATAAAGGCGGATCGTTCCAGTTCGGTGATGGGGTGGGCTTCTTGAGTCTGCTCCATGGTTAGGTTCTCCCTTTACGATTCGATATTTTCCACCAGCATCGCGCCGCCTTGTCCGCCGCCGATGCATAATGAAGCGATGCCGCGTCGCGCCTGATGACGACGCAGAACGTGGATCAGGTGAAGGACAATGCGGGCGCCGCTGGCGCCGATAGGATGGCCAAGCCCGATGGCCCCGCCGTCTACGTTCAGGCGCGTCATATCCAGTTCTCCCATGGCTTGCTCCAGCCCCAGCTGCTCTCGACAATAGGCGTCGTCGGCCCATGCGTTCAGACAGGCCAATACCTGCCCGGCGAACGCCTCATTGATTTCCCAGTAATCGATGTCGTCCAGGCCCCAGCCTCGTTGTTTGAGAATGGCGGTTGAGGAAAGGGTGACGCCGAGCCCCATCATGGACGGATCAAGCGCGGCCCAGGCGGTATGGGAGAGACGGGCGATGGGGGTGAGGCCGTGTTTTTTCAGGCCCCGTTCGCTGGCCAGCAACAGCCAGCAGGCGCCGTCGGTGATCTGCGAGCTGTTGCCGGCGGTGACGCTGCCGAAGGGATCAAAGGCGGGTTTCAGTCGCGCCAGAGACTCTGGCGTGGTGTCCGGACGCATGCCGTTATCTTTGCCAAAAAAAGTCCCGTCGGGGGAGTACAGCGGCGTGCGCTCCTCTTTAAAGTAACCCGCTTCATCGGCATGGGCCAAACGTTGCTGGCTGAGCGCGGCGTACTCGTCCATGGCCTGTCGCGACACGCCGAAATGCTGCGCCTCTTTTTCTGTGGTCTGTCCCATGTTCAGGCCGACGATGGGGTCAGTCAGTCCTCGCAGTAGTCCAATAACCGGCTGTACATATTGGGTTTCGAACTCTGGAATGAGCTTGATTTTTTCCAGCGGAGAGTCCGCTTTACGCCAATCCGCAAGCCAGTTGAGCATATCCTCGCGCAGTAGCACTGGAGCGTGGCTCATGGCTTCCACGCCTCCGGCCAGAATCAAATCGGAGCGCCCGTCGGCGATACTGGCGGCGGCGTTATCCAGCGCCTGCATGCCCGAGGCGCAGTTACGATGTACGGTGTAGCCGGGCGTCGCCTCGCCGCATCCCATCCTCAGGGCGGCCACGCGACCAATGTTGGCCTCGTCAGGGCCGGCCATGGTGTTGCCGAGTATCACTTCATCAATCGCCTCCGCGTTAAACGGCTGCCGCAGCAGCAACGCTGCTCCAGTCTGCGCAGCGAGATCGCCGGCGTGAAAGGGGCCGGGTCTGTCGCCGGCTTTGATAAAGGGAGAGCGGGCGCCGTCTACCACATAGACGGGCTCGGAGGGTTGAGATTCCTGTATAGACATAGGTTTCCTCGCTTCAGCAGTTGCAGTCCATTGACTGTTGACCGGGGCAAGAAACATGCCCCGACCGCCACAGCCTTGGCATGGCGAACGGAGGGAATGCGCCGGGCTGACGGTGAGCGAAAGAGTGCTGTGAGGCGAGGGCGATAAGCCTGATATGCGACGTTGTTTCCGTCAGACTTGCAATGCTTTTGTAAGGCTTACAAGAGCGCGTAATAGTCGTATTTCATCAATTTTGTGCGCAACACGGCGTGTCGTTGTTTCAGGCGACACGCTTAGTTAGGGCTGGGCTCCTATTGCCAGATATTGGCGGGCGGGTATCCAGGTGGGATGGCGAGAGTGATATTGGGTATGAAGTTGGCTTCCTTCATCGGCATATTGGCTTTTCCGTAATTATGCTCGGTGAAAACGTCCCTGTAGCCCGCGGCGATTTTGTTCCAATCGGCAATATTGGGAGTCACCCATTCACACTTCACCATGCAGGTCGGGTTCTCAGGTATTTCTCCAGGCTTGGCGAATCGCATTGCATGAGTGGAGCCCCCGTCTTTGTGATAAACCATAAGCACCTGATTGGGCTTGACGGAGTACAGGTCGGACACTGGGGCTGTTGTCACTTTACCGTGGTGGCTATAGCTGGCGTGGGTCAGCTGCTGATTGGTCGTCCATATGAGCCCGAACTCCCAGTCATTGGTGTGTCCGAAGGCGTCTGCGCCTGCAACGACTTGGTCTTTGACGAAGTACAACGCAAACATCTGGGAACAGTATTCGTTGCCGTTTGCGCTGACGCAGGTCGCTCGGTGCATGGTGTTGCTGTAGCTTAACTGGTTCTGATAAGCGCAGTGGCCGTCCAGGGAGCCGGAGTTTTTAATGCCAGGATTGGGTTTCATATCTTTTGACACGCCAGCGGATGGCAGGCAGCCGTCAGTATCAAAATCAAATCCGATCGTGTATTCCATGTCAGCGGCGGCGGTTGTCGCAACGATAGGGATAAAGCAGGCGTTTTGATTAGAAGGGCACTTATCAACGTGGCTCCAGTCCTTCGCCAACGCATGGTTGCCGTGAAGAGATATCAACACAACGACACTTAGAGCCGCCGATACAGGGATAGCGGTATTCATTAATTTCATAATACAAATCCTTGTCATATCAGAATTATCACAAAGCAGTGTAGTCGAAACGCCATGCCAGCAATGGAATGTCAGTCAGTTTTTAGCGCAGAAGCTCCAGGGAGGACAAAACCGGGGGACGCGCCGGTTTCACTCACAATTCGCAAATTCTTCAAGTTAATCGATTAATTTTATCGAAAAAATTGAACCAATTCTCCAGACGCCCTTCTAACAGGTGCTCATGTTAGTCAATAAAAACAACAAGCTGCATGAGAATCCTAAGAAGTTAATTAATTTGGAGAAGTACACGTGAGAATACGTGAAATTATTGTAGGTACGGGCATAGCTGTGACCTCCCAGATGGCGTTTGCTGAGATACCGGCGGGCTTGTTTAACCTTGCCGGCAAGGACAGTGGACTGTGCTTTCAAAGCAACGCAACGATGGGATTGGTCCAGTTGGCCTGCTCAGCGGACTCCCTGTTGTGGAACGCTCGCCAGAACCCTGACGGGAGTTACCAACTGGCCACCACGGTTGAGAACAGGGAGTATTGCATTAATGTGCCTGGCGTCGCCGGAGCGGACGTCAAGCTGGGCGATTGCCAGGCCGCAAGGCCGCTGAATATCGCGCCGTTAAGGGATGGTTATCGGATAACTGAGGCGGGCACGGAGCTCTGCCTGAATATCGCAGGCAATCGATTCACTGACGGGGCGAAGCTGATGCAATTCGGCTGCACGACCGGGGACAATGAAAAGTTCGACCTCAAACCGGCCGCGAAAACGGTGGTTGGGGAGTGGAGCGATACCTTCGAGCTGGGTCTGGTGGCGATTGCGTCAGCGGTTCTACCCGACGGGCGGCTGGTGTTCTGGTCGGGGTCCACGCCGATCAGTTTTCATGGCGATGACGTCACCTATACCGGCACGTTCAATCCCAAAGGCGGAGAACTTTCTCAATATGTGGTGAAAGATACCTATGAGATGTTCTGCCCAGCCACGGTGATGGACCGGGATGGCTCCCTGCTGATTCTCGGCGGCGGAGGCAACCAGGCCAAGCGCAAATATGTGGTGACCTATAATTCAGACACCAACGATTGGGTGAGGGAAAACGACCTGGAAAAGGCCCGCTGGTACAACAGCGCAGTCGTCCTCGGCGACGGCTCTGTTTTTACCATCGGCGGCGACGGGGATAACTCTTACTCCCTTTTTGATAACGCCAAGGGAGAAATCTGGAATCCAGACACCCGTAGTTTCAGGTATTTGAGCAATACCAGGGACATTGGTTACGACAAAATCGAAACCATTATTGATATCGACGGCAGACAAAACAGTGATTACGGCCTGGCCCGTGGGCAGTATTACCGTAAACTCGCCGTCATGCATGACGGTAGCATTCTGGAGTACGCGCCCTACAAAAACTTCGTGCGTCACACCGTCGAAGGCGAGGGCAGCTCCACGCTGACCGGCCTGGGACGTGAGGATGGACCGAAGTACATTCAGGGCGCCACCAATGTCCAGTACAGCGCGGACAAGCTGTTGCTAATGGGCGGAAACGCCCGGTTTGGTATTGAAGACTACAAAGACGATCAGGCGGAAATCAATGTCAGTGAGTCACTGTATTCCGTCTATGAAATCGATCTGAAAACCGGTGAATCCGTGCGCAAGGAAAACATGCACCATCCCCGGTATTACGCCAACTCGGTGGTAATGCCGGATGGCGGCGTTTTCACGGTGGGCGGTTCCCGGGACAGCCACCTGTTCGATACCAGCGAAGCGGTGTATACGCCGGAAATATACGATCCGGTCAATGATGAATGGACCGAAGTCGCTCAGCATCAGGACCCCAGAGACTACCACTCAACCGCCGTGCTGCTTCCTGACGGCAGAATCTGGGTCGCCGGCGGCGGAGCCTGTGGAGCGAGTTGTAAATTCAACTACACCACGGCGGAAATCTACAGCCCTCCGTACCTGTTCAAAGGCGATCGTCCGGAAATCTCCCTGGTCGACAATGGGCCGACGGGATATAACGGAAAAATCGGCTATAACAAGGATTTCGACATCAGCTCTAAACAAACCATCAGCTCTGTTGCGCTGATCCGCTTGTCTGCGGTCACCCACTCATCCAATACCGATCAACGACGCATCGAACTGGAGGTGGACGCCATGGACAATAACTATTACCGACTGACCACGCCGTTGAACTCCAATATCGCGCCTCCTGGCTACTACATGCTGTTCGCGCTCAATGAGAACGGCGTGCCCTCTGAAGCTAAAATGGTGAAGTTGGACAATTCGTTGTAGGGAACTCCATAGGAGTATTTAACCCACATTTTCTTCATTGAAAAATGAAGCAAAGGCCAGTCCCATGCTGGCCTTTTTTCGTTTTGTTCGAGAGGTGCGTGAGTCACGCAGGTTAACCCATAACCTTTCCGTAATGTGCGGCGGCATAGTCTTACTTTTCGCAATAAAAACAATTTAAGGAAAGCAAATGACAATAATCAAAAACGTTGCAATGGGCTGCACTACGGCGCTCAAAACGGCTGGCGCGGCCAAAACAACCTTGTGCTCCGGGGAGTTAACCGTTTGTACGGCCTTCATCTTTAAAGTAAAAGATACTCAAAACGCCACTATAGGGGTGGGTATGTCCCACAGAGGCGTTGAAAGCGCAAACAGCTTTCAGAAAGCCTTTAAAGAAAGTATCCGACAATTTGGCGATTCGGTGCATATAGAGCCTGTGGCGGTGCAAACAGCGCCCAGCACTTTTATTGGGCACTCGAAAGCTGGCGCCGACCCAAGCATTGAGTTAGGAAGCCATGAGTGTACGATTGATGCGCTCATCAACGATTTAGAAACGTTGAAAAGTGATAAAAAAATTATTATCGATCTTTCTCCATTAAGGTCGATGGCGTGCACAGCCGCCAAAAAAGACTTTGCAACCAGTGAATGCAGTGCGACCTTTGATAGCAAAGGTGATGTTAAAGTTAGCGAGCCGGCGGCTGGACTTTGTGTGATCTTATAGCGCAAATTTACATGGCGCCACAAAACGCATTAGGTTAATAAAAGTAATCATCCGCTAACGTCAATGAGTGGGTGATTTTTTCTCTAACCTCTAGATAAATTTCAATTGGCCGACTGTTTCATTTCATATATACACTAAACGCCCGCATAATAGTCACGATCTCGCGGGCGTACAATGAGCATGCCTGTTAACTCTATACGTTACGGCTGTGTGTCGTAGACTAAAGCGCCTTCCGGTATTTTATACCAGTCCTGTTTTTCACTGACCCAGACGTGAATAGTTGGGTTAATAATACTGGTATCCGAGAGGGTGGATGGCTTCAACATCAGATGCGAAGGATTGCTCGGGTTGTAATGGTATATATGATTGGCGCACACCGCACAAAACTTGGCTGAGCTTGTATTTCCGCTGGCTGCGACTCTGCTCCACTCGCTCATTTCCCCATGAATATCAATCGCATCGGCATCTATCATTGCGGTTATGCTGAAAGCGCTGGTGGACAGCTTCTGGCATTGCTTGCAGTGACATGCAGCTATCGCAACAGGCGGTTTAGATAGCGTGTAGGTAACCTGTCCGCATTGGCAGGAGCCATTAATCGGGTATTCCATTGGAAAGAACCTCTATATCTTATTTTAGTATCACAATAACACAGTACTTTATCATAACATTATTTCGAAATGGCTCTGCCATTTTATTGGATTAATTTTAAACATAAGTCGGTAAAACTTTATTCATACTGTTTAATGTGTGGTCAAGCATTATTCGCTTGTATCAGTTTGTACAAGTGCAAAAAAGTATTAATAAATACAGGTTTCATATTTGTTTTAAATAGCCCCGAACTCTCTAATGAAAGCCCTTGATTGCAAACCCAGCGTAATAGCGGGGAGGCTATGTTAGGAGTGATTATGCTAACTGATAAGGCGCATCGGCGTGATGCCTCAAACAACTGCTCGACCATCGTACGACGACTGATATAACGACTGATATAAGGGAACTATCCATGATTTTAATAAGACGATCTTTACTCAAAATGGGCATAGCAGGCCTGATCGCCCCCCAATTCGCCATGGCGAAATCCACGCATGACGCCTCGCGTTCCTTCGATGTCTGGCGGGAGCAATTTGAGTCAGGTATTCAACCGCGCATGCATGCCGCTCATGTTGCGGGCGTTTCCGTGGCCATCATGTCTAAAGACCTGGGCGCGCTTTATTCCTCGTCCTTTGGTTACGCCGATATTGGTAAGGGACGCAAGCTCACTGTGGACACGCCTATGCATCTGGCCTCAATCAGTAAGCTATTCACCAGCACCGCGCTGGTGCAGTTATTTGAGCGTGAAAGGCTCGATCTGGACTGTGATGTGAACGAGTACGTCGACTTCGCGGTCAGAAATCCCCATCGTCCACATGACTCGATCACGCCACGTCACCTCCTCACGCACACGTCCAGCATTTCTGATGAAGGACATGGCGATCCTTCCTACGAAGGCGATCCCAGACAAAGTCTGGACAGTTTTCTAAAAAATTATCTGGTGAAAGGAGGGGACGCCTACACGCTTGAGGGGTCTTATAGTCGAGCGCGGCCGGGGCAAAAGTGGGATTACTGCAATGTGGCGATGGCGCTGGCGGGATATGTGATCGAGTGCGTCAGCGGCCAGCCCTTTGCTTCATACGTGGAAAGAAACGTGCTTGAACCTCTGGGAATCTGGAACGCCCACTGGTATCTGCGACAGTTCGACCCTGACGTGCTCGCTAAACCTTATGATTATCAGAACGGCGGCCTTGTTGAGTTACCGCAACAAGGCTATCCGGATGCGCCCGCCGGCATGCTGCGCTGTTCGGTGGCGGATCTTTGTAAAGCCGTGTGCGCCATGATCGGCGGCGAAAACAGCAGAGACATCCTGTCGCCAAGAGCCCCCAGGGAAATGCTGCGGCGACAGGTAAAATCCACGGTTTATCCCTATCAAGGCCTGGGCTGGATCTTGGAAGGCGTCAATGAACGCCAGTTCGTCGGGCACAGCGGCCGGGACCTGGGCGCCGCCAATATCCTGGTTCTGACCGAAGACCTGAGCCACGGCGTGTTCGTCCTAATCAACTCGGAACTCGATGAAGACGGCGAAGCATTTCGCAGTGCGCTGGTGGAAGAGTTATTGGTGGGGGCGTCACTGGCGGTTTGATCTGGTCGCGAACGACGCAACCGTAGGCGAGGGGACCAATAAATCACTTTGCAGATCAGGCTTGTAGCGCTTACTATTTTTTTCCCCAATAGTGATTAGCGAGACAGCTTCAATGAGTGATGCATTTATTGTCGCCGGAAAGTTACATCTGTCTGAATCTGAGTATGAGGCGTGGCTGGCCTCGCCCGCCGCGGGCGTCGACTCCGTGTCGGACTGGGATGCGATGTATCGTAACTGGTATTGGAGTGACAAGACGCCCCGGATTGACTGGGAGTCTGCTTCTACGACCACAGAACAGGCTCTGTCTAATGTGCTTAAACTGGCCATGGGCGGCCCTTACTTTGTCCTGTTGAAATACGACGCCGATGGGGAAGCATTTCGCTTTTTCGTGATGTCTGTAATGGGGCCGGATGAACGTTTAGCGGAGAAGTTAATGGCGCTGCTACGATCCGCCTCGGCGTTTAAAACCGATGATACGCCGGATGCAGTTTTATACTGGCCCGAACTAAGCGGTGCGATCGACTTCGAAGGCATGTTGTCAGTGGCCCTGGTGCGCCCCCAAACAAGCCAGTTCGCCGACATGGCGCAACTCAAGGAAGCGGGACTTGATAAGAAGAAAATGACCGCCAACTACAAAGATCTCGAATCCTGGTATGGCGACTTCATCAGTAACAACCAGACTGATCGCTGGCAGTCGCCGGAGTTTGTGGATGCTCGGTTTTTGTGAGAAGTAATTTGTAACGCTTTCTCTTCATGTTGCTGGCGGTCGTTTTTAACTTGGCAGGTCAGGTGACTGATATTTCCGTTGAAAGTTGAGTTTTTCCGAATCGCTGTCGAAATGAGGTAACGCTGTACGACTACTCAGTGTTCAGGAACTAATGAGTTAGCCTTAATTCAGGAGAATAATCATGACCAACCTCGTTACCTGTCTGTGGTTTGACCACGGTGAAGCCAGCAAAGCGGCTGAGTTCTATGCCGCCACTTTTCCCGATAGTCATGTCGGCCGAGTCAACATGGCCCCCGGTGATTTTCCCGGCGGTCGGGAAGGGACCGAGTTGACCGTCGAGTTCACGGTGCTTGGACGACAGTTTGTCGGTCTCAATGGCGGTCCGGTTTTCACTCCCAATGAATCCGTCAGCTTCATGGTCGTGACGGAGAATCAGGAAGAAACGGACCGCTATTGGAACGCCATTATCGACAATGGCGGCGCGGAAAGCGCCTGCGGCTGGTGCAAAGATCGTTGGGGATTTTCATGGCAAATCACGCCGCGACGACTGCTTGATCTGACCACAAGTTCCAACCCGATCGAGGCGAAGCGCGCGTTCGAAGCGATGATGACCATGAAGAAGATCGATATCGCCGCACTCGACGCGGCAGTGGCGGATATCTCCTGAGCGCCCGATGAGACTCCGCCAACCTGATGGAAAGGCAGGGTGGAGTCTCGGCAACGCAGACACAAATAGTCGACACAAATAAAAGAGAAGGAATGGGGAAATAAAGGAGTAGGGGGGATCAAGCTTTCCCCCGTACCGCCTTGTATTCACCCAGACACCAGTTCTTTAAGGTTTTTAAATACTCTTCTCCCGCATCTTCAGATGAAAAGTGGGAGGCGTTTTCAAAGATGACGAGTTTGCTCAAGGGGATGTGCGATGCAAGATAGTCGGCGTTGCTGACATCAACGAACGGATCGAGTTTCCCCCAGGTCACCAAGGCAGGAACCGAAATGCTCCGCAGGCGTTCCTGAATCCAGGGAAGATCCTGAGCGTAGGCGCCAAAGAAACTCATGGCGCAACGATGACTCTGCAGATCATGGGTTATCTGGTAATACTCTCGAATTGCATTTTTTGTGGGCCGATAACGCTTGTAACCCTCTTTCACTGCGACCATAAAGTTAGTCTTCATAACCGCCTTTCTATTAAGCCCCTTCGCAAGCCACCTGACGAAACCTGATTTGATAACCGCCGTCAAAATGGGAGACATTTTGGGCGGATAACTGCCAGGACCGTCAAAAATATTAATGCTCTCGAAGCGTTCAGGATGAGCAATAACAGCTGCAAGCGTGGTGGGCACGCCCACATCGGGGCCAATCAGGTGCGCCTTCTGAATGCCAAAGTGATCCATTATTTCAACGACGGCTTGCCCCAGTTTCCTCGGCGTCATATCACTTTCATCTGCTTTGGTAAGTCCGAAACCAGGAATGTCGAAGGCAAGCAGATTAAAATCATGAGAGAGCCTTTCCCAAAAACTCTCCCAGATGCGGATGCTTTGAGGTAAGCCATTAAGCAGCACCAGTGTCGGGGCGTTTTCTTTGACGTGGCGGACATACCGCACGTTAAATTTGCCGACAGCTACGTATCTGGGTGTAAAGAAATCAATGGCGGATTCTGCGCGGCGGGTTGAATATTCATTTAGCGTCAGGTTAAGTAGAGATTGAGTCATAAAATTGTCTTCAAGTAGGTTACTAATGTGTACTAACATACAGAAAAGAATTTTGGACAACAATTAGGCACTAAAATCTGCCCTAGTTACCTTTTGATAACCTGTGAGTGAAGAGCAATGAGCACCAAGACCAAAAACGGCAAGCGAGTTTTCTTACAAAATGAAGACTGTCCGATTCGAAATGTGGTCAGTCAGGTAGGGGATAAATGGTCGATGCTGATCTTATTCAGCCTCGTTGAAGGGCCAGATCGCTTCAATTCGCTGAAAACCAGAATCGAAGGCATCTCTCAGCGCATGCTGACGCAAACCTTGAGAGATCTGGAGCGGGATGGATACGTTAACCGCACGGTTTATCCAGAAGTCCCGGTAAAAGTGGAATATAAACTGACTCCGCTGGGAGAAGGTCTGGCCAAGTCACTCTGGAAACTGGTTTCATGGGCCAACACACACCATGAAGAAATACGCAGCGCTCGACGGGAGTATGACCGGGATAATGATTAGTTTTGCAGCATGGCTGCCCCGTATTAAGCAAAAATCACAGGTCCGTCGAGTTCTGGGTTAGGTGTTCAAACAGAAAATCCACCGCCAGTTTAACTTTGGGTATCTGATATCTGGCATGTAAGTACATCAGGTAGAGACTGGCCTCAGTTCCACGGCGCACCGAGATGGGCCGATTCAGCTCGATAGGAGTGAGCTCGCCTCGATTGACGTACCTCGCAAGCCCCCATTCGGGCAGTAATACAAGACCTCGATGCTGGCAGGCCATCGCCACCAAAGTCGCGCCATCGTTACTGATCATGAGTGGTGAAATCGGTAGCTCGTACCAGCCGTCAGCGTCCTGGCCGTACCATTTCAGAACTGAACTTGGTCCGCGGTAGAGCAGGGCCGGGTGATCCTGCAGATCCTCCAGTGTGCGAGGCGTCCCATGTCTTTTTAAATACTCTGGAGACGCGGCAAGGAGATAATTGTGACTATGGATTTTGCGGGCGACCACCCGCTCTTGAGTTAAAAGGCTGCTGCGAATGGCGATATCAATACTATCGCGTCCCATCTCCACTACAGCGTCACTAAAATGCAGGTCCAGAAGAATCTCCGGATAATGTTCATTGAAGGCGATGACGGCTGGCAGCAGCAATTGGCTAAAACTTGGCATTGCGCTAATGCGTAATGTGCCGCTTGGCGTTCTGCTGTGCAAACTGACCATTTCCTCGGCGTCATCAAGCTGGGCCACTCCCGCGCGCACTTTTTCAACATAAATCAAGCCAATCTCCGTCAGCCGCACAGTACGGGTTGTGCGGTGGAGCAATTCCACCCCCAGGTCCGCTTCCAGATCAGCGATGCGGCGGGAAATGGAAGAAGCCGGCACGTCGAATGACTTCGCCGCCCGTGAAAAGCTCAGTGTATCCGCTACTTTGAGTAGATACTGCATGGCGCGTAACTTGTCCATTGCGGGTTCTCAGACTGTGATTATTGTCATTAAGACAAAAGTCATTTCAGCATTCAACCTATTCTGCAGCTGATGGGTTTGACCTAGGATGTTTAGCAATCATCATGAACCCAAACAGAGAGATAATTATGAAAGTTTTATTAGTGTTGACGTCACATGACCGGCTTGGAGAGACAGGCCACAAGACGGGATTCTGGTTGGAAGAGTTCGCAGCGCCTTACTATGTATTTAAGGATGCTGGCGCAACGATTACTTTGGCTTCGCCAGCCGGCGGCCAACCGCCAATCGATCCCAAAAGCGATGAACCAGGCGCCCAAACCGCTGCAACTGAGCGCTTTCATCAAGATCAGGAAGCCCAACAACAGCTGGCGACGACAGTCCCTCTGGCGTCCGTTGACAGCGCTGACTTTGACGCCGTTTTCTATCCGGGCGGACACGGCCCGCTTTGGGATCTGGCTAACGATTCGAAATCCATCTCTCTCATCGAAACATTTGCGCAAACTGGCAAGCCTGTCGGGCTGGTTTGTCATGCTCCGGGCGCGCTGATCAAAGTACGCGACGAGAAAGGAAATCCTTTGATCGCCGGCCGTAAAGTCACAGGCTTCTCCAACAGCGAAGAGGACGCAGTAGGACTGACCTCCGTCGTGCCGTTCTTAATTGAAGACGAGTTCCATAACCTGGGCGGTCATTATGAGAAGGGCGCTGATTGGCAGCCTCACGTTGTCACTGACGGCCTCCTGGTCACCGGACAAAACCCCGCCAGTTCTGAAGGCGCTGCTCAGGCTTTACTGGCTTTATTGAAGTGAAGTGATCAACTGGCAACAGTCCGGGTGAGGGCGTCCGGACAATTTTTGTCGGGAGACAAGGCGAAGAAAGAGCTCGGCTTTGAAGCATCCGTTTCACTGGATGAAGCCGTGAAGCGGACGCTCTTATGGTTCAAATCAGCTGGTTATATCAACGCCGCGTGTGGTGAGCGCGATCCTACATAGAAGACGATTCAGGGCATTTTCACAGAGTCCAAGGCCCCCCACTTATAAATGTTACGAATTAGTGGGGGCGGCCGAGATTCCGCCAGATATAATGAGTAAAAAGGTTATAAGCGACTCAGAGCGGAAGTGACACATGAAATACGATGGGCTAAAAGCCGGAATATTCATCGACAATGACAATTTGATCTATGGCCAGGATCGTGAGGGGCTGGACTACAGCGCCATCATAAAGTTTGTGGAAGATCTAGGAATGCTTGTTATTCGAGCGAATACCTACATGGCGGTTGATGAAGACAGGGAGCAAAAAGACGCCAAATATCGGCAGGAGCAACGCAAACACCGCAGTGATATCCGCAATGCCGGATTCAGGGTGTTCGAAAAGCCTTTGAAAAAGTACCAACAAGAAGACGGGACCGTCTACGCAAAAGGCAATGTGGATCTGGAGTTGGCCGTGGACGCTTTGCTCCAGACCGACAATCTCGACTATGTTCTACTGGGTAGCGGAGACGGTGATTTTTCCCGCGTCGTATCCGCATTGCAGCACAAGGGAAAAAAGGTGGAGGCATTCGCTTTCGATAATATTTCCACTGAACTGAGTCAAGGCGTGGATACTTTTTATCGTCCGGATGGCGAACATGGCCATAAGATCCACGGGTTTCTGAAGAAAAATCAGGCCGCCCTCAAACAACCAACCAAAACGGAAAAGAAAGAGAAGGCCACAAAGCCTGTTCGTGAGATCGCCACCATTAAGGCCGGCTCCTGGAGAGAAGATAAAGGCTTTGGTTTCTTAACGGTGAAGGATGAATCCGGAAAAACGAGCGATCTTTTTTTCCATGTATCACATGTCCGCTTTTCTGGAGGAACTCGCCCCACGAACTCAGAGATGACCACTATTGCAAAAAGTGGGTGTCAGCTGGAGTTTGAGCGAGGAACAAGTGAAAAAGGCAACAAAACCTGCGCTGTAAAGATCATTCCGGTCGCAGCGGAAGGGGAATTCGTTGAATATCTTTCTTTACGAGATATAAGCTCCAGAGTGCTTGCTTAGGCGCAAAGAACGTCCAAGGGAGGCAAATAGGAGTTGCCGCCTATACAAGCTTCTCAGGCCTTTTCTTGTAACTTTGGCCCCAGTCGTCATGAAGGGCTACTTGGGCCCGGGGGCTTAGCGATCTAATGTCCACTAATGTCAATTAGTGGACATTGTATGTATGGCGAATATTACTGCTCACACGGTTTTATTCGTGTTCACTATCCAAAATCCCCAAATTCACCAACCGCAAAACTATCCAATGCAAATGACCTGACCAGGCAAATTATCTTTCACCAGCAAAAGTGATTAAGATCCCTTACAGGATTCACGTCCGCACCAACATCGGTGTTTGAGGCCAACACGCACGCAAAGGAGAAAACATTCGTGTTTGATCATGTCGTATTTGGAGTCAGTAACTACGCAACCAGCAAGACATTCTACCTTACGGCGTTGGCGCCACTTGGCGTCTCGGTTGTTCAAGAAGGTCCGCTTGGTATCGAACTGAGTACGGACGGTAAATCGTCACTGTGTTTATTCGAAGCCAAGGAAAAACCTGCGCATTTACATCTGGCGTTCCTCGCGAAAAACCGCCAGCAAGAAATTACAAAAGAGACGTTATCTCCATAGAGGCCTCTGTCTTGCTCGGTATATCCATAAATGCGCATAATATATATTATGTTAAATTGGATATTGGAATCAGGAAGCGCACACCGACATCTGTTCTGTTAAATGATTTAAAACTGTGCCCTCGCGCTACTACGCCGCCGTTTCCAACTTGATCGTTAAAGTCGATATTCGCCAGGAGTGATATCGTAGCGTCGCTTGAGTGATATTTGAGACAAAGTGCGATCTTTTTCCAGTTGCTGCGAGCATGAACGTGATACAGGTCAAGTCGAAAAGGCCTTAGTTGAGATGGTCATGTAGTTAGTACCTCCGGTGTTTTCCAGCTATGGTCGCAGTAGGCAAGTGAAATCGGCTCGCGCAAAATGGAAGGAATAAACGGGTAGTGATCCTGCACCATCAGCCCTCGTCTTCGAGCCAGGATCACAAGGGCTAGCGCCTCCACACACAAATGGCCTTCAGTTTGCAACCGCTCCATTTCTACGGTGTCGGCGTTGGCAAGTTTCAGATAGAGGGTTTTGTGATTCTCCCAAAGCCGGGCCATTGCCTCCTCAAACAGCTCTGTATCCCCTGCATGGAAGGCGAGACAGATGTCGAAACGAAAGTCCTCTTGGGCCAAGGTATCCTCGTAAGCAGTTAAGACCGCCTCCCCATGCTGCCCGTTATTTCGGTAAAAAACCTCCATCAGGTAGTGTAAATAAAGGAAATCCTCCTCGTACTCCAAATCCGGATTGTGGGTTTGTCGCGAAAGGCTGGCAATTTGGCGCGCTCCTTCCTCATCACCACTGGCCACAGCATCAAAGAAAGGAACACCCAAACCCGTTGCCTTGTCGTTTTCGTTCGCCTTCATGAGCCATTGTTTGTAGGCACGACCACCACGATGGAAACAATCCAAGCACACGTCGGGACGCTCCCTCATGAACAGATCGCTGATACCCCTGATGCGGTAGTGGGAATTGAGGGCAAGAACATCCGCCAGCACGGCACGGGAAGCGATGATGGAGGGAACCAAACAGGCCACATCGTAGGCTGCATTTTCGAAGAAAACGGGCAACAAGTGGTTTGACATCGGCTAGACGATTTCCAACTCATCCAAGAGCAGATTGGTTGTCTCAGCAGCCTTCAAAGCATTGGTAAGGGCTTCACTGAAAACGATATCCGTTTTGGAACCGGCGATCCGAAAAATATGAGGGGCATGTTCCAGCTTCGCGCGACAGAGGATCAACTCTTCAAAATATTCGATGGCGCCATCGTCATCCAGCTCCACCTCCGCTGCGTCATAATCAAGGCAATCGAAGATCTGCAAGGGATTGATGAATCGCAAATCCTTAGAATGTACCTTGTTCTTGTGGTTGATCAGGGTAAACGGTAAAAACTCAACACCCTCAGGCGCAAACTCGCGCACAATGGCCTCCACTTTCGAAGATGCGATGAAACACCCTCTGGTATTGCCCACGATATCTTCCAGTTTTGCGCCCGGATTCTCCTCGCGCAGATACACCTTTGCATCTTGGGGAAAGTAGGGTGTTGCCGGCATGCCCGTGGTAAGAGTGAAGCTATACTTTCCCATATCCTTGGGGGCGTCTTCGATTAGACAAAGCCTACTGTTGTTCAAGTCCCCGGTGGATCCGAAGTGAAAGTAAGACGTCATGCGTTACTCCTCTGTTTCTATTTGACGAATATAGCAGTGTGCTCTCACGGAAAAAATTACAATCAGCCCCCCTCACCTGATAACAATTTCATACTCATGCTTCTACTGCGAACGCTGGCACGATATTTTTCATACCCGGACCAGGGCCTGCTGAAGCAGACATAGAAGTAATCAACGGCTTTATCGTGAAGAGGTATGAACCTGATTTGACGATCAACGCCCATACTTTTTGCGAGAAACTGGGTGCTTTAACGCATTTCTATGATAAAAAACGCTGGCTAGGGGCTGTAATTCCCCTGAATGCTATCATCCATCATTTTTTGGTACAGCCCGCTTTCTTTGATCTTCGCGAGCCCCTCATTAAACTTCTTCACTAACTCGGAACTGCCCGGATACTTCTTTGATACAAGAACAAAATAATCCGACTCTCTATATGGTTTGGAGTAGGTTATCTGTTCAGCTTCGCTCGGCGATAACTCATTTTTTATCATCTCAAGACCAACCAGCATCTCCGCAGGATATAAATCTATGCGTCCAGACACCAGTTTCTTCAAGTTATTGGAGTCATTAGCGATACGGGCTACATTGAATACGCCCTCTTCCTCAAGTTTATTGAATTCATCGCCATAACTGTACGAAATGGCGGCGCCAAATTTGTAGTCTTTCAATTCGGAGAGATTCTGCCAATCAACCACCTTTCCCTTTTTGTGAAAGAAAACTGACTGCAGTGCAAAAACAGGGTCCGTATAGAGGAAATCCTGCGCTCTTTCATCGCTATAAGTCCAAACGATGGTCGCCGCCAGTTCCTTTCCTTCCTTGGCGTCAATCAAGGCTCTGGCCCAAGGATAAAAAACGTATTCAACATCAACGCCGGCGGCTTTGAATGCTTCTGAAACGATATGCGAAGCAAGGCCGAAATGTTTATAACTTTGAGAAGTGAAAGGCGCCCATTCGCCGTTGGATATTTTAATCGTCTCAGCACTAGCGTGCGCACAGGTGAGTATAGAAAAGGCTAAGAATATTCTCTTGAGAATACTGGAAATGATAACCATGAGTAGGCCTCACTCGTCATAGCGTATTATGAGTCTAGCACCCGCAGTAGTGGTGACTAAGAAGAGCTGCATCCTAGTAAATGAGTATAGAGCAGTTCAATAAAAGTACAGAATGAGGTATGGGAACGGCGATAATAGCGCCTTTTTCACTGGCTAATCCATTGATTTATTGAGACTTCCCTACACTAACCTGATTAACTAATATCGATGGCGTCAGGATTTGTGGCAACACCGTGGGGGTGCTTGTTCCTTTTTTATACCATAGATAGAGGGGCACGCCTGATCGGCCATGCTGGGATAAGAATTCGGTTATCTTGCTATCGCCGTTGGTCCAGTCGCCGATCATGGTGACGACATTGCGTTGTTTAAACGCTTCTTTTACGTCGTTTTGATCGATGGAGGTCTTTTCATTTACTTTGCAGGTCAGGCACCAATCGGCGGTGAAGTACAGAAAGACGTCTTGTTTTTCCCGCAATGTACTCAGCTGATCCTGATTAAACACAAACGCTTCTGATACTTCTTTCTGCTCATGTTGAGGAGAAGCTTGAGTGGGCGGTATCCAGCTGATCACCGCCAGTAAAGGCAATATTGTTAACGAGATTGCGGGCCACCATTGGCCTCGACGTTGCGATTGCTGCCATAAGCCGGTCATCCATAAGCCAAAAGCCGACAACATCGCGGCTGCAAATACGGATAACACATAGTCATTGTTTGATTGGCGCATCAAAACCCAGATTAAGCCAATGACGGTCAAAAACATTGGCAGAGAAAGAACGCGTCTGGCTGTCGTCATCCAGGCCCCGGGTTTCGGTAAGTGGGCGCGTAAAGTGGGGATAAAACTCACCAGCAATAGTGGTAACGCCATGCCGAAACCCAGGCCCGCAAAGATCATGAATGCTATACCGACAGGCAACACCAGCGCCGCCCCCAAGGCGGTCGCCATGAATGGCCCGGTACAAGGTGTGGCGATAAAGGCTGCTAAAACCCCGGTCCAAAATTCGCCGATTGCTCCTTTTTTATCTTGCAGTCGAGAACCTGAAGTCATGGATCCGATTTCAAAGAGGCCAGCCAAATTGAAGCCAATCGCGCTCATCAAGACGATCAATGTGGCGATCACCCCAGGGCTCTGGAGTTGAAACGCCCAGCCGATTTGATGCCCCAAGGCTCGCAGGCCCAGGATCACACCGCCCAGTAAAACGCATACCAGGACGGCGCCAAACGTATAAGCCGCAGCGCCTGACCTGGCGTCTTTTTCAGATTCCTGGTGTGTCAGACTCAGTATTTTTAAACTCAATATAGGAAACACGCATGGCATGATGTTGAGCAGTACACCGCCCAGGATCGCACCGAGAAAAGCCGTGATCCCGAGCAGCCATGTATCTTTAATAGAGGAATCGCCACCGCTATTTTTCGCTTCAGATATTAAGGCCGCGCGCTCAGATTTATCCGCTTCAAAACTCAGCGCCATGCCGTTGTCCAGCACCAGGACGCCCTGGAATCGCTCACCCTGTTCATCGCCCGCTTGCGTTTGCATGCGAAGAACATCGCCGTCATGGAAGAGAGACTGCCTCGCGTTATTGACAATCCTATGATTAGTGATGGGATAGATATGAGCGTTATCGCTCTTAATTGAGCCGGGTAGCGGCAAGGCGAGAATAAACTGACCGTTTTCGACGGAAAACTGGCCTTTGGCGTCCAGAGGTTTGGCTAACTTTTGTCGCCACTGGGCGAACTTATGCGCACGGACTTTGGAAATGCGACCATCGCCGACCCTCAGCGTGGTTTCTACCTGTTGCCGTTCAGGCAGGCACACAGAGGGGCTGCAAACCAGATAGTTGACGTCGACTTTTATAGGCAGTGAACTTCCCTCCGCGACGTTTTTATCAATCTTTACCCGTGTCAGTAGAGTAAATTCGCCAGGATAAACATAGTTCATGATGTCAGCGGTTAAGAGCTGACTCGGGGCCGGGTATTGCATCTCCCCTACTGTCACGCCTTCAGGAAGTTCCCAGCTGAATTTGGTAGGAAATCCCGCATCGCCAGGGTTAAGCCAATAACCATGCCAGCCTTGCTGGGGCGTCATCGTTAACGCAAGCTCCAGCGTGTCGCCGGTAGTGGGATGGTCCGATTCCGGCGTCATCGCGATAGAAAGCAGACGCTGATTTTCCAGTGGTTCATTCGCTATGGCTGGTTGCGAACATAGCAAGACAACCAACCAGGTCGTCACTACTTGCATGAAGAGTTTCATTCAGCGCCTGCTTGCGATATTTCCTGTTAGTTCAGCTATTTCCCGTTAGTTTTCAGCTATTTCGGGTTAATTCAGCTTATTTGAAGGATGAGAGAGTGTGTAAGGCGGCCTCGAAATCCTCGTCCTGTATCGAAGATTTCAGGCTAATAACGCCGTTAGGTTCAATGACCGTGATAGTGGGTATTTGATTGACGCCAAATTGCTTAAACAGTTCTCCGTCGTCATCGAATACGATTGGCGGGGTGGCTGCATAACTCTTGCGATAATCTTTAAGGTCAGCGGCCGACGTCCATAAGTTGCTTGAAACGGTCACCCACTGCACATCCGTCGATTTGGATTTGCTCTCCAGCAGTTCACGAACCTGCGTGCAGGCTTTTGAAGTCCTGGGTTCCGTTTCCTCTAGATACCATTCACACCATGGCGCGAAGAACACAACAGCCACTTTTTTGCTGTTTGACGTGTTAAAACGGACATTAAACGACTGCTCATCGATGGTTGAAAAAGAGATATCCTGAGCCGTATCTCCCTTTTGATAACCATCGTCTTTGAGCGCCAGGTCAGGGTTGTTAAGTGGTTTTCCAGCCGGCTTTTCCGCCACGACGTTATCCAGCGCCTGATGTAACGCCAGATCATCTTTATGGCCGAAATAGGCGAACTGCCCTTTTTTATCAATTAATACGTGCTGCGGCGTAACGCGTAATTGAAATGCGCGGGCCAGCTCACCATTGTCGATGGTGATCGGCATGGTTAAGCCGACTTTTTTCCGAAACGCCGTCACGGATTCCAGGCTGTCGCTAATCCCCGTATTGATTGCAACGACCTGAATTTTATCGCCGTACTTTTTATAGATTTCTTCAAACCCCTGCATCTGTTCGCGGCAAGGCCCGCACCAGGTCGCCCAGAATTTAAGATACACGGGCTTTTCGCCGTATATTTGAGCAAGGTCGATCGTTCCGCCGTCAATGTCCTTGATCTTGATGTTGGGCGCCGGCGCGCCCAACAGAGATTCTCCGGCAACCTTGGCCCGGCGCTCGCCTTCGGCTGCATAGTCTGCGTCTTCCGCATGGCAGGCTTGAGAGAAAACACTCAGAGATAACGCAATTAACGGTATTTTCATCAAGCCCTTAAGTTGTACTCGCATGGCAATTTTCCTGATATTTATTAATCAGGCAGACAAATAGCTTCCTTCTATTTGTCTGCAACGACAGGGCCTGCACAGGTCAGGCCCTGTCTCCCGCGGCTTGTCGCCGCGCAGGCGCGTCCATGCGCCTGGTGATTAACATGCCAATATCATTGCCATGTTAATATAAACGTGAAAGGTTGGAATTCTGGTAACTAGATATTCATCTCTTCAACGCTGGAGATCGCGTTGGGCACGGCGGTGTTGCGGGTCAGCGGATCGTGGGTTCCATCAACTCGCACGATATTCACATCGGTGACCCCAATGTACTCAAACGCTACTTTGACATAGGGGGTAAACTGGTCATGACTGACAAAGGGGCCGCTTGAAAAGACGCTTCCGCTCGCCATCACGACATACACTTTTTTATCCTGAACCAACCCTACCTTGCCGCCCGCTTCCGTAAACTTGAAGGTCCGCCCTGCTCTGGTGACGTGGTCAAACCAGGCCTTCAATACAGAAGGCAATCCCAGATTCCACATCGGTGACGACAGGACAATCATTTCGCTGGCGAACAGCATGTCGATCATTTTGTCTGAGAGTTTGACGGCGCTTATTTGCTGCTCGGTTCGTTCTTCAGGCTTCGTAAAGAACGCTCCAATAGTGAATCCATCCAGGTGCGGCAACGGGTCTTGCGACAGATCAAGAACCACTTCATTGAGATCCGGGTATTTCAATTTCAGCCGGTCGACAAGATAGTCGGATACTTCCCTCGACGCGGAACCGTGCAGGTTTGGACTCACTTTGATGTGCAAGAGATTCATACTACTCACCTTCGGAATAAGGATATCGATGACAGCGGACTGGTGATGAATTATGGGGAAAAATGACGTATTTTAAGGGTACAAAAGTTGTATTTTTAGGTAGGACATAGGGTGGGTTACAAAGATATCTATGATCGCTTTATTAACGCCATACATAGCGGCGATCTGAAGCCCGGCGAACGGGCGCCATCCATCCGCAATCTGGCGCAGGAGCTAGGCGTCGCCAAAAAAACCGTGGAGTCGGCTTACGATATTCTGATCGGCGAGGGCTACCTTGTCAGTCGAGGGCCCAAGGGAACCCTGGTTAATCCGGACTTGGTCATTGACGCCGCATACCGGGATCATGCGCCCAGCAGGCTTGATGACCCGGATTTAAGGAAAATCGTGGATTTTCGGGATGCGCGTGGGGTCTTTCAGCTTGGCATTCCGTCGCTGGATGAGTTTCCCTATAAAAAGTGGCTGCTTTTATCGGGAAAAGTGACCCGTTCCATGACTTATGAGGACATGAACCACCCGTCCGTCATGGGACACCTTCCCCTTCGGCAAGCGATAGCCAACTACCTGAATATTTCACGGGGCATAGACTGCTCTGCCGACCAGATCTTCATCACCAATGGCTACAATTCCAGCCTCAGGCTCATACTTGAGGCGATGGCGTCGGGCGCCGATAAAGTCATATTTGAGGAGCCTGGTTATTTCTTTGGTCAAAAGCTGTTAGAGAGACGAATTCAAAATCTCGACTACGCGCCCGTGGATTCGGAAGGCGTCAATGTCGACTTTCTGGTCGCCCATCATAGCGACGCGAAATTTGTCATCACCACCCCCTCCCATCAGAGCCCCCTTACTGTCAGCCTGTCTTTACCGAGACGGCATCAGTTACTGAACTGGGCGCAAGAGAATCAGGCATGGATCATCGAGGATGACTACGACGGAGAGTTTCACTTTTCCAGAAAGAATATCCCGTCGCTAAAAAGCCTGGATGTCTTCGACCGGGTTATCTACGTCGGGACGTTCAGCAAAACCATCATGCCATCACTGCGCACGGCTTATGTGGTGATTCCCAAAGCATTGATCCCTCAGTTCTACGAGACAGCGGAAATCGTCGAGACAGGGTTGCCTCTGCTCCCGCAAAAAATTCTGGAGTTATTTATCTCCTCCGGCGCTTTCTTCAAACACCTTAAACGCATGCGTTCTCTGTATGAATCCAGAAGAAGAATGGTGCATGACGCGTTTATGGAAATGTATGGCGATTACTTCGATATGCCGCTTCAAAACGGCGGTATGCATATTGTCGCCTTCCTGAAACACGGCGCCAAAGACAGAGAGCTTTGCAATATATGGCAGTCGCATAACCTGCAAGTGCTGCCGCTTTCCATGTGGTACGCCCAGAAGAAACACAGGAAATACGGACTGGTCATGGGGTACACCAATATCAAATCCAAAGAAGACGCCCTCTCGGCGCTGCGCCTCCCCTATCAGCAGACGCGGGAGCTATTTTCCTAGTTGCGCCTGTTGCTGAACGCTGTATGGAGAGGCGATGAAATCACCAAGGTGACGCAGCGGCCCTTACTCAGTAACTGCTATAATCATTCTTATTTATGCTCTTTCACACCAGAGGGCCCGCACACACTAACCATTTATATCTCCGTATGGACGTTACAGCGCAACAATCCAAGATTATCAAGGATCTGCCGCCCACTCCCCGCGGTAAGGTCAAGATACCCAACTTGCAGGTTCTTGATACTGTGCTGTATGTCGCCGGCTATGGCGGCAAAAGGCGAGGTCCACCTGAAAGCTCGGCCGTTGGGCGCAACAAAACACCCCAGTCCCAGTGTTTCACGCCCTTTGGAGGCTCCCATGAAGCGAATAAGACTAGCGTTGTTAGGCGCACTTCTAATAACCATTAATGCAGCAGCTGGCGAAATCTCCTTTCTGACGCATAACCTGGAGGGACAGGTTTATACGGACCAGAATGGTGAGCTGAGAGGAATAAAACATTCAGGCAAAAGGGCTTTCAATATCGAAGTCGTCAGGGAATTAATGCTTACCATGAAGCATCCCACTCAATTTCTGGAAGTCCCCTTCGCCAGAGGCATGCAAATGGTCACGAGCAGCAATGATCTGGCTCTGTTTAATGTCAGTAGAACGCTAGATAGGGAAAATATTGTTAAGTGGGTTGGCCCCATTCAGAAAGAGTCGGACTATTTTTATGAAATGAAATCAGCTCCGACAGGCATATCAAAATTAGACGACGCCAGAAAAGTGTCCTCAATATGCGTTCTTAATGGCGCGATACACCATAAAATCCTTAGCAGCTACAACTTTAGTAATATTTATACCAACGTAAGCTACGTTGGTTGTTTCAACATGTTGAAAAAAGGAAGAGTTGATTTAACTGTTTCGGCCGCAAGTACAGTATTAAGCAAGCTAAAAGAAGCAGAAATCTCACCAGATCAAATTCAGCAAACGCCGGTGGTGCTGCTGGTGTCAGAAGGCTATATTGCTTTTTCCAGCAACATTCCTGACAGCACCATTGATAAGTGGCAAGAAGCCCTTGATCACCTAAAGGATTCTGGCGAGTATGAAAAACTCTATCAGCTCTATTTTTTACCTGATGACTAAAACTCCCAGCAGTCACAATGCCTGCTTGGCGCCGCCGTGTCCCTCCGCGAAAAGAACGCAGCTCGGATAAGCAAAGCGCCCTCCGACGCATCCCCAAGCCCCTAACGCTATTCGTTTATAAGCTTAATATAGTCATCATATCGCGGGTAAATACCGTAATCAGGCTGCGATTCAAGATACAACTGCTCAAGCTTGAGCGCCATCGCGTCAAACTGCAGGATCACTTCGCCGGCCTGGTTGCTTTTGTCTTCATCATCACCGTCGATTTGCTCTTGGAGCCGTCTGATTTCCAGCTCGGTAAGACGAATCAGGTTTAATATTTCTGCTGTCGTTAACATTAGGCGGTTTATCCTTCCTGCATCCATTGGCTTCGGATTTTCTCCAAAGTTCCGTCCAACAACAAGGACTCATAGGCTTCGAAGAGTTTAATCAGGCTTTCCACATCCACGCTTTTGGGATATCTCATTGAGTTTAGGTTAGAAAGAGTAAATTAAGAGGTGTTACGGAAAAGAAAAACCTGACCCCAAACGAGGCCAGGTTTTAATCATCAAGGACCAAAAGTCTACGGCTACAGCATTTCCACCTTCACGTCAATCCAGGCTTTGGCGCTGTCTTCTACGCCGCCTTTGGCGATGGGGGTGATGCGGAAGCCGCCCCAGTGGTCGGTGTAGGTTTTTCCGATCACCAGTTCTGAGTCGGTTTGGTCGATCAGGGCCCAGGGGGAGTCTTTGCCGGGAGTCAGGGAGCCGGGGGTCATGTCCAGGAGATGGGAGGTGTGTTTCCAGAAATCCGGGTCTTTCTCGTTTTCCATATATCCCTGCAGGTTGAGCAGCACGCCGTTTTTGGTGTTTTTGTAGCGGTAGTGAGTGGTGCGATACTCAACCCAGTAGGTGTAGGCGCCGTTGCCGGACTTCAGTTTGAGGCCGATATAGCCTGGCGCGTTGGTTCCACTGCGGGTTCCGTAGTCGAAGGCGTAGATGCGATAGACGCCCGAGCTGTTGATCAGGGGAACTTCGCTGTCGGTTAGCCAGCCAAAGTAGCTTTTGTACATCAGGTTGTACTCTTCAAGCGTATGCGCGCCCATGCCCATCATGCTGTACACGTTGCCATAATTGAGGCTTTCTTTTTCAATATCGCCTGTGCCGATAATTCTTCCGGGGCCAGCCTCGACCGCCTTGGCGTGCCTGAGTCCCATTGCGTGTCCCATTTCATGGGCGACCACGCCGGGAGTGTGATGGTAGATGGACATTAATGGCGGCCCGGCGCTGGAATTAAAGTTACCCACTTGCGGCGCCGTCATCATAATGATGTTTGCTGCTCCAGGATTACCGGGATCAACGCCAGTCTCACGAATTTTTCTTTCGTACAACTCTCTCCAGGCGAAGAAATCATTATCGTATTTGGACTTACTTTCGTTAATCCGGATAACGGGCTGCGACAGGTCATAAGTCACCGTGAAACGGCCGTAAGATTGCTCCTTGTAATACTCGTTCACCTTCTGCAGGTCCTGCTCCAGGGTGTCCCATTTGAAAGGGGCGTCCGTAAACTCGAAGCGGTAAACCAGAATGTTCACGGAGTTGTATTGGTAGCCGTCATTATCCGTCGGGTCGGGGGTGTCCGTGGAGCCGCGACAGGATGTGGCGCCGAGATCAACCACCAATGACGCCGCGGACTTGGCGCCAGTCACGGTGATGTAGGTCCAGTAACTGGACGGGTTCTTGATGATCAGACACTCGCCATTGCCATTCTTGGTTGAGGCTGGATCAGAGCCGTCCGTTTTCGGCCAGCCGCCGTTCTTGGCGTACAGACTTAAATTGCCGCTTCCATGCCCAGTGCTGATAGCAATGCTTTGATACTTTTCCGAATTGCCGATACTAAGGTAGTTAGGGGCCGCGTCGGGCATACAGATGGCTTTGCCGTTGGTCAGCGTTCTACCGCTGTATGGCCCTTCCTGGCTACAGACATTTGGAAGAGTGGCCTCAGGCGCCACGCCCAGCTGCACGGTGTAATCTTCCGTTTCCCCGTAGCCGAAATCACCGCAGGCGGACTGCGACGCGCCCTCATAGGTCATTGATACTCGCATTCGGGTCAATAACGGCTCCGAAACAACAGGGAGTTTTAATCTGCCCTGAACTGCGCCCTCTCCGGACAGGTTATCGAGCACCATTTCATCATCTTCAAACACGCCGTTCTGGTTCAGGTCAAACCAGACACGCCAATGCTCTCGATAGGAATTCAGGCGGTATCCTGGGGTCAGGGTTATGTACCCGGAACGAATATCAATGACTTGATTCGAGAAGTCGGAGTAACCTTCCCCGCCCTGTTGTGCGACAGGCTCACCAGACTGTTTCTTTACACCATCAATGTTAATGCTTTCAATCCACTCATCCTGCGACACACCGTTCGCAATACAATACTGAACATCTGCAGGCTGATTTGGCATCAGCGTTGACGCCTGTGCGACAGAACCAGAAAAACATATAGCCGCCGCAACGAAATTAAATAACGTCGAATACTTTTTCATAATAAAGTAACCGTCAATCTATGATTCATTCCGGCTTTTATTTGTATTTAGTGGTGAAGCCAGAATGAAAGTCTATGAGTGACAGATAGATCATTCGTTATGCGTTTTTGCTGGCCGCAGTGATTAACTCCCAATCTATTCATGCCGTCTTTTAGTAATGACAGAGTCGTTCTCCGATAGGCTTCTCCTCCGTTTTGCGTTAGTTGGTGGACACCCGCCCAAACCACGCCGGTATGGCATTGGCGCCATGACGATCAACAAACAACCAACGCCAATATACTACCACTGTATATTGTATACAATATACGAATGCATAAATTTTGCTCACGTCCAGGGGAGCTTAGAGATCTATAAAATACGAAAAGAAAAGAGAATGATATGTTATATATCAGATAGATAAATTGCTTATCTAGAAATAGGATTACTTACAGGCCGCCTGCTGGCAACGCGCCAAGAACAGCATCCATGCCCCTGAAAGGCTAAATATCAATCACTACCTCTGCGCTACCTTCAGCGGGTTTGGCGCAACAAAGAAGCGCATTTCCTGCTTCCGCGGAAAAGCTTGTGGGCGTTTGATAGGCCACACTTCCCTTCTTAATGGGCGCCATGCAGGCGCCGCAGTTACCCGACCGACAACTGAATGGCGCCGTGACGCTGAGTTTTTCAGCGAACGCTAATAGACTGCCGTCATCAGAGGACCATTCGCCCGATACTCCGCTTTGGGAAAAACTAACTTGCGCTTTGCCGGCGATATTGGCGGAGGAATCTATTTCCCCGATCGTTCCTTCACCGAAGAATTCATAATATATATTGGCTTTCTGGACGCCAGTTGAAACCAATGCTTTATAGATGCTTCTCATAAAACCTTCCGAGCCGCATAAATAAAAATCATATTGATCAAAAGGCAATATGTGCTTCAGCAGTTCAATAGATATATGTCCTTCTGAATCATGGTTTTTATGGGGCTTATCTTGCGGTAATGGTCTGGAATATACCGTATGAAGATGCAACCAATCGTACTGCGCCGCCAGTTGCGTCAACTCATCTGCGAAGAGATGAGACTGACTGTTTTGTGTGGCGTGGATAAACCACACCGGCCTGGCGGCTGCGCCCTGGTTCACCTCATGAATAAGCCCCTCCAACATGGCGATCATCGGGGTTATACCGACGCCAGCGGAAATCAGCACGACGGCATGATCATTTTGCCGGAGCGTAAACTGTCCGGCGGGCGCGCCTGCATGAATCACATCGCCGACTTGAATATGATCGTGTAGCGCCTTGGAAACCTCGCCATTTTCTTCCCGCTTCACCGTGATGCGATAACGGCCGGCGGCGCGGCCGGAGGACAAGGTATAGTGACGCTTTAACGGCTGTTTATGGCCAGGAAGGCGTATTTCTACCGGCAGAAACTGCCCGGGAATGTAGTCTTTGATCGTTTCGCCGCTGTCCGGAGCCAGATAAAACGACGTTACTTTGTCGCTCTCTCTACGTTTTTCCATCAATTTGAGCGATTGATATGTAGCGGCGGCGGACGGCTTGCGATCTTTCCACACGCCAGTTCCATCGAGAGCCGGAGACAGCTCTTGCAGTTCCCCCGTTACCGGCATGAACTTTTCGAGGTAGGTGGACTTTTCCACGGTGACAGCGATGACGCGCTGCGCGCCTTCGAACTCATTCAGTGAGGGATGATCCCAAAGCACTTCGGCGCGCCCCGCCGCCAACAGCACATTTCCTGTCGAGAAGTCGGGGAAAAACAGACCGACTCGACCGTCAGACTCGATATTGCCCAACGTATTGAAAAAGCGGTTGCCGCTGAAGTCCGGAAACAACAGGGTATCGCCCTCCACTTTCACGAAACCCGGTTTACCGCCACGGTGGGAGGCGTCAACGCCATGGCGTGGATCGCTGTCCATTAATTGGGTGCGGGAAGCGATAAAGAAAGTATCTGATTGCGTTATCAGCGACTTTGCCTGTTCAGCAATGCCGTCGACGACCACGGCGCTATCAACGGACAGAGCGGCGGACTCGTCCTTTACCCACTGCAGTTCACGGGTTTGTATGTATTTAGGGCAATTACCGAAACTGAGTTCCACATCAATGCTGAATCCCGTTGCGGCCACTTCACCGATTACTCCATTCATACGATTACGTCGACGGGTATGTAGCTGAATGCCCAGCATCCCCACCTTCCGGCCTGGGGCGAAATCCAGGTTCAATAGGTGGGTCAGGGCAGGCAATGCCTGCAGCTCCAGACGAGTATCAGTGGGAGAAGTGATAAACCCGGAGTGACCGGAGAGCGCCGCCGCCCCCGGAAACAACGGCATGCACCAGGGAAAGCCTTGCTGGTCGACAAGGCCCAGGATGACAAAGGGCAGCTCGCAGAAAAACTTCCGATGCTGCATCGGCATCGCCTTACGGATTCCCCCGGAGTACTGCGCCACCTGGTCCGCAACGCCAAGCCGCTTTTGCACCGCGATTTCCGCCGCGTGAAACGGAGAGTTTTCTGGCTGAGTCATAACTTGCTCCTCAATTGGATTAAACCCAAGAGATCTATGCTGTCGCTAAAGGAGAGCGCTTCATGCCAACAAATCCGGGATGCGCTTCAATTCTCTCCAGCCAGGCGCGAATGGCGGGATATGGCTGCAAACTGACGCCGCCCTCCGGCGCATGAGCGATGTAGCTATAACCCGCCACGTCCGCCAGGGTGATGCGATCGCCGGCAAGGTAGTCACGGCTCGACAGCAGGGGCTCCAGGACGCCAAAAAGTGACTCAGTAATGGTTTTGGCTCGCTCATAATCCAGCTTCATGCCAAAAAGCTTTACCAGGCGCACGGTGCAAGGGCCCTGCGCGATTTCTCCCGCCGCGACGGAGAGCCAGCGCTGTACTTGCGCCGCCTGCTCCGCTTCTTTGGGTGACCATTCGTCGCCATGGCTATATTTCTGCGCCAGATAAGTGATGATAGCGTTGGAATCACCTAGCACGAAGCCATTGTCGTCAATGGTGGGAACCTGTCCAAACGGGTTGATTTTCAGATACTCCGGCGCCTTGTGCGCGCCGTTCGCCATATCCAGATCAATCGTTTCATAAGGCAAATCCAGGAATGAAAGCATCAGCTCAACGCGGTGGCAGTGACCTGACATGGGATTGCGATAGAGTTTGATCGGCGCTTGTGTATTGGAAAAATGGGCGTTCACGGTGTTCTCCTGTTATCGGGGTATCCCCTGCTTCGATGTTTCCTGGTTTTAGTCGCTTCTCCGCTCGTTCCCTCGCGGCCCTGGTACTGACACGGGGTTGAGCTGTATGAGTCGTCGTTAAGCATTATTATTCATGCAAATACCGAAGTAATTGACGCAATTTACAATTCACTCTTACACTCATCGCAATAATCAGAAAACGAAAATCAGGGTGACGGCGTGGATAAACTGCAAACCATGCAGGTGTTTATTGAGGTGGCGAAACAACAGAGCTTCAGTGTCGCCAGTGAGGTTCTGGGGCTTTCCGCGCCGGCGGCCAGTCGCGCTATCGCCGCGCTGGAAGAAAGGCTGGGGGTGAAGCTATTTAATCGCACCACCCGGTTGGTGAGGCTAACCGAACCCGGCGCCCGCTTTTTACAGGACGCAAAGCGCATCCTGGAGGATCTGGAAGAGGCGGAAGCCGCCGCGTCAGGCACCTACGCAACACCTGCCGGGACGCTCGCCATCACTGCGCCGGTGCTGTTTGGCGAGAAGTACGTCATGCCTATCGTGACGGATTATCTGGCGAAACATTCGAACGTCACCGTAAAGATCATTCTGCTCGACCGCGTCACCAATCTTCTGGAAGAAGACTTTGACGTGGCGATACGCATCGGCCACCTCAAGGACTCCAGTCTGTACGCTACTACGGTGGGTCACGTGAAGAAGATCGTGTGCGGCGCGCCGGCGTATTTTGAACAACACGGTTATCCTGAAACCCCGGAAGATCTGGCCAATCACAGCATTATTTTTCCGGCTCGCTTCGAGCACACCAATGGCTGGTATTTCCAGGTTCAAGGCAAAAAAGAACTGGTTCGGCTCAATCCCAGACTACGCTGCAATCACAACGGCGCTGCACTGAAAGCGGCGTTACTGGGTCAGGGCATCACCACCTTGATGACTTATCAGGCGGCGGAGGATCTGAAAAACAAACGTCTGCAACGAGTGCTGACTGAGTTTGAGGAAGAGCCATTGCCGGTCAGCATCATTCATATGGAAGGCCGCCGCGCCAACGCCAAGACGCGCTGTTTCATCGATCTGGCCACACAAACATTGCGGGATAACCCATTTCTTTTTATGCCGTGATATCTGAGCGACGCTAGTCTGACTCGACAACTCTGGCGCCATCTGAGTCCGACGCCATGACCCAGTCCAGGACTTCCATATGCTCAGCAAAATAAGGGTTGAAGGTGAGTCGGGACGTTGCGTTATCAGACCCATCGCCGCCGTAGGCGGTACGCCAGGTATCCGCGCCGCTTTCGCAGAGGATTTGATTTTCCTGCGACTGTCCGTTATCGCAGATTCTCAGCTTGCCATTGACGCCGTACTCCGGGTTGTCCGGCGCAAACAGGACGCCCATGTGAGACCCGTTGGCGATTCTGAGTTCAGGCAGGTTCATGCTATAGGTCAGAATGCGAGGATTGCGCTTGCCGATATCATCGCCTTGCCAGATCAGCCGGCTGCCTGGATGGGTAAACGACTGGCTGAAGCGTTCCCGCAAAAACTGGGTGTCGATGATACTGTCATTTGCACTGGCCAGAATGAATACCGGTCGCGCAAACCCGGAGCTGCTCATTTTCTCGCGCACCTCCAATACCGTTTCATAAAACATCGCCGCCGCATGCATGGGAAGCGAGTTGTAGCGGAGATAGTTGGACTCTTCATCTCTGTCCGCCCAGGTAATGAAATATTTGGCGTATTTGGAGAAGGCCAGCAGTCGCGAGCGGGCTTCAAACGCCGGTGAAAACAGGATTAATCCGGCGATATCCTCGTCATTGTAGGCCGCCGCCGTGACCAGGTTGGCGCCCGTTGAGAAGCCGCCGAGCCAGACCTCTTCCGATGTGGATTTCAACAGTTCAATGTGATGCTGAAGGCTGATCTTCCAGCTGTCCAGCGTGGCCAGATTGAGGTCCGCGACCTTGCTGCCGTGACCCGGTAACAGTATCGCTCTCACAAAGTAACCTTTACTCACGAGATGACTGGCGACATCTGTGAACGAAAACGGCGAGTCCCCAAGGCCGTGAACCAGCAAAACGCTTTTATTGTTCGGATGCGTTGGCGTCAGCTCAAAAGGCAGATTGGCTTCCAGCTCTCGTTGCCGGTTTTTGGTTTTAAACGCCCGATTCTCAAGCAGCCACGCCTTGGTTTCGGCGACGTACTCATCAAAGCCCGACTGGTAATCATACTGAGGAAGATGACTGGAGGCCGTGAACTCCGGGCTTTCTTTCAACTTGTGACAGGAAGCTAAAGTGAGGATCGCCATCAGTGAAATAAGACCACGCGCAAGCGTGTTCGTGATCACGGTGTAAAGAACCAAGTTTTCTATACGCATCAGATAACATCAGTTTGAGAAATTTAACCACTTATAGCGAAGATAAGGGGCGGCGCAAGCCCTCCCTATTCTTCAGCGCGACTGGCGTCGTCGCGATCGCGCTCGTAGTGTCGAACGGAGGGAAACGGCGGCAACCAGGACTCGCGACGGCACATCCAGAGTTCATACGTCGGCGTGAGTTGATCTGGTGCGTCCAACGTCCCCAGATTCACCTCGATTTCGTCACCCGTGCGAGAGAAAACCGAAGAGCCGCAACGAGGACAGAAACAGCGACCCGCATAGTCACCTACCTCCCCTGTCACCGTCACCGCATCCTGAGGGAAAATCGCGGACGCATGAAACAAGGCGCCATGATGCTTGCGGCAATCCAGACAATGACATACGCCTACTCGATAAGGACGTCCTGTCGCCGTCAAACGCACAGCGCCGCAAAGACAACCGCCGGTGAACTGTTGCATGTGCTGAACCTCTTCACTCTTCCTTTAGCTCATAAACATAATGATATTTTAAGTACTCGCAATCCCATTCTTCGCCAAGCAGTGCGGAAATTTTTTCTTTGTAATAGACATAGTCGTTGGGGTATTGCTTTCTATATTCATCAGGCGGAATTTCAAGCTGATCCTTGAATATCCGCCTGAACTCGTCTGTTTTTATAGACGATTTAATCTCACTGGCGAGTTGTTGATAATAGCTTTCCGTGCTCTCGGCGCCGCCTTCCCGCCAATACTTTTCCCAGCGCTCAGGATTATGCGCTTCACAGAAATCGCGGGCTTCCGTTGAGTGTATTGTCTTATTCGTAGCGCAAGCAGACTGAATTGCGAACAGGCAGGAAAACAGAAAAGCGGCAAACACCTTGGACTTAATGAGACCAATGCTGATAAAAGACTTATTCTCGCTGATATGCCGCATGAACTTAACCTGGTTTCCTCTTTGAAATGCTTACCGCCTCGTAATTTAACCACTCTCCCTGCATAGGGAAAGAGTGGTCATTTGTATCAGCGTCTCAGACTGGCTTGTTATCCTGTCATCAGGACCCGAAACCCAGCTGGGTTTGAGCGGCTTTAAGCAAGTCGCCGACAGTGCGTACTACGCTAGCTCCTACGCCGCTGGTGTCCGCTCTTTCCTTAATGGTGGTCGTCACGTTTTCAGCATCCGCCCGGCTCATTAGAATCTGCATGGCGCCTCCCGGCGTCTTCACGTGGCCGCCCAGCTCCTCAGTCGGCGCAACGGTGGAGGTGAGAACCGTCGTTGCTTGAGTCACTCTTATCACATGAACGTCATACACGTCTTTAGCATCCGTGCTTCCAAGGGGCAACCCGAAAACAGCGGCGATGGAGCGGTTCGGGTCCGCCTTGTCCACCGTACGGATAGCCTGTTCCAGCGCAGCCCGGGTGGTGAAGTACGGTGAGTAGGCGCTGGGCGACTCTCCACGTTTGGTAATCTTGACCAATTCATCGCCCACATTGAGCTGCAAACGCGTGGGGAGCCTTTCTCCCGACATGACCTGTTGCAGGGCGATATTAAGCCGAGTCTGGTTATTGCTGGCTTTCTTCTCGGCGGTTGAGTCATCCCAATCGGCGGTATTGCGGGCAATGTTCGCCATCAGCTGTTTGCCGTCGGCATGGGTCATCAGAAACTCCATCGCCGCCGCTTCTGATACGCCTTTAGGGACAAAGGTCGCAAAAGAATGTATGTCATGCAGGTCAAGAGAGTCGACAGTAGCGTTGCTTTCGCCGCGCCCCCTTTGTTCAACGTTCACATGGGGTTTTAAGTTATGCCAGGTTTCCCTGATATGACTTCTGCTCGGCGCCAGGCCAATCCTGTCCATCAGAGTCGCATACATATTCCCTAAGAGCCCCCTGTCGTCTTGCAGCTGTCTGGCGTGCTGAAAGACCTCTAAAACCGTTCTGCCGGTCAAGGCTTGCGTTCTGTCCTGGAGAGCGGTCCCTATGGCCTGTCCCGCAATTCTTTCTCCAAAGGCTTGCCGCATTACTTTTGCAAATTCGTTATTAGCGTTTTGGTTGTCACTATTTATCTTCTTCTCTGCGCTGGCGGACGTGACATGGCGGGCGCCCAGATTTCCTGGAGCGGTCACAGTATTATCGTTGTTAACCACCAGTCTTCCTTCGTTCTGACGGGCGGCGGTCACAAAGCTTGAAAGAGTAATTGGATTGGGCATGAGATGAGCTCCTGTGTTTTAAACTTTAACCAAGTAATCAGTGGATTGGGTGGAGGATATTTGGTGAGGATCAGGCAGTTCCTCAGTCTGTTCGACTGAGTCCTGTAAAGAGCGCTTCAGCGACTCCGCGCAGTCCACAAAAGCGACCAGCAGCGACTCCAGCGCGCGGGCGTCCAAGCCGTCGACGGGATGCTGGTAGCTCATGATGGCGTGGCCGTCGTCGCTCAGCCCCACCGTGGCCCCGCCTGTTTTTCGCCAGAACAGATTGGCCGCCAATAGCAGCTTGTATCTGGCGTTAAGGGACTCAAGTGAGTGGCTGGAAGCGTCGACGACCTCACCGAGACTGCTGTAGATAATCAAAAACATTTCATTCGGGCAGAGCTCAAAATTGACAACGATATTGTCGTCAAAGACAAGCTGGGCGGGCGGTTCATCCTTAAGATGAAAGTCAGGCAGTCCAATGGAACTGCCGAGTTCCGTCAGCACGAGGGATAACTTTTCTCTACCGTTCACGTTTGTGCTCCACATACTGATTTTTAAGTACAAAAGGTGTCGTTACAGATCACAGAATAGGGAGAGACAAGAGACTGGGTTATCTATCGACCGGTCTATTTTGGGTTTGGGATTTCATATATGACCGCCTCGCCATTACCGCGACTTTGACGCCTGTTTACGGCGCCCGATTGTGTGTCCGGCTTTTCAGGAATTAATGTTGCGTTTTTTGGTTTTATCTCGACGTGCAGTCGGCTAGAGTGCGGCTTTTACTTTATTGATTTCATTGTTCACTTATAAGATTCAGGGGGACGCGCGTGCGTAGGCTGACATTAAAAGACGGCGCTTCGGATAAGTTCTGGGAAATAGACTTACAGGGAAATCAGTACACTGTCCGTTATGGCAGAGCCGGTACGGATGGACAGTTAAAAACCAAGGCATTTGATTCAGAAGCCAAAGCAAAGACTGAGCACGACAAACAGATCGCCGCCAAACTGAAAAAAGGGTATGTCGAGGACGGCGCGGCGACAGGCGCCCTTCCCGCTCAGGCAGTAACCGAGTCCCCCAAAGCAAAGACGCCCTCGCAGAAGAAAGCGACTTCAGAAGCGTCCGAGGCGGCGCCTGTCGCCACGGACGCCAGACCTATCGCCGCTTATGCGGATGAGCCCGTTTCTCTGGGGCTGCTTCCTGTTGACTGGCGCTGGGTTGCCTGGCGACCGCTGGAAGACGCCGAGCCCCCCTCGCCACGCCCCTTTGACATGGCGCATTTGATGAAAACCTTCTCTAATATTCGCATCGATAAGTCCAGCTACTGGGGCGACTTTGATTGGCGAACGGCGGAAATTCCGTTGCGCATGAGCAAAGAGGAAGCCACGTTCTGGCTCGTCGCCATGGCAAACAATCGCCGGACGGTTGCTGAACGTAAAAAGCACCTGAAAGAGTGGGATTTCACTCAGCCGGTGGACTATAAACAGGTGCTCTACAGTGAAACGCTCAACACGCCCTGGCTGATGATTCCTGCGTTCAACCTGCTATCTGAACAAGAATTTCTGGACCTGATTCTTACGGAAAAAGATGCCCGTTATCACGGCTCGGACCTTCAATGGGAGCGGGTTCGCGGCCTGCAACATGTGCTTCCTTTGTTGTCCGCGCCTGCAATTCAGCGACTGCAAGAGGCCGCGAAGGCGCATGTCAGTGTAGCGAACTGGCCAGTGTCGGATTTCTACAAAACCACCAACTACTTTGTTCTGGCCGCCGTGCTGGGTCTGTCCGACCTGTTGACGAGCGTGGTGGAGTCCTGGGACGACAAGCTGTATAGCGGCGATGGCTGGCACGACCATTACCACAAACCCCAGGAAGTCATTTTCGGTTTACAGGACCCTGAGCGGGTCAGTCACCATTTCCGGCGCCTGAAGTTACGCCTGTCCAACCCTGATTACATTCGCGCCTGGCTGGCGCATACCGGGCTTGAGCACTTGGATTACATCGAAGAGTCGCTGAAACAGGAGTCCAACCGGGATCAGGCGGAAAACCAGATGTCCGCGTTGATCGCCGTCAACGCAGCGCAAGTCGCTCCGGTCATGCTGGCCCTGACCAAGTCGTCAAAAGCGCCGAAAATGGCGAAAAACTGGCTGGATGAACATCCGCAGGCGGCGGTGACCGGGTTGGCGGACTGCATCGCCAATCATCATTCAGGGGCGCTGCGCCGGGAAGCCGTGGCCGCACTGCGTTTGATGAAGCGCAAAGGCTATGGGGAACTCATGCGGCAGGCGGCGGCGCATCAGCCGGCTATCGCGCAGACGATTGAAGACGTGCTGAATTATGAGGACCCCGCTGATAACCCGCTGACCGACGCAGAAACGCCAGACTGGTTACAAGCGGGGCTCACCCCGAAAGCAAAGGCGAAGCCAGTGGATTGGATCGACGCCAACGACCTGCCGTCCATTATCATGGGAGGCCGTGCTCTCAACGCCCAGCATGTGGCGGCGCTGCTCCTGACCCTGAAAACGGCGGACAGCCAGCAGGCGCCTTTTTTCCAGCAACTTAAAGAACAAACAGACGGCGGCTGCCTTGACGCGTTCGTCTGGGCCCTGTTTGAAGCCTGGTTGTCGGAGGGCGCGCCCTCGAAAGAGAAATGGGCCATGATGGCGATGGGTTACCTGGGCGGCGACGAATCGGTCATGAAACTGACGCCGATGATTAGAAAATGGCCCGGCGAATCCCAGCACCAGCGCGCGGTGTCCGGCCTGGAAGTGTTGCGCTTGATCGGCTCTAAAACCGCCTTGATGCAACTCAGCGGCATTTCCCAGAAGGTGAAGTTCAAAGGCGTTAAGTCCAAAGCGCAGGAGTACATGGAGCAAATCGCCGCCGAAAAAGGGCTGACCAAGGCGGAACTTGAAGACATGGTGATCCCGGACTGCGGGCTGGATGAAAAAGGCCGCAGGGTGTTTGACTATGGCCCCCGCCAGTTTCACTTCGTATTGGGCTCCGACTTGAAACCGAAACTGAAGGACGACAGCGGCAAGCTGCGTGATAACCCGCCCAAGCCTTCCGCCAAGGATGACGCGGAGCTGGCCAACGACTCCTTGCAAGAGTGGAAGCTGGTGAAGAAGCAGATTCGCGATATGGCCAAGATTCAGGCGGAGCGGCTGGAGCAGGCTATGGTAGTGGGACGTCGCTGGAAGGCGGAAGACTTCAATACTCTAATCGCCCGTCATCCATTAATGACGCACCTGGCGAGGCTGCTGCTTTGGGGTGGATATCAAAACGGCAAGCTGGCCGGGACGTTTCGTTTAACGGACGAACAGGATTTTGCTGACGTCAATGACGACCCGATGGCGTTGGACGAATTTGATGAAGTCGGGCTCGTCCACCCTCTGCATCTGACGGAAGAGGACAAAAACGCCTGGGGCGAAATGTTCAGCGATTATGAACTCCTTCCTCCATTTCAACAGCTCAGCCGGCCGGTGTTCGCCCTGAGTGAGGAAGAGCTGGAGCAGCAATCCATGTCCCGTTTTGAAAAGATGAAGCTGCCGGCCCCTACGCTGGTCTTCGGTCTGGAAAAACAAGGCTGGGCCCGGGGCGAGGCCATGGACGCAGGTGGGTTCGACGAGCACTCCAAGCAGTTCGCCGCCGCCAATGTCACCGCCGTCGTCAACTATGACGGCGTCGTCGGCATGGGGTATATCGAAGCGGATGAAACGCTGGAGACCACCGAGATTGTCTTCGTGCAGGGCATGCGCCAGCCCTCCGGTTATGGCTGGGATCAAAAAGATAAAATACTGCCGCTGAAACAAGTGGACCCCTTGGTGATCAGTGAAGTGATCAAGGATCTGAATCAACTTGCAGCGAAGGCCGAACAATGAGTGATTTAGCCCTTCAGCGCCCGCCGGCGGAGCAACGCTACGCCGAAGAGTTGGAGCAACTGGCCGCCAAAGACCGTGCAAGCGTCAAACCGCCGGGCTGGAATCTTTCCCCGCTGGCGGTCATTGACTTTATATTGGGCGACAGCCGCCAGAATATCAGTCCTAAATTTGTGGGGAGACGGCGCTTCATAGAACGTTGCGTGGCCACTCTGGCGACTAATCGCGGCCTGATGTTGATCGGACCGCCGGGCTCCGCCAAAAGTTATTTGAGCGAACTGCTCGCCGCGGCGATTTCGGGCGACTCCGGGTTAACGATTCAGGGATCGGCGGGCACGACCGAAGACCAGATCAAATATACTTGGAACTACGCTCTGTTATTGGAGAAAGGACCGGGGCCTGAGTCCCTGGTCCCGGCGCCGGTCTATCAAGGCATGCAACAGGGCAAGCTGGTGCGATTTGAAGAAATCACCCGCTGTCCCCTGGAAATTCAGGACACCCTGCTCTCCATTTTGAGCGATCGGGTGCTGCACATTCCCGAGCTGGAGCAAGGCGCCAGCGCCGTATTTGCGCGGCAGGGGTTCAACCTGATAGCAACCGCCAACACCCTCGACAAAGGCGTCAATGAAATGAGCGCGGCGCTGAAACGCCGCCTCAATTTTGAAACGGTGCAGCCCATCGCCAATATCGAGGAAGAAATGGCGTTAGTCGCGAGAGAAACGGACGCCTTGCTGCGACACGCCGGCATCCCGATGACCTTACCGGTCGATAAAGCCGAGGTGCTGGTGACGGTATTTCATGAATTACGCAACGCCAAAGTCATCGGCGGCGGCGCCCTGGAGCCGCTCAACTCCGTCATGAGTACGGCGGAGTCCGTCTCCGTGGCCTTCGCCGCGTGCGTGCAGGGGTATTACTACAACCAGGGCGCAGTCACCGCCGAGCATCTGGTTTCTGCGCTGGGCTCCACCGCCGCCAAGGACTCCAGTGAAGACCTGAAAAAAATACGACACTACTTGCATCATGTGGCGGGCAAGCGCAAAGGCTCCGCCTGGACTGAATTCGCCAATGCGAAACAGGCGCTAAGTGACCACTGATGCATTCTGACCGTATTCATTTTTTCCCGGTTCGTCATCACAGTCCGGCCTGCGCCCGCGCGGTGTATGAGTATGCGATGGCGCTGCGGCCGCAGGCCATCCTGATCGAAGGCCCCAGCGAATATAACCCGCAACGGGAGGAGCTGTTCCTCAGCCACCAGTTGCCGTTGGCGATCTACACCTATGTCGCCAGTGACGACCACCGGGCCGGCGCCTACCATCCCTTCTGTGAATACAGCCCTGAGTGGCGCGCGCTACAGGCGGCGAAAGATCTCAAGTGCGAGATCGCGTTCATTGATTTGCCCTGGCCGGAGATCTGCGCATTGCGACTGCAAAGCGCCGACGAGGACGTTCAGGACCAGGAGCATCGCTACGCCGATGGCGAATTAAGGCGCAGTCGATACATTCAGACCCTATGTCAGACCCTGAAAGTGGAAGACTTTGACGCCGCCTGGGATGAGCTGTTTGAAATCGATCCAGCATCTCCCGTCGAGCTGCAACAGAAAGTCGCCGCCTTTTGCCTGGCGATTCGGACCTTTGAAGACGAAGACCGGGCGCAACGGGGACTCCCTCCCGACCCGGTCAATCAGGCCCGGGAGCGCTATATGGCGGAGCGGATTCGAGACGCAAGCGAACGCATGGCAGGCGATATTCTGGTGGTGACGGGAGGTTTTCACACTTCCGCGCTGTCTGAACTGATCAAGGCGGAGACGCTCCCCCCGGTTTCTACCGACTCCACGCAGACCGCGTCCTGGCGGGAACAGGGCGCCGCCCTCACCCCCTACAGCTACGCCCGTCTGGACGCGCTGACCGGGTATCAGTCCGGCATGCCCGGCCCCGAGTTTTATCATCAAGTCTGGCTGGCGCGCTCAAACGACACGGAGTTCCAGACGCAGCCGCTTGTCGACGCCATTGCGCAGCAATTACGCCAGCGCAAACTCACGTTCAGCACCGCCGACCGCATTGCTGCGGAATGCAGCGTTCGGACTCTGGCGGCAATGCGCGGCCATCCGGCGCCCTGGCGCCAGGATCTGTTCGACGGGCTAAGCAGCGCCACCATCAAAGACGAACTGGCTCACGGCGGCTACCACCCCATGCACGAAGTGATTCATGAGGTATTCCGGGGAGGTCGTCAGGGACGCTTGCACGATGAGACAAGCCTGCCGCCTTTGGCGAGGGACATCGACGCCCTCCTGCGATCACTGGATTTATGGCCGACAGCGACGCCTCGCCTCGTCTCGCTGAACTTGCTCGAAGCCGGCGATCTGCAGCGCAACCGTATATTACGACGCCTGCAACTCCTGAACGTTGCGGGATTTGAACTACTGTCCTCGCCGGATTTTGTCGCCCGGGACGATCTCATGGAGGCGCAAGCGCAATGGAAGCTGCAATGGTCGCCGGAATTCGACGCCGGAAAAATCGAAGCCTCAAGATATGGCGCCTCACTGGAGGAGGCCGCCAATCAACGTTTGCTGGAAATGATGCGACGCAAAGGCCGTCTGGCCGACACGGCGGAGCTGCTCATTCTTACCGCGCTGTGCGGGCTGGCCCGCCACACCCGCAATCTGACGATGGAGCTGACGCGGCAAACGAGCCTTTGCAGTGATTTTGTGGAAGTCGTCTCTGCCTTGAACCACCTGAGCTATCTGCAACGATATGACGATATTCTTGAGTGGGACAATGTCGACGCCACTCGTCCCCTGAGCAACGCTTTATATGAGCGCGCGCTGTTTCTACTCGACTCGTTGGGGCGTCCCGACCAGGGGTTTGAGTTTGTGGAGGCCATTCGCACCCTGCTGCACTGTCATTTCGCGCTTTCGCAGGATGCAGGATGGTCCAAAGAGCCCTTTGCGGACAGCTTGCAGAGCCAATGCAAAGAGCCAGAGCAGTCGCCGGAAATTCGGGGGGCGGCTTTGGGCGGCTGCTTTATGTTGGGCGTCACTCCCGGCGAGACCATCATCCCCTTTGTGCGGCAGATCGCCACATCGGAATTGGGGGATTTTCTTGTCGGCCTGTTTCGCATCGCCAGAGAGACCGTGCAACGCCATCCTGATTTGATCAATGTGATTCATCAGGTGGTTCAGGGTTATGACGCGCATGAGTTTATGCAGGCGTTGCCCAGCCTGCGTCTGGCGTTCACTTACTTCACGCCGCGGGAAAAACTGTATTTGGCGGATCATCTGCCCGGAATCGCAGCGCCTGCACATGCAGGGACAGAGGTTGAGGCATTCACTCCAGAACTGAAGGATATTGAAGACGCCATGAGGTTTGAGAACGCCCTGCTCGCCACCGCCCGCGATTATGGCATTGATCTGGAGACCGCCTATGAAGGCTGAACAACAACTAAGGTGGCGTCTGATACTCGGCGAAACTGACAGCGAACACCTGAATCCTTCCATGACGCCGCAGCAATGCCAACAGGATAAGTTGCTGGATTACCTCTACGGTCAGGAATACCGCCGGGACAATCGCAATATCCGCGGCGGAACCCTGGATGATTCCTCTCTCACCATTCCTGAGTGGATTAACGGTATTCACGAACTGTTCCCCAAGGAAACCATTGAACGCCTGGAGAAAGACGCGCTGGAGCGCTATCAGATTCAGGAGATGGTGACGAACCCTGAGCTGCTGAAGCGGGCGCAACCCAGTCTGACCTTGTTGAAAGCCATTCTGCACACCAAACATTTGATGAACCAGGAAGTGCTCGCTCTGGCGCGAACCATGGCGAAACGGGTGATCGCTGAACTGCTGGAAAAACTGGCCCGCCCGATGCGCCACCCGTTCCTGGGGCGTGTTCATCGCTTAAAGCGCAGCCATCTCAAGATCGCAAAGAACTTTGACGCCAAGGAGACCATTCGTCGCAATCTGAAGCACTACGACCGCGAGCGCGGCAGACTGGTCATCGAAACGCCCTATTTCCATTCCCGCATTCGGCGGCAAAGTGATAAATGGCGGCTCATCATCCTGGTGGATCAATCCGGCAGCATGATGGACAGCGTGATCTACTCCGCGGTGACCGCATCCATTTTCTGGGGCATTCAGGCGCTGGACACTCATCTGGTGGTGTTCGACACCAATATTGTGGATTTAACCGCGCATTGTCAGGACCCGGTGGAAACTCTGATGAAAGTGCAGATGGGCGGTGGCACCGACATCGGCTACGCCATGCAGTATGGCGCTTCGCTGGTTTCTCAGCCGACCAGGACCCTTCTTGTGCTGATTTCCGATTTTTGCGAGGGCGGCGACCCTCGCCGCCTGTTGAGCATCACCCAGGATCTGGTTGAAAGCGGGGTGCAGGTGCTGGGACTGGCGGCGCTCGATGAGCGCGCTAATCCGGTTTATGACCAGCGCATTGCGCAGCAAATGATGAATATCGGCGCGAAAGTGGGCTGCATGACGCCGGGCGAGCTGGCCAATTGGGTGTCCGAGGTCATCGAGTGACGACCGATGACGCTGTAAAACGATAAATCGATGATGTTGGGGCCTAGAGTGAGTGACTTTGAATGACCATGCGCCGTGATGATCTGCTCAGCATGACGTTGCAGGACCTGGAAGGTTATTCCAACCGGGGAACTGTCAAGCGGGCGCAGAAAGAACTGGAAAAACTACGTGCAGAACTGGCTGCAGGCGAGACACTTTTGTCGGAGGATGACGCCGGCAATCTGGCGGCGCAATGGCCGGACGGCGTCATCACGCAACTGGGGGTGAAGGAAGCCTTTCCCCATGGGCGTTGCTCCTGCCCGTCCACCACTACCTGTCGCCACCTGATTACCTTGGTGCTGGCCTATCAGGAAATCCGTGCGAAAGACGCAGAGACGCCTGTCCCGGTCGCCTGGAACCCGGGAGATATCAGCGACGAGTTGATGGCGACGGCATACGCTCCAGCGCAAATCCGTAAAGCGAAGAAGTGGTTTCAGGAAGGCGTACTGGCGGAGTTGGCCCTCAGCGAGAAGCCGCTGGCGATTATTGAGACGATCGGTGTGGCGGTCCGCTTTTTAGCTCCGGGCGATCCGCGCTATGTGCAGTCCGATGGCGATGAGGAACTGACGGCGGTGGCGGCGATTATCGCCATACTGGCGTTCAGGCGGCTCCCGCAGGGCCAGACGGCCGGTTATGTCAGCACCTGCCCACCGCCCCCTGCCGAACCGGAAGCGTTGCGGTCCGTCGGCGGCCTGTTTGTTCGCCTGCTGCAGGGCGGACTCTCTCAACTGGAGCCAGGAATGCGGGATAAGCTCCGCCGCGCCGCCCGGCGTATGCAGGCTCATGACTGGCTGTGGCCGGCCAGCCACTGTGAGCGTCTGGTGGAGCAGATCGACCGCTATCACCGCCGAGACGGCTCCTTTTCCCCTTCTCAGGCGATCCGCCACATGGGCGAGTTCCTCTGTCGGCAACGCGCCCTCGCCTCGCCGACGCTGCCTGCGCCGGAAGTCGTAATTAGAGGCGGAGGACCAAAAAGGGTCAGGGAGCGAACCGGCAAGTCGCGCTATATAGGCCTGGGTTGCCGCATGCGGGAGGAGCATGGCGGCGTCTTCGCAGAGGTGTTTCTACAGAGCGTCGACACTGGCGGACTGGTGATTCTGGAGAAACGTCAAAAAACCTCGAAGGCGGAAGACGCTCCCCACTCCTATTATCAGATCACCCAACGCATGTATGTGCTGCAGCACTCTATCCAGGACTACGGCAAGGGGCAGGTGTTAACCTCCGGCGCCAAACTATCCTTGGATAATCGCATGACGTTTGGTCGCCAGACCGCGGTTAATCCACAATCCTATCAATGGTCGACACTGCGTCAGAACCTGCTAATGGAGGACTTTGATGAACTCCGCAGGCGTCTGGCCACTCGCCTGGCGGGGCCGTTTCGGTCTCTTAAGGCCAATGAAAATTTTTATGCGATCAAAGTGAGTGGCGTCGCCAATCCCCGTTTCGACGCCGCCTCCCAGTGCGTCAAAGCCGACCTTGTGGACGCCAAAGGCGCCAGTATCGCGCTTGCGTTTCCCTACTCAACGCGCGGGGCGGGAGGCGCTGAAGTACTGTTGCAACTACTGCGAATGCATGGCTCGCACATCAACTACGTCGCCGGTTCGGTCACGGAACACACGCACGGGTTGATGATCGAGCCCATCAGTGTCGTGTACTCCGTGAGCCAACAAGCCATGATGCTGCAACCCTATGTCGACGCCAGCTTGCCCGGTATACCTGCCGCCCATACGCTACCTGCGGAAAATCGCCTTGCCCTGGAGCAGTCAACCTTGTCTCGGCTATTGGAGGAGCTGGACCAATTACTCTGCGACCTGCTAATCACAGGGATTAGACAGGCGGCGCCCAATGCTCAATCCCGGTGGCGAGAATTAACGCAACAATGCGAAGCCATAGGACTGCACAGGCTGAATCGAATCCTGTCCGCCGCCATTGACTGGCGTGACGACGCCGCAGCAATCAATCCCCCCGCTCTGCTTAACCTGCTGGTTTATCTGCGTCTTAGCAAGTAACCCGATGCAGTGAACAGAAAGATAATTGAGCATTGGAATAATCTGAACCAAAAGAATGCATAACCGATAAATGCGGGCCAGATAAATGCAGGTTGGAAATGTAGGTTGGATAAGCAAAGCGCCATCCAACGCATCGCTCAGAGACTTTGCACTCTAATTATTATTAATATGGCAATGATATTGGCATGTTAATAACTAGGCGCATGGATGCGCCTGCGCGGCGGCTAGCCGCGGGAGACAGGGCCTGACCTGTGCAGGCCCTGTCGTTGCAGTCAAATAGAAGGAAGCTATTTGACTGCCTGATTAATAGTTAAACGCAATCTGTCAAAAAAAGTAACAACCTCAGGCTTGGCGTCGCCAAACTGGCCAATCTGCTACGCTTTTAGAAGCTATGCATGATGACTTTAGGTGATGACCGTGATGATGACGCGCCGCTGGCGTTTACAGATGTTTCCGGTTCGACTTTTCCTGTGTCTGGGGTTGCTATGGAGCGTTTCATTGTTCGCGCAGGAGGTGATTCATATCGGCAGCGGCGAATGGCCGCCTTATATTTCCGAAGATGCGCCCAATTTTGGTCCCACCTCGCAAATTGTTTCCGAGGCGTTTGCGCTGGTGAATATTGATGTGACGTACGATTTCCACCCCTGGAATCGCAGCTTCTTTCTGTGTCAGCAAGGAGACCTGGACGCCACTATTGCCTGGGAAAAGACCTCTGAGCGGGAGCAGGATTTTGTATTCAGCGAGATGCCGATCATCATTGAACGCACCGTGTTCTTCTACTCGAAGCATCGTACCTTGTCATGGGAGGAAATCTGGTCTCCGCCGGAAGACGCTCAAAAACTGCGTGTCGGCGCCATACTGGGCTACAACTACGGGAGCAAGCTGGATGAAGCGGAGCGGACGGGATTGTTTACGGTGCGCCGCAGCGACTCGGAAGCCACCAACTTCAGGCAACTGATCAAAGGTCATATAGACCTGTTTCCCAGTGATCTGGTAGTGGGGCTGGAAGTCTTAAGAAAGCACTTTGACGCGGGGGAGCGTCAGCAAATCAGGTATCTGCCGGAGCAATTGTATACCGCAAAACTGTATCTGATATTTTCGAAGAAATCGCCACGGCATGCCTGGTTGAAAGCGCAGTTTGATAAAGGCATGCAACAGCTGATTGACTCCGGCAGACTGAGCAATCTGCAAATAGATCCCAGCCTCAGTCCCGCCAGCGTCTCGGCGCACTGACCTCCTACCTCAATACTTACCCTCAATCCGCTAATCTGCGGTAATGGCCTTCCACGATGCCTTCCAGATGATGCCGCCAGCGACGGTCATCAGCAGGTGTTTCATCAGAGCCTCCTGTGCGCTGGGCGTTCTATCGAGTTTAGCTCAGGCATAACAACTGACTGAGAGGCTGAAGACCCGTCTCATGGATTTGGAGGCGGAGTGAACGGGACGCCAATATCCTCTTTCCATAGCGTCTCGTAGCGACCGCTGTCCCTCAGTTTTCGCAGTCCCCGGTTGAATGAATCCAGCAGAAACCGGGCGCGGACAGGATCGATGTTTCTGGAAATCAGCAGGTGCTGGGCATCCACGGAGATCGGCTTGGGGTGATAGGTGATATTGGCCGCGTCCTGGGCGGAAATTTCGCTGCGGGCGATCTGCAGCCCGACCTCGCGATTGACCGCAAACAACTGAATTCTTCCCGCCGCCAGCTTCCTCATATTCAATAGGTCCGTGGACACTCGCTCAAATACAAAACCATCGCGCACCTCCGCCCTGGCGAGGGTCGGACCATAGAAATAACCCAGCGTCAGTCCAATTTTGTAGGGTTTGAGGTCTTCAATGCTGCTCCAGTCAAAGTTCAGGCTTTTCAGATGGAAGAACACTTTGGTTTCGATAAGGACAGGATCGCTGTAAGAGAACTGCTGAGCCCGCTCCTTTGAGTAGACCCAGCCCGGCGTGCCGTCGTAATCTCCTTCGGCGGCCATGCGCAACGCTCGGTTCCAGGGCAGAAAAACATACTCGACCTTGATGTGCTCGGCAGCGAAAGCTTCTTCGACAATATGAGGGAACACGCCATAGTGGCTCAGCGTCGAGGAGAAGAATGGCGGGAATTCGCCGATGGACAGCCATACTTTGTCTTCGGCGCGGGCATGCAGGGTCGCCATGATGCTAATCAGGATGCAGGAAAAGAACATTCTGCGCAGCCACACCATTACTTCATGCCTCGCTCAGGGCTTCAAATCTTCGCGCCGCTTTGCAGTGAAGTATAGCCATAAAACCGCAGACCTAACGTCAGCCCTGTCGTTTCCTTTTTTGGCTCCGCGATAGCGACCGCCTTAAACACGCTAATTCCGCCTGTTAGCAATGCGTATCGCGGATCTCGGTCTATTCTTTGAGGGAGGATATTGAAAAGACGGGCAAAAAGGGAGGTTGCGATGGCGGAGATTTATCAGTCGACATACCAGAATGGCGCCTGGAGCCAGCCCCTGCCCTCAGCCAGCAGCGCGCAATGGGTCATCGCTTTTGGCTCCAAGGACATCATGGACGATCCCGACATCCGCGAGCAGGTCCGACGGGCTTTCCCTCAGGCGCAGATTACTGGCTGCACCACCAGCGGGGCGATTGAAGGAGCCAAGCTATTCGACAGCTGTATCTGCCTGACCGCAGCGACCTTTGCTTCCTCTCGGATAGAGGCCCTGTCCGCCGACTTCCATGACTTTGGAGACAGCGGCGCTTTGGGCGCGCATTTAGCGGAACAATTGAACGCCGAAGGGCTCGTACACATTTTTGTCATATCGGATGGGCATGTCGTTAACGGTTCCGACCTGATTCGCGCCATATGTAAGAAGTTGCCGGACACTATCTACATGACGGGCGGTCTGGCGGGAGACGGTACGGAATTCAAGGAAACCAAGGTCTGGTTGAACGATCAGTACAACAGCGGACAGGTCGCGCTTATCTGTTTCTATGGAGCGAATCTCCGAATCGGCAAGGGCAATTTCGGCGGCTGGAAGCCGTTTGGCCCCTTTAGAAAGGTCACCAGATCGAATAAAAATGTACTGTATGAGCTGGATAACAAACCCGCCCTGGAAATCTACAAGACCTATCTGGGCGAGTACGCCAATGAGCTGCCGGCGTCCGCCCTGCGCTTCCCAATCGGCTTGAAGCACTCCACCGCCACGGAATTGGTTGTTCGCACCATTCTCTCCATCAATGAAGAAGACCAAAGTATGGTGTTCGCCGGCAACGTGCCCGAGGGCGCCAGTTGTCAGATTATGCACGCCAACTATGAAAACCTGATATCGGGCGCGGGCTACGCCACGGAGAAAGCCATCAGCGACATAGAAGGCGCGCCTTCGCAACTGGCGATCCTGGTCAGCTGCGTCGGGCGGCGGATGGTGTTGGGCGTCAGAACGGAGGAAGAATTGGAAGAGGTCAAAGAGATGATATCCGAGGGATGTCATATGGCGGGATTTTATTCTTACGGCGAGATTTCCTCAGTGATCTGTAGCGACGGACGCTGCGGCTTGCTGAACCAGACGATGACGGTGACGCTGTTCGAAGAGGCTGGATAATGCACAAGCTGTTATTACGACAACTGAAGCGAAGTGCTTTGTCCGATCTGCTGGAAGCGCACCCGCGTTTTTTGGAGAGCGTTTCAGACGCCTATACCCAGCATGAGGATGAGATACGCTTCATCGAGCACTCCCTGTTCGTCGTATCCAATGAGTTAAACGAGCAAAATGCGCTGCTTTCGCGGCAGGTTCACGAGTTGAGCCAGGCAAATGCGCAGATAAGCCGCTCCGAGGCCGAACTAACCGCGATTCTGGACGCCACGGGAGAAGCCATTATTTCCTTCGACTGTAACGGCGAGCTGTCCCTCCTGAATCGGCAGGGCAAGAACTTCATCAGCCAGTTGCAGGCGGACATGATATTTGAGGAGCAGCTGCTTCTGATATGCAAGAACCCCACGGAACTTGAAGAGACCTTTGAGGCCATACGCAAAGACCCTTTTATCAACGTGAATGGACTCATTGAATTCAAACGTCGGCGCTATTATGAGTTTTACTCATCCCCGAAAGTGGTGGACGGCCAACTGCAGGGCCGCGTCTGGAGCTTCAAGGATGTTAGCTCGCAGAAAATCACCGATGACATCATCCGTTTTCAAGCATTGCATGACAGCCTGACGGGGCTTCCCAATCGCAACTGTCTGAACCAGCTTCTGGAAAAGCAGCTGCGCTTTCACAATTTCCACCTGATGAAACTGGCGGTTCTTTTCATCGACCTTTCCGGCCTCAAGAAAATTAATGACACTCAAGGCTTTGAAGTCGGCGACGCCATACTGATCGACTCCGTGCACCGCATCATGCTGCGCTTGCGGGATAAGGACATCATCGCTCGTTTCGGCGGCGATGATTTAATCGCTATCCTGCGGGATATCCCCAGTAACGACTGGGTTATGTCCGTCTGCAAAAATATTGAGAGAGACATTAGCCAACCGATAGAGTTCAGCAATCACCTTTACTTTATCTCTTGCCACATTGGCGTGAGCATTTACCCGGAAGATGGCGAAGCCGTGGGCGATCTGGTCCGGCGCGCAGATCTGGCCAAATACCATGGCTTTAACCATGACGTCGCCATACAGTTCTTCAGCTTCAGCATCGCTGAGGAGGAAATGCGCAGGCAAACGGTAGAAAGCCAGTTGCGCAAGGCGATCGAGAATCTTGAACTAACGCTCTATCTACAGCCCAAAGTAGATCTTAAATCCGGCGCAATTAAAGGGTCAGAAGGACTGATTCGCTGGGTAAAGCCGGATGGAAGCATCATCCCTCCCGGCGTTTTCATCCCTATCGCAGAGAATACCGGCATGATACGGGACATTGGCCGGCTGGTGGTGCATGAAGCCTGCAAGATTCTGGCGAACTGGGAGCGCCTCGGCATCACGGAGACGACCATCTCCGTCAACCTTTCTATCGCCGACTTTAATGATGGCGCTTTGGTCGGCGACATTATCGGCGAACTTGAGCGCTTTAATGTGTCGCCCTCCAGGCTGATTCTGGAGGTCACGGAGTCACTGTTCATGGCGAATAAAGACTTGGTGAGAAACGCTATGCTGCAACTGGAAAGTCAGGGAATCAAATTCGCCCTGGACGACTTTGGCACGGGCTACTCCTCCCTCAGCTATTTGCAGGAACTTCCCTTCTCCTACCTTAAGATTGACCGATCATTCTTAATCGGCGTCCTTCAGGATGCGAAGAAGTCCGCCATTGCGCAAACCATTATCGATATCGGCAAAAACCTGAATCTGGCGCTGGTGGCGGAAGGGATTGAGGACGCGGAGACGCTGGAGTTCGTCAGAGGGAAAACGGACAACTGTGCGCTGGTGCAGGGGTTCTATTTCTATCGGCCCATGCCCCATGCGGATTTGACGGAATTGTTATTGAAGCACATCTCCTAACTCATCAGCTGCCAACTCATCCATAAATCGAACACTTATTAGTTGACAGTATCAACCAATGCCATTATGGTTGACACAGTCAACTAACTAAATCTGTGAATCATGTCCGAAACCCATGTCCCGGAAACCAGCGTCGGCGAGTCCCTGCACCGCCTGCTCCATGCCTATAAACGCGCGATGCGTCAGGCCTATCAGGAGGTCAATCTGACCCTGGCGGTCTCCCACATACGCTCGTTGAAAGTGATCAACCACGCCCGTGAAAAGAACACTATCTGTACCGCCCAGGTGATTGCAGAGCGCCTGCAGCGGGACAAGGCCCAGATTACGCGCGTCGTGAAAGATCTGCTTGAGGAAGGGCTGATCGAAAAACGGGACAACCCTGAAGACCGTCGCAGCCAGCTACTGCTATTAACTCAGAAAGGCGTCGATGCGTACAAGACAATAAAAGAGGTGGAAGCGCTGGCGGGAACCCGCATGGCGCAAGGCCTCAATGCTGATGAGATCAGGGAGTTCGTCAAACTCGCGAATGCGATGGCGGAAAACCTCAAACACTGAATACAACCGCTCTTGAGCTACGGGAGCGCTATCCGTTTTATTGATTTTGTGAGGATATAATGAGCAGACCTGCGCCACGCGAACTGACCCTGGTTCGCAGACAATCAATTACTCCCAACATGCTGCGCGTCACCCTGGGCGGCGACGGCATCCACAGCTTTCCTGCCGACCAGGAAAGCGCCTACGTCAAACTGATGTTTCCCCGCGACGGCGAACAGCGCCCGCTGATGCGCACTTACACCGTGCGCGCGCAAAGAGAAGATGAGATCGACATAGATTTCGTCATTCACGAAGACGGCGGCCCCGCCTCCACTTGGGCGATTCAGGCGGAAATCGGCTCGCAGATCCTGATCGGCGGCCCTGGTCCGAAAAAACTGGTGGATGTGGAAGCGGACTGGTTTCTGGTGATCGGCGACATGACCGCCCTGCCCGCCATCAGCGTCAACCTGGAACAGCTTCCCTCCAATGCGAGGGGCTATGCAGTGATTGAGGTGATCAGCGAGGCGGATATCCAGCCCCTCAAGACCCCCGCCAACCTCGACGTGCACTGGCTGATTAATCCCCATCCCGGCGTCGACAGCAACCTGCTGCTGAACAAAGTCCGCGACCTGCCCTGGCTGCAAGGACGTCCTTCCGTCTGGTGCGCCTGCGAACTAAACAGCATGCGCCAGTTGCGGGACCACTTCCGCGCCCAGGAAGGACTGGAAAAAAGCGACCTGTACATCTCCAGCTACTGGAAACTCGGCGTCAGCGAAGATGAACACAAAGTGCTGAAGGCGGCGTTGAATTAAAAAACGGGGCGTAAAGCCCCGTTCTCTTTTGGAAACAGCGATGTTAAACGCACATCGGCGCTCTTCTCACCGTTTATTTCCATCTGGTTTTACGATTCGTCTTCCAACTGCGCTGAGGCCTTGTGGCGTTGACGGTTTCAAAACCGTGGGGAAAGCAGCGCGAGCAGCCGGACTCTTCCCCCAGAACCACTCTCGAAACCATTGTGCCGGACACCTTCTTAGGTAAATCCGCCAGCCCTGCTTCATTGCTCCCAAACGCCCTGATAAGACGAACTTCTCTTTTCTTCACTCTTCTCTCCTTTAGGAAAATACCTAAAAGAGAGCACCTTTTAATATTGCTACTAGCATGTGTTGTTTAATTAACCACTACAAATTTCGGGGGCGGACTCTACCACATTCAACTCTTCGAAACCCTCTCCTCAATCACCGCCTGCACCCATTCCCGGTATTTGGCGCTGGGCCTCAGCATTTTCATTAAATCGCCTGGCTCAATGTCGTCGGGTAGTCCCGGCTCGATGACAAAGCGTTCGAACCAGGCTTCGCCGTTGCGCTCCCAAGCGGTGTCGACGATTTCGTCAATGAGTTCCTCCCGTGTGGCCTCATCGCTGGCGTCGGTTAATTCCGCCATGGTTTCCGGTTCGGACAGAATCATCTCCGCATAAGATTCCGCCGAGGCGCGCAGGCCTTTTAACGTCTCTTCTTTAAACTTGTCGAAGTTCATTTTCTTTCTCCCCCCAAAAAGAAATAAGAAATTGCTTACCCTCGACAATAATCCAGGTTAGCCCTACAGTGCCAATCTTTCGGTCGTTCAGAATAGAGAATCAGTGAAGTAGTGGAATGGAACGAAATGGATAGCATGAAAGTCATCCTGGCGCGGCACGGCCAGACGGTCTGGAATCAACAAGGTCGCCTGCAAGGCCGCCTCAACTCCGACCTGACGGACCAGGGCAAAGCGCAAGCAGACAGGCTGGCGACGGAAGTGAAGCAATACCGCTTCGCCAAGGTCTATTCTTCACCCGCCATACGTTGTATGGAGACATGCAAGGTTATTTCGCCTGATTTTGAAATAAACGATTTGCTGCAAGAACAGAACTTTGGCTCCTATGAAGGCCTGTCCCTGCATGACATAGACCGAAGAGACCCTTCCGCCAGGGCCATTATCCGGGGAGAACATCCGTCCGCAAAAGCCTGCCGGAATGCCGAAAGCCTGTTGCAAGTCGCTCACAGAGCAAACCGGTTTCTAGACATGGTTTCAAGCAACCATCGTCACAACGAGACGATACTGGTCCTCACTCACGGTAATTTCTTAAAGGCGCTAATCTGGTGGATACATGCCCAAGACCAGGCCAGCGCCAGCCAGTACACCCACTTCAATTGCGCCTATTCCGAAATCACGTATTCGAACAATGAATGGACAGTGTCTTTTTGGGGCAAGGCTTCGCATCTTATTGGGGTGTTGTGAGAAAACAGGCGCCCTTTGCATCCCCTCCTTACATATTATGATGCGACCGGTCCCGCGTATTAATGGGACGGGCGAAGGAGGATCTGCCGCGGCCGGCGGTCATTTCCGCATAGCCTGAGCGGTACACGACGGCTTTTTCCTCCAGGCTGTAGAAGCTGCGGGCGCCGCGTTCGTTGCGGTCTTCGACGCGGATGGAGCCGGAGGAGATATGCACGAACCCTTGATATCCGGTGACCTCAACAAAGACATGGGTTCTGGAAAGTTTGGTGCAGAAGCGCTCCACCCAGGGCGACAGCGCGCCGGCGTATCCGCCGCCGCAGGCCAGTACGTGCACATCGATGAAGTTCAGGGGCAGACCTTCCTCACGTAAGTCGCCCGCCATCTGTTCCGTGGTGAACGCTTTGAACACCCCGCCTACCCAATGCTCCGCCTCTCTATCGTAGTGCTGACGGTTTCTCGGCAACCAGCCGTTCTCCTTGTTTCACGTACGCAGATTAACGGCGCATTCTTAGGAACCTTAAGAGTTGTTTTTAAAGTGAAATTCAGAAATCAGAAATTTTTTTATTTTCTTTGCATCCAAATGCCGCGTCCGTGTCGTCTTTATCTACGAGTTTCAAATTCAGGGTCCGAGACCCGCTAGCCATACTTAGATAGATCACACTTAGATAGATAAAGGATAGAAAGATGAAAAAGTTCGCCGCGCTGACCACTCTGATGATCGCCACCGCTGGTTTCACTTCCTCAGTATTCGCCGAAGGCAAAGCGGATCGTTATTGCGATGAGAAATATTCCAGCTCCAGCAAGAGCTACAGCGCCAATAGTTACGCCAGCGCTGACAGCTACGGCAATTCCTACGACAACGCCGGCGGCCTGCTGAAAACTTCTTCAGCCAGCGCCAGCTCCTCTAAGGTCGTCACCAAAGTCACCACCTCTGTCGGTGAAGTATTCGCCAACGCGCAAGGCATGACCCTTTACACCTTCACCAAGGACAGTAACGGCGCATCCGTCTGCTACGACTCCTGCGCAGACAGCTGGCCTCCGTTTTTCGCCAAGAAAGACGCTAAAACCTGGGGCGACTTCACCGTTGTCGCTCGCAAAGACGGAACCTATCAGTGGGCTTACAAAAACCAGCCTCTGTATCTTTGGGTCGGCGACCGTCAGCAAGGCGACGCGACGGGTCATGGCGTAGGCGACGTGTGGTACGCCGCTCAGCCTTAATCATTCACCAAGCCTCTTCCTTTGCTGGTTAAATAGCCATATTGAGCGCTGATAGCGACCAAGCCGTCAGCGCTATTTTTTCATTCTCCACACAAACAGTTAACGCCACACCTGCGTTTCCTGTGAGTCCCTCGACAGCGTTCAAAGAATTTACACCTTCTTAATTTTCAGCTTGTTTAAAATTCAATCTAACCCCCGCGCCAGGGGCGTTTAGGCCTATCGTTAGATTGCACAAAAACGATACAAAACAGACGCTTAGCTTTGTATACATAATCCTCGATTTTTGCGAAATTATCCTTAATGGAATAAGCCTTTTGGCCTTTAGTGGAAATGCTTATATAACGAATTTACAGTTCCCGGATGGCCACTTCCTGAAAGAGTTAAGAAACACCCCAATAAGCGGGGTTCTAAAGAGATTGGCCTGTTTTGTGCCTTATAGGTTCCCTGAGCAATCTCAAGAAATTTTTCATTGCAGTACTAAATCTAACTACAACCCACACCAGGAGGTAACAATGAAAAGATTAGCGTGCTCACTCGCACTAACCGCGTTTCTGCCGTTTACAGCGATGGCGGACTCTATCTCTCCCACTACTTACTCCGCGACGCTTGATGTCGGCGAAAGCGTGACCATCACCAAGACAGTCACCGTTGACGCTGAAGCGAGCACATCCAAGGTAGACGTATTCTTCCTAATGGATGAAACCGGTAGCATGAGTGGAGAGATTGCAGCGGTTAAAGCCGCCGCCAGCTCTATACTGGGCACAGCAGCGGGCTTTGGCGACATTAACTTCGGGGTCGGCGGCTATCGTGACGCCAGCGATTTCTTCGCTTATCGCACCCTGACCGATATGACCAGCGACACCTCAGCGGCCCAAGCGGCGATCAACACCTGGACCGCCGGTGGCGGCGGCGATTTCCCCGAAGCGAATATCTACGCGTTGGAACAGGTCGCCACCACCATTTCCTGGCGTCCGGACGCAGAGCGCATCCTGCTGTGGTTCGGCGACGCAACGGGCCATGACCCCTCTTTGGGCTCAACTGAAGCCAGCGCTACCGCCGCTTTGCAGGCAGCCAGCATCCAGGTTGAAGCGATTGACGTCGCTAACTGCACTTTCGGCTTCTGCTTAGACGGCACCGGTCAAGCTACTCGCATCACCAATGCGACTGGCGGCACCTATCACGCAGGCATCGACACCACCACATTGGTAGACACTATCAATGACGCCATTTCGACCGCTATTTCTTCTTATACTGAAGTGGCGCTCGATATCTCTGGCGCGCCTCCCGGCATGGTTTCCGTGTCTCCTGCGTCTTATAACGGCTCTTTCACCCGCGACAGCGCTGCGACCTATGATTTCGAAGTCACCTTCACCGGCACTACTCCCGGCACCTACGACTTCGACATCTACGCCACTGTTGACGGCGGCAGAGTCGCTACCGAGCGCGACCACATCGTTGTCGGCGCAACTGTTCCAGAACCCGCCAGCCTGGCGTTGATGGGTCTGGGTCTGGTTGGCTTGCTGGCTCGTCGCAGAAAAAGCTAAGTAATCCGCTACAAATAAAGGGCGTTGTTTAACGCCCTTTTTTTTTATCCCGCATATTGGATTACACTCTCACAAAAGCATGATGCTAATTTGTCTGAGAATTATAAGGTCCCTATCGATGAACAAACGCCTCTCTTTAGCGCTGGCGATTTTTTTCGCCGTTGGCGGCAGTCACGCCGCCATTACGCAACCCAGCTCCGCTCAGTCCGACAGCAGCCTTTTCTTTCTTGACGCGCCTCCCGCCGGCGGCGAGCTGCAGCCCGCCAATCAGGATCTCGCCACCGCGCTGGACCTGATTCGGCAGCAAAAGTTTATGCAAAGCCAGAAGCTGCTGGATGATATTCTCGCCAAAGAGCCGAATAACTCACTGGCGCTGGAGCTGAAAGGCACGGTGCTGGCGTTGCAGGGAAAACTCAAGGAAGGGCTCAAGCAGCTACAAAAAGCCACGCAATTGGCGCCAACGCAAAGCTCCGCCTGGACCAAACAAGGCGACGTTCACACCGCCCTGAAAGAACCCAAGAAGGCGTTTAACGCTTACAAAACCGCCGTCGGCTACAACGACAACGATGCGCGCGCGCATCAACGGCTGGGCTTGATCTATCAGGAACAAGGCGAGGTCGCCAAATCTATTGAGCACCTGGAGAAAGGTCTGGCCAACACGCCAGAGGGTTATGTGGGCGTCAAACTTAATCTGGCGGAGCAGTACGTCAAAAATGGCGAATCAGGCAAAGCCATCAAACTGCTCTCCCCGATTATTGACGCCACCAGCGACAACGCCGTCGCCCTGGTGCTGCTCGCCAACGCGTACGTCGCCAACCAAAGCCCTGAGGCGGCAATTCCCCTGTTCCAGAAAGCGCTGAAATTGTCGCCGAAACAACCTGCGCCCCTGCTTTCTCTGGGCATCGCCCAGCGCGACGCGGGTCAGCTGGATAACTCACTCAACAGCTTCAACCAATTGCTCAAATTAAAGTCAGATTGGGGGCTGGGCTATTTCCAGCGCGCGCTGACCTACACCAAGAAAGACGATCACGATAAAGCCGTCAGCGACTACCAAAAAGCGCTGCAAGACAAAGCGCTGCCGGAAAATCTGGCGGTGCAGGCCGGCGATTACTTCGCGCAATCCGGCAAACATGAGCTGGCGGAGAAAGTCTATAAAGACCTGATCAAGCGGTCCAAGACGCCTTTCCCGTACTATCAGCGTCTGGGCAGCCTGTATCAGCTGCAGAACGACCCGGTTAAGGCGAAAGCGGTATACAGCGACCTGTTAAAGACTTACCCGGACAACCCACAGAGTTATCTGTACGCAGGCTCCTTTCACGCCTTCACCCGTGACTACGCCGCCGCCGCGGACCTGTTTGATAAAGGGTTGCAACGGGCGCCGGACTCCGGCTCCCTGCGCATGGCCAAAGCCGTCGCTCTGAAACAACTGGGCGAGCTGGATAAAGCCCAGCAGGAAATGGAAACTCTGGTCAAAAATAATCCGGAATCTCACGAAGGATTGTTCCTGTTAGGCTCTCTGTATGAGGAAGGCAAGAAAACCGATCAGGCCATAGACGCCTATCGCCGCGTCCTGCATCTGAACGACTCCCACCTGGGCGCGTTGAATAATCTGGCGTACCTGCTGGGCGAGACGGACAAACTCAAGGAAGCGGAGAAACTGGCCCTGCAAGCCGCAAAACTCGCCCCCATCAACCCCACCGTTCTCGACACGCTGGGCTGGATACAATTCCGTCTGGGCAAAGTTGACGATGCGGAAACCAACATCGGCAAAGCCTACCAACTGGCCGCCAATAACCCGACCATCAACTACCATTACGCCAAAGTGAAACAGAAAAGCGGCCAGACGGCGGAAGCGCAAAGCCTGTTCAAATCCTCCCTCAGACTGGGCCTGGCCTCCCCCTGGAAAACCGACGCAGAAAAACAACTGCAGAACTAACCCGATCCGGGAGCGCGGGCGGCCCGCCCGCACTTCCCCTCTTTAAATTGAAGCCGTCTTCATTCGATCTATTGCGAATTGCAAGCTTCTGTCATCAAATAAAGCAAGCTTGCGCTCAGCCCATTTCTTTCCTGATGGCCAATGAGCAATACCGCCCTTAATGGACTCCAAAGTAGGTTCGCACCCTTCTCTTGTTAGCAACCAGTCAACAGTGGCAAGCAACTCCATCCCAAAGGGCGATTCAAAGCCACTAATTATCTCGCTGGCTTTTTCTAATGCAGGCAAATAATCCTGCCCCTCAGTATTCAAATAAGTTTCAACGTATTCTCTTTTGGTATCGTTAAAAGCGATGACGTCCAGAGGGTCACTGTCAGGAATGCGCTTATCAGACTTAAGGTAGCTACCATCTAGAGCATTCAATAAATGAGTTAAGTTATTAGCGTAAGGCCCGTAGTAATTGGCTTCAAAATGAAGCTCCAAGTCATTTTTTAAACCTTGCGCATCAATTACTCGCTGTAAAAACCAAGCAAGCTTTTGAATTTCGAGTAAGCTGCACTCCATACCGAGTATCCAATAGCGACGCACAAGTTCAGCGACCATTGCTCGTGAAGTGGTAAGCTCGCTTACACCCGCCTTTTTTGAAACGTTTTGATATTTTGCTGTGGGTTCATAAACCCGAATATCGACGCCCTCAATATCAGTAAGGGCTTTTTCAATGCGGCGCTTCACGTCCTGCCAGCTTAAACCACCATTACCGGCACCTAACGGGGGGATTGCAATTGACTTTACATGGTGTTCTGTAATAAATCGACGCAAATCCACAAGCCCCTCATCAATCCACTCCATTTTGGACTTTGCGCGCCAATGCTGCTTCGTTGGGAAATTAACAATCCACTTCGGCCCCATCAGCTCGTCTGTTTTAGTGATGAACATCTTCCCTGTGACCACATCTCCTGTTCTACAGGCCCTGACATAAGCCTGCATATTTTGCGGAAAGCGCTCTTTAAACATCAGAGCAATGCCCTTTCCCATCACTCCAACGGTATTTACGGTATTCACCAGCGCTTCCACTTCCGCCTCAAGTAAATTACCTTGTGCATACGAAATCATTAGAAATACCACCTTGGCCGCGCATGAACTGGCATGGCCATTTGTCGCTCGTGCAACCAACCATCCAATCGTTTTTTTGTGTTTTCAGTGTAACAAACCATGCCCTTTAAGGCATCGACTGGACAAGATTGATGTATCAGTGCCTCAGCCTGATATCGCTCGAATTTGGCTGGGTCATTAGGGTCTCGCTTGAAATCTCTGGACTGGATAATAGTCCAATCAATATTTTCTAGGTCGTCTAGGTCAGTGAAGAAGTCGGTCCAAGCGTAATATGCATGCCCATTGGTAAAAACAAAGGGTAGCCCCATTTCGCTGACACGGTACAAGTCGGAAACGAGAATTACAATCTCCTCATTCGGCCGCTGTTTAATTCCTCCCCATCCGCTGTGAATATTTTTCATCATTGGGGAGAACGGAGTGAAATAGAAAGGCACATAGTCATTCAAGTATCCTTTTGGCCCCACGGGAACTGCATGCGTCGCGCGTTTGTCAGTTAACTCAGGATTACCAATACTCACCCAATTAGACGAGCTAACTGGACTGTTTCCACAGTGCAAACCGTGGTCTAGAATCCAAGGAACATTTTCACGATGAACAATGCGCCAGATGAGCGCTTTCTGTGGGTTCAAACTGGTATAGATCATTGTATTAATTAACAAACATAGTCGGAACTAGGTTGACATGTAGGTCAATGCCAGCCTCCTTTAGCAGGCCAAGTACGATAGACTTATCTTCGTCTGTTTTCACAAATATTGAATGGAAATTGGCAGCACTCACGGCTGTTGGCGATAAACACTCCGCCATACATGCCTGTTTATAATCAGAGTCTGCACCGTAGCAGTGATCGGTGCTTTCCATCAGCGCCCAATTAATTGCTTCAATTCCCTGGTCATACTCCATAATTACGACTTTTTCGCCATTGTTAAGAGATAAGGGGTGTCTTGGAATAATTTTCCAAGACCTTGCTTTTGCATGAGATCTTCGTACCGCAATCAAAATAAAAGGAACGTCTATATTCCCACGCTGAGCTGCGTAGTCAAAAGGTGTTCTAGAAAAAAAATGAAAGGGTACATAACTATCTAAACTTTGCTCGGCACGGGATCGAATTATCTCAGAATCAGCAATATCCTCGAAGGAATTTGCCTGCAGCTCAGCACGCGCCATTAGCCCATTAGCAAGAATAGATGGCAGGTTCTCCAGCGCAGTCAGATGGTAAACCAGCATTTTATTTTTAATATCCCTCGGCATTGCATTATCCTCATTTCCTTCAACAGTTCCTGTGCTACGACTGAGTCTGGCGGCACATAATAAAATCTAGCTCATTTAAATCACCGCACAGTAATCCTGCAATTAGGCTGGGTAGCATTAAGGCGGCCTGATGCACTCCCAGCGCCATTGCCGCGTCAATCTGACACATCCAACTATTTGGCTTAACAAAACCATTCAACTTATTGATATTAATGACATTAAAAAGAGAGCAACACAGCGTCGGAAGGCGCTTCGCTTTTCCGGCCTACCCAACTCGCGACGAAACACAAAGCCTGCTCAAGCCCTGACTGTCCTGGGAGCGCGGGCGGCCCGCCCGCACTTCCCCGACATCTTCCAACTCATAAACGTAGGTTGGATAAGCAAAGCGCCATCCAACAAACGGATTTAACAAACAATCTCAATCCATTAAATTAATTGCATTTACTCACATGAAAACATAGCGTCGGAAGGCGCTGCACTTTTCCGACCTACTTGGTTTTGTAGCTTTTCATCTTTACATCCAATCCATCTCTGGGGACGAAGATCCAGCCTTCCGACAAAGGGGTACCGGGTTCAGGCTGTTGGAGCTGTTCGGGCTGGTTCACGAACAGCCAGGCGATCAAGGCGCAGATCAGTGCGTCCCGTTTGTCGTCATGGTCGATGTTCGCTATAAATGCGGCGTCTCGCCAGTGATCACGTATGGGCTGCTTGTCGCTGCGCCGCTCAGAGCAAAATGGCTCCAGCAGCGTCGCCATAAGGTCGGAGTGTTTGCAGGACGACGGATAGGCTTCGATTGCCTGAAGCTGACCATCCCCTTCCCAAACACCCACGGATTTTCGCCGAGACGCGAATTTTGCGAGCGCATGCATGCCTTTCGTGGCCTGACTGCCGATCATATCTTTGACCACAGACAGTGGCGTCAAGCCATGTTGGAATAAAAAACGCTCAGTGAAACGGAACAGATAAGGGTTGGCGGCGGACTCATCCAGCCGGTCGACTGGAGCTCCACCAGTGATCAGTTGCTGCAACGCCAGGGAGAAGCCCAAAGGCGTATCGATTGCTAGGGTCACAGCAGGAAGTGCCCATTTGACCTCGCAGCAATCAAGCAGCGCCTGAATCCATTCCGCCGTGGTGGCGGCCTGATTGATAACTGTCCGCAAATTCCCTCGCCAGGGCTTGCCCAGCAGGTTGCGCTGATTATCCAACACCGCCAAGGCGTCACGGCTTTTACTGTTGCTATCGCAGTTCCAGCCGCCCACATCCCAGCCGATGTAGAGCATGTCCCAGCAAACGTCGGTTCTATCCATTTTCACACCCGCAAATCAGCGCATGCAGTGATAAACGTAGGTTGGATAAACGCAGCGCCATCCAACAATCAGCATTAAAAATATCTTACAACCAACTGTATTTGAATGCATTAATCCTACGTAGACATAGCGCTAAACCTCGAAAGGCGCTGCGCTTTTTCGACCTGCTGTTAATTCCGGCCGCTGTTGTAGCGCCCGCCGTTTCAAGGCCGATCTGCGTCGCCGTCAGGAAAGAGATCGCGCCGCCGCATAGCGATCCCGGCGGCGTCGCCAGCCATCCCGTTGCACGGCCATGCACGAATAACCTTCAACTCCGCTTCACTGCGCTGTCATTTGTTTTTTTCAAGATGACATCGTGGCGGCCACTGCAAACGCCGGGGCCGAGAGGCGCATCTGTTTCTCGGCTCTGGATATCACACATCTTTCGCGTTAAACGCGCCTGAGGTTTTCAGCGATTCTGCTGCAAGCACGGGTGGCGTTTGGCCGGAAATTGAGCAGAGTTGAGATATCGCATGTTATTCAAATGGAAAACGCCCGCCGTCCTGGCCGCCGTTTGCTCCGTCGCATTCTCATTGGGATTCAGCACAGGCGCCAACGCGGGTGAAACGTTCTATCCGCCGTTCCAGGCCAAAGCCGCCAATGACAATCATCGTTTTGACGAGTTGTACTACGCGCAACCTCACAACAGCTTTGAACATGGAAGTCGTTTGAGCGAGTGGCTTGAGCGCGGTTATCGCACCCTGGAGCTGGATGTCATCGACCGCGGCGACTGGGAAAGCTGGGATAAAGGCCCCTACGTCTCCCACAGCGCCTCCCCCGGAAATCAGAACTGCAGCGCAGGCAGCGACGACCAGCTTGGTCATTGCCTGGACGACGTAGTGAGCTGGATGAACGGTCACCCCAACGCCATGCCGCTGGTTCTGTTCGTCGACATGAAAGCCAGTTGGGACCCGTTGAACGCCTGGTATGCCTCGGAAGTGGAGCAGCTGGATGAGTTTATCGGCAATTACCTGAACAGCCGCCTCGGCAACCGGTTCTATCAGTATCAGGACCTGATCAACCGCCTTAATCCACATTTCCAGTCCAACTATCGCAACACCTTGAAAAACGTGGGCTGGCCGAAGGTCTCGGAGCTGAAAGGCAAACTGATCGTGGTGTTGACCGGGGGCTTTATCGGCGACGTTAACGGACGTATGGAGACGGCGCTGATGAATCGTTTCGGCGCTCAGTCCACTTTTCTGTGTCCAGACATCGACACCGCCGACGCGGACGAATTCTCTGGCGCCATCGACTCCATGTCCGCCGAACATTCCACCTACTTTTTCTGCGGCAACGTGAAAGCCGGCGACCATTATCAGCTCACCGCCAACCGCGCGGCTCAATATAAACAGATCATGCACCTGTGGGGCGCCGCCGGAGATTTCGCCAACACTTCCTACGAGAGCGCCTGGCTGGCGGTGGCCCACGGCGTCTCCGTGATCAGCTGGAATCTGGACGCGCCCTCCTCCACGCCTGGCTGGACCGCCAGCTCCATTCCCCTGGTTGGCCAGCGCCGGGGCTTACCGGGGTACTTCAAAATCAAACCCAAGGTGAGACCGGAGTACTGCCTGGATGTGGATAAGGCGCAGTACGGCAATGGCGGCGACCTGCTGTCCTGGGCCTGCGGCGGCGGGGATAATCAGCAGTTCGTGTATACCGCGGAAGGCCAGTTACGCCCCAAAGGCGATAACCGCTACTGCGCTGACTTCAGTACCGGCTCCGCGGACAACGGCGACAAAATGCACTTGTGGGATTGCGACGGCGGAAGTTCCGAGAAATGGCGCATCACCGAGGCCGGCGAGTTCCAGAACCTGGACAACAACGGCAGCCATTGCATGGATATCCCCGGCGGAACTGCGGAATCCTCCGAACAATGGCAAATCTGGCGCTGCAGCGGCGGCGACAACCAGAAATTCTATCTGGAATCCGTGTCGGACTGGCCGCAGACGTCTTTTTAGCCCTAAATGACTGCGAAAAAGCCCTTCTGAACCGTTTCAGGGGGGCTTTTAAACCGCCACAAGCCATCAAGAATTACGAGTGGTCGCCCGCGACACCAGCCAGGGGGCGACGCGGCGGGAACGGGCCATGGCCTGGCCCTGGGTCAGAATGATCTCCAGATTTTCCATGACCGCCTGCGCCAACAGCTCCACGGGCTGGCTGATGGTGGTCAGCTGATAACCCGGCCATTCAGCCATGGGCACGTTGTCCGCGCCGACAAACTGAATATCTTGCGGCGTCTTTCGGCCCAGTTGTTGACGTATCGCGTCCATGGCCCCGAAGGCGAGCGCGTCGCAGGCGCAAAAGAGGCTGTCGATTTCCGGACGACGTTGCAGTAATTCCAGGGCGCTTTGATAACCGCTTTGATAGCTGTAATCCGGGTTGTCGCAATGGCCCAGCGGTTCGACGCCCTGGTCCCGCAGACTGTCTAAGAAACCTTGCTTGCGCTCCTGAGAAGCCTGTCCGTCGGGACGGCCGCCGATATAAGCAGGTCGCTGGGCGCCGGAATTCACCAGATGCTCCGCCGCCAGGCGTCCAGCCATGCGGTTATCGGTCTGCACCGAGCAGATTTTGCCGAAAGGGTCGTCGCGGCCCATCAACACAGAGGGAATTCCCATGGTCAAACAGATCTGCGTCGCCTGCAGCGACAACGAACCGGCGGCGATAATCGCGCTGTCCACCTGATAGGCGCCCACCAGCTGCAATGAGTTATTGATGTCGCCGGATTCATCCGGCGTCACCAGCATGGAAACCTTATCCAGCTTCTGCAGCGCCTGAGTCAGCGCGTAAAACACTTGGGATTCGTAGGGATTGGCGAATTCCGCCATCACCACCGCCACCAGACCGCTCTGTTGTCCCGTAAGTGAGCGCGCCAGGGCGTTGGGACGGTACCCGAGTTTTCTGGCGGCGGCGATGACACTGTTGCGCGTCGATTCCGACACGCTGGCGCCAGGAGTAAAGGTGCGGGAAACGGCGGAGCGTGACACCCCCGCCAATCTCGCCACATCATCGGATGTAATGCGTTTGTCCTGCATCACCAGGCGGTCTCCTCTTCCCTGACCAGATCAAACAGTTCCGGTCGGGCGATCCATACTGGTCCGCCCCGGGTCAAACGCTCTCCGCACAGAAACGTGGAACTGCGTAAGCCCGCCTCGGTTGCGATCAACTGTCCCGCCAGGGCGTCCCAACTGTTCAGCTGAGGCTCGTAGAAACCGTCGGTCAGACCGATAATCGCCTGACTGAGTCCCACCGCCGCCGACCCTGTCTGCCGGGTCACACAGCCCGCCTCGGTCCAACGGCCCATGATAGAGATGGCCCGCTGCGCATTGTCCGACTTCAGGTTATAGCCCAGACCCAACACAGCGTTATCCGCCGTCACTGGCGTCGACTCAATCTGATAACGTACGCCGTTGCGGCAGGCGCCCTGGCCTTTGGCGGCGAATAGCATCTCCCGCCTAAGGGGATGATAGATCAGTCCCATATCAGGCCCGCCGTCGGTCACCCGACACAGAGTGATAGCGAACTCTGGAATGCCGCGCAGAAAATTGGTAGTGCCGTCGATGGGGTCTATCACCCAGACACATGCTGCGCCGCCATGCGAGCGGGAAGTCGCCGCTAAGCCAAACTCTTCGCCAAACAGGCCGTCATCGGGACAAAGCGCCTGAATGCGCCGCCGTATCAGGCTCTCCACGTTCCGATCCGCCTCACTGACCAGATCCTGGCGGGCCTTTCGCTCCACTCGCAAGGAAGCGCGCTGACTGAAATAACTCAGCGCCAGTTCGCCGGCTTCCCGCAGAATCGCTTCAGCCTGCTCCCGCTGCATAGCGTTCTCCTTGCTGATCTAATCGCGCGTTCAGTGGCGCGCCGGTGATGCAACACCAGCGCTCCCCATCCTCCGCCACCGACACATCGACGCGAGATCGGATGGACTCGGCCACAGCGGTATGCTGGCCGTCTTCAATGTGATACAGCAATAAATGACGAGGACGGGCGCTTTGCAATTGGCGCAGGCAGCCGGGCAAGTCGCCATGATGGCTGCCCTCGCCCTGCTCCATAGGAGAAAAACACTCCTGCATGGCCATCACGCATCCCCTCATCAAGCTGGCGCTTGCGGCGGTCGGACGACCGTCTCCGCTGTAAAACAGAGAGCCCGTAGGATGGGAAACGGGCCCTTTTTGCTCCAGGCGCAACGCCAGATTGCTAACGCTGTGCTGGGTCGGCGCCGTTTGCAGCGTCCAGGGGCCGATTTCCGTGGTCAGGCTGGCGTCGCGCCACTGAATAGCGAAGGGCAACTGTTCAGGCCAGGCCGCATAAGTGGACATCCACTCCAGGTGCGCCTGCTGACCGGGCTGACAAAGAATCTGCAAAGGCTGACGCCGCCCGGCGGAGCCCCACTGGTTCAACAGCGCGGTCAAGCCGGAGGCGTGATCCGGATGAATGTGGGTCAGATAGATCGCGTCGATAGCGTCCGCCGCCAACTGACGCCGCCACAGCGCCTGGGGCACTGTTGGTCCGCAATCGATCAGCAGGCGGAAGTCCTGTTCCTGCACCAGTACCGCGGCGTTCACCCGATAACGGTCGTAGGCTTCGCCGGTTCCAATAATCTCAAGCAGCATGGGCGCGCTCCATCTGCGAGGCCAGACTCATCGCATGCTCGTCAAACAGATGCAGCATGTCCGGCTTTAATCTGACGCCCACCTCGGTTCCGGCGCGAGGCGCTCGGGTAGTTGTCTCCATGATCAGACGATGCGTTTGAATACGTCCATGCACATAGGCGATATTGCCCAGCTCCTCCACCACGTCAACCTGCATGCGCAGGTCGCTGCTGTCGTCGATGACGAGCCCCTGAGCGCGTATGCCCAGCTCCAGTTGCACGCCAGCTTTCAGGCCTGCTCCCCCCGCATTCAAGTTAAATCTGGACGCGTCGACCTGAATCGCCTGCCCCCACGGCAGCTCCAGAGAAACATCACGGGCAGTCAGCGCCCTCATGCGCACGGGCAGAAAGTTCATGGCGGGTGAGCCGATAAAACCGGCGACAAAGCGGTTGGCGGGCTGATGATATAACTCCAGGGGCGTACCCACTTGCTCGATAACGCCATTGCGCATCACCACGATGCGGTCCGCCATGGTCATGGCTTCTTTCTGGTCATGGGTGACGTAAATCATGGTGGCCCCCAGGCGCTGATGCAGTTCGGACAGTTGCACCCGCATCTGATCCCGCAGTTTGGCGTCGAGGTTGGAAAGCGGCTCATCAAACAGAAATACCTCCGGCTTGCGCACGATCGCACGCCCAATGGCCACGCGCTGACGCTGACCGCCGGACAGCTCCGCCGGTTTGCGCTGGACCAGCGGTTGCAGTTGCAGCAATTCCACCGCCTGTTGAATGCGCCGCTCCCGCTCCGGTTTGGCGACGCCGGCCATTTTCAGGCCAAACGCCATGTTGTCCCACACGGTCATGTGGGGATACAACGCATAGGACTGGAACACCATGGCGATGCCCCGGTCCACCGGGTCCAGCTGATTCACCAAGCGCTCGCCGATACGGATATCGCCGCCGGAAACAGTTTCCAGCCCGGCGATCATGCGCAGCAGTGTGGATTTGCCACAGCCAGAAGGCCCCACCAATACCAGAAACTCGCCGTCTCTGACCTGTAAGTGGATATCCCGCAGCACGGTCTGTTTTTTGTATTGCTTGCCCAGGTTTTGCAATGTAACGGAAGCCATCAGCGAAATTCCTATTTCATTTGCATGGCGAAGCCACGCAGTAAGTAACGTTGAACATATCCCGCCATCAACAGCATGGGTAACGAAGACAGCAGGCCAATCCCCATCAGTTGCCCCCAGAAAGTCTCGTTTTCGGTGATGAAATTGGACACGTACAGAGGCAAGGTGAAGTGACTGGGCGTAGACAGATACAGCAAGGCGAACAGGAACTCGTTCCAGGCCATGATCAGGGTGAAAATAAAGGTGGCCGCCAAGCCGGGACCACACAGAGGCAGCACGATATGCCAAAGGCGACGCAGTAAACCGGCGCCTTCCAGGCTGGCCGCTTCCTCCAGACTCAGGGGTACGTCGCGCACGAAGCTCAGCAGCATCCAGATGCAAAACGGCAGTGTGTAAACCTGATACACCAGAATCAGGCCCAACTTACTGTCCAGCAGTCCCAGGCCTTTCAGCAATTGAAACAACGGGATCGCCACCACAATCGGCGGCATCATCTTGATCACCAGCACCAACAACAGAAAAGTGTGATCCAGCCGACGGGGAAAACGAAAACGCACCAGGGCGTAACTGGCCAGAAAGCCCAGCGATAACGCCAGCAAGGTGGCGCCCACGGCGACGATCAGGGTATTCGCCAGACGTCCGGGAAAGCCGTCTCGCCATAAGGCTTCAAAGTGCGCCAGAGTCGGATGCGCCGGGAGCAAACTCAGACTGTCGCTGACGTACTCCCCGGAAGGCGTAAAGGCGATGCCCGCCATCCACACTATCGGCAGGGCAAAAAACGTCAACGCTGCGCCCAGAGCAAGGTAGAACCCCAGGGTTCGCGCAGACAGACGTGAAACGCCAGAGAAAGGCGCCGCAACAGTGTCAGGAAAAACAGGGACTGACGTTTGTTTGATCGCACTCATGACTTAGCTCCCACATAGCGCCACGCATACACCGCGCTCAACGCGCAGGCGATGGCCAGCATCAACAGCGCCGCGGCGGACGCCAGACCGAGATTGAAAAACTTGAAGCCCTGTTTGTAGATAAACAGCGACAGGGTTTCTGTGCTGTTCCCCGGCCCGCCGCCTGTCAGAGCGTAGACTTTGTCGAACAGCTTGAAGGTGTCGATGGATCTGAGCAGCAGCGCCAGCAGCACCTGAGGCATGATCAGCGGCAAGGTGATATGTCGAAACCGTCGCCAGCCCCGCGCGCCGTCGGTCAGCGCTGCGTCCTTGATGTCCGCGGGAATGGATTGCAGGCCGGCGAGGATGATGAGGAACGCCATCGGCGTCCATTGCCAGATATCCACCAGCATCACGGAAAACAGCGCCATGTCCGGGTCAAACAGCCATTGCACCGGCTCCAGCCCCAGGCTGAGCAGCGCATTGTTCAAAAAACCAAAGTCATAGTGATACCAGGCGCGCCAGATGGCGGAACACACCAGTGTGGACAGCATCATCGGATAGATGATCACCGGCAGCGCAAAACGGCGTCCGGTGAACTGACGGTCGAACAGCACCGCCAAGGCCAGTCCGAGGCCGACCTGCAGCAGCGACGCCAGCACCGAGAAACTCAAGGAGTTCTTTATGGCGCCGGCGAAAAACCAGTCTTCCGACAACTCCACAAAGTTGTCCAGACCGACGAACTGACGCTCGGCGCCGACATAATCCACATAGGAAAACGCATTGATCAGAATCTGACTGATGGGATACAGGGTCAGCATCGCCAACAAAAGTGTGGCGGGTGACATCAGCAGAAGTAACTGCAGGCGGGAACGAAACAGCATTTAAATCTCCATGAAAACGGCGGCGAAGAGCCTGCTTCGCCGCCTGCGCGCTTGTTCTTAAAAAGTCGTTGCGGTGGCGCGTTCGTTAACGCTTCAGCGCCCGGTCGATCTTGCGATTGGCCTGATCCAGCGCGGTGCGCGCATCCATCTGCCCGATCATCGCCAGTTGCAGGTAATCCCCCAGAATGCTCTCCACTTCGTTCCATTGTTTGATGCGGGGGCGCGCTTTGCCGTGCTCTAACGCTTCCAATTGATTGGGATACCAGCGGTACTTCGCTACGACGTCTTTATCGGTGTACACGCTGCGACGGGTTGGCGGCAGGCCCAGTTCCAGCGCCAGGGTTTTCTGGTTGTCCGCGCTGGTCAGGTAGTTGAGGAAGTCTCGGGCGTTCTTGTCATGCTTCGCATCCGCCGTCACGCCCATTTGCCAGATCCCCAGCATGGGCGACGAACCGTTCACCTGCCCCGGCGCGGCCATTACCTGCATCTCCTGCACGACTTTGGATTGGCTGGGATCATCCATGGACGGCGCCCAGGACGGCCAGACTTCAATGGCGATGGCCGTCTTGCGTTGTTGAATGGCGTCGCGAACTTCCGTGGAGTTATACACTTCGATGCCCTTGGGCGCGTACTGCTTCAGCTCCAGAAAAGATTCCAGCGCCTGCACGCCCTGTGCTGAATTTACTTGAGGCTTTCCGGCGTCATCGACAATAACGCCGCCATGGGCCCAGAACAGGGGCAGAAAGCCGGTGACGATGGGGTTGCCCTTCTGGCCGCGAAACACCACGCCGCTGGTGTCCGGGTTCTTGGCGGAAATGGTTTTGGCGGCGACTTTTACGGCGTCCCAGTTGGCGGGTTTGCTCAGGCCGTATTGATCAAACAGCGCCTGGTTGTAGGCGAACATGGCCACGTTACCAACGATGGGCAGTGAATAAGCCGGTCCCTCGGCGACGGGATAGCGGGAAATATCCAGCGTGGCGGCGATGAAATCGCCGGTAACCTTGCCCTGCTCTTCCAGATTCGCCAACCAGCCGTTGCCCATGAACTCCGTGGCCCAGGTATCGTCCAGCAACACCAGATCGTAGGCGCCGGACTTCTCGCGCAGGGAGATCACCAGCTTTTCATAGAGACTGCCGTAGGGCAGTTTCAGTAATTCGATATCCATGTCGGGGTGCGCTTCCTTATAGCGCGCAACCGTCGCATCCAACGCCTGGCCGTAGATGCCGTCGCGTCCGGCAATCACCAGATCCGCCGCGTTGGCGCCGGCGGCGCCCAGTGTCAGAGACGCGGTCAGCGCCAGTGATAATGCACTTCTACTCAACATGATTGACCCCTTGTTATAACGATGTATGTCAGTGATTGACCAGCGACCGCCCCGCCCTTTGCACCCGTGTGCAAAATTTCCAACCAGCGAAAGCGATCCCGGTAACAGCCTGATAATTCGTGGCGGCGCTCACGAAATGCAGTGTGCGGCGGCCAGATGACAACAAAGTGAAAGCGGGTTTAAGGTTTTTAGTGCACGCGCGTGCAAGGTGGGACTGAGATGGTTGATTCTGGACGAAGGGAGTCTGTTTCGGCCCATCCATGCTCCCAAAACAAGGACATACTCTTCTGGCGTTCTCCAGCGTACACTAACGCAACACAGGTTCTTTATCTGGTAGCCATGCGCCAACCAAGTCGCACGCACATCCTGAAACCTATAAACCGGGTTTAACCCACCTACACTCAATAATCACATACCTTTTGTGGGCTGATAGCTCTATGGAAACGATCAAGCTATTAACATGGCAATGATATTGGCATGTTAATCACCAGGCGCATGGACGCGCCTGCGCGGCGACAAGCCGCGGGAGACAGGGCCTGACCTGTGCAGGCCCTGTCGTTGCAGACAAATAGAAGGAAGCTATTTGTCTGCCGGATTAATAAGTACTGTAGGAAAGATATTAGCGGGAGATGACGCCGGCTTCTTCGTGAAGGTGCTTGATGATACTGAGAATACAGGCGGTTACCTGATTATCACCTCAGCGAAAGAGTCATTTGAAGATGGGCACGACGGTTGGGTGGAAAACATGGCGTCGCTGAAAAAGTACTTCGAAGAGTCTCAATGGGTAGTTGAGTGGAAGGCATAGTGCTATATGATTTGGCTAAAAGCTTTCAGGGTTGGCTAATTTGAAGCCTCACATCAGAAGTCCACGGCCAAGCAGTCTACATGGGGGATTAAGCAGCGGGACTACTATTGGAGGATCAAGAAAAGCTAAAGCAGAGCTATTTCCTGGAATATAGGAAAAAATGTGCAGAGCGGGTTAGCCTAAAGAATATACCGTCCTGGTTTATCAAAAGTAGGAAAAGTACAGAATGACCTTGGATGACATATTGGATCAGTTTAAAAGTCACAGGCTGGGTGTAGTTGATACAGTTTTGGAAGTAATGAATTTAGTAGTAGCCAACCAAGACAAATCAATTTTAGAGTCCATTCCTGACCAAGTTAAAAATGAATTAACTCTAATGTTGGAGTCTTATCATAATTGTGGTCATATTGAAGTTATTTCAGGTGGAGGAACCATAATAGATCTTACCGAAGAGTTTAATATCTTTGATCAGTATATGGCCCAATAAGCATTTTTCGGCATGCTCTTGTTACCTAAGATGATCCACTTGGAGAGCTGTTCTAATGAGTCTCGTGTTAGCAACCATTACGTTCCTTCTACCCACTCTCCTGCTTTTAAAGGTTCGGTCGCGGCTTCTGTTAACCCTGGCCTTTCTGTGCTCGACAGTTTGTGCTGTGGCACTAATATTTATGTCGTTGGACCCGCCACTTGAGTATATTTTCGCAAGCTTCATCGGGATTGCTGTTGCTTCACAAACCTTGAGGGCTAAACTTTCAGATGCTGAATCTTCGGTATGAGCATTCAGGGAAATCCTGAGCTCATAATTATTGGTCCACGGTGAGTTGCTGAGACCAAGACTCTTACTACTGAATTCCGTTATAGCACAGCTCTCGTCATCGCACCCATACTCATCAGCTCCCCAATATCCCCCCATAAGCTTCCGCCTGATTAGCAAGAGTTTCCATGGCGGTTTCTAGGTCGTGTAGCTGGCAGTCGTCCAGGGGGAGTGTCTGGAACAGGATGACGCGGTTTTGTTGGTCCAGTGCGACGACGCTGGAGGTTTGCAGGCTGTCCAATAGCGACTGTTGCATCAGGTGTTTGCCTGTTTGAGTGTGCTCAGGCCCTGCTCCTGGTAGTTCTTCCAGATCAATTTGCAAGTAGATGCTCCCGCTTTGGGAAAAGCAGCGCACCGCCAGATTATCGATATACACCACATAGTGCAGATTGGCGTCCGGCCGGATCATGGCGATCTGGTGGCGTTGGCAGAAACGAAATAACAGGCTTTCGAACTGATTGTAAGTGTGCATGGGCGTCTCCTTGAATTTTAAGGCGTAAGTATCCTGCTCCAGACGCCTTGAGGCGTCGGAGGTTATTCAGATCTGGTTCTGTTTTTCCCGGAAGGCGTCAGGCGGTGGCGACGTTGTATTTATTGATCGCCGCCACCCGGTTGGCGGCGCCCAGTTTCCGGTAAATGTTATGGACGTGAATCTTGATCGTGCCCAAAGAACGGCATAGGGCGTCGGCGATTTCGGGGTTGGACATGCCGGTCACCAGCAGATCCAGTACCTGTTTCTCACGTTTACTCAAGGCGGCGAGATTGGCGCTGTCATCGTCATCCTGCGCGATATCCTGGCCGTAATGTTCGATCAATCTGCCGACATAGGCCGGATAACGTCCCAGCTGTTTGGCCGCTGACAACAAAGGTTTCATTTCCGGCGCGTCTTTTCTCACCAGAGAATGTACGCTGCTGGTCATGCGACCGACATGCAAGGCGTCGTGAAACACCTGCTGCGCTTTTTCCTCTCGCCCCAGCTTTTGTAACGCCAACGCCTCGATCGCCAGCGCTTGCGTCAGCAACAAGCCGCAACGATGTTGCTCCGCCCAGGCTCTCACCTGACGCGCCGGTTCCAGGCTTTCTTCGGGACGGTTCAAGGCGAACAGCACCTCGCTCAGTATTAATTGCTCGTGTTGGGTGGCGAAACAGGCCTGGTCATAGTGACCACCCCAGGCTTGCAACAGGTGCAGCGCCTCGCGTTCGCCGCCTTGCGCCAGCAGTCTTTGCGCCTTGAGCGCAGGCAATGAAAACAGCGTCCGCCGCACAGGATGGGGGATTGAGTGCTGCAGCACCTCCGCTTCCAGCAACGCTTCTCCCGCGTCGTCCCAGCGGGCCTCGCGGATCGCCAACAACATCTGCGCCGCCGCCAGATTGAAACGCAGTTCCGCTGGCGCGCACAGGCCGTGCAACACAGAGGCATCTTGCAATCCTTGCTTCACTTCTTCTGTGGAAGCGTTTTCCAGCATGCCGAACAAGGTCGATGCGCTGGTCCAGGCGAACCCATGCGGCAGGTCGCAACCTGGCGCGACGCGCTCCCGCAGCGAGGCCAGTCCACTGCGCCACAGGTCCGTTTCTCCGGTCAGATAATGCAGCCAGCCCAACACCGGGATCACCTGGGTCAACATCCCCGGATCATCCGCCAGGGCCGCCTCCATGACTTCGTTAAGTCGCTTTCTGGCCTCATGCAAACGCCCCTGATGCAGTGCATGCAGCCCCTGGTGATAGCGGGTCAGCAGGCAAGACGAATCTTGCTCAGCAAGAGACTGATCATGACCCGTGAGGTAAAGCGCCTGAGTAGACGCTATCAGGGCGGACGCCTCCTGCAGCCACTTCGCCCTGGAGGCGGCGTCGTACACCCCGTCGGGATGATCCAGCGCCTGCGCGGACGACAACAGCGACTGCGCCTGTTTGAAGTGAATAAGCGCAGACGTGGACGCTGACTCAAACAACGCCTTCCGCCCCAATAACATCTGCAGAAGCGGCCGTTGCCCGACGATATGCGCCGGCACAGCCGCCAGCCACTGAACCACCTGCGTCCAGCATCCAGCACTGACAAGGGAGGGATACAGCTTTTCCAGCAGATGCACGGCGGCCCGCCAATAACTGTTATCAATACACAAACTAATTGCCGCCCTGCCCTGGTTGTTGGCCAAACGCCATCTGAACGCCTTATCGAACAGAGCAGACGCCTCCGCGGTCGATGTCGCGTCCTGGCGCAGATGCTTCCGCAAAGGCCGGCGCATGCGGTACTCATCGCCTGACTGCGTCGCTTTGACGATCAATCCGGTGTGATGAATCATCACCTGAATCAGAGCGGGAGATTCGCCAGGAAACAGGCACTGACTCAGTAAATCCCGATTAAATTCGCTAATCGGCGCTAGTTCATGTAACCGCGCCGGTATGTCTTTCTGTAATAGCTGCAACGGCTGCATCACCTGCTCTGCCATATAGCGATGAAAATCTGGCAGCGCGTTGAGTTCTTCTTTGGTGGCGAACGGCGTGTTGCTGTTGGCCATGCGGTTCGCCATGGCGCAGAAGAAGATCGGCCAGCCATCGGTTTGTCGCCACAGTTCGCTGATCTGCGTCTGCATGCCTGGGGCGCCAGGAGCGGCATAACGCCCCAGGAGCCCTTCCGCCTGCAACGCCCGCAGATACTGTTTGCCTTCCTCCAGCGTAAACGCCAGTTCGTCGGCGTTGAGGTGCTGAACCCGGTTCCAGGACGTGGAGGCGAACAGCGCCGGAGCAGGCGGATTTCTGGATAGCAGGCATAAGCGGTGCGCGGCCGGCAGGTCACGCACCAGACAGGAAAGCAAAGCAATGGCCTCAGGCGCGTCCAGTAAATGCAGGTTATCCAGCACCAGGGTCAGAGAGGCGCCAGTGCGACGCGCAGCTGTCTCCAGCTCGTCGATAAACAAGCGGCTCCAATGCGCAACGCCGTCCTGCTCATTCAGCAAGTCCAGCTCTTCTTTGCAGCCCAGAAAACCATAACCGGCGCTGGCGAAAGCGGCTAACAGTCCGCCGCCCAGGCGCAAGGGACGATTATCGCTGCGCTCAGCCGTGAACCAGATAACGCGGCCTTTCTGCGGGGCGGCCCAATCCTGCATCAGCGTGGTTTTACCAAACCCGGCGGGCGCAGTCAGACAATGAATCTGCGCCTGTCTGGCCGCCTCCAGCTTGCGCGTCAAACGGCTGCGGGAAATAACGATTTGCGATGCCAAAGGAAAGGAAAACTTTCCCTTCAAAAACTGCCCTGTGTCCATGTCGTTTACCTGTGTCGTTATCTGTTCGTCTTGTTATCGGCCATCGTTGCGTGGCGCATTTTCAGACCGCTGCTCAGCGGCCGTTTAACTCATTTACGCCGCCCCTCCGGAAAAAGTTACAGGGTCTCGCGAAAAAATTTTCAGCGGCAAAATCAGCCGGTCGATATATGTCGTCGCTCCCCCGCTTTCAAAAATACTGGCCCTGTCGGCGGATCTGGCTGCGACGGCGACGCCTTGCGCGTCCCGCGCCAAGCCCGTCCGCCATAGCTAACTGAACAGGCGAACCGCATATGACCAAGCGACTCGCCGCTTACTTTGAAAGAGGAAACACCATGGAAAACATCGGCGGAATTTCTTCCCTCGGCGGAGATAAATTTCAGATCAATAATCAGGTCATGAGCCTGGCGGAACTCATCATGTTTCTGGAGATCGAGCGCGCCAATAATCTGGAGCAACAGTTGGCGGACGAATTGCAAAGCATGGCGGCGCTGAACAATCTGCTCAAGCAGGCCAACGCCATGCTTTCCATCGCCCGCACCGAGAAAGGCAAGCTCGAAGGCGAAGGCAATAGCACCATGCCCCCGGAGATGATTGATTTCTTCGAAAAAAATGACATCCAACAGGGCCTCAGCAAGTACGACAAGGAGCACAAAGGCGTGCCTCACAGCGGTCTGTATCTGGACAGCGACGGCTACGATTTCTGTCAGAACAGCGATGAGTGGGAAACCTCCATCGAGAACCTGAAGGCCTTTATCGACGGCCTCAACAGTCGCAGTCAGCTGGAGATGATCCGCATCAGTTCATTGATGAAGAAGCGGGATGAGTCGCTGACGCTGCCATCCAACACCAACAGCAATATCCACCAGACCAACCAGGGCATCCTCGGCAAGATCTAAGGCTGTTGCTTTGCTTAACGCCCGGTCCCGGATCGGGCTTGTCTGGTCATTGAGGATTGCATGCCTGAGAGACTGCATACCTGAAAGACTTATAAACGAAAACAGGAGGAACTATGTCCACCGCGACGGAAAATCTCTCTTACCAACTTATCTACGAAATGGAGCGGCTGCACGCGTCGGTGACCGCCTCGTTCGCCGACACCGACGCGCTGATGGCGCAATGGGGAGTGAACCGGGAAACCCTGGCTCCTTTAATTGCGCGCGGCAAGAGCCGTTTGTCAGAGGCGGAGCGCGGCGAACTGGCGCGACGGGAGCAGGCATTGCGCAACCGTTCCGAACACGCGCTTGATCATCAGCCCACTGCGCCGCGACTACAGCTGGCGCGCATTCAACTTGGGCTGATCAATCGCATTTGACGCAAAAGGAGAAGCATTGTGACGCAACAAACCAACCCATTCACCAGCACAGACGCCGCGGCGCTGCTGCAACAGGTTATGCAGGGCGGCGGCGCTCTGGCCATCGCCCGAGGCATCACGCAGGAGGAAATCGAGGCGATCTATACGATCAGCTACAACCTGTATCAGCAGCGCAAATTCGAGCAGGCGGAAAAGACCTTCGCGTTTTTATGCCTCTACAGCCACCTGGACGTGCGTTTCTGGACCGGACTGGGCGCCTGCCGCGAGTCTCTGGGCAAGTATGCGGAGGCGATTGAAGCCTACTCCTACTCCGCCCTGCTCCAGCACGACAATCCCGTGCCGCCGCTACAGGCCGCCAAGTGCTATCTGGCGCTCAACGACCTGAAGCAGGCTCGCAACGGTCTGACGGCGGCGCTGCATTGGTCCCAGGGACGCCCCCAGCATCAGACGACTTATCACAAGGCGCAGGAACTGCTGGGCGCGATCGACAACAAAACTCAACCTCAGTCCAGCACTCAAACCAACCCGACTTCCAACCCTCAAACCAGCACTCTACACAATCAAGGAGACGCCCTATGAGCACGATAGGCGCTTTGCCGACAGACGTCCTGAACGCCGATTTGCCTGAGCTGTTTCTGGCCAGTCAGGCAACCAATAACGCCACGCGAACTTCACGCGGGGCTGATTCCTTTACCCCATTGCCGGCGGTTGACGCCGAAAACACCGGCGGCGCGTCGTCCCTGGTGGCGCTGACGCCGCCTAAAGCCACCGTCGACCTGTTGCTGGCGCTGCAAAGTCTGCAGGTGAAGCTGGACGAAGAAGGCGTCAAAAGCGGCAAAGAAGACGCCAAGTTTCTCGCCCAGGAAAACAAGGAACGCCACAAAGAAGTGATGGAAGCCCTGCAAAAATCCATCAACGAGATGGAAAAGGCCAAGAAGTCCGGCGTGTTCGCCAAAGTGTTCGGCTGGATCGCCGCGGCCGCCACTTTGATCGCCGGGGCGGCGATGATCGCGACCGGCGCCGGAGCCATCGCCGGCGGCGTCATGATGGCGCTGGCGGTGGCGGTGGCGGTGGACCAAATGGTCGGCATGGCCACCGGCAAAAGCGCGGTGTCGGAACTGACCAACGCCATCGCCAAAGGCCTGGCCAACGTCATGGGCGAACCGGCCAACGCCATCGTCGCATCAGTGATTGTGGCCGCCGTCTTGATCATCGGGACAGCGGGAGCGGGTATGTACGCCTCCGCCACCACCTCCGCAGGCAAAGCCGCCTCGGTCGCCTCCAACTCCAGCAAAACGGCCGCCACCGCCGCATCCGCAGGCAAAACCGCCGGCGCCGCGACCCAGGCCGGCGCGACCGCTTCGTCTTCCAGCCAGGCGGCGACGAGCAACCTTAGTAAGCTGGCGCAGTCTCTCAGCGAATGGCCGTTACTGCATCAGGCCCGCAATATGTCCCTGTTCGTGTCCAGCGGCGCGCAAGTAGGCGGCGGCGCGGCGGGCGTCGATGCGTCCGTACACACCAAAGAGGCGAATGACGCCAAAGCCGAGGAAGCCCTGGTGCGCAAGGTGATCATGCAGAATCAGGCCGGCATCGAACAGGCCATTGAGCATGTCAAGAGTCTGACCTCAAACAGCGAAAGCACCCTGAGTCAGATGGTCAATTACATCAATCAGGAACAGCAGACCAATCAGACGTTGATCCGGGATATGGCCTGAGCCCGACGCAAACCTGACTGGCAATGTTTTCCTACACGCAACCCTTGAGGTAAAACCATGAACATCAGCAATACCGGCCTGGAGCTCAATATACCGGCGCCGGCGTCCCTGTATTCAACGCAAAACGCGTCCGCATCGGCTGCGCGCACCGCGCAACCGACCGCCCTCACAGCGTCAAGACAGCTAGGCGCGGAGACGCCCTTCCCGCCTGCGACAAGACTACTGGACGAACCGTCCAGCTTCGAATCAGAGTTTGACGCCAACGCCCTCAGCTTCAAGCTGAACGGGACCAACCACGGCGCCGACACCTTCAAAATCATGGAGGCGATTCATAAGATTTTTATCGAAATGCGTCGTCAGGCCGCTGAGTCCCGCCAGGACGCCTACTTGTCCCAGTGGACCGCCCTGGAAGCGAAAGCGGAAGAGATCAAAAGCGCCGCCAGGAAAGACCTCGCCGCGTCGGTAGTGAATGGGGCCATGTCCATGGCCGGCGGCGCCCTTGGCATGTATGGCGGCGCCCGAGCGATCAGCCAGACCAATAAGGCCATGAAACTGGACATCGCCAAGTCCAAGCTGGACGCCCCGGCTCCACAAAAAACGCTGGAACTGGAGATGCCGCAGCCAGTGATTAAACCGCCTGCTCCGGGCAATACAGGCTCCGCCGCGACAACCACCAACAAAGCCAACACAGGACAAACGCCGCCAACAGCCAGCACTGCCCAGGTGAACAAGACGCCCGCCAACGGGTCCGCTCAAAGCAGTCAAAATAAGCCCGCCGTGAACGCGGAGACGCCCAATAAACCCACAACTCATGCGGATGCGGAGAAAGCCCCGGACGCCGCCAACGCCAACAAACCCAAAGAAGCGGCGGACAAGCCCAAAGAGCACGCCGACGGGCCAGATACGTCAACAAAATCCGCGGAGGTCAAACACCAGGAGTTAATGTCCGACGCGCAAAACTACAGCAGCATCGGCATGGTCGTCGGCCAGTTCTTTACCGGCTTTGGCGGCCTCATCGCCGCGCCGTTGAGCTACTCCGCGGAACTGGACCGGGCGGAGAAAGAGCAACAGGACGCGCAAGCCACCAAAGCGCAGGCGGACGTGGAAAGCGAAGTGGAGTTCGTGCGCGCCGCCAGCGAAGGCGCCAAAGCCATCCAGGACTTCCTGGATCAATTCATCACCTCCCGCGCCCAGGTCAACAGCAAAATCATGGCTTGATAAAGCGCTCGCCTTTTGTTGTCCCGCGTTGATTAGCCATGACTTAGCCGGCGGCCTGTTGCGCCGGCTCTTTTTCTTATCAACCAGGCAGACAAATCGCTTCCTTCTATTGGTCTGCTACGACAGCCGTTTATATCCACCGATCTATTTCTCTTCCCGCCTCTGAACGCAACACTAGCAACAACTTAAACGGGCTTGGCGGCGATTCCGCTCCCTGTCGTTTTTCGGTATCACACAGGTTTTGTCTATGTCTAATCTCACAGGCGGCGTTTCATTTCAGACGGACAGGAGCTATCGCACCGACGCGATGAGCGCCTCGGTCGCGGCGGGGAACTGGCGCGGCGAGGGAGTGAGTCTGACGAGCAATGACAAGTCGCTGTTCGCTTCTGCGGCGGAGGAGATGTCTTTTCTGCGCTCCGAGAAAAAGAGCGAGGACCTGAGCAAACGCAAGATTGGCGAACGGCCGCTGTATAAAACCCAGGCGCTGGAAAAGGCGTTGGCGTACGTGGAGAAAGCCAGGGAGCTGGATAAGGAAAAGCAGCTCAAGCCGTTTCTGCATCAGCTGTTAGCCCACAACGATACCGCCAAAGCAGAGACTCGTCAGCGCGCCGCGCAGCAGTTTGAAGATCTGTCTCAACAGTATCTGGCGCTGGTCTTTGTGCGTGACCAGTTGCGACGTAAACGCAAGGCGGGGGACGCCAGTGTCGATGCCCTGCTGGCGTCTGTGGAAGCCGCGCTCGACGATATGCTGGAGGAAAACGGCGCCGCGATTCTCGCAGGCGTCAATGTGGCGGAGGTCGCCATCCAGTTCGGTGACCGCCAGCTTGGCGCGCTGAATGAACTGCGTAAGCTCTACCGTGACGCGGTGCTGGATTACGGCAGTCTCACCGACACTTTCCGCAAGATCCTAGCCCAGTATGGCGAGGAGCGTTTTTCCGAATCTGTCGCCTACCTGATTTCCGCATTGGGCGCTGACCTGGGATCGGAAGGCCCCTCACTGCCCAAAGAGCGCCTGCGCATGATTATCGAGGATCTTTATGCGTTACAGGCGTTGGAAGGACTGGACGCGGAGTGTCGCGATTTTCTGGCGCAACTGGAGAGAATCTACCGCGCTCAGGCCTCGCTCAATAAATACGCGCTCATGGAGCAACTGCTCGCCCTGCTGGAGAAGAAATGGGTCGGCGTGGAGCAACTGGGCGGCGTACTGAAGGCATTAAACATTCCGCCCGCCATGACCATCTATTTCTGGCGCGGTTTCAAGGAGCTGATGCGTGCCATTCCGCTGAAAGCGTACCGCGACCCGTTTGAGCGGGACAAGCTGCTGACCGTCATTCAGGAGCGCCTGGATCTCAGCATTGAGCAAGAAGCCGAACAACCTTAAGGAGGCCCAAAGTGACAGCCATTTTCCCCTTCGCCAAGGAGTCGCGCTCATGATGCAGGACGCCGCCGTTCACCTGACGATTACCGAGTTCCTGCAACAATTGGGATTTGCCGATTTTATCTGGCGCGGCGAGCCGCTGACGCTGGCGTTTGAGCGCTCGGGAACGCTGATGATCGAGCCTCGCGAACAGGGTTTGCTACTGGTGCGGCTGCAGGAAATCAGCGAGTACGACTGCGAGGACTTAATCCCCAAAGCGCTGCGCGCGGTGCATTACGATCAGCCCTTGCCGTTGCGGGCGCACACCGGGATGAAAGGCGCCAGTCAACTGGCCTTCATCGTCGCGCTGTCCCGTCAGCAGTTGTCCATCGCCGGTCTCAACGAGGCGCTGGGCGTGCTCGATTATCTTCATCAACAACTGAATCAATAGGCAGGTGATCCATGGATCTGGTGACTTTCACCGAAGGTGTGCAAAGCATTCGCGTCCACGATAACGACGGACAGGACGCCAGTACGACCGCAAACGCTCCTTCCCGGCCTTTCGTGCCGCGAGGGGAATCCGTCGTCCAGCACACGGAGAAGCTGTTTCTGCGTCATGCGACCAGTCAGGAGATGCTGCGCACCCTGATTGGGACGTCCGGCGCCACCGGGGTCGACCCTCAGGATTTTGACGACGTGGCCGCGTCCACCCAATCCGCGCTAACGGCGCTGGAGCAGGAGGCGGAAGCCAGCAGCGATCCCGAATTCCGGCAAACGCTGCAAAGCGCCGTCGCCATTCTCAACGCGCTGTATGAAGACCGGCAATGGCTGCGCAGCAACCTGAGCGCCCTGGAAAAGCCATGAGACCAACTCAATCCGTCGCCCCGCTTCCACTCGCCAGCGTCACGAGCAGACTGCAACCGCAGCAGGCGGCCTGGCTGCAGGAGGTGACCACCGTGTTTCTGCAATGCCGTCAGTACGCCAAGGCGCAACCGCTGCTGCGTCTGCTGATCAGACTGGCGCCGGACGATCCCGCGCCGCTGCGACAGATGGCTTATCTGTGTTATCAGCTCGACCGCTACGAACTGGCGTTGAAGTACTGCAAGGCCTGCGAGAAACGGTTACAGGGCGCGTCGGACTCGCGCTTGTCGCTGCTGCGCAGCCATTGCCATCTCAAGCTGGGACAAAGGGAGCCCGCGCTGACTCACTATCTGCAATTCTTAGCCACAAGGACTCCGTCATGACCCTCGCACGCCTGAACCAGACCCTGCAATTAATCGCCGGGCGCAAAGACATTCTGTTCGCCGCCATGCTGGTGGCGATCATCTTCATGATGATTCTGCCTTTGCCCACGGTGCTGGTGGATATCCTGATCGGCGTCAACATGGGGCTGGCGGTGGTGTTGCTGATGGTGGGGGTGTATCTACGTTCGCCGCTAGAGTTCGTCGCCTTTCCCTCTGTCTTGTTGATCACGACGCTGTTTCGTTTGTCGCTGTCCATCACCACCACGCGACTGATTCTGCTGCAGGCGGACGCGGGCTCCATCATCGAGGCCTTTGGCGGCTTTGTGGTGGGCGGCAATCTGGTGGTGGGGCTGGTTATCTTCCTGATCATCACTGTGGTGCAGTTTCTGGTGATCACCAAGGGCTCGGAACGGGTGGCGGAAGTCAGCGCCCGTTTCTCGCTGGACGCCATGCCCGGCAAACAAATGAGCATCGACGGCGATATGCGCGCAGGCGTCATCGACGTGGACGAAGCCCGCCACCGCCGTTCTCAGGTGCAGAAAGAAAGCCAGCTGTACGGTTCCATGGACGGCGCCATGAAGTTCGTGAAAGGCGACGCCATTGCCGGCCTGATCATCATCGCGGTGAACATCCTCGGCGGCGTCGCCATCGGCACGCTGCAAAACGGCATGACTTCCGGCGAAGCCCTGGAGCTATACGCCCTTCTCACCATCGGCGACGGACTGGTGGCGCAGATTCCCGCGTTGTTTATCGCCATCACCGCTGGCGTCATCGTCACCCGGGTCACCACCGACGAGTCGGAAAACCTGGGCGCGGACATCGCCAATCAGATCGTCAGCAAGCCCCAGGCTATCCTGATCGGCGGCGGTCTGTTGTTCACCTTCGCGCTGATTCCAGGCTTCCCCACCCTCACCTTTATCGTGCTGGCGTTAACCTTGACAGGCATTGGCGTGTTCACGCTCCGGCAATCCAAAAACGCTGGCGCGGACAAGCATCCTCCACTGTCCGCCATGGCGGCCGCCGGCCAGCCGCCGAGCAAGGCGCAGCTCAACGAAGCGGAAGAGTTTACTTTTACCGTCCCGCTGCTGGTGGACATTGCCGCCGACGCGGAAGACGCCCTGGCCCCGAATGCGTTGAATGAGGAGATTCTCAAAATCCGCCGCTCCCTGTATCTCGACCTGGGCGTGCCGTTTCCGGGCATTCATCTGCGCATCAATCACGGATTGAGCGACGGCCGCTATAAGATTCATCTGCAGGAAACGCCGATTGCGGAAGGCTTTATCAAGCCCAGGCAGTTATTGGTGCGCGATCAGAAGGAGCAACTGGATCTGCTGGCCATCGAGCATAACAGTGAAGTGGAACTGCTGCCCGACGCCCCCGCCTACTGGGTGGAACAACGTCATCAGACCTCGCTGGACAAGATGGAAGTCGCCTATCTGACCCCGCCTCGGGTGTTGAGTTATCACTTGTCGATCATCCTGAAAAAGTACGCGCAGGAGTTCATCGGCATTCAGGAGACTCGCTTTCTGCTGGAGAAAATGGAAGGACGCTACGGGGAGCTGGTGAAGGAGGTGCAGCGCCTGCTACCGATTCAGAAAATCACCGAAATACTGCAGCGTCTGGTGTCAGAAGACATTTCCATCCGCAACCTGCGCAGCATTCTGGAAGCCCTGGCGGAATGGGGTCAGAAAGAGAAGGAAACCGTGCTGCTGACGGAGTACGTGCGCAACAGCCTGCGTCGCTATATCAGCTACAAATACAGCAACGGGCAGAATATCCTGCCGGCGTATATGCTGGATCAGTCTCTGGAAGACGCCATTCGCGGCGGCGTGCGCCAGACCTCCTCCGGCGCCTACCTCGCCCTGGAGCCGGACACCACCCGCAAGATCGTGGACATCGCCAAACGCACCGTGGGCGACTTGAATCCCGGCGCGCAAAAAGTCGTGGTGATCACCTCCATGGACGTGCGCCGCTACCTGCGCAAACTACTGGAAAGAGACATGCGCCAACTGCCGATACTCTCCTACCAGGACCTGACGCCGGAAATCACCATTCAGCCGCTGGGAAGGATCGCGCTGAGCTATTAATCAGGCAGACAAATAGCTTCCTTCTATTTGTCTGCAACGACAGGGCCTGCACATGTCAGGCCCTGTCTCCCGCGGCTCTCCGCCGCGCAGGCGCATCCATGCGCCAGATATTACCATGTCAATATCATTGCCATATTAATATTAAGGAACCTCTGAAAAACTACCTGCGGCCGCCATTGCGGCGTCAAAAGTCGGCTCAAAATGCTCATTTATTCTCGATAAACTGCGCTTTTTCGCCGACTTTTTCCTTGCCCTGACGGCCTCGCCAACGTTTTTCAGAGGCTCCTTATTCCAACAGACAAGCAGTGTTAAAATGACAGCCTGACAAGGACAGGGCCCGCGTAAATCAGGCCCTGTTTCTTATCCCTGGTCGCCATATCAATCAATACCCATCAAGCCGACTGATCCGGCCGATACACCTGAACACTCTCCTGCTCATTGGGATCATTACGGGACACCAAGGCAATGGCCTCCTCCGTATCACTCAGATTGATCGGCTGATGCGGCACCCCGTCAGGAATAAAAATAAAATCCCCTTCCTTGTTCACCACCGACTTCGACAAATTCTCGCCATACAGGGTCTTAACATTCCCCTTCAGCAAATAAATCGCCGTCTCAAACCCATCATGAAAATGCGGCTCCGCCCGCGCCGAAGGCGGAATCACCACAATATTCATCGAAATCCCGGTAGAACCCGCCGTTTTCCCGGAAATTCCCAAATAATTAGGCAACTTCTGAATCGTATCAATCGTCCCCTCCGGCCTCACCGTCACAATATCTTTATCCAGATTCATACGTACCCTCACTTGTATTGTTGTGTTGAACCCCACCGACGACCTGATGACCAAACAGGCCGGATAAACAAAACACTGTTCAAAAATAAAACTCAGCTATCCGATAAAAGTACACCAAAAATCCGCAATTCTCCCAACACATTTCCACTCTGGGAGTGTGGGAGGCTTGCATCAAAAGCATTCTAAAAATACACGCCGCATGAACTCGGCGTAAACTGAATAAGCAAAACTATCGTGTTTTACGTCAAGGGCTCTCATTTGATATTGCAGACTTTTTGCAGAAGTCTATAAGATGCGTCTTAGCCGAGCCTTCTTTAATCTACGGTATAAGTATTTTCTTCCCATTAGGGCGTCAGCACCTTTTACTATCTCGCGCAAAAGGTAAAGGAAGATAATCATTAAAGATAAAAACGATATAATCCCAAGCGTCCACTGCTCATCAATGACATTGTCAATTCTATTAATATCTTCAGAGCTGCTAAAAGATTCACAGACTACGCTGACACTTTCCTCACTAAGCATACTTGTTGCAGAGAGTGACTTCAAATCAAAACTTGGCTTAGCACAATCTTCTTTTGTAATATTCCACTGTCGAGCAGCACTATTAAAAGGTAGAAGAATATTAACACTTGATGCATTCTCATGATTAAGCCACAACCATTGTTCTTCACCCTTAAACTTAAGTAAGGCAGAGTCTGACATGGCTAAAGAAAGAAAAACAAATGCTAAAATGTAAGCAAAAGAGCCAGCAGAAATCTGCGCAACAATCAATCTACTTTTGACTTTGTAAATCTTCCTCTTTTCGAGATCAAAAAATCCTCTAAGCTTAGAGAACCTACGCATATCCATATCATGGACATCAAGCCAATGCTTAAATAGGCTGATATCCTTTAAAGATTTAGCCCTGAATTTGAATTCCGTATTGAATCGTTCAATATCTTTTTGTTCTTTTGAAAAGATTTCAAGTGAGTCATCATAATACCCTTTCTTTCCAGTAATCATTGAATACAGCCGACTTAATACACCATAAGATGTACCCGATCTCGACCGAAACCAACTGTAGTGGTCTAATAGTCCCGGACACATTAATAAGAGACAATACCCGTCAACGATTAAGGTGTCAGCATGAGTCAGAAAAGGTCGTATAAACAGTATACAAAAGAGTTTAAAGAAGAGGCCGTTTCCTTGGTGCGCGACCAAGGTTATTCCGTCCCAGAAGCGGCTAAATCCCTCGGCATTAGCGCCAATATGCTCTACAAGTGGAAGGAAAAAATTGAAGCCAGCTTGAAAACCAGGTTCTGGCTGAAGACGAGCGCGCCGAGTTAAAACGGCTTCGCAAAGAAAACAAAGAGCTGCGCATGGAAAAGGAAATTCTAAAAAAGGCTTCGGCCTTCTTCGCGAAAGAAATGAAATAAAGTTCGCCTTCATTCAAGCAGAGTCGAATCGCTTCCCTGTGAAAGTGCTTTGCCGGGCTCTGCGTGCAAGTCGATCAGCATTCTATGCCTGGCGTCGGCGCTCCGCGCCGGTGATCCATTTTGATGAGCTTCACCTGCATCGGCGAATGAAGCGACTGTTTAAAGCTTCTCGATGCAGTCTGGGCAGTCGAGAGATGATGAAGAAGCTACGCGAAGAAGGCTTTCAGGTGGGACGCTACCGGGTTCGCAAGCTCATGAGGCGGCTTGGTCTTCAGGTCACGCAACGCGTTGCTTACAAACCCACTACAAGGCGCAAACACCATCATGCGGTGGCGGATAACTTGTTGAATCAGAATTTTAATCCTACAACGCCCAATCAGGTTTGGGCTGGCGACGTGACCTATCTGAAAACAGGGGAAGGCTGGATGTATCTGGCCATTGTCATGGATTTATATTCCCGAAGGATCGTCGGGTGGCGCATCGACAAGCGCATGACAACGAGCCTGGTCAGCCAGGCGCTGATCAAGGCTTATAATTTGCGGAAGCCGCCCAAGGGCTTGGTATTCCATAGTGACCGAGGCTCTCAGTACACCAGCGGACATTATCGAAAACTACTGGAAAAGTATGAAATCAGGGCAAGTATGGGCGATGTGGGAGCCTGTTGGGACAATGCGGTGGTTGAACGCTTTTTTGGGAGTCTTAAGCATGACTGGATATTCAAAATCCCCCAGCCCACCCGGGAACACATGAAGCAGGATGTCGCAGCCTACATGAGATATTACAACCTCGAAAGACTGCATACGGCGAACAATGATATGTCGCCGGTTAATTATGAAAATTCTCTAAAGAAAGTGTCCGGTGGGATTTGACCAGAACAAACAAACAACCACCATGAGCAGAGTAAATGAAACACCTGGAACTATCAGAGAACTTACTTTTGCAACAAACTCATCCATAATAAACACTCACGAAATAGTTTTACGATACAGATTTCAGAAAAGTATATTAAAAACAAAATACAATCAGCACAAAATAAAAATTACGAACAAACAACTACACTCACCAAACTCAATGATTGCCTCTCTTTACGTCATTAAGTAGTTTTGGACGCATCTTGAATTTACATTATATTAAGCCGATACCATATTAGCGGTAGATCGATTTTTGATCTTAGAGTTCTCGCCAATTTTCAAAGGTAGGATTTGACTTGATATACCTATGAGAACAAGGCTTTAAGTTTAACTATACCGAAGTGACTCTTCCCCTCCTCAAATCTGGATGAGTGCCGGTATCCGGGCACCAGAATACACGCCCTTCCTTTAACCAAAAATGGCTTAAGCATCCTTTGTCACGCCAAACGGAAGGTTGTAGTGTTGGGTGTCCAGAAACAGCTTTTGTCAGTTTCCAACTAGGAGTATGAACCTCCTGTAGCGATAAGGTGATGACATCTCCACATCCACACGGACACAGGAATAAGGCCCATTTTGGCTTTCCAGATGTGGTGACGTAATAAAATGTTTTTTCCTCGATGTCTTTATTCTTTGGCGGTTTTTGCACGGAGGTTATGCAAGCGAAATGAACGGGGGGTAATGATCGCTTGGGCGCGTGCTCCGTTTCCGCTAGGCTAAATAGTCCCTCTAACCAACTGACTATTCTTTTAAATATACTCATCACGCTTTCCTAATACAGGCCGTTTTAGTCTGTAAGTCTCTTTCATTAATAAAAATTTCCGCTGCCTACAATACGGACATTCATTATTGGATTTAGTCTGGCGGCTGCTAAGCTCCATATTCACAAAATCGATCTGAATCATATCTCTACGAAGTTCAGGGGGCCGACGCCGATACGGCTTAATCAGATCAAACAGCGTTGCTAGAGCAAAATCTGCTGTGGCGCTGGTAAAAGGTCCAACACCGGGGGCCTCTTCGCCACCATCTTCAAGATATCTTTCCTTTAACTCTTCTTTGGTTAAGTTAGGGTTTTCACGCTTTAGAAGCTGGGTCTGTATCCACTTTTCATGAATAACTCCCTGGCAAAAAAGGCATTCCCCACTTTCAGGTAGAATGGTACTGATCCGGCCAAAATGATAACGAAGTACAGGTTGACCTCTCTTATCATCCATGATTCGTCCACCAAGACCGAGGTCGATATATAGTTGAGCATAAGCATAGATGGCTATATTCATCACGTCCCTGCCAACAAAGTCATCCGTACAGCCCACAACCACATCACAGCTAGCAAGCGCATCTAACGCTTTGGGGTCAGAATCAATTATTGACTCGTAGGCTCCGACTTTCACGGACACACCAATATCTTCAATAAAATCTTTTAGTTTGCTGGCTTTATTTTTTCCGACATCATTTCTTTTCAGGCCTCTCACTCGGTTGAGATTGCTCAATGCCAGATCATCGCCATCTATCAATACAAGCTCGCCAATACCAGCTCGTGCCCCCAATGTGGCAAAGGGGCTGCCAGTCCCTCCTGTACCGACCACGCCGACACGCAAGGATTGCAGCATATCTACAAAAGGCTGACCGAATGCAGTGGCTCCCCGCTTATGTATTTCGGAGTGGTCTTCACTGCTTTCCCGATAACCATAGATTTTCAGAGGGTCGGTCGTAACTAACGTGTGTCTAACGGGGAGGGCTTTCTCTGGCAAAGCTGCTGCTCTGACACGAGCTTTCCATCCACTCTTAGTCCAGAGCATTGCTACGAAAGTAATGTCTTTACCATTCCGATTGCTGATCGCTTTTAACAGAGTTATTTCGTTGTCGTCATCTTTGATTGAAAACTCATTTGGTCCTTCGGGATGGTTGTGGACAAAGCCAAAAACTAGTTTTTCTTCTTCACACCTCCGAAATACCTCCCTTAATGGAGCTAGTTTGAAATCAACATGGGAGGGGGAGCTACTATTAATCCACGCTTTATCAAAAGGTATCACGTCTTGGGCAATAAAGCGGTCCGAGTCCGGCAAGCCATCCACATTGATATGAAGTCTGCGGAATAGCACTATGGCCGCTCGCTCCTCTCCTTTTGAAGGTTTTTCAAAGTAATTTACTAGCTCATTATGCTGGGAGCCAAGTAATGTTAATCTTGCTGCATTCATTTTGCGTCTGGCCTCCGAAGCGCCCAGTCAATTCTCCTCAAAATTGTTTCAATGCCATCTGCACCTGGTCTCCAAACAGATTTTCCATGGTGCCAATGCCTGGACCAGCGACAAAACTCCTTTTCCTGAAACATCCTGTTGTCACTGCCCCCCATATTGTTGGTCGCGGGGATCAGCTTCCCATCCAGGCGAGACAGTCTGGGGTTTGTCCAGAACATGTCATTACCTGCTTGCGGGTAATTATTGGGAATGACTATCAATACATCACACAGTTCGTGATCGTAAATGCCTTTCGGTAGCTTGTAGTCCGTCAAGACCAAAAAGCGCAGGGCTTCGTCCTCAATGTACGAAAAACCTTGCGCTTCCATCTCTTTATAATCTTCGTCCAGCAGTATGGGCATATCTCTATGCCCCCGCTTGAGAACCAACGGATTGGGTTGAAAAGCGGTCTGGACCTGGATGTTCAGTAAGGTTAATGACCCTTTCATTCTCAACGGGTACATCAGGTTGACCCGGCACCTTCCAAAAGATCTCTACATCGTCTGGCAATGAGCCTAACTCTCGCAGTTCTGCACCGGTGATGACGTCCTTGTCCCAGTCGAAGCGCTCATTGTCGATGAACAACTCGGGGCGGTTTGATTCTTCACTACTCATTTCACTTCCTCACTCTTCTTTACGAATGACCTTGAACGTTGTCTTGGACGAGATCTTTACATTAAAGAAACGTCCTTATTCGCGTAACTCGTAATGCCTTGATGATTGCTTCGTTGATGCTCATCACTTTTCGGTGGAATTATTGCCATCCCGCCCCATTAACATGTGTTACGACAAAATATTAACCACGGTTAATATAATCATTCACCTAGGCACAAATGTCAACGGGTGTTAAAATTCTTATTAACAGGAGTTAAAAAATGAGTGACAAGAGACAACAAGCTGCAATTATTAGCAGTAATATCAAGCGGTTAAGATCTTCTATCAATTGGACGCAGGCTAAACTTGCGGAGGAAGCCGGTATTACTGGCGCCGCCTTAAGTAAAATTGAGCAAGGTGAAAAGCGGATACCTACCATTGTCGTCCTGAGAAAAATTGCGTCAGCGCTGAAGGTTCCCGTGCACGAAATTACAGGAGAAATCGCGGATACTGTCTCGCTAGAAGATGAAGAGACCCGGGCTTTCCACCGTAAATGGGGTATGCTTGAGGAGTTGAGCAAAGACGATCAGGAAATGCTTATCAGTATGGCGGAACGACTAAGGAAGATGACCAAAAAATGATACAAATTCAGAAAGGAATCGCAGAAGCCGAAAGTTTATTAGAGGACCTCGGGTACGATACGCTGCCGGTGCGACCGTTTGATGTCGCCCGGTCTATTCACTCAGATGATTTCAAACTTAGCATGGAGCTTCACTCCTTCGACTCCGATAAAATTCTCGGTCGCGCAGAAGGGAACAGCAAAGGTGCTTTGGTTTACATCAATTCTAATATTCCCGACCCAGGCAGGCTAAACTTTACTGCAGCCCACGAACTAGGGCATGTATGTATGCACATTATGCCCATGGTAAAGTACTCTTTCGAATGTGGAACAAAAGAACTATCGAATCAGTTCAATGATCCCATCGAACAAGAAGCGAACGGTTTTGCATCGGGGCTATTAATACCTCAACAATTAATCTCTAAGCTGACGGACGGAGATATCAATTGGTCAAATATTGATATTGTTTCCAGAGCTTGTGAGGCATCTTTGGAAGCCACCTACAGGAAAATGGCCTACTCCAGTAAATCACCTTCGGCATTAATCATTCATCAAAACGGGCAGTTTATAAGATTTGTGTCTATGAACGACTTTGCCTATTTCATAGAGCCAAGCCCACTTACAAGGGAACAACAAACAAGCCTTACCGATGTGAGAACTGAAAACCATCCTACTGATTTTGACGAAGCTGATGCCATAGACTGGGTAAACCCTTATTCAAAACATGGACGTTTATCTACAATTTATTACAGCTCAATTCTCCTCAATGAGGGCTTCAGCTACACTCTTCTGGCCTATGATGACGATTGCCTAGTAGATGCTAAGGATTAGATTAAACCTATGCTGAGACAGCTTACTTATTTCAATGTCTGCTTCTGGTCGAATACGAACATATTCTGACAAGAGATACGAGCCAACATTCCATCATTAGGACAACCTTAAAAAATCTAAACCATCCTGCGAACTTCTTATTACAGCGCCCCCAAAAAAATTAGATCCCCCGGCTGATACAGCCTCTCCCTCTCCCCCTCTAATCTGCCCCTAAACCAAATATCAATCCGCTTTCGCGGTGTTTTTTCAGGGTGTGGATGCTATGGATCAGACAGTCTTCAGTGATAGCGCGTTTTCCGCGTCCAGGGCCAGGTTGTTGCGGTCGTTGGTGGAGCAGGCGGATTTTGCGCAGGTGCGGGGGCGGGTGACGCAGGCGGTGGGGACGATTGTTAAGGCGTCTGTGAATGGGGTTCGGATCGGTGAGATTTGTGAGTTGGTGGACCCGGAGTCGCAGCGTTCCATTCTTGCGGAGGTGATCGGGTTTTCCAGGCAGGAGGCGTTGTTGACGCCGTTGAGTGAGATGGAAGGTTTGTCCGCTCATACCGAAGTGATTCCCACGGGCCGCAGCCATGAGATCCAGATCAGCGAGGGTATTTTGGGGCGTGTGCTGGACGGCCTGGGCGCGCCTATTGATGACGGCGAGCCTCTGACGAGCGGCGTCCCTTATCCTATTATCAGCGCTTCCCCTAACCCATTGACCCGCAGACGGGTGGAAACGCCCATGACCACCGGGGTGCGCGCGATTGACGGCATGCTCACCTGTGGCGAGGGGCAACGCATGGGCGTGTTCGCGGCGGCGGGGGTGGGCAAGAGCACCCTGCTCTCCATGATCACCCGCCATACGGACGCCGACATCGTCGTGATCGGGTTGATCGGCGAACGCGGTCGCGAAGTCAGAGGGTTTATCGAGCGGGATCTGGGTGCAGAAGGCATGCAACGCGCCGTGGTGGTGGCCGCCACCTCCGACCGCCCCGCCATGGAGCGGGTGAAGGCGGGCTACGTGGCCACGGCTATCGCCGAATACTTCCGCGATCAAGGCAAACGGGTGCTGCTGCTCATGGACTCCGTCACCCGCTTCGCCCGGGCGCTGCGGGAAATTGGCCTGGCGGCGGGAGAACCTCCGGCGCGCAGAGGCTTTCCCCCCACCGTCTTCGCCACCCTGCCCAAACTGCTGGAACGCGCCGGCCCTGGGGCCAAAGGCGCGATCAGCGCGCTCTACACCGTGCTGGTGGAAGGCGACGACATGACCGAGCCGGTGGCGGACGAAGTACGCTCCATTCTGGACGGCCACATCGTGCTGTCACGCGCCTTAGCCGAATCCGGCCACTTCCCCGCCGTGGATATTCTCGCCAGCAGCAGCCGCCTGATGAATGACATCGCCACGCAGGAACAACTGCAACAGGCGCGACGGCTGCGGCAGCTATTGGCCCGCTACAAGGAAATCGAGCTGCTGGTCAGGATCGGGGAATACCAGCCGGGAACGGACCCGCTCGCCGACGCCGCGATCAAGGCCATCGAACCCATTAACCAGTTCCTGAGACAGCATGACGGCGCCCCCTGCTCCATGGCGGACACCTTGGCTCAACTGCAATCCCTGGCCCAACACTAACGGAGACTCAGCCATGATCGCCAGCATCGCCGAAATCAAACAGCACCGGACAAACCGTCAGGCCAGACAAGTCAAAAGCCTCGAAATCGCCCTGGCGGACCTGCGCGAACGCAGAAGTCAGTCCGCCCACGCATTCACCGATTTTCAGCAATGGCGTCGCCGCGAAAGCGACCGCCTGTTTGCGGAATTGGCCGGTAAACCCGCCAGCCTGCAAGAGGTGGACGACTACAACAGTCGGGTGGCGTATTTCAAAGTTCAAAGTAACGACCTGGCGAGCCAGCTCAAACAGATTCAAGCAGAGGAAGCCACCGCCGAACAAAAGCTGCAAGCCGCGCTGGACCAATTGAAAGCAGCGCAAAAAGCGCAGGAAAAGTTCGCCATTCTGGCCGAGGAATTTCAGGGAGCGCTGCAGCAGGACCGCATTCGCCTTGAGGAACTGCAGGCGGAAGAAATGGCGGCGGACAGCCTTCGATTTCCCGCCGGGGCCACGGCGGGTTTCGGTTTGGAGATGGAGGCGTCGAGATGAATGCGCAGCGACCGCAAGGGGAAATCAGGAGCGCCGCAAAAGAGCAACATGATGCGCCCAAATTCCGCAGCAATGAGCACAGAAAACCAGCGTTGGATGAAGAGGCGTTAGCGCGCTTTCAGCGGCAGCTTGAACGTGGGGAGCAGGAAAGTTCCGATCAGAGAGACGAAGCCCTTCACTCACTGCAAAGCGGCTATCTCTCCCCATTGCATGATCCCCGCAATCAACTCGCCACGACAAACGCGGCGACGCCGACGTCGCCTACGGAGGAACTTGCGGATCTAGTGGCGAAGCTGATTGACCAGATGTATGTGAAGCGCGCCGAAACACCCGGGCTGCATGAAGTCCGGATGGATCTGAAAAGCCCGCAACTGCCGGATACCACGCTCAGTATCGCCAAAGTGGACGGCGTTTTGACGGTGCAGTTCGCCACCGCGGCGGCCGCCAGTTATCAGCAACTGCATCAGAGCCGGGCGAGCCTGCTGCAATCATTGCAACGCCGATACGGACAAGACGGCGTCAAGGTCAAAGTAGACATTGTGCATGGGCGTGATACAGATTCGATAGCCGATGCCTACGCCCAGTCAGCTGAATCTATCGGGAGACCGCTGTGACCGCCTTGCGTATACATGCAGCCTCCGTCGCCGCGAAGCCATTGGCGCTCCCCCAGGTAGACCCGGTAGCGCTGCGACTGCAGTCGTTATTTCCTATTGGTGCAGGAACCATATTTGAACTGGCGACGAGGCCTCTTGAGGTACAGTTTGTCGCTCCCAATGAAGCTCGTCTTCTTAACTTCAGCGTGCAACTTCGACTTGATCAATCCTCGGCGTCGTTACGCTTCGATCAACGCTTTTTGGACACTCTGCTCTCAGCGTTAGATGACCACGCAGGCCAGCCCAATGAAGAAGCGTTAGCGTCGCTGCCGTTTGAGAAAATCCCGGCAATGCTACAACTGGCGTTGCTGCAGGCTGCGCTGGCGCCGTTGATTGATCAGATATCCGCGGCCAGCGGCTTGCACATTGAAGTCGAGACGATACTTCCCATTCCTGCCCAGGAGCAGGATTCCGTCAGCCTGTTTTGTCGGTGTGTTTATGGTCGCCAAACAGGTTGGGCGTCGGTCGCCCTTTCTCATGAGACTCTCGATCTGGCGCAGGACGCTTTCGGTTTGGCGCAAGACAAGACGCCACTCTACTGGTCGCAATCGTCTTCGACGCTGGCCATCACTCATCTGCCTCTGACGCTCAGCGCGTGCATTGATGGTCCCGAACTCACTTATGACGAACTCCGCCAATTGCAGTTGAACGACATTGTTCTGCTGCCGCCGGCCTCGATCAATCCAATCGGCGATTCACCCGCCGTTGGCGTTTATTCTGTCGCGCTCAGCGTCTGCGGCAGGCGTTTGGGCTACGGGACATTGCAGCGCCAGGACATCACTCTCACCCATATCAATACGGACCCACCTATGACACACACAACGACTCCCAACAACGATACGCCGTTGCAGCCGCTGCATGACCTTCCCGTTGAGGTGGTCTTTGAGGTCGCCCGGCGCATCGCCACCCTTAGCCAGATTCAGTCTCTGGCGCCCGGGCAAACGCTCGCCCTCGACAAGCCTTTATCCGGCGCCGTCACGCTGCTGGTTCAGGGTCAGCCCATCGCGGAAGCCGAACTGGTGCAGGTAGGCGATCAGATCGGCGCCCGCATCACCCGCTTGTCGCTCACACCTGTTGTCTCCGCTGAGACTGGTCCCATACAGGAGAGCGAGCAGCAGAAAGAACAGGAGAACGAACATGACGTTGCCTGATCCTTTTTACCTGACCCTCGGGTTGGCGGGCATCGCTCTGATCCCGTTCTTTGCGGTGATGGCTACGTCCTTCGTGAAGATCGCCGTAGTCTTAGGGTTACTGCGTAACGCTTTAGGCATCCAGCAGATCCCGCCGAACATGGCGCTCTACGGGCTGTCCATCATCCTGACCGCCTACATCATTGCGCCGGTGGGCATCTCTGCTTACAACGAACTCAGCCGTCAGCCGATCTCCCTGGAGAATACGCAGGAGTTGAAAGCGCTCGTGGACACCGCTTCGCAGCCTTACAAGGCGTTTCTGCAACGGCACGGCTCGGAGGATGAGCAAACGTTTTTTCATGAGACGGCGGCGGAAATCTGGCCGGAAGACGTCGCGAAAGGACTGGAGAAAGACAGCTTTTTTGTGCTGATTCCCGCCTTCACCGCCAGCGAACTGACCAGCGCCTTTGAAATCGGGTTTCTGATTTATCTGCCGTTTCTGGCGATCGACCTGATCATCTCCAACATCCTGTTGGCCATGGGCATGATGATGGTCTCCCCCATGACCATCTCCCTGCCCTTCAAGCTGTTGTTATTCGTGCTGATGGACGGATGGACGCGTCTTATCCATGGGCTGGTGCTCGCCTATCAATAGCCGGCAGCCATTCATCCCATACACAGAACCGCCGCAGAACGGACTCAAGTACGGACAAGCATTTGAGTAGAGACCGATAAAACCGGATGACAGAGAGTGAAGCTATGACCGAAGCCGACGTTATTCAATACACCACGGAAGCGCTGATGCTGGTGCTGATCCTTTCCATGCCGCCGATCCTGGTGGCGACCTTTACCGGCGTGCTGGTCAGCCTGTTGCAGGCGGTGACGCAGATCCAGGAACAAACCCTGGGGTTCGCGGTGAAGCTGGTGGCCATCGTCGCCACCCTTTACCTGACCGCGCGCTGGCTCGGCATCGAGATGTACCAGTACACGGTGCTGGTGTTCGACGCGATTCCCGATGTGGCCGGTTGATGCAAATGAAGAGCCGATGCAAGCGAAGAACGACTGATGAATATTGAACTGATCTCCCACACGTTGTTTGTGTTCTTTATGTCGTCCGTGCGCATGTTGGCGATGTTTATGATGCTGCCGTTTCTGTCCAAACAGGCTCTGGGCGGCGCGATGATCCGCAACGGCGTGGTCGCCAGTTTTTCCCTCATCACCTATCCGCTTGTCGAGCATGGACTGGACGCCCAGACTTTGGACGGGCTGCATCTGCTGCTGATTATCGTTAAAGAAGTCGGCATTGGCCTGGCGATGGGATTTGTACTGGTGATGCCGTTCTGGGCTATCGAATCGGTGGGCTTTTTCATTGATAACCAGCGCGGCGCCACCATGGCGAGCGCGCTAAACCCGTTGTCCGGATCGCAAACCTCTCCGTTGGGGATTCTGCTGACGCAATCGTTGGTTACCCTGTTCTTTATCAGTGGGACGTTTCTGCTGATGCTCTATGCGCTGTACAAGAGCTACGCGGTCTGGCCTGTGTTTGCATTTTTCCCTTCTCTCTCACTGGACGGCCCTGGCTTCTTCCTGGCGCAACTAGACACCTTGATGCGCCTTACCGTGCTGCTGGGCGCGCCGGTGGTGATCGTCATGTTCCTGACCGAGTTTGGCCTGGCGTTGATCAGCCGCTTCGCGCCGCAACTGAACGTGTTCATCCTGGCGATGCCGCTGAAAAGCGCGGTGGGACTGGCGCTGCTGTGCGTCTACGCAGGCTTTGTAATCCATTATTTCAGCGAGCTGCTGGCGGATATCGACGGTCTGCTGCAACCGCTGTTCAACCTCTTGTCTTGAACAACCGTCAGTTAGTGTAAGCCTTCACGACCACCCATACAGATAAATGTAAGAAAGCCAAAGCGATGAGCGAAAAGACCGAGAAGCCAACCCCAAAAAAACTGCGCGACGCCCGCAAAAAAGGCCAGGTTGCGCACAGCAAGGAGCTGGTGTCCACCGCCATGATGATCGCCATGTACGGACTCCTGTTCGCTTCCGGTTATAGTTTGGTGGAAGCGCTGCAAAGCCTGATCGATTTGCCCCCACGCTTTTACGGTCAGCCCTTCGAGGAAGCATTACAGGCGGTGCTGAATGGTGTGTTCGAGAAGAGTCTGGACATCCTGCTCCCTTTTATCCTGTTGGTGATCGTCACTGCGGTGGTCGCTAATGTCGGGCATGTCGGCCCGTTGTTCGCCATGGAGTCGGTCAAGTTCGATCTTAAGAAAATTGACCCGGTGGAAGGCGTCAAGAAACTGTTTTCAGTACGGAGCTTGGTGGAACTGCTCAAGTCCATCGTAAAAATCCTGTTCCTCTCCATCCTGATCTACTGGGTGATCACCTCCAATCTCAACGACATCAGCAAACTCCCCCACTGCGGATCAGACTGCATCATGTCCTTTATCGGCCACCTGATGCTGCAACTGGCGATGGTGTCCATGTTCGCGTTTGTGATCGTAGCGGTGCTGGATTTTCTTTATCAGAAGCACGAACACCAAAAACAACTGCGCATGACCAAGGATGAAGTGAAACGGGAATATAAAGACGCTGAGGGCAACCCGGAAGTCATCGGCCAACGCAAACAGATTCACCGTGAAATGCTGGACGGCGGCATGATCAGCCAAATCAAAAAAGCCTCCGTCATCGTCACCAACCCCACCCACATCGCCATCGGCATCTACTACGACGGCGACAAACGCAGCCTGCCAACCGTCATTATCAAAGCCAAAAACACCACCGCCCAAAGAGTAAAGAAAATCGCCGCCAAAGAAGGCATCCCAATCATGGAAAACATCCCCCTTGCCCGCGCCCTATACGCCCAAGCCGAACTGGAGAACTACATCCCTTCAGAGTTGATAGAGCCGGTGGCGGAAGTGTTGAAGTGGGTGGCTGGGTTGGAGAGTTAGGAGGTTGCAGGTAAGAGGTTTTAATCCGAAAGCCTGCATCAGCTGTTTTGGTTTAATGACCAGATATCTATTACCTCTTCAACTTCGCGCCAAAAGGGACTCGCATTATCTTAGCCTCGGATATCGGTTTTCTTGCATCAAATGTTACGCTGAGCTTGGAGAAGTCATCATTTCAGCGGGCTTAAGATGATTGACGTACTTCACGGTGCAAAATATGATCAGATTGAGTGGTCGTAAGTCGCCTATTTTATTAGAAAATTTTTATTTGGCTACTTACTGGATCTAATAGATGTTAACGAACCATCAGCATCCAGAGTAACTCTTCCTGTTTACTTAAGGTTAAACTGAAGCACCGTCATGAGCTCTTCATTTAAAATTATGAAAGAATGATAAGTGGAAAAATAAAAGTTTTTTTACTTATTAATTTTTCTTACTCCACTGAAATGCTCTGGCAAGTATTTCCACACTTGAGCGCTCTCCGCTTAGAATAAAGTGCTTGCAACCCCACTTGCCTGCATTAACCTCTTGGCTAAAAATTGAGTTTTCGACCGTGTAAAACTGTGAGTCTGGGCAAGTATTAGATAAACTCCACTCAGAATCAAAGCGCTTCATCCAGTCCGATATAGACTCACCCATACGACGCATACCTGTTATCTTTGTTAAATCAAAGGCTGATTCATCCAAGATACTTCTGTCGCTAAATGGGGGGCTTACCTTAATCCACCCTAGCCCACTGAAAGAAAGTGTAATTATCTTTTCTCCTAGATTCGTATGTTTCCCGAAAAGACCTAAAAACTTAATATAACCTTCCTGGTTTAGCTCTGAAAAATTCAGAGTTAAATCAGGTGTCGATGGACTGACTTGCCATGGAACTTGTACATTTAGCAACACTTGCTTGTTCATTTATGAGTCCTTTGGTGTTTCAATTATTTCCAGTACTTCTAAATCATTCTTCCCAGGTGTTATTGCTATTTTCTCGCCTGGTATTTTTAGGTTTGAGTTAATAGGCTCATCAAGTAGTCGATTCAATTCTTTTTTTGTAGGCTCTACTATTTTGATATTTGTAGGTCTTAGTCCTGCTTTGCTTAAAGCAGCCAATCCTCTGTTATTAATTGTTACGAGTTGTCCTTCATACTCAAAAGCTTTAATGAGAATGTCATCAGAGGTTATTAACAAGGCATCGATATAGGCATTCTATGCCGCATATTTGATGCTTGGGTGATTAAAGTATTTTTTCACCCTCTCAGGTTTCTTTTGCAACATACACATATGTGATTGAACTTTCTTTTTGAGATCCCCTTTCTTTCGCGCCGGCTTACCACCGTGAACTCCCGCTTTTAAGTCACAATTCAGGTATTCGTCCGGGTTCAATTCCGGGGAATAGGCGGGTAAATAGAATACTTCAATATGGTCCCGGTTCTCCTCAAGCCAGGCTTTCACCACCTTGGCGTGATGGACTCTCAAATTGTCCAGTATCAGGAAAACCTTGCGTCTGGCGTCTTTGATCAGCCGCTTCATGAACCCTGTCAACCGGTCCGCGTCCATTGTGCCGTCATAGATTTGAAACCGCACTTTGCCCCGGTTGTTGATCGCTGAGATCATATTGGTGGACTCCCGCCTGGCGTTCAGGCGAATCACCGGCGTTTTCCCTTGAGGCGCATAGCCCCGCCCATGCTGGGCGTCGCTTCGCAGCCCTGTCTCGTCTCCCCAATAGATCTCCGCCCCTTCCGCCTTGGCTCGTCCCTTGATGACCGGGTAGTCCTCCTTCAGCCACTTCTCGACTAGAGACGGGTTTTGCTCATACGCTTTTTTCGCCGGTTTCTGTGGCGTGAAACCCCAGGCGACCAGATAATTGCCGACCGTTCGGATCGCCAGCTGTTCTCCCGTCTCCTGCGCAATGAGCTGCTGCACCGCCTTACGGGTCCAAAGCGCATACTCCAGCTTGAGCTGATCCGGGCTGTTATCGGTAATCAAAAGCCTGATTCGGTTCTCCTGGGTTAGCGTCAGTCGCTGTCCTGAACCGGGCTCTCGTCCGCGGGGCTTTGACTTAATCCCGCTAAACCCTTGCGCTTCATAAGCTCTGATCCATTTACCCACCGTCAGGTTATGGACACCGACCTTATCGGCTATTTCGTGATAGCTGTATCCCTGCTTGCGCAGTCGCACGGCTTGTTTTCTTTTTTCTTCCTGCGCGGCGGCAGGTAATGAGCGAGCATCATCTATAATCATGCGGGCATTGTATCATGCTTATATCGGCGCCGGATTAATAGTCTCCAATTTCTATTTCTGTTATGGCTGAATTAATGACGTCAACATCCCCGGTTATAGGGTTTCTGGGCGAAGCTTGGTACTGTATCGAAATGATTCCTGAATCAGGCAGGTTGAAGTACTCATTTAGAATAAGACTGCCCTTGTGTGAGCCATGAGGCTTGATTTCTATATAGTCATCAGGAAACGAAGATGGCTTTACTTTTATATTTATCCTTCTTTTTATCTCTTTTCCTTCTGCATTTAATGACAAGCATGAAATTGTGTATATACCATTATGGAAGGCAAGCTTTTTGTTCAGGAAGTAGTGTTCTGGTCAAATCCCACCGGACACTTTCTTTAGAGAATTTTCATAATTAACCGGCGACATATCATTGTTCGCCGTATGCAGTCTTTCGAGGTTGTAATATCTCATGTAGGCTGCGACATCCTGCTTCATGTGTTCCCGGGTGGGCTGGGGGATTTTGAATATCCAGTCATGCTTAAGACTCCCAAAAAAGCGTTCAACCACCGCATTGTCCCAACAGGCTCCCACATCGCCCATACTTGCCCTGATTTCATACTTTTCCAGTAGTTTTCGATAATGTCCGCTGGTGTACTGAGAGCCTCGGTCACTATGGAATACCAAGCCCTTGGGCGGCTTCCGCAAATTATAAGCCTTGATCAGCGCCTGGCTGACCAGGCTCGTTGTCATGCGCTTGTCGATGCGCCACCCGACGATCCTTCGGGAATATAAATCCATGACAATGGCCAGATACATCCAGCCTTCCCCTGTTTTCAGATAGGTCACGTCGCCAGCCCAAACCTGATTGGGCGTTGTAGGATTAAAATTCTGATTCAACAAGTTATCCGCCACCGCATGATGGTGTTTGCGCCTTGTAGTGGGTTTGTAAGCAACGCGTTGCGTGACCTGAAGACCAAGCCGCCTCATGAGCTTGCGAACCCGGTAGCGTCCCACCTGAAAGCCTTCTTCGCGTAGCTTCTTCATCATCTCTCGACTGCCCAGACTGCATCGAGAAGCTTTAAACAGTCGCTTCATTCGCCGATGCAGGTGAAGCTCATCAAAATGGATCACCGGCGCGGAGCGCCGACGCCAGGCATAGAATGCTGATCGACTTGCACGCAGAGCCCGGCAAAGCACTTTCACAGGGAAGCGATTCGACTCTGCTTGAATGAAGGCGAACTTTATTTCATTTCTTTCGCGAAGAAGGCCGAAGCCTTTTTTAGAATTTCCTTTTCCATGCGCAGCTCTTTGTTTTCTTTGCGAAGCCGTTTTAACTCGGCGCGCTCGTCTTCAGCCAGAACCTGGTTTTCAAGCTGGGCTTCAATTTTTTCCTTCCACTTGTAGAGCATATTGGCGCTAATGCCGAGGGATTTAGCCGCTTCTGGGACGGAATAACCTTGGTCGCGCACCAAGGAAACGGCCTCTTCTTTAAACTCTTTTGTATACTGTTTATACGACCTTTTCTGACTCATGCTGACACCTTAATCGTTGACGGGTATTGTCTCTTATTAATGTGTCCGGGACTATTAGACCACTACAGTAGCTTGTTTCTCCTGTGTTACTAAAAGTGACAGTGATACTTAGAACTCCATTGGTGCTGTTTGTGATTATACTTGCTGCTACTTTATTATCTTCCATTGCTATCACGTCTAATAAAACTTGGCCAAAGCATAAATTGGTTGATAGATAGTTTCGAATCCTCTTTTATCTCTATTAATCTTGGTCCGAAGCACCTAGCTCCTCCTTGGTCCATTCGTCCAGATCCATACCGCCAATTATCACATCTACTAAAAATGAAAAGATATGACTGCGGTCGAGCTTCTCTGATAGTACATACTTAAGATAACTTTCAGCTCTCAATTCATCCAGTTTGTAGTAAATATCCCTGGCTCGTGATTTCGTTATTTCATCAACCTCTTGAAAGCTTGAAAACATACTCTCCTCGCTTGGGTCGATGGTGGCGCCGATTGCGGCTTCAATCTTCCTTAAGTACATTTCAGGTATTCTTACGTCTTTACTTGCCATTTTCTTGTCCATTTTTATATGTTTTTTCGTAATTATTTAAGGAATCTCTGAAAAACGTTGGCGAGGCTGCCAGTGCAAGGAAAAAGTCGTCGAAAAAGCGTGAATAAATGAGCATTTTGAGCCGACTTTTGAGGCAGCAATAGCCTTAGCTTGCCGCCCAGGAGGCCGACGGGGTCTTGGTTGATGGAACGGCTGCTTTGGGAAGCATAGTACCGATGGCGGTTGAAATGGACGCTGCATTCCCTAGCACAGATCATTTCCTGGGTCGCCCCAAACTATCAAAGTAGTGGTTATAGACTTCCATCCTGGATGAACGCTTGAGACCCGTATCATACTACCTACCTTCAATGTACAGGTATTATTTTGAGCTTATCGAGTCCAATCCCAATCCGGTTCTTGCATAGTTCTTCTCAGAAACTCCTCTCCCGTCATCAATTGATCAAAGTCATTATCGACTACCACAGAAATTTTTTTTGCAATAATATTGATTATATGCTTGGCAAATTCGACGCTTCTATAGTTGCACAAATACATATTAAATGATGAGGAAATATTTTCATAAACAAAATCTAACTCTTCCGAGTCATATGACTCAATGATACTAGGAATGTCTCTAATCTTGAAAAAGCTCTCTTTATTTTCTTTTTTTGAAATATATATTTCAGCATGGTCGACGCTCATAAAGTATTCTTTGCCAGAGAAAAGCAGACTGATATTGTTCAAAACTACATGTGAAGGTGTAAAAATAATAAAGTCTTTCATGCTAATGCCTATTCTCTGTACTTTGAAATCATATCCAATAACTCATCAACATCGTTGGTAAACTGGAAGCCAGCTTTTTGGACATTTCCTTTTAAGTTCCACGAAATATCTGGTTTTCCTGTATTTGCAAACTTATTGGCATCAAAACCAATAGCGGGCATTCTTGTGATATCTGAGCTCTCTTGAAGTTGCTGAACGAGACCTTTCCCTTTTCCCGTTTTAACTTGAATGACTACTCCATTTTTTAATAGAACATCTAAGTCGGTTATATTTTGAGGCGGCCCGATCCAGTCTTTTTCTTGCACTTTATGTATTGGTATTTCTACGTACTTAACCATGCCAGGAAACTTCTTCTCAATAGCATTTACAAGTTCTGGATTCACGTTCTGTAGAAAATGGCTGGCTTCTTTGCGCCCGCGATGGTGGAAATCGGGGATTTTCATAGGCAGAGGTAGTGCAGGGGATAGTTTTTGTCTATTTGAGCTCCGCATTATTCTTATTTGAATGCATTAAGATTTGTTTTTCTTTTTATCCAACTTGCCAATTGAGATGATATTTCATATCTTTTGGAGAAAATATGTATTTCAAAATCATTATATTCTTTTATTTCTTTTTCAAGGTCTGAAGGCAGTAACGAGTCTGTGTAGCTTACATAATCAAGCCCATATAATGCATTGGGGGCGTCTTGTGGGGCTCCGTATAGGGCAACTCTAAAATTACTATTCTCTGCAATAAAGGAGACAACGTCATCTCTGTGAATCTCTTTGAATTCTATAAAGTTAAACGTATTTTTTATCTTTTCAAAAACTGTATGTATTTCGAGCTCTGGCTCAATACATATCATTCCTATAAATCCAGGGTGTTTCACTTGTGGCTCCAGATAGTTATTAGCTGTCTATGAAAGAGGGAGTGTCTCCGTCTTTCATGTTTTTTGATATTTCTTCGCTATTCCATATTCTAAAATCTATTTTTTCCTCCTTTTTAAATCCAGTTGGGTCATCGTGTTCATTTTTGTATGATCTATTTTTTATCGATTGACCTTTCGGATACTTGCTTTTTAATTGAATGTCTAGATCGTCTATATCACTTATTAAATCATCAGAAGCTAAAGACCTCAGTCCTTGCCATCTATTGCGATTACTTCTCATTGCGTCACTAACAACAAAAAAGTCGACATCCCAACCCTGCTCATCTGTATAGGGTTTATCATTTTTGAAAGCAACGCTTTCATCGAATTTTACTCTCTGCTTCGCTTGACCAAGCTTGTGTGGTCCTTTCATGCCTGTGGTCATACTTCCTCTAAAGCCAACTTTGGCGCTAGGGTCCATTTCTTTGACTTTAGCAATGATTGATTTTAGCGCAGGCATTTGCGCTATATCTTCCATGATCAGCTTAGCCCTTTGTTGAGCTGATAACATGGCGTTATTTTTTATATCTAACTCTCGCAGGTAGTTAAACTCAGCTGCACGCTGTGCGATATTTTCAGCACTGTAAACACTGTCCTTGAGTGCAGGGGAAGTCGGAGGACAATCCCCTGGCTTCGCCGTCAACCCAAACGGGTCAACCCATCCCACCGGATTTGGCGCATATTGGTAGGCATTGGCGCCGCCCAGGAGGCCGATGGGGTCTTGGTTGATGAAGCGGCCGCTTTGGGGATCATAGTACCGGTGGCGGTTGTAATGGAAGCCGGTTTCTTCGTCGTAATACTGACCTTGGAAGCGTAGCGGGTTGTGGACGCTTTCCACGTCTTGCAACGCCAGGGCGCCGTAGGCTTTGTAGCGGGCGGACCAGACCAGGGTTCCTTCGGCGTCGGTCATTTCCTGGGGCGTGCCCAGGTGATCCAGGTGGTAGTGATAGACTTTTTCGTCCTGGATGAACGCCAGCGGACGGAAGGTGTCGGGTTCGTAGACGTAGACTTTGCGCAGGTGCTGGCGTTGTTCGGACAGCAGCACGTCGCCGTTCCACAGGAATTCCGTCTGCCCGAAGGCGTCCTGTTTTGAGATACGGCGGCCTAAAGCATCGTAACGGTACTCGGTGCGCTGGCCGTCTTTCTCCACCGCAATCAGCTGGTTCTGCTTGTTGTAGACGTAGCGGGTTTCCAGTTTGCCGCCTTTGCCGCGACGCTCCCGCACCAGGTTGCCAGCGTCGTCATAGTCGAAGTGGCGATCGCCATAAAAGTCCAACCGGTTGGCTTTTTTGGTGTGCGATACGCCTGACTGAGTGTCTGAGAGAATGTTGCCCGCCGGGTCGAAGTCGAACTGCTCATTGCAGTAACTCTCCACCTGCTTAAGGCGGTCCAGGGCGTCGTAATGGTAGCGGGTCGTCCCTTTCTGCAGATCGTCGATCAGCGCCAGATTGCCATGGTGGTCGTATTGGTAGCGACGGTCGATCAGTTGTGTTTTGTTCGCTTCATGGCCGACGCGATGGCGAGTCAGGCGACCCATCAGGTCGTATTCGTATTGGGACCGCAACGCGCCCTGCTGGCGGGCGACTTCACGACCCTGTGCGTCGCGGGTGATCTGCGTCAGCAGGTTGTCGTTGTAGCGGGCTTCGCTGAACAGGCCATGTTGATCGTAAGCGAAGTTAAGCCGGGTTCCGTCCGCTAACTGGGTTTGCGTGCGCAGTCCCAGGGGATCGTAATCATGCCGCAGCACATGCTGGTCCTGACGCTCTTCCGTTAGCTGCCCCAGGGCGTTGTAGGCGAAGCGCAGCTGTCGGTGAGGGTTGCTCGCTTCAGTGAGCCGTCCCGCCGCGTCATAGTGGAACTGGCTGATCTCACCGTCCGGACTGTGTTTTTCCCGCAGCCGGCCCAGCGGATCGCGGCTGAAGCGAGTGGTGTTGGCCTGTTCCGACGGCAGGTCGATGTGGACGCCTTCCAGATGAGAGAGCAAATGACCGGCGCGGTTGTACTGATACTCCTGAATGCGGCCGTCGAAGCCGATTTCCCGGATCAGACGCTCATTGCGGTCATAGCCCAGCTTGTAGCGCTCGCCCTTCTCGTTGATCAGGCCAATCAGGTTGCGTTCTTTGTCGTACAGGTACTCAAACACCTGTCCGTTGGGATCGATCTTTTTGCGCACCTGGGACAGGCCGTCGTACACGTATTCCGTGCAGCGACCGGCGGTGTCGATAAAGTGAGTGAGCTGGCTGTTGGCGTTGTAACGCAACTGCACGGCGGAGCCGTCCGGATGCTGCACGCGAGTGACGTTGCCGAGCAGGTCGTATTCGTACTCGGTGGTGCGCTGATCCGCGTCCACAACCGCGCCTATATCGCCGTCTTCGTTCAGCAGGTACTCGGTGCGGCGGCCGTTGACGCTTTCGCTGACTAATTGCGCCAGCGCATTCCAGACGAAGGTTTTTTCGTTGCCGGCGGCGTCGGTGATGGTCTGCGGCAGGCCGCGTTCGTTGTAGACATAGCGGGTCTGGTTGCCGAGGGGATCGGTGACGCTGGTCAGCAGCCCTTTGCCGTTGTACTCGCGACGCCAGCTATGGCCCAGCGGATTGATCATCTCCACCGGCTGGCCGCGGTGGTTGTAGCGGATTTTGTAAGACGCGCCAGTGGCGTCGGTCAGTTGCGTTAATAACCCCTGCTCGTCGTAAACGTAACGGGTGACGCCGCCTTCCGGGTCGATATGCTCGACCAGCTGGCCTTGTTTGTTGTAGGCCATGCGCGTGACCCCGCCCTCGGGATCGATTTCCTTGATGATCTTGCCGCGGTGGTCGTAATGATAAGTGGTTTTGCCGCCGTTGCTGTCGAAGGCGTGGGAGACTTTGTTCCGGGTGTCCCATTCGAAACGGTAATCGTAAATGCCGCGATCGCCCCACTGACGCAGACACTTGCCGCTGGGGCTGTACTGACTCCATTCAAAATAGAAGCTGAAACCGGTTTTCAGGGTGCGGCGGGTGATGACGTGATTCCGGTAAGCGTAGCTCTCGCTGGCGCCGGCCCGGTCTGCGGCGCGGATCAGGTCCTGCTGCTCATCGTATTCGTAAGTCGCCAGCGCGACGGCGCCGTTGGCCTGGATCGACTGGACTTCGCACATCAGTCCCTGGGCGTTGTGCAGGATATGCAGACGCGGTCCCCAACTGGCTTGCAGGAGGGTGATGGGGCGTTCGTAGCCGTCCACGTCCTGCCAGTAAGCAATGTCGATGCGATTGCCCAGGGCGTCCACCAGGGCTTCCAGGCGGTAGGCGCCATTGCCGCCGACGAAGACTTTATCCGGCTGTCCCAGCTGCTGCAGCGCATAGGTGTTTTCGTCCACCCGATGCAGGGTCATGCGCTCCGCGGCGTTGCGGCTGGACTGTTCGATCAGGGGACGCGGGAAGTCGATATAGCGGCCTTCGTCGCTGGTGAAAGTGATGCGGCCGTTGTCCTCTTCCAGGGTTTGACACAACAGGTGCGTCCAGCCGACGCCCAGGCCGCGCTGATGGTTGTTGGAGCTTTTATAGGTGCGCTTCCACACCAAAGGCATGGGACCGGGCAAGGTGAAATCCACCAGGTCCAGCAGCTCCTCGCCGGTGATCATGCTCACCGGATCGCCGCTGACGCAGGCTTCGTCGTTGGCGGTCTGGGTGTCGCCGTTATCGTTGTGGCCGCTGGCGTCGCTGACGGATGTTTCTTCAGGACTGGGCTCTGACGAAGCAGGAGGCGGCGGCGCGCCGTAGCTGGTTTTTTCGCTCTGGACGCTGGCCCAGCCCACATTGCCGTTGAAAGAAGGATGGCTTTCCGCCATGGGATTGGAGGCGGCCGCGCCGCCCGCGGCGGTTCCCGCCGGACGTTTCGGCGACGGCGTCTTCACCGGCTTCAGGCGGTTCAGCAATTGGGTGGCGGCGTGGGTGTTGGACTGCCCCGGCGTCAGCGTTTTGTTCTTCTCAACGATCAGGGGATGAAAAGGCTTTTCCGAACTATCCACAACCAGCAACACATTGCCATGGCGCGCTTCGCGAATCAGGGTGTTGCGCCAGGTGTTGAACGACGCTGCGGTGCGGCCGGGAAATTTGTTGGCGGTGGACTGGAAATGACTTCCCTGCAGCGAGGCGATAAAGGCGTCGAACTCTTTGCCGCGCCCGTCTCCGTCACTCAGACATTTTTCGATATAACCGATGGCGGTGGTGGGCGACTCAATGCGCGTCAACTCATCGGCGACGATATCCAAGTGATGTTTGACTTGGAAGCGACGGGGGTAATGCATGCAGGAAACATCCCTTGTTAAAGGCCACTGGGGCGGAGACGGATAAATGATAATTGGAAAAGCGACAAATCTGGCCGCATTGGCGACCGGGCGCGCTACATTGTACGTTTGGCCTGTTGGCGGCCCAATCCACCATTCGGCATATGCCATTGGGGAAAAGGCCCGTTGACCTGCTGGTAAGTGCTCTGACAAGAATGCGGGCGGGCCGCCCGCGCTCCCGGAGGAACCTTTAGTTCTGGGGGGCGGCCAGGGCTTGTTCCACCAGCGTATTCAGCTTGGCGAAGCGGTCGGAGATGGAGCCTTTGATTATGCCGGCGTCTCCCTGCAGCACATAGGCGTCGCGGGAAAGTCGTGGGTCCGCTGTGATGTCGAAGTATTCGATGCCCGGAAAGTGAGACAGGACATCCGGCAACGCCGCTTTCACTTGAGCTTCCATTTCTGGCGCGACATGGACTGTGACGCGATAGTCCTCGCGCAAGGACGCCAGGCCGGATTCAATCAGGCTCGCGATTTTCACCTCATCGCCGATATCGCCAAACAGTTTCTCCACGCTGAGCTTCACCAGCTCAATCAAATCCGATTCCGCCATCTGCAACATCTGATGGGCCCGCATACTGGCGGTGACCAGACGCTCCGCGCTTTCCTCTTTGGCCTTCGCCAAGCCGTCTTGATAGGCGTGTTCTAACACCTCCTGCGCCCGTCTTTTCGCGTCAGCCAGGATAGCATCCGCTTCGGCGCGGGCGGCGTCGATGAGCCTGTCCGCGTCATACCAGGACTGGTAATCAAACGCCTTAATAAGGCTATTTCTAACTTTAACTTTCTTTTGTATGTTTCTGATTAAAATGAAATTGGCTTCCATTTCGACATGACCTCTTGGGCAATTTTAAAGAGCAATCCCCTCGCCTTTTCCACGGCGTCAGGGTGGCCTGCATCCAACGTTATGTCGGGCATTTCATCATTTGTAGGACAATGCGCGAAGCAATGGGACTGTTGCTTGGAGAAGAAAAACGCCAGGCGTTTTTGCGCAGGTGGCGGCAGATTCGCTGACGCCGTCGCCAGCAACGTTACTCCCGCACATTGGATCATTTTATAGACTGCCGGCGCATCCTCGTCGGCCAGCGCGGGGATATGATCCCAGGCGGCGCCCACCATAAACTGAACCCGCTCCAAAGCGAAACAATAGCCCTCCTCCCCAAACGCGACTTTTAATTCGCGCTGACGACGTCCGCAAATGATTCGCTTCAAGCCCCGATGATGGAGCGCCAATCCCGCCCACATGGCGAGTTGAGGGATATTCAACGTAGTTTGCGTCAGCAACTGTAGTAATGGATCGGCAAACGCCTCCGTGTAGACGGGCTCTAAAGGCTCCGGCTGCTCCAGCAAAAAACGGTTCAGGGTTCTTGCGGCGTCAGACTGACGTCGCATGGCGGCTAATCGAGTAGGCGTCAGCCAGGGCGCGAACCAGCTGGCGTCAGCGTAAATGCCCGGGGCGCCGTTAAATCGGGCCGCCTGAATGAGAAGTTCTGCTCGCATTGACGAACTCACCTTGGGGTCACCGTGGACATTACGCCTGCTCTATGGCCAGTGTGTGAGCACTGCGTTGTTTTATACGTCGATACAGCAGCAGATTGCCGCCTAGAGCGCAGATCAACAGCAGCCCGCCTATGGCGAGCAATCCATACAGGCGATCGATCGAGCCGGCGGCCACATTTACGGAAAGCACGCTTTCCATCGTCGCGCCGCCAGCGACCGGCGCGGCCTGGGTCGGAAATAGCGCGACGGCGATGTTGTCATAGCTGAGCCCTTCAATGCTGTTGTTCACCAGCAACTTAATCTGCGGCACGAAATCGTCCAGATTGACAGTGCTTTCATACTTGATGAACACCGAGGCGGAGGACACTTGCAACGGCGCTTTTTTGTTCTCCACCTCCGGCATCACCACATGCACGCGGGCGGTAATCACCCCATCCAGTTGCGACAGGGTCGCGGCAATCTCCTGAGACAGGCCGTATATGTAGCGCGCCCGTTCTTCCAGAGGTGAAGAAATCAAACCGTCTTTCTTGAACAGCTCGCCAACGCTGGTGAAGTCATCGCGGGGGTATCCCCGGCTTTTGAGCAGACGGATCGCTTGGGACAACTGCGCGCGCTCAACGCTAAGAGCAACAGTCTGCCCTTTCTGGCCTGGGACTTTTTCCGCCTCCAGGCCCTCCTCCAGCAGAATCGACAGCATCTCCGCGCCTTCTTTCTCGGTCAGATCGCTGTACAGCGTCTCTTTACAGCCGCTCAGGACGAAGCCAAGCAGAAAGCCCAGCAAAAGCCGCATTCGACGAGAGAATCGGTATGGTGTGGATGTGTTTTTCATGGCTACTGACTCTTGAGCAACGTATCCAGGTTCTGCGTGCTCTTGCTGACGGTTTTACTGATAAGCTCACCCTGCAGCGTCAGTTGGGCGAGGTCCATCTGCAGCTTGAGCATATCGCTCATGTTAAGTGGGTCGGCGCTATTCAGGGTGAGCTGCATCGCCTCCACTTGTTGGTCATAGCCGGACTTTACGTTCTGCATGCCTTGCAGCACTTTATCTCCCAGTGTGCCTTCCGACGCCTCAACGCCCAAAGTCAAAGGTGAGCTGTCCGCTATTGAATTCGCCATACTGTCTGGTTGCAACTGTAGACTTTGCTGGAAATGCTCCAGCGCCGCCGGGTCAGCCGTCAGTTCCGGGGCGGCGAGTTGATCTGAATTGAGAAAATTCAGGCTGTATTGAATATTGATAGGGTCCATGGTTACCTGCCTTCTATTTCATGCTGAATGATGTCTCGCGCCAGTCTGGCGGCGGTGGCGTCCGGCGACTGGGACGCCTTGGCCAGCAGCGCCCTCGCCTCCTCTTCACAGCCCTGCTGCAACCAGATCAAACCTTGGAAACAGTTCAACACCGGGTCGCCGTTCTGGCCGTCTCCGACGCTATGTCCGCAGCCGCGCCCTGGTTCCTGCAGCCGCTCCGCCAACGCCAGCCCCAGGGTCGACGCGGGGTTGCCCGGTTTGATCCGGTTCACTGTCGTGAGCACTTTGCGAGCGTCATCGACAGCGCCTTCGAGCAACATGTCGAAGGCTTCCAGAGCCAGTTTGCGCAGAATTAATTTATCCAGAACCAAGTCGTCGATACTGGCGTCCATGTCTGCGCTCACTGCATTTTCTGCACGATGCTGGCGATGGTGTCCTTGAGGGACTTGATCGTCGTGCTCTGCAGGTTGGTGATCAGTCCCCACTCCTGGACCTTCTGCTGAAATTTGATCAGATCCGTGGAGTTATTGGGGTCCATGCTGTTGGCGAAGGAGCGCAATTCCTCCTCCTTCAATGTCGCCTGGCGACCCATCGCATCGTTGATTGCATCAAAATTGAACGCCATATCGGCTTCCTCCATCGTCTGTGTTGTTTATTCGAGTTTCGTTAAATAACGGGTTGTTAAATCCAGAGCGGTTAAATCGGCGGATCACCAGATCCACCGCCGCATCCAGATCCGCCAGCAGGTAATACTCTGACGGCTGGCATCCCACCCTCAGGCGCGCTTGCAGTTGCCGCTGATAATCCACCAGCAACTGCAGCCACTCTTGCGGCGTACGTTCGCTAAAGTTGTCTCCCATTTGCTTCTCCTGTGGTTCCGTTGTCATGGATCTGACGGGGCGCGCCGGAGCCGACGCGATACTTGATCAATTCCTCGCCGCGCCGCAGGACGACAGCGTCCTTGGCGACCTGTTCCAGAAAATAGCCATCGCTGACATGGGCTCCCAGGCCGTAACGGCGCCCGTTCGCCAGCACAAGATGGGGAACCGCGCCCAGGCTGACGCTACGAATCGCCAGCGTGGGCCGAGCGTCGGCGATGACAGCCAAGTCCAGTGTCCCGCCGAAGCGCTCCTGAAACTTGCGCTGCACTCTGCGCCACGCCTCGGAATCCTCCAGACGAATATCCGAGGTAATGGACAAACGCCCGTCTTGCGCATTGACCAGCACTTCCTTATCGAGCCCTTCCTCCTGCAACCACTGTTTCAGTTGATTCAGTCGGCTTTCCGGTCTCTCTACGCGGTCCTGAATGCGGGTCAGACCGGGAATGTCGGCAAGCAGCAACTCTTTTTGTCGTAACCAGTTGTCCAGATTCGCTTCGACGCCGCTGATCACCAGCTCGCCAGGCTGATCTGCGAGGCTGACAGCCAGATGTGATAACTGGAACTGTTGTAGCAGGGTTTCCGTTGAGCGTTTGACGCTCTCCATGACGCGGATATCCAGCTCGAACGGCGCATTCAGCGCCTGCAGACGCCGCTTCAGGTCCGCTGCTTGCGCCGCAGTATCGACGTATCCGCTGATCACCCACCTGTTCGCGCCGTTGCTCTGTCTCTGTGGATTGACGGCGAGTCCTTCGAAACGCCAGTCCTGAGCGACAATACCGGCGAGATCCAGGGACGCTTGCGGCTGGATAACGCCAGCGTCGAGAAAGCGGCTGTTGAAGATCACGCCGCCGGCGATGAAACACAGAAACACCGGTAGCATGAGTTTGGAGGTTCGTGGCAGTCCCCTGCGGACGTTGTCCCGACGCTTGTCCACGGGATCTTTCGCATGCTCCGACTCTGCTGCGGCGGGAAGATTAGACGCGTTTGCCTCAGCCACCTGATGCGGCTTCGGCAGTGAAATTTCCGGCCAACGCTGGTTGGTCGGGCCAAAACAGAAATGCAGCATCCCCAGAGAATAAATCGCGTAGACATCGACTTTTACATCCAGCTCGTCGACCTCCCGCCCTTCGCACAGCAACGCCACGCTTGTCTCATTGCCCGTCTCATTTGCTTCTTCCCGTAGCAGGCGCAGGCCGTCCACTGCCACATCCAGCGTAAACGCCAGCTCGGGCAGCAGCTTGTCGTGCAACACGATGTCTCCTTCGTCTGCAGAACCGACCCGGTAGGCGCGGTTTTCGAGACGCATTTCCGCGCCTGCGTGAGGCCCGGAGAGCAACTTGATCATCCACTGTGCGCTAGTCATTGCTGTACTTGTGTCCGGTTTATGAGTGAAGCGTTTGGGTTGCGGCGTAGCTGTATGGAAGTCGCCGCGCTTGTGTTAACAGTGCCGTAGCTTGTGTTAACAGTGCCTTAGAAAGGCGCCCGCAACCATATATCCACAGGCCTAATTGGGGCCTACGGCGTATTAAGTTCCGGCGCGGTGCTCAGATACTTGTTGATCAGGGATTCCAGCCGTTGGTTGTACTTAATTTCAGCCGTGTCGGAGCCGACGATGCGGGGTGAAATCAGAAACAGTCTGGCTCGTTTCTGCAGCTGGCTGCCGTCGGTACGGAACAGGCGCCCCAATAGCGGAATATCCCCCAGCACGGGAATTTTGCTGCGGGTGCTGGAATCCTGATTGAAGTAATAGCCGCCGACAAGCAGGCTGCCGTTGTCGTTCACCAGGGCTTCGGTGGTGATGATGCTTTTGCTGACGGCGGGTATGTCGTCCACCGCCTGTCCGGTCTGCTGGCCGTCTTCGATATTAATATTCAGATGAATTTTATCGCTGAGATCGCCTTTCACGATATGCGGCGTCACTCTGACCACTGAGCCGACGGATACCGGAAACAAGTCCACTTCCCGATCGCCCACCAGCCGCACGAAGAAGGTAGTGCTGTGATCCAACACCGCTTCGATGTTATCCAGAGTAAGAATCGTCGGCTGGGACAGCACGCTGGCGTCGCCATCTTCCGACAGAGCCCGAATGCGCGACAGAAACAGATCCTGCGGATTGGTCAGCAAGGTGGAGAAGTTAGCGCCGTCGCCCACCACGAAAGACAGCTCGTTAGGACTGCGCGGCAAAGCGCCTTGGGAGAGATCCGCATTGGTGAAACTGCCGTTGCGTCCATTGATCTGCCACTCAAACCCCATTTCGTTCAGACGATCCGTACTCACGTCGATAATCGAGACTTCAATCTCCACCTGGCTTCTAGGCTGGTCCAGAGAGTCGATGAGTTCCTGATAGAGGGACATTTTGGATTGGCGATCATGCACGATGACTGCATTCAGACGCTCGTTGGCGATGATATAGCCTGCCGTTTCCGAGTTGACGCGGCTCTCCTCGCTTCGCACGGAAGCAACCTCTCGGTTGGCCTCCTGAGAGGGCGTAATTTCCGTCGGTCCGTAACGCCCCTGAGCCAGTCCTTGCCCTTTCAGTTTGGGAAGGGTTCTCGGCGCAATTGCGTTGACGGTCGGTTCAGATATGCGACGACCTAGAATCGCTTGTAACGAGGAAGCCACACCGGGAACCGCTATTCTTTGGCCGCCAATCACCATGGAGCGATCATCCGCCCAGGCGTGCTTGAGTTCAAACACCTGCACCACAAAGGCGTCGCCGGTTTTGGGCTTGCCCTGTTGTCCAGAGCGCAGAATATCCGCCACTTCCTGAACCAGCTGGGTATAACGGGGCGGCCCGGACACCATTACGATTCCTTCCCCGGGAATGGCTCTGAGAGTATAGCGTCGGTCCAGCACGCCCAGGTTCGTCAGGGTTTTGATCAGGCGTTGAGATGAGACGTCCTGCAGATGAATCAGATCTGTCTCCACTTCACTGGCGCCGTATACGTAGAGCACCTGGCCGTCGTAGTACCACAGCAGGCTGTGCAGCTTGGCCAGTCTGTCGATAAAGTCTCGGGCTGGCGCTTTTTCGAAGCGGCCGTTGACCACGCCCTGCACTTTATCGCTGACCACCACCGGCGTGTTGATCGCAGCGGCGAACTGCTGCAACAACTCCTGGATGGGCTCATTTTCCGCATAATGGGCGTAGCTGAGTTTGGCCCACGGCCAGCCCTCAGCGCGCACCGCCGCATTCGACAGGCACATTAACAATACGATTAATGACAGTAGCGGCCTCATCTTCTATTCCTCTGGTTTGTGCAGGCTAAGCAGCCTTGTGGATTCAAACTGAAGTCAGATTAGAGGGGTGGACGGTTTGGCCATATCAGCCTACCGATGTATTTGTGCAACATGGCGGAAAGACAAAAAGCCAGCGCCATCAAGTCTCGCCAATATCTATCTCACCACTGACGAGCCTGGATGACGCTCAAATCATCGCCTCTTAGCTGGAGAAAATATTCATGCGATTTAGAAACGACATAAAGTTCGCGGCGCCAGCCTGCAGGCTGCTGCTTATGGTTTTCTGGAATTTATCCATCAGGTTCGGGTTGGCGGTGGACGCGGATTTCAATACCGCCTTGTAAACGTCGATCTGCTGATCATTGTTTAGGTCATCGAATCGCGTATTCGCGTCTAATTCCTGATCCCTCACCAACTGCGCCGTCTTCCTGTCTATCAAACCATCGAACCCCAATCCTTCTTTCTTCATAAAGACTGAAAGCTGACGGCCGAAGAAGGAAAGCTGATCGCGGGTTTCCTGCATGGTGACGTTTCTTTGCAGAGACGCGCCCACACTCAGTTCTCCCCACATCCGATTGTGCTCCCGGGACTCATCCAGAGGCGGTAGATCATCGAACTGCGCCAGTTTTTCCAGTGCGATGATTTCTTTTTCCTGCTGCAAACGGATATTAAAGTCATGCTCAGTCCCAGGTACGCCATCAGACCAATTGTCAGTCCGTTGTCGCGCATTATCTTGAGCTTGCCGGACTTCATCCGCGCTTAAATTATCAACATCAAACGCCAGAAAGTCCTGAAACTGCCCCGCCACCTGCGCCGCGTCGCCTGTAGCGTGATGCGTCCCGCTAAAAGAGGTCAAGGCCTGCTCCTTGAGCCGCTCATGGTGATTGGCCCGATCCATATCGTTAAAAAGAGTCTCCGCATTGCCTTCCATACGAGAGAGCGGAACCCTGTAATTCTGCTCCCGAACGGACATATCCCGCAGTGGATTGTTCGGCAGTCGGTTGTACACCGCCGCCCTGAAATTTGCGGCGCCTTCAAAAAAGCCGCTGAACATGGAGCGGCCATTCTGGTCCTGCTGCGCCACAGGATTTGGGTTATGCGCCAACACAGGAACCCCCGCCCCGGGTTGGTTAGCCACACCACCGCCAGCCTGAACATGATCTTGAGGGGCGATTGGCCCTACGCCACCGCCGTCACCAATAGTCATAATAAATACCTCGCCTTATCGATCTTAAAGAAAATGACTGATATGGCGCCGCAAGTAGAGAAAACTGCGGGCCATAAAGGCAAAGTAATCAGGGTGGGAAGAGACAGGTATCGGTCGGTGGATCTATTTTTTCTGCTCGGTGTTTGTGGATAAACTGCGCCACTAGAGAGAGGCTATTTGTCCGCCAAATTAATAACGGAACGCAGAATAGGTTTTTTTTAGGCTCTGGCGCGACGGTTTGTTGAGCCCTTAACGGCGTTTCCTCGCGACAAGGAAATACACATCTTTCGTCGTCTCGGGCATCCATTTGTAATCAAACTCAAACCCTGCCCTTTCCATGCTCGCTTCAAGGCCTTTGCGGGACAGAAACTTAACGTAAGGCATGAGTCTCAGTAGCCTGCCCACGGGGGTGATAAGCCGCAAATAGGGCCGCGTATCCGATAAACATGCCGTGTTGCTAATGAAAACACCGCCTGGTTTCAATAACCTGTACACCTGTTGTATCGCCTGATCTGGATCGCGCAATAAGTGCAGAATATTCAACCCAAGAATCGCATCATAAGATTCTGACTGCCCGCTATAGTCGTCCAACGTCGCCACATCGAATCTTAATCCCGGGACAGATTGATCGCGCAGTTTCGCTCTGGCGATATCTATCATTTTTGAGGATGCATCCGTCGCCAGGTATTCAGCTACCCGAGGCGCATGCACTAGCGCCGTCGAGCCAGTCCCGCAGCCAAATTCCAGGACGCGCATGTCGGCGCTAAAAAACTGTTGGGTAACGGCTAGCTTTTTCTCGTAGGCGCTAACATCGGTCACTGGCCTTCTGGCGTATCGTTCAGCGGCGTTGTCCCAGAATTTAATTGAGAAGTCCATCTGAGTCCTTTTGGTTGTTGGCGATTAACTATTAGGATTTTACCTATACGTAGTTATTGCTAACATTGCTGAATATGAATGATGGTTATGCATATTTGTATGGAATGGCGTCCGGTAAATTTTGATTGGAACCAGGCGCGGGCATTTCTGGTTACAGCGGAAGAGGGATCTCTTTCCGCCGCCGCTCGCGCACTGGGCATTTCCCAGCCGACACTGAGCAGGCAGGTGAGCGCACTCGAAAAAGAGCTTAGCGTCGCACTGTTCGAACGAGGGGCAAAAGGACTGGAGCTAACGCCTAATGGGTTGGCGTTGTTAGGCTATGTCCGCGCTATGGGCGAGGCGGCGGGAGGTCTATCCATGGCGGCGTCGGGTCATGCCCGATCGGTGGAGGGAACAATAGTTATTTCCGCCACAGAGGTGACGGCCGCCTTTATCCTGCCTTCCATCATCATGAAGCTGAGAGCGCTATATCCCGGCCTCCATATCGACATCATCGCATCCAATATAGCCAGCGATTTAAAACGTCGGGAAGCGGATATCGCCATCCGCGCGTTCCGCCCTACTCAACCGGATTTAATCGCCAGAAAACTCAGCGATATAAAAGCAGCGCTTTATGCCGCGCCAAGCTACCTGGACAGGATCGGCCGTCCGAAAACTCCAAAGGAATTCAGCAACGCCCATTTCCTGGGTTTCAGCACCAACAATGACGCCTATATCAAGGCGCTGAAAGAGCATGGATTTGAACTAAGCGACAAAAACTTTCCAGTGAAGACTGACGGCCACTTAGCTCACTGGGAAATGACCAAACAAGGCCTCGGCATCGGCATCGGCGCCATGCCAATTGAAATTGGCATGGCGCCGTCAGTCGAAAGAGCCCTTCCTAATTATGAAGCATTCAAAGGCGAAAGCTGGCTCGTTTCTCATCGAGAACTGAAAATGAACCTGAGAGTCAGAACCGTTTTTGACTTTTTGGTGGGGGAATTGTCATAGTTTACAAAAAGCCAGACTCAGACACATTAACGCCTAGCATCAATTACAATTTAGATATACGTTTGAGTCCTTTTTAATAAAGAATACATTACAAAACTCCGAATCGAGATTCTCAACGTTATTAAACAGAATATTTATCCCTGAAAATTTTTCAGGCTTGTCATAGATATCGTGTTCTTCCGCGGCATAACTTCCATATATCTCTTCAACATCTTCATTAAAGCTAAGACTTACAAAGGCTCTAACAAAACCGTGATGGCCTTCCACAGACCTTTTTAGTTCAGGTAAAGCAGCTATCTCCACCGGCAACTCTTTCAATTCATTCGCGCTCAGATCCAACATGGTTAATTTCGTCATCATTCCAATTTCTCTAGGTATCTCCCTCAATTTATTACCCGATAAAGAAAGACCTACAAGAGCATCAAAACTTCCAATTTCTTCTGGAAGAACGGATATTTTATTCATTGATAGATCCAATATCCTGAGCTCCTCATTGTTTTTTAGCTGAACAGGGAACTCTCTAAAATCATTCAGGGAAACAATTATTCTCCGAAGAGACTTCAACCTTTCTATCTCTTTAGGCATGAAACCAATACGATTATTAGACGCAAATATATCTTTTATACTGGTCAATGATAACAAAACGGCAGGAAACTCAGAAAAATTATTATCATCAATATATATTTGCCTCAATTTCTTTAGCATAGCAATTGACTTTGGCAACTCAGAAAGAGAGTTATTTCCCAACCTTAATATCCGAACATGCTCCATTTCCATAAAGGCATCTTCCGGGAGACTTCTTATATTCATGCCTTCTAAATCTAGAATTATACTCTTCTTTAGTCTATTTAGCGTGATGCAGGAAGCGACACTAGCTTCTGAAGGCTCATCCGCATCACATAGTTTAGAAAGTTCCCTCAGTTGAACCTGAGAATACTGAGGAGCTGTCGAAGGCCCTATTTTTTGGGGATCGGATTGCCCACATCCTGCAAGCAGGATGAGTATAGTCAGAGTTAGAGCACGCTTAAGCATAGAAAAGCCATGTTACCCGTGTTTATAAGCCATTGGTAATATCCAGGAAATCCTGCTGGGCGATGAATAATTGACCTAAGCTCGTAACTGTTAACCAATATATTAGAAAAAGTTTCTAACTCATTATAACCCAGTTCTATATGATATAATTTTTAATATTTGAAACAAATAAAGGTAGAATTGACAGTGATTTTTCAACAAGGTTTAGCACTAATAAATTTAAATAACCATCATCCAGAAAGACTCTAAATCCATTTTTCTCGTTAAAGTATTATTCAAAACATCTTTTTGCAATTAACCGATACTTTACTGTCCAGTTTCATAAAAAAGACATCGCAGAATTCTTTATCAAGGACTGCAACTTCATTAAAGAGAAGATTTATACCTGAGTATCTACTGACAGGCAGTGTTGTTTGATATCCCTTTAGCAGAGAAACCCCATATATTTCTTCTCCATCTTCCTCAAAACCAAGCGCCGTAAGATTATTCACAAACCCACTATGCTCTTCTACATGCTGAGTCAAATTTGGAAGCCTTGCTATTGTTACAGGCAATGTTTTTAGTTTATTTGCACTTAAATCCAACATGGTTAAGTTGGAAAGCGCCCCAATCTCCTCAGGAACCTCTTCTACCTTGTTATCAGCCAGAGATAACCCTATAAGACTAGACATACCACCTATTTGTTTAGGCACACGCGAAATAGAGTTTGACGCCAAATCGAGAATTTTAAGATTAGGCATTTCAGAAAACACAGTCGGAAACTCTTCCAATTTGTTAAATGAAAGAATAATTCTTCTAAGCTTTTTAGAATTCTTCAAACCTTGATCAACTTTAGTTACCGAATTATGGGAAATATAAATATCTCTAAGCCCATCTATCTCAAACAACTCTTCTGGAACTGACTCAAACTTATTCCAATCCAACGTGATAACTTTTAGATCAACGAGCTCTTTTATTGATTCAGGAAGTGCTGAAATTGAATTCTCATTGAGAAACAACTGCCGAATATGACTCATCCCGTCAAAGATATCTTCTGGTAACTTTCCAATTTTTATCCTACTCAAGTCCAGTGTGTGAAAATGACTATATTTATTTAATTTTATACAAGCATTCAGTTCTTTCATCGGGGCATTTCCACCCCGATTCTTACAAACATCGATAAGTTTCTGAACCTCAGCCTCAGAATACTGAGGAGCATTATTAGCCTCAGGTTCAGCTTTTTGAGGTTCGGATTGTCCGCATCCGGCAAGCAGAGTGAATATCATTAGAGCTAGAGTGCGCTGAAGCATAGAAAGGCCTTGTTTAACAGTGTTTATATAAATTGAGACGATAATCGGCGGAATTCTTCTCTCCGCGAGCGCCAAAGGTGATGGATGTTATCACTCATGATTGCTTCAGCATAATCCTTCATAGAACAACGGCCTATAACCTATTCGTATAAACAAGCCGGCTTACCAAGTTGAGTTTGCTTCTGGAATCTAAAGCACATAAAAGGCATGAATCTGGGAGGGATATTGTTTTAATGCCTTCTTGCATGTTGTGTTCCGAAAGAATGAGACAAAAGTATTTTTATCCTAACGATAGATAAGCACTTGTCTCAATCGGCAAACTGGCGGGGGCTATATGGCTGATAGGGAAGACCCTAGATGGTGATAAAAAATACTTCAGGCGGTCTGACATCCTAACCGGGTTTTGCCAGACCTCAATAATGTTATTTCTCTTGCTTGTTAATCCCCAACCACCATCTACACTCCTTTAACAGCCATCTGATACGGCATGGCGGGTATCTGATTAACCAAAGGGAGTGTGTTATGACGAACAGCAGCAAATCCGACGACCAGATTGTTTACGCCAAGATTCATCCCTCCATCGGCATCGCTCGTGTTGGTAATTCCCTCGCAGAAGACGGTTTTTATATTGGGCCGCAGGTGTCGAACCCGCCCCCCAAGGAACCCGGTGAATATCGCGACGCAACTGGCGCGTTGAAGCGCGAAGTGGCGGAGTTCCGCATTTATGGATATGACGGCAATGGACAGGTTGTGCGGGAGTTGTCGATCGACGATGTAACCCAGATTGAGTGGACGGTGGAGCTGGCCAACCATAAGGCTGCCTGGTACAACTTTGAACTGGCGCTGGATATCCCGGAGGCCGCAGCGGCGACGCCCAGCACCTTGCGTAACGCCAGCGTTAAAGACCGTAGCGAGCTATCTATTACTCCCGGCCCCCGTTCTATCAACACCCCCTCCAGCTACGGCCCGGAGTATCAGTTTCGGGGCGGCAAGTTCATGGGAATAGATGTCCCGCTGGGAGAATTGCGTACTGACTCCACCGGTCGCCTTCTGGTGTTCGGCGGGCATGGAAAATCCGCCTCATATGATGGCAAACCGCCCACTACCTTCGCCAACAACGATGGCTGGTACGACGACACCAGTGATGGCCCAGTCACCGCTTCAGTCGTGTTTAATGGTAGAAAACTGGATGTGGCGCCGGCCTGGGTGGTGGTCGCTCCTCCGAATTATGGGCCGCAGCAAAAGTCCGTGCGCACCATGTACGCATTGATGACAGATCTGGCGATCAACGCCGGCATGGCGCCCGCCCCCACCTGCCCTTCCTTTCAGAATGACATCCTGCCTGTCCTGAAAGCCATGTGTGACTTGCAGTGGATGAACGCTGGATTTGCAGCAGGTTTCGGATTCGGTATGCCGCAACATTTTCTCGACCCTGACTATCTGCGTAAGCTTTCCATGCCCGGCGATGACTACGCCGAGCTGCGGCGGACCGTCGCCAACGCATTTCGCCATCCCGGCCGCAATGACATCTCCATGAACCTCTGGCCCTGGGTGTATGGTGACGCCATGAACATCCCCATGCCACCGGTCACCAACGCTATGAACGCATTGACGGAAACCCAGCTGGCCATGCTGGGATACTGGGCGCAGGGACAATTTGAGTCAGATTACGATCCGGACGCCAACCCGCCCCGCTCCATCGACGACGTGCCGATCAGCGAGCAGCCCGCCTGTCTGGACAAAGCTGCGTTGGAATTCTGTCTGGCGGACGCTTTTCACCCCGGCTGTGAAATGACCTGGCCAGTGCGTCACGCCACCATGTATAGCGAGCCCTATCGGTGGCGTCACCGCGCGGCCAATAATCCAGAACCAAACTACGGCAGCACGCTCACCTCGGCGGAAGCCTTGTCCTATAACGGGCCGCTCTATGCCCAGTTCCCCGGCTCCATCACCCGCTGGATGGCGATTCCCTGGCAGACCGATACAGCAAGCTGCCGGTCCGGCTATGACTCGCAATACGATCCTTATTTGCCCACCTTCTGGCCTGCGCGGGTGCCGAATCAGGTGTTGAGCGAAGAGAACTACAGCAAGGTGATGGATACCGGCCTGACCCGCCAGGAGCGTATCGCCGCCTATCAAGAGCGCTCGGATTGGGATCGCACCCTTGGCGTCGGTTACGACAACCAGTTGGCGAACATGATTGATCGCTTCCCGGAAATGGGCATTGTGGAAGTCCGTCCCGGCGTGCCCAATGACCCGGATTTCCCGCCGGTCATGCAGGTCGAGGATCGCGGCGGTCCCGATATGACGAAAGAAGAACGTCGCCTCACCGATCACGCCATGCGCCGTGAGCTTATGCGACAGAAAGCGCCACGGCGATAGCGGTTAATGGCGTCAATGACAGCAAGCGCGCAGGATGAGCGCCGCTGGGACGTCATTATTCTAGGCGCTGGCCCCGCCGGTTCTGCGCTGGCGAGGCTCCTGCGTCCGTCTCATGACGTGCTGGTGATTGAGCGGCGCACAACCGGAGAGACCGGTCCACGCATTGGCGAGTCGCTCCCCGGCGCCGCCAGCGTACTGTTGCGCAAGCTGGGTTTGTGGGAGCGCTTCCTGGAAGGCTCCCATTTGCAGCGGGGCTCCGCGTTATCGGTTTGGGACACAGAGACGCCGGTGTGGAGCGACGCGTTATTTGACCCTTGCGGGCCTGGTTGGCTGTTGGATCGACGCGGATTCGACCGTCTGTTATATGAGGGCGCGCTCGAATCCGGCGCCTGCATTCTGCAGGGCCTCCGGCAGTACGACATTGAGCGAAGTGATGACGCCTGGTCAATACGACTGGCTCAAGACAACCTCGTGCATACTGCACCCGTGCTGGTAGACGCCACTGGTCGCTCTGGCGCCATTGCCCGTCGTTTAGGACTGCCGCGTCAGGCTGACGACGATCTGCTTTGCGCCTTCACGTTTTTGCCTTGTCTTCCCAACGATCAGGAAGCGACGCTGCGCACCTGCGCGGACGAAAACGGCTGGTGGTACAGCGCACGCATTCCTCACGGGAAACGGGTGCTCGCCTATCATTTTGACGCCCATGATCCATTGCGACATCAGTGGCGGGAAGCAGGCGCTTTTCTGGCGCTCGCTCGCCGCCATCCCATTCTGCGGGAAGTCATGACAGAGTCAGAACCGGAATCCCTGCGCTATCATCCCGCCGGCGCCGCAATACTGGATCTGACCGCTTCCAAGACACAGGCGCGGGCGCAGCAAGGGTTTCTGGCTATCGGCGACGCCCTGATTTCGTTCGATCCAATCTCCTCTCAAGGACTGTTTCATTGTCTGGCGAGCGCCGTCAGCGCCGCCAACGCCATTAAAGAAGGTTTCCCCTTTCAAGCCGGCGCCTGGCAGGCCTATCGCGGTGAAATGCTGCGCGTGGCGGAACGCTATCTCAAGCATCTGGCGCTGACATACGTCGGGCCGGAGAGATTCGCGTCTTTCACATTTTGGGCTAAGCGGCGGGAAGGCAATGGTGATTTATTAGACAGGCCGTACGCCTCCATGCCGGCATCTAATAAGGGAGAACCCTTAGCGCCATGAATAGGGGTTGCATAAGCTAATTGTAAAAAGTATAAGTCACCTTTTGAGCGACTGAGCGCGCTCAACTACACTTCGAGACTATCCCCCCTTAAGGAGTAACTTTTCCATGAAGGCCTTGAAAAATGCAGCGCTGGTTGCGCTGACCATTATGGTTTCCGCTTGCGCCACTGAAAGCCACCGCGCCATCGAACCCCAGAAAGTCGCCTCTTACGGCACCTCCTACAACGGCGAACGCACCACCATGGTGGTCGGCAATTTCCAGAACCGCTCCAACTATATGCAAGGGCTGTTTTCATCGGATACAGACCGCTTGGGCAATCAGGCCAAATCCATCCTGAAAACCCACATGCAGCAGACTCAGCGTTTCAATCTGGTGGATCGCGACAATATGCAGGAGCTGCAACAAGAAGCGCAGATCGCAGGCGTTAAACAGAAGATCGCCGGCGCGCGTTACGTTATTTCCGGCAGCGTCACGGAATTCGGCCGTAAGGAAGTGGGTGACAGACAACTGTTCGGTCTTCTGGGCCGCGGCAAGCAACAAGTGGCTTACGCGAAAGTCGCCTTGTCTGTGGTTGACGTAGAAACCTCCGCCATCATTTATTCCACCCAGGGCGCAGGCGAATATGAACTGAGCAACCGCGAAATCATTGGCTTCGGCGGCACTGCCGGCTATGACGCCACGTTGAACGGCAAGGTATTGAACTTCGCCATTACCGAAGTGGTCAACAACCTGGTTCGTGACCTGGATTCAGGCTCACTGAGACTGAAATAACCGCTTACATTCGCTGTCAGGTAATTCTGGAATGAAGAAATCATTGCGCCTTCTTGCGCCGGCTTTGGCCCTCGCCCTACTGGCGGGGTGCGCCAACCAGCCGCGCGGCCTCTATTATTGGGGGTCTTATCAGGACGTTTTGCTGGACATGTACACCAAGCCCGGCGAAGCGGACAACAATACGCAGATCGAGAAGTTGACGGTCACCATCGAGCAGGCCAACAACCACGGCCAGCAAGTCCCTCCCGGATTGTACGCGCATCTGGGCATGATCTACGCCAGCGCCGGAGAGCCCGGCATGGCGGTAGAGGCGTTCAATCAGGAGAAAGCGCTCTACCCTGAATCCGCACAATTCATCGACGGGATTCTGGAGAGAGCCAAAAAGGGGGCGACTAAATGAGATCTTTGCAACTCTGGAAGCTTCTCGGCTTGTTGTCGCTGACCGTTATATTGAGCACCGGCTGCGCCACGCAACAGCCCTATGACTACTCCGCGCTGTTGGCGAGCAAGCCACGCTCGATCCTGGTAATTCCGCCGCAGAACAATACGGTGGAAGTGAATGCGCCCTATATCTTCCTGTCCACGATCTCTGCGCCGCTGGCGGAAAAAGGCTACTATGTCTTCCCGGTTGCGGTGATTGATCAGTTCATGAAAGACAATGGGCTGCCCACCCCCGCGGAAATGAACAGCGTCCCTCTGGACAAACTGCGCGAGCATATCGGTCCTGACGCGGTGTTGTACGTCACCATCGACGACTGGGGTCAGCAATACCAGATCATCTCCTCCGTCGCGGTAGTGTCTTCGTCCTGGCGCCTGGTTGACGCCAGATCCGGCGAAACCCTGTGGCAAGGCCGCGCCTACGCGCAGCAATCCTCCGACGGCGGCAACAATGGTCTGGCGGGCATGCTGGTGGCGGCGGTGATTGAGCAGGTAGTGAACTCCGTGAGCGACAAAACTCCGGAACTCTCCGCCAACGCTAACTACAGAACCATCAACGCACCCAGCAACGGCCTGTTGCCAGGACCGTATTTGAAGGTGGAGACGCAGGGGCAGTAACAATCAGCAGCGGACTGAAAGCGTCCACTCTGATGCGATAACCAAAAGGCCTTCCAATACAACGGAAGGCCTTTTTCGTTTACATGAAGTCGAAAATTTCTCTTTAACGACTCTCCCTAACCCGCGTCCCTGAGCGCAAAATCCACTTTAAAAACTATCATAAACCTTCAACGTCCATTGGAAGGCGTCGACTTTGTTGCGTTCGTTGATGGGGATGGCGAAGTCCAGGTGGATGACGTTGCCGGTGCGGGCTTTGCTGGAGATGAGGCGCATGCCGAGGCCAATATCGAACAACACTGGCGGCGCCTCGCTGTCACCGGATTCCCAGGCGCGGCCCATGTCGATAAAGGCGACGTTGCCCAACCGGAACAGGTTGAATACGTGGGTGGTGGAATAGAAACGGCGTTCAATACTGGCCAGGAAGCGGCGGTCGCCTCGCTCAAAGCCGCCCGGGTAGCCTCTCAAGCCGAATTCATCGTCCAGAGTCAGTTCTTTGTCCTGATCCAGGTTGTCGCCAAGGTCCGCCTTGAAGCCGAAAAACCAGCGGTGCTGGTCATCGGTCAGATGCACGTAGGATAAGTCGGCGCCGATCAGGCTGTTTTCCAGTCTGCTGTCTTCGGTATCCCAATAGCCATCGAGATGAGCGCCGACAAAGAACAGGTGATGCTCGCCAAAACTGTAGGCGTCGCTGTACTGGCCATTGAAACGCCACTGGGTGCGATCATTGCCCAGAAAGTCGCCGCCGTAGCCCAGTTTCACGTAGATATTTTTCCCCAGAGAAACGTCTTCCGTGGTCTCGATGAAGTCCAGGTTACGGTAGGTGGCGAACAGGTTTTCGACTCTTTCATACGCCACCCAGGGATAGGTTAAGGCGCGGTCTTGCGGCGTGCCGCTGCGGGTGGCGTCCACGGCGGAAAAGTTATCTTCCTCGCGGGTGATCCCGACATACCAGCGGTTGGCGAAGTCGCGCCGCAGACCGTCTGAAAGACCAAAGTAGAGGTTGTAGAGATTGCTCTCGTGACGATAGGCGTTAACTTCATCGCCTTCGTCTTTGATCTTGTCCACCACAGAGTCTTCATGCAGATCGCCGCCAGCGGCCCAGCGGCTGTCCAACGCGTAGAAAGGCCGTTCCAGAGAAAACAGCTTGGTTTCTCCATCGCTGGTGTCGCCGTATTGCACCTGGGTTTTCAGACGGGTTCCGAACAAGTGATTAGAACCGAACATGTAGTCGACGCTGCTGCGGTCGTCATCTTTGTTGTAGGCGACGGAAACTTGATTGCCCGTCCCGAAGATATTGTTATCGCTCAGCTCCAGACCCACCTTGCTGGCGCCATCCGAGTGACTGAACTTCACACCCGGCTCCAGCGTCCAGATATCCCGGGTCACTACGAGCAGGTCAATTTTGCCGTCGCACTGACGCAACGGCACGATGCGCGCGTCGATGAGATAACTGTTTTTCCTGAGAATCCTTTCCGACTCACGCAGCGTGTCCACATCCAGACGATCGCCGCTCTTAAACAGGAGTTGTCCAGAGACCACATCCGTACGCGTCAGGATATGAATCTTGTTCAGCAGACGATACAGGAAGTTATTTTCGTCTGGATCGGACTCGTCAAAAACCGGAAGCGGCTCCACCCAGATTTGTCCTATCTCGGCGCCGGCGTAGTCATCCAGGGAATAGGCGCCGCTTAGCCCGACAAAATCGAACTTCGAGGTTTTCTCAGCATCGTAGATGGGCTCGCAGTCTGCGTCAGAATGATCACCTTTTTCCTGTGCAACAGCGAGCGCGCTGCACAGCGCCGCCAGCCAGCAGAGGCTCACGCCCAAGGTCCGCAGCTTTCTGTTCACGCCCATGCACGGGCTTGTCTTGTTTGCGCCTTCCGCCGGGTTATTCACGGTTAACGTCACACGCCGATTAATAGATGACAGCCTCATCCTAATCAGGCGGGGAACAACCAATTATCAACGGGACATCAAGCAAACATCAAAGTTGGAGACTCTTGATCATTGCTTGATATTTTCTTGAGACTTGCTTGGTCCGCCATTTCCTAGAATGCCCCCATACAAGCTGTTAGACGGACGATACGATTTTGAAAAACTGGCAAGACGATTCAACGGATTTCTATCGAATTCACTTCTGGTATCCGCTCCTGGCCTTTCTGGCTCTGATAATGCTGATCAACGACCTGCATCTGGATTTATCGCTGGCGGATGCGATCTACAGCTGGGAGGGACATCAATGGTTTTTGCGGGACGCCTGGGTGACCAGCGATCTTCTGCACAATGACGGGCGACGCATGGTCGGCGTTATGGCCTTCCTGCTGCTGGCGTTGCTGACAGGCTCCTTCTTCATACAACGACTCCGCCCTTATCGACGCGCTTTGGTCTATCTGTTTGCTAGCGTGGCGATTTCTCTGCTCAGCGTCTCCCTGCTTAAGCGTCTCACCCAGGTTAACTGCCCCTGGGATTTGCTGCGCTACGGCGGCGCGATCTCCTTCGACGCCGCCAGCCAGGATGGACAGTGTTTCCCCGCCGGCCACGCCAGCGGCGGCTACGCCTGGATCGGCCTTTACTTTGTCGCGCTAGTCCACTTGCCTCGTTGGCGCTTCAGGGCGCTGGGGTTTGCGTTAAGCCTGGGAGCGGGTTTCGGCGTCGCGCAACAGTTGCGAGGCGCTCACTTTGTTTCCCACGATATCTGGACTCTCGCTATCTGCTGGTTCGTCGCTTTGGCCGGCTACCGCCTGGCGTTCCCTCATAGTGTCGCCGTCACGCCGTCTGTTTCAGCACCGCAAAAGGCGTCATGGCCGAGATTACAGGCAGCGTCTAAACTTGCAGAGGAATAGTGTTGGTCTGATGCGACGGGAAACCAGAAAGGCGGTTAAAGCCCGCTCAGGATTGACAGGCGCGGATCAGCTCCGCCCCAGTTTCAACCCGATCGCGGCAATGACGCCGTCTTTGACCTCTTTCACCACAAAATGCACCGGTCCAAGTTGGACCCGGTCGCCCACCACCGGTTTGCCGTGGAACTGACTGAGGACAAAGTCGGCGACGCTTAACTCAGCATCCTTATCCCGGACATTAAAACAATACAGCTGGGCCAGGTCCGCCAGTTTGGCGTCGGGGTTGATGGCGAATTCGCCGAAAAACAGACTGGCCTCTATATCGCGCGGCTGTTCCGGGGCGAAATAACGCCCCAGGGCGCTGCTGGTCCCTTGCGTCGCCAACGCCATCACGTAATCATCCACCGCCAGTTTTTGCTCCTTCGGCGCCGCCAACAGGACGCCCAGGCGAATCACGCCAATCAACTGCGCGCCTTCCGACAGCGGCAACTGCCTCCCCTGCATTCCCAGTGCGCGACAACTGGGAGACACTTGATACAGCAACACTTCCTTCTCCTGCGAGTCGGGGATTTTCAGCGTCAGATGCTCCGGCTCCCGCACCGGCGGCGGTAATTCCACCTGCAGCCATCTGGCGATGGGCGCAATGGTCCAGCCTTGCAGAATCAGCGAAATCAGCACGACGAAGAACACCAGGTCAAAGTAAATGCGGGTATGCTCCAGTCCCGCCAGAGAAGGAAATAGCGCGAGTATGATCGGCACCGCGCCGCGCAGACCGCACCAGCTGATAAAAGCCTGTTCCCGCCATGGAAAGTGGAAAGGCGCCAGAGACAGCAGCACCGCCAGGGGGCGAGCGAAAAAGATCAGCACGAAGGCGATGGCGATCGCCGGCGCGATAATCGGCGTCATTTTGCTCGGCGTAATCAACAGCCCCAACATCAGAAACATGATGATCTGGCTCAACCAGGCCAGCCCATCATGGAAGCGATGGATATCGCCGCCGTAGGGCAACGATTTGGCGCCGATCATCACCCCCACGATATAGATCGCAAGAAAGCCGCTGCCGCCCAACAGGTTGGTCACGCCGAAGAGGCTCAGCGCCCCGGTCAACGCCAACAGCGGATAGAGAGAAGCGGATAATTGCAGGCGGGCGAGCAGCCTCGATAATATGAAACCGCCAGCGCCCCCCGCCGCCAGCCCCAGCCCCATTTGAATCGCCAGCTCGCTCAACAGGGACCAGCCGGGATTGCCTGTCGGCGCGCTCAATAACTGCACCAGGGTGATAGTCAGAAATATCGCCATCGGATCATTGGAGCCAGATTCGATTTCCAGGGTGGCGCCGGTGCGCTCTTTTAATTCCAGCCCCGCGCTGCGTAATAAGCCGAACACCGCCGCCGCATCCGTGGAGCCGACGATAGCCCCAATCAACAGACCTTCTTGCCAGGTCAGATCCAGAATCCAGTGGGCCGCCAGCCCGGTCAAACCTGCAGTCGCTAAAACGCCCACGGTGGCCAGCGATAGCGCCGGACGCAGGCTGACGCGGAACGTATCCCGGCGCGCGCCCAACCCACCGTCAAAAATAATCACCGCCAACGCCAGGTTGCCGACCAGAAACGCCAGGCCGAAATCGTCGAACTTAATGCCCCCGGGCCCGTCCTCCCCCGCCAGCATGCCCAGGACCAGGAACACCAGTAACAGCGGCGCCCCAAGCCGACGCGACAACACACTGGTGAACACGCACAGCAACGCCAGCAAAGCGCTGCCAAAAATAAACTGGTAAGTGGTTTCTATTGTCATCCGTTAGTCAATCCGCCGCCTGTCTCGCGCCATTCCCCGCTCCCGTCAAAACCAGGCCTGCAACGCCGCTTAAGCGTGCGCCGCCGCCTTGTTTTCTCCGGTTGCTAATTCCCCTGACTGTACTAAGATAGCCATCTCGCGACCGCTGTCTCTGAGTGGACGATTTCACGCCGTACTGATCATGCTTGTTTCTGATTAGGAAACACCCGCCTTATATATCGCGATTACCCAACATTGCATGTCAAGCACAATAAAACGGAGATCCCGTAATGGAAATGACTTCCCCAAGAAGGAAATTTGTCTCACGCGATGTTCTAAAACAAGTTAAATCCCATTTAAAACAAGGCCTGGTTGGCGCGCCCTTATTGGATGACACCTCCATCGCCGGTTGGTTTATGGGCACGAAAGGCGAAAATCTTGACGTAGTGAAGAAGCTGTTGAGCGCCGTTGTCGAGAAAACGCTGGAAGGACGCACCAATCAGTTTCCGGAAGATCCCGGATATATCACCGATAAAGTGAAGTCTTCCGATGCCTACGTGCAGGCGCTACAGAATATCGAGCAGCGCAGCGACGACCTTCTCAGCCTATTGACCCAATACTCCGTCCCCTTCTCCAGCCTGCGTTATCAAGGGCATATGACCTGGGACATCACTCTGCCGGCGATTATCGGCTACCTGTCCGGCATGCTGCAGAACCAGAATAACGTTACGCCACAGGCTGCGCCGGCGACGACATTACTGGAGATCGTCGCCGCCAACGACGTGGCGCAAATGGCCGGCTTCAATGTGCGTCCCCTGGAAAATGACAGCGAGTCCGCCGAACCGCGTTCCTGGTCGCATATCACCAGCGGCGGCACGGTCGCCAACATCGAAAGCGTTTGGGCCGCCCGCGAACTCAAGTACATGCCTCTGGGCATTAAATACTCTATGGAAGACGGGCAAGCTTACGCCTCCATTCGCGACAGCCTCACCCTGCCTGACGGCCAACGTGTCGCCGACGCCAGCGCCTGGCGTCTGCTCAACCTGATGCAGGACGACGCATTGAACCTGCCGGGCAAAATGGCCAGTTTGCTCAGCGTGGACGAAGCGACCGTCTGGAAGACGCTGGGAGAAGGCTATTCCCTCAACTCCAGAGGCATGACCTTCTTCCAGAATAAATATCTGGCGGCGGAAAACATCAAAGCGCCTGCGATCATTGTCCCCTCCACCAAGCATTACTCCTGGGTGAAGTCAGCCGCCGTGCTTGGCCTGGGCGGCGGTCAGAAAGGCTTGACCGAAGCGCAGATGGCGGACATCAACGTGATTGGCGACGACGCCGTGCTGAATGTCTATGTGGATGAAGAAGGCAGAGTGAAAACCGATCTGCTGCAGGCCGTACTGAACACCTGTAAGCAGAACAAAAAGCCCATCCTGCTTAACGTCGCTGTCTTCGGCTCCACCGAAGAAGGCGCGGTGGACCCGGTGGAAAAAATACTGCAGATCCGTGAGGGCTTCCGTCGCGACGCAGAACCCTTCGAGTATGCGGTGCATACCGACGGCGCCTGGGGCGGCTATTTTATGGCTTGCATCCGCAAGCCCTTTGAGATGGGCTCCGAACCGCAGCAGGGCGCACAGGCAACAGATCAGTTCGACAACAGCGACACTTGGTTCAGAGCGTCGGTGTACGAAAGTATGGCCCATGTCCACCGTTGCGACAGCGCCACGATTGATCCGCACAAAATGGGTTACATCCCCTACCCGGCGGGCAGCCTGACTTACCGCAATGAGAAAATCATCAACCTGCTGAGTTTCAGCGCGCCTTATATCAGTTCGGAAGGCGACAGCGACAGCATCAACACCCGCAATATCGGCGAATCCGGCCTGGAAGGCTCCAAGCCCGGCGCGGCGGCCACCGCGGTTTACCTTAGCCATCAGACTATTCGTCCAGACAAGCGCGGCTATGGCCATATCATCAACCAGAGCATGCTGAACTCGAAGTTGTTCTACCTGTATCTGGCGACTATGGACATCGCCTTCCCGGACGACAAGTTCGATCTGATTCTGCTGACTCCGATGCCCAAAGATCAGGAAATGCAGCGCAAAGCCATTGCCGAAACATTGTGGAAGCGTCAGGTCTCCAAGCGTGACCTGCTGCAGCATCGCGAAATCAGTTCGTTCCTGACCAAGGTCTCCGGCGACCAGAATATCGTGGACTATGTGTTCGTCGATAAGAACGATCGTTCACTGGAGCGGACGCTGCAGCTTAACAACGACCTGTTCGACAAACTCAGCGTACCGCCAGGGCAGCCGGTCTCTCCCGACCAAGTGTTCGTATCCATGACTACCTTTAACCGGGATGATTACGGCGACGACTTTATGAACGCCCTGGGCGAGCGCCTGTTTGAAAATCCCCAGCAGGTGAACGCCATTCCCTGCATCCGTTCCGTCATTCTGGACCCATGGGCGATCTATACCCATGAGCATGATCAGATGGGGCTGTACAACTTCTTTACGGATATCTTCCTGCCGAAACTGAGAAAAGAAGTGAACCTCTTGTGCAGTCAGTAACGTCTGACGACGCAACGCAGGTTGTGTCGTAGATGAATAGAGTGTTCGAGACAGATGCTATGCTGTAATCAAGTGTAATTGCTGTATTTCTCACGCGGCCGCGCCTTCCCGGCCGCGTGTTTTTTGAACCGCCCTTCCCCTCGGTAACAATAAGCTTTACGCGTAACCGTAATTATTCTTGCCCAGTCGTTTGATCTGATACATCGCCGCGTCCGCGTTACGCAGCAAGGCTTCCGGATCATCGCCGTTATCGGGGTACGACGCCACGCCAATACTGGCCCCGATATACACTTCCACTTCACTGCCGTCGTTTGAAGTCACGGTCACCGGCATGGAGAGCGTCTTGATAATCTGGTGGGCGACCAGACCCGCATGCTCGCGCTGCTGCAGATCCGGGATCAACACGATAAATTCATCGCCGCCGATTCTGCCTACGGTATCCGAAGCGCGTACGGAAGATTGCAGGCGCACCGCCACTTCCTTCAGCAGACAATCGCCGGCGTCATGGCCGTGCTGGTCATTCACCGCCTTGAAGCCATCCAGGTCGATGAACAACAGCGCCGCGACGCCCTCATTGCGCCTGGCGACGGCGATCATGCGGTCAAGTCGATCCTTGCACAGGCGCACCGTGGGCACGCCGGTCAGCGCATCGTAGTGCGCCAGCTTTTTCAGCTCAGACTTGGCTCTTTCTGACTCATCCAGCGCGTTTTGCAGCGCACTGATATCGTATTCGGACACCAGTATCACGTATTCGCCGCTCACCGGATGCCGGCTCGCGCGCATATCCACGGTGTGCTTGCGGACGCCGCGGCGGGTGATCATCAAGTGGTCCTGCGAGCTGTCCAGCAACGCCTGCCCTTGGCGCAGCCTCTCTCTGCCTTCCTCCAGATCATGAAAACGGCTTTCGAACACGGAAACCCCTGCCGGCGCGCCCTCCCTCACCGCATATCCGTATAGCTCGGTGGCGATGGGGTTTTCAAACAAGGGCTGTCCGCCCAGGGAGAAACTGGTCACCGCCACGGAAGTGTAATGAATCGCTTCGGTGAATAAGCATTGTTCAGGATTATCTCCTGGCGGCCCGCCATCGGAGATGAAGGCGATGGTGCCGCGATGGCGCTCAGGCCCCAGCAGAACCGCCCGATGACGCATATGCAGACGTTTGGGCTTTTGCTCAGGATAGGCGGTCCAGGAATTGACAGAGACGCCTTCCAGCGCCGCTTTCTCGAAAGTCTGCCGCATACGACGGCGCGCACTGGCGGTATCGCCGGACATGTCCTTGTCGATCACCTGTTGAAGATTATCTAGCCCCCAGAATGCTACGCCCGCGGCATTGGCCCACCAGAAGGCATGAACATCCAGGTCGAAAATAAAGATCACATCGGGATGCAAATCAAAGAGCGCAACGTCAGCGCGGGACTCCAATACCGGAAGGCGACTGATATCGACGTCTTTATACAAAGGACACACTCCTTCCGGCCTCAGCGGCCAGACCCCGGCTTCATAGTTGCAAAGGAAGTCCAAGATCCCTGTCCGCTCATCCCTGTGACTGACTATGTATAAGAATTAGTCAGAAATGGTGGAAGCGCCAGTCATGAGTGACTGTATTCACCCTGCTGGGGATCGATAACCAATCAGATAGGAAAGGCGCAACGTCTTTCGACAAACCAAGTCAGTAGCCCAAGCATCGCTCTCGATTGGTGGATATTTTATCGATTGATATATGTCCCTGGGTTAATCCTGATCCCAAAGCTGAATGGCGCGTCGTACGTTATAACTCAGCCGGTAGGTTGGAAAAGCGCAGCGCCTTCCAACACGCCAAATCAGCAGATCACGTTTTGCTTTTTGTCGCCAACTATGGGGCAATGTCCCGTAGCTTGTAACGTTTTCTCCTGAGCTAATTGTGACGCCCACGTTGGATGGCGCTTTGCTTATCCAACCTACAAGTTTCAGAAGATGAGAGCCAGGGGAGATGGCGCTAAGCGCTATGTGGCACGGTCACCAATATGGGCTGTCCGTTGGTGATTACCATCGTATGTTCAAACTGGGCGGATAAATTCCCTGCGGCGCCAACCAGGGTCCAGCCGTCGCGGGCTTCCGTGACGTGTTTGCTCTTGGTGGACAGAAAAGGTTCGATGGTGATGACCAGCCCTTTGTGCAAGCGCCGTTCTTCGCGAGGATCGTAATAGCCCAGAATCTCCTTCGGATCTTCGTGCAAGCTGCGCCCTACGCCATGGCTGCACAGATTTCTGATAATTTTGAAGCCTTTGTCCTTGGCGACTTTCTGGATTTCCTTGCCGATGACATTCAGATTCTCACCTGCTCGCGCTTTCGCCGCGGCGTTGCGCAACGCCAACTTGGTCGCATGTAACAACCGGTCTTTTTGAGGCGTGGATGGCGGCACGATAAAGGTGCCCCCGGTGTCCGCGAAATAACCGTTCTTTTCGCCCGAAACATCAATATTAACGATGTCTCCGGGGCGAATAACGCGATCCCTAGGAATGCCGTGCGCCGCTTCTTCGTTCACGCTGATGCAGGTATAACCGGGAAAGTTATAAGACACCAACGGAGCCGACTGAGCCTCATATTGTTCAAACAACGCCTTGCCAATGGCGTCCAGCTCTGAGGTCGTCATCCCCGGCTCAGTGCGCACTATCATCTCCTGCAAAATCGTCGCGACAATGCCGCCGATATGTTTCAGGTGTAGTAAATCTTGCTCTGTTTCTATGGTCATCGACCAGCTCCTAAATACGATCAGTTAAATGCCCAGCTTAAAATCCAACTGCATGACGAATGAGCTAAACCCCATCTCAATCACCACCGGAATATCAACGGCAAATGAGGCCGGAAGTCGTGATGCTTTCCCTCTTTTTCGTGATCAAAGCCTATTTCCAATAGGCTCTCATCCCCCGCCGCCATCTCAAATCCACTCACAGTGGTCGCCTTAATGGCGGCGTCGGAGGGCGTTTCTCTATTGGGGGATGTCACGCAAACACGTGTAACTTCTCTGAAACCGGTGGCGTGCGTTAGTGGCTGTGCGCGTTCAGGGGCGGCTTGGTCTGGTCTGCTGGCAAACTCCAGGTAAAACCACATAGGTTCGCTTAATGGCGATTCGCCGACTTCCACGCGCAGGGTTTCCGGCAGGTACTGGGGACGGTAGTCCCAGCTTTTGAACGGTGCTGGGCTTCGCTCCTTACCTGTCTCAGGTCGAAAGCAGACGCCAAATGGTGAAACATCTGCACCGCATTGGGTGAGCCGTTCCAGAAGCATTGTAGGCCGCGTCAGCTCACTGTCCGCTTCTTGGGGATTGTTTAAATACAACAGCTCGATAAAGGCGTTGTGGAAGAAAAAACGGCGATTAGCCGTGCCCTGACCAGGGTGAGTATTCGCGGAGCCTTCCGTCAAACCAAAGGCGGTTAACACATCCCCTTCCGGGGCCTCTTCCGATACGCAGATAAAAATGTGGTCCAATTCCATGGTGATGCTCTTCGTTCTATGAAAGTTCTGGACGCCTAGTTTGCAGGCTCTTCCTTACGCGCTCGGAACCGAAACCAGCTCGCCAGCTTTCTAATTCCGTGGATAATGGCGAAATAGCCCAGATACTGTCCGAGTATTCCTACAGTAATCAATGACCAGCTAGAGTCAAGAACGCCTTCCATTAGGGAAATAAATAACCCTCCTGGCGCTAAAAAGATAATAAGAAAAGTAAAAGAGCCATGCGCCATTGCATAGCTGAAATAGCCTGCAAAAAGAGTGATTGGAATACAGATTAGCGCCCACAGGGCGGATTTATGGACATCCTTCATTCTTCGGTCCTATCAATATGGCAGGATAGCGTTATAAAATTTTTTGAGGGGGACCGCCAATACATCCTTGCTTTGTATGGGCATCCGCAAGAAGTTCAATTGCCTTAAAAACATCTATTCAAGTTCAGAAAGCTCTTGTCTGATCTCATCAACTAACGATAAAAACGCGTCAAGAGGGAATTTCATAACTGGCGGCTTGTCCAAAAGCCGTTGTTCGTGGAAAAACTCTATTTCCATGTGTTCAATGCCTTTATCCCTATTTATTTGGCAGAGTATTTGGCCACCATACGAAATTTCAGCAGTCAAAAGGTTGTATTTTGTGTCGCTAAAATAGTCAACGCTAAACTTATCGCTCATGATCGTTTCTTTTAAAGCCAAATCCATCAAGGAACAATTCCGATAGTATCAATTCCATCAACCGTGAAAGCCACCACGTCCGTAGTCTTTATGGAATACATAACCTCAACATCAGCGTCTTGTGGTGGTTCGTTAAATCTCTTCGATAGCGCTTTCACAGTATGCTGTATCCCATCCAGGAACCCATTGTCTCGAGCCACTTGCTCTTTGCGCGCCAGTTCAACCATGGCAAACGGATAGATAATTGCACAGGTCATTAACGCGCCAACAACGGCGCCTATTAAATACGTTTTCACTGATCACCATGGCTGTATAAAAAAAAGACTTTTTCGAGGACGTATGTCATTAAACCCTAAAATATCATTTGGAGGGGGCCGTAATAGCTTACATAGGCTGAACCCGTATATGAGATCGTTCCCCAGCTTCCTTTTTTGACATATTTAACCAGTCATCCACTTACGCAAAAAAAAACACCCAGCCCGGACTGCCGCCCTCCCGTAACATAGCTATTTATATCGTAAAAGCGCATTAGGCGCTCCCTACCTAGTAACTTTTCCCCTGCAGCCGTTACATCACAGGATGAAATTCTATTAAACGCCCTCTTGCAATTATCACAATAACTTGATTTCCTTAGCATATTCTCAATTAACATTTTTTCATTTCGCTTTGTCGAAAATCGCTTTCGCCGTTCGACAAGGTGTAAATCCCCACTCTATTCCAGGCTTCCACTTGCCTGCCGGAGTCCATCGATGACAGCCGGGACACAGGGATTTGACAGGTTTATGATCATATTTTCACCACTTCACTGGCTATTTGGCGAATGTGATCCAACGCTTTAACTCACTTTGCAGAGGAAGTGCATATGCTTAAAAAGCTCCTATGGGTGTTCGCTGGCCTTGTCGTCGTGGCGCTCATCGTTGGGGGGATCATCCAGGTCAAGATGCAGCAGTTCGACACCATGGGGGCCGCCGCGGCGCAGATGACCATGCCGCCGACGCCGGTCAACACCTATACCGTCGAACAGTCGCAATGGCGTCCGCGCGTCTCCTTGGTGGGTTCCGTCAAACCGGTGCAGGGAACGGTGATCAACACGGAAATCGATGGGACGGTTAAAGAAATCAAATTCTCCGCCGGCGCGGACGTGAAAGCCGGCGATGTTCTGGTTCTGTTCGATGATCAGATCGAACGCGCCGAGTTAAGGGAGGCGGAAGTAGCCGCTGAGCGCGCCCAGTTAAGCCTGACCCGCGCCAAAGAACTGAGCAAAACGCGCAATATCTCCCAGCTTGAATTCGACAACGCGGAAAACGACGTGAAACAGGCGCAGGCGCGACTGAATTACAACCGCGCGGTGATCGCCAAGAAGACGTTGCGGGCGCCCTTCGACGGCAAGCTGGGCATTCGCCAGATCAGTGTCGGCCAGTTCCTGGACAGGGGCACGCCTGTCGTGTCCCTGCAAGCGTTGAATCCTGTGTATGTGGAGTTTTCGCTGTCGCAGCGTCGTCTGGGCGAGCTGGCGGAAGGACTGAAAGTGGAAGTCGTCACCGACGCTTATCCAGACCAGAAGTTTGTCGGCAAAATCACCGCGTTCAACCCGGACGTCGACCCCAACACCCGTAACGTGCGGGTGCAGGCGACCCTGGACAACCCTGAGGGCAAACTGCGCCCGGGTATGTTTGTGGCGATTGATATGATTCTGGCGCAGACGCGTGACGTGCTGTTTATCCCCTCTACAGCGGTATTGCACGGCCCTTACGGTTCTTCCGTCTACATAGTTGATGAAGGCGAAGCCAAAGACGGCGGCGATGCGCCGCTGGTCTTGCGGCAGCAACTGGTGCGGCTGGGAGAAACCCAGGGCGACTTCGTCATCGTGGTCGAAGGCGTGAAACCCGGCGACCGTGTGGTGTCCACCGGCTCATTCAAGTTGATGCCCGGTATGTCCGTGCTCATCGACAACAAGATGGCTCCGGATTTCAAACTTAATCCGCAACCCAAGAACACCTGACAGGGCCGCCGATTATGAAAGCTTTTACTGATATATTCGTGCGGCGTCCGGTGCTGGCCCTGGTGGTCAACATCGTCATTATTATCGCCGGCGTGCAGGCCTGGAACTCACTCAGCGTACGCCAGTACCCGCAAAGCGAGAACGCCTCCGTCACGGTGGCCACGACTTACGTGGGAGCCAGCGCGGACGTGGTGCGGGGGTTTGTCACCACCGCGATTGAACGCGCTATCGCCTCCGCTGACGGTGTGGATTACATCGAGTCCAAGAGCATGCTGGGGCTGTCTCTGGTGACCGCCCGGCTGAAGCTTAACTACGATCCCACCAAGGCGCTGGCGGACATCACCGCCAAGGTGAATCAGGTGCGCAACGAGCTGCCCGCCGGCTCGGAGCTGCCCGCCATAAGCGTGCAATCCGCCGATTCGGAATTCGCCGCCGCCTACCTCAGCTTTTGGTCCGAATCGTTGTCACAGAGCGAAATCACCGACTATCTGGTGCGCGTGGTGCAGCCGCGTCTGGCCGCGCTGTCCGGCGTGCAGCGGGCGGATATCTTCGGCGCCCGCACTTTCGCCATGCGCATCTGGCTGAAACCGGATCACATGGCGGCGATGAACATCAGCCCCTCGCAAGTGCGCGACGCCCTCGCCGCCAATAACTATCTGGCGCCGGTGGGCAGCACCAAAGGCAGTTTCGTACAGACCTATCTGACCGCCAACACAGACCTGCATACCGTGGAGGAGTTCAAGGAACTGGTGATCCGCCAGGAGAACGACACCATTATTCGTCTGCAGGATATCGCCGACGTGGAGTTGGGCGCGGAAGAATACGACACCGAAGTCAGCTTCAACGGCCAGACCGCCGTGTTCATGGGCATCTTCCCGCTTCCCAGCGCCAATACGATTGAAGTGGTGGAGCGGGTGCGCAAAGACCTGGAAGCGATTACGGAAGACCTGCCCCCCGGCCTGCAGGGCGGCATTGGCTATGACGCGTCGGAGTACATCAACAACGCCATTCATGAAGTAGTGGGCACCCTGACCGACACGCTGTTGATCGTGGTGGTGGTGATCTTCCTGTTCCTGGGGTCTTTCCGCTCCGTACTGGTGCCGATTGTGGCGATACCCGTGTCCCTGATCGGCGCCATCTTCCTGATGCAGGTGTTTGGATTTACGCTGAACCTGCTCACCCTGCTGGCGATTGTCCTCTCTGTGGGGCTGGTGGTGGATGACGCCATCGTCGTAGTGGAAAACGTCGAACGACATCTGCGGGAAGGCCGCAGTCCGGTTGAAGCCGCGCGTATTGGCGCGCGGGAGTTGATCGGTCCGGTCATCGCCATGACCATCACCCTCGCGGCGGTGTACACACCTATAGGCCTGCAAGGCGGTTTGACTGGCGCCTTGTTCCGCGAGTTCGCCTTGACCCTGGCGGGAGCGGTAACTATTTCGGGCATTGTCGCCCTCACGTTGTCGCCGATGATGAGCGCCAAGTTGCTGCGCAGCGCCGAGAGCGAGGAAAAAGGCTTCACTGGCTGGGTCAACCACCGTTTTGATCGCCTGCGCGACGGCTACGGCAATGTGCTGGAAAAAGTGCTGCGCGCGCGCCCGGCGGTGTACACCATCTGGGCGGGGCTCAGTCTGATGGTGATCCCCATGTACATGTTCTCTCCCAAAGAACTGGCGCCGTTGGAAGATCAGGGCTTTATGTTCGGCATCATCAACAATGCCGCCAACGCGTCGGCGGATCAGAAGGCGCATTTCGGTCACGCCGCAGAGCAAATCTTTCTGAACGCGCCGGAACGTGATCTGACCTTCCAGATACTGTTGTCGCCCTCCGACCCTTTTGCAGCGGCGCTGGGCGTCGGCGGTTTCAGCGGCATGGTGGTGAAGCCCTGGAATCAGCGCGACCGCCCCATCTCGGAAATCGTGCAGGACATGCAGTACCAGTTAAGTCAGATTCCCGGCCTGCAGGTGTTCGCGGCGCAGCCGCCCGCCCTGCCCGGCGGCAGCAACTTCCCGGTGGAATTCGTCATCGCCTCCACTGCGGAACCGGAACAGATGCTGCAACTCGCGCAACAACTGCAGATGAAGGCGATGGAAAGCGGCTTGTTCTACTTTCCGCCGGATATCGACCTGAAGTACGACCAGCCGCAGTCCGAAGTGGTGATCGACCATCGCAAAGTGGCGGCGCTTGGGCTCAATAACGCGCAAATTGGCGCAGACCTGAGCGCGGCCCTGGGCGGCAACTACGTCAATCGTCTCAACATGGACGGACGCGCCTACAAGGTGATTCCTCAAGTGTCGCGAGTGGAGCGTTTGAATCCGGATCAGCTCAAGGATATCTACGTCTCCGGCCCCGAGGGGCAGTTGATGCCGCTCAGCGCTGTGGCCACGATCACCGACAGCACCGTGCCGCGTTCACTGAACCGCTTTCAACAGCTTAATGCGGTGAAGCTGTCCGGCATGACCGCTCAGTTGGACGAAGGCTTAAAGGTACTGGAAAAAGCGGCGGAAGAAATCCTGCCGCCGGGCTACACCATCAACTACACGGGCGAGTCCCGTCAGCTGCGTACGGAAGGAGGCAAGTTCCTGCCTGCGCTGGGGCTGGCGATTCTGATGATCTTCCTGGTGCTGTCGGTGCAGTTCAATTCCTTCCGCGACCCCTTCGTCATTCTGTTGGGCTCAGCGCCATTGGCCATGTTCGGCGCTCTGATCTTCACCACGTTGAAGATGCCGGACCCGAATATGCCCTATTGGACCAACGGCTGGACCACGACTATGAACATCTATGCTCAGGTGGGGCTGGTGACGCTGGTGGGATTGATCTCCAAAAACGGCATCCTGATCGTGGAGTTCGCCAACAAGCTACAAATGCAGGGTATGGATAAACTCAACGCCGTACATCAGGCCGCCATGACCCGTCTGCGTCCGGTACTCATGACCTCCGTCGCCACCGTCGCGGGCCACTTCCCGCTGACCCTGGTGGAAGGCCCCGGCGCTGCAGCCCGTAACTCCATCGGTCTGGTGCTGGTGGGCGGTATGGCTATCGGCACCCTGTTCACGCTGTTTGTGACGCCGGCGTTGTATGTGCTGCTGGCGCGGCAGCATAAGGACGACCCTGTCGGTGACGAAGTTGAGTCCGGCCATCCTCAACCAGTAGCCAGTTAACCAATCTCCAAGGCCTGCTCTCTATTGAACGGATTGCAGGCCTTTTCTCTTCCCTGATTCTCTTTCTTTTTATCTCTTCTATCTCTTCGCAATTATCCAGGCAAACTTCAGCGTTTACTCTATGCGTCGATTCAAGGCTAGCTGGCGCCGCCGTCCTGCTGCTTCTGCTGCTGTACGCCTGATTGCGATTGGATGTCCTCATCGATCACGACGCCACAGGCGATGCGCGCGCCGCCGCCTCCGAGATCAGGTTTGTCGGAGTAGTTGTCGCCGCCTTCGTGGATGATCAGGGCGTGTCCGCGCATGTCTTCAACTTTGAGCTTGGGCGCCAGAACTTGTTGACTGGCGTTTCCCTCTTCATCGACAAATAGCGCTGGCAGATCGCCTTGGTGTCCGGGACGAAACGGTCCCGTATGTCCGCCCTCTTTGTCAGGGTCGTAATGTCCTCCGGCCGCTGCGCCCGCCGTCATCTCACCACTCTTCTCCGCCGCATCGCAGCTCCCTTTTTCATGCAGGTGAAAGCCATGCATTCCCGGCTCCAGCCCTTCCAGGATTGGCCTGATTAATACGCCATGCGGAGTGGGCTCCAGAATGATAGAACCAATTTTGTCGCCAACGCCGTCCTCGCTGATTTTGTTAACGGAAACCCGCGTGGCGTTTTGCGCATGGGCGCTAAAAGCGCCGCTCAACGCCAGGGTTGCAGCGGCGACGGTAATAGCCAGTTTGTGCATTGTGTATCCTCCTGTTCGAATGCAACGGAAGAAGCCCGCATTCATCACAGGCTTCATTCACTTCAGGAGGTAGCAATCAAAGTCTATGCCAGCAGTCCGACAAAGCGCAGCAGGCCCGCGATACCAGCCTGTTCCGCTGGATTCATGACTGGCTCACGCCTGACTCATAGACGACCGGGGTTTGTAGCTTGTGCAATCCGGCTGTAACTTTTGCGGCCGACTATTGCGTCAACCGAGACCTTGACCGCGAGCATAAGCGAAGCGGCAAAAAATAAAAGCGGCTGGTAAAGATAAGGTGAGTCCGACGACGCCAAAGACAGGCTCGTCCAGCATAAACAGGACACTGAAAAGCAGGCTGATTGCATACACAAAGAACGGCCCTGCATAGCCGAAAAATCGTAATACCAGCAGCAGGGGCGTCAGTACGAATATTCCCATTGCGAACAGGATAAATATCCCCATCAATGCGCCTTCCGCCAATTTGGGAAACCAGTCACCGAGAGAAAACGCGACAGGAGAAGCGATCCCCACTGCGCCAAACAGCGCTGCGCCGGCAATGCCGCCCGCCGCCAGACTGGCGATGGCCACACTACCGATCATGTGCGTGGGCCGCCCGGTAAACAGCTGCGTTTTCGCGGGTGCGGCAGGAGCGCCCTTTTCCACACTGGTTTCCCAGCCGTCATAGTCGCCACCGTGTTCATGCGCTTTACGATTAGAGAACATCGTATGAAACGAAATGTCGTCCAACCGCATGCTTCCGGTATGGCTGTATATCACCTGAAATCGGTCTCCATCCTCTTCCCTGGCGCAGCGGCTCACCACGTAATGCTCAGCGGCCGCCCAATCCGCAAACTGCTGCGCCTGAGCCTGCGTCGGAAAACACGCCCAGTGCGTGACTTCCCTTTGAATATCCGGTTGATCGCCGCTTTTCGCCAGCGTTTGCAACACCTCCAGGTCTTGAATGACTTGCCAGTCATCTTCCGACGGATAGAGATTCCGCCAATAGGACTGCTTTTCCGGTTCTGCACTCACACCGAACTCCAGGGTATAACCGAATTGGCGACCGACATTGCGGATAATCGCGGCGGCGATCTCTTCATCGCAGTTCATGTAATAAAAGAAATATCGCTCGTGGTTTACGCTTATGCGTCCCGCATACACCGCGTTATGCGCGTCCAAGCCTTGAAAGAGCGCCTCATCAATCTCCTCCAGCGCCGCAAACTCCTCAGAAGTTGGCAACCCTTGCGCGTTGGCGCGCTTCAATTTCAGCTTTACAGCCAATAGAGAGTCACGAGCGTCGGTCCGCGCAATCTCCTCATAGCCCAGGTTTACCGACACCCAGGCTTGCCCCTCGTCAGTGAATTTGGGATAGACACTCCAATTATCCTGCATGGTTTCTCTCGTCGTTATGAAATTTCGCCGCTGCCTGACTGGTCAAATCGAGCACCTGTCCATGAATGCGACCTTCGCTGGAGCCTTTAAAAAATCGCCCGATGTAAATCCGATTTGCAGAGTGGTCCGGGGTCGCCCTGATTATTGCCGACCCGCGCCCAATGAGCCTTCACGCTATCGGTCACGATGGACCTCGCGCCTGCGCTGGAAACCGCCTCGTGCAAGGCGTTTTGCGGCATTCTCGGATTATTGTTATGGCTGTATATCCAGAAATTGAGATCGCCTCCGCAGCCCAAAGCGCCCGCGGCTTCTCTGAGAGCAACGCCTGTATTTTCGTATAACGTTCTGTTGGCGTTGACCAGGGCTGGCGCCGATGCGCCCAGCTCGTCTCCCACATCCAGATTCTTGACATAAACGTCGCGCAGCAGATCATCTGCGGTTAGGTTGAAAAAGAACATCCCCACGCGAACCGCCTGGATAATATCCTGTGTCCGCGTCGCGTCTACTTGGAAAACCCAGACTTCTCTACTGTCTACGATACCTGCCTGCACTCCTTCTCCGCGTATCCAGGCGATAAACGGAAAAACATAGCTATAATCATGATGCGTCGCCCGCCATTCCTCAAATGAGTGCAAGCAGGTCCTTACCATAACGTCTTTCTCTTGAATGTCATTATCCAATGCAAGAGAGACGTTTGTTTTATAGTCATAGCGTCCCTCAGCGAGGGTCAGCGCTCCCCTAGGTTTCTTCATGGCCAAACTCTTCCATGTGCTCAATAACTTCGGAAGAAATACCGCCAACGTAGTATATGCAGTCTCTTTCCAAGGCCCGATGCGAGCTCTCTTGAGCCTCCTTTTCCGTCAGTATCGGCGCAGTGAGACATCTGATCGGACCGCGATATTGTTCGCACTTCCAGAGATCCATCAGCGCCATTTTGTTTTTCGCCAGGTATTGGTCAAATAGATCCAATGCTTCTCTCATTGACGTGGCGGGAACCACACCAACGCCGACAATGTACTCTGATCCGTCATAATTCATTGGCGAAGCAGGCTCCATGGAAGCCCTGTGGTGAATTAGCCAGGCGGACACAATTTCCATCATTTCTCTCCTGATTTAACAACGCTATGCATCAAACGGCTCCCTGCTTTATAGAGCCTGAAAACTTCACAAATAATAACGTCCTATATCCGGTAAGCTATACTTTTTATGCAGCCCGAATATATTCTTCAGCGACGCCCATGCCGCACTGCGCCTTGACTGCAAAGAGTGAACCTTTATGAATCACAGAACCTGGAAGGCCAAAGGACTCATCGCCCTGATCGTTGGCGTTCTCTTCGCTTCCGGGTCCGTCTTCGCAGAAAAAAGAGCGCTCGTGGTCGCTGGCGATGAAGAGAAGAAAGGCGGCTATCTGGTCGACATTACGGAAGCCGCCTTCAGTCGAGTCGGCTACGCTACCGATTTTCGTTTCGTGCCCTGGTCCAGAGCGCTTACCAAGAGCATCGCAGGCGAATACGATATGTTATTGGCCGCCTATTACACCAAGGAGCGGGCGGAAAAGCTGGCCTATTCCAACCCCATCGGCGTCGCGCAGGTCATGCTATTAGAGCGAAAAGAAAGCGCAATCTCCTACCAGAAGATTGAGGACCTGAAACCCTACCGGATTGGCCATATCAGCAACTCCAAAGTCAGTCCCGAGTTCGATAGAGCGGAAGCGGAATATTTGAACATAGAGTACGCGTTTGACGCCGAAACCAATATCCGCAAGCTGCTGGCGGGCAGACTGGATCTGGTCGTTGAGAAAAAGCAGCGTATCATACAGCTGGTGAATACCGTGTTCGCCTCCGAGGCCCACAAGCTGGCGTTTGTCACCCCTCCCCTGCACACCAACTATTTTCACAACTGCGTGTCAAAAGCGAATCCCGACTACCAGAAAATCATTCACGACTTCAATCTTGGCCTGGATATCATCCGCAAAGATGGAACCGAAGCGCGAATATTGAAGAAGTATGGGGAAGACGGGGAGCTTTGAAACCACTGATTGGAACGCCGGGCGACGCCTTGCATTGTTAACCTCCCCCCATCATCTCTCTCAACCTGGCCCGAATGTCGTCAGGAATGGGCGCCGCTTTCTTGTTGCGGTAGTCGAAATGAACCAGCGTGGTTTGTCCCGTGGCGCGCAGGGTATCGTTTTGTACGATGCGCTGGGTGACCGTAAACGAGGCGTTTCCAATCTCCGCGATGGCGGTAAAGATGGCGACCTCGTGTTCGTAGCGAATTTCGTCATGAAACTCGATCATGTATTTCACAGTGATCAAGTTGGCTTTGGATAGGTCGCGCCCTGGCATAAACAACTCAAAAATGGGGTCTCTCGCTTTTTCCAGCCACACAGGCGGCACAGTGTTGTTGATATGCCCCATGGCGTCGGTTTCAGCATAACGGGGGGAGAGTTCGTAACGGTACATGCGCAGTCCTTTTTCGCCACTCACGGAAGGGATTCATAATTCCAGCGTCCGTCGCAGCGTACCAATTCCTTGCGATTATTCAAAGCTTTAGTCGCGCTCCGGGTTGGTCTCCTGCACCCCGGCGCCCTGCCACTTCGCATTGATCTTGTAGAAGATCCCCTTCTCTACAATACGTCGTTTGCCGGCGTCGAATATGTCCAGCAGTTTCTGACCGTCAGGATTCTTTTTGGCGCTGACGGCGAATTCGTCAGTGAAGTCGAACACAGGAAGTTTTTTGTAATGATTGCGCCAGTTCGCCTGTTGCAGCGCGTAGTCGAAGTTCAACTCGTATCCGGCGAGGCCGTCCAGATGGCCTTTATCCAACATGGCGAAGCCTTGCAGTATCTCCCCTACGTCATATTTGACGATGCGGGTCTGTCGCTCCCACTCCAGACCGTAATTCCAGCCCCGCAGCACGCCAATGTTTTTGCCTTCCAAAGACTCCAGACCGTTCCAGCTCAGTTTTGCGTCAGGTCTTACGTAGACCAGAAACTCCACATGATTAATAGGCTCCTTGGAGTAATTGAAGTAGCTGGCGCGCTCCTGGTTGAAGCCTGCGGGAAACAAGATATCCAGCTTGCCGGCCTTTACCTGATCAAAGGCGCGAATCCAGGGGTAAATATAGAGTTGAATGGTGTACCCCATTTCATGATAGCTCTCCCTCAACACATCCCAGCTATAGCCTTGCAGACGTTCTGAATCCAGGCCCGGAGGGATTGTTTCCAGTTGCACATTTTCGGCAAAACGCTTGTCGAACGTGAATGGCGGATAGTTGGTCAGGGTGGCGACCCTCACCAGCTTATCCGCGCTGGGTTGGTGAAAATGATCTTTCGCCCAGGAAAAAGGCGCGCCCAAGAGAAAAACAGCCAAAAGTAAGATCAAATACTGCACAGGCATCCCCCGCATGTCGACGACGATATACCCCAAGCTGGTTTCATCCAGAACGGCGACAAGGGGGCGCAAGTCGCCGTGATGAACTTCCGTGCTTACTTGCCAGTATAGACCCTCAACGGCGCTTGGACCTCGCCATTGCGCCGTTTCATTATTTTGCAGTAGGCCCGGTGAAACGACTGGGCTTGACTACTTTCCGCTCAGGCCGGTAGGCGTCCGTCACTTCAAAGAAAACATCGCTGGAGCGTTGCAGAATCTGACCTGGCCGCATCGATAACGTAACAGGTACGCTGACGGCGCTTTCCGGCCCAACCTGTACTCTGCGTTCGCCGCCCATCTCCAGCCCTTCCAGACCCGACGCGTTGATCAGGAACGTTTTCGGCTCATTTTCTTTATTCAGAATATCCAGTATGTAGCCGTTTTCTATACGGTTTTCCGAGTTGTACCGATACAGTCCGCGGTCTTTGGCCACATCCAGAGATAGCAGCGGTCGGGAAGCCATTACCCAGGCGAACACGCTGATCATCAGCAGCAACACGGCTCCGTACCCCAGCAGTCGCGGCCTGAGTAGGCGCGCCTCGCCGCCTTTCAATGCGCGTTCGCCGGTGTAGCGCACCAGACCCGCGTCATACCCCATCTTCGCCATAACCGCGTCACAGGCGTCGATACAGGCGGCGCATCCTATGCATTCCATTTGCAGCCCGTCACGGATATCAATGCCAGTGGGACACACCTGCACGCACATGCTGCAATCAACGCAATCCCCCAGACCTTGTGTGCGATACGGCGCGTTCTTCTTGCGCGGACCACGAGATTCGCCTCTGGCGGCGTCATAGGTCACCACCAGAGAGTCCTCATCCAGCATGGAAGACTGGAACCGTCCGTAGGGGCACATGTGAAAACACACCTGCTCGCGCAGCCAGCCGGCGTTCAGATAGGTGGCGACGGTGAAAAAGCCGATCCAGAACAGGCTCCAGCCGCCGACTTCCAGGGTCGCCAATTCCATAACCAGACTGCGGATGGGGGTGAAATAACCGACAAAAGTCACCGCCGTCGCCAGACTGACCAGCAGCCACAGCCCATGCTTGAGTCCGCGCCGGGTCGTCTTCTCCAGGCTCAACGGCGCTTTGTCCAGTTTGATGCGTTGATTACGATCGCCTTCCGTGACCTTCTCCGCCCACATGAACACCCAGGTCCACATGCTCTGAGGACAGGCGTAGCCGCACCATGCGCGTCCGGCGAACACAGTCAGGAAAAACAGGCCAAAGGCGCCAATAATGAGAATGCCGGAAAGCAGAATAAAATCCTGCGGCCAGAAGGTGTCGCCAAAGATATGAAACTTGCGGGAAGCGATATCCCACAGCACCGCCTGTCGACCTTCCCAGTTCAGCCAGGCCACCCCGAAATACAGGGCGAACAGCAGAAAACCGCCCAACAGACGCAATCGCCTGTAGCGGCCGCTGAAACTGCGGGTATGAACCTTGGTGCGGGACTCATACAGATCAACCGTCACCGCCTCGATATTGTGAACCGGGATATGCTCGCTCATTCGCCGCCACCTTCCTTTTTACATCCAAAAGTCAGGCGGGATTATTCCGGCGTACGCGGCAAACAAACAGTTTCAGAAAAGATTTAAAAAACCATATCAGATGGCGATTTATCGCTGACAGACATGACTGGTTTTTTAAAAGGAACGGACCAGACGACCCAGTACCTCCATGGCCTGCTCAAACTCCGGCCCCCAGGGGTGGCCATAGTTGAGCCGGATAAAATGGCGGAAGCGACGCGTGGCGGAGAAGATTGGGCCCGGAGCAATGCTGACGCCCTGCTCCAACGCCAGTTTAAACAGGGCCAGCGAATCCACAGCGGCGGGTAATTCGAGCCATAAGAAGTAGCCGCCGTCAGGCCGCGTCACCCGGGTTTGCGACGGGAAATAGCGATCTATCGCCGCCAGCATCTGGTTCTGCTGTACTTCCAGATTATGACGCAGCTTGCGCAAATGACGGTCATAGCCGCCGAATTGCAGGTAGTCCGCAATAGCCGCCTGAGCGGGAATGGATGCGGAAATCGTCGTCATCAGACGCAGACGCTCCACCTGCTGGGCGAAACGACCGGCGGCGGTCCAACCAACGCGATAACCGGGAGCGAGGCTTTTCGAGAAGGAGCCGCAGTGCATCACCCAGCCGTCTTCATCAAAAGCTTTGGCGGGTTTGGGCGCATGGGCGCTGAAATAAAGCTCGCCGTAGACATCATCTTCAATCAAGGGAACCTGATGTCGTCGCAACAGGGCGACCAGCCGACGCTTTTTCTCCTCCGCCAGGGTGACGCCCACCGGGTTCTGAAAGTTGGACATCAGCCAGCAGGCCTTGATCGGGTGATTGGCCAGCGCCTGCTCCAATACGTCCAGATCCATGCCTGCGCCGGCGTCCACGGGAATCTCCACCGCTTTGAGCTGCAGCCGCTCCAACACTTGCAGGCTGGCGTAGAAAGCGGGGGATTCAATGGCCACCAGATCCCCTGGCTGCGTTACCGCCTGCAGACACAGATTCAGCGCCTCCATCGCCCCGCTGGTGATGACCAGTTCCTCCATCGGCGCGGAGACGCCTTCCATGACATATCGCAACGCAATCTGACGACGCAGATCCCGATTTCCCGGCGGCAGATCGGCGACCACGGAGCGTAAATCCATCAAACGCGTGGCCTTGGCCATGGAGCGCGCCAGCCGTTGCATGGGAAACAGCGTCGGACTGGGAAACGCAGAGCCCAGCGGCGTAATGGCGGGATCGCGCACGGAGCCGAGCACGGAAAACACCAGTTCACTGACGTCCACCGAGGTAGAAGCCAACGTCTGTCGCGGGCGTTTTTGCGCCGCCGGCGCCGCTTGCTTGGCCTGATTGCAGACAAAATAACCCGAGCGCGGTCTGGAGCGGATCAGGCCGCGATTTTCCAACAGGTAATAGGCTTCAAACACGGTGGAGGCGCTGACGCCATAGGTCTTACTGGCGTTACGCACCGACGGAACCCGGCTTCCCGCCGGCAGCACGCCGGAGCGGATCAGGTCCGCGATCTCATTCGCCAACTGCTCGTAACGTTTCATCTTGCGGCAATCTTGATGGGTTCAATATCTGTGAAAACGGCGCTAATCTCGCGCCAGAATACGGCGGGCGAGCGCCGCCACGGGCGCGTCCAGCATACGGCCATCCAGGTTCGCCGCTCCCAGCCCCTGCTGCTCCGCCTGCGCCATGGTGGCGATAACCCGCTGCGCCCATTGCTTTTGTTCCTCGGTATAAGCGAAAGCGCGATTGACGCAGGGAATCTGACCGGGATGCACGCACAAGGCGCCGCTAAAGCCCAGCGCTTTGGCCTTGGCGAGGTTAGCGGCATAGCTGTCCAGGTCTTTGAATTCGCCAATGGAGCCAGGCAACCCCAGGGCGTCGATGCGCCGTTCTCCCGCCACCAGCGCTATTTGCTGGCAGGCCGCCAGCAGGCTGTCGGGCGAGGCCAGCGCTCCCAGCTCCGCCGCCAGATCTTCTGAGCCCATGGCCAAGGCCTTTACCCGCGCCGAGGCTGCTGCAATGTCGCGTAAGTCCAGTACGCCTTTGCAACTTTCAATCTGCGGCGTCAGCGCCATGAAGCCAGACTCCAGCGACTGACGCGCTTCCAGGACGCTCAGATACTGACAGATCAAACGGATCACGCCGGCTTCCTGGGTTTTGGGCAGGAACACCGAATGCAGATCCGCCAGCGGCAGCGCCTGCAGGTCCGCCGCCAGATGCTCAAGATCGCCATTGATGCGCACCGCCACGCGTTTTCCTTCTTCCCGCAGCGCCGTCACAATTTGCGGCAGCGCCGCTCGGGCCTGGGCTTTATCGTTGCGAGGCACGCTGTCTTCCAGGTCGATGATAATCACGTCCGCGTCCAGGCCGCCCGCCTTGACGACAAACTCAGGCCGATTGCCGGGAATAAACAGGTAACATCTGGCGTAACAGTAAGAGGTAGCGGCAGGTTGATCCATGAGAGCGCCTATTTATTAATCAGGCAGACAAATAGCTTCCTTCTATTTGTCTGCAACGACAGGGCCTGCACATGTCAGGCCCTGTCTCCCGCGGCTTAACGCCGCGCAGGCGCGTCCATGCGCCTGATGATTAACATGCCAATATCATTGCCACGTTAATAATAAATCGGTTCAAGACAGAATGATGACGGCGTTTAACATGATAAGCTACTTTATTGTTATATTTGAGCTTTTATCGCTTAATCCCGTCACGCTATAACTGGCGCGCTCAGGACAGAGCCCCTGATGCGCAGGGCGGATTCATCGCTCAATAGTTAAGAAGTCTCTGAAAACAGGGTTGCTGTATGAACGTAGTCGTAAAAAATTTAGAGATCCGCAGAATGCGGGATGAAGACAAACCTGCGGTGCTGGCGCTACAGGTGCACGAGGAGCAAGTCCCCTACGTCGGACACACGCGGGACATTCTGCAAGTGGTAGGCCCTGACCATCACTGTCACGTGCTGACGCTAAACGATGAAGTGGTCGGCTTTTTCATTATCGACGTCGCCTATCACCAGAATTTCAACTTCACCCTGGACGACGAATTAGGGTTGCGCGCCTTTCTGATCGACGCTGGCAGGCAGGGACAGGGCCTTGGCAAGAACGCTACGCGGGCGTTAAAGCCCTATCTGGATGAGGCTTACAGCGACAGATCGTCCATCGCCCTCACCGTGAATTGCCGGAACCCGGCCGCCTACCACTGCTACATCGGCGGCGGTTTTACCGATACCGGCGAGCAATATCTGGGCGGCAAGGCCGGCCCACAGTACATCCTCAGAATGCCTGTGGGCGCATCGCTTTAAGCCATCGCCTCGCTCAGGCTGGGGTAATCCACGTAGCCTTCCGCGCCGAGCTGCATAAAGGTCTCTGGATGCGGGTCGTTAAAATCAGCGTCGACTTTAAAGCGCGCCGGCAAATCCGGGTTAGCGATAAACAGGCGCCCAAAGGCCACCGCCTCCGCCTTGTTATCCGCCAGCAACTGCTCCGCCCGCTCCTTGGTCATTTCTTCATTGGCGATAATCGCGCCGCCGAAGTTCTTGCGCAGAGTCCCGCCCAGTTCATCGTCAACGATAGGATCGCGAGAGAAAATGAATGCGATTCCGCGCTCGCCCAGTTGTTGCGCAACATAGCCGAACGTGGCGACCGGATTGGAATCGGACATGGAATGCGAAGGGCTGCGCGGCGCCAGATGCACCCCGACGCGCCCGGCGCCCCAGACAGAGATACAGGCGTCGGCGACTTCCAACAGCAGGCGCGCGCGGTTTTCCACGGAGCCGCCATAATCATCGGTGCGCTTGTTCACGCCATCCTGTAGAAACTGGTCCAGTAAGTAGCCATTGGCCGCATGGATTTCCACGCCGTCAAATCCTGCCTCCCTGGCGTTTTCCGCGCCTTTGCGAAAGCCTTCCACGATAGCGGGAATTTCATCGCGCTCCAGCGCTCTGGGGGTCACAAAAGGACGCATGGGGCGCAGCAGACTGACATGTCCTTCCGCCGCAATCGCGCTGGGAGCGACGGGCAATTCGCCGTCCAGGAAAATCGGATCGGAGATTCTACCCACATGCCATAGCTGCAGGATGATTTTACCGCCGGCGGCGTGCACCGCGTCAGTGACTTTCCTCCAGCCCTGCACCTGTTCCGCAGACCAGATGCCCGGCGTGTTGGCATAGCCGACGCCTTGCGGGATCACTGCGGTCGCCTCGCTGACGATCAGACCCGCAGAAGCGCGCTGTGCGTAATACTGCGCCATGAGTTCATTAGGAACGCGCCCTTCTCCACCTGCGCGACTGCGAGTGAGCGGGGCCATGACGATACGGTTGGAAAGCTCAAAATCGCCGATGCGGATCGGATCAAACAATGAAGCCATCATTCAGTCTCCCTGGATAGCGATGAAAATAGTAAGAGGCCGCCAACCGAAACAGGTCGCCGCCCGACAATGGGAAACAATGTAACCAACACGGTTACACATGGCAAGAAATTTTTTCTCACTTAATCGAGGTCTTCAGATATCTCCTGTTTGGCGCAATAGTAATGCACGCCCGCGTTATCGGCGACCTGACGCGCCACATCCGCAATAGTGGTCTGCGCCAGAGAGGCGTCCATGGTGGCGGAAATGCGTTGAAACTCATCTTCCAGCACCGAGGTGATATTGCAGCCGATATAGCATTGGGGATTGGGTTTGGAGCGATGCAGGACGAAATAATTGGGCTCTTCCACCGCCTGATAGACATCCAGCAGTGTAATCTCATGTGCGGGCCTGGCGAGCAAAGCGCCGCCGCCCACGCCCAATTGCGAACGGGTCATGCCCGCCTCCGCCAGTACGCCCAAAAGCCGTCTCACCACCGCCGCATTGGTGTTCACGCTGCAGGCGATATCCTCCGAACGCACCGCCTTGCCTTTGTGTAGAGCCAGGTCGGCGAGAATATGAATCGCTACGGCGAAACGGGTGGATGTAGGCACGGTATTAACCTTCGTCATCAGTGAAATCTGGCGTAAGCCGCTTATCTCAAGGGCTACGGGCGCAGTATTGTATTTTAGGGTGCAAAACGCAAGTTCAGCCCTTGGCGCTCGCATTGAAGAGTTACAAGTATGCAATCTCTTCTTCGCAATGCTTGCCTTTGTATTTTAACGCCGCCCCGCAAGCGCCGCCACGTCAGGGATTTTCCCATTTCGCCACTTACTTTATTGTTAAATAACAACAACTTGTAGCGTTTCACCCCATGGCGTCGTTATGAGGCTTTATGATCTAATAAATGCAGCAAACCACTGCGTTTCCGCTGCAGTCTGGCCGGGAGAGTTGTTTCGCTATTCCCGCCCACGCCATGGCCAAGGCTTCCTTATAAGCCGTCCGGGCCGCCAGCGCGCGACCTTGGTTATCACATTATTTCCGGCAGGGATGGCGAGGAGCTCCACGCCATTCCCGCTATCACGGAGTTCCTTATGGACGCCTTATTTATCGAAGAGGGACGCTATACCCAGGACACCCGCCCCATCCGCATCGACACGCCTCTGGGTAAAGACGTGTTTCTGCTGCGCCATTTTCGGGGTCAGGAAGGGTATTCACAGCTGTTCCAGTATGACGTGGACTTGCTGTCCCACAAGCGGGATATTCGCGCCGAAGACATCATCGGCGAATCAGTGCAGGTCGCCATTGGCGCCGACGGCGGCGCGCCTCGCGTATTCAGCGGGCATGTGAGCTATTTCGAGTCCACCGGCCTGGAGAAACGGGGGCTGTACGGTTACAAAGCCGTTCTCGTCCCCTGGCTGTGGTTTCTGGGCAAGAATACCGACTGCCGGGTGTTTCAAAACATGACCGCCCCCAAAATACTGGAGGCGGTGTTCACGGAAGCGGGCTTTTCCGACTTCCGCTTCACCGGTCTGTACAACGAATATCCGGAACTGGAGTATTGCGTCCAGTACCGGGAGTCCGACCTGAATTTCGCCCTGCGTCTGATGGAGCAGGAAGGCATCTATTTCTATTTCGAGCAGGCGCAGAAGCGGCACATGTTGATTCTGGCGGACGACAAGTCCACCAACGCCTTTATGGAGCCCCGCAAGATTGAGCATAGTTCCCGGCCGCGCAATGGCGACTATATCCAGGAATGGCGTCGCAGCTACCAATATTTCTCCGGCAAATGGGCCCTGAGCGACTTTAACTTCGAAAAGTCCGACCAATCTTTGCTGGCGGAATGCTCCGCGCTGAACGAGCTGCGAGGCGCCTCCGCTTACGAGCGCTACGACTACCCTGGCGCCTTTGGCGACCAGGATCGCGGCCGCCGTTTGACCAAACTGCGCATGGAGGAAGAGGAAAGCCGCTTCACCCGGGTCAGTGGCAAAAGCAATCTGCCGCACCTGCTGGTGGGCCGAAAGTTCATGCTGGAGTCAGAAGAATGCGCCACTGACAACCGCAAGAATTTCGTCGTCACGGCGGTGCGTCATTACGCCTATGAAGGCGGTTACACCAGTGCGGACAGCCCGGAGAGCGCAGGTAAAGAGAAAAGCGTGTACTTCAACCGCTTTGAATGTCTACCGGACAACGTCAGTTTCCGCCCTGCCCTGAGCACGCCCAAACCTCGCATTGACGGCGTCCAGACCGCCATTGTCTGCGGCAAAAGCGGCGATGAAATTTACACTGACGAATACGGCCGCATCAAAGTTCAGTTCCATTGGGACCGCTACGGCGAACGCAATGAAAACAGCTCCTGCTGGGTGCGGGTAGCCACGCCCTGGGCAGGCAAGAAATGGGGCAGTATGGGCATACCCCGCGTTGGCCAGGAAGTGGTGACCACCTTTCTGGAAGGCGATCCAGACCGCCCGCTGGTGATTGGCGGCGTCTACAACAAGGGCAACATGCCTCCCTATTCCCTGCCGGACAACAAGTCCCGTTTCGGTGTGAAATCGCAATCCACCAAAGGGGGCCAAACCTCCAATTACAACGAAATTTCTTTCGACGACAAGAAGGGCGAAGAGTCGTTGAACATCCATGCTGAGAAAGACTTCAACATGGAGGTGAAGAATAACATCGGCGCCAACGCCAAGGGACATTCCACCAGCAGCATCGGCGGCAACGCTTCGGATTCGGTGGCGGGAAACAGTTCTCTCAGCGTCGGCGGCGATCATTCCGTCGCCGTGACCGGCAAACAGAACGTGTCGATCACCGGCGCGCAAACGCATTCCGTGACTGGCGCACAGACCTTAAATGTCGGCGCGGATCAAACCGAGAGCGTCTCCGGCAATATCACCCAGACCGCCACCAACCAGACATTGAATCTGTCAGCAGACCACACCATCAGCGCCACTAATCAGAAGATCAATCTGGGAGCGGCGCATGAGGTCAACGCCTCCAGCCAGAAATTCACCATCAGCGGCCTGCAAACCACACAGGCGGACGCGCAGACGGTCACCGTTACCGGCAAGTCCACCACCACCGCTACGGAAATCGATCTGGCGGCGGGAGGCAATATCTCCCTGCGGGTGGGCGGAACCAGCATCCAGATCAACGACGGCGGCGTTACCATCACCATTGGCGGCAGCTCCATCAAGGTCGATGGCGCCGGGGTGTCCGTGTCCGGTCCGATGATCAAATTGAACTGAGCCTCATGACAGAGAAAAATCCAATCGAGAAAGAGCTGGAAAAGCTCGACGCGCAATGGGAGACGTTCGTGGAGAGCGAGCGCCCCATTCTGCGCTGGAATATCGCCCCGGACGCCAACCAGCTGGTGGCGGGGTTTCTGAAAATGCGAGAGCAATTCGACGCAACCTCAGGCGAATTCTTCGTCGCCCTGCACTCGGCGTTTTCCTCCCTGGATCGTTTCGGCTTTGACCTGTCGGATGAGCTGAATCGGGAAATCGCAGCGGGCGTCGCCGCCAGTGCGGAGGACGAGGACGAGGAGAACCCGGAGGACGCTTTTACCTGGCGCGCCCCTGACCCGAAAAAAGCGCTCAGCGGTCATGACGCACTGTACAAAAGCTGTCACCAGATTCTGGAAGCGTTCGCCGATTACTTCTCCACCCTGGTGATCGCCATCTGGCCCCACGAGGTCAAAGACCTCAAGGCATGGCGACGCTGGCTGCAACTGGCCTGCGAGATTCATCGCGACTATAAGCTGTGGGGCGGCAATCTGAAGTGGATCATCATCGATAACGCCCAGCGTCCCGCCTTCACCAAACTGGCTCAGGATTACCCCTCCCAAATTTTCAGCCAGACGCCGCCCCTGAATCTGCGGAAAGCCATGAACAATATCATGGAGGAAGCGGATGATGGCTCCCCCGGCGCCGAGTTTCGCCAGTGTTTCGTGGACATGAATTACGCCGTACAGAACAACGATATCCCTGCTTTGCAAAACCGTTCCGAGCGCGCGCTTGCGATCGCCGGCGAGCAGGCGTGGTTCGATATGCAGTGCTCCGTCTTGCTGCTGCGCGCCTCTGGCTATCTGAACGCCAAACAAGCCGAAAAAGCATTACAGGATTATCAACAGGCTCAGCAGTACGCGTTGCAGGGCATCGAAGCGGAGCGCCCCGGCTGCGACAAATTACTGTTTCAGGCCCACATCAGCGAAGCCAGCGCTTATTTGAGCGAGAAGCGCTATGAAGAGGCCGCCAAGAGTTATCGCCGCAGCGCGGATATCGCCGAGGCCCAGGAGGACGCCATGATGTGCATGGAGAGCTGGCGCTTGCAATGTTATTGCCTGGAGCGTCTGAAGCTCAAGGGCTACGCCTGGGAAAGCGCCTTGCGCGGACTCAAGGCGGCGGGGCTGATCGAACCTGAGCAGCGCCAATACACCACTCTGCCTTACCTGGGAGAAACGCTGCTGCGCGTAGCGCCGACCCGGGAGGATAAAGATTACGCCCATGAAGCGATGACGGCCTTACTGGGCGAAGGCTGGCGGGAAGCTTCCGCCGCAAAGGCGGAGACAGTCTGATGCTGGCGGCCAAACACTTTGACCCGATACTGGGGATCGATATTCACTTGCTGGCGCTGCCGCCGGGAACGCCTATTCCTATTCCCCATCCCCACATCGGCATTATTTTCGATGTCCTGGATTACCTGCCGATCTTTGGCGGTACGGTGAAAGTCAACGGCGTTCCCCGCGCGACGGCAGGCACAGCGGGCAAGCCCATCCCGCACATTCCCATGGGCGGCCCTTTTGTCATGCCGCCGGGGAATGAAGACGAGATTTTCATGGGCGGCGCCACCGTGGTGGCGGACGGAGCCCCTTTCAGCTTCACCGCGCTGCCGGTGTTGAGCTGTCAAAGCGTGGGCATGCTGGCCCCCATTCGCGCCAAGAAACCCAAAAAATCCTATGGCATGGTGCTGCCGACCACCACTGTATTGCCGATTCCTATCGGCGCCCCGGTCATGATCGGCGGACCGCCCACAGTGGACGCCATGGGCATGGCCGCCACCGCCGGACTGGCCGGTTTGGGCGCGGCGTTCAAAAAAATGCGCAAGATGCAGAAAAGCAGTAAGCGCGTCAAAAAGATCTCCGACGCCATCCACAAGAAAGCCGACAAGCTCATGGATAAACTGGGCGCGCCGCCCAGCGTCCGCAACCGCGTTCACAAAGGCGTCTGCGCGGTCACCGGGCATCCGGTGGATGTGGCCTCCGGCAAGGTTTTTACAGACTGGATCGACTTCCAGTTGCCCGGCCCGATTCCGCTGTCCTGGGAACGCACCTGGTTCAGCTCCTCGACTTATCAGGGCTCCCTCGGTCATGGCTGGCATCACAACTACGACTGGAAGCTGATCGAAGAAGACGGCGCGGTTGCGGTGATGATGCAGGACGGCCGACATATGGCGTTTCCCGCGCTGAAGCAGGGAGAAGAGAGCTTTAACCGTCAGGAGCGCATGACGCTGCATAGGGACGATCAGGGCTATCGCCTCAAACATGTCGACGGTAACTGGTACCGATTCACCCCGGCGGCGCCCTCACGTCATGCGCAAGCGACGGTGGTGCATTATCTGAGCGCCATCACCGACGCCACGGAAAACGCCCGCATTCAGTTTCACTACACCGCAGGCGGCTGTCTGAGCCGAATCATCGACAGCGGCGGACGGCGCATTCAGTTTGAAAGCGATGCGGACAACCGCATCCGCCGTATCCTGCTGCCGCACCCGGATAACGCTGGCGAGTTTTACTGCGCCATGGAGTACGAATACTACGGCGGCGATCTGGTAGCGACCCGCGACGCCCTGGGCAATGCGTTTAGCTATCAGTACCAGAATCACCTGCTCTGTCAGGAAACCGGTTACAACGGGCTAAGCTTCTACTTCAAATATGACGGTGTTGACCACAACGCGCGCTGCATTCACACCTGGGGCGACGGCGGCATTTACAATCACCAGCTCGTCTACGACGATGAGAAAAGCCTCGCCATCGTACAAAACTCCCTCGGCTTTCAGACCGTTTACCACCATGACGGCGCCCTGCCCCATAGAATCGAAACCGCCTCCGGCGGCGTGATCGTCAACGAATACAACGAGTATTACCAAGTCACCTGCGAAACCAACGAACTGGGCCTGTCGACGCGCTACGACTACGACCCCCGCGGCAACCTCACCCAGATCACCCAGCCGGACGGCTCCGTGCTGCAGATGGAGTATGATGAGCGGGATAACTTCATCAAAGCCAAAGACCTGAACAACGGCGAGTGGCGCTGGGAATATGATGAGAACGATCAGCTTGTGGCGAAGTCGGACCCTCTCAATCGTCGCACCCGCTATGCCTACCAGAATGAAAAACTGATCTCCGTTATCAACGTATCAGGCCACGAAACCACCATTCAATACGATGGTTATGGCAATCCCTGCGTTGTGTCGTCAGCCAAAGGCGTCAAGCAGGAGTGGGTTTACGATAATCATGGACGCACAACTATCTCCACTAATCCGCAGGGAAATCAGAAGCGCGTCCAATACGACTTGCTCGGCCGCGTTACTGAGATAGTTGAACCGGACGGCAATGTTAAGACCTTTCAGTATGACCCGGAAGGCAATGTAGTTCGCGCCACTGACGCCCACTTAGACGTGCATTTCACTTACCAGGGATTGGGCAAAATGGCGTCTCGCACCCAGGCGGGAACCACGCTGCAGTTTGAATACGACACGGAAGAGCAGTTGATCGGAATCATCAACGAGCATGGCCACGCCTACCGTTTCGAACTGGGCCCTTCAGGGGAGATATTAACCGAGTCGGGTTTCGGCGGTCTGCTGCGCCGCTGTGAATACAATCCTGCAGGACAGATTCGACGGGTGACGCGCTCCAGCGGCCGCTACTCTGATTACGCCTATGACGCGCTGGGAAGAATTGTGCGCGTACTGCACAGCGACGGTGAAGAAGAACGTTATCAGTATCGCGCAGACGGCAAGCTCATGAAGGCGGTAAACGCCGATGCATCCCTGGAGTTTGAGCGTGACGTCATTGGAAGAATCATTAAAGAAAGCAACGGCGAACACTGGGTGCTTTCAGAATTCAATGGCGAGGACAGGCGCACTCGACTCAGCTCCTCACTGGGCGCAGCGCAACGCTTCCAGCGCGACAAGTTCAACAACGTCTCCCTTGTCGCCATGGGCGAGGACGCCTTTACTATCTCCATTGAACGGGACAGTTTAGGGAGCGAGCTGACGCGCCATCTGCCCGGCGGCGTCTCAAGCCGTTGGAAAAGAGACAAGTTCGGACGTCCCCACCGGCACAATCTGTATCAAGGCGACAAAAATCAGACAGCCAAAACCTACTTTTGGGGTATGAATACGCGCCTGGAAAAGATTCACGACTCCCAGCGCGGCGTCACCGTATTTAGCCATGACGAGCTGGGCCATCTGGTTTCCGCCCGTTATGGCGATGGCGAGATGGACCTGCGTATGCCGGATGCCGTGGGGAATCTGTTCCAGACGTACAATCGCAAAGACAGGGAGTACGGCGCCGGCGGCCAACTGCTGTGGATGCGAACTAATCAGGGTGTCGTCCACTACGAGTATGACCTGGAAGGCAATCTGATCGCCAAAACCGAGCCAGGCGGCAAAGTCTGGCGCTATACGTGGAGCGTCTCAGGCAGGTTGATCAAAGTCTTGCGCCCAGATGGACGCGAGGTCGCATTTACCTACGACGCCCTTGGCCGACGCCTCAGCAAGACGTTTAATGGCCGCACCACCCATTGGATCTGGGACGGCAATAACCCTCTGCATGAGTGGGTGCAGAAACCTGACGCCCACATGAAGCGCGCAGCCTGTGATTTATCTTCTCCGCTAAGGGAGAGCGTCTCTGGGCGTCCCGACATTACACGTCAGCCGGTTCAGGCTCAGGCTCCTCCGCAGGGAACAGAGGCGAATGAGAGCAAACTGATCACCTGGTTATTTGAACCTGAAGGCTTTACGCCAATGGCCAAACAGGTCGGAGACGACTATTTTTCCATCGTCGCCGATTACTTGGGTACGCCCTGCGCCATGTATGACGATGCAGGTCAATCTGTGTGGTCGGCGGATGTCAGCGTATGGGGCGATCTCAAAAACCTGAACGGAAGTAAGTCCGACTGTCCCTTCCGGTGGGAGGGACAGTACGAAGATGTGGAAACGGGCCTTTATTACAATCGCTTCCGCTACTACGATCCGCAGAGTGGACAGTACGTCGCCCAGGACCCTTCCGGGCTGTTCGGCGGCCTGAGACTACAGGGCTATGTAAAAGATCCCCTCTCGCAACTGGACCCATTCGGTCTGGTGAACTTCAACAAAATTGTTGGGGATAAAGGCGAAGAGTTCGCCGTAAAATTGCTGGAGGACAGTGGGTACACAGAAATATTTCCCATACAGAACAGCAGCAACAACGGTATTGATATTGTCGCCCGCTCGCCGGCGGGACGCCTGACATTCACAGAAGTTAAAGCCACTGTTAAAGATACGGTTGGTAAGCCGTCTAACCGCCAGGAGTACTTTCACAACTTTGTCGAGTTGGTGTTGAGAGAGGCTTCAACGGGAACCGGCGCTTACCAGAACACATCAAGACAATTTCAGAGGCAGGCCCGATCGGTTCTTAAAGAATTCAGGAAAGATCCGTTAAGCGTTTCAGGCTTGTTGATTGGCGTTGAGCTGGATAGAAATTCAAAGGGGCACCCTGTTGTGTTGAGGGCGATCAGAGTTTCTCCCTGGCCCAGATGTCCCGATGGATAGCAGGACAGCCAAGTGGTTACGCATGATTTCCCAATGATTTTTCAGATATTGAGCAGCTTATGAGCAAAGTAGAAACAATTTTAAAGAACAAGCGGAAATGGCTTTCCGAACGAGATGATCTCATCGACGAAGAAATAGAAGACGCTGAGGATTGCTTCGAAGAAGTCTCTCTCGAGTCTTTTATTGACCTGTCCGACACCCTCGACGTGTTGGCCAATTACTATGGAGCAAGAGGATGCGTCAGAGTCGCCGATGGAGAGTCCGTCGGTTGGGATGACATTGATACGGCGGTCGATTATTTCTTTTGGTCTTTAAAACTCCGCTCAGTGAGTTTTTTCAAAATCCAGTTTCTGAAATCGCTCAAAGCCGGACCAAACCTGACCAATTACACGGGAGACGCCGCCTGTGTCCTGGCTTGGTTTATCGCCACAGACCAGGCTTCCCAAGCCACAGAGGTCAGTCAACTGTTAACCCGGATGGCCGCCAACGACGCGATTGACCCAGGTTTCTGGGCGCAACGGACGTTTGAGCCATTCATGCTCTGGCTTCATGGGGTGCATACTGGAGACAGCGCCCCTAAAGAACTGGTACACAATAGCTTGAGCGTGTACCGACAGGTCATCGACGCCTGGGATAAAACAGAGGCTCTGACGAAGGCCATCACGGGCGTTTGTGACTATCACTTATCCCATATCGACCGTTCAAAACAGGTAGCCATACCGGAATTCAAGTTCGCTCCATTTGATATTGTTCCAATCGAAGTGATGGCCATTCAACAAGTTAGAAGCAAACATGATCTGGCGACGCCGGAGATCAAACATGACCTCATGGCCTTGGCGGATAAAATACCGAGGGCATTCTCCAAGCCTGTTGAGCAGGATTTCTTAACCCGGGTCAGAATGGCCTACTACGATTTCTTCGGCGCGGCATAACGCCCCAAAAACATCTCCACCGCAGCGGCGACGATCTCACGTCGCTCCGCCTGCGTGGGGTTGGGCGCGTGGCCGACGATTTGCGGCCAGAAGGCGAACGCTTTTATCTGGCTCATGAATTGGGTGGCGGCGAATTCCGGGTCGACCTTGATCAGTCTTTTATCCGCCATGGCGGCCTTTAACCAGCGTTTGGTTCCGCCCTCGTTTTCCTGCATTTTCTGCATCGCCTGCCGCGCCAGGTCGGGAGACAGCATGTATTCCGCCAACACCATGCGCGCCATGGCGATATAGCCTTCCGATCCCAGCAGCTCCAGTTCCTGTTCTGCAATGGCGGTGAGCTGTGGAGCCAGGGGGGCGTCGCTTTGGTAAGGAAACTCTGTGGCGTCCATCGCCTTGCGCCATACCTGCTCCGTGATTTCTATAAATAAGGCTTCTTTGCTGGTGAAATGATTGTACACCGTGCGTTTGGACACCTGCGCCCGCTCGGCGATGCGATCCATACTCGCGCCTTGAAAGCCGGACTCCTGAAACACACTGACTGCAGCGTCCAGAATGGCTTCCCGTTTACGCTCGCTCAGACTTTTTTTCTTTTCCATTGCCTTATCCAGGTCGTGTTGAAGTGAACAATGCGGACAAGTTTACACTCCTCAGTTTACTTTTGAAAATTTACGAGTAAACTGCTCGGTGTAGTTTACAAACGTCTACGTAGTTTACAAACATATGTGTAGTTTACAGAAATAGCTGAATGGACCGGTTGGATACACATCATGAAAAAACGCCTGTTATTCGGCTTGGTTGTTATCACATTGGGAGCTTTAGCCATGCACAACAACGATACTCTCGCCACCCTGACCGGTTTAGGCGCGCCGACACCGCCAGTTGCTTCGTCTAATTTTCATGAGGGCAAGTTCCATAATGCCGCTCCAACTCAGGCGAACGCAGGCATGAGTAAAATGCTGAAAAGTTTCCTGTTTGATAAAAGCGCCGCCGCGCGTCCGGATCAGGCGATTCCACTGCAGCCGATGCAAAAGGAACAACTGCTTGGCGATGACCGCAACGCCGTTTACCGCCTGGGACATTCCACCGTGCTCATTCGCTTTGAAGGCCATTTCTGGCTGACTGATCCGGTATTTTCAGAACGGGCTTCCCCAGTGCAGTGGGCCGGTCCCAAACGTTTTCACCCTGCTCCCATCGAGATGGAGCAACTGCCGCCGATCAAGGGCGTGCTGATTTCACACAATCATTACGATCATTTGGACGAGGGCTCCATCAAGGCGCTGCAGTCTCGCGTTGAGCATTTTTATACCCCGCTTGGCGTGGGTCGACAGTTGAGAGATTGGGGCGTCCCTGCGGAAAAAATCACCGAGCTGGACTGGTGGTCGTCAGTGCAGGTTGGGCCTGTGACGTTGGCGGCGACGCCTGCGCAGCACTTTTCCGGTCGCGGCCTGTTCGACGGCAATACGACTCTGTGGGCGTCCTGGGTGATGCTGGGAGCCAAAGAACGCCTGTTCTTCAGCGGCGACAGCGGCTATTTCCCCGGCTTCAAGGAGATTGGCGACAAGTACGGCCCCTTCGACCTGACCATGATCGAAACCGGCGCTTACAACAAGAACTGGCCTGGCGTGCATATGCAGCCGGAAGAAAGCATGCAGGCTCATCTCGACCTGCAGGGCAAGCAGTTGATGCCCATTCACAACAGCACTTTCGACTTGGCGATGCACGCCTGGTACGACCCCCTTGAACGCATTGCGGAACTAGCGCGAGAGCACCAGGTGACGTTGCGTACGCCAAAAATCGGCGCCCCTCTTGTGCTGGCGGAGCCCGCGCAGCAAACCTACTGGTGGCGGGAATTGATGCCGGAACAAACCGGGTCCGCCGAGTACGCGGACAGCGAAACGCCGGCGCAACCAGACTATCTGTAAGCGCCTGCGCGGCCGTTAGCCGTGGGAGACAGGGCCTGACATGTGCAGGCCATGTCGTTTCAGACAAATAGAAGGAAGATATTTGTCTGCCGGATTAGTAAAACAATTGATCAGGTGATTATTTGCAATCCCCACTCGCGAAAAACATGTCACGGGTTATGACCGCTATGTCTCCCTGCCGGAGTTTTTGAGGTTTGTGGCGATGCGCCTCAGATTCGAGAACGCGGCTTGACCCGGCCTCGCTGACGCCTCTGCTTCTGTCCCGAGGCGTCATGAGAAGCTCTCATTAAGTCCGCCGCGCTTTGGAGTAGTATTTCAGTCAGCGCGGCGTATCACTTTGAGTTAATCCGACATTTATCGTCACTGCCCAGCCTGTTCGTGGTCAGGCTTGGTCGCCTTGCCCTTTATTGACATTTTCGTTTTTATGGGCGTTCAGCTTGTCGGCTTCGGATCTCAGGAATTTTTTATACTTTTCTATCGAATGCTCTAACGTCTGTGAACTGCTCTTGGACGCCTGTCCGGCGTCTGTACTACGAGGGCGCGAAGACATTACGTCTTCATGCCTTGCGGCCGGACAGACTGCGCCTTGGTCAGCCCAATACGACCACACTTCCCAGTTGATCACTGTTAGATCCCTCTTGCTATGTTTTCAATACCGCCATTTGATATCGTCATGACAAGATTAGAAGGAATGCGAATACCTGGAAATACCCCAATTGGGGGCGCTTTCCGCTCAGGAGGCGGCCTTCACAAAATCACGGCATGGTGATGGTAAGCACCAGACGCACCAACTCCGACTGCGAGTGCACGCCCATCTTTTGCATGGCTCTTTTGACGTGGGTTCTGACGGTTTCGGGCGCTTTCGACAACTCTGACGCCAGCAGCTTGTTATGGGGCTTCTTGGAAAAGTGCAGCGCGGTTTCCGCCTCCGCCCGCGTCAGCCCGTAACAATCCATCAATTTCTTTAAATGAATCACACAGCGGTGACAGTCGTACACCGCTATCACCAGGCCATTCGGAGGCATCTCCCAGGGGAACAATCCTTTTAGCTGCGATGTGGGCGCCGCGGCTATTTCATAGGTGTACTGCGAATCCGGCGCGGGATAGGACAGGCTGGCGCCAAAGCGGGCGGATATATCGATGATTTTCGCCAATCCCGGCTCATAGATATGCACCTTTTTGTTTTCTATTTTCATTTGCTTCTTAACAAACAGAAAAACCAGGTCTGAATCCATATCAATGACATTCATTTTGTCATCGACGACGACATAGCCTAGCAAGCCTCCCAGACTGCCTGTGGCGTTGAGTAGAGATCGCGCAAAGTTCTTTCTGCGCTCGTTATTGAGTATTTCCTGGACCGTCAAACGAATGGAATGGGTCGAGCGGACCAGCATTTGTTTGTCGTTTTCTGAGAAATCGCCGTCCCGACACAAGTACAGGTTCGTCACATAGTTATTGCTACGGGGGAAAGCGAATGCGGCGCGCCCCTTGTAGCCGTTGGGCTCCATAAAATCAGCCTCTACTTCACGACTGGTCAGCGCCTCAGGAAGATCCTGCACAAAAATCAGATCCTGCCGACAGGTCGAGATCGTCTCGTTCGCCTTGTCGATCTGATCGTAGTAGCTTTCATAGATGTTTTGATGCTCAACCGGGACGTTGTAGATATAGTTGCTGTGCGAGTCGCCAAGGCTGTTCAGGTCCGTGATCAGAAACACCGCGCTATCGCAGCCGGTGCTTTCGGTGAGCAACCTCAGAAATGACTGGAAGAGTGAGTCTGAGTTAGGAGATTGCGCAATTAAGTTCAGTATCGTCTGATAATAACTTTCCATCGCCAACATTCCCTGGGCATTTTCCCTATATTCCCTACTCCTGCTATAACTCTGAATTAATGCATAAATACTCTGTTCAGTAAGTACTCTAACTTTAGCATGCTGATCACTATTTGACCTGATCTTAATAAAAAAACGCGTCCGCCCGCAGTCGTTATTTTGATAGTTATTAGTTATTAACCTTCAAAAGTTACCGGTAACAAATTTATTAGAATGTTACCGGTAACACGCCTAGCATGAATTGCGTTAACCCTGATGCCGCCTTCAACTAGCGGCGGCGATACTCCGTTAAAAATAAGAATTGGAGCGATCATATGAAGTTATCGACCTCTCTCGCAGCGGGCGCTTTGGCGACTGCTCTGTCCTTCGGAACCGCTGGCGCAGCGGATTTCAATTTCAAGTTTCAATCCTCCGACCCTTCCGGGGTGAAGAATTTCAAAGTGCAGCAGGAATGGGCCGAGCGCGTTGAGCGTATGAGCGGCGGCCGCCTGCACATCGAATTACTGCCAGTGGGCAGCGTGGTGAGCCACACGGAAACCTTGGACGCCATGGGCATGGGCGTGCTCGACGGACATATTTCCGTCACCGGTTACTTCTCCGGTAAAGACCCTGCATTTGGTCTGATCGGCAATACCGTGGGCGCCTGGTCGTCGCCGGATCAGTTGATCACTTATATCAACTACGGCGGCGGCTACCAGCTCATGAACGAGCTGTACAAACCCTACGGCGTCAAATTCGTCGGAGGCGGCGCCACCGGGCTGGAGGCCTTCGTCTCCAAGAAGCCATTGAACGGCGTGGCGGACCTGAAAGGGCTAAAACTGCGGGCGCCGGAAGGCCTGGTGCAGTCGGTATTCGCCGCCGCCGGAGCCGCGCCGGTCAACCTGCCCAGCTCTGAGGTATTCACCGCCCTGAGCAAAGGCGTCATCGACGCGGCGGACTACACCGTGTTCTCCACCAATCAGGAGGCGGGCATGAATGACGTGGCGCCGCACCCTGTATATCCCGGTTTCCACTCCCTGCCCTTGCTGGAAATCGCTATGGGGATGAAGCAATGGGACAAACTGCCGGCGGATATCCAGGAAATTCTCACCACCTCGGCCAGGGATTTCGCTCATGACATCAGCACTCAGCTGCGCATGGCGGATATCGAAGCGGTCAAAACCGCTCGCGCCAATCCCAAAATCACCATTCACGACTGGCCGGCGGAAGAGCGCATGAAATTCCGCGAAATCGCCCGCAGTCAGTGGGAGGAATTCGCCAAGCAATCTCCCAACGCCAAGAAGGTCTACGAGTCCGTAACTACCTATCTGAAACAACAAGGGCTGCTGTAGCTCACAGGCGTCAAATTTCCTAACTGTTGGTACGGGCGGACCCGGCTTAAATGACCGGCGTCGCCCTGATTCAGGAGCCGCTGTTATGTCCGATCTGATGCAAGAGCTGGAGGATGCGAAAACTCCCGCTCCCGCCAATCCGCTCGACCGCTGCATCAACTGGGTGGGTCGCCAACTCAGTCTGCTGTTTATTCTGGTCGTAGTAATTTCCTTCTATGAAGTGGCCATGCGTTACGTGTTCGATTCGCCCACTATCTGGGTGCACGAAACCGCCACCTTTATCGGCGCGGCGCTGTTTGTCATCGGCGGTCTTTACGCCTTCGCCAATGACCAGCATGTGCGGGTGGTGGTGATCTATGACGCCGTCGGTCCCAAAGTGCGCGCCTGGCTGAAGCTGCTGCATCATCTGCTGGGGCTAAGCTTCTGCGGCATGATGATCTACGGTTCCTGGTTCATGGCGCAAAAGGCCTGGTTCGCACCCTGGGGCGATCTGCGACTGGAATCCTCCGGCTCCGCCTGGAACCCGCATTTTCCCGCCTATCTGAAAGGCCTGATATTCGTCGCGTTTTGCGTGTTGGCGGTGCAAATGATCCTGCACCTGATTCGCGATATCAGACGCCTGTTCGCCACTCACAATTCGTCCGCCAAGGAGTCGTCCGGGGATGTTTGACTTATCTTCTATCGGCATCGCCTATGGCAGTCTGTTGATGCTGTTTATGTTGATCGTTCTGCTGCTCACCGGCATGCAACTCGCCTTCGCCACCGGGCTGGTGGCGCTGACCTTCGCCCTGGGCTGGTTCGGCCCTCAGGCGCTGCCTCTGGTCAGCAGCCGTATGTACAGCTTTGTCGGCAGTTACGTTTTTCTGGCGGTGCCCATGTTCGTGTTAATGGCCGCCCTGCTCGATCATTCGGGCATCGCCCGGGACCTGTTCGACGCCATGAATCGACTTGGCCGCAAGGTGCGCGGCGGCGTGGCGGTGCAGACTCTGCTTGTTGCGGTCATCCTCGCTTCCATGTCCGGCGTCATCGGCGGTGAAACCGTCCTGCTGGGCCTGCTGGCGCTGCCGCAAATGTTGCGTCTGCGCTATCACCGTCGTCTGGCCATCGGCGTCACCTGCGCCGGCGGCGCGTTGGGCACCATGCTGCCGCCCAGTATTGTCCTGATCATTTATGGATTGACCGCGAATGTATCCATCGGCGACCTGTTCAAAGGCGCCTTTGCGCCGGCGTTGATCCTGGCGGCGCTGTATATTGCGTATGTGCTCATCGCCGCCAGGATGCGTCCTCACTGGGCGCCATTGCCTTCGGATAACGCCGATAGCACGCCTGATCTTGAGCCGCAGGCGGGCGCGCCCAATCTGGCGAAAGCGCTGGTGTTTCCCATCCTCACGGTCGCCGTGGTGCTGGGCAGCATCTATACCGGTGTCGCGTCGATTACTGAGGCGTCCGCGCTGGGTGTCGTCGGCATCGCCATCAGCGCGTTGATTCGCGGCGAACTGAACAGAACCATGCTGAAACAAAGCTGCGTCACCACCTTACGTAGTTGCGGCATGATCATCTGGATCGGCATTGGCGCCACCGCCCTGGTGGGCGTCTACAACCTGATGGGCGGTATCGATTTTGTGCGCGAGACCATTCTGTCCTTCAGCGGCAGCGACGGCCTCACCACCATTCTGCTGATGATGGCCATCCTGCTGGTGCTCGGCATGTTCCTCGACTGGGTGGGCGTGGCTTTGCTGACCATGCCGATATTCGTGCCCATCGTGGTGGAGCTGGGCTACAACCCTGTCTGGTTCGGCGTGGTGTTCTGCATGAATATGCAGGTGTCGTTCCTGTCGCCGCCATTCGGGCCCGCCGCGTTTTACCTCAAATCCGTCGCGCCGAAAGATATTTCCCTGGGCGAGATATTTATCTCCCTGCTGCCCTTTATCGGATTGCAGTTGATCGCTCTGGCGCTGCTGATCGCGTTCCCGCAACTGGCGTTATGGTGGGCGTAATGGACAGGAAGACCCGCATAGTGGAACCCCGCACAGAAACACACGAAGCCCGCTTAAAAAAGAGAAAAAACGATTTGAAAATTATCGTGATGGGCGTCTCCGGCTGCGGCAAAAGTCGCATCGGAGCCGCCCTGGCGCAACGCCTGGATTTGCCGTTCTTCGACGCAGACGATTTTCACTGCGCCGCCAATGTGGAGAAAATGTCCCGCAGCGAGCCCCTCACTGACGCTGACCGGGCGCAATGGCTGGCGGACCTGTCAGCTCTGATCCAGCATGAGCCCAGTCTGGTGTTAGCCTGTTCCGCCTTGAAGTCGGAGTATCGCGCCCTTCTTCGCGCAGGCGCGCCCGATTTGCAGTATGTTTATTTACAAGGGGATTTTGATACGATCCTGCAACGCCTGAGCCAGCGTCGCGACCATTATTTCAAAGGGCCGGATATGCTGTTGAGTCAGTTCGCCACGCTGGAGGAGCCTGCTGACGGTGAAGCTATCGTTATCGATATCCGACAGTCTGCCGAAGAGGTGCTGACGGCTTGTTTACAGGCGCTGGACTATGTTGGCTCGTCCGCGAGCCATCCCGCTTAAGATTCAAAGGGAACGCAGTGAAAAAAAGAAGACCGACGCTACAGGACATCGCCGATCAGGTCGGCGCCACCAAAATGACGGTAAGTCGTTGCCTGCGACAGCCAGAGCTGGTTTCCGAGCCCCTGCGCCACAAAATCCAGACGGCGGTGCGGGAACTGGGTTACATCCCCAACCGTGCGCCGGATATTTTGTCCAAGTCCCGCAGCCACGCCATCGGCGTGTTGATCCCGTCCCTCACCAATCAGGTGTTTTCCGATGTGATCCGGGGCATTGAACAGGTGACGGAGAGCCGCGGTTATCACTTGATGTTCACTCACTACGGCTATAGCCCGGAACTGGAGGAGCAGAACCTCGCTAACTTGCTCGCCTATAACGTGGATGGATTGATCATGTCAGAGAGTCGCCATACTGAGCGCGCCCTGCAAATGATCAGAACCGCCGGAACGCCAACGGTGGAGATTATGGACACCCGCAGTCCTGCGCTGGATCAGGCCATTGGCTTTGATAACGTGCAGGCCGCTTACGATATGACCCGCACCCTGATTCAACGGGGTTATCGTCGCACCGCGTATCTCTCCGTGCGACTGGACACGCGCACGCTGCAGCGTCAGGAAGGCTATCAACAGGCCATGCGCGACGCAGGGCTGGAGCCGCGCACTATGCAATACGCCGCACGCTCGTCTTTTAGTGTGGGAGCGCATTTGATGACCCGCATTCTGGATGAAATGCCGGAAACCGACGCCATCTTCTGCACCAATGACGACGTCGCCATCGGCGCTTACTTCGAATGCCTGCGGCGCGGCATCAAAGTCCCCCAGGAAATGGCCATCGCCGGCTTCCATGGCCACGATGTCGGTCAGGTGATGACCCCGCAACTGGCCAGCGTGCTCACCCCTCGTCACGAAATGGGCGCCCTCGCCGCCGAAGCCCTCCTCGCCCGCCTGGACGGCCAAACAGACTTTGAACCCATGATGGATCTCGGGTATGTGATTTCTCTTGGAGGGACGATTTAGGGGCGTTAATCGCCCCTCGAAGTAACTTGAACGAAATTACAGCCGCACGTTCAGTGACTACCTCTAACCAGTATTGTTGAGTCTCTATGTTTTTATCGTATGTGGCTTTTTCGACTGGGAAGGCAGTCTAATTTAAAACGCAGGGACAAATTCCATCAGTCAATAACACGACCAAGCTGGAACCTAAATACTTCGCGTTCAGTTCTGTGTCGCCTGCTCTTCAGGATATATATTGGCTAAATCTGACGTTATGTACAGTCCACTAAGGCGAGCGTCTTCGATCGCTTTCTTTACGTAGTCCTGACAGTACAACGACTGATATCCGTTAAGTTTCGTTCTAAATACTGACCATCCTTCCAAACGAGCCTCGTGGAACGAAAGATGGCTGAAATAGCCCCAGTCGTTCTTTGTGCAGTGCTCTGTGTCAACTGCATCTACATCATCTGCAACCCGCATAGGTATGAAAATGTATCCCTCGCCTAGCTCGTAGGTAGCGGGAAGAAACTCCCCGTCTTGCCCGATCACTGGGCTAAGCACACCGTATGCTTTGGCGCTGAGGAAAAGTCTTCCTTGCATAACGGCGACATCCGGAATGTCGCAACTTTTCTGCTCTTTACCGTCTTTTGGAAAGGACATTCTAAGTGGGGTTTCAATTACCCTTTTGAAAGAGATTGGCGCCACCCGGATATCAATTCGATACTTAATGTTCTCGTGTGTTGTCTCGCCTAGAACCTCAATGATCTGCGATGAGTCAAACGCAGGGCGCAAATACTTATTCGTGTCGTGGATTAAGGTATATAACACTTTCATCGTCCTGTTCTTGGCATTATGTTTGGCGGAACATTTCCACTTTCCAACATAACGCGCACCATACGAAGGGCCTGGATGAGCTCATCTATGGAGGTGATCATATCAGCGTTTATGACTTGGTTTAACCAATCGTAGTATCTTCCGTGATGAATGCGGCAGTGGGGCACAGCATTTCGCAGGTGGTTTGGCATGTGCTGCCGATCCTCCCAATCCCGTGGTAACCAGCATCCGTTATGAGGGTCATCAATACGCATTCCTAGCCAAGCGAGCACACCTCTCACAAGAATAGCCTCTGCATGCGCTCCGGATACTATTGCGTGACAATCGCATCTCGACGATGGACGAGGCTCTCCAGCCCGCCTCATATTCTGAGCAAGCCTACGCGGCTTATGCGCCTCTGTCTCCAATTGGTTGATAGACATGCCTCGTGCTTCGATACGGAATTTATCCAAGCGGTCATACAGCGGTCCCAACGTCTTTAAACGCTGGAAATCCGCTGTCGAAGGCTTGTCTTTGATAGCAAAGTCAATAAGGAGACGCTCGACGCGAGTCTGGTAGGGAGTAATGAAGGGAATCATGCACTTCGTCCATGTGTAATTGATTGAACTAACTAAAGATTATGTATGGCTGGCTAAGATCGTAAATAGGTCATCGGGATTAATAAAACACTCAACCAGCCTGATGAGAGGAACGTCTGCTCCTTAAAAAGTTAAAGACATATCGTCATACCCCTCCATTAACAATCCATTAGGTCTCATCCCTCGTATGAAAATCATCCTAAAATAGGCAAACTACTCCACTCTCACGGATACGTCTGGTTGGCGCCATGGTTGTGTTGACGATGGTCCCCAGGCAGGAACATTTCATACTTCGCGTTTGCAGCACCCTGTAGCTCTGGACCATGGCTGGGTTTGTCTCGGCTGCAGCTTGTGCGACTGACGAACACATTCGGGTGCAGCTGGTCAGTGTGTTTGATGGTTATGCGCCGAGTCGGATCAATTGGGTCGGAGTGATTCTTGAACCGGATAGGCGCAATGCGCGCCACATCCTTTTCTCTTACAGAAAGCAATACATGACATAAGCATCGACAAGCCCAAGTCGCTTGTGCTTGAACGCTTTTGGCAAAGTGCCTGCAATGAAAAACCCTAACGACTTATACAGCTCAACCGCGGCGACATTGGTGCTGACCACATAGTTAAACTGCATGGCGGAAAAGCCTTCTGAACGCGCCCTTTCAAGACTATGGCGAACCAACGCCCGCCCGACTCCCTTTCCTTGAGCATCTGGGCGCACAAGATAAGTAGCGCTTGAAATATGAGCACCCAGGTCAGGATAGTTCGCTCCCATACTATACATACCGATAACGCCTAACTCATTTGTTGCGACATATGCCGGTTTTGAAGCAAACCAGTTCTGATGAAATGCTTCCCGGTCAAAGCTTTCGCCAAATGGAAGCGCATCACCGGTTTCGATGACAGACTGGAAGATATTCCACATATCGTCGAAATCATCCATTGAAGCGAGTCGCATATTTATCATTGATAGTCCTTTATAATCTGAAGCTCATCCAAAAAATTCCAATAAAACAAGCTACTTATAGAAATAGACCAAGGAGCCTGCCTGCCCTGAATCAGGCGTGAATGGCTTCTTCATTCCATTCAAACACTGCATTTCCCACAACAGCTTTGGCTTTATGAATATCCGTGATGTGGCGCACGCCATCATGTTCTTCTGACTCTACATCAGCAATGAGTGTCACTGTCTTGTCAAAAAAGTCTCTACGTTTAAGGAATTTTTCCAGAAAACGACGAGGGTTTTCATCAAAGCTCACTTTACCCCCATCTACTGCACGAAAGCACAGATCTTCCCCATCCAAACTTATGTCACCGCAAATCACACTATCACTTTCAAAGTCATTTAAAACTGATTTAAGCGAGCGAATATTATCTGGTGAATATATAAAAACAGCGACTCCAGCTCTCACATAAAACTTAATGTAACTAACTTCATCTATATATAATCCGTCTCTGTCCTCTGCAACCTTACCGTACAGCTCAACATTATAGTTCAGGAGAGACCTTCCTCCGACCGAAACAGACAAGAAATCAAAAAAAGAATCTTCGAAACTCTCCACATTAAGTTTTACAGTGTTATCTAGACTAAATGGCGGCCCTGAAAAACACCCTTTGACGGTTTGAAACGTGTCAATGTAACGGAGTTTATTAGTTTTAATTTCTGAAGCTAATACTGACATTCTACTTTATCCGACGATATCGTCATAACCATGCTCATCACCTCCTACAAAAGCCATAAAGCCATCGTATGGCTCGACTTCAAACTCTTCACCCACTTCCATCTGTCCATTTTTGGATTGACCAGTTCACAGAGTTCAAATAAAAGGTGTATTCGTCTTATTTTTCATTAATGCATATGGTTAGAGAATTATTGCTATCCGCATCTTTAATGATCGTTATCCAACCTGCCTTCTCCCACTCGTGAATCAATTTTTGATACAAGGGAGCCAAGCTTGAATGATCGACTTTTTTAAGCTCTGCCCCACTGACTTTAATAAAGCTCTCAACTTTAACACTACCCTCTTTAACACTCAAAAATGGTTCAGCTGGGGCAAGGATGTAATTCTCAATCACGTCTCTGGAGAAAATATCAAAAATATTGTATTCCGAGACATCAAACTGACTCAATTCAACTACTACCGCATCAGCCAAAATCCATTCAGGCTGATAATACTCGACGCAAAACTTTTCTTTATCCTTCAGTTTGATAACAACTTCATCAATGTTAGCCATGCTAACAACTCCAAAATTTAGTCGAGAATTTCTCTGCAATCACTTCAAAATTTTCAACACCCTCATTTGAGACGATCATCCACACTCCAGTCTTGTGGAATTTCTCTATATCTCTATTTATTTCATCCCTTAACCAAGAGGGAACACGATCATAGTCTTCTTGACATCCTTCAAGCGCCAGCCGCCTGATAACAGAGGCGTTCAGTATATAAATGGTTAATATCCCTTGATTGTACAAGTCAATATCATGAGAAAAAGATAGAGCCATATCAACCACTCCCGCCAACTAAAAGCCTATAACTGAAACTCCACGCTTTCACCTTCGTCATTAAAGATTTGGGCATAAACTATATTACCGAAGACTCCTCCATAGTCCTCGTCATAACTAAAACTTCCTTCCAGGACGGCTTTATTTATATATGAATAGCAGTTCCCACAGAGAGGAAAAACTGTATTTTCTAGTTTCCGGATGAAATTATCGTCGGAGATTTTAATGAAACTTTGTTTGACTGCTGAGATATGTTTTTCAAATTCCGCATCAATTGTAGATTCCAGATACTCAATCACATCATCGCCGCCCTCAATCAAAAAGGGCCGAAGAGTCCTGGAGCCCAGAACCGCCAACACGCCCTGAATCCTCGTCTTATCTTTCGTCTGAACACTCATTCACGTCTCCCCCTTATTCACCACAGCATTCGGCCAGCCATCAACGCAGAGGCTACAAGCCTTGCTCTTTAAAGCTATTCATATCTGCTGCGTGGGCCTTAAACCAGTCGCCTACGGAGTCAAAAACTTTTTTGAAGGTATCCAATGGGTAATTGTAATAGTACACAGGAGAGTCAGCCTCGTTATTGGCGATAATGAAATTAAACTCATCCCCATACCGTTCCATTATGAAAAATATATTTTCAGGAAAGGGATCAGCCAGTTCATCTTCTTCAATAAGCAATCTCTGACGATCTTTTATCAGGAGTTCAGTCATGCCTTTGACATGCTCATACTGATAATTGAACTCATTATCGTCAAGCGCTTCACAGGAGCGCCCATACCGTCCCAGAAATTCTTTGTAGGACTGAGGCAAGGTTATGCTGTACTTGTGTTCAATCGCGGCGATTTCAGAGCCAGAACAACCAATATTTGTTCCAGAAATAATACCGTCAGCAAGCAGTTCCTGGTAAGCATCTTCAAAAAATGACAACGATTACTCCCCCCACGTGTATTCACCTTTCCCATCGAAGGTTATAACCAGCGCCCCGTAATCAACCTTAAAGCATTCAATATTAGTGACGTCAACAGTACCACCTGACACAGCAAGTTCCGCCAGAACCATCACCTTCTCACGAATTTCAGGCCAGTCAACCGTCGGGTTAAAGTTATTCTCAACCACCTCGTGAATATCCGGTTGAGTGATTTTAATAACGTCAGCATCATTAATATTGGCGTCAATTCTATCTGACAGAAAAACACCCTCCTTTACGTCAACAAGATAGCCGCTTATCCATGTTTTTCCTCCTTTCTCAACCATTAATCGGCGTATCGCCTCTGATACATCAGTTTCCGGATCTCTCTTGCGACCATCAAAGTAGAGATCATAGCTAATCCATTTTGTTTTTAGCGTCATGTGTTTTATGTCAGATAACGTCGCTTTCCCATCATATATCAGAAGGGTTCCGCTGACTTCACAATGATCGACATACTCCCATTCGCCGCCAGTTCTGGGCTCAATGTACTCTGACAATATTTCGTAGACATTAGCATCATTTATTGTGATTTTATTAGCTGTTGAAAAATCTTCCGAATCACATAAAAAAAATGATCTTTTATTCGCAAAAACTATTCCTGATATGGTTAATTTTTTCTTTTCTAAAAGATCAATTTCATTTAACACTTCGCCAAAATTCATAATATTTTTAATCCCTCGGCTTTGTTGTAATAAAGCTTCCACCGTAAATATCCTCAAAGTCCGACCGCTCTAAAGCATATGACTGATTTTGGCTCACACCTCCCCTTTTGGGACCAGAAGGGTTCCTGATAACCACTAGTTGTTGACCATCTTTCAATGTCAAAACTTCATCAACAATTATAAAGTGCCCACCGTTATTTGCCTCAACTCGAACAATTGCTGGATTACCTTGTGACGTATGCTTTATCAAAGCGTCTACAGCAGCAGACGGTCGCCTGATAGGTACAACAGAAGCGTCGCCATTAGACTGACGCATAACCTTCGCCAGATCTCTAGCGGTAACACCTTTATCTGTAAAGTCAAGAGCAAGCAGCCTACTCAGATCATCAGGCGTAATTGTAGTTATACCATTTTTATTTAGTGCTAAAGAGCCGCATGTGGATCCACAGGATATTTGTGGATTAATTTTATTATCAAGCTGATTTGCTAATGGCAACTTTGTATTTCTTGGCAATCTCTTATAAAAGTCTCTTGGTAAGCCAATATCCGAGTCGGTGCCAGCACTAATCGGAAGACCTTCTTTCGAAACGACCTGCGTTGCTCCACTAAGCGCCGGATGCCCAACCACTGCAGTAATGGCCCCAGCATAGATCTCTTCCAGCTCTCCCAATCTGGGTGGAATTTCGGTGACAAATGAGCCGACGTCTTCTAATGCTACGCGTTCGCTTAGTCCTTCCAGTGAGCTGACTTCGATGCTGCGTCTGGCGGCGATTGGGTCTGAACTGGCGTTGATCAGATTCTTACGGATGTCTCTGATCTTATTGTCGAATGCTCTTACATCGTCAATGGGGCTTCCCCGTTCAATGACACGCAGCCCTTCCAGCATCAGCTCCGCTCGCTCCTTCGGTATAGCATAGTACTTCCCGAAAGGACCACCCCCGCCTGTTTCGAGTGAGCTGTAAAACTCATCCCCAAACTTTTCTTCCATTGCCAGGATAGCGGAGGCGTCTCCTTGTTTTTTGGCCTCCCAGAAATCTCTGTAGACCTCCTCACGCTCGACCTCGGTCAGACTTGTCGCCACTTCAGGCTCTTCTTGAGCGATCTCAGACGTTTCAGATCTTTTGGAAGGCGGGGGAAGGTAATTGCGGCGCTCTACTGGAACACTTTCCCACCACAAGTTACCGTTCAATGAGGGAATGTCTTTTAGTAGTCCGTTTAACATTGGCGGCGGCGGAGGTTCAGGATTCGCCCGCGCTATCAGTCTTTCCGCTAATACGGGATCTGAGTTTGTAGGGAAGACGCCCTCGTCTTCTTCCCTTACGATCGGGCTAAATGGTTTTTTACCGTCTTTAAACACCAGAAGAATGTCGCCACGTTCAACCAGTCTGACAAAGTCTTCCTTCCATTTCCGAAAGTACGGCGTCCCTCTCCCGGGAAAGGCGCCGAAAGCAGAGCGAAAATGGGGACCTGAGAGGTTACCGACAATTTCGCTGACCTTCATCTCATTGTTCAAACAGCGTTCAGCGTAGCTGGCGGCAAAGAATGGAGACTCAACAAAAGACAAGTCAACAATGGTTAAATCTGTCCAATGTTTGAACTCGTACCGACGAGTGGAATACATGAAGAAACATCCCTAGTTATGCAAAATATCCAGTCATAGCAGCGATATAGCAGGACAATCGCGACAAGATACAATCTATTACAATGCAAGAACATTTTACTTTCAGAGGGCGTCACTCTGAATAGTCCGCAACCTCTAGGACATTGGGATTACAAGCAGGCTTGGGAGGACAGAATAAGTCGAACTCAGCTAATAGCACTGGCCTCTGATCCCTCTTTTACAGAGAGATACTTAACGAGGGAATCGACCGAATGATAGGTCGCCGGAAGAAGACTGAAGACTGGAAACCGCCGCCCACGCACTACGACCAGCGTGAGCGGCGAACTTATTTAGGCAGGTCGGCGTTGCTCATCTCAGGGGATTAGATCTGCCGTTTTCACCACGACCTTTTAGGCTTGTTTGCACAACCGCCCTGATCAATCCATCACGATCAAAGACATGTCGTCCATATCGACGCTCTCCCCTGCGCCGTATCCGATCAGTTGTCCCTGCACGCGCACGCGGTACCAGCCGACTGCGGAGGCGTAGTAGGTTCCGTGGGTTTCGTTGCTGGACCAGTTGCCGAGTACGCCATTGCCTTTTCCGGTGCAGAAGGCGTTGTCGCTGTTGGATGGCGCGATTATGGTCACTACGCCGCTGGGGCTGGTGACTTCGATATTGACGTCATACCAGGTGAAGTTGTCGTTGGACTGCACTGCGCACTCGCCATTGAAGAAAATCGCTCTTGTGCCGGTTGTGCTCGCATAGAACGACAGGTTTATCGGCAAATAGTGCGCCGCCCCGTTGGCGGTGATCACATGATTCAGATAGGAGGTGGAGCCTTCCACGTCTGCGTAACTGGCGGACGATGCAACGGTAATCGCCGCGCCCATGGCGAGAGAAATGAGTGTTGTTTTCATAAAGAACCCCTATATCCATGGAGGTCGATATTATTCGGCGAGTACGCAGAAAGACGGGTACGTAGAGAAGTGTCGTCATGCCGTCCCGCCGAGTTCCATCTCACAGAGCCGACGCCGCGCCTGCTAACGCATGTCCCAACCTGCGTGGCGGTGGTCTCTTTCAGGATGTATTACGAGTGTATGGATAGGCGGTTTGGCGGGCAGTTAAATACTGAGAGGCAGTTTTGTGACTTTTTATCTGTTTTCAGAAGACCAACCCGGCGCGTCCTATCCGCAGATATTGACGCACGCGGGGAGTAAATCGTGAAACGGTATGAGCTAAACCACCGCCGCCAGCACTCCGCCAAAAGCGTCTTTCAGCACTTTCATGATGGCGTTCAGCGCTTTTTGGACGGCTATCAAAGTAAGTTGGGTAATGGCGACCAGCACTGATTCGCAGGAGGTTCTTTGCATTTTGATCAGTATCTTGCCGGTCTTCGGCGAGTAGCCCTGGTTTTTGTCGATCTGGTACAGCGCCACGTTCTGCGCCACGTCCGCCAGTTGTACGGACATTTTCTTGAACTCGGCGGGAGCGTATGACTTTACGGCCAGCCAGCCTTCTTTGAAGGAGGCTTCCGCCGCCTGGATAATTTTTTCGTAGATATCGTTCGCATTGATCTCCATAGCAGTCTCCTTTTCTAGCAAGAGTTAGCTCTTCCGAAGCTTCGTTCCTCAACGTGTCAGTTTTTCTTCGCGTTTTCGACGACAGATACGGCGTTAATTGACTGATTGGCGATAGCCATCGCTGATTTGGCGGTGGCGGGTCTCAGGCAGGACAGTTCTTTGGGGCCGCACTTGTCGCCGTCGCGATGAATTTCTTCAATGAACAGCAGTTGGTCTTTCACTAGCGACAACAGTTTTTCATTACAACCGTCCGCATTGCCGTCTGCTTCCATACCGCTTTGGGCGATTTCCGTGGGAATTTTCTCGTTCATCATAGTGGTCACCCGCTTGTAGAGCTTTTTCTCAAGCTTGCAGGCTTTGCCTTCCGATGCGGCGGAGGCGCGAGCGATCATCGCATCCAGCTTAGATTCCAGTGCGTTGTAGGCGGGCCGGTTATTCTCATAGGCGCCTTCCGGCGTGCCCGCCAGGTCCGCCATGTTCTTCACGTGGGTATTTAGTTGTTCGGAAAACTCCATACTGCCCTTATCAATAACCTCGTCATAATCACTGACCAGAGTGATTCCTGAGCAAGCGCTTAAAAACAGCGCCAAAACGAAGGTCGCCAATGCCTTGTTCATTGTTGTCTCCTTTTCTTCGGATTTTTTGCAGGTTTTACGCGCCGTCTTATGCAGGTTGCAGTTTGGCCTTGAAGCGTTCACAGACGGCTTCGTTCATGAACAGGCCGTGCTCAATGATCACGCCGATGGTGATCAGGTAGACGGACATACTTTCCGCGTCGCTGATGGCCTGTCCCAAAGTCGCGATCAGCGGGGCGATCACCATGACGCTCAAAGGAATCGCCACTAGAAACTGGTGTTTCATAACCGGGCTTTGCGGGGATGGAAAAACGGTTTTGCGGATATAGACGCCGAGAAAATAAGCGGCGAAAGGAATGACGCCCAAAAAGAAGATCTGGCTGATAAAAGGCGTAAATTCGTTCATTGTCATTCCTCCATCAGAATGGATTCGCCGCCATCCTTGCCGATGTAAACCCAGCCGCTCTTGTCGTTGGCGACTCCGGGCTGGGCCTGCTCAACATTGATCCAATACTGAGTCCCGGTCAGGGTGTTGATCTTTTTGACCTCTTTAACGACGACGCTGTCGTCTTTCGCCACGGAGCCTTTTTTGTCTCCGAGGATGTAGAGAAAAGTGCTGGGCGGCGAATCACGAAGATTGGCGGGAGCGGACAATGAATAAGCGCGATTGGCTTCCACTTTGGAGGGTTCCGTCGACCACGCGACGGTTGAGACAATCAGCGCCAATACCAAGCCTGTATATCGCATAGTTCCTTCACTCCTTGTCCGATGTTTTGAGGCAAGCGGCGAAAGTTCAAGGAAATCGATGTACAGCCTTTATCATTGACTTCTTTTTGTTCAGTCTAAGGCGATTGAAACAGACCTGTCACCGGGGACATTAGGGCTAAACTAACGCTTAGACCGCTCTATTATTAACATGGCAATGATATTGGCATGTTAATCACCAGGCGCATGGACGCGCCTGCGCGGCGACAAGCCGCGGGAGACAGGGCCTGACCTGTGCAGGCCCTGTCGTTGCAGACAAATAGAAGGAAGCTATTTGTCTGCCGGATTAATAGAGTGCTGGGGAATACCAGGAAGCGTTATCTCAGAGGTCTTTAAGCGAAGAGAGCGTGCGGAAGATGAGCGGCGCGGCCTGGGGTGACGCAGAGAGGCGCCGCTCTTCGTTTACATCACATTTCGTCCAGGCGATTACCGTTTTGCGACATCAACATCGCCTCGTGCTCTTCCAGCTTCATCAGGTTCTCCAGAAGCTCCTGCGTGGAAGGCGTCGCCGCTTTGGCGTGCAGATAGCGATACAGCTCGATAATGTGCTGATGCTTCTCCATGACGGTTTCAATGATCTGTTGGGAGTTCAGCGACTCATAGTGAATCCGCCCATCTGCAAGCGGGTGCGTGGGATGCATCTCAAGGTATTCGTAGCACCAGGTATTGAGCGCCTTTAACTCGCCGGTTTGTTCGAAACCGGCGATGACGTCGGAGAGCAGCGTTTCGTGCCGAGCCAGATAATCCAGCAGCAAACGGGACCCTTCATTCTCATGAAGCCCTGCGGACTGCAAAAGGGATTTTGAAAGCTGTTGATGAAATTCCTTGGTCCAGTGCAGAACGTTTCTTAATGTCTCGGCATGCATTCAGAGCTCCTATCAGACTATTTCTCTTAGATTATTAATCTAATACCCAATAGAGAAATCTCAATGTCTCCGGTCATAAAAAACTCAAATCACCAGCTTTGATCGCAACGACCGCTTTTCTCACGATAGCCGCTATTGCACTCCCAACCGTTGCCGGAATTATCAAGATGGGCATGCTGGGGAAGTTTAATGGGGGCACATGCGTCCCTATCCGCCTTATAGCCGCGTGCGCATTCCCAACCGTCGCCTTTCTCCGTCAGAAAAGCGTTTGCGGGCATATTTACCGCCACACAGCTATCACCGTCCTCCTTGAAGCCCCGCAGGCAGGCCCAGCCATTTCCATACAGTTCATAGACAGGGTGACCATTCGCCGGAACCTTTACCGCCAGACAAGCGTTATCTACTTCCCTGAAGCCGCGTTCACATTTCCAGCCTCTGCCATGGGTCTCATAGGTGGGGTACGCATTCGTCGGCACTAGCACGGCAGCACACTGATCGTCCTGCTTTCTAAAACCGATCTCACAGCGCCAGCCCTGAAAGGCGCTTTTGTCCAAATAGCCATTGGTTGGAACAGTAATCGCCACGCAGCTTTCGCTTTCCTTGCGAAACCCTCTGTCGCAGTCCCAGGAACGGCCGTAAGCACTCAAGTAAGCATGTGCAGGAACTTCGACGGCGATGCAGGATTTATTTTTTTGGCGATAGCCGCGATCGCATTCCCAGTTGTCGCCATACGGTAGAGGATGAGAGTTGGCGGGATGCCCTTCTTTAGCACTGGCTCCGCCAACAATGCAGAGTAATAACATTAAGCTACTTGCCGCGCCACGACAGATCGAAAAGTACTTCATCATTCGCGTCCATTTAGTTTATGGACTCTTAGGAAGCCCTGATCTCTCCAAAATAGCACGCTTTCACTTGGACCGGGCGAATCATTTCAAGAGCGTAAGAATTTTTAAGTGGTAAAACGAAAACGACGCGCCACCGAGCAGTGACGCGCCGAAGGGGGAGCTGATCAGAATCAGCGTGCGAACTCGCCTGAATTACATGGACTTCAAGCCATCATCCAAAGTGAAGGTAAGGTTGGTGACAGTGTCGTCGTAGCTGTAATCATCCACGCGCACGATTTCCATCTCCAGATTGCCGCCCAGGCTGCGTTTGGTGCGGGTGGACTGCTGCGCCATCTGCATTTCAGAACTATCCAGAGAAATCGGCGCGCTGGCGTCGATGTTGAACTGGCTGCCATCGACCGTGGTGAATTTACCCGTCAGCGGCGCGATGAAACGACGCTTGCTGATATTGCCCACCGCCCACTTCACGCTGTCGGCGCCGTACTGATTCAGCATCCAGTTCCAGTCCCACTGACCGTAGTTCTGGATACTGCGATGCGCGTACTGGTCCAGGATATCTTCCGCGCCGTTCAGATTGTTGCGACCGCCAAAGGTAAAGTTCTCCCAGGGACGATCGGTGGGGTGGTCGTTTCTGGCGTTACCGCCCCAGCGCAGGAAGTTCTCCAGCGCCACGTTGTATCCCAGCACCATTTCCGACTCATAAGGAATATCGGCTTTCTGCTTGAATACTGTGAGAGTGATGATGCGCTTCGAGTTCGCCGGCATCAGCGCGCGATACTGCGCGGACTGAGTGACGGTCTCACTGTTGCCGTTGGACTCGCTCCACCCCTGATTGGCGGTAAAGCCTGCTGTAATTTCTGTGCTTCCGCCGAATATCTTAAGATCAAATTCATATGTATTTTTGATGCTTATGGATTCAGAGAAAGAATAATCTTCCTGTTTCGACCAACTTTTCGTTTCGTCATATTGTAAAGTGGCGACGGCGGTATCTTCCGTATTGCCACGGTTATATACCACCGCAGTAATGGTTTTTAACGGCTCGCGGTCATAGACCTGGGGATCGCCCAATTTAAGTGAGCCGGGGTTGGTATAAAACTTAAGTCCGGATAACGACATTTTTAAGCGTTTATCCGCCCAGTATCCGTCAGTGTATGGATCACTGCTATTATAATTAGCCTGTAATGTATATTGCTGGTCGCCGTTGCGGGTAATACTGAAATCTTCACCCACATTTTGAGAGGCGGTTCCACCGCACCAGCCGTAGCCCAGGTAGTGCGCCAGATAAGTCAGAGGAACATAGAAGTCCGGGTCGCGAACGATAGTATCCTTCAGGGAGGCGATATCCTGGGCGGCGTATACTTTATCTTGATACTTCGGTATATCGTCATTCGCCTGAGCGGTCGAGACGGGCGCTAGCAGTGATATGATGCTGGCTGCGAGCGCTGAGGGAACAAAAGATTTCGACAGGTAATGCATAAGTAGGTCCTTATATTTATTTATCGTCCTTTTACTCATTTAGAGAACGACTCGCCAAAACAACTCTATATATCTATCATTAGGCCTATGCTGTGGTTTATTTGATTAATACATATGGTCAATTTCAGCAGTCTTTCCATCCAAACAAATAAACGCGAATTCAGTTAATCAATCAAAAAATAATCAGAAAATTAGCCTTTAGTCTAATACCTATTGACATTCAAAAAACCTAATTAAGTCACATCTAATTTACCAACAAGATAACTATTACAGTTCGAAATATTTAACTTATTGAATATTCATAAGAATTAATTAATCGACGTTCAATAAAACTTGTCCAGATAGACAGATTACGTTCATCAACCATACCCATAGAACAAACATTAAAATTTAAATTATCAATCACACGGAGTTATCTGACGCGCCATGAAAAGCATTTCATAACAATATATAACTTGTTTCAATATGTAACTTGAGCTCAAGTCGTTCATTTATTGATCCAAACAATAAAAACGCGAGGAAAGCGGCGACGATGAAATGACTAAACTTCACTTTAGCGGAAGAAAAATTCAGAGAGGGGATCAGGGAGAAAAAGAAAGAGAGAGAGAGAAAGAGAAAGAGGAAGAGAAAAGAAAAAACAGAGGCCGCCTTTGCAGCAGCCTATAAATCCGTCAAGCCCTCGGCTCCTTACGCGCCAGCATGACCTCAACAGGCGCCAAAGCGAAGTGGCGGCGCCCAGCGGATTGAACGACGGAGAAACCCGCCTCAACCAGCAACGCCCTCACTTCTCCCTGTTCAGGGACAAAACAACCTCGCAGAAGCATGGGCAGATAGAAAGGCAGCAGCTCTGAGTTGCGGCCGGGGTCGTTGGAACGCTCGCCGTGAGCGCAGATAAACACGCCTCCCGGCGCCAGAGCGTCTTTCACTCTCTTGAGAAAGGCGACTCGGTCATGAATGAAATGCAGAACGGACGAACACCAAATCAAAGCGTAGCCGTCACCGAACGCGTCTGTCTCCAGATCGCCCTCCAGCACTTCGATTCTGTCCGCCATCCCTGCGGCGCTGCGGCCCATCCGGCGTCGGTAGCGTGGGTGGTATTTTCCTGCGCCTCTTCTACGCTCTGCAGGTCTCGCGTCATCGCGTCGGCGGCGGTTTTCAGTACGTCAAAACGAAATTCCCAGGCGGAGGCGAGACTGTCTTCAACATCCGGGGCGAAGTACTGCCGCGCCACCCCCTATGCCATTAGGAGCAATCACTGTGATAAAGGGTGAGCCCTGCTCAGTCCCTGACTGGCGCGATCGTGTCGGTCCCAACCTGAGCGCGCGCATTATCGACTGGAGGATGGATTCAGTCTGATTCATCTACGCCAGCGCTTCCCTGCCCCCTGTGACATGCAGTCTGAAGACATCCGCAAACTGGAGCGTGCAGTGGACCTTATGCAAAGCGCGATGGACCAGCCGTTGTCCATCGCTTTTCTGAGCGCCCAGGTGGGAATGAGCGAGTATCGGTTTAAAACCGGATTTCGCCACTATTTCGGCGTCTCGCCGGGAAGGAAATTACTGGAGTTGAAAATGCAGCGCGCCAAAGCCCTGTTGCAAGCGGGCAAGCAAGTCGCCTGGACCGCCTACACCGTGGGCTATCGACACCCGGAGAACTTCAGCGCAGCTTTTCGCAAGTATTACGGCTATTCGCCGAAAGATAGTTAACAGCCGGGGTTTTCCTCTCAGTCCCCGCCACCGCCTCCATCGCCTCCCCCGTCGCCGCCAAAGAAGCCACCGCCTCCATCTCCGCCATCGCGGGAGTAAGCACGAGAGCCATTGGTGGATAAAGCGGTTTTCAATGCAATAGAGATTAAAAACAGCGCAACCAGAATAGGACAAATGGTGCTTGCAAAAACAGACGGGGACGTAAGATCCGTGAAGTAGAAGGACAGGCATAATCCAACTACGTTAACTACCCATGAAATCATATCGCCTCCACATAACTATCAGGTTGGCCGTGAGTCTAACTTTAGAGGATATCGGCCGCCAGGTAACCAAGCGGTAAACAGCAAAACTTCAAGGTCGCGACGGCGCATCTTTTCATGCGGCGCCCATCACGTCACTGCCCTTGCTGTTTCACCAACATGCCCAAGGTGCGTTTGGCGAGGAGTTCAATGTCCGTGGGTGACTCAGGGTCAGGCCCGCAAGTTTTTGCAAGGCCGGGGCGTAGTCGGGAAATCGATAGAGGATATTAGCGAAGATCTCCGCCTGTTGTTCCGGGCTCTTTCCCCATTCGCGACTGAGGTAATACATATACAATCCTTCTGGATACTTACCTTCCTTTTCGATTCGCAAGTATTACGGTTACTCGCCGAAACAAAGATAAGCCAGAAGGGGTTTCTAGAGAGCCTAGCAGTCCCCGCCCCCTCCATCGCCGCCGCATCCCCCATCTCCGCCATAGAAGCCGCCTCCGCCATCACTGGAGTAGCGGCCGCCGGAATAACCCGAGGTGGATAAGGCGATTTTTACCGCTGTGGAGATCAAAAACAACGTGACCAGGATGGGACAAATAACGCTTGCGAACACCGACTGAGGCGTCAAATCGGTGAAATAGTAAAACAGACATAATCCGCCTATGTTAACGATCCATGAAATCATATCTATCGCCTCAATATCGCTAATAACACGGCGCAACCACTATGACCCACTGCATCCGCCATCACTACTACCGCAGGAGTCCGCTCCACCGCCGGCATGGCTCGAATCCCCTAACACATAGACTCCCGCAACCATTCCACCGCCAGCCCCCTCACGCCGGTCAAGACTAAAAGTGATTCTAACTATGAGATAGAATACAAAAAGTAGGAATAGCGCCGGGCACACTTCGCTTTCGATCACTGATGATGACCTCAAGTCCGTGAAGCAGAAAGACGTTAACAGTCCTATTACAATGGCCGCCCATGAAATCATTCTTAATCTCCATTCAACATCGCCTCAGACAACAGATATATCTTATGAAGTCGCGCGGAGCAAGAGAGTTGATGCTGAGGTAACTACTCTGCCAACACTTTCTCTCCTGACGTTATCGCCGCAGGTTTCAACTTTAGAGGGTTGCGACAATTTCAGCCCAACGTGCTGTCACTAACCGCCCATAATCCTGGGCGGAGATATTGTAAGCGCCCAAACCGTATCCATCGTTCATCTCTATCAATGCCGTTTCGCCAGTATCCAATACGCCGAAATCAATGCCATAGCCCGCGTAGGATTCACCGGCTCGGCCCAACGCCTGGATGGCGGCGCTCACAACCGCTTCGTCGAGAGCGACGTCAGCTTTCCCGGCATAATGCGAGATATCGACTATTTCAGAGTCTACAACATAGACTCGATATTCAGACACCCAGCGCACGACATCACTGCATAAGATTCGCGTCTTCTTTGAGCATTCTGAAACGAAATACAAATCAGCCATTGATTCAAATACTCTGCCAGTAAACTTCTTTTGCGTATCGCCAGGCTTTGCGAAAACTGGCGCTGACAGACCGTTCATTATTTCGGCGAGCAGCTGTGACAGCTCCGATTCCCATACACTGCGGCGCAGATATTGTTTCAACGATGCAGGATAGGAGTTTGCAACCGGGATATTGATTCCCAACTGTTTCATGGCGCCATGCATACAAGGAATATCCGCCATGACCAAGGATTGCGGCGTCAGATCCAAGCTGCGGCGGCGGATAAACTTATCCGTAAAAAACGTGATCTCGACGTCGTTAGACTCCAGGTACTCGACGACCAGCTTCGCCTCGTCGTTCAAACGCCCATTGCCCTGCTCTTGAACAAAGGCGTCCTTAAATTTTGTGATTGTTTGAGTCATATTCAGCCTTGTGAGGGGCAAGCCGATGCTTACGCTATAAATAAGCCCGCGCTGTTGCACCTATCTACTTCAATGGTTTCGCCTAGGCTTCTTGCTCGTCACTACCACTGCCCAACGCGCTCCCCGCCAGCGCGATATTCAGCGCGATGGTCTTGGCTTCGGCGTAGTTCATGACTTTGCCGCCGGGTTGCGGCATGGCTTTTTCGTATTCGTCTTTGCTGCAATAGAGCGCCAATGCGAAGGAGATAAATTTGTCGGACAACTCCAGGGCGGCCAGGGCCTGTTTTACTTCGTCGCCGCTGTAGAATTTCTTCTTGTCGTGCCGCTTTCTCAGCTCGGGGCCCAATACGCCAATATATTTACGGATGGCGTCTTTTCTTTTTACTTTATCTACGATGTTCATCGATTACCTTGTTAGCTCTTGTCACAGACTTCAATCTCCGTCAAGGTTATATGCCTCAGGACAAAAGAAAAAGTGTTTTTTGAAAAATATAATAGAACAGATTTTTTCACTTTAGAATGCCCACTATAATTTATAATAAGTTAATAGCACCTTAGACAATTAAAATATATTTCATAGCAGAATAAAAATGGACAAGTCATCCACCAATATACTTATAGACACATACTGGAGTTCATCCGGTTGGAATAAAAGCGAGCCTTCCCCTGAAGATTTTGAATATGCCAAGTCTAAAGGTGTAATGTTTGACCCCGTTTCGATGTCCCATGATGAAATTGTTAAAAACGCGGTTAAGGCTATCGACAGCGTCAACAAGGATCTTGTAGTAAAAGCCTTCATTTCCAGCCTCACTTCAAGAAGACTTGATTTGCGTTCCGCATTAGCCAGCTATGCTTCGGGCATAAAGCTACCCCAGCACACAATAAGCGCTGATAAGGATGGGTATTGCCTGATATGCTCGGAATTTGACTCCAGTGAGCCATTTGACCTGAATGTGCTGAATTTTGAAAGAGTCAAATTTGGCGGAGTGAGGCATTTAGAGCCTGTTTACATATGGCTGGACTTACAACTATTCACTAATGAAAACATTCCAGAGCCTACCTCTAAAGATATTGATTTGCTTAAAAAGCTTATAGATGAAATATCGTATTTAAGGGAGGGAAGCCTCTCAAGTGTAGAAAAATCGCTCAAACTCCCGCGAAGCAATAAAGATGAAAGGCGGAGCCTTATCTCTACTCTCGGATACTGTGGCATTTTGAAGGTCCCCGATTACCCTTGCTTCCATGAAGAATATATTGAAAACAGTAAGCGCGATGAATCCAGACAAATAAGGTCAGACTGGCCATTTCCCACCGGCCTTTGGACGCCCCAATATGGCGTTAATGAAAAAAGCGTTAAGTTCTGGTTTTCTGATTACTTATAATTCAGCAATGTCGCCGCGCAGGCGCATACATGTGCAGCGACAAGCCGCGAGAGACAGGGCCTGAGTGTAATGGCCCTGTCGTTGCGGAAAAGAGCAGGAAGCTGTCTGACTGCCGGATTAGTAATCAACCCCGCCAGCCCGATATCGTCATACTTTACTTACTCTTCCGCTTTCATACTCGTCTCCGCTATTGATAGACATTGCCCCTCGTTCCTAACGTTTCCGCATCAATATCAGTCCTTAGAGAAAAAGGCGTTCATACCCGGCACATCCGACAGAAATGTCTCAATGGCGGCAATTTTGTCACCTCGTAGCACACAAACCGTTGCGAGATGTTCATCTAGCCGGCGGGTCCCGTTCACAGCGGTGTTGTGTAACTGCAGGGCTAGATTATCGCGACTGACAAGGACGTGTTTGAGATCGAAATTAACGTCATAACTGACGATCAATCGACATTGATCAAGTATGGCGTCGCGACCATCAATCATTCCCGAACCAGAAGCCTCATTCGAGCCTGGCAATGTCCAGGTGGCGTCATCCGTTAGCAAAGTCTCCAGCAGCAACCAGTTCTGTGTGGTCAATGCTTCATGAAACTGCTGACCGATAGCGATTTTTTGCTCCAAAGTAGTCATCTCAAACTTTCCTGATTAGGTTGATGTGGAGCCAGTTTAGGAGGTATTAAGGTATGCTTGAAATAGATTGTTTGACTAACACCTATAAGAGAGCGTTATATGAGGCCGTCGGATTTGGGGTTATTGGTATCTCTGTCTGTGCTTCTGGAAGAAGCAAATGTCACGCGAGCGGCTCAGCGGCTGTTTATGACGCAACCCGCGCTGTCAGCCCAACTCGCCCGACTGCGAAAGTTATTCGATGACCCGTTGCTCATCCCCGCCAGCAGTGGCCGGGGCATGGTGTTGACCGCCAGGGCTCAGGCATTAAAAGAGCCATTGAATCGAGAGATTCGGGCACTGACTGAACTCGTCGAGCGAGCGCCGGCTTTCGATCCGCAAACAGCGCAACGCACCTTTACACTTGTCGCGAATGACAACCTTGCGGTCATGCTCTGCGTTGATCTCATCGCCCAGGTCTGCCGGGAGGCTGGGCCTGGGGTGAAAGTCGCTATACGTCAGATGGGACCCGCACTGATGCAAGACATCCAGGAGGGGGGCCAAGTTGACCTCATGCTGGCTACGCCTGCGACCATACCGGAATCATTAGTGCGCCAGACACTGCTCGAAGACCAGTTCTGTGTAGCGCAACGCAAAGGCCACCCGAGGGGGCTGGAAGCCTTCGATGTGAAGGAGTATTGCCGCTGGGGTCACCTCATGGTGTCCGGCATGGGCGGAGGGTTCCAGAGTAAGATCGATGACATATTGCATGGGCTGGGCGCGCAAAGGCGCGTCGCTATTTCCGTACAGCACTATAGTCTCGCGCCCCTGATTCTCGCGCAAACAGACTATATTGCGACCCTGCCCCGCCGTTTTCTTGCTCGATTTGCAGAAGACCTGGATATGTTCGAAGCGCCGTTTAAACAATCCTGCTTCGAAGTTGTCATGGCCTGGCATCCCCGAGACGACGCCGACCCTGGAAGTTTATGGCTTCGCCAGATGCTGATCGCTATCGCCTCGAAATAGACTATCGCCTCGAAAAAATTGTGCAGTGATTCATTCCTCGCAGATTTCGTAATGCCTTGCAACGTTGAGGGTCACTCCGCCCCAATGGGAGTTTTTCACTCTGGCCTGGTGTGCGTTAAAGGCGGCCCTATCCACGAATTCTTCATAGACATCGAATCGATTGGGGTCGCGGTCATGCTGCGTGACTTGAAAGACCAGACAACCCGCTTCTGCAAGCGTCAGTTGTATATGGGTGGACAGCGCCTGTTCTACAACGCTTAAATCTTCATGGGGGACAATAATATATCCCTTGAGAATCACTTTGGACATTTGCTCTCCGCGCCGGTTGAATCGGGCGTCCTCACCATACAAAAGTTAAGGATGGTTTCCCATCCTTAACCGTCACGTGCATTAGCTTAGGCTGTACACGCCCAGTTCCCCCCTTTCAATGAGGAATGGGGATCTTATAGCAGGTATAAGCGATGCAGATGATGTAGTAATGATGTTCGCTGACGCCAATGACATCCGCGACGGTTGCAGCGCTGTTCGCTTCCGTCGCAGCGATGGACTGCGCGCTGACTGGCGCGGCGACACTGAATACAGCGATTAAGGATACAAGGGCGATGAGTTTCTTCAACATGACGCAGACTCCTTCTGAGTGTGTTGGGAGGATGAACGCCGCGAGCCGGTCGATTAACCTCCGGGGCGCAACCCCTGCCCCATTATCGCCGGGCTGGCGACCCGCGCCTGCGTAAGACGTCTCCAACAGGCTGACAGCCACGCTTTATCAGCAGGCGTAGGTTGACCCTAGCAGTGGTCGCCGGCGTCGCAAAGGCACTAATACGCTGGCGCCGAGTGGGATTGTTCCTTGCCGAATTACTGTGACGAGGGCCTTCATGCCGCCGTGGACGCGATCTCGCTTGTCGTCTTTGCGTTAATCAATTTTCTCGCCAGCAAGCCCAGCTCATGGGCGGTGGTGATGTAATAGGCGCATACGGTGAAGATCGGAACCAGCACGGGAATGGCGGCGATCAATGGCAGTGGCCAGAGTTTGCTGACCCAGTCCCGGTCCTCAAATGGATAAATCAGGCTTTGTTTTATTCCTTCTACGAACGGCATCGTCGCCCCTTCTCTGCTCATCAATGATTACGGACATGATCGGAATCCCGGTTCCGACGGCGTGAAATGACCATTGATCAGGGAAGGCGACAACGGAGAACTGTCGCGCCCCAGGATGGCCAACGGGAAGCGACAGAAATGTAACATATTGTAAATGCGAGACTAAAGTAAAAAAGACGGCGAGCAGCCGCCCGTCCGTCTTCGTTAAGTTTTAAGCGGTTCTGCTCTTGTACGCCTCGTATATTTCGTTAGCTTTGTTGAGGCGCTCCTGATCCGCCGACGATCCTACCGCCGCCCGTTCAAAATCCTGTCTGAACACGACCATGGCGTCGGAAACGGAGTCCGTCTTCTTCAATTTGTCGATCACCGCGCTTTCCGGGGTGGAAGACAGCTCGTGCTTCAGGAAGCCGTAGTTGGCGGCGGCGCTGCCGGGGTCCATGCCGTTATTCTCCGCGAAGGAGATGAGTCCGTCCTTGCGGGACTCGCCCCACTGCGCCCAGCCATAACCCGTGCTGTCCTGCACCCGGTCATTCGTGGGCGAACCAAATGCGCGAGGATCGGAGGCGCCCTGGCCGAACTGGGAATATTGGTTGATGTGCGGATTCATGCCGTCGCTTTCCATATACAGGTTGCCGACTACCCCCGCCGCCTGTTCTGGAGTGAGGCCGAAATCCTTGATCAGGTTATCCATGACCTGCATCGCCACATCCTTGCCTTCCGACTCGGACAGACGCCCTTTCGGCAGGGCTTTGCTCAGGGTGGAGTCGAAGCTGACCGGCGTATCTTTCAGATCAACGTCAGCGATTTTATTGGACTTATGCACGCCCAGGTTCAGCGTTGGCGGATCGCTGACGCCGCATACGCCGTCAATGCCGCCGGTTTTATCATGCTTGGACGGGGTCGTATCCTGGGAGCCATCCATTTTCAGGATCATCCGCAGTTGCTGCATGATCATATCCAGCAGATCCTGCATTGCTCCCAGATTGCCGCCGTTGCTTTTCAGCTGATCGTACTGACGGCTAAACTCATCGCGGTAGATTTCCGCCAGCGCGGACACCTGTGAATCGGGACTTCGCTGGCTCACGTCGTCCAGGTAGGAATTAAATTCTTTTATATCCATCGCCTTTCCTCTTTGACTGATTTTGATTAGCGGTTGCAAAAAGCGGGATGGGCGACAATTCCGACCGACAGGGATCAATCAGTTTGAGGCGTTCAGGCGATCGGAATCTTGGAGCGCCCTCCACCCAGACTCAGTAACCGGATGGAGGGAGAAGTTGCGGCGATGTGCGGCGACGGGATGGCCCCGCCGCAGAGGGACTTAATCGTTCTGCAGCCAGCCGCGAATGGCGTCCTCGGACAGCAGGCCGCTATGGCCCTTGCGCTCGCCGTTGGCGGAAACGAAATAGCTGCGCGGCAATTCTCCGTACCAGGAGGGATCAATCGCCTGTCGCAGACGCGCCGGCACTGGATCAGCGAAGCGCCAGTTATCGGCGGCTTCGATCTTATAACGGGCCAGGGTCTCCATGACCTGCGCTTCGGGCATGTCCTGATCGGTGGACACCAGGGTCACCGCCAGGTCCGGGTTGTCCTTCAACAGAGCGCCCAAGGTTTCCAGTTCTTTGTGACAAGGCGGGCAGTCAATGGACCACAGCACCATCAGATAGGGTTCGCCGTCCCACTGTTGCTGAACTGCGTTGACGCTGTCCGCAGTGAACGGCTTGACCTCGGCGCTGGCGGCTGAGGCGACCAGCAGCGCCGCCAGCGTCAGCAACATACGTCCCATCACAATGACTCCTTGTGTTCATGGTGATTCTCGGTGTCCTTGGTGGAAGCGTTGGCCGCCACTTCCGCAGTGGATTCCGGTAATGGCGTCAGACGATAGCCCTCCTCCGCCGTCTGCCAGGACAGATAAATCTTGTCGCCATCGTTGACCAGCAATGGATGATCCGACGCGCCTTCGGTATTGATCACTTCCTTAGCGGCGCTCCAGGAGTCGCCGCCGTTATCGGACACCTGCATGAAGGTGCGGGTGCGGTCGTCAGCAAAGGCTTTCCAGGTGAGTACGACGCGGTCGCCCAGCGCCTCGATCATAGGCCGCTCCGCCCCAGGACCGCCAAAGGCCATGGGCTTGCTGAAGCCGTCTTTGCTGGAATGGGCGTAGAACAGTCCCTGACGGTTTTCTCCCGCGGTGAACCAGGCCAGATGTTGTCTGTCGCCGCTCGCCGCCAACGCCGGGCCGTGATGAGGACAGCCATCCAGTTTCCACTGATCGTCGCTCACCCGTTGCGGCGCGGAGTTCGTGGTCAGATCGCTGAAAGTAATGACCGCGTGATCGCGCACGCCGCCGTCAAACACCTGTCGATACAGGATCACCGGCAACCCCTGCTCGTCCAGCTCCATGGCGATGCGGCAGCATTCGCAGGAGTTGTCCGACAATTTGCGGCTGGTCTGAAAGGTCGCGCCGTTGTCCGTGGAGACGCCGTAATAGAGCGCAGCGCCGGCGTATTCCTTGTTGGCCGCCTTGGCCGCTTCCAGATCCCGTTTATCCACCCACACCACAAAGATCTCGCCGCGGTCATTCACGCGGAAGGTTGGGAAGCGATGGGCGATCACGTCTTTATCGTCATTGACGTTGATCGGCGCGCTGAAGCTGCGTCCGCCGTCCAGAGAGCGGCTGAAACGGATATGTCCGGTGTAGGGTTTATCCAGCTTGCGGGTCCACAACAGATAGATTTCATTACGCGGCCCCAGCGCCACTTGCGGCCGGTCTTCGCCCTGGTCGTCCACCGGCTCTGGGATCGAATTCACCGCCTGGGGCGCGCTGAACGTGGCGCCGTTATCGTCGGAATGCTGGATGTAGATATGTCCGCGGGAATACCAGGTGATCCATAGTCGCCCATCGCGGCCGAATGCAGGCGTGGGCGACTTGGCGCAGTTCAATGACGGCAGCGCTGTAGGATCGGCGCAAGGACCTGCGGGCGCCGCCGCGCCATGATGGCCGCCGTTTTTATCATTGTGCGCGCCATGCTTGTCGCCGTGGGCGTAGACGCCGCCGCTTGCCAGGCCCGCCGCGGCCGCCATCACGGCGACGCGCATCAGGCGCAGATTCAATATTTCCATTTGACCTCCGCATAGTAGGTTCGACCCGGATACGGGTGATAGACGTAATAACGTTCGTCGGTGAGGTTATCCACTCCGCCGGCGACTGAGAAATGCTCATCCAGTGCATATACCGCACGAGCGTCGAACACCAGGAAGCTGTCGGTATAGCCGAAGCCGCTACGGTCGCCATCGCTGTTGTCCAGGCTGTCGTAGGGATCGCTGGCGTAACGAACGCCGCCGCCCAGACGCAACTGCTCCGTCGCCTGATAGCCCACCAGCGCGTTGGCGCGCCATTTGGGAACGCGGGGAAACTGTTTGCCCTCAGATTCCGGGGCACCGCTGTTCTTGAGGATTTCCGCATCGGTGAAGGACAGGTTGAAGTCCAGATCCAGCCCGGGCGTCAGCACGTTCTGAAAGCCGGTCACCAGCTCCACGCCGCGAGAGCGCACACGATCGACATTCTGATAATTGGTGACGCCGGTGAGCACATTGGTCTGCCGGTAGATGGCGTCATCCACGTCGTTTTCCCACAGGCTGACGGTCACCGAGGCGCTGTCGAAGCTGCGTTTGACCGTCAGGTTTTTGGCGAAGCTTTTTTCTTTCTTCAAATCAGGATCAAAGCTGGCGTTGAAGGCGCCGGTATTGTCGATGGAGCCCTGATACAGCTCGCCCACGGTGGGATAGCGATAAGCCAGCGCCAGAGACAAGGTGGCGCTCCAGTCCGCATCGGGGCGATAGCTGAAACTGGCTTTGGGGGACAAATCGGATTCGCTTCTTTCCGGATAGGCTGCGCTCACGCGATCGGCGCCGAAATCCCGCGCCAGCTTGCCGTCATAGGCGCGCCACCACTCCTGACGGGCGCCCAGCGTCATTCCCCAGGCCGGGGCCAGGGTCCATTCATTTTCCACGAACAGCGCATGGGTGCGGGTGGTTCCTTCCGTGTCGCCGCTCAAGCTGGCGATGTCGTCGCTGCGCCAGTGAGTGGTGTTGTAGTTGGCCTGATCCAGCCGATAGCGATCAAAGTGATAGCCAAACAAAACGCGGTCGCCCAACCAGCCGCCGTCGTGACGATGGCCGAATTTGACGTCGGCGGTCTCCCAGCCCGTGCCCTGGTCTTCCGTCAGGGTTCCCGCGCCGTTGCTTTGCGCCTCTTCGTAGTTCGTACCTGAGCGACGTTGCTTTTGCTCCAGCACATCATAAAAGGACAAAGCGGATTTGATTTCCCACCCCTGCCCCAGCGCGCCTTCCAGTTCAGCGCCATAGATCAGGTCTTTTGCCTTGGATTCGCCCAGGCGCTGACTGCTGACTTTGTAGCTGGCGCCGTCGATATCCACTTCGCCGTTATATACGGGCTGGCCGGCGGCGTCGCGCAGATAGGTTTCCGGATTGAGGGTGTCTTCGTTGCGATCCAGATACGCCAGGGTCACTCTGGCTTGCAGGCGCTCGTTAATGTCGTAGCCCAGCTTGATTTTGCTGACGCTTTCGCCGATGTCGCTGCGCCCGGCGGAGTTATACAGGTAACCTCCCGCCGGATAGTCATGAGCGCCTTCGACAGGGTTGCCCACCGGAGCGCCGCCACTGCCGGAGACGATGCCGAAGCTTTGTGGATGCCCTTCGTTCTGCAGCCAGTCCGTCGCCAGGAAGTAACTCCAGGGCCCCTGGCGATCGCCGAATGAAGCATGGGTCTTGTAGCCAAAGTAGGTTTCATCTGTGCCGTAAGCGCTGAAATCCTGCAGGAACACGCCCGCGCTTACCTGCGCCTCCCGCTGCTCCGGCATGCGGCCGTGCATGATCACCGCGCCGCCCATGGCGTTGCCGCTGTATTCCGCGGAGTAAGGTCCATACAGCACTTCGATCCATTCGATCTCCTCCGGCTGCATCAGGCTCCATCGCGGCGCGAAGTTGAAGCTGGAGCCCAGGAAGTTGCTCAGCATGATGCCATCCCCCATCACCACCGCGCGGGCGGTCTGGGTGGTGTGCGTTTCGCGGAAGGATAAGGTGGCGTTACGGTCGCCGATATAGCGTTTGCGCACGATCAGGTTGGGCTCGTATTTAAGCGCATCGGATACCTCTGGACTGTTGATGTTCTCCAGTTTCTCCGCCATGACTTCCGTTTGTAAAGCCGTCGGCTCGCTCACCAACGCGGGCCGTTCTCCCACCACTTCCACCGCTTGTAACACAGTGGCCTCTTCCGCCGCGGCCCCCAATGGCAGCGCAAGGCTTGCTACAGCCCCGATCGCGCGGTTCAGGCGCATAACGTCCCCTTACTATCAATGTTAGAAAAAGGGCATAGTAATGAAGCCTTTACGGGAGATGGATGCGGCAAAATGTCGCAGGGATTTTTGAGCTAGTCCGGTTGGGTGAGCAAGGAAGAAGCAGAACGCCCGCTTCCCCTTCTCTCTTTATTGCAACCGCAGCCAGGCTATTCGGCAAAATGGCGCGGATTAATCGAGCATCTACGGGATCGTAACTATACTGACTCTAATGGTTGGGAGGAGAATGCATGCGTTATGCTCTGTGGCTCTGGTTCGCGTTGTTTTCGCAGGGAGTGCTTGCGCAGACCTTAATCATCGGCATGGAGGACGCCAACAATAAACCCTTTGAATATGTGGCGGATTCCGGTGAGCTGACCGGTTTTCATACGGAGGTCGTCAAGCAGGTGACGGCCAGTCTGGGATGGAAGGTCGAGTTTGTGCGCCTCCCCTGGACCCGTGTCGTCAAGATGCTGGAAAACGGCGAAGTGAACGCTGTGACCTATATGGCGAAGTCCATTGAGCGCGAGAAGTTCGCGCTTTATCTGCCCGATAATCTTCTGCACATTTCACAGAGCACTATCTACATAAAAAAGTCCCGCGCCAATGAAATTCTCTACGATCCGCCGCTGGAGCATTTCGTCACCCGCTGGCGCGTCGCCGTCCCCACGGGTTATCACATCAATGACGAAGCGATGGCGTTAATCCGCAACAATTACCCGTTGCAACAACGCACCGTCACCATGGCGCAGCTCTTCCTCATGCTGGTCAACGACCGTTACGACGCCATCCTGGGCGGCTCTAACGCCTTGCTGCGCAGTAAAACCGCCGTCGAAAATATGGAGGAAATCGTACAACCGCTGCAAGGCGCCCTATTCCCCTCCGAACCCATGTACATCGCCTTCAGCCGCCAAAGCGGCGGCAAACTCGCCTATGAATTCGCCATCGCCTATAAACAATTCCGCCAACAACCGGCATACCGGGAGATCGCCGAGCGTTTTAACGTGATTGCGTGGCTGCCTGGCGAGCGGGATTTTGATTAGGGGGAGCACAGGTCGTTTTGGGCGCTTTTTTCGCAGGTTTTGGGGCGCAGCTACCACATGTTTTTTCGTCGGCGTCGAATGTGTGAGGAAGATGAATTAGACCTGCTTTGGATGCACTTTCATGAACAAAGGCGATAAATTTTTTAACTCTGTCCCCTTCCGTTAGGTTTCCATAGACTGATGAGCCTTTGGGAACTGAGGGACGATATTCGTCTGGGATCACCAGCGGCTCGCGACCGAAGTAATAAAACGTTTTCGCAATCAACACATTCTTACCAGAGATATCTTCCTCCTGACACCCCATATGAGGCTTATCTTGCTTTATATCCCAGTGGCTAGGATTCTTGACCTGCCGATAGTGTGTGTAATCTTTTGGGTCGCCTGACGGCAGTAATTCGTAAATGTTATCTCCGGCTCGCTGTATCGCGCTCTTAGCCGTCATATCTGGAATCTTATTCTTGAAGCTAGAGTCGTTAAAATAGGCGCTGATTGATAACTTCTTCTCCACTTTCATCAAATAGACAAGTCGCTCGTGACCTACTGCGTCGCCGTTCAAGGTAGCGGACGAGAAGCCTGCAATCCACGTTCCGCCCTCTTCCTCTACATTAACGTTACCATTCTTTCGTATATAGGGTTTGCAAGTCGCCAACGTCAACCACTTACCAAAAGGATTGGGCGCGAAGCCTGAATCGTGGGTCATTTTATAACTATACAAACGCATAAAAACCTCCCTCAGCCAGTATTACCATCGTGTTTAAAAACTAGGCTAGAAAGAGGAATTGGCAAGGGCTGCAAGCCCGGAAAGTTGTTATGTTTGGTTGGCTTTTGCTACAGGAAGAAACTGAGTGCGTATTGGCGTATTTTGGGGTGATGAGAAGGGACACCAGGTGGTTATCAGAGAAAGGTTAGTCTCCGCCTCCTCCATCGCCACCGCCGCCATCAGACCCCATATCGAACATGCCGCTATCATGACGCGCGCTAATGGCGAAGTCATATGCAGTGCCTGCTGAGTTGTCTACGCCGCCGTTGTAGGCTTGAGCCGTACTGCTTAAGAAGCTTCTGAACGGCCATGGAATCAGCCGGTGCGGTATGGCTTCAGGCGAGTACTGGTTTACCAGATAGAGCGCCATTAAGGAGCCGAAAAGTGGCGCCACGAGTATGATAAAAAACTGTAGCGCCTTTTGGCCCCGTTCCAATGTGTCATCGTTTTTCACCGCCACAATGGCCATTAACGCCAGCCACAACCATGCGGCCACTGTTAAGCCAATCAGCGTCATCAATACGACCGCCATCATTCCTCCTCCAATCCGTATTCGCCTGATTTCTGGTTCGTTTTCGAATAACGAGATAAATCAGTGAAGTAGAAACAGATTAATCACCTTATAGAGATTTCTTTCTGAATGCTAGCCGGTGGTGGTGGCGCTTCGTGCCGGTCACTGGTCTATATTCTCTATGTTTGGTCATACAACTCCTGTACTAGTTTTTCCGATGGAGCATGACCGAAACTGAATGGATATTTTGTAATCTAGCCCGTTTCTCGGAGAGAAAGTAATGGCTGCCACCAAACACGATCAAACAATGAATATGCCAGAGTTACTGGTGTTCGCGAGGCTGTTTGTCATTGGTTTTGTGGGAGCCGAAGTCTGGCGAATTGCATACTATCTTGGATCAAGCTTCGCTCTAACACTGTCAGGTGTGCCTTTTTGTGTAATAAAAGGCGGTGTTATCTTAGAGCTATTGATTTGCTTTCTATATGCAAGAGAACGGGAATTGCATATAGCCACTGAAAAAATTGGGCGAAGTTTCCGTTTTGATTTACTAGGTGCGATTGTTGCTGGCATCTGGGTAAACGCATTAACTTCACCATGGCTATCTAAGGTACATGACGCACTTAAGGATGCAGAGCCCCAATGGGCGCCAGCAATCCTTCTGTATCTTTCTATATTGCTCACATCGCCACTATTCCGAAAGTACTGCCTAGGAACTAAAAAGGCGGCTCCACAGCTGTATTTCCTTGCCGACGAGGAAGTTGTTAATGACAAGGATGATCTGCTAGCCAGCGACAAGCAGGTCAAATCATTCGCGGATACTGTCCTTGAAAGCGAAGCCCATTCAGGACTTACCTTTGGGGTCGATGGGCCATGGGGAGTCGGTAAAACTAGCTTTATCAACCTTGCTCAACATTATTGGGAAGCAGCAGACGATAGAGTCATTGTTTGCCGATTTGAGCCCCTTCGATACGCCTCTGATCCTGATCTTTCCGATCGTTTGATTCGCGACTTATCCTCAGCAATTCAACAAAAAGTATTCGTTCCTGAGTTTCGTCCTGCTGTGTCACGATACTCTAGGTTGATAAAGGGGAAAGCCGACATTTCATTCCTTGGCTTCAAGCTCACTTTAGAACCATCGCAAGAGACCGCTGATGAGCTGCTTGATGATATTAATGACGTCCTGAAGCGCATTAATCGTCGTGTAATAATCGTCATTGATGACCTTGATCGCTTAGACACTAAAACCATAAACAACGTACTGTTTGCGATACGCCGGACGTTCAAGCTTTCACAGGCGACCTATATTCTCTGTTACGACACAGAAGTCCTGGCTGGAGGCCACGAAGAAAATTCAAGAGCACGAGAGTTCCTAGAGAAATTCATAACAGTGAAGCTAAGCCTATTTGTTGATAGCTCACATATTCGGGATTTTTTACGCAGGGACTGGAAATCTCAAGCTAACCAACTCAGCACAACACCATCTGATACGATGCAGAAACTAAGCTCCGTGCTTGATGAATTAGCAAACATTCTCGATGGAGACAAAGCCGCACAGTATCTCCCCTTAGCTGGCGACCTACGCAAGGTAAAGCGTTTCGTCAACGCTATGCTGCTCATGCAGCTTGAGAAAAGCGACTTAGGCCGGACAGACTTTAATGAGCGTGATCTTATAAACCTGATACTCATACACCTAAACTACCCTGGGCTGTTCAGACGTATTTATGCCGAAGAGACGCAAGGACGTTCTGGAATATTTTCAGTGCGTCGTGAATATGGACAAAACGATTACAAGAATGCATCTGACTTCTCAGTATTTGTGGAGGCACAGCCAGAAACACCAGCCTTTTTATTAAAAGAGCTTTTTGACACAAAAACGCTGGATTTAAAAAGGGGTGGGATTGACGAAGAAAAGCTATCGTCACGCGCCTGTTTTAACCAAACCTCCGCCAGGAATTTAGAGAATTACCTCAAGCTCATTGTAAGATTCATCACACCGGAGCCACAGGAAACCTTTGTACTTTACAAAAAAGCCGTAGAACAAGTTCTAAAAGGAGCATCCATTGAATCAGTTCTATCGTCCCATGACTTCCGGCTGGAACGAGGAGATCATGCCCATGATCAGTTTTGGAGGATACTTGCCAACCAAGCTCATAGCTTCACTCGAGAAATCACTGACAACGCCATAGACACACTTGTCGAGTATCTGCCCCGCTACTCATCAATTGTTATTAATGATAGAGGACTGAGAGAGAGATCTATCTACACATTGCTTCAACTTTTAGATAGTGCCGGCTGGGGAGATGCCCAGAATCATCGCTACCGTCGCAAGATTACTGATACTAATGTTATGGAGATAGCATGGCGTATTTTCGGCGAACATTCCTACAAGGGTAAAGGTTTACTCCAACGCTTAGTAGCCAGTTCTCGCGGCGTAATTGGATGGAGTGACCTCATGACATTCAGGCTCTCTTGCTCGATAGACCGCCAATCGCAGCTGCACAATCTATACACAGCGTTGATTCGTCATAATAATAGTAATGCCCCTATAGAAGGAGATGTCAAAAAGCTCGAATTGGCGGAAATGAGAGAGATATCCCAAAGGATATTTTTTCTATTCAAGCGAGAATACATAACGCCACGAAGGAACTTCTATAAGGAAATTAGTGAAACCCCTGATACAGTATTTCTAGGAGACGCCCCCCCTCCAATTAGCAGCCCCTCACCACGGAACGGTCAACCCGAGCAGAATTCTTTTTCGTTGGAGAAGTACATTTCGTCAGCGCGTTCCACCGTAGCTATATTCGTGATATATCAACTGAGTAGTGCGAAACCTCCTAGCGGTTCCGGTGTATGCTGTGGGTTTTACGACGAGTCGGGAACTGCCGATAAAGGCGGAATAGCAAAGCTAATGAACAAGTACATATTTAGATTTTGTTTCGAGCCTTCAATTGATGAAAATAATATCTTTTACTTCTTAGATTACTGTCTAGAGCATTTGGGTAACGCGTTCTCGGCTGGAGAGGTCAATGATGGTTACTACCCAACAAAGTCTGGACTTCCCGGAGGACTCGATCCAAAAGAAATGGGACTTTACTGGGAGCGAAATGGACAACTTATTAAAGATAAGAATCTACAAAAGGAGTACCGGAGCATAGTAACATACAATTACATTGCAACATACCGTGAAGATCTGGACGGGGTATTCAAAGTACTTGATGAGTTGGCTAGTGACGTGGCATCAGGAAGTAAAGAAGCTGAATAGCCGTCAACTTGAAAGAACGGTTGTAGGACTGGTAACGATTCACACATGATACAAGCCAATGACTCAACATAGAATCAAGAACATTCTCGCACAAGGACTGAATTTTCTTGAGAATGAAGGGATTAAGCTAGCGAGAGAAAACATAACAGAGAGAACAGCCAAATATTTGATATTACCAGATCCCAGGTCGCTTTTAATTGCTAAAATTATTCATATACGAAAAAGGCGTTATTTCCCTTCTCATCCGTAACAAAAGTGATATGCACCATAATTTTACGTCAATTGAAAACAAAAGTAAAAATGAGATTCTCGATCAACTTCAACCACTCTCTGCATTATTCAAACATTTCAAATAGTTATCTAGATAAATTATCTCATACCCTTATCCTTAACTTTATTAAAATAAATAAAATTCTGAGAAGGTAAGCACTTCATTCTATAAAAATAGTCACTTTCAACTTTAACTGACTCCCACAGAAAAAAAATACAAAGCTATTAGATCTCGAAACCCTTCATATTTAAATATTTTTCGCGCAACAGGAAAACACCATCCCCCACCTGATTTTATTAAAACCAAATCAGTTTTACATGTATACAACATAGAAGGATATCTAATCTCCACCTCCAAGTAATCATCACCAAGAGTATCCAGCCAATTGACCGTAACTCTGTCTACTACAGCATCATCAATTAGCACACCCTCCAATGTCTGCTTCATTCAGCGACTGTGCGGCTCAAGCGCCTCCCGCTCGTACGCTCTGGTAAGCCCTTCGACAGGCTCAGGGCGAACGGTGGTGGGGTTTGTTTTTGGGGATGGGGCTTTAGTTTGGTGGGGTTGGGTTGATTGTCTAGCTTAGGTAGGCTTCGGTTGTTATGCGGTGATGATGAACATTGTTACTGCAATCAAGTACACGAGGGCTACGCCTTTGAATGATGTTTTTCTGAATAGGTATGCCAGGCATAGAGCGGTGAATAGTGGAAAAAACCAGTACACAAGCAGAACGTATTCAGTGACATGCGCAGCGATGGTTTCCGTATAGGACTCCAGGAAGCTAAGGCGATCAAACGTCCTCGACGCGCTTCTGGCCAGAATGAAGAAGCCGTGACCCAGAAGGAGTAGTCGGATGATTGTGACTGCGACGTTGCCTGCTGCTTGGTCCCATTGTTTGAGTTTGGCGATGGCTTGTTTTATTTCCAATGTTTGGTCTTACCTCATGTTTTGAGAGCGCGGTGTTTTGCTTGAGCGCTCTGAAAAGCCCTTCGACAGGCTCAGGGCGAACGGTGGTGGGGTTGGTTTTTGGGGGATGGTTCTTTGTTTGGCGGTGTTGGGTTGATCGTCTAGCTGTGGTTGGGTTTCAGTTGTTATGCGGTGATGATAAACATTGTTACTGCAATCGAGTACACGAGGGCTACGCCTTTGAATGATGTTTTTGTGAATAGGTGCGTCGGGCATAGTGTGGTGGGTACTGGAAAAACGTCTTGTACGATGAAAACGCTCTAAGAAAAAAGTCCGGTGAAATTTGATCGGAACACCACTGACGGGCCTCTCATTCTCTGACATAAGAATTCCCTTTTTGGAACAGCAGGACGCCTGGTTGAAGCTCATGCTGAGCCGAGTCAATCAACCTCAGCGACCTGAGTCATTCAGTGATGGCCCGAGGCGACCGAACCACCTTGGCCGTCTGGCAGGACAATACTGACGTTCTGCATCATTCCTTGATCCTCATGGTCGAGAATGTGGCAATGCAGAACATATTCGCCGATATAGCGCTGGTAGCGGGTTCGCACCATCAGGGTGTAGATACCCTTTGGCGCCTGGACCGTGGGAATGAGACTTTTCACCCACAGGGTATCCTTCCACACCCCCTTCAATCCCTGATATTGGGGATCTGCAGCGCCGCTCGCGTCATCCACAGCGTCGGGAGCGCTGACATCCCGACCGTTAGAGTCGAGAATTTTGACAATTTGAAAAGGATTAACATGGATATGAAACGGATGGCTGGCGTACTGGGATTCCAGCACCCATTCATCCACTCCCCCCAGGGTCAAAAGCCGGTCTACCCGATCGGGGTCGTAGGGATTCGGGTCGATGGGCATGCCAGGCTCGGTTTTCGACATTCCCGTAAAGTTGCTGACTTCAAACTTCACATCGGACGTGGTCGTATCAATAAAAAATGTCAGCTCCTGCTTACCGGTGACTTCACTATCCGCAATATCCTGATGCGGCGTGAACCTGGTGAATTTCAAATCGTCCTGTAAGTCAGCCACAACGTCGTCGCGCACTGAAGCCGGCATAAATTTATTTGCGGAGGCGATCAAACGTTTCTTCAAGTATTCGTGAATGTCGTGAACGGTCTCGCCTGGGGCTACCTTCACCATCCCCAGGAGCTGTCTGCTTTCCGCCGTCTGAGAAACGCTGGCCGCCGCCTGGGCCGAGGTATCGATGACACAGTAATTACCATCATCGGGGAAGACCACCAAGGCATCGACACGATAGCCCGGCTGCAAGGTAGACAGTTTGGTTTGCCAGGCTTTGGCTCGGGTCAGTCCATCATCGGCGATAACATGATAAGGAATAGCATCGCCTGTGCAGTTATCGTTGATGTAGCGATCGGCGTCCTTCGCTTTAAGGGTATTGAGGCTACTCTCAGCGATGCTCGGTTTTAATTTGCGGAATTCCAGGCTGATGGTATCGCGCACGCCCGCATGAATCATCCGCCAGCGTTCAATCTCCCCCGCCTTGGCGGTGAAGACAGGTAAAATGACGCCGTTGATGCTTGTGTAACGGCCGGAATCTCCCCAGGAACCAGGGCCGAATTGATCGTAGGATTCAACACCGTAGATTGGATTTTCGACGGTCGCTGGACAATCCCACAGGACATTGCCGTCGCTGTCCTCCATTATCTGGCCATTTTCCAAGCAGGCGTACTGTATTTGTTGCAACACCAGGATGCGCTCCTGGAAGCTCTTTCCTTCGCTGTCTTTCAACAGCGTATCGATATCCCCATTGCTCGTTTTAGATGGCGGACGATCGCCGTGCATGATCAGTGCGCCCGCCATGCCACTGGAAACCTGTAATGCGGTTGATCCATGTAAATGCGTGTGGTACCAAAATGTTCCGGCAGGGTGATCAGGCGGAATATTGTATTCATACTGAAAACTGACGCCGGGATCGATTTTCAGCAGAACGTTGTCACTGTTTCCGGTGGGACTGATCCACAGACCGTGGGTATGCAGATTGGTGCCGTTAAAACAATGAGGATCATTGACGTCGCCATCGTGTTTGATACAGCTTGGATCGGCAGGTAGCTTATTATTCAATGTCACACGCACCGTATCACCGGGGGTTACCTCAATCGTTGGAGCGACAAAGGGACGGGTTGGACTGGTGTCGGTTCCTACATAACTGCGCAGGTGGACATTGTCATAACTGGCGGTGGCCGGATTGTACAAGCGGCTGTCGGTATAGACGATATTGAGATCCAGATGTCGTTCAGTACCAACCCTGGGCGACCCTGACGTGGGGATCGACTTCAGGTTGGTCGTCGCCAGGGGCGCGCCCTTTTTGAGTTCAAGCACTGGAGGATTCGAGATGCTGCGCCTGGATGTTTCTGCATGAACAGGCAAAACGAGTGCAAGCAGAATTAGATTTACCAGAATCCAAGTAATCCGGGTTGGCAATAACAATGGGTTACCAACTGCCCGCCGAACGATTCCACTCATGGTCCTCGCCTCCTTGGACGCATTCAGATAGATTGCAAATCACAAAGAGTGGCACGCGATCACTGCTCAAAGATTCGTGGCGCACTATTAACATGGCAATGATATTGGCATGTTAATCATCAGGCGCATGGACGCGCCTGCGCGGCGTTAAGCCGCGGGAGACAGGGCCTGACATATGCAGGCCCTGTCGTTGCAGACAAATAGAAGGAAGCTATTTGTCTGCCTGATTAATAATACAAAGATAGCAGTTCCACGAATGCCTGCATTGGATCACAACCAGGCATTGTCCTCCTGGTATTGACCAGTTTATTAGCACTCGTTCTTATGCGCTCTGGGAGGCCCTTCGACAGGCTCAGGGCGAACGGGGTACAGAGTATTGGCGCTGGGCGCTGGGCGCTGGGCGCTGGGCGCTGGGCGCTGGGCGCTGGGCGCTGGGCGCTGGGCGCTGGGCGCTGGAAAATCATATGGCTTTTCTGGGTTGTCTGTAATCGCTATTGAGCTGGGTTTGGCCGCTCTTGTTTCTGTTGCGCTTTTGTTCCTGTTCCTGTTCCTGTTCCTGTTCCTGATCTTAAAACTCTACGCCCAAGTTAAGTCCGTTTCGCGATTTAGCGGGTTTATTGGCGTGAGCCGCTTTTACCCTTCCCCTTCCAATAATCTTAGTAGCCTCGCCATGCACTCATCCAGTTGTTGGCGTTCTTGTGGGTTCAGGGGTTGCAGGATGTTGTGTTCGTTTTGTACGTGGGCGTCGACGGCGCGGTCGATGAGTTCGAGGCCTTTGGGGGTGAGTTGGACGAGTTTGCTGCGGGCGTCGTCTTTGTTGGCGGTGCGTTCGATGAGGCCGCTGGCTTCCAGGCGTTGCAGGCGGTGGGTCATGGCGCCGGAGGTGATCATGAGGGTTGAGAACAGGACTGTGGGGGCCAGGCAATAGGGTTTGCCGGAGCGTCTCAGGGTGGCGAGGACGTCGAATTCCCAGCCGGTCATGTCGAATTGACTGAAGGTGGCGTCCAGTCTGCGTTGCATGAGGGCGGCGCAGCGTTTCAGGCGGCCGATGGCGGCCATGGGGGTGACGTCCAGGTCGGGCCGTTCTGTGTTCCACTGTTGCAGAATCTTGTCTACAGCGTCGGGCGGTCGTTTTTCAGTCATCAGAGGCTCCTTTTATTTTATCTTGATATCAAGATTTATCTATGCAAAACTGATTTTATCTTGAATTGAAGATAAATGCATTGCTTAGCCGTAAATCAAGGAACCTGACATGTACGAGACCGTAAAAGACCTTATCGAAAACCGCGTATCCACTGGCCGTTATGACCCAGAGAAATCCCTGTCCGAAGAGCAGATCACCGAGTTGGTGAGACTGGCCACGCGCGCGCCCTCCGCTTACAACTTTCAGAACTGGAAGTTCATCGCTGTGCGTTCGCCTGAAGCGAAGGCCCGTTTACAGGCGGTTTCCTATGGTCAGAAGCAGGTGGTGGACGCCGCAGTGACTTTTATCATCTGCGGTACGCTGGCGGCGCATGAAGGTCTGGCCAGCGCGTTGCAGCCTTCCGTCGCCGCAGGTTTTCTGCCGCAGGCGTTCAGTGACGGCTGGGTTGCGCAAGCCAGTTCTTCTCATGAGAACAACCCCTCGCTGCAACGGGACGAAGCGTTCCGCTCCGCTTCCCTCGCCGCCATGACGCTGATGTTCGCTGCGCAAGGCATGGGGCTGTCTACCGGCGCCATGAGCGGTTTCGATTCGCAGGCGCTGGCGCAGGAGTTTGGGCTGTCAGAACGGGAGGCGCCGGTGATGTTGGTGACGGCGGGTTATCCGGCTGAAGGCAACTGGCCGCAGAAAGTGCGTCGCCCAGTGGAAGAGGTGATGGTGCTGGTGTGACCTTCGCCGTTTCATTTTTTTCTTTATCAACATGGCAATGATATTGGCGTGTTAATTATCAGGCGCATAAATGCGCCTGTGCGGCGGTTGGCGGCCACGGGAGACAGGGCCTGATATGTGCAGGACCTGTCGTTGCAGACAAATAGAAGGAAGCTATTTGTCCGCCAGGTTAATAGCCCCTTAAGTTTGTAATAGCCCATGCCACGCCTATATTTATAAAACGTGCGTTTTTGGCGTTCATGTAAGGGAATTTATGTGAGCAGGAAACCCAATCATAAGGCTGGAAGGAACAGCTTCAAGTCGGAATCCGACAGCCGGGTGCGCGCTATTGTCGAAGCGGTGGCGGACGGCATCATCACCATCGACAGCCAGGGCGTCGTTGAATCCTTCAACCCTGCGGCGGAGCGCATCTTCGGCTATGACGCGGAAGAAGTCATCGGCCGCAACGTGCATATGCTGATGCCCTCCCCCTTCCGCGAACACCACGACAGTTACCTCACCAATTACCTGCAAACCGGAAACGCGCAAATCATTGGCGTGGGCCGTGAAGTGCTTGGTTTGCGCAAGGACGGCAGCCTGTTCCCTCTTGATCTGGCGGTGACGGAAATGCTGGTGGAAGGACGCCGTATGTTCACCGGCGTAGTACGCGACATCAGCGAGCGCAAAGCCTCCGAATTGGCTCTGAAGGATCGGGAAGCCCGCGTCCACGCTATCGTGGATACCGTCGTTGACGGCATCATCACCATTGATGGAACCGGTCTGATCGAAACCTTCAATCCCGCGGCGGAGCGCATCTTCGGCTATGCCGCCAGGGATGTGATCGGCGCCAATGTCAGCATCCTCATGCCAGAGCCTTACCATAGCGAACATGACGGCTATATCGCCAAATTCATGCAGACTGGAGAAGCCAAAGTCATCGGCATCGGCCGCGAAGTCACCGGCCGCCGCCGCGACGGCTCCACCTTTCCCATGGATCTGGCGGTGAGCGAAATGACGGTCGACGGCCGCCGCAAGTTCACGGGCGTGGTGCGGGACATCAGCGAACGCAAAAAAATGGAGCGGCAGAAGGACGAATTTGTGGCGACCGTCAGCCATGAACTGCGCACTCCGCTAACCGCGATCGGCGGCGCGCTGGGACTGGTTCTGGGACAGTGTGGAGAGCAGTTGCCGGAGAATGTGCGCAAAATGCTGCAGGTCGCCTACCGCAACTGCGGCCGCCTTACCCTGTTGATTAACGATATTCTGGAAATTGAAAAACTGGAGTCCGGCGCCCTTAAATTTGAGCTGGAGGACCTTGATCTGTCGAGTCTGGTGCAACGCAGCCTGGAGGACCACAAGGAATTCGCCGGTAAATACCAGGTGCAACTTCGTTACTCCGGGCCGCCAACGGGTTCCTGCGTGCATGCCGATGAGCGACGCATTCATCAGGTCATGTCTAATCTGATCTCCAACGCGGTGAAATACTCTGTCCGGGGCGGCTCCGTCGAGATCTCCGTCAGCGGACGGCAAAACACACTGCGCGTTCATGTCAAAGATTACGGCAAGGGCATTCCCGAAAACTTCCACGGCCGCATCTTCGAGCGCTTCGCGCAGGCGGACAGTTCCGACACCCGCGCGCAAGGCGGAACCGGGCTGGGCCTCAGCATCGCCAAGGCCATCGTGGAGCATCATGGCGGCGAAATCGGTTTCTCCACCAAGGCGAACGAGGGGACGGAATTCTATTTCGACCTGCCCATGAAGCGTAGCGAAAAGAAACGCAAAACCCGGCGACACCCTTGCGCGCTCATCTGCGAAGAAGAACCGGATCTGGCCAACCTGCTGGCGAAGGCGGTGCAGGCCGAAGGGCTGTGTTGCGAAATCGCCGCCGACGCGGCGACGGCGTTACGTCGCCTTGACGAAAATGACTACTGTCTGCTGGTCGTCGACACGAATCTGTCTGACGATGGCGGCTTCACCCTCTTGAGAAGCCTGCGCCATGTCCCCGGCTCCGACCAGCTGCCTTTGCTGGCGATTACGGAGGACGGCTACAACTCGGAGGCGGACCCGCGGCTGGAGAGCGTCGGCGTCAAGCCATTGGCCTGGCTGAGTCGCACGCATCCGGACCTTGGACAATTCCGCACCGCCATTCACCAGGTTCTTTTGAAGCAGAACCGTCCCTGTATCCTGCATGTAGAAGACGATCCCGATCTCACTCAGATCGCCCGCACGGTGCTGGAGGAGATCGCCGATATCCACCAGGCGAGTTCTCTGGAACAGGCGCAGCGAATGCTAAGGGAAATAAAGTTTGATCTGGTGATACTGGACCTGGAATTGCCGGACGGCTCCGGCGCTGAACTGCTGGAGGAAATCAACTCGGAGGAAACGCCTGTGGTTATTTTTTCTTCCTATCCCCCTTCGCCGCAGCTATCCGGCAAAGTGCAAGCCACCCTGATCAAAGCCGTGGCGGACAACGCCAAACTGAGAATGACCGTGCGCAACTTGCTGAATATTCAGGAACAGGATCTGGCGTAGGATAACGCCGGAGGTCCCTTTACCGATTCAGCCATACTAATTCAGCCAGCGTTACTGGTTCAGCCCGTAGCGCTGCAGCAGGTGACGCCAGTCAGGATGACCATTGAGCGCCGCCCATTGAGTTTCCATAAAATCCCTCACCCCCTTAAGCCCTTTCGTCACCAGCATCTTACGCTGGTATTCCTGGTGCGGTTGTTTGGAAATATAAAGCTGCGCGCCCACCTCTTCATTCGCCATCAGGTAAAACAGTTCCTCCCGGGGAATCATAGTGACCTCAATACGCCGCAACAGGAGCTTGCCAAAGTTACTGGAGAATGAAGACGCGTTTTCCCGTTGAATGCGCCCCGCTTCCACCAACTCGTCGATGCCGATATAGCGGTGCCCCAACACGCCGCCGAAGCTTTTGCCGATCAACGACTCCGGGCCGTGGTATTCCACTGGACGCAGCTTCAGAGAAACAATTTCATTGCGCCCCGTTACCACTCCGTGGGTCCAATCGTAATGTTCCTCCTGGCTATCGCCGAACCAGGACGGATTCACCCAGGCCACCACCGCCTGATCGCCCCGCTCCAGGTAGCTGTCTATGCGTTTTCTGGGCAGACTCTGGGGCTCAAAACGCCATTTGCCGCCGCTGAGTTTGCTGAATTCCGCGCACATAATGCTGGTCAGATCATAGCCGTCGCTATGCAGGCCGTAAGGCGGCGAGGTGTAATAGGTCCACACCGGCACGACGATTTCTGCGCGGGTATATGCGCATGCCGTCAGACCTATCCATAGCGTCAGCCCGAATAGTCTCCACATAGACGGTCAATCCTTGGAGTCAGTTTTTCATCTGTGTCACTGGTTTCCAGACGCTTTCCCGGTGCTTTCCCGAGCTCAGGGCTTCAAACCATATTTATCCAGCAGCGCCCGCCACTCCCCGTCTTCGTTCAACGCCGGCAGTTGCGCGTTGATGAAATCCCGCGCCGCCTTCAGCTTCTGCGTCGTCAGAATCTTGCGTTCATATTGCTGATGGGGTTTGGAGGAGATAAAGAGTTTGTCGCCCAGATTGCCTTGCGAGACCATGTAAAACAGCTCGCCCCGTGGAATCAGCATAGCGTCGAGGCGGTTACTCAACAGCTTGTCGAGGTTCTTGGAAAATGACGTGGTGTCCTCGCGCTTGATGCGGCCGGACTGCGCGAGATCGTCGATCCCGACATAATGATGCCCCGCCACGCCGCCAAAGCGTTTGCCTTCCAGAGACTCAGGGCCGGTATACTCCACCGGATTTTCCCGCAGGGACACGATCTCATTAGCGCCCCAGACGACGCGATGGGTCCAGGCGTACCTGGTTTCATCCTTATCCTGAAACCACAGAGGGTTCGCCCATAGCACCACTCCCTGCTCCGCCCCGCTTTCCAAGTAATGATTGATGCGCTTACGGGGAAGGTACTGGGGTTTGAAAACCCATTCCCCGCCGCTTTTCTCCGTCAGCACCCGACACAGGGTAGACGTGAGATCATCGCCCTTGGGGTCAATCGCAAAAGGCGGCGAGTCATAGTAGGTCCACACCTGAACCGTCGTTGCAGCCTGAGCCAGAGCGCCGAATACAATACCTGACAGCCCGACCAATACAGCGGAAATAAAAGAACGTCGCATACCTTCCCCCATGTCAGTTAAACCCAATCAACCAATGGCGAAGTGTGAACAATAAGTATAGATCAGAGTGAAACGGCGGCATGTCGCCTACCTGTACCACATAAGCGGCAGAGCGAGAAATGCATCGACCCGTCGGGGTTGGGAAGACAAAAAAGCCGCATGGGCGAAGATGGGCCGCATGCGGGGATGAAGCCAGGTGAAGCTGGCCTGTTCTCCTCCTTGAGCGCAGGCCGCAGCGCCGATTACAAGACGCTGGAATTAAAATTTGTAGCCAACGCCGACCATGTACACCAGCGGATCGATATCCACGTCGGTTTTGATCTGCGCGCCGGAATCCAGGTCGATGGTGGCGGTGGTGTCGATGCCGATCTTCCAGACCGCGGCGTTAACCACCAGGTTATCGGTCAATTGATAGTCAACGCCCAACTGGAACGCCGCGCCGAAGGAGTTGTCCAGCTTGATCTTGCCGTCGCCCATGGCGTCTTTGAAATCCGTTGTCAGCTCTTCATCAAAAAACAGGGTGTAGTTCACGCCAACGCCCACATAGGGCTGGAACGCTGAACCGGCTTCCATCGGGTAGTACTGTACGCTGACGGTGGGAGGAAGGTGCGTGACCTCCGCGGTTTTCAGGTCGTCGCCCAGACCATGGGCGGTTACATCATGAGTAAATGGAGTCGCCGCCAACACTTCCAAACCAATATGCTCGCGCAACATGTAGGTGAAGGTCAGACCCAGCTGTGTATCGTTATCCACTGAAACGCTGGTTCCGTCTACGGAAGTCCCATTCACGCGCAGGGTTGAGCTGTCATCCTGGGGGTCCACCATCGCGGCGCCGACACGCAGCACCATATCTCCCGGCTGGTGCGCCATCGCGGAACCCGCGCAAGCCAACAGTCCCAGAGCCAACATAGATTTACTTAGCTTATGCATAACTTACCCCTACTCTTCACATTCAACTGCAAAATTAAGAATTGATGACGGGGCGGGAGTCTATGCCTTTGCCGGCGAAGAATTATGATTTGGATCAAGTGATTAGGGGTGACGGGACGCAGCCCGGGTCAGCTTTGACCCAGATCAACGGAAACGCTCTTTCCGCGACGCCCGGCAGACGTCTCGTTATCTTGCGATAGCGCCTAAGCGTGCTATACGTTGTTTAACAGAATAAGAGAAGAAAGGATGCGGCCATGGAATCCATTATCGATTTTTTCACCGGCAAGGGTTTCATGCCCCATGGACACTGCTATCTCTGGAAGCCCGGCATACTCTGGCTGAACATCAGCTCCGACGCGCTCATCGCCCTGGCTTACATGACCATCCCGATTACGCTGATTTACTTTGTCCGAAGACGCAAGGATGTGCCGTTCAATTGGATGTTTCTGTCCTTCGGCATCTTTATTTTGGCCTGCGGCGCCACCCATATGATGAATATCTGGGTGACCTGGTATCCCGCCTATTGGCTGAACGGCGTGATAAAGGCGGTCACCGCGGCGGCGTCAGTGATAACCGCCTTACTGCTGGTGAAGTTGGTTCCTATCGCACTCTCTATTCCCAGTCAGGCGCAACTTTCCCGCATTAATAAGGAGTTGCAGCGTTCAAACGAAGAGCTGCAGGAAACCAATCGCAAGCTGGAGGAAACGCAACGCCAGCTAATGCAAAGAGAAAAGATGGCCGCCCTGGGCCGTCTGGTGGCGGGCGTCGCCCACGAAATCAACACGCCTATCGGCGTTATCGTCACCGCCGCCACACTGCTGACAGAAGAAACCGACCGCTTACACAAAAACTACGTCAGCGAGAACCTGTCGGAAGAAGCGTTTACAGACTATATCGACGCCGCCCGCGACTCCTCTCGTCTGATCACAACCAACGCAGGGCGCGCCGCCAGCCTGATCCAGTCTTTCAAGCAGGTCGCCGTCGACCAGTCCGCCGGCGAAGAACGGCGCTTTAATCTTTCCCAATACCTGTATGAGATCGTCACCAGCCTGTCTCCCGCGCTGAAAAAGGCGTCCTCCAGCGTCAGCATCAAAGGTCCGCAGGAACTGGAGATCTACAGCCATCCTGGCGCTCTATCCCAGATTTTGACTAACCTTATATTAAACTCACTGACGCACGGCTTCGACGGAGGCGGGGGGGTCGTGGATATTCGCTTTGATGTCGTGGGAGACCAGATTGAGTTGCGGGTGTGCGACAACGGCGTGGGCATTCCTGAATCCTCGCGAGACAAAGTTTTTGAACCGTTTTTCACCAGCAAACGTAATGAAGGAGGTAGCGGCCTGGGTCTGCATATTCTTCACAGCCTGGTGACCAACGTCTTGAACGGGAAAGTAAGAATAGCGGATACCGACGCCGGACAGGGTGTCGCCTTTGTGATTGAGTTCCCCAGGAACAGCGACGAAAAACACCACCGTGACAGTGACTTTACAGCCTGACAGTATTGTGGATGACAAAATTAAAACTGCGATCCAATCACTCTGACGACGACGCCGGCTCCGACGCCCAGCCGGCGCCCTGTTGGCCCATCCTGATCGTCGACGACGATGAGGACTTGCACTCCGTTACCCGGCTAGCGCTGCGTAACCTGGAGTTCCACAACCGCAAACTGCAGCTTGAAAGCGCCTACAGTGCGGAAGAAGCCAAAAAGACATTGCAGAAAAACAAAGGCGTCGCAGTGGTCCTGCTGGATGTGGTCATGGAGAGCGATAACGCCGGCCTGGAGCTGGTGCGCTACATCCGCGAAGAACTGGGCGATCACAACGTTCGCATCATCCTGCGAACCGGACAGCCGGGCATGGCGCCAGAGCGGGACGTGATTCTGCGTTACGACATCAATGACTACAAAAACAAGACCGAGCTGGACGCGCAAAAGCTCTACACCTCGGTCATCAGCGCTCTGCGCGCCTACGAAAACCTGCGCGCACTGGAGACCCATCATCACGGCCTGCGCCAGATCATCGAGGCGCCGGATTATCTGCAACCAGGAACCACACTGCAGGATTTCGCCAGAGACATTCTGTCGCAACTATTGCGCATCACCGGCTTTGAAGGGATGGGCATGATGCTGGGTCCGCCAAAGGCCTCCGCGACCATAGACGAATACACCATCCTGTGCGGCTCGGAGGAAATCACCGCAGGCGCGCCCTGGTTACAGGCGCCCATTCCCGCCTCCGCCCAAGCCACCATCAAAGCGGCCTTTCAGACCGGCGAAAGCCAGTTCACCCCGGCCGAAACCGTGCTGTTTATCGGGCGTCGCGACGAGCCGGGTCTTGTCGTCTATCTGGATGGACACACCCCTGACGGGTTGCCGCGCAACCTTCTGGAAGTCTTCGACGCCAAAGCCGCTATCAGTCTTCACAATATGCGCCTGCATAACCAATTGGCGGACGCCAACGCCACTCTGGAGGAAAAAGTCGTCGCCCGTTCACAAGAGCTTGAACGCACGCACCTGCAGCTTCTGCAAAGTGAGAAGTTAGCCTCTATTGGGCAATTGGCGGCAGGCGTCGCCCATGAAATCAATAACCCCATCGGCTTTGTCAGCTCCAACCTGGGCTCGCTGGAGAATTACATCAATGACCTGATGAGCATTATCAACGCAGCGGAAGCCGTGCGACAAAACAGCGGTGACGAAAACCCGCACTGGAGCGAATTCAAAACGATTATCAACGATCTGGAGTTGGACTATTTGCGCCAGGATATTCCCGACGTCATCGCCGAAACCCGCAATGGCCTTGAGAGAGTGCGCAAGATCGTACAGGATTTGCGCGACTTCACCCGCGCCGGCGAGGGCGAAGAATGGCGCCACTCCCCCATCGAGGCCCAACTGGAAAGCGCCCTGGCGATCGCCTGGAATGAAATCAAATACAAGGCTGAGGTGATCAAAGAGTATGGCGATGTGGGAGAAGTCGAATGCCTGCCGGGGCAATTAAACCAAGTGCTGTTGAACCTGCTTGTCAACGCCGCGCAGGCGATCGAGAGTTCCGGAAAAATCTGGCTGCGCACCGGATTCTGGGAGCAAGGCGTATGGGTGGAAATTCAGGACAATGGGGCCGGCATCCCGGAGGAAACCCGCAAACGGATATTCGATCCGTTCTTCACCACCAAACCCGTCGGCAAAGGCACAGGATTGGGGTTGGCTATCTCACACAGCATCATCGAACGCCATGGCGGCCGCATTGAGGTAGACAGTACGCCGGGACAAGGCTCCCGCTTTCGGCTTTGGCTGTTGAGCGAGCGTCCGCCGCAGGAGGCGGACGCGGAGAAGACGGATTAATCCATGCAGCGCCTCGGCGACGCGCGCCCTGACAGGACGCGCATCGTTGGAGGAGTGATTAATAGAAAGGAGTGGTCAATAGACCTGTTCTACGCCCCCTTCATTGACGATCAATACTTCCACACGACGGTTATCAGCACGCCCTTCCGCCGTATCATTGTTGGACACCGGACGCTGCTCGCCGTAGCCCTTCGCGGTGATTTTACTGGAAGGGATGCGACCAATTTCTTTCAGCATCTTGGCCACTTCCTCCGCCCGTTGTTGCGACAACCCCTGGTTCAGCTCGGTGGAGCCGCGATTATCGGTATGCCCGGACACCACGACCTGCGCATTGGGGAACTCTTTCACTGCTTCGATGATTTTGTTCACCAGAGCAAAGTTTTCGCCCTGAATCTCGCTTTTTCCAGAAGGGAAGTTAAACCCGTGGGCGCGAATCAGCACGTTGTCTTTCTGTCTGTACACGTCCGCTTCTTTTTCCGTGAACAGTGACTGCACCACGGCGAACTTGGCGGTGATCGCCTGCTTACGCCTCTCTTCCCGCTGCTGTTGCGCCATCAGTTCGTCTTTTTCCGACGCCGCCCTCATCTCACGTGTTTTGGCGTTTTCCAGCGCCAGCAGCGCGGAGTCGCGATCTGTCATCAGCCCTTGAATATCCGCGCTGACTTGACGCACCACTTCCTTGTTGGGCTGATCAAACGGTAGTTGTTGATTAATTGGACGAGCGGCAGCCGATAGTTGTTGCTGATACCACAGCACTTTGTCTTCTTCGTCGAAGTCGGATTCATCAAAGTATTTGACTGTGTCGGCGATGTACTCGGCGCGCATGACATTCCACAGGGACTTCTGCGCATGGGTCTGCGCCCGTTCGGTATCGGTTCTGTCCGCATCCAGGGTTTTCAGAGCCAGCTGATATTCTTCCTGCGCCATCCCCATGGTTTTGGGCGCCAGATCATCAATGTCGCGGCTTCTGGCCGATTCCAGCGCGTCACGGGCGCGGTCCACAATATTACCCTTGAGCGCGTTCAGCTCCGCTTGCGAGTATAAGCGCGCGACCTCCGCACGTCCGGCTTTAGCGTCTTCGATAGCGCCTTTTTCAATCATTCCGGTGAGCTTGACGAGACCGTCCTCCGCTTTCATGAACTCTGCGGGGATCATCTTGTCGGCATTGGCCGCCAGGGCTTTCTGACGGGCGTTAAGCACATCTTCCAGGTTGTAGGCGGCGACGTCCGCATTGGTGCGGGCTTCGCTGATGGAGGCCAGTCCCTGTCTGGCGATGCCGGTGGCTTTGGCGTTATCCGCCTGGGCCCATTGCAGAGCGTCCTGATAGGACTTCCTGGCCTGGCTGTAGCGCTGTGGCGACAATACGTTGAGATTCTGTGATTTCCCCTGCTCGACCTGATCCCTCAGTTCTTCCAGGGCGGGATATTGCTGGTAGGCGGCCTGCTCAGTAAGCGCGGTCTGCGAAGCGCACCCAGTGAGCGTTACGGCGGTGATTACTGCGGCGAGATAGGCGTCTACTCCTTTCATTCTGAAGTCTCCTTACGATGGTTGGATACTTACATCGTGCTGACTGATTTTTGTATACAACGTGAAATCAGTTATACGGTAAGTAGATACAACATAGATTTATTTTTGTTCGATTCTCCTGAACATCCTTGGAGGGTCACAGCACAGAGTAGTCAATAAAGTCAGGAACCGCCATTAATTGCGGCCCTGATCGACTTAGTGAGTTGTACTTAGATGTGTACTTAGAGCTGTACTTAGAGGTGTATACATAGATATGTATACATAGAGATGTACTTAGGATGCGCAGGAAGACGATCCAGAGGAAAATCAGGACCGCCTCACCAGCCCTGAATGCGGGGCCAGACTTCAAGCAGATGGTTGGCGTCGTCCAGCACGTGATACTGCTGGAACTGTCCCGCCGTGGCGCAGGCGTGGTTGGGAAGAATGCGCAGGCGCGCGCCTACAGGCAGGTCCGGGAGCGCTTTGCCGCTACCTTCGCGCATGCTCAGGATACCGTGCTCCTGATTGACGGCGCTCATCAGCAGGTCGTCAATCACCCGCCCCCGCTCGTCGCATACCACACCGTACCGTTGATCCACTTTCTGTCCCGCCGTGCCGCGATCCCGGGACAAGGCCGACCAGCCCGCATCCACAAAGACCCAGCCTTTGGCTTTATTGTGTCCGGTCACAGTGGTCACCACCGACAACGCGATGTCGTCCAGCTGGCATACGCCGATGCCCGCCATCACCAGATCGAAGAAGGTATAGACCCCGGCCCGCACTTCCGTCACGCCTTCCAGATGGGTGAACGACAACGCCGCCGGCGTCGAGCCGACGCTCACTTGCGGACAGGCCACACCCGCTTCGCGCAACGCCTGCGCCGCGGCCACCGCCGCCTTGCGTTCCTGTTCGGCGGCGACGGCCAGTTGTTCCGGCGTATCGCAGTCGTAAGTTCCACCGGAATGACTCATCACGCCGCGCACTTCCACTCCCGCTTCATGCAACAAACGTCCAATATTGACCAGTTCGGGATCATCCGCGGGCAATCCAGCGCGGTGACCATCGCAATCCACCTCGATATACACGGGGATATTGGCGTCGTTTTCCCGACAGAAGGCGACGACCATCTCGGCCTGCTCGCGGCTGTCCAGCAGAATGGAGATATTGACGCCTTGACGCTGCAACGCCAACACGCGGGGCAGTTTTTGCGGGGAAATGCCGACGGCGTAGAGCAAATCCGTATACCCCGCTTCCGCAAAAGCTTCCGCCTCTTTCAGGGTGGATACTGTCGCCGGGTCCTGTTTGCTCGCCATCACCAGCGCCGCGGCGGGAACGGACTTGATCGTCTTCAAGTGTGGCCGCAAGCGCACATTAAACGGCTGCAAATAAGCGCGCATACGCGCAATGTTGGCGTTAAAGCGGGTCTTATCCACCGCCAGAAATGGCGTGTCGATGGTATTCAAACCTTCTGTGGGCGTTGCGGTCACAAAGTTCTCCCGTTGCAGTTATTCATTCGTATCTGTGTCATCTATACGCGCAGAGTACTGGTCACGCTTATTCAGGGCGTCAAGGCGCCCTACTCAACATCGCCATAGGCGCTGGCCAGCACCACCACGTAGCCATCAGGATCACGCAGCCAGATTTCCCGATGCTGGGCGCGAGGATTCAGTTTCGGCCCTTCAAGGATGTCCGCCTGCAGCGCTTTGGCCCGCGTCACCGCCGCATCGAACTCATCCACCTGAAACCATAACAGCACGCCGTAACCATGTGGCGCGGCGTCCGGGTCGCCCAGGTTAGGGTGATCATGGGCATGCCAGGCGTGCAGTTGCATAAACATGTCCTCACCCTGCACCAGTTGTTCATATTCCGGGCCGCCATGCCCACTGCGGCAATCGAGCAATGTCTGATACCAGCGGCTGCTGGCGGCCACATCGCGGACAGCGATAAGCGTTTGCGCTTTCATCTTTCGCTCCTTATCCATGCTTGAAGAAACAAAGCTAACTTATTGTTTGTTAGATATAAAGACTAATTTTCAAGCGTATCTTTCTCTCGCACCAGTCGTAACGCCAGCGGAAACCTGGCGGTGTGTCCGTCTATGTCCCCGGTCATAAAATCGACGAAGTAATACAGGATGGGAACCTCTTCAACCTGGGTCTCGCTCCAGTATGGGCTGCCCTCTCCCAAGTCCTGCACATCCGGAAAAACCTCAGCGTTGATCGCCGGTTCCGAGCAGCCTTTTCGCACCAGGCTATATAGCTCCTCAATAGTCGGGATGCGCCAGCCATGGCCCTGCAGTTGCGCAAAGTGACGCGCGCCTTCCAGGGTGGAGATTTTCACCTTGCCGACGCAGCCTGAGCCCTCTCGCCAGGTCAGCCCCATGCTGCAGCGGCTCCAGATCAGTCCGGTTTTCGTATCATAGGCTTCTGCGCCCTTCAGTACGAACTGAGAGGTAGGCGTGACCTCAGAGGAGCACGCTTCCTGCGCTGCAACCGCCCCAGAAGCCAAAGAGAATGCGAGCAGAAATAACAATTTATTTACATTAAATAACATAGAGTTAGACCGCACTATTAAAGTAATAGATTACACTTTTTGGCAGTCTATCACTCATGCCGTCATCACTCTGTTAACAAACCGTCAGCTTATTCCTGGCGCATTCGCCGAGCTGGCCTCGCGCACGGTCAGGTGCACAAACTCCAGCTTCTGTAATATTTGCGGCCCGAGCACAAAGGGGTACGCATGGGCATGCCCCATACTGCGGTTCAGACTGTTGAGCGCGAACGTCAGGGGCAGCCAGTGGTCCACCAGTACGGAAAACGCTGGCTGGTTGTAGGGATCAAAATCATGGCGCACGTCCAGATTGGCGTCATCGCCGGCGCGGGGATGAATCATCAGACCAAACTGATAGGCCGTTTCCAGGGTGTCGATCATATGCAGGTAATGCGCCCAGGTTTCCGCCCAGTCTTCCCAGGGATGACTGCTCGCGTAGGCGCTGATGAAACGCTGCGTCCAGTCTTCAGGCGCGCCGGACTGGTAGTGGCGCTCCAGGGCGTCGCTGTAATTCAGGGTTTCATCGCCAAACTGGCTGCGAAAAGCCGGCAGCCGGTCGCTATCCCGTATCAGTCTGTCCCAGTAATAATGCCCGGACTCATGGCGAAAATGACCCAGAATCGTACGATAAGGCTCGCCCATCTGCTCCCGCATACTCACCCGCACTGCCGGGTCCGCTTCGGCAATGTTCAAGGTGATGACGCCTTGAGCGTGGCCGGTCATAACTCGGCCGCGCTCATTGAAACTGGGATCGGGGTCCGCCAGGAAATCAAACGCCAGCCCTGCGTCATCCTGACTGCGGGGCGTCAACGGCAGTCCCAGACGCATTAAGGTGAAGGCCAGACGACGCTTTTCCGTCTCCAGCGTGCGCCACAGTGGCAGGTTTTCCGCAATACTCAGGTCTGGAATGGTCCGGTTGAGCTGGCAGGCGGCGCATAAGTCCACTGGCTCATCCGCATTCAGCATCCAGTTGCAGGCTGCGTGAGCGGCGTAGTTAGAGCACTTTTTGTACTGCCCATAGGTATCCCCTACGCGTCGCCAAAACCGGTCTCCATCGGGAGTAAACGCCGCCATGGTCATCTCACTGGGCGCGAAACCCAGCGTTGCCCCGCAACGGGTGCAGGCGACGTTTTCAAAATAGACGAGATTACCGCATGCCGGACAGGTGAATAGTTTCATAAAAGGCGTGGCTCCCTGCGACCTTAGGTAGTTGATTCAGCGAAGATTACGAGCTCGCCCTGAACATCGACGCGCGGCTCCAGTATATCTGTTTAGCTTTGCAGCGCTTGCACAATGGTGGGCCTGAAAATAAAAAACACCGCCCCCAGAATGCACAGCCCCGCCCACAAAAAGTCCAACCTAAGCGGTTCTTTCATGTAGAAAAAAGCGAATGGAATGAAAACACTTAGCGTAATAACCTCCTGTAGTATCTTAAGTTGCCCCAAACTGAGTTCGCCATAACCTATGCGGTTGGCGGGAACCTGAAGCAGGTACTCGAACAAGGCGATTCCCCAGCTCACCAGCGCGGCGATGATCCAGGGTTTGTTATTCAGCTCCTTCAGATGCGCATACCAGGCGAAGGTCATAAATACATTGCTGACGAGCAGCAGAGAGACACTCACCACAACAGGAGACAAAGTCGGCCACATAAACAACCAGCAATAAAAGAAGATGGATGATAGCGAAAAAGACAAGCCAGAGCGGCTTAGCCTGCGCCGCAGATCGCGGCCTCAAGCATCCCCATTTCATCACAAACCGGTTGTTTGTCAATAAGAGGTTTGAACGCCTCAATGCGTCAGCTGGTCGCCGCCTCCAGCGCCTCATCCTCGGCGCTCTGCTCCGAGTGGATCGAGAAACGGTCCAGCTCCTCCATCGCCCTCACCTGGGCCACGTTTTCGGGACTCACTAACACTTCTACACGCACCAGCCCCAGCGCTTCCAGACGCTTGGCGTAGTTGGCCAGCACATTCTTTTCAATCTGGCCAATGCGGGTGTTCGACAACCCTGTGCGGCGCACGATCAGTTTCCTGCGAACGTGTTTGACCAATAAGTCGTGCGCGATAATGCGATTGGATTCGGCCAGTTCCATGCCGGAGATGGCGATCCGGAATTGTTCTTCTGTCATGGGAGCGATTACCACCTGGATCTAAAAAGAGAAAAGCGTCCTTAGCTTGGCTGTTTGTCTCACCGCCGCTATCGAAACAGCAATATACCCCAAGCCCATCAGAGATATAAATGGGGATTATTGTTGTAGTTTAAAGTATTAAGATAAATCAATTGCGTTACCCGGTAACATATTGGAAAATGAGCAAAACTCAAGCAGGTTGCCACGATGCGAAAGAAGTACGACATTCAAGCGCTGGACTATGAGTACGCCAAACGCTGGATAGACAATAAATTCCGCGACGCCGCCTTCCCCGGCGGAGCCGACGCCGCCCCCGATCGTCGTAGACGCGCCGCCAAAGCGCTGACCCGGGCCGCCAGCCACAGTTCTCTTAACGCCTGGTGCGAAAAGTGGATGACGTCAAAAGAATGGAACGCCATGAAAAACGCCATCCGCGCCGCCCGCCTGCGTCGGGAAAAACAAAGAGGAACCGCCGTCCCCACCCGCGGCGTGGACTTAAACGTCATGGCCCACCAGATCGTCAGCGCCCTCGCCAAAGCTGAAGGCGTGACCATCAGCGAATTGATAGAGATGAAGTTGAAGAAGGATTTCCAGAGGTTAAAAAGAAAGATGCGCCGTTAGGCCGCTGCAGGCGCCACTGAGATTTCGCACAAAGAGAACAAGACGTCTCTTTATTGTCTAGACTTTATGTCACATGCAAGTCAGGACTGGGCGAAGCACTTTATGGAACGCAGGCTTTTATCTGGCCGTCTCCGAAATCAACCACTCTATTTCAGAGCATTAGCGATTCTTTTATTTGTTTTCGCATTGCATGCCCAGGCCCGTGAAACCATTTCCATCGCCACTGGCGAATATATCCCCTGGACTTCCCAGAAAGGTCCCCATGGCGGCTTCATCAGCCATGTCATTACCGAGGCGTTTAAACGTCAGGGGATTGACGTCACTTTCGAGTACTACCTTTGGGCCCGTAGCTACGAGCAGGCGAAACAAGGCCTGCATAACGCCGCGTCTTATTGGATTTGCAGCGAAGAGCGGGAGGAGGATTTTTATTGCAGCGAGCCCCTGGCTGAAGAAGATATCGTCTTTTTTCACCTTAAGAGCACGCCGCTGGAAAATTGGAGCGCCCTCGACGACCTGCGTTCGTACAGCATCGGGGCCACGATTGGTTATACCTATACCAAGGAGTTCTGGGCGGCGGCGGAGTCTGGCATGTTGCGGGTAAGCACAGTCCCGGAGGACGAACAGAACTTCAATATGCTGGCGTTGAATCGCATCGACTTGTGCCTGATGGGCCCGGTCGCAGGCCTGACGTTGCTGCGCCAGAAGTTTCCCAAGGCGATCAGAGAGTCCATCACCTACAATCCAAAGCCCCTCGCCACCACCCGCCTGAGCTTGCTGTTCTCCAAAGTCCACAGGGATTCCGTACGTCTGATGCTGATGTTCAATGAGGGACTCAAGCAGATCCGCGCAGAGGGGATCTATGATCGCTACATGGCGGATCTGCTGGCCGGGAAATATGACCCGAAAAACTAGCCCCCCTGAAAAACGTTGGCGAGGCCACAGATAGTTTTTCAGAGGTTCCCTGGCGGATCAGCCCTGTCTATAGCGAATATCCCTGTAGAACTCACGGGAATCCGCATCAATCTCGTCCCCCGCCGCAAACAGCGTCTCCTGCTCGCGCTCCGTTAGCGGGGCTTCCACATAAGTCCCCGATGAGGGCTGAAACCGAGTCGTGCTGATCATCCACTCCTGGCTTTGGTTCTTCAGAAACCCGCGTCCGGGGTGGACGCCGCAAAGCCAACGCTGGCATTCGCTGCAGGCGTTAAAATACTCGCTGTTGTCGTTCATGGCGAAAAACACCATGTTATCCAGCCTTTCACCATAGGCCATCGCCAGATAGGCCGCGCGATTTTCGGCACACCCGCCAGTTCCCCAGTCTGTCGTATTCAATTCCGCCATGTTGTAGCCGACATAGCAGCGGCCTGTAACTGCAGATACCGCGTAACACATGGTGAGACCGCTTCTGTTGGTGTTCGCCTCTCGCAGACGACGCTTATACATACGCTGGGCGATCGCTTCGATAATTTGCTTGTGGGTTTTGGCCATGAGACACACTCCTTGCAGTGAGAAAGGTTGCTCCTTCGGCGTCAAAGAGACTGCATGAGCCGATTATCAATATAGGCGTGAATAAACAGGCGAAGCCTTTATAGAAAGATTAAATTTTGCACAACCCCACTATCTATACCGTAATAACTACGATTCGCCTCGCCAACGCCGCCCGGCCCCATGCCGATGGGCTATACTTCCCAAAAACAAGAACAATCCGGAAAGATAACAGCAGGAAGCAACATGGACACTTCATTAGCGCTTGAGCTGACGCTCGAATTCTGGTTTCTGGCTCCATTGGCCGTCATTATCGCCCTGGTGCAAACCTCCTGGTTCCACAACGTCATACAACGCATCACCCAGCAAGAGGAAGCGCCGACCTCCACGCCACTACCCGTCATGCGCATCGCCGACGCCAACGAACGCAAGCCCGCAAACAGAATCAGAATATGCCCCCAATGCGGCGCACAGATGGTCAGCCGCCGAATCAAAAAAGGCCCCAGCGCCGGCCGCGAATTCTTCAGCTGCAGCGCCTACCCGAAATGCACGGGCGTCCGGGCGGCTTGATAATAAAGTCAGTTAGCCATTCGAGGCCTTAGATAGAGGCCTCCGTATCCAGCTTGTTCATCACAGACTGCGCGAGGTTTTACTCTGCGTTGGTTCTGATTGTTTGGGACTGCCGCTGCTTCTATTAGACTGCCTGGCCAAATAGACTGTTCGTTTGATTTTGCTAATTGGCGGTTTTGGCGTCACCGAACACGCCAAGCTGCAGCACGTTTGATAGGAGTAAACACTTGGCCGACGCCCCACCTGAGCTGCTATTCAGCCCAAATCCCATATGGCATTACTTCTGGGTAGTCTGGATGCTGGTCTTGTTTTCAGTGTTGCTCATTCAGCTTCCGCTGGCTTATTTCGCCTTAATCAGACCTTTCGACAAGAAGTTCGAAATGAAGAATATTGTCCTGGAGAGGGGGATTTTCTATGGCAGCTTTATCGTCCGCCTGACCAATTACGTTCACGGGATTGTATTTGAGCCTTATCGCGGCAAGCTTTCCAACTCAATCGCCAAAAGGCTCATTGATGGCAAGTTTGGTCATCAGGACCAGCTGTATGAAAAGAAAATTAATATGCGATCCTCCGCCAATCCCCTTCAAATAGTTCTGAGCTACATTTTAGTAGCCAGCACTATCGTGATGATCGGCGGCATGATTCCGTTGCTTATCCATAACTTTATTCTCTACCCGGAGTTCGCCGCTGCGCGAAATAGCTAACCTTTTTACCGTTTTGAGTCACAGAAATTGCCCACGTCGCCCCCAGAGTTCTTGTTAAGCCCGAACATTTATTGGCATTACGGGCTGCTTATCTGGGCGCTGGTCATGTTCTCAATTCTGCTTATCCAGTTGCCCTTGGCTTATTTCTCCATCGTCAGGCCTTTCGATAAGAAGTTTGAGATTCAGGAGTTCACGCTGGAGAAAGGGATCTTCTACGTCAGTTTCCTGATTCGACTATTCAACTATGTATCGGGTATTTTGCTGCAGCCTTACAAAGGCAGGCCTCTTAAAGGGCTTGCCAAAAGGTTTGTGGATGGGCGCTTCAATTACCAGAAAAGCGTTTACAGGAAGACCATTAACTTTCGCGCTCACGCTTCAAGCTTTCAAATCGGTCTCTGTTATGTTTTGGTTGTCAGCACCGTCATTATGTTTGGCGGGCTGATTCCATTACTCATCCATAACTTTATTCTCTACCCGGAGTTCGCCGCGGCGCACGGAGGATAAGACTCCTGCGCCCTGAGGGCGCGCTTTACTTGCCCGGCATTTTCATCACAAATTGCGTGTGGTTTTGTTCTGAGTTGGCGGCGATGCAGCCGCCGTGGGCTTCTACGATGGATTTGACGATGGCCAGTCCCAGACCGGCGCCTTCGTCGGTGCGGCAGCGGGAGTCGTCGACGCGGTAGAAGCGGTCGAACACGCGGGACAGGTGTTCCGGTGGTATGCCGGGTCCAGGGTTGGCGACGCTGACCACGGCGAAGCCGGGAGTGTCGCACAGGGAAACGGAGACGGTCCCGCCTTCGGGAGTGTGACGTATGGCGTTGGATAGCAGATTGCTGACAGCGCGGCGCAGCATCATGCGGTCTCCCCGCACTTTGCGACAGCGTCCCTTGAGGGTCAGCGATACGCCCTGAGCTTCCGCCCAGGCTTCGAAGTAGTCTAACAGGTCCTGCACTTCCTGGCGTAAGCTGACTTTTTCCAGCGACAAGCGACCCAGACCGCTCTCCGTGCGCGCCAGCAACAGCATGTCGTCGATCATTTTGGAAATGCGCTCGAACTCCTCCAGGCCGGAATAAAGCACCTCTCGATATTCCTCTACGCCCCGCCCTTTGCTCAACGCCACCTGAGTTTGCGTCATCAGGTTGGTCACTGGGGTGCGCAATTCATGGGCGATATCCGCCGCGAAATTGGACAGCCGCTGATAGGAGGTTTCTACGCGCTGCATCATGTCATTGAAAGAAGCCGCCAGCTCCACCAGTTCGATCGGCGCGGCATCCAGCTCCAAACGAACGTGCAGCCGGTCTGAAGAAACTCCTCGAATACGATTACTGACCCGCCGCAGCGGCGCCAGCCCCCTGCCCACGCCGACCCACACGCCGCAGATTCCCACCAGCGCCGCCAATAAAGTGGACGCCCATAAGGTATGGCGATAGCTCTTCATGAATTTACGGTGGGCGCTGATTTCAAGCGCCAACGTCACCAGATAATAGGAAGACGGCGCAGCTTCCGGCGCGCTCAATTTGAGGCGAATGCCCCGGTAGAGATTCTGTCCATCCCGCCACATGCGCAGATTATCCGCGGTAATGACCGTGAGCACTTCCAGATCTCCCGGCGACCCTCTGCCGCGAAACTCAGGGGACGCATAGATAACTTCACTGGAAGGCTTGCTGAGTTTGCAGATCACGCCCAAGCGGCCCGGCAGCGCGCGATCTAGCTTGCGCTGCAACATATCAATATCTTCAGCGGGCCAGTGCTGGAACAGGATGTCTTCCACCACCGCCGCCGCTTCCTTCAGCACCGCGCTGTCCTGCTCCATGAAGTGCTGGTCGATGGTGCGCTCGATCAACCAGCCGAATACCAGAAACACCGCCAGAATGGCGATCCCCACCAGCGCAGTAATACGAACTGCGAGGGGCAATGGTCGCTTAGGGGAGCTCATTACGCACGTCCAGCCGATAGCCCATGCCCCGTACGGTCTGGATCAATTTAATATCATGACCATCGTCCACTTTCATGCGCAGGCGACGCACCGCCACGTCAATGACATTGGTGTCGCTGTCGAAATTCATATCCCACACCTGAGAGGCGATCAGGGATCGGGGCAACACTTCCCCCTGACGCCGCACGAACAGCTCCAGTAAGGTGAATTCTTTCGTGGTCAGCTGAATATCCGCGTCGCCTCGACGTGCGCTGCGGCGAGAGACATCCAACGTCAGATCGCCCACGCTCAGTTGATTTCCACTTAAAGGCGCCAAGCCTCGCCGCAGAATATTGCGCACACGCGCCAGCAGTTCGGAAAAGGCGAACGGCTTCACCAGGTAATCATCGGCGCCGGATTCAAGCCCCTGCACCCGATCTGACACGCTGTCGCGAGCGGTCAGAAACAATACCGGCGTAGCGTTGCCCGCTTCCCGCAAGGAGGCGAGCAAACGCCAGCCGTCCAGATCCGGCAGCATGATATCCATCACGATCAGGTCGAACTGCTCCGTCATGGCCAGATGCCGGCCATCCAGGCCATTGGCGGCGGTATCGACGACAAAGCCCGCTTCCGTCAGGCCTTTCCGCAGGTATTCCCTGGTTTTCGCTTCGTCTTCCACGACCAGCAGTTTCATGTTACGCCTCCGGGCTGCATGGGGTTGTCGCATAGGGACATGTGAGGGGAATCGAGCCGCGCGTGCGGGCGCGGCGGCGCAAAGATAACCCGTGACGCCGTGCGTAAAGATGACGCACGCATTACGACCCTGTAATCCATGCGTCATGCCTCAGTCAGCGCCGACGCGACATAGTGTCGCCATCCTTTTTCGAATTACCGGCGCAGCCGGCCTGTTGCGAGGGAGTTGCTAGCAGCGGAAACCAAAAGGATTCGGATTAAGCCGGGCCAAACCCGTAGCGAAAAATACTGTCCGTAAAGGTTTAACGAGATACACACCCTGTAACTGGAGAATTGAAACGATGAAAACCAAAGCAATGATTTTAGCGACACTGATGGCGACCAGCTACGCCATGACTGCAAGCGCCAGCGAAGAAGGCGGCGGTTACCTGTGGGAAAAGAAAGCGGAGCAAAAGACGCATTCCACAGCGAAGTCCGGCAGCTCCGCCGCCAATCAAATGGGCCACACTGCGGTGCAACACAAGCGCTTTATATTTGACGACGCGCCCAGCAACGACACGCAGTCTTAATACCTTTTCCAATACCCTTAGCATTTAGAGCGATCAGACATCACACAACGGTTCCACCTGAGATGTCCACTCAGTCGGGGGCTTCCCAGCCCCCTTTTTTTGAGCGCCAGGCGACTAGCCGCCGGACGGCGCTGCAATGGTCGCCAGCTTTTCGGTCAAATCCTGCAACGCCTCGGCTGCGACGACAAGGGGCACATGCAACCCTGACATCATCAACCTGAACTCCTCCACAGTGAAATCGTCCCCTTCTTCCAACTGTTCCTTGATCAGCTGCAGCATGGGCAGCAGAGAGAATTGCAGATTGGTCAGATGAAGCCCTCCCTGCCCTTCTCGAACCGCCTTCTTGTGCGCCCGAATAATCTCGTTCCAGGGATTATTGCAGGCAAGATCCTTGATGGCTTGCAGCACATCTTCCTCTGACGCGGGAGTCGTGTCCGGCAGCTCCCAAGTGGAAAAGTTATAGCCTTTGGTAAAAATACTCTCGCTTTCAAACGCTTGGAAAGCGTGAATTTCCAATATCTCTAAAGAGCCGCCGGGGCGAGATTCAATCCGCCCCCCCACCTCCTCTTCCAGCTTCCAGGCCAGCCAAGGTCCCTGAGCGACTTGCCTGGCCGCCACTTCACGCAAAACGGGATTAGCGACCACCATGGCAGGGCAATCCAGCAGCGCTCTCCAACTGGCGCTAAGCATGGGTGGAAAGCTCACGCCTTGTGAGGCGAGCGGCGATTCCCCTTTGAGCCCGGCCAAGGCCAGCCTCAACGCCTGGATATCCGGATTATCAATGCCGATCATTCCTGCGGTGTTGTGTATCACCGTCTCCAGCAGGTCCTGATTGGGGCGCGGACTCAAAAGCAGCAAGTGGGCGGCGAACAGTCCAAACAGCGGGTTAAAGAACTTGTCTTGCAACAGCGCGTTCATTTCCTCCCGGGTAATGGCCTGCCGCCCCTGCAGCAATGCATAACGGGCAATCTCGGTAAGCCTTAAATACCGTCGCAGTTCGTAATGTGGCAGTCCCATTCCCGAAGGCGTCATCAACATAGCCCTATCGCTGAAGTCCTGATAACCAAAAGGCCCCTCGTCAGGAAGCTGAAAATAGATCTGACTACGCCACCCCGTCACAACATAAAAAGGCGTCAAAACCGTTTCGCCCTGCTCATCTTGATAGCCCAGCAGATAGTATCCGGCCTTCAGCTTAAGGTTGACGGCGAACAGCCCCAGCTCCGGCAAATGGACTTCCTTGCGGCGAAAGTCAGCAAGCTGATTACCCATGGCGTCCCGCAGCTGTAGTCGATCCATGACGATGCGCAAACGGTCCGCGCTTCGCCCCTCGTCGTGATCGGGAACCCTATCCTGACGCAGACTCAGTAACAGTCCGCCGTCCCATCCCAGTCCCACGTCCTCTGGTTCACTTGCAACCAGATCAAACAACGCCGATTGTTGACGCCTGGTCCAATCCTCGCCCTCCTGCACCGGCGCAGGGTTGGCGAAGTCGATAGCGTTCAGAGGCACTGTCAGCGTCTTTGCTTGCGGCTCAACCAGGAACAACGATTCCGTGCGGCCGCCGCCAGCCTGCGCGCGCGCTTTATACAATCCCGGCGCCAGGGCCACAGTCAATGCGCCAAACCCGTTTGCCACCACTTGAAAAGCGCTGTCCACCACTTCGATTTCACCCTGGCGGTCGGCGATATTGACGGTAACGGATGCTTTAGAGTTCGACATCGTCACCTCCAGTTTCAAATTTCTGTTGAATCGAAGCGCCGCCGGTCGCCATCAATAGAGAGACCGGCAACGGCAGTTCAAACTCGCCATCGACGACGGCAATAACCAACTCCTCGCTGTCGTCGCCTCCAAACTGGGCCTCACGCTTAACTTTTACCTGATCCCCGTTAAGTATCAGTTCGGCGACCACTTCAAACTGGCCGTTCACGATTCGGACTTTCTCGCCGTCGCTCCAGTTCTTCACTTTGAAGCGCTGCGGCTTCAACTTACCGGCCTTGCGCTGGAAATAGATTTCGCCAATGGTGGGAACCACCACCTCCGGCGGGTCCGCCGGACTTCCCTCGCAAAGAATGCCCCACTGACTTTCCAGATAATTCTTCACCGCCTGGGAAGGCACCTCCGTTTTTCCCCACTCCGCATGCTCCAGCGCATCCAGAAAAGCGTGTGTCAGCAGCCCGTGCACCTCGCCATTGCGAGCGGCGATGGCGCGCTCCTGCGCCTTGCCTCCTCGCGGCGCCCCATACAGTTCAAACAGCTTTGGCGTGACGCTGGCGCCGATATTGATGGGTTGCGGGAGGGGCGGCGGCATAGGGCGTTGCGTTAATTTGGCGTCACGGCAGCAGTCCATGATCAGCACGATCTCAGAAAACAGCCCCTGATCCTTGGTCCATTGCGCAAAATAGGTGCCGTAGATATTCCAGTTTTCTATCGGACTGCTATTACCTACGAATAGCGCAGCATGGGCTTCACGGCGATATTTCTCACAAAAGCCGTGCCCGGAGAAATACAGATAAAGCCGACCTTGGCGATAAACGTAGCCGCTGCGATCCGGCTTGCTGATCAGCTTGAGGAACTTCTTGAAGAAATCCTGAAACAGCGGCGGCATGGCGCTGTCGTCACCATCATCCCTCGCTGTCAGATCAGCCAGCGTCATGCCGGTTTCGTCGGATACAATTTCTATGACCTGAGCCGCCGGCACATCCCCGCCGGCAGGCGACGTCAGCCAGTTGCGCATCAGCTCAACGTCACGAACCGGGCCTTTCAGGTCAGGCAGGCGATCAGGGTCTGCATATCGGCTGATGCCCACCAGAATAGCGTAATCATTAGTGGCCATGGCGCTTAGTACCCATGTTGAAGAATGTACGCCACGCTCCCCATAGTGCAGGGGTCCTCGTCATCAAAGTCCCCATGCTTTCGGCCGTCGCTATTGCGGCCATCCCCTGCAACGCTGGGCGACCACACCAGGCTGTTGGGGTATTTGGCGTAAAACTCGCGACAGGCCTGGATATTCGGGAAGGCGTCGGCGTTGTAGACGTCGCTCTCACTCAGATAGCGCTGCATGCCGACCAGCGGCTCGTCCGGTTCGTTCTCCAGCATGCCTGAGACGAAGTACAGCAATGAGCTGCAATACAGTATGGGAACCAGAGTATCTCCCGCCTCACGCTCATCGCACATGGCGAACTGGCGGAAATGACTGATCCTGCCGCCATGTTCAGCGACCGTCGCCGCCATCAGCGCATGGGTGGCGGCTGGCGCTTCGAATAGGACGTCAAACTGCTGATTGGGCAACAGACGGGCGGCGCTTCTCAGCAGATGACAGATATAGATCGCGCCGGTGCTGTGCCCCACCAGAGTAATTCTGGGCGGCGTCTGCACGCCCTCCAGTTCTTCCTTCAGCGCAGACAGAAAGACATGGCCGCCATATTCATTTCCTTCAGTAAAGGCGTCGGCGGTGTCTTTCTTCATTCGGTCCCACCAGAGCGAGCGTCCAATTTTGTCGATATACAGTTCTCGCAACGCCTCCTCCACCAGGGTGACGTAGGGACCGTGCGCCCGCCCGGCGCGAAAACGCCGAATTACGCGCAGAACTATAGCGGCGACCACCTTGGCGACTTTCCACCAGGCGATAGCGCCAAACCCTCTGGTGGCTTCTGCCGGCTGAGGCTCGAACAGGCGATCCGCCGCTTCCTTGCTGATCTGCGAATTGGAGGCGACTCTTGTCCCCTCTGATTTGGAGGCCGACTGCAGGCCATTTCGCGGCTGCAGGCCGTTATAGACTTCCGTCACCGCCTCCTGAAAGACCGGATCACCCTCTATGCTATCGGTAATATCCGCGTTCAGTTCGTCCACATCCAGCGTTGCGCTGCGGGTATTGGCGGCGATCACAGCGTCGGACAGGCCGGCGGATTTATGCAGGGCGTCAGGCGGCGTGTCTCTGCGCCCGGCGAACCAGTCGTCGAACTCCTGCCGCAGCTTGATTTCATTAACCCCCACTCCCCCTGCGCCTTTTATACCAACGCTTGCGGGAAGCTTCTTCAGCACCCATTCGGAGATTTTTTTCACGAATTCCCTGAAGATTTTTTCGTTGGCGATTTCCTTCAGGTTGTTCAGCGGCGCTTCGAAAAAGCCGGACTCCCATACAAAGAATATGGGATAAGCGCCGGCTTTATCTGCATATAAGGGGTTCAGTCGCTGCTCGGCCGTTTCCCGCGCGCTGCTTGCGCTGACCAGTCCACCGTGAAAGTGGATGACGATTCCCGCCGCCGGGTTCTGTTGCAGCGCCTGACGCACGATATGGCGCACGTCCGCCGCAGAGGTAGTGGATGCAGGCTGTAATCGCCCGTCCGCCAAATGGATAATATGATTCTTGGAAATGAACATGCGCACCTCCTTCAAGCTGACCCTGCCATGACATGTTCTCAGAAGCCGCCTTCCATAACGGCGAAGGTTCATCCCGCATCGGCTGCTGAAATTCCCTTCGCGTCCATCGCCTACAGCCCGCAAATACATCCGGCGCCCAGGAAAGGCGTTAGTTTCAGTATAGATGAAGAAGTCGTTTTGTGAGGGAGGGATTCCCTCATGCCGGGGAGCAGGCGCAGGCAAGACAGGGCCTGAAACGCTCAGCCCCTGTTAAGAGATAAAACGGGCGCTACTTCACTTGCGCGCTATAGTTCACAGGAATCCACTCAAACGCGCCGCCGTCCCGCTGCACATGGCCGACGCCAGGGAATGGAATGTGCGCTGCGCCCACAAGGTAACCGTCTTCCACCGCATCGTTGAAGGCGGCTAGTCGTTGACGGGCGGCTTCTGGCGAGTCGACGTCGAAATCGATGGTGATTTCCGGTCTGGCGAACTGGATGTCGCGGATATGCAGCAGGTCCCCCAGGAAGCGGATGCGCTGTCCTTGGCTTTCCACTTCATACACGGTATGTCCGGGTGTGTGGCCATGCGTGGCGACAGTTTTCACGCCGGGGAATAACTCGCCATCGCTGTTAAAGGTTTTCACTTTATTGGCGTTCAGATAGGGCCTGACGGATTGCTCCGCCCAGTCGAAGCCGCGTTTCAGCGTGTCATTCACTTTGGCTTTATTGGCTGGATTCATCCAGAAGTCGACATCGTGCTGATCTACATAAACCGTCGCATTGGGGAACACCATTTTGCCGCTACGAGTCATCCCGGAAGAGTGGTCGCCATGGATGTGCGTCAGCAATACGGCGTCGATCTGTTCTGGCTGGTATCCGGCGGCTTTCAGGTTTTCCAACAAATGACCGCCCTTGTCGCCGAAGATATCCCCCGCGCCGGTGTCCACGATGGCCACATGATCGCCTGTGTCGATTACGAAGGTGTTGATAGAGGTTTCCACCTGCGGTCCCAGATAATGACGCGCCAGCAATCGCGAGACTTCTTCCGGTGTCGTGTTATTCATCAGTTTGGTGAAGTCAACCATCACGGAGCCGTCGGACACCGCCGTAATTTTGAAGTCACCCAGCTTCATGCCGTAATAGCCAGGGTTGCTTTGCGCCGCTGCGACAACGGGAGTGGACTTGGTGTTTGTAGCGGATTCAGCGTAAGCGGATGGCGTCGTCATAGATACTCCTGCAGTCAGTAACGCAGCGCCCAGAAACAAACTACGCGCCAGGGGTGTTTTTTGAGTGGTGGGGGAAGTATGGAAAGAGGTGCGGAGAGAAGAGGTAGACATAGTATTTCCTTAAAAAATTTTTCTGCGGCGCGGCGTTTTCGCCATTGCCTTTGACCGGGTGCAATGATTCAATATTTGACACCATCACTCAAATCGATTGTTGCAATAATGAATATCACTGAAAGAGATTTTAGGGGCGTCGACCTTAATCTACTGGTCACCCTGCTGGTTTTGTTGCGAGAGCGCAGCGTCACCCGCGCGGCGGAAAAACTACACCTGGGACAACCAGCGGTAAGCGGGGCGCTGTCGCGACTGCGCGAGCTGTTTGACGATCCGATTCTGGTGCGCACCGCGCAGGGCATGTCCCCTACAGTGAAAGCGCTGCAGTTGGAAGCGGAGTTACTGCCGGCGCTGGGGAAAATCCATTCCGCCCTGTTCGAGCCGTCGACGTTCGATCCAGTCACCAGCGAGGGAGTCTTCACCGTGGGCATGTCGGACTGGGTAGAAGTGTGGCTGGGGCCGCGTCTGATCGCCAAGCTGCATCAACAAGCGCCGTCGATCCGTCTCGCCATCAAATCCGTCGATCCTTTTCAGGGGCCCTCCATGCTGGAGCAAAATGGCATGGACTTGGGCGTTTCCTGCTTCATGGACGGCGGACCCGCCTGGATGCTGCGCAAGCGCCTGTGCTCCATGGGCTTTCTCTGTGTTTACGATCCCGCTCAGCTCACCATCACAGAGCCCCTTACGCTGGAGCAATATGTCAGTCACCCGCATTTGATGGTGACCTACAAGGGTGCGTTTGAAAGTAATGTGGACGTCGCGTTGGCGGAAATGGGGCTGCGACGCACCGTTCAGTTCGCGTTGCCGCGCTTTTCCACCCTGCCCCCGATACTCAAGCGGATTCCTGCTCTCGCCACCGTTCCCAAGGTCGTCGCCAGTTGTATGTGCGCCGCGTCGGGGCTTCGCGCGACAGCGCCGCCACTGTCATTGGCGGACACCAGCGTGGATTTGGTGTGGCGCGCCACCCGCGATAAAGACCCGGCTCTGCGCTGGCTGATGACTGTGATAGAGGAGTGTCTACAGGAGACCATGGCGCTCTGAAAAACCCTCTAACTTAGATCCTAAGCGTCTGTTTTTAGTGATAACTTTGCCTGTTGCCAGCAAGCCGGAAACAGGCGTAGTATGAATTCGTCCCCCCTTTTTATCGCCTTGTCTCGCAACGATAGCGTCGCCTGACAGGGTCGCTGCAACCTCGTCGATAGGATTCGACGTGCGTGTGACGTAACAGGCGGGACGGCTTACGAAGCCCGTATATCGCTGCCAGAAACATGGATTGCAACGGAAGGAACTCGATATGTGGCGAAATCACCCTTTTGCTCTCGGCATTACCGCGATCACCGTCGCGGCGATTTTGTTCGGCGTCGCCGGCGCCCTCGCCAAAGTACTGTTCCATGCGAATATCTCGCCTCTGGATCTAACGGCGGTGCGCTCCCTGGTCGCCTGCGCAGTATTTTCGCTGGCCATGCTGTTGACGCAGCCCGCCACCTTTCGGGTCAGCAAATCGGCGATTCCCCTGCTGATCGCCACCGGCCTGGCTTTCACCGCCGTAAACATCACTTTTTACTACGCCATCAGCATGATCAGCGTGGCGGCGGCCATCACTCTGGAATATACCGCGCCATTTTTCGTGCTATTGATCAGCGTCGCCTTCGCCTCACGCCGCGTTGACCTTCGCGACGCAGGCATCGTCGCGTTGAGCGTGGCGGGCTGCTTTCTGCTCACCGGCGGCGAAGCGGAGCTGTTCTCCCTCAACGCGGGAGTGCTGGTGGGGCTGGCCTGCGGACTGGCGTTCGCCATCTTCAATATGCTTGGCAACGCCTGCAAGCAACGGGGCGTCGGCGCCAGCACGGTGACGCTCTATGCGTTTCTGGTAAGCTCCTTGCTTTGGCTCGCGGCGCTGCCCGCGCTCAGCGTGCATACCATCGATTACTCCGGGGACGTTGTCCTCTACATCGCGTTCATCGCGATTATCGCCACCATCATTCCGTACTGGCTGTTGATGTATGGATTGCGTCACGTAGACGCCCTGCCCGCCACCATTATCGGCATGTTCGATCCCCTGGTGGCCGGGCTGGTCGCTTACGCGCTGGTGGGCGAACGCCTGACCCTGGTCAACATGTTCGGTATCGGCGTCATCATCGTCGCCGTCTGCCTCATCACAATAAAAGAAAAAAACGCCCAGTCCTCGTCCCAGAAAAACAAAGCGAAAAAGGAACTGGACGAGTCCTCCGGGACGCTGCAGGAACCCACTCAGAACGCCTACTAAATCCACAGCCGCCACGCCTGATTTGGGCTCACCGCGGTGAAGACGAAAAGGATACGCCTCATGGAATAGCTGTAACGCAAATCGGATCAAAAAAGGAATTTAGTTATGGATAATAATCACGCAACGCTGTTGAACGTACATCTGATCGACGCCGCCGAAGAGCGCACCGATAACCTTCCAAGTCTGCGTCTCTCCCCCGATGTGGACCGCAAATCCCTCGCTCATATTCAGGCGGCGCAGAGCCGGCTGGAGAATTTGTGGGCGGTGGGCACGGATTACTGCCAGGAGACGATTCGCCGGGCGCAGGCGGAGAACCGTCTATTGCACCTGGACATCGATATGACCGGCGAGTGCAAACTGAAGTGTTTCTATTGTGACCGCACCCCGGACCGCTACAGCGATGTGCCGGACCGGATAGAGCTGAGCACGCAGGAGCGCAAAGACATCATTCTGCAGGCGCGCCGCCTTGGCGCCACAACGGTGGAGTTTCCTGGCGCCGGCGAGCCGATGATCGATCCCGGCTTCTGGGAGATCGTCGAATACATTCATAGCCTGGGCATGACCACCGTGCTGTTCACCAGCGGCTACCACCTGGACGCCGCCGGAGCGGATCGCCTTTATAAGCTGGGCGCATCCGTTTTCCTCAAGTACAACAACATCGACACCGCCGTGCAGGATCGCATGGTGGGCGTGCGCGGCTATGGGGACAAAGCGCGCAGCGCCATGGGTCTGTTGCTGGAGCGGGGCTTCAACCAGTCGATTCCCACCCGCCTCGCCATCGATGTAGTGGTGACGCCGAAATTTCACGACTTGGATGATGTGGCGGACCTGTTTCGCTGGTGCCGGGACAACAACGTGCACAGCTACATCATGACGCTGATCCCCGAAGGCATGGCGGATCATAAATCCCTGTTGCTGGAAAAAGAGCGCGCCAATGGCCTGATTGAGATGATGCGCAAAATCGACGAAGAGGAATACGGGCTGATCTATTCCCCCAGTCGACCTATGGGCGGCGGCTATCGTTGCCGGCAGGTTAACTGCGGTCTGTTTGTGAATCTGTTTGGCGAAGTTTACGACTGCAACGGTCTGTCGCGACTGGTCGGACATTTGCGCCAGGATACGCTGGAGGATGTATGGAACTCCGCCTATGCGGAAAAAATCCGCACGCCGGATCAAAACGGCTTCTGTCTGGTGCGGGAACGCCAGTGGCAAGGCCGCGACCTGTCCGCCATGAACCGCAAGGTTGAAGAATACGAACGCTGGCGCGCCAAACACGGCGACGACGCGGTGGTGGAAAGGGCCAAACAGGCGGTCGGCATTGGCCATGTGGAGCTGACGCGCAAGGGGGCCATGGTGAAAACGCAAACTACCCAACCGGTGTGATGAGGAAGCCGCCATGTACGAGAGAGTTGTCAACGATCAGTCGCTGAAATGGGTGTCCGAGGCCTGGGTCAAGGATGTAGAGGACGCCGCCGGCGCCGACTTCGGTTCAGACTTGATCACCTTTGTGGAGATTCCATTCGATTTCGCCGTAAGCCATCGACCCGGAACCCGGTTTGGACCCTCGGCCATTCTGGAGGCGCTGAACGGTTTCAGTCTTTATTGCACGGACAAGCGCGCGGACCTTTCTTCCCTGCGTTTTCGTCGCGGCGCGCCTGTGCCCGTCAGCAATGACATTCACCAGACCTATTCCCGCATCGAAGAAGCTGTCACGGCCCTGCCGCCTTCAACCATGCCGGTATTCCTGGGTGGCGATCACTCCGTCACTGATCCGATACTGCGCGGGCTGCTTAAACGCTCCGGCGGCCAGCGTTTCGGTCTGATCGTGTTTGACGCCCATTTCGACTCCCGCCCGCCGGTGAAAGGTCAGGAGCACTCAGGGCATTGGATGTATACGGTGCAAGACGTGTACAGCCACGCCAGCAGCGTGCAGCTGGGCGTGAACGCGCCGATCTATTCGCGGGAATATATGGAGCGCGCGGAACAGGCCGGCGTCATGGTGCGCACCCCCTATGAAATCCGCCGCGACGGCTGGCGCCACACCTTGGAGGAAGCCATCGCCCATGCCTCCCGCGATACCGACGGCGTCTACGTGTCCGTGGATATCGACTGCCTCGACCGCGCCTTCGCCCAGGGCACCAGCGTCCCTAACAGCTGCGGCCTGATGGCCTATGAAGTGGCCGACGCGCTCTACGAAATCGCCCGCAAAACCAAAACCATCGGGTTGGATATCGTGGAAGTCAGCCCGCCCCTGGACGACGCCTCCAATACCGCAGAAGTCGCCGCCCACTTCGTCATGAACTACCTCGCCGGCTTAACCGAAAGACGACGCGACTGACCGTTTTAACCCTTCGTCCCCGACCGAGCCCTTCCGCACTCGCCTGTCGGGGGCGTTTTTTAGCGCGCCCTTTCTCTGGCATATTTTCTCGATCACACTTTCTCTGACAAAGATTCTCTGGCGCCAATTTCAACCTCCTGGCCTCCCTCAAGCAGTCGACTGCTATACTTCTACCGAACCCGGTTTGTCCGACATTTTCGGCGTTTGTTAGAGCGCGCAATTCGAGTACGCCAATGCCTCTCATGCGATCCATTACACCCTTGCGCGGACTCTGCGCCTTCGCCATCCTGCTGTCTTGCAGCGTATGGCGTCCCACCTTCGCCGCTGACTCCACCATCCGCATCTGCACACCGATCTGGGAAGGCTACACCAACCCGGATGGCGCGGGGTTATATCATGAATTGTGGAAGCTTATTTACGAGGACAACGGGATCTCTGTGGAAGTCAGTTACATGCCGCCCAAACGCTGCCAGGCCAACGTGCAAACCGCAAAACTCAACTTCGACGCCTTTCCCGGCGCCTACAAAGGCATGCGGGACATTTACCTGCCTCGCTGGCACATCTATGTGGGCAGCCTCTCCGTCGCTCACCTCAAGGGTAAAATAGATCACTGGATCGGCCAGGAGCAATTGAGAGGACAAAGCGTCTCCTGGGAACCCAACTCTGGATTCGACCAAAGCGGCATCCTGACCGTTCCCGTCCAGATCCACGAATTCGTCGACATCGACGCCGCCCTGAAAATGCTTGACCTCAGACGCATCGACTACATCCTCGACTACGAAGAACGCCTCGTCGACGCCGTCATCGACAACGGCCTGGCGCACAGCGTCGTCATACAAAAAGACGTCATCCCAGGCGCAAAGTTCTACCTCGGATTCAGATACGACGACGAAGGACGAAAATTCGCGGAAATATGGGATAGGGAGATGGATCGCTTGATGGAGAGTGGGGAGCTGAAGGAGTTGTTTAGCAGGTTTAATGATCCTACGTTTGATTGAACATCAAAAAGCAACCCATAGACAAAAATAAACCCCACCAATTAGTGGCAAGAAAAAGGGAAGAGTAAAACCAGCAATTACTTGAAATTAGCAAAGAAAACAAATTCATAAAAAGTCACAAAAATACAACATAAAACCTTCCTTTAAATTAACCAAGTTTATTATTTACACTCTCAATCAATCCACTACACTTTCAACTATATCAGAGTATGGTTTTATCTATCGTGAGTAGGAGGTCATATGGGGAACGAGTTCGTAGACATGACTGAAATAGCCAAAATGGCTACATGTTCTGAAAGTAACGTCCAGACCTGGCGCTTACGATCTGCAGATTTCCCACGTCCTATAGACGAAGGATCCGCTTCCCCAAAATTCAGAAAAATACAAATAGATGCTTGGCTAATCAGGAACAAACAAAACCTTGAAGACCTTGGAAGGGAGCCCGACTTTTACCATCGGCTTATGGAACATCGTAAAGATAGCGAAGACCTTTCAGAATGTATCCAAAAGGTTGTAGATCAGCTTGAAGGTTCCGCAACTAGCGATAGTAAGCCAGGAATATTGTTAGGAAAAATACAATCAGGGAAGACAAGAGCTTTCATAGGAGTGGTTGCCAGCTCTTTCGACAAAGGATTTGACATTTCAATAATACTTACAAAAGGCACAAGAACGCTTTCAGAGCAGACAGTAAAAAGACTATGCTCGGATTTTTCTTCATTCATCGAAAAAGATGAGATTATAGTTTTAGATATAATGAAACTTCCTGGAAAAATGACCCAGAGCGAGCTAAGAAGAAAGATAGTAATAGTTGCAAAAAAACAAAAGCAAAATCTAATAAAGCTCATTGATTTTCTAATAACTCAAGGATTACAAAAGAAGAAAGTATTAATAGTTGACGACGAGGCAGATTTAGCGAGCGTAAGATTCATAAAGAAAAAGGGTGGATTAACATATACGCAGGGAACAATTGCTGACCAAATAGATCAACTTAGAGAAATATCTTCATCCATTGCCTATCTACAAGTAACTGCAACACCTTACTCTTTATACTTGCAACCTGACAACTACCAAAGCTCTATGCATGGTAGAGATTATATTTTCAAACCCAAGCGGCCAGCATTCACGGAGCTGCTCCCTATTCATTCTGGCTATGTGGGAGGAGATGACTATTTTGGTGATTTTGACACTAACGACCCAAGATCAAAGCTCTTCGTCGAGGTCTCTAATCAAGAGCAAGATGCGTTGAGGAAACCAGATCATAGAAGGATTAAAAAGGAAAATATACTAGAGACGCCAAATACACTCGGAATTCGCAGGGCGATAGCAACTTTTATTATAGCGAGTGGCATTCGCCAATGGCAACAGCGCTCAACAGGTGAGTCTGTAGAGAAATACTCAATGATTATTCACAATGATGTTCAGAGAGCAGCACACTCATGGCAAGATCAAGTTATAGATTGGATATTTCAAAGAGTTTCAAGTTCAGCTGACAAAAACCCAGACTCGCTAAGAGAAATATTTAATGAATCGTATTTAGATTTGCAATCCTCTGTAACTAAAAATGGTGGTGACATGCCCAGTCATGACGATTGCTTTTGTATATTCATCGACGCCCTTCAAAGCGAAGAAATAGTTGTTGAAAAAGTAAACTCCGACAATGATGTAATGGCTCTTCTAGACGAAAAGGCTGAGCTCAAGCTTAGAACTCCATATAATATATTTGTAGGAGGGAATATTCTCGACAGAGGAATAACCATACCAAATCTAATATCTTTCTACTATGGCAGAAACCCACGTACAATGCAGGCAGACACAGTACTACAGCACTCTCGAATGTACGGAAATAGAACAAAAGAAGACTTAGCAGTAACACGATTATACACGTCCCGCTCAGTGTATGATCGACTTTTTTCAATCAATGAGTTCGAGAACACATTAAGAGATGCATTTGAAAACAAAGCTCACGATCAAGGCGTAGTTTTTATTCAAATTGACGACGCTAAAAGTGTGATCCCGTGTGCTCCAAATAAAGTGCAGGTAAGTCATGTCGTTACCGTATCACCAACAACACTACTACTTCCTTCAGGGTTTGATACTATTGGAGGATCCGTTATGGCTGAAATTCAAAGAAAGTTGAACTTACTTATTAAACCAGAATGGAGAGATACGGGAAACTTTACACCTGTTAGCGAGGCTGTTGCATTAAAAATCATATCGTTAATTGAAGAAAGCATGAGTTTTAATGGTACTCAATTCGAGTGGAATGCTATGCGAGGGTTATTAAGGTACTATTCAGAGGTTAACAATAATGCTGATGGAGAAATATTACTGCTTGCTGAAACTGGTAGGGAGCTAACTAAGGTCGGCTCTGGAAACAAGTCAGGTCGCTCCATTCTCGGGATACCACTAAGAGAGAAGGTTATTAATACTCCGCGTCAAAAACCGGCTCTAGTACTGCTTCAACAAAAAGGGGGTCTAGAGAGAGGGTGGTCAGCACACTCATTCTGGTGGCCTATACTTGCAGCCCCTACTGACTCAGAGCCATGTATTTTCGCTACAAAAACTGCTTCATAACTCTCGACTAATTAGTAATAAAATAGTTCATATATTCCTGATACTAATCAAAGTCACGCACTCATGCTGGCAATCTCTCCAGCAGTGGGAATTTCTCCAACTCTGCATCCCACTCCGCCCTGCTGGAGACGAAAATATGCGCATTGGGTTTTATCGTGACTTTGCTATCCAAGCTGCCGGCGGGAACGGCCAGGAGTTGGCCATTCATCTGAATATTTGGCAACGCTGAGCCGCAGTGTGAACAAAAGCTTTTGCAGTGTTGGGTTCCTGGCAACGTGAACGTTTTGACCTGCTCTTCACCGCCAAGCCACATCAATTGCGCCGTTGTAGAGAATAAGTTTGAAGCATGCGCCGACCCAGTGTCTTTGCGGCAATGCTCGCAGTGGCAGAGATAGAAGCTTTCAAAATCGCCCTGTATCTCAAAACGTACCTCTCCGCATAGGCAGGAGCCGTGGTGTCTGGCGCTCATTTCACTCTCGATATTTATCTAGATGATAGCTAGTTAGCCGAACTTACTTTTATGCACGCGGCCTGGGTGTAGCACTAATTAATCATTAGCATCGTGATTTGTCATTATTGATAGTTTGGCGGCGTCTAATAAACCACCAACAATACGCAGAGCTGATGACAGCATCATTCTTCAGAAAGAAATTCTTCTTTAAATCTTTCTGCATTGAAATCTTTAAAGTTGACCAATATACCATGTGTATAGTCCAGATAAAAATAGACTGTACGCAAGAACTCCGCATAATCAACCAAGCTGTAAGTTTCAAACGAGAGAGATGTTACAGCAAGTTTCTCTATGTCACTAATAGCCTTAACATCAGCATATCGCCCCTGATGTTTATAATCTATAAAGCGTTTCAGGTCATCATCTTCTAAAATAGCAGGCTCATAAAATCGATCAAATTCCCAATAAACACTCACGGACAAAGAGCTTTTCTTCCCATCTGGCTCTCTCTTAGTAATGGAAAGACTTGTCCAACGGCCATTAATATTATAGCAATAATAGTCCCCATCTGTATCAGTATCATCAGCCATCCAAAGAGAGGCGCAAAACATCTCTTCTTCAGGCATTTTCTGGTCTTTGTGAAGAACAATAAATTCTGTGGCAATTTTCACAAACTATAATCCAAGTCAAATCCCCTAAACAATTGAGATATTTTTCACACTTTGATTAATAACAAAACCTCTTTGCCAGATCCTGCCTTAAAAGCAGCCTTCTACCTCAAACCACTCTCACCTTCAGCCATCATAGATCGAACTTTTGATTCCATACTTCAATAAAACAAACCGTCCGACCAAATCAAAGAAAATTTCTGTCGCTTCTTCTGTGGATGCCGTATTGGCGACTATTGCATTGGACCATCCTCGCGACGTGCTCCAGCCTAACGCCTTAAATAAATAGTTATTAAATTCAGCCCTAAAATTACACAAATCGCCTTCAATAGCATGATTTTTTAACGCGACTTCATAACCGTAAATCATCATTTCAAGAGAATTAAGCGGGTTGTCGCCGTATAAATACATACCCGGCCTTTTCTTTACCCTGTCAATAAATTCAAGCAGTTTCATCGCTTTTTATACACTCTATTTTTCCCATAATAGACATACTAATCCTTAGACGCCCCACCCTCCCCGACATACTGTAGTTCCTTCATCTTAAGCACGCGGGTGAATTCGTCGAGGCTGTCTTGTTCGTCTTTTGTCAGGGTGACGCCGCTGCGTTGGGCTTCCCTGATTGAGGCGATTCTTTCGCCGAGGTAATTGATGTCCCTCTTCAACTCATTACGCGAGGGGCTGCGGTTTTCGAAGGCTTTGGTGACTTCCACCAGGCCCGCCATGAGGGAGCAGCTGTCGTGGTAGGCTTGCAGGTCCAGGACGGCCAGGGACAGTGGATAGTCCGCTGTGGTGTTTTTCATGCCGGCTTCCAGCACCGCTTTGTGTTTGGAGCGGGCGACGTCGATGGAGCGCAGTATGGTTGTGCCCAAGGCGTCTGCGTAGACCTCTTTGTTCACTAGAGATTGAATGCCGGAGGTGGCGGTGGCGGCGGCGGCCAGATTGCCGGCGGTTTTGGCGTGAGAGAGCACGGAGGCGGTTCCCGAGAACAGCATGGCCGCCGAGCCGGTACCCACGTTCCAGGCGTTGGCGTTTGAGATAATGCCGGCCTTGTGCAGGGTGCACTTTCTATCGGATAACGCGATCGCCTGGGACATCACCTGATTGCGATAGGTTTTGCTGTTGCTTTTCAGGTTCAACTGCGACAAATCGATCATCCCTTCCTCTGTGATATAGGGGTGGTCGGAGGAGTTTTTCGCCGGCAGAATCAATTCTCCAGGCAGATAGTTTTTGGCGATGGACTCACACCCCGACAGTATGAGCGCGACTACGATTAACATAACTTGACGCATGATCCTTCTCACTCCTGTTGACTGATATCTTCAGTTACCTATCCCTACATTCCCACTTTCGCGCCGCGCACCTCCACACAAGTCTGTAGATTGACAAACTTTCGTCTTAAATCAAAAAGTAGCTCACTCTCCTGTCTGTAGCCAAAGAGACGCAGGGGTTACTGCCGCCCCTGGGTGGCCACAGTAGTTGGCGACGTTTGCAACGCCTGCATTAACAGGCTGCGCACCTGATCATGGTGATGAAAGACTCTATCCATGTCGCGCACCGACCAGGACACATTCTCCAACACCACCAAACTGATTTTGCGTTCAGGAAAGTAAGACAAGGTGGAGATATAGCCCGGTACGTAACCGCTATGACTGTATTCGCGCGGCCCTTGTCGCGACACCTGCACGCCATACCCGTATCCCAAATCTCCCCAGCGGTGGCTGCGTGTGGCTGACGCTTGCGTCATCTTTCCATACCACTCCGGCTCCAGGGCGACGCCGTCATGCAGGCACTGATTCCAACGGACCAGATCCATCGCCGTGGAGACGACGCCCGAAGACGGCGCATGCTGAGAGGAGACCTTCCTATCCGCCGCCGCCAAACCGCCTTGCTCGTCCTCGCTAAACCCCTGCGCCAAATTGGCTGGATAGGTAGCATTATTCGCCTCTGGAACGACGCTTTCCGTCATGCCGCAACGCTCAAACAATTTCGCCGCTAACTCACGATAAGAGCGCCCAGAAAGCTGCGCAATCAGCTCGCCTGTAATCTCATATCCATAATTGGAATACGCGAAACCATCGCCAGACTGAAATTTCAGAGGAGCGCCAGGACGAGTGACGCCGGACGTATGATTAAGCAACTCCCCTACCTGCACCTGCTTCAACCAGGGCTCAGATAGCGACAAGTCATAGTCAGCGGGGGACGCATTGAGTCGAAGCGCCCCGGCTTGCGCCTGCTGCAGCGCCAGAACGGCGGTAATTTGCTTACTCAACGAACCGATAAGGAAACGGCTGTTTACGGTGATCGGCGTACTCACGCCATGGGCGTAACTGAACAGGACATGTTTTCCTTGCGCGATTATCACAACACCGCTGAATGGACGCGTCTTTTTGTCGGACAGCGCCGCCGCCAATATCTGCCCTTCCAGCGTCAATTCGCCCAGCGCCGTCGGCGCTGCAATGGCTTGCGACGCATGCGCCAATGTCGCGACCAGACAGACAAACAGCCATATCTTCATATCCCTGAAACCACTCATTCCTCTCTCCAACTCGGATTTCGACAAAAGAGAAATTTAACACGAATAAGAATCAAATCTACCACTGTTTTTGTTTATATATCAGATGGTTACATTTTATGCATGGCGACAACTAGCCTATAATGATCAAACCGCGATCAACGAGGCATACCCCCCCAGGGGTGTCGGCTTTTATCCCCTGAGGACCAATGGGAGGGAGGTTACGACGATGAAAAGCGATCCGAAAGTCATCACTCATCTGAACACAGTCTTAGGCAACGAACTAATCGCCATCAATCAATATTTCCTGCACGCCCGCATGTACAAGAACTGGGGCCTGGAAGAGCTCAATGAGCACGAATACGAAGAATCCATTGATGAGATGAAGCATGCGGACAACTTGATTAACCGCATCCTGTTTCTGGAAGGCCTGCCCAATCTACAAAAACTCGGCAAATTACGTATCGGCGAAAACGTGCGCGAAATGCTGTCCTGCGACCTCAGCCTGGAAATGGACGCCGCCAAAGACCTGCGCGCCGCCATCGCCTACTGCGAAAAGCATGCGGATTATGTGAGTCGGGATTTGTTCCAGGACATTCTTGAGGATGAGGAAGAACACATTGACTGGCTGGAGACTCAGCTGGATCTGATGGACAAAGTGGGCGAGCAGAATTACCTGCAGTCTCACATGTGAGACTGACGCAAACTTACTGCTCCAAGGGCTGTTGGTAACGATAGCGTTGCAGAATACGGGCGTACACGCCGTCGTCTTGCATGGATTTGAAGGCGGTGAGCCATTTCGTCACTTCCAACGGCCCCAGTCCTGGCGAGCCCGCCAGATAAATGCGCACCCGAATACCTACAGCGCCGCGGCGTAAGGCATCGTCAGGATATCCCAGATCACGCTGCGCCTGCCGCATGACGTTCCAGGAACCCAGCCAGGCATCTATGCGTCCCGCCGCCAGTTTCCGCACGTTCAGCTCTTCCGTGTAGACTTCCTGCACATGGGTCAGGCGCTGGTCCTTGATGATTTGAGCAGAAGCGCCGCCGATCAATACGCCGATGTCCAGCTTCCTGGCCGCGTCGAAACTGGAAATATCCGCCGGACTCTCACGCAGAGCCGCCAACAGAAACTCCTCCTGCAGTATTTCTGTCAGCCATTGATAATCCGGCGCTCGTTCGTCTGTGCGGGCCACCGGAACCATCAGCGCATCCTGAGTATGATTGGTCTCATGCAGCGCCCGCTTGAAAGGCATCAATTCAATTTCCCCCGAGCGCCCCACGCGCTGCGCCATTTCACGCAGCAGATCACAGGCCACGCCGCGCACTTTATCTCTTTTCATATAACAAAATAATGGCGCTTCACCAGCAATCAGGCGCGGTTCGGCCTTTAACGGAGAGATCATCAAGGCGAGCATAAAAATCGACAACAACAGCCTGTAACGCATCGCTGGTTCCCCTGACCAGGGTAATGCGCCAATCCCGGGCGATTCTGATTTTTGCAATTGGAGCGGAGCCGGAGATCAACCTGTGACAGGCATAATCAGCGGCTCTGATTAACTAAAGGTAGGAGTGCAATAACGCCAAGTCAAAGTGAGCGGCCTAAACAAGCCGGCTATTTCATTAATTGAGACATGGAAAAGCGGCAGGAGATTTTCCCGCCGCTTACTCGCCGGTAGATGATTTTATTAACATGGCAATGATATTGGCATGTTAATCACCAGGAGAATGGACGCGCCTGCGCGGCGGCTAGCCGCGGGAGACAGGGCCTGACCTGTGCAGGCCCTGTCGTTGCAGACAAATAGAAGGAAGCTATTTGACTGCCTGATTAATAATGTCAGCCTGCGGAGAGCGACCTCAGCTTACGTCCGCCGCCTCCACCTGTTTCACAGTGCGCCCCTGAGAAGGATAAGGGTTCTGAGACAAAGTCTGCCCAGACATCTCCGCCAGATACGCCAGACGAGTCTTCGCCGCCTGCTTCTCCTTGGCTTCTCCTACCAGCACAGCACCCCAGGCGCGCAGACGCTCAAAGCCATACAAACAGACGCCCACTGCGCCCACCGCCATCAAAACGCCAGCCACGCCCAACGTGTGACGCTCTACGGAGCAGGTCCAGATAAACTGTCCCACACACAGCACCGCGACGAATAACAGTGTTGGTTTACGCCCGATCAAATCTACGATGTAGGCGCCCAAAGGCGCTCCCAGCGCGACAATCGGAGCCGCCGCCAGCCAGTTTTCATATACACCGGGCTGCATGCCGGTAGATAGATTTTTCACCACCACGCCCAGCACGGAAGTGAACGCCATGATGACAACGGAGGTGGGAATCGCGATCTTGAGGTCGGCGCGGCATAGCAACACCAGCGCGCTGTAAATCACCATGTCGATACCGACGCCAGTGACAGAGGCGACAGACGCGCCAGCGCACAGGCCAAGCATGGCGCCGACGCGGAAATCCCAGTTCTCGTCAAACTCAGTCATGCCGCTATGACCGGCGATCTCACGAATACGATATAGATGCAGAATGCCGAAACTGGCCCAGATCACCGCAAATACGACTTTTATCAATAAACCAGGGACATAAGGAGCGATGAAGAAAATTCCCAAAGGCGTGCCAATCATTGCGCCAAACATAGCGCCAAACAGCATGGACCAGGCGAGAGGCTGGCGACGGGCCAGTATAAAAATGCTGGCGCTGGTCATCCCGATCGCCTGTACGGCGAAACTGAAGTCCCGCCCCAACGTCGCCGGCATATCAAACAACAGCACCAATACAGGAAACCCAACAGTGCCGCCCCCCATGGGCGTAGATCCGGCGGCGTAACTGCCCAGCGCCATCGCCAGAGCGATAGGCCAGTGTTCCGTCACCGCTCCCCATTGATCGAGGCCGAACACCAGGAACGCCCATACGCTATAAAAACCAACCAGCCATAACAGCCAAACCCAAATGAATTTCTTACGTGGCGCTTGTATCGTCATAGAAGTTACCAGGCGTTAATTGCAACTGAGCCTAGATACTAAAATGACGCTCCTGCTGGCTGCTATGGATAAAACCGGGACTTACTGTCCCGGTTTTGGTTATTGTCCTATGTGCTTTTTACTGAAATTCCGACGGGAAGACGTAGAAGACAATGCGCTCGATGCAGCCGTCGCCGTCCCGGAATGGCTTGATCAGCGTCTCAGTCTTCAGTGAACCGCCGTCCTTGCGGCGCAAATGCAGTACGCCCTCCCAACATCCCCGGTCCACCACATCGGCGTACAGGGCCTGATAGGCTTCGCGTGGCTGATGGTCGGATCGCATGGTGGAGGACGCCACGCCAATCAGCTCATGGGCTTCGTACCCCAGCCAGAAGCACAGCTTTTCATTGATATCGGTCACTACGCCGCTGCGATCGATCACCACCACCCCTTCCCTGGCGTTGTCGAGAATATCGCGAAACGCCTGCGCATCTTCCCGTCCCGCCGCGGAACGCAACGACTGAGTCACCACGCGCACCACGTCTTCGTCGTCCCAGGGTTTGGTTATAAAAGTATTGACGCGGGCGCTGTTGACAGCGTCCCGCAGCATGGAGAATTCACTTAACCCGCTCATCAACACTCTCTCGATGCGTGGGTACTTGTGACCGACTTTTTGCAGAAACTCCACCCCGTTCATGTAGGGCATGTTGAAATCGGTGATCACCACGTCGAAATCATGCTGCTGCATAAGCCGCAGCGCAGCCACGCCATCATGTGCGGAATGAGTGCGATAACCTCGTCGGTGAAGTAGACGGGTCAGGGATTGAGTCACCCCGGGTTCATCATCAACCAAAAGGACTGCGCCGCTCATAGAATCACCCTCTTTCGCCTGAATGTGATTCAAGTCTAGGCCTCAGTCCCCGGATAGTAAGCGAGGATTTGGTAAATTAGGGAAACGGTTTGTTATCTCTTATGACCGTATTTGCAGCGCTCCCAAACCGAGTAATCCCAAGCCGATCAGACTGAGTCCGAACACCGCCGCCACAGTCGGATTGGCGGACGCCGAGGCGCCTGACACCGACTCTGTCGCCGTGATCGCAGCGCCTGTCGACGAAAGGTCCGAGGTTTTGCAGAAGTCCGTGTTCACGTAGAGCCCACCGCCGATTCCGCACTTGCCTGCAGGCAAGCGTTCAAGCTGCGGCTCTTCATAGCCATACTTGATATTCATGCTTTCGAGGGGGCGTTTTAGATCGTACTCCGCAGAGTCCGTAGAGGTGACATAAGCCGCTTCCGCGTCCCACGCCAGTAACAATAAGAGCCATAGCGATATTGTTTTCATGGTGTCCTTTCCTTGTAAACCGCAAAAGCGCTTCCTGGTTGTTCCAAGATCTTAGAACGGCATTACTCCATATGATTAGATTATTAATCCTTTGGTTAAATCCCGTCCATCACTTTTTGCGACACAGGTCACATTTTCGATAGAAAAATTAACAGTGTAAATTTATAAAAAAGGAAACGCTTTCATATCACGGAAGCCTTTCCACCTCTCGTTTCTTTCAATAAGCATAGCGCATACGAACTTAAACGTTTTAGTAATTTTACGTATGGGATGTGTTACAGGAAGGTAATTAAAGTTCAACTCCCTGCTAACAAGGGCTGCGCGGTTAGTGCGCGGTATACATCTCTATTTTTGGTTCTCTGGAAATTAATAACGAATGAAAACACGTAGCATTGCTTTGGTATCGGTTTTGGCTTTGCTCACAGGATGTGGCGGTGGGGGCGGCGGCTCTTCATCGGGTAATGGATCAACAGCAAATAACACAATCAGTGCGTATGAATTCTCACTTGCACGGCAGGCGTACGCTATCACCTATGTGCCGCTGGCGGATGCGCGGTTATACAGCTTCTACTCAGTTGAGCTAAAGGACAACAAGCTGCCTGGCATTTTAGATGGCGCGAAAACCGTCACCTGCCCCAAAGGCGGTTATTACACGATCGAGTTCAAATCGCTAAAGGAAAAAACGAGCACGTTTACACAGAAGTTTAGCAACTGCTCTATGGACTACGGCGTCATGGATACCATCACTTATGTCAGCGGCTCCCGCGACTTTTCGCTTACGCTACCGGAAGGCGACGCCCTTGAACTGACGACAGAGTCCGTCAACGACGATGTGAAAGTCAGTCTCGAAGGTTTGCCGTTGGAGTACTCGGGCACCATTACGACGAAAGTGTCTCGCACCAATGAAGCAGGTAGCTATCCCTTCAAGATGGATGTCACTCTTGGCGGTAACGTCACCGTCCTCGCTGAAGCGTTTTTCACGTTGAACGAGATGCATAAAAGCTTTGCTCCTGTTCAGTTAACTATCAAACCAAACGCTATTTTGCCAAACATCATGAAAGTCAAAACCAACGGCAGCATCATGTTGGAAAGCCTCTCAATCAAGCAAGTGCTGGTCTTCTCAGGCGTTAAAGAGGGAGAAACCGGGATCTCTGGCGTTGAACGCGACACACTATTCGAGATGGATAGAGGAAGGGTGGTCTTCATCACCAATAAAGACCTGGGCGGGCAATCTGTCGTCACTCGTCTCAATGACCATTTCAATGACTTCTAAATAAAATTGAGGCGGTGAGTCATGAGACTACTTCCAGGCGTAATAAGTCTCGTTGCAGGCATGGCTATGCTCTCAGGCTGCGGCGGCGGAGGGGGCTCCGCCTCCTCTTCTGAAGACAGTCAGCGCAACGAACTGGCATCCCTGGCGCGCAAGGCGTATCACGTATCCTACGTGACCATCGCCGAGAGCCGTCTGTATAGCTTCTCCGCCATGCAGAACGGGTTCGCGGATCTGCCCGACGCGATACAGACAGAGGTCACCACCAATTGTCCCAACGGCGGCTATTACGATATCGCCTACAAGGGCGAACGCAACGATGGCCGCAGAGTGAAAAGCTATACAGCCAACGCTTTCATGGCTGTGTGCTGAACACCGGAGTAGATGGGCTCGTTGAGTTCGTCAGCGGCGTTCGCAACCTGGAAATGTGGTCTGAGACACGACACCGGCTGGGTCAGATACGCGCAAGGCGACATTAGAGGGGAATTTAAAGTTCAACGCCGCAAAGGAGACATTGTCTCCACGCAATAAACAGCTTCAACGATTTCGATCGACCGCTCCCGACGCATTACGGTTTGCTACTTATTCTATTGTCGGGAGCGGCTTTTTTCAGTGCTTGCTCTTAAATACTAATTACCCGCACTATCCACTTCGCTGTGTTATTAATCAGGCAGACAAATAGCTTCCTTCTATTTGTCTGCAACGACAGGGCCTGCACAGGTCAGGCCCTGTCTCCCGCGGCTTGTCGCCGCGCAGGCGCGTCCATGCGCCTGGTGATTAACATGCCAATATCATTGCCATGTTAATACTTCGCGTAGCTTTCTTTACGCTGGATGACTCTTTTGAGCGGTTTCGCTCGTCTACAGCCCCAGACCTTTATAGGTGTAATAGCCGGTAACAATCTTGCGTTCGCCTTCTTTCAATACGGTTGAGCGGTGTAATGCGCGGGAATCGAAGATAAACATCGTCCCCTTCTTGCCAGTAATGGTCTTCTCTTTATATTTCCATAATTTACGGATCGTCGCCGCTTCGTGGGGCCAGAACATGCCGGAATAGTCGGTCATTTCTGTATAGCGATTATTTTCGTCGGTGCGGAAGTGCAGAAAGTAATTGTATTCCGGCCAGTAACGCCATAAATGATTTTTGTGGCTGCCCAGAGTGATGGTAGTCGGCGCCTGATTTTCTGTTACATCGGTCAGGTACACCCACACTTTTATACGATGACGCCAGTCGTCAAAGTGGTGGTGGTTGGACTGGGAGGATGTCCCCACTTCCCTTTTCTCTTCATAGAACGTTTTCAAAAGCTCGCACTTACTGGAGCAATAGCCTTTGATCAGGCTGAGGATCATCGGGTCTTCAAAAATTTTGCGGGTCATTGGCGCAACGGCGGCGACATCGTAAACACGGGAAATCCCTGTGTCGATATGACCGTTGGCGACCCGGGTAAGATCCTGACGCCTCTTGGCGGCCTCGATGTCCTCCAGGAACTCGTCCACCTGCTCAGGCGAAAAATATTCCTCGAATACCACACAACCGTCCCTGTTTAAGGTGTCCAGGTGCGCTTTGTACTCCTTCGCCACCGCAAAGGGGGAAAGCGCGCAACGAATTTTGTAGTCCAATTTCTGTACTAAAAAATCCACCATTGAATCTTTAGCGTACAAGCTCAGCATGTCAGACTCCTTCGGCTATGCGGGCGTCGCCGATAATCATAATAAAAATAAGCTTACCGCTCACAACTGCAGAATGTCAGCAGGCCGCTAAGATATAGCAGAGCGAACGCAAATGACTGTAAGCCTGTGTGGATATTTGCAAGCGATATCCCCCGTCCGGATACACAGATAGGGAGCTCAATCCTCTTATGTATCAGAATTTGACAATACATGTCTCACAAAACTTCCATCACTTCCTCGCGCCCTTCGCGATCACAGTTAATAATCTAAGTTTACTAATCATTTCCAATTATCGCCGTTATGCAATGGCGAAGAATTTAGTCCATGCTATTTTCTATGGCGGATTTGTACTGTTTGTCACCAAGTGAGGTCACTCCAGATGTTCATAGATAAGAACGAAACAGCAGACGTAGCCGCGAAAACTGTTCCCTTCGTCAAATACACTTCCTGCGGCAATAACTTCGTTATTGTTGACGCCACAGAGGACAGCGTATTGGCCGAAATGGAATGGTCGGCTTTCGCTCCCAAGGCCACAAGCACGACTTTTGGCATTGGTTGCGACAATCTGCTGGTAGTGCAACGCTCGAATGCACGGACGCTGGACACGATCGCTAAGGATAGAAACTACTGGGACGCAAAGCCGGATTTATCCGCTGCGGACTATGTTTTCAGAATGTTTGAGCCCAACGGCGAAGAAGCCGCATGCTGCGGCAATGGCTTGATATGCATCGCTGACTTTTTGCGCCGCAAGCACGGCGTGACAGTGTCTAATATCGCCACTGAAATCCCGTTGTCCACTCCCAACATTATTTCCATCGGCAGCCTCGGTTACGACGGCAGCTGGGTTAACCTGGGCATGCCCCGCCATACGCCAACCCAGTTGGTCAACCGCGACAGCCTGCATCCGCTGGACGACACTATCGACGTTATCGAGGAACTCACCATTCAGTTCCGTCGCGACGATCTGAAGCCCTATACGGACGAATCCACGCTGACCATTAAAGGCTACCTGGTATTCACCGGTGAACCCCATCTGGTGATTTTCCCGGATCATGACTTCTCCGTACCTGAGCTGGCCAACTTCATTTTCGGCGCCACGCCAGAAGGCCATGCGCCGGAAGACAGACGTCGCGGTTTGGGCGCCTGGCTGGTGCATCGCATCGGTTCTTTTATTAACAGCCGTTGCCGACACATTTTTCCAGAAGGCGTCAGCGTCAACTTCGCCCGCATCCACAACCTGGACTCCGTCTCCAACCGTTGCTTCGAACGCGGCATCAACCGTGAGACCCTGGCGTGCAGCACCGGCGCGCTGGCGGTGGCCTATGTGGTGCAGCAGTTGTTCTCCATGCCCATCACCAACATCAACCTGCTGCCCATCCGTTGCCGGGAAGAAGATCCCGATGCGGTGATCAATATCCAGCAGACCGATAACGGTTGGGTGCTGACCACCAAGCCTTACATGTTGTTTGAAGGCCAATACCGCATGCAGCCGATCAATGTGGCGACGCCAACCGCCAACGAGTATCTGATGGCGGAGAGCGAAGCGCGTTTATACAAGCAGCAGCTCACCCTGGAGGCGGCGAATTCGCCCATCATCCGTAAACGTCTGATGACCAAGCAGTAATCTGTTTTTTGTACTAGTCTGGAGGTATTTCAATGAGTTACGATCGCCACACTTAGCTATGAGGACCGTCGCTAAATGGACGCGCTAAACCCGATGCGGTTTTCCGCAAGAATGACGTTACTGCTGATTCTCACACTGCCCCTCAGCGCTTTCCTCTCCTATGTTGTGTTCGAGCGTCTGCACGAGCATCACTTTCTGTCCGCGTCGCTGTTTGACGCGGGAATCAAAGAGATCTCAATCCAAAACGCGACAGATCTGGAAGATCTGAGCCAACGTCAGACCGAGTTGTCGGAAAAGTTGCGCGCCTCCGCCGTGTTCAAGGCCGCCTCTCAGAACAGGGGCCAACAAGCCGGCGCTGCGTCCTCCGTCGCCGGGCCGGAGCTTGCTCTGGCCCGGAACGGCGTCATTATCCTGAGCACTGACGCCAGCCAGGTCGGCGCAGACCTTCCTAATGCTTACCGCTTGAAAAAACTTCCTGGCGATGCAATGAAGTACGCATCCACCCAGGATCGCTTCCAAATCATTCTTCCACCAGCGCAGCCAGACTCCGACGTTACCCTCATGGTGACGCTGGACAAGGCCGTTACCGCGGCTAATGGCGAACAGCGCGCACGTCAGATGTGGGAAAGTCTGGCGCGGGGATTCGCAGCAGGGTTCGCCGTACTGGCGGGCATGACGCTGCTGTTGATTTTACTGAATCGCGTCGCCAACACCTCGATTGAGGAAGGCGATAGTAAAGGCGCCCGTCGATTCGCCCGACTCGCGCGCGCCGGCGCCGGCATTCTCACCGCCGCCAGCGCCCATGGGGCGCTGTTCGTCACCGCCTGGCTCGCCATTCAGGCTGACCTGACCTCGGCGCAGGGCGAAGCCGCCTACAGCAGCGCTGAGTTCATTGCATTGGTGGCGGATAACGCCACGATCATGCTGATCGCTTTGCTGATCGCGGTGGAAATGTCCGTGGTCTTATTCGCCGGACGCACTCCGGCGGAGTCGTCACCTGTAAGTGAGGTCGCGCCTCCCGTATCCAGACCGGCTGCATCTGAGCTGTATAAAGCCATGCGGCCGGCGATATTCCTGTTTCTGTTCGGCGTGGATCTGTCCATGTCGATACTGCCCCTGCATATGGAAAGGCTGTATGACGTCATTCCCGGCTTGTCCAGAGAATTTGCGCTCGGGCTGCCGGTTGCGGTGGAGTTTTTGTGCGTTGGCGTCGCCATCTTTATTTCCGGCGCCTGGCTGGACCGCAAAGGCTGGGTTCCGCCCTTCGCAGTGGGACTGCTGCTGACGCTGGCGGGAGGCCTGTACTCCTGGCAAGCGCCTGACGCGTTACAGTTCGTGCTATCCCGCGCCATTCTGGGCTTCGGTTACGGCCTGACGTTGCTGGCGGCGCAAGGCTTCGTCGTGCGTCACACTGACACCCGCACCAAGACCCAGGGGCTGGCGCACCTGTTCGCAGGCCTCTATTCAGGCAGTATCTGCGGCGCCGCCACCGGGGCCCTGATCGCCGAGCGCTTTGGCTACGAGGCGGTGTTCCTCACTGGCGCGCTGCTGGTGTTCACCGTGGTCGCCTATGCCCTGATCTATTTGCGTCGGGGCGTATCCGGCCCCTCCGCGCCCAAAGCCGCCGCAACCGGCGCCGGCGCGCATGGCGCAGAGATCAGCATCTGGCGCTTCCTGGGCGATCGCAATGTGATCGCCGTCAGCCTGCTCAGCAGCCTGCCCGCCGCCATCGCCGCCATTGGCTTTATGCATTACTTCACACCGGTCTACCTGAGCCGTATTGGCGCGCCGGAAGCCAAGATCGGACAAATTTTGATGCTGTTCGGCCTTTGCATGACCTTTCTCGGCCCCCTGGTCGGACGGCTGGCGGATCGCATGCCGAGCAAGAAAATTCCTATTTTCATCGGGGGATTGCTTGGCAGCGTTGCGTTTCTGTCTTTTATCGGCCTGCAGGGCGTCGCTGCAACCTCCTGCGCCGTCGTTCTGTTGGGACTATCCAACTGTTTCGTGTTGTCCTCACAGAGCGCCTACGTCCTGCATCTGGACGTCAGCAAGAAACTGGGAGAAGGCAAAGCGCTCGGCCTGTTCCGGGCGTCCAGCCGTATCGGTCAGATGCTCGGCCCGATGTTGTTCGCCGGGCTGGTCGGGTTATCCGATATCCGTCATGGCGTGGCGGTATTGGGAGGAGCCTATCTGATCACCGTCATTCTGTTCCAATTGCTGGCCGCACGGGAAACGCCCGCCGACGACAGCGGCAAGACCGAGGAAATCGTCGCGCCGGCGCAGTCCAAGTCGCAACAGTCGCCCTCCCGACAAAGCCAGAGCGCTATATCCAGCCGCAGCAAAACCGCATAAGGACCTCTTCATCATGGAACCACTCCTGTCAGAAAGCAGCCTGACCGATTCGCTGCTGACCCAGATTCGCACTCGCCTTCCCGTCGTTGACGGCGCATTGCAGGCGCATGCCCGCTCCCCGGTTTGTGACTATACCCGCAGCGGGTTTCGCATCTCCCCTGGCAGTTTTCAGCCGCGCCAGGATCTGGCGGACGTATTGCAACGCTATGTCTCCCCCTTGCTTGGTGACGCGGTGGCCACTGCGGTCAGCGCGGATATTCTCAGTCATCCCGTCGCCCTGACCGCCAATCACCACGGCGTGGATTATTTCGCCCAATCCGTGCAAGGCACGCTGCTGTTTGGACTCTCCACCGGGGCGACCACCCTGCCCGTGTTCGCCTGCGCCAATATTCCCCTCAATAATCTCACCTATCCCCGGGGAATGTTGCTATATCCTGAGGCGAAGTTCGCCGAAAGCGCCGCCAATGGCGTTTTTCCGCTCAAAATACCCTTGTTTCCCGACCGCCTGAAGCGCACCATCGTCGCCCGCGCGCCCGCCCTGGATACGACCATGCTGCAAAACGCCCGGAAACGCGTACGCGCCGCCTGCAACGACGACGCGCGACTGGCCGAAGCCGCTATCAGTCTGCTGAGGGAGGAATACGAGGCGGAGGCGGTGATGGCCGCCGCGGACTACTCAGACCAGGCGGTGATGCTGAACCAGCGTGTCTGGAGCCGCCTGTTCGCCGCCAACGTATCCGCGCCGACGCTGGTCTATCTGGAAATGGAAAAAATAGCGACTATGCTTCTGGAATATGACTTGGCTAACCCGGATAGTCTCGCTTCCATTCTTTTTTTCGAGCAGCCTTTGTTGCAGGCTCTGGACGCTGAACTTAAGGGAGTCAACGGTTCCGGCACCTTTCTGTTCTGGGGCGTTGACGACGCCGGGCGCAGAGTATCACTCGGCCTGACGGCTGAAGACGGAGGCGCGGCGACATTGCGTGCAGTGGACGGACAACAAAGCGATTATGCAGTTCCCTTGACGGCCGGCCCGTTATTACAGGAACTTCGCTCAGGCCGTCTATTGCCTTCATTATTCACGAATTTTCTTGTCATCGCCCTGGCCCGCGGCGTAACCTGCGCCGGCGGTTACTATCAGGCTTCCTATCTGCCCCGGATGCAACGCGGCGTGCTGAACGCGCTACAACGCCATTTTGGCGAAGACGGTCGCTTTCAAGCCATCGCCCAGGCCTACACAGGATTCTATCTGTCAGGCATGCAGACTGTCGTCACCCGCACTCGCGACGATGGATACGTACCAGCGGGCCCGGTTGAGATCATCGCCGCCGGCGGACTGGACGCCAGCGCCGTGACGCGCATCCGCGCCATGACCGTTGAGCAGGCGCATATCGCCTCGCTGCTGGAAACAACCGCGGACGTAATGACAGGCCAGGGTGCCATGCCGGAAGGCTGGGCCGCCACCCTGGCGGGTGAATGCAGACATCGTCTGGCGGGCGTACCGGTGACCATCGAGGTGTGAGGACCTCGTCGAGATCGGAGAATGCCTGATAGTGCGCCATAAGAGCGCAATAGAAACAAAGGGTTATATGGAAAAGTTGCAGTAGCGCAGTAAAGCAGTCAAAGCGAGTGAGGTGTTAGGGAACTATAATTGCGAAATCGAGTTTGGGGAGCATAAGGAGAACAGCGAATGAGGATAAAACTTTATCTGGTCGCTTTAATAACACTGACATTGACGCTGTTCACCAGCGTCGCTACTGCGGCCACATCCGCCAAGGCTGAAGCCGCCTCGAAGTTCAGCATGGAGCCGACGACCAATAACGGTCAACGTTGGCGAATTGGCTACTACGAAGGGGGCGAGTATCCGGATTACCAACGGGAGCTGATTGTTACGGTGCGCTCGTTGATGGATATGGGCTGGATCAAAAAGGCGGACATCCCTCCCCAAAAAGGCGATCAGACCAGCGATCTCTGGCGCTGGCTCTCTGAATCGGCCCAGAGCGATTATATCGAGTTCGTCAAAAACGCCCATTACAACGCCAATTGGGACGACAACCTGCGCGCCCAGATGAAGAAAGACATCATCAAGCGGCTCAGTGAGAAGAAGGACATCGACCTGATGATCGCCATGGGCACCTGGGCCGGGCTGGATCTGGCCAATAACGAGCACAGCACGCCGACCCTGGTGTTCTCAGCGAGCGACCCTCTCTCCGCCGGCATCATCAAAAGCATCGACGACTCCGGTTACGACCATTTGCACGCCACCATGGACCCCTTCCGTTATGATCGCCATATCCGGGTGTTCCATGACATTGCCGGTTTCAAAAAGCTCGGCATCGCCTATGAAAACACTCAGAACGGTCGCAGTTACGCAGCCGTGGACACCATTGAGGCGTTGAGCAAAGAACTCAAATTCACCATCGTGCCCTGCTACACCAAGAGCGACATCGCCGACGTCAGCATGGCGGAGCACAGCGTCATCGACTGCTTCCAAAAGCTGGCGCCGAAAGTGGACGCCATTTATATCACCGAACAGGGCGGCGTCACCCGCAAGACCTTGCCCGTGATCGTGAAAACCGCTCAGAAATATAACGTGCCCACCTTCTCCCAGTCTGGTTCCGAAGAAGTTCGCTATGGCGTACTGGCCAGCCTGTCCCAGTTCAACTTCAAGTATTTTGGCGAGTTCCACGCGCAGACTATGGCCAGGATATTCAATGGGGCCAAGCCCAACGAGCTGCCTCAGTTGTTTGAAGAGCCAGCGAGAATGGCGCTTAACCTGAAGACCGCAGAGATCATCGGGTTTAACCCCTCCCTGTTGTTACTCGGCGCCAGCGACGAGATTTACAGAGAGGTCGAAACGCCCCAATAAGCGTAACCGCCCGCTCGCAGAGCGGGCGCCAGCAAGATGGAGCATCTCATGCGCAATTCAATCACCAGGATTGTCTTCCTCTTAACAGGCGTGCTGGGACTCACTCTCCTGCTCGTCATGACGCCTCCTGCCGCCGCTTCGCACCCGCCCGATACGCCCCAGGCGCAAAGTCCGCCCGCTCATGCCCCATGGCGGCTGGCTTATTACGAAGGCGGCCCACATGGCAACTATCACGACTACCTTGAGGCGACCATCCGCGGCCTGATAGCGCTGGGATGGATCGAACCAGTAGAACTGCCATCCAGCGAAGCCGACGCCCGCACGCTTTGGAGCTGGCTGGCGCAAAACGTCAAAAGCCAATATCTGACGTTTTTAGACGACGCTTACTATTCCGCTGACTGGGAACAGGATTCCAGAGAGAAAATCCGTGCGGATATTATCGACCGCATGAACCGGCGGAAAGATATCGACCTGGTCTTCGCCATGGGCACCTGGGCGGGACAGGACTTGGCCAATAACCGCCATCACACCCCTATTTTTGTGATTTCCGCCAGCGATCCGATTCAGTCAGGCATCATCAAAAGCGCCGAGGATTCCGGCTATGACCACGTCTTCGCCCGGGTATCGCCCCAGCGCTATGAGAAGCAACTGCGGGTGTTCCACGAAGCGGTGGGCTTCAAGCGCCTCGGGGTGGCCTACGAGGACTCCGTGGACGGGCGCGCCTATGCGTCGCTGGAGAATATAGAAAAAGTCGCCAGGGAGAATCGCTTCAAAGTGGTAAGTTGTTATACCCTAAGCGATATTCCGGACAACAGCAAAGCGGTGGAAAGCGTACTTTCATGCATCGACAAGCTGGCGCCGGAAGTGGACGCGCTGTACATTACCATGCAAGGCGGCGTAAATGAGCGCAGCATTCCTAAAATAGTTAAGATCGCCAATAAGCATAAATTGCCCACTTTTTCCCAACTGGGCTCGGAAGAAGTAAAATATGGCGTTTTGATGAGTATGTCGCGGCCGGACTTTGAATCCGTCGGTAATTACCTGGCTTCCTGCCTGGGTCAGGTTATAAACGGGGTGAGCCCAAGAGCCCTGAAACAATTGTTTGAGGAGAAGACCAATATATCCCTTAACCTTAAGACGGCGGAAGTCATTGGCATTTACCTGCGCGCAGACTGGCTTGCCGCTGCAGACGAAATCTATCGAGAAATACAGGTTCCCGATTAAACATGGTTCGAGCTAACAGCCGTTTTTTCAGCCGCTACCGTTTTTACTCGCTAAGAACCAGGATCATCTCTCTTATCCTGTTGATCATGTCCATAGCGGCGCTGTCGATTCTTTATTTCACGCATCGTGACGTGGGACGCGCGATGCTTCATGCTGAAGAATCCTCTGCGCAAAACGTATTGAAGCTGGTCGAGCTGAATATCAAAGCCGGTTACGATCAGCTGACCGGCGACAAAATAGAAATCCTCTCCAATCTGCAAAGCGACTTGCAGAGCGTGTCGGAAATCGCACAGTCCTCTTTCAGGGTCTATGGGGATTTGTACAAGTCAGGCAAGGTTTCCCAGGAAGAGGCCGAGGCCATGGCTTTCAAGTGGCTGCGGGACGTGCGCTTCGGCGAAGTGGAAGTCTTTGTGTTCAACCGCCAGGGCGGGGTTATGGCGCACCCGGACCCCAGCGTGGAAGCGACGTACATCACCTCACTGCGTGATTTTAAAGGCCGCGTCATCTACCAGACCATGGCGGACGACAACCTGGATTCCTCCGGCGACAAGGCCATCTTCAACTGGCGCAAACCCGGCAGCGACCGCGACAGCCGCCATATCGGCTACTTCCTTCCCCTGCCCGACTGGAAACTGACTCTCGTCGCCATGGTGGACTTCGAGTACGTCGAAGCGGAAAGCCGCAAGAAAATGAGCGCCATTATCGACAGTCTGCGTAAGACGTTCCCTGACATCAAAGTCGCCAACACCGGCTACGCCTACCTGTTTGACGGCCAGAGCGAAGTGCTGGTGCCGCCGCCCAGTTCGGGCGAAGAAGGCGAAACGCCCAAGCCGCTGAACGGCGAGCAACGGGATCTGCTGACCGAGTTGATCGGCCAAATTGCGGCGCAAGAGCAAATCGGCCAGGTGGTGTATCACTATCACGACCCCTTTGTCGCTGGCTCCAAACGCGACGAAGAGCGCCAAGTGGTGGCTTACGTCAGCTATTTCAAACCTTTCGACTGGTATCTCTCCGTGGTGGTGCCGGTCGAGGAAATCTCCGCGCCGGCGGAGAATCTGGTGAAGAGCCAGAGTCTGGTCATCGCTTTTTTCTTCATTGGCAGCATTCTCGTGGCCTTCATCTGGGTGTCGCGCATCTCCCGGCCATTGGACTTCCTCACCAATTACGCCAAGCAATTGCCGTCACAAGACTTTCTCAAGGACGACCAGCCGAACAGCACAATTCAATCGTTGGCGGTGCGCTCCCGCGATGAGGTGGGACGTCTGGCGGAGTCGTTCATCTTCATGGAAGTGGAGTTGAAGAAAAACATCAAGGAAGCCTGCCGCGAAAAAGAGGCGGCGGAACAGGCTAATCAGGCGAAAAGCGAGTTTCTGGCCAGAATGAGCCACGAAATCCGTACGCCGATGAACGGCGTGCTGGGCATGGCGAGCATACTCGCCGATACGCCGTTGTCGGAAAAGCAGCGCAAATACCTGGACACCATCGTCAGTTCCGGCGAGTCGCTGTTGAATATCATCAACGACATTCTGGACTTCTCCAAGATCGAAGCCGGTAAATTGGAGCTGGATAATCATGCGTTCAAGCTGCCGGAGCTGCTCAACTACCTCGTGGACATCTTCTCGCCCCGGGCGCACAGCAAAGACATTGAACTGGGTTGCGCCCTCAGCGACGGCATTCCTGAAACCCTGATCGGCGACAGCGGCCGCCTGCGGCAGATTCTCACCAATCTGGTGGGCAACGCCCTCAAATTCACCCAGCAGGGCAGCATTCAGATTATCGTGGAAATCAGCGATGAAGACGCCCGCAACATGAAGCTGAAAATATCGGTCAGCGACACCGGCATTGGCATCCCCCTGGAGAAGCAGGAAAAGATTTTCGAATCTTTTTCGCAAGCGGACGGCTCCACTACCCGCACTTATGGCGGCACCGGGCTTGGCTTGAGCATATCCAAGAGTCTGGTGGAACTGATGGGCGGCGAGCTGGGCGTGGAAAGTCGTCCCGGCGAAGGCTCCACATTCTGGTTCTCCGTGTGGCTGGAAAAAGATCCCACCGCCAGCGGCGTCTCCACGTTGACCACCAAAACCGGCGGCGCAACCGGCCGCACTCAGAATGCGCCGCTAAGCGGGCGCGTTTTACTGGTGGAGGATCATCCCATCAATCAGGAGTATGCGGTGGAGCTGCTGAATATGATCGGCATCACTGCGGACATCGCCGAGAATGGTCGCGAGGCGTTGACGCGGCTGGCCAAGAACCATTACGACATGGTGCTGATGGACTGTCAGATGCCGGTCATGGACGGCTATGAGACCGCTATGGCCATTCGCGCTGCAGAGCAGTCCCATCCCGGCAGTCGACGCTTACCGATAGTCGCGCTGACCGCCAACGCCCTGCCTGGAGACCAGCAACGCTGCATGGATTCCGGGATGGATGACTTCCTCGCCAAACCTTTCAATATCCAGCAGTTGTACGCGTCGCTGGCGCGCTGGCTGCCTACCGCCAAAGCGCGCATCGCCGACCGTAGCGCCAAGTAGGCGCGCGTTACCGTAGACATCTCGTCGGGAAACGTTAAAACAGGAATCAGGTCGAAGTTCAGAGCCAATGAGAGTGGACAGGTAAGATCAAGGCGTCATCCGACGCCTTTTTCATACTGTTTGAACGCAGCGCTAAGCGTTTCCAGCAAATGGGTATTGTCCCAGGGCTTGGAGACATAGCGGTAGATTTCCCCCTGGTTAATCGCACGCTCCAGGCTTTCCGACGAGCCATGCCCCGTGAGCAGAATGCGCAATGAACGCGGATGCATGGTTTTGATTTTGGAGAAAAATTGCACGCCACTTTCCCCTGGCATCTGCAAATCGGAAACGATCACGGCCACTTCGCGCCGCGCCAGCACTTCATAGGCGTCTTCCGTATTGCTCGCCACCAGCACTTCGTAGGCCTCGTCTCGCAGAATGCGCCTGATGCTGCGCAGGATATTGGCGTCATCATCCACCACCAGCACCGCGCCTCTTTCCCTACTGCGGCCGAATTCGCTGATATCCAGGCGCGGACGCTCTTTGAGCATGGCGCAGATTTGATCTTCAGGCAGCGGGCGGCTGAAATAGAAGCCCTGTATCGCATCGCAGTTTTCCGCCGCCAGCAGCGCGATCTGGCCCGCCGTTTCCGCCCCTTCCGCGATAGTCTTTAAGCCCAGGCTCTGGGACATGCGAATAATGGCTTTGACGATGGAGTAATCGTCCGGGTTATTGGTCAGTCCTGACACAAAGGATTTATCAATTTTCAGCTTGTTGACGGGAAAGCGCTTCAGATAACTGAGATTGGAGTACCCGGTGCCAAAGTCGTCAATGGACAGGGACACGCCGATATCCTTGAGCCGTTGCATCAGCGAGATAGAGGTGATCGGGTCCAACATGGAGAGAGACTCGGTCAACTCCAACTCCAGGTATTTTGGCTCCACCATGTACTTATTCAAAGCCTGCTTCACCAGCTCCTCGGTTTTCTGCTCCATGAACTGCAAAGCGGAAATGTTGATCGCCACCGGCACGATTTTCAGGCCCTGTCGCCGCCAGCTTTCCAGACGTTTGCAGACGGCGAAAATGACCCACTCGCCAATAGCGGAGATCAAACGCCCCTCTTCCGCCGCGGGAATAAAGTCTCCCGGCGGCACCAGCCCCAAGGTGGGCGACTGCCAGCGAATCAAGGCCTCAAGCCCAATGATCTTGCCCGTGCTCAGGTCCACTTGCGGCTGGTAATGCAAAACGAATTCGTCATTTTCCAGCGCCTGTTTCAGGCTGCTTTCCAGCTTCAGGCGCTCGTTGAGGCGATCCTGCATCTGGTGGGTAAAGAACTGATAGGCGTTGCGTCCGGATTCCTTGGCCCGATACATGGCGATATCCGCATGACGCATCAGCACTTCCACATTATCGCCGTCTTCCGGAAAACTGCTGATGCCCAGACTGCAGGTAATGGAATGGCTCTGTCCCAACAGCAACACCGGCGCGCTGACGGAGCTGATCAGACGCGCCGCCAGATGGGTCAGGTCCCCTTCGCTTTCCAGGTTATCCACCAGCAATACGAACTCGTCACCGCCGAACCTGGCCAGGGTATCGCAGCTACGGGTGCAATCCTGCAAACGCTTCGACATGATTCTAAGCAGCTCATCGCCAGCGTTATGCCCCAGGGTGTCGTTAATCAACTTGAATTTGTCCAGATCGATGAAAATCAGCGCCAAACGGGATTCATTACGCTGCGCGTGATTGATCGACTGCGTCACTCTATCCAGAAACAAACTGCGATTAGGCAGGCCAGTCAATGCGTCATGGGTCGCCTGAAACTCAATCGCCGCTTCCTGACGCCGGCGCTCTGTGATATCCCGCAACACATACATATGGGAGGGCGAGCGGTGATAGGTAATGGGAATGCAGTTAACCTCCACCTCTACGCGCCCTCCGGTAAGCTGCCGCAGCAGCATGACTTCCGGCGGACCGGCGGTTCTGTCCACCGAGCAGGCCTGTTTTAACTGAATGGCCGCGTATTCTTTCTGATCCTCCGAGACAAAGTCCAATAAAGCGCCGCCCAGCAGCTTGTCCGGGTTATCCGCTTTCAGCATGCCCACCGCCGCAGAGTTGAGAAATACGATGCCCTCTTCGCCTTCAACGATGATCGCGTCGGGGGTGGTCTCCACCAGCTTGCGGTAGCGCTGCTCACTGTCCTTCAATTGCTGGTAGGCGACTTTCAGTGCGATATGGATATGCACCCGGGCCGCCAGCTCCTCGACCTGGAAAGGCTTGGTGACGTAATCCACGCCGCCGGCGTCAAAACCCGCCTTTTTGCTTTTGACGTCGCTGAGAGCCGTCATGAAAATCACGGGAATGTCGTCGCATCCATCCAGTTTTTTCAGCTTGCGGCAGGTTTCGAACCCATTCATTTCCGGCATCATCACGTCCAGAAGAATGAGAGAGGGTTGGCTCTGCGCGGCGATTTGCAGCGCCTGCATGCCATTTTCGGCGGAGAGCGTGCGGTAGCCCCGACTTTCCAGGCAAGCCACCGCCACATCCAGATTGAGAGGCGAGTCGTCGACAATTAAGACCGTGAACTCAGAGCGATCCTCGATCGTGGCGCAATCCTCGAATCCATCAGCTTGCAAGATAGTCGTCATGAAAGAGACTCTGATTCCCGTTAGCCCTTATCCAAAAGATAGCCCCGCGGCCATGGATTTCAAGGCCGCTTGGCGCCTCCCCCGGTTCAATAATGCCCCCCAATCCGGCTAAGCGCCTGTCAGGCGGCTCATCCGCCGCTTTGTTTTTGTTTGTATCGATCCATCAACTCATGCTGTAGTTTCGGCGGCGCGTAATCGTAATGGCTGAATTCCAGCGTGTAAGCGCCCTCGCCGCCCGTCATGGATTTCAGTTTGGACTGATAGTTGTCCAGCTCCGCCAGCGGAATCAACGCCGACACCGAGGCCCGGTTGCGGCTTAGCGCGTTGCTGCCCGTCACCATGCCCCGGGAGCCGGAAATATCTCCAGTGATATCCCCGACACTGGCCGCCGGCGCGGTCACGCTGAGCCTCACCATGGGCTCCAGCACCACAGGCTGCGCTTTGTTCACCGCATCCAGAAAGGCTTTCTTGCCGGCGGTGACGAAGGCGATCTCCTTGGAATCCACCGAATGATGTTTGCCGTCGTACACCGTCACCCGCAGATCCTGCAGGGGAAAACCAGCGATGGCCCCGCTTTCCAGCACCTGTCGCACGCCTTTTTCCACCCCGGGAATGTACTGGGAGGGAATAGAGCCTCCCACCACTTTGTTCTCAAATTCAAAGCCCTGGCCCCGCTCCAATGGCTCCACCCGCAGGTAGACTTCGCCAAACTGCCCCGCCCCGCCGGTTTGCTTTTTGTGTCGAAAGTGACCTTCCGCAGGCTTGGAGATGGTTTCTTTATAGGCGATGGAGGGCGGATGGGTGACCACCTCCACGTTGAATTGTTGCTTCATGCGTTGCAGCACAACCCGCAAATGCAAGTCGCTGACCCCATACATCACTGTTTCATTCAGCGAAGCGCGATGCTCCAGCTTGAGACTGGGATCTTCCGCGCAAACCTTCTGCAGGGCGTCCGACAGTTTCTGCTCGTCCCCTCTGCGCACCGGCTCAATGGCGATGCCGCAGATCGGCGGCGGAAAGTCGATGGATTTGAGGTGGTATTGCTCTTCGTCCGTCGAGTCATGCAGCACGGAGTCGAACTCGATATCATCCACTTTCGCCACTGCGCAAATATCTCCCGGCACGCCATAGGCGGTCTCCCGGGTTTTCTTACCCTGCAGTTTCAGCAGATGGGCGACCTTGAAGGGTTTACGGGCGTCTCCCACATACATTTGCGAGTTAGGGGAAATGCGTCCCTGGTGAATCCGAAACACGCCCAATTTTCCAACATACGGGTCCACGGCGACTTTAAACACATGTGCTATGGCGTGCTTGCCCGGGTCCGGCTCCACGGTCACTTTTTTGGCCTCCGCGCCCTCGCCCTTCAAAAACTGCGGCGGGTTGCCTTCCAGAGGCGTCGGCATCAGATGGGAAATAACCTTCAATAACTCCTCCACGCCCGCGCCGGTTTGCGCCGACACGAAACAGACGGGAATCAGGTGACCCTCCCGCAGAGCCTGTTCGAAGGGATCGTGCAACTGCTCGGGATTGAGTTCCTGTCCCTGCTCCAGATACACCTCCATCAACTTCTCATCTACCTCCACGACCTGATCCACCAGCGCACTGTGCGCTTTCTCTACGGATGAGAAGTCTGTGGCGCGAGTCTCGTCCGGCGCGAAGTAGCAATCCACCACCCCATGACCGGATTCCGCCGGCAGGTTGATCGGCAGACATTCGGAGCCGAACGCCTCGCAAATGCTCTCCATAAGCTGTGCGAAATCGATATCGTTCATGTCTATCTTGTTAACGATGATCATGCGGCAAAGCTCGCGCTTTTTAACCGCCGCCATCAGGCGCTCCGTCACCATTTCCACGCCCGCCTGCGCATTGATGACCAGCGCGGCGGAGTCCACCGCAGGCAAGATGCTCAATGCCCGCCCAAGAAAGTCGGGGTAGCCGGGAGTATCGATGAAGTTGATATGCGCCGCGTCGTAATCCAGGCTGCATACGGAGGTGTAGAGGGAATGTCCCAGCTCTTTTTCCTGGGGATCGAAATCACTGAGGGTTGCGCCTTTCTCAACGCTGCCGGCGCTGGGGATTTCTCCCGATTTAACCAGGAGCGCTTCCAATAAGGTCGTCTTGCCGCAGCCGACGTGTCCCAAAAGCGCGATATTGCGGATATTTTCTGTGCTGTACTGCGCCATAGCTCTTCCTTTTGGTGAGTGGAGACGACTTGCGTCGTCAAACGGAGCTTCGGCCAGTATCCCGATCGTATTCCGCACGGAGGACCCGTCGTAAAACACGAACTGCGATGGATTCTGGAAGGAGTATTTCTATGAATTAAAGCAGAAAATCCGGAATTTGGGAAAAATGCGGGGTTAGCAAAAATCGATAAAGTCGTAATGGGGATATTCAGCGGAATAAAAGCGCAATTTTACACAGAAACAGGCTGGCGCTCTGGAGATACTATCCCTGTCCGACAGCGGTTTCAGAAACGCTTACTCCGTTTCTGACTCCCCCTTTAGCTTACGGCGACTTCTTCTGGCGACTGCGATCGCCGAAGAGTTCCCCAGCGACCGAGGCGTTAATGAGCCAGGGTGGGCGCCTCGGTTTTTTTACTTTCCTACAGACTGGCCGCCACAGGCTGGCGACGCCAGCCCTGACCGACTCCCGTCGCCTACTCAGCCAGCAGCTTGAGCCCGGACGGCAACGCTTCGCCAAATACGCGCTTGGTTTCCGCCTCATCCAGCTCCACCACTTGCGAAACCATATCGACCCAGACCGCCGGAGCCTTGGCGGCTTTCAGCGCCGCAACCACCGCATTACGGTCCGCTTCGGACAGATCCCGAACGCGATCGCCGCTCATGCGCGACAGCATCACCGTAGCGAAGGCCGCTTCCTGGTTCTTTTTCCAGTCCTGTTTGAGCAACTGCGGCAGCCAGCCGGACACCGTCTCTGCCGGAACCACATTGTGCGCGCTGCCATGGAAAGGCTGCCGCGAGGCGATCCGTCCCAACGCCCACCAACTGGCGATGGGTTCGCTGGGCTTCTGCAGGCGTTGCAACAACCATTTGGCGACTTCGGTTTTGGTCTCCACCGGCAAGCGCTCCAGCGCCGCCGCCAGTCGCACCATGTCCTCATAGGACTTGAACGCCGGCGTCGCCAGCAATTTACGACTGCGCAATGCGGCCGGGTTAATGTAGACCGCCGCATCCTTGTATACGCGCTGTTGCTGCTCACTATTGAGCCCGCCGGCGACGCGGCGCCAGAAGGTCCACCATTCGCTCCACAGCTGTCCTTCCTTATCGAACTGCAGGCCTTGCTGATACATTTTCCAGACTTGCCGCCCCCGCCAGTCATCCAGAGGATCGCCAAAACCGGGACGCAGGCAGTAGCCGGCGAAATTGAGCCAGATGCGCTCATGAGCCGCAGAACGGCGACGGTTTTTGGAACCTTCCAGGAACTTGTCGAAAACGGCGCGCAGCGTGGGCATATCCCACTGGTCACGCTTACCGAGCAACTTTTCCAGATCACTACGCAGCGTTTTGATGGAGTCGCCGCCTTTTTTGTTGGAACTGTAAGCCGCTTCGATCTTACTCGCCGCTTCAGCGAATTTGGCGGGCAATTGTGCGCCGCCGTCTTCCACTGGCGTCTGCTTGCGTAATTGGAAATCCAGACGCCAGCGTTGGGGAGTGGCGTCGCCGCCAGCGATTCCCACGCACTCGACCTGTAATGCGCCCGCCTCCGTCAACACCGCACTCAGTTCCACTTCAACCTCTGCGCCGCTGTCCTCCGCGTCGGCGCTCAACGCCGACACCATGGGCGGCAGGAAGATGAAATCGTCATCGTTCATTTCCTGCAGATCGCCCGCACTGAATGTCTTGTCGCCCGTCGAGGACGCCAGGTGGAAGCGCACCGGACGACCGATACGCAGCGCGAATTTACGCCCATGCAGACGAATTTCTTCCCCTTCTTCGGTCGCTTTGGGTAATAAGCAAACGCCAAATTTTTTATCTGCGGCGGCGTCAGTGGACGCCTCCACAATCAGGAAATAAGAGCGGGCCGAACCGCCGCCAATTTTGATCTGCGCGCCTTTACGCGCCAGCCCGTAGGCCACTCCGCCAAAAGCCACCGCCAGATTGGGATGCGCGTTGTCCAGCAGCTTGACCGGGGCGCCGTTCCATTGACTCAGCAGCGCCCGCGCCCGCTCACTAAGCAAGGGGCTGTTGAATACGCCGCCGTTCAGCAACAGCACATCCGGCACTGCAGCAGACGTCTCGCTGGTCTTTAGCGCCTGTCTGCAGGCCTGCTCATGACGGGCCAGGAATTCCGCAATGTATTTACTGACGGCGGGATCCGGCGCATAGGGCAAGCCAAACTCCACGACTGCGCTGCGTCGCTTGGCGGGACGATCACTGAATTCACAGAGAGGAAAAAAACCGTCCACGGCGATCTGATGGGCTTCTTCACGGGTCAGCTCGCAGCTTTTGGCGCCGCCGATCAATTTGGCGCCGCCGCCCAGCACCGTCACGGAAGCGGCATCAGGCGCTTCCGGCGACAATAGTAACTCTTTGGCTTTTCGGGTTTGCTGGATCAGCTGGGAAAGCGCCGCTGCGCTGAGCTTACGCGCGCTGGCGATGCGCTGTTCCGCTATATGCGCCAGCGCCAGATCGATATTATCGCCGCCGAGCATAAGGTGGTCGCCCACCCCGACGCGATTGAGGGTCAGCTCGCCTTGATCGCCGGACCCGGCCGCCACGCTGATCAGACTCAAATCTGTGGTGCCGCCGCCAACATCGCACACCAGCAAGAGTCTGGCGTCCTGCAACAGTGATTGCGCCTGTTCTTTATTACGCGCGCACCAGTCGTATACAACCGCCTGCGGCTCCTCCAATAACAAGACTTCCGGCAAGCCGGCCAGGCATGCGGCTTCAAGAGTGAGGGAACGGGCGCCTTCATCAAAAGACGCCGGCACTGTGATGACCACTTCCTGCTGTTCCAGCAGATCTTGCGGATGCTCCCGGTTCCAGGCCTGTCTGACGTGATGCAGGTAACTGGCGCTGGCGAGCAAGGGAGACACTTTGACCACGTCTTCCGCCGCCGCCCAGGGCAGAATATCCGCGGTGCGCTCCACCTGGGGATGGGACAGCCAGCTTTTGGCGCTGGCCACCAGCCGTCCATCGACCTTGGAGCCCAGTTCCCGAGCCCATTCGCCGATCACAACCTGGTCAATCTCACCAGGCAACGCCTGAGGACGCCAGGGCAGCTGCAGATGATGCTCCGCAATCTCGCCAGGAGCCGGATGGTAGCGGAAAGACGGCAGCATGGGCTTCTTGGCCAGCTCGCCCGGCGCCACCAACTGCTCAATTTCAAACAACTTGGGAACGGCGTTTTCCGCCCCTGTCGAGATGTCCGTATAGGCCACCACCGTGTGTGTGGTGCCCAAATCTATCCCTACCAGATATTTCACTCTCAGCCCTCGCGTACGTCGAACTCAACCTGCCATCTCGCATCGCCGTTTCTGGGAATGGCTTCCAGACACAGGGTGCCGACTTCGGTGACCCGCGCCGACAAACGCACCGGTACGATTTCCCCCGGACGACGCCCTTCCGCCGGTAACGAGGCCTGGATTTCCGGCAACTCTTCCAGTTCATCCGGACCCCAGGCGTCCAGCACCATGCCCGGCTCGTCATCGCGGCGCAACGTGGAGCCGAAGAATTTGAAGCGGACCGGCTCGCCAACGATCAGGCCCAGCTCCTGGCTCTCCACCTTCACTTCCGAGCCTTCTTCCATGCCGAAAGGCGCAACGCAGAGGGCTTCCATCGGAGCTTCCATACCCGGCACCGCCGGCATGGCGCTCTCTATTCCCACATAATAGGCGCTGGCGATGCCGCCGCGAATACGCACTCCGCGTCCACGGCGCACATAGCCGTAATAGGCCGCCCCGCAGGCTACCGCCAGGTCGAGATCGCTGTCCTGCAACAACCTTGCGGAAGGCGCGCCAGCATCGCTTAGCCAGTTATTGATGATGCTCATCAGACGCGAGGATAAAGCCGGCGCTTTAAGTACGCCGCCATTAAACAACACCGCGGTGGGTTTGATAAATTCGCTTTCGTTTTGCGCCAGCAGTTCGTTGGCGGCGGCGTGCTGACGACTCAGAAACGCCGCCAGATGGCGAGTGACCGCCGCGTCCTGAGCGTAAGGCAGGCTGATCTGGGTCAGCGCGCGCCGCATTTGCTGCTTCGGATGTTCATGAACGCCGACCTGGGGGAAAAAGCCTTCCACCAGAGTCTGCTGCACCTCGTCCCGCGTCAACTCAGTGCGCAAAGAGCCTCCCAGCAATTTCGAACCTCGGCTGGGCACGACAATCGGCACAGCGTTGACGTCCTGATCCGACAGCAGTGCTTCTTTGGCGTCGCGGCAACCATGAACGATCGCCTGAATCTGCCAGGGCTGCAGCTCTTTGCCTTCCTGCGCCAGTTTATTCTTCACCCGATAAGCCAGAGCCAGGTCCATGTTGTCGCCGCCCAGCAGAATATGTTCGCCCACCGCGACGCGATTCAGTTCCAGTCCGCCGTCCTGCTCAGTGACCGCAATCAAGGACAGGTCCGTGGTGCCGCCGCCGATGTCCACCACCAGCACAATGTCGCCAACGCCCACCTGGTCGCGCCAGGAACCGCCGCTGGCCTTGATCCAGTTATAGACTGCGGCTTGAGGCTCTTCCAACAGGGTCAGATTACCAAGACCGGCGGCTTTCACCGCTTCTACAGTGAGGTCGCGCGCAGCCGGATCGAACGATGCAGGCACCGTCACCACCACGTCCTGTTCATTCAGCGGATAGCCCGGGTGGTTATGATTCCAGGCGTTGCACAGATGCTCCAGATAACGGATCGTCGCCGCCAGAGGAGAAATACGCGCCACTTCTTCCGGGCTGTTCAGGGGAAGAAAATCGGAACGGCAGTCAACGCCGCCATGACACAGCCAGCTTTTAGCGCTGGCCACCAGACGAATCGGCGTTTTCGACCCTAATTCACGAGCGACGCCGCCTACAAGGGCGTCTGCTTTGCCGGTCCAGGGCAAGGCCAACTCCCCTTCTCCCAGTTCGGATTCATGGGGTTGGTACAAAAAGGACGGCAATTGCTTCTTTTCCTCCACACTGCCTGGACGGGTCAGTTGCGGCACGGGCATCACGTCCTGCAGCAGTTGGTCTTCGTCCAGCGCCTGACCGCTTTCATCGGTCAGCTCAATATAGGACAGCACGCAGTTGGTGGTGCCCAGGTCGATGCCCACACTATAACGGGGCGATCTATCGGCATTCATATCGCTCATAGTTCGACCTCCGCCGGCGCGATAATAGCGGCGTCATGCTCTTTGGCGAGTTTCGGCAACTTCACGTCCACCGCCTTCCAGCCGCGATGCACCAATACGCCGGTGAATGGCGCCTGGCCTGCGACATTGCCGGTCAAGCGCACTTCGGAGGCGTTGAATCCTTCCGGCAGCGTGACGCGGGTTTCTTCTTCCTCCTGACGCAGCGGCGCCAGAGTGAAGTATTCGTTCAGGGTCTTTTGGCCGCCTTCATGCACGACACGCGCCGCAGCGCCGATATCCGCATCGCTGAAACCAGCCAGGTCTTCTTTCAGGAAATCGATAAAGCGCGCGTTCTGTTGTAACAGGGCCAATAACTGCAGGGCTGAATCCGGTGTTGAATCTTTAAACGGGTTAACAGGTTCCGGTTTGACTTCCGGCGCCGGTTCGGCGGGCTTTTCAACCGGTTGCGGCGCAGGCTGCGTCGCGACGCTCTGTGATTGCGCATTTTTTCTGGCGCTCAGCCACGCCGCCAGAAATACAATTGCGAATACAGCCAACCCCAAATGCAACAGATCAATTGTTGTGGGCATTGCGGTTAAATTCAGATTCATTATTTTCTCTCTTAATCCTTAGCTATGTTGATGCTGGATTCCGTTGCTGATTAATTAATATGCATGTGCGCGTCATTCGAAGCGCAAATACGCGCCGGGCTTGTGATACGACAGCAACAGACAAATAAACTTGTTGGCCCGGCGGCGGATAATTCGGGCGTGCAGACGCAGTGCGGCGGCTCAGCCGGCGCATATGATAGCAATAACTTAAAGACGAAGTAACACCGTACGGCGGACGACTCGGCGTCTGCCATCATTCTACTGCTCACTATAAAGACTGCTCGTGAAAGAGACGGTTACGCGCGGGAACTTAATTTAATCTGGTGTATGAATTTCGTTAAGAGACAGAATATCAATCACGTCGGATATATCCTTGTGATATTCCGCCATTAACTGATCCAGTTTCCGCTTGAAGTCTTCCTGTTTGCGATCTTTCATGCTTGTGTCCATTTCCTGCAGCGCTTCTGACAAGCGTTGCGAGACTTCCCGTGGGCTGAGCTTTTTCAGATCCTTTAATATCTTTAACTGCATGTATGAGTAATCGTTTTTAGCTATCGAGTTAATTGAAAAACTGTCCGAGAAGTCGGAATCCGATGGTGGACAGGTTTCGTTCAATATAGTGGAGGCGGCGCATCAAGACAATTTGAGGCCGATTTATATTACCCTGTTTGTCGTCCAGAACAAACATTCATTTGTTTATAATACCACGGCGATCTTAATTGATTACTTTAAGATTATTAATAAATGTATCAATCGGTCAAAAAGTCATCATCCTTTTGCGATTTTACCCACTTGATTGGTCTCTCCCACTAGGCCAACCGCAGAGCCTGCCGTGTCGGACAAGTAGATCCGCCGACTTAATACTTCTAAGCGCCGGATGTTGGACCAGAACCTCACCCATTTGAAAAATCCCGCGCTTACGCCACAATAAGCGACTGAGTGTGACCTCATACGTCCTCATTACCTTGTTATAGACAGGAGAAAAGCATGGGCCTGGGCTCATTTTTTAAATCCATGTTCGGCGGCGAAAAAGCCCCTGAACCGGAAGATATTATCGAACACAAAGGTTTCCAGATAATTCTGAAACCCCGTAACCTGGGTGGAAATTACGGCGTCGGCGCGATTATTCGCAAAGAGATCGACGGCGAGGTTCGCGAACACCAGTTCATCCGCGCCGACCAGATCCCCAGCAAAGAACAATGCAATGAAATTACCTTGATGAAGGTAAAAACCGCCATCGACCAGCTTGGCGACGATTTGTTTCAGCCGCAATGAGCCAGCCTCTCGGCTATTCATAGTAATAATTGCAGCAGCATGCCCCAATAAGCGCAGAGACAAAACGCAGAAAACGGCCAAACCTTTGCTATGGATTGGCCGCTCGTTGATTATTAACATGGCAATGATATTGGCATGTTAATCACCAGGAGAATGGACGCGCCTGCGCGGCGACAAGCCGCGGGAGACAGGGCCTGACCTGTGCAGGCCCTGTCGTTGCAGACAAATAGAAGGAAGCTATTTGTCTGCCGGATTAATAATACGTCTTTAACCCCGTGGAAGGCTCCGTACCTGTCCGCTTGTATAACCCTGCATAAGCACTCGGGCAATTTCATTCGCGGCAAAGGCTTCCCTTTCGCATCCAGGCCGAAAAGGCTGGTTGTCAACGCCAACACAACGGCGATATCTCACAGGCTGATCAATGAAGGTGTCGTAGGTTCTAGTAGCAGTGTGATCTTCCAACCATACATGCTCGGGACAAACTTGACCGTTTCTAAATCCCCCACATAAGAAAACCCGGTTGCCCATACGCTCCGTTCTTTCGTCGCATAATTCACTAATACTTTTCATAATTGACTGGCGAACCTGCATAAGCGTTCGACCACGCAAGTTTGAGCCGTACCCATAATGCATACCCAGTCTATTAGATAACTCCTCGTATTGCAGGTGCACTTCTCGAGCACGCTCTGGATTGCCGGACAACGCCCATGTATGGCAAGCCATTTGCGTAACGGTTACCAGTTCCATACCGTGCCCTCCCACGCGTCTACGTGATCTGGGTCTTAACTCGTCGCCGCTATCCGCTTCTTCTCTTGATCTTACTGGCATAATCGTTCTCCCTGTTTATTAACTCGGCAGGCTTTCAAGCTCGCTCTATTAACTTTCCAATATTTGGGCAAATACCTTCGCCCAGACTTAAAATAGCGAGCATTTTGTTCTGCGCCCTTTATATATTTTGAGATTATTCTCAATAAAATCAGTCAGAGATACGCCCGGCTATTTGCAAGTTCACCTTTAATTCATGCCCCCAATTTCGCCAGACATCAATGTCGTTAAATGGAGTTCATAAAGTCTGCCAACTATAAATTTTCGAGTACTCCTCGGGGAAATACACAACATACCATCACAAACATATAAATCTCACCGGACGCTCTCCGGATTGGCCTTATAAAAACACTTACCCCGCCATTCATTTAAATCAGGTCAAATATCCTTTTTATGAGAGTCTTTTAATCGAAAACAGGGAACCAAAACCAGAAGGCGTTGTTTAATTAATTCGAATGCGAAGGCATTCGCATTCAAAACGAGAAGATATATCACAATAGAGGATGTTTTAATGCCTATTCAGGTTTATCGATGGATATTCAAACAACTGTCCTTTTGGACATTAACGTTACTGGTTGTTCCACTTTCTCATGCCGCATTATTCGACCGAGTTGCGGTTACCTGGAACTTGCAAGGCTCCAGCCATGCATCCGAAAGTAAATGGAACGTAAGTATCCGCCAGTTGGTGAGCGGCTCTGATCGCGCGCAAGTATTGGCGATTCAGGAAGCCGGTTCGGTTCCTGAATCCGCTGAACTGATGCCGCAACTTACCCCGCCGCGACTGGATAATCCCCATGCCGTTCAGGTTCCGGTTGAAGAATACCGTTGGAATATTGGCACGCGCTCTCGCCCTGACTACCGTTGGATCTATTTTTCACGCAACGACACTGGCGCCAACCGGGTTAACGTCGCCATCGTCACGGAAGAGCGCGCCAACCGGGTGATTATCCTCCCTCCTCCCGCCAGTTACGCCAGCGCCCGTCCCATTCTGGGCGTAGAAGTGGGCAATGCCGGAGACACTTATTTCTCCATTCACGCTTCCGCCAATGGGGGAACAGACGCCGCACTGATCGTAAACGCGGTGCATAACTACTTCGCTACAGCGAACAACAACGCCCCCTTCATGATCATGGGCGACTGGAACCGCAGTCCTCAGGCGCTGAATACGCAACTGGCGAACAACCATCCGGCTGTTCACGCCAACATCAATCTCGTCAATCAAGGCTCCGCCACCCAGCGCAGCGGGGGCAACCTCGATTACGCCGTCACCGGCTCCATCACAGGCGGCGCTAACTTAATGCGCGCGCTATTAGGCATTGCGTCACTGGTCGGACAACTTTCTTCAGACCATACCCCTGTCAGATTTCAACGTTATTAATTCAATAATCAGGACTATTAAATATGTTATCTAGAATTTTACCCGCACTTATTATCAGCGCAGCAATCGCGCAAACCAGCCACGCCCAGGATTATGTCAATTCGGCATTAGAGAATGTTTTTACCGGACAACTATTGGTTAATTATCATAATGGCGCAGGCTATGTGTTTACTTACCCCGCCTATGAATACACGGGGAGTGATTTCGAACGCATCAACTGGCGGACGGAATATCTTGCCGACGGTTCATTGCGTTTTAGAAATGCTTATTACACAGATGTATGTCTACATGTGGACAGTGATTATTCCGGTGTATATACGCAAGCCTGCGACAACTCCAATCATCAACGTTTCACGCCGATTTATACTTCCACTGGCGCAGTACAATTGAAGAACCGCAGTAATTCCAACTGCCTTTACGTTACCCCTGGCAGCTCTAATTCAAGCGTCTACCATAAAAGCTGTTCCACAGGCTCCATCGATGCGAGCGAACTATGGGTGATTACAGTACCCAGAGGAGCAGCGAAATCGTTGTCGACACAATAAGCATCATTGACGCAGGCATAAGATTGACCTGCTAACAGCCAGGCGCAAGGAAGCGCCTGCTCGGCAATACAGCCTTGCTACTTCCTTGCAACGATTTGCCCGAGCACAATGCGACCTTCCTGCAGGTTCCGCCCCTGATTTTGCGCCATAGCCTGGAAGGCGCTCCCCATCAATACATGAAAGCCCAGCGGCGGCAGGCCGTTTTTCTGGATCTTTTCCACCAATGAGGCGAACCACGTTCGCGCCGCCTCTGTTGAATCCGTCCAATCCGAAATAACAAAGCCTGTATCTTCCAACAATTGGCGTAGCTCAACGGGCTCAACAAGAAAGCTCGTCTCTGGCGTGCGCGCCCAGGGAACAGGAAACAACACCGGCTCAGAGGGTCCAGCCATAACATCATATATCGCCACCATGCCCCCCGGCTTCAACACCCGATACATCTCATGGTATAGCCGTGCTTTGTCTGGAATATTCATGGCGACATGCTCAGTCCACACGACATCAAACGTATCATCCTCAAACGGCAGATTAACGGCGTCTCCCTGGCGATAGTCGGTCAGAGCTTGCAGGCCAACTTTGGCGGATAACATGGCGGCGGCGCGACAATATTCGTCAGTCAGATCAACGCCAGTGACGCGGCAGCCAAATTTCTGCGCGAGACACCGAGAGGTCCCGCCAATACCGCTGCCGACATCAAGCACCTGCTTCTCCGCATCCAGCTCCACCACCTGGGCCAGCTCGAGCGTCGCCGCGCGACCGCGAATATGGAACGCATCAATTGGCGTCAAATCTTCCGGAGTGAGCTGATCCAGGTTCTTCCCCGCCCGCGCCAACGCCGCCAATATAAGGCTTCCCACATCTGGGCGGGTATAGTGGTTTTCTATCGCTTCATTGACTTGATTGGGCATATATAGTCCTTCTTGTCACCATTATTAATCCGGCAGACAAATAGCTTCCTTCTATTTGTCTGCAACGACAGGGCCTGCACAGGTCAGGCCCTGTCTCCCGCGGCTTGTCGCCGCGCAGGCGCGTCCATGCGCCTGGTGATTAACATGCCAATATCATTGCCATGTTAATATTATCATCACTCTTGCGCTTCACTCATTCATAGCGCAATTGGATATTCCCTTCGGATTACTTTTCATACAAGTCATGAATAAACGTTTAGGCCACCTACTTAATTTGGTGTTCTCTCCTTAGTTCCACTCTGGCAAACTCCTCACAGAAGTTCGAAGCTAACTTAACCTACTTTCTCCGGTCAAAGTATATTCATCCGCCAAGCTAAGGTATTTATGTCCGAAATACGCACCATCGAATGCATCGTAGACAACCGCACTCTGATTCTGGCCCTAGACGAGTTGTATCGCCAACGCATGCAGTCTTTTGAAGTGAATACGCTCCTGCCAGCGGCCAAGACGGTGGCGAAAGTTTTGGATGTAGAGCCATGTAGCGGGCCGGTCGAAGGTTACTATGCAGAGACGGAAGCGCTGACGGAGTACTTTCAGATCATGCGCGCTTTACAGCAACAGGGCGCGCGTTCAGCAGAAAAAGTGGAAGAGATGCCTGAATTTCATCAGTTGCTGGAAGTCTGCAACGCTGCTATTTATGGCGCTGGCGCGGACAGTAGCGGCCTACTGCCCTCACGGCGTGATCCCCTTTACTACGCGTTGAACGCACTGCCTCCTGACGAATGGGCGTTGGCGGCATTGACGGAACTGGCGGCGAACATAGCCCGAGAGAAAGACGACTACTCATTGGTTGGCATCGCTTCTTTATCTCAGGAGCCTTTATTGATTACGGCATTACGTGAAAGCTGCGTCTTATATGCTGCAATTGCAGCGCTATGCGCTCCAGACGAACCGCAGGAGCGATACCACTACATCTGGAAAGTGGACAAAGAAATTGCAGACGCCTGCAACCGATTCATCAGCGAGTTCAACGCCCTGACGCAAAGCGACCTCCTTCCCGCCACAGAGGATAACGCTGAGTATTTTTATGACGCCGCGCAGGATGCGAATATTACTGGCCGCTGTGTTCGCATCGGCTATGACGACAGCGTTTATCCCACCCGCCATTACCATTGGGCGATTAATGACAGACGCAAAGTCGAGGAGTTCTGGAGCGATGAGTTGTGGACGACAGAGCGTTACTGTAACGAGAAGCTTTGGCCATAACACAACAGCAAGCTAAGCAGGAATGACTATGCATGGACTCAGAAAAGTTATAACTGTAACCGCCTTCCTGACGGCGATTTTTGTCGCCCTTTAGGTCCACATGCATTAGCTCAAGGCGACACTATCTCCAGCGCTTCGCACGACTGCAGCGCCATGCACAAGTCGCTCGACGCTTACTCGCTCATCTTGGAAGACCTTAAGAAGCGCTACGCTGGCATGAGTGATGGCACTATCACCGGAATAAAAGCAACGTCCACCTGGAGTTATGTCGTCTCAATCGCCCGCGAGGAACGCATTGAGCAACTCAACTACAAGATCGGCCTGCGCCATCAAAATTCTTGACCGCACCGAGACGGCGATCACTCCTGGCGTCGGTCATTAACCAAAGACTCACGTCCCCACCCCGTTCGCCCTGAGCCTGTCGAAGGGCATCCCAGAGCGCTGGCCCCAAGAGAATCCCCTCAAGTGAAAACTATTTCCCGGCTGGATTAGTAACGCTTTCGGTATCACGGGATACTGCCGGCCCTTCGACAGGCTCAGGGCGAACGGAGTCTTAGTTGCTGTGACGCCAATCCAGCATTCACATAACATCCTTCACCAGAAAAGAAGAAAACACTGAGCAACTTCCTAAGCAACGCCCCACCCCGTTCGCCCTGAGCTTGTCGAAGGGCTTCCCAGAGCGCTAGCCCAAACAGAATCCTCAGTGGAAGCTAATTCCTGCTGGATCATTAACACTTCGGTATCGCGGGATACTGCCGGCCCTTCGACAGGCTCAGGGCGAACGGAGTCTTAGTTGCTGTGATGCCAATCCGGCATTCAAATCATGTCTTCCACCATAAAGAAAAGGAAATACTGAGCCCCCTGAGCAACATCCCCACCCCGTTCGCCCTGAGCCTGTCGAAGGGCCTCCCAGAGCGCTGGTCCAACAGAATCTCCCTCAGTGGAAGCCATTTTCCCGCTGAACCCAAAGGAATATTCCTCCCTCAAAGAACAGGCGTTAATCTTCAAAAAATCGCTGAGAAATCTCCGCCGGCGGTAATGGCCGGCTGTAGAGGTATCCCTGAGCCTGATCGCAATGCATGCTGGTGAGTATACGAGCCTGCGCGGCGTCCTCGACGCCTTCGGCCACGACGATCAATCCCAGTTCCTGGCTCAGGGCGATAATATGTTTCGCCAACGCTTTGCATTTATCGGAGTGGTCTATTCCTGATACAAAACTACGATCCAACTTCAGTTTATGTAGTGGCAGTTTGTTCAGATAACTGAGGGAGGAAAAGCCGGTTCCGAAGTCATCGATCAGGAATTTGAAGCCTAGTTCCAACATCTTTTTCATGCTACAGAGGGCGCTGTCGAAGTCTTTCAGAAAACAGCTTTCTGTGACTTCAAGCTGGATCAGCGCGCTGTCCACGCCAGCGCGGGCCACTATCGACTCAATTTCCTGCGCCGTCTCCGATCTCATTAACTGGATGGTCGACAAGTTGATCGTCACCGGAACCAGCTGACCTGGATACTGGCGTTTCCACGCCACCAGTTGTGAACACACCTCCTCCACCACCCAGCGTCCTATCTCGGCGATAACGCCGGTCGCCTCCGCCACGGGAATGAAGTCTGCGGGTGAAACATTTCCCAGCGTCTCATCCCGCCAGCGCAGCAATGCCTCCAGTGACTGCAAGCGTCCAGATTTAAGGTCAATAATGGGCTGGTAGTGCAAATGCAGCGATTGGTTGGCGATCGCTGAGCGTAAACGCTGCTCAATGGCGAACGCTTTTGACGCTTCATCGGACAGTGTCTGTGAGTAATATTGCACATGCGCGCACGCCCCGACGGATTTGGAGCATCTGGCGGCGTTTTCCAGCAATGAAGCGGCGTCCTCGCCGTCATGAGGGTAACTGGTGACCCCCACATTGGCTTCCAGATGCAGTTCGACGCCCCCCACATCCACGGGCTGGTTAAACAAATCATTCAGCTCAAAAGGAATGGGGTCGCGCAAATGGCTTGGCGTTCTTTCATAGCGAGCGCTTTTCGATCTGTTGGTGAAAACCGCAAAACGATCTCCAGACAAACGTGCGACCGTTCCTTTGTTTTTTATCGCCGCTTTGATCCGTTTACCAATGACGACCAGCGCTTTATTGGCGTTGTCTTTCCCCCAGGCGTTGATGACATTGGAGAAACGGCAGATATTCACCACGCAAATGGTGACGGAATCCAGGCTTCCGGCGATCTTGAGGCGCTGTTCGAGTCGGTCCAGAAAAAGACGCTGGTTCGGCAGTCCGGTCAGCGGATCAAAATACGCGGACATCACCGTTTCCTGCTGCAGCCGCGTCAGTTTCACGGACTGCAACAGCTCGCTTTCCAACAGCTTTGCGAAGATCACCAAGCGCTTTCGGTCACGATCAGTCAGCTTACGGGGCTTTCTATCGATCAGACAGCAGGTGCCGACCGGCAGGCCCGACGGGCCTCTGATTACCGCGCCGGCGTAAAACCGGATGTTGGGCTCGCCTGTGACCAGGGGGTTTAAGCAGAAGCGCGGGTCATCGTGAGCGTCCTCCACCACCATGGTTTCGGGCTCAAAGATGGCATGGCCGCAAAATGAAACCTCTCTGGAAGTTTCGGGAACATTGAGACCATGAATAGACTTAAACCACTGCCGATCGCGATCAACCAATGACAACAGCACGATAGGCGCGTCAAACACATCCGCAATCAGCGCGGTAATGCGATCAAATCGTTCTTCAGCATCCGTGTCGAGAATTTTAAGGCTTTCAAGGTCTTTCAGGCGCAGCGCTTCATTATCGGGTATTGGCGGAGGAATGAAGCCTTTGGAAACACTTTTATTCTTCGCCGAGCACATGCTTCGCCCTCTCTCCTCCAGGTCTAATTTCCTTAACTGGTTTACGGGGTAACTCCTGGCGCAGCTCACTTCAACACGCTATCGCGGCTTTTATGAGCCGTATAAATAAATTTAGCCCAACCCGTCATCAATCCCTATTTGATTACGCCAAATTTTTCCTCTTTTTTGATCCAACTCAGCCGACGGCCGCAGATTCAGGGCTGCAACCGCCGTGACGACTTTGCTCAGTCGATCAATGGGGGAAACGGTGCTTGCGGCGTGGATGCCAGCTATCTGTTTCTATCATCAATGGCGGGAACTGGCTGTTGGCGACATCTTGCCAAGGCACGAACTTAAAGTTGGTGTTATCCCTTTTTTCGCCCTCGTCATCCCGCTCATCCGGAGTGTTGTCGCCATCCTGCACAACCAACAGACCATAAGGGAAGTCAGGCCCCATATTGACGTTGATGACAGCGGCGCCATCGGTTTCCTGAGTTCCGTCCGTATAAGGGCCGTCAGCAATGACGAATTCCCCCACATAGGCGTTGCTCCCTCTTCGATCATAGACAACATAGCGATCATCTCCCTGACTGGAGGCCAGCAGATAGCCGGATTTTCCTGGCCCGTAATAGATCGTCAGCCCCTCGACATCCGCTTTCAAATACTGTCCGCCATGCCCGGGGTCCTGATCCCACAACAGCGTGCAGATATACTCCTCTTCCTGCTCGTCCCACTCTCGCGTGTAAGGCACGCCATAGGACGCCACCACATCCACCAGCTCCGCCTCATCGGGATCATCCATCGGAATGCGCCAGATTCCCACTTGTTCCTGGGCGGCGTATAGCACCTGATTACGCTCGTCGATCACCATTCCTTCCACTTGCGGGTCCTGGCCGTCATCGTCCTGACAGGGTGTCCATTCCACATCATCAGATAACTCAAATTCATCGGGCAGGTCCGTCAAATCATCCACTTCATAGGTCATGAGACCCTCTTTGGTCATCTTGAACTCAGCAAGAGCCAAATCCGTGGTTTTACGCTGACTGATCACCGCATAGCCGTCTTTGTGTTTTTTCCGTTTGGATACGGCCAAGCCATAGCCCGTGCGCTGCTCGTTCACCTCGTTCTGATCCTTGGAGAAAATCCAGGGCGCGTCTGGCGAGGTCACATCCGTCAATGGGGCGATATCCGCGCCGTTATAGTCTGGATTGATGCGATAGAAGCGCAGCTTGTCGGCGCCGCGGTCAATGACCACAGCGAAATCATTTTCATGTTTGCGGCTCTTTAAACCGTATACCAGGTCAACATTATTGAAGCGTCCTGGCGCATCGCCAGAGGCGGAAGGCAATGGCGCGTCAATGTGCTGCAGCGTTTGTCCCTGCATGTTCAATACAACGAGGCCGCCCTCTTTCAAGGTGGCGATGACCAGACTTCTGGCGGGATCTTCAGGGTGCGCCCAAATTGCGGGATCGTCCGCGTCAGAGTTCTTACCGGCGTCATCGTCATAGAATGCTTCTGACTCAAAACGAGCGACAACTTCGGGGGGAGCGGCAAGAACCTGAGCTGAGAGAGCGGCGAGTGTAAAAGGCAGTATTTTAGCGAGTTTCATTCCTTCAATTTCCTTGTGGTCTCTTATCCGTGGCGCACAATGAATTTCCATTGCATTGAGGAACTTAGCGCTTTTTTATGACAATTCAAATCGCCTCTTGGGGTTACCGCTTTTGACCGTCTTCAGATGACAGCTCACAACATAGTCCAGCATTGCGCACAGCCTCCAGGTCATCTTCCAGCGTCAGGGTTTGCTCCGCCCTGGCCAGCGCCAATCGAGAGTGCTTAACCGCCATGTCACGCATGGCTCCATCGCCGAAATGGGCCAACGCATAGAGCGTTTCCTGCAGCCTGATGTGTACTATCGGCGCGCCCGCCCCTTCTCTGGCGATCGCGGTGAACGCGTCGTCGAACATATCCCACAAAGACAATTCAGGAACCTGCACGCGATCAAACTCACAGGTCTCAGCAGCGTCCGTTTTGTCCTCGGGAGCCATCCACTGCACGAATAACCGCCCCATCGCGCCCACAATGTCCCGCGCCGTGCCCGGGTCATTCACCGCCGGCGACAATCCGCGAATAGCGATCTCTGACAGCACCGTCAGACCAAAGCAAGGATCTTCTTCAAAGATACGGTTGCGCCCGATCACAAATGCGTTTTCCACCATCGCCGCCTCCAATTCCTCATCGCCATCCACGACAAAAGCGATCGGAACGCCGGGTGAGACGAAAGCCCCCGGCAAGGCCGCCACCCGGATAAACGCGTCATATTTCTTGGCGCAGGACTGCAGCTTGTTGCACTCGATATGCTGTACGTACCCGACCTGGCAGGTAAATACCGGGCGCCCGTCGCTGGGAGAGCCGTCTATCCCTGCACAGCGCATCGTGGGCTGGGCGCGCCGACGCTTCAGCGATTGCGCGGTAGCGGTCTCCACTTTTTCAATCACCGCGCCCAGGCGCCCCAGGCGGGCGATGCGATCCACCCAGCGCACGAATGTGACAATCACCACCGACAAAATCGAGAGCGTAATGGCGCATAAGAGAAACCGTCCGCTATTGCCGTAATAGCCGTTCATCAACGCGACCAGAGCCACAATGCTGAAAATGAAAGCGCCAATGAACGTCGACAGCGCATTCTGGGATACATCATCGGTAATCACCAGGGCAAAGGTGCGTGGGGTGGCAGTGCTCGCAGCAGACGCATAGGCGGAGACCATGGACGCCACCGCCAACGTGGCGATGACCAGCATGCTGGCGGCGCAGATCTTCAACAGCTCGATCAACGACTCTTTCGACACCTCCGGCGTCCACTGCTCCCATCCCATCTCGGCGCCAAACGAATCCGCCCCCCTGGACGCCAGCGCCGCCGCAATGGAAAGCAAACAGACAATCAACGGCTTAATCCAAAGCCGCTCCCTGATGCGGTTGAGAATAAACTCCAACTTATCGAGCATTCCGTTTCTCTCCTGAGTTCAATGTTGCAGCGGCCCCCAGCCTGACTGGCCATTTAACGAAGACCGCATAGCTCATGTCCAAAGCGCCCATCTAACATTAATCAAGCGCACCAGCATCTCGTTTTCCAGCTCATAGTTATCGAAATCCGCTTCGGCCGGCTTAGAGTATGAGATCCACCAGTGATACAAAAACTCAATTTCCGCTTTCGCATTGCGATGTTTTTCGTCCGACTCCCAGTCTGTGTAACCATCCAGCAACCGCTCTTTATTCACACAATCTTTCAGAATCTGAAAGCAGGCATGTAGCATGACGCTATCTTTATCTCGCCACTCGTTGTCCAGAGTATCAATTTCCAGTCGGTTTGAGGGTTTCATTCTTAATTATCGCTATAGTCCAGTTATCAAGAAAAATCATGCAGTTCGGCAAGTTGAGGCGCGTATCAACCTAAGCCCTCGACGCTAAAGCGGTTCGCTTGGCGAGCCCAACTTGAGCCCAGCCGCAATCCACGCAATAAACCCCGGCCCCGTTTTTATACGTTAATTTCTTCAGTTCTAGTCACTACGGGGCGGTAATACAGGTAGCCAAGATGTACGATTTATCATTGAAAGTTAAAGGTTTTCAGAATACAGCGTCAGCGAAGCACGGTAGTTGCCTTGCGCAATGCGAGACGCTGGCCGGAAAGATTTTTGTGGATACGGATCAGCGTTGCGATCTGTATGCGCTGAACGCCATGCATTATCACTTGCGCCTGCCCAGCAAGCTGATAGTCGACCCCACCATCAGTCAGTTTTTTGATGTCCCGCCCAATTATCAGCCGGAAGTGTTCGTGGGCGATATGATGGATTTGAAACGCCACCTCAGCGACATGATGGCCCGATTCGGGGTCGCCAAACACCATCGCGCCATTTCCGTCAATATGAGCAGCGTCGACCAGTTGCTGACGCTCTGGTCCACAGCGACAGCTAAAAAGACCGGGGATCGTCTGGTGAAGCATGTGGGTTCCGCCAGCGGCAGAATCAGGGCGTATTACTCGTGAGACCGCCGACATTGGTCTTACGGACGCCCAGCCCAGACCAAAAGTCTTCAGGATAATTTAGCTCCGGGGTTCCCACCCAGCCCCGGACGATATTCAGCTCATAGCCCTCCTCCAGTTTTTTATAGCTGACGCTATGAGCCACGATCATGTCCCAATCGCCGGTGTATTGAATATCAGAGAACGTCTCAGGATAAGCGCCGGTGCGAACCTTGTGCAGTTCGATCAACGCGATGGCGGTTTTGAAATGCTGGTCGCCGAATTTCTGGTCAGATTCTTCCTTGAGCCCGTCTATCAAGTCGCATCCGCTTAACGCCAATATCACCAACAGTATGCTCAGTCTTTTACTCAATGCGTTTGTCATCATTCCGTCCTGCTGCGCCAGCTGGCGAACAACTCGGACTGAATCGCCATGCCAGAAATTGAAAACCTGTCTGGTTATTCAAATAAGGTAAAGAACGAAATTATAACGAAGGACAGCGCGGCGACCCAGCCCGCGCCGTCCTTTGAGATAACAGAGAGTTCAACGGCTAACGTATACCGTATCGCTCCTTACAACTCATATTCCACGATCAGTTTGGGCGCGCGACTGCTTTCTCTGCTTTCAATATCAACACCGTTGCTGGTTCCGTCGGATGACAACACCAGGCCATTATTCGGCGCGCCGGATAACCAGCTTCGCACCAGCTCTATGCCAGCCGCCCCCAAATTAACGGACAGCGAGCCATTGTTGGACGGAGTGAAGGTGGCGACTTTGCCGCCAGAGGTTTCCGCATCGCTCCATTGAGCGGCGCCTTCATTCCAGTCTCCTTTGGCAGGATACAGAGAGTATGAGCCGCTGGAAGGATCAACGATAGAGAACTCCACTTTTACGCTGGTGACCTTGGCTTGCGCCGGCAGGTCGCCGAGATTCCAGTGCATCAGCACGCGCAACTCCTGACCGCCGTCGCTGCCGTCCGCTTCCAAACGACTGGTATTGCGTCGACGCCCTTGCGAGCCGACTGAAACATCCTGATCGGAAGAAAGCGACTTGGAGCCGCGCCCGGAAGGATCGCCGCCGGACTGGTGAGCCACAATCAATTTAGCGGCCTGACCGCCTTCTCTGGAGACGAAATCGACGCCGTCGGACGTTCCCATGCTGGCGATAATCAGGCCGTTATTTGTTTCCTGACCGTTGATCCAGCCTTCCACCAAACGTCGACCTTCTTCGTTCAGGCGAATACTCACGCCCCCTTTGCTGGACGGGGTGACGCTCCCTACCTTGGCGCCTGTTTGTGACGCATTCCAGTCCGCGCCTTTCTCCGACCAGCTGGTGGAACCGGCGTAAACTCCGTATTCGCCGCTTGAGCTATTGACTACCTGCAAGGCCAGCTCCACAGAGTCTACACTGGAGTCGGCGGGTATGGCGCTCAGGTCCCAGGATAACAACGCGCGCAGTTCCTGACCGCCATCGGAGCCGTCTGCATAGACTTCATCGCCATTGTTGTGAAAACCGTTACTGCCTACCGTCACGTCTTGCGTGGCCCCCAGAGTTGTGGCGTCGCCATCCCCCGGGTCGCCTGGACCTGGATCATCGCCGCCGCCCTTGACCTGGGTGAGGCCATCGCCAGACCGCGTTAACGTCATGACTTCGCCGACGCTCTGCGGCTTCCAAAGGTTAAGACCGGAAGGCAGCGCCAGAGGATCAGCGTCCCGTTGCGCTTTGGAAAGCGCCGTCACATCGCCTTCTCCGGAAAAACGCGCAGTGCGCACCAGCACTTCATCGCCGGAGAACTGGACAATTTTCAACTGCGCGAAACTGTCCTGATCGATAATCCAGTTCGCATAGCGGTCCGCAGATCTTGTGGGCGCGCCCCAACTGCCTTCGCCCACATACAAGGTGCCGGCGGACGCCTGCGCGTAACCGCCGTTGTCAGGGATGACCGGCCAGGTGTATTTCACCAGGTGGCTGTCTGACTCAAACGACAGGTTCATCTTGTAGGCATAGAACGGTTGCGCCCATTCATACATCTTGTCGTACTTGGACGGCTTCGATGTGGTGCGCGGAAACATGGGTTTGTGATACTGAGTCATTCTCCATGTCACGCTGGAGCCGTCTGAGGCCAGATCCGCCTTCAGCCAGTCCATCTGCTCGCGCCATTCCGCTTCGTACCCGGAGTTTCGGAACTCCGTATTCAGCGTGTAGAAGCGGGCTTGACCGCCGCCGATGGTGAAAGCGAAATAGGTATCGTCGAGGGAGCAGGAGCCGTCTTTATTGGCGTCCACGCCGAACACCTTACAGATAAAGGTCTGATCGTTATCCTCGTGGTTGCCAACTGTTGGAACCAACGGATACACCCGTTTGTAATCCACCCCGTCGATGACATCGTTGGAGTAAGTTTCGGTCCAGTTATCCAGCCATTCATCCACTTCGCTGGCGCGGTTGTCGTCGGTAAGGTCGCCGCCAAACAGCACGAATTGAGGACGCACCTTGCTGACCAGCCGGTTGCCCTGACGACGCGCCGTTGGGTTGCTGCGGGAGTCGCCGCCGGCGATAAACGTCAGATCTTCAGGGTTGTCCGACGCCGTGGTGAACCAGAAGCGATCTCCGCAGCCTTTGCTGTCGCAAGCGCGAAAGTAGTAGTTAGAGCCGGGTTGCAAGTTCGTCAGTCGTACGAAATAGCTGCGCAGGCTACCATCGAAGGTATAGTTCTTCTGGTAAGCGGTATTCTCCCAGCCGTTCTCATCCGTGCTGTCGCCCCACAGAAGATAGGGTGAACCGCCAGAACCCTCGGAAAAAGCGACAATGGCTTCATGGGCGGGATCGTGGTCCCAGACCACGCGAATCTGCGTCGGCGCCGCCAACGCAGTGGACCCGGTCGCCGCCAGGGTTATACCGGCGATCACGGCGATTATGGGTTTATCGTTATTCATCTGTTGTAGATTTCTCCAGGTAGTTTAAGACACCGCGACGTCCGGCCTGCCGCAGCCGGATATTCCCCACGTCGCTCCCTTGCTCACTCCGCTACTGCTCCATGGATGACACTAACCTCGCCCAAGCTGCTGTACGGGGGGGTAAGGCCTGTTCACTTCCCTGATAAAAATTGAATGTCATGACGCTGAAATCGCCGCCGTCTCCCTCATGCACCGAGGAGGACCAATAAGGCCCGACGGCGGTGCGGGGAAACAAGTAAGCGTTGATCATGGGTTGGCCGGGATAGGTTTCCCGGTCCTGTAAGGAGCGCAACTCCTCAATGGTTGGCAAACGCCAGGATGCGACGCCGCAGTACCGAACCCGATTCAGCGCCGCAATCAGATCATCGGTGTCGCAGGGCTGAATATGGTCGCCGAGAATGCAACTGCCCCGCCGCGCTTCGCCGCGCTCGTTCCAGCGCCAGGAAAAGCTGGATTTGTAGTGATGGACATTTTCCTGCCAGCTCTTCACTTCCCAAATGACGTTATTGCGGGCGTCCGCCACACAGGCCCACGGACCCACTTTAGGCGCGACTTCCGCGCCGTTTGCATCCAGCTTGCGCCAACGCGCCAGTTCCGCCTGGATGCGGCGCTGCGCATGTTCGCTGGAGGCGCCGGCGTCCTGCCCGCCGTTAACGGTCATGGCCACAATCATCGCCGCCGGGGCCAGGATGCTGACGCCGATGGCGGAAATTATCTGGGCTCGCTGTCGTTTGCTCATGGCCGCACCCTCAAGCGAATGGGTCGATGGTGATAGGCATGGCGGGTTTGCGCGTGATCAAAAGGCGCCACCCACATAAACACGCCGTCCGCAATGGGAATATCAAAGGGCGACCCCGTCTCGCGGGCGCGGGCCAGCTCCAGATACCAGCGTCCATCCTTCCATTGCGCGCGACCGCGCACATCTCCCCGATCTCCCTCGTAATGGCTCATCCACAGCACCGAGGGCAGACTGCCGCCTGCCGGCGTCTCGTCGCGTTCCGCCCGATAAGTGCGTGAGCCATACCAGGTCATGGCGTTCTCCCCCTTGGTAACGCCCGGCCCTTCTCGCGGGATGCGCAGAGGCGTCACGCCGCTGGTGCGGAACCAGTCCCAGTTCTGACGCACACCGCCGTCTTCTACCGGATCGGGCTGATAACCCGCCTTGTAACGGGGGCAAAACGCGCAGGCCGCCTCAGGTTTGCCAAAGTGATCGTCGTCCAGCACCGCCATATCGCCCCCGCGCACCGCCTTCCAGTGCCAGACGTCGCGAATGGAGCCGTCGGTCGTGTAGTGATAGCCGCGCCCGGAGCGACTGGCCGGATAACCCTCCAGAGGATGTCCACCCAAATGAATGCTGTTATCGCCGCCAAATCCGCCGCCTTTGGACAGCATCACCGCCAGTTTGTCTTCGTAGTAGACGCGCTCGTCATCTTTTTCGAACCCCGCATGCAGGGCCTTCCAGCCGGACTCCGTCTTTTGCAGGGGAAGATGGCTGTAATCGGCATGGGCGTCCGGCCAGCTGATAGAGAAATACACGGTGTAAGGATTCGCCAGAGCCCGCACTTCCACCGGGATGGCGGTATGGTAGTCGTTGCCTTGGTAGGTAGTGACCGTCACCGGCTCAGCAGCCGCCCAGGCGGCCTCGTCCGGCGATCCGTCAATCTGAATACGCTCTTTTTCCGCCAGGGGCGCCACCACCAGTTCCTGACTGTCCGCACCGCCGCCCCACCATAGCGCTGCGCCCGCGGCGCAGGAAACAGCCAGCAGTCCCAACCCATGAGAGAATTTGCGAGGGATAAAAACTGCAGGCAAAAACCGCCCGCCTCGCAACGCCAGTTGCTCCGTCAAATGAGCGGCAATCAGAATCAGCAGAGACAGCGCGCCCCAGTAATGAATCGCCAGGACCCAGTCCAGTACGCCCACGCCAATGCCCAGATAGAACACTGCTCCACTGAGAAGCTGCACCGGCAAGGTGAGATACAACGCTCGTATCAGTAGCCCTTTAGGACGGGCTGGAGCAACGTCAGCGCGCTTTTTAATCCAGGCGAATAAAACGGTAAGACTGACGGCCAGCCACCCAAGCGCAGAGCCAAGGTGCCAGGAGATCATGTCGCCTTGCGGCGCGATCGCCGTCCAATACTGTTGCAATGGCCAATCTCCGTCCGCCGCGAGACGCATGCCGCTGGCCAGACTGACAGTAAACAGGGACATCGCACAGAGGTGAAGTAAAACGCGTAACCAATGAGAAGCGGGAAAGATCATTGTGGTTTCTGTTGTTATCGGTTTAATGCACTCCGCCCGCTCTTAGGATGGGCTTAAGGAGATGCGTAATTAAAAGTGACTATCAATAGCGTTACTTCAATATAAATCATTGTCGAATAAGGACTTTTCATCCTAAAACCGGAACTTCGCCGCGACAATTGCCTTTCCTGCATAGTCCAATCGAGTGAAATCAGCAGGCGAGCCTGCATTGCTGGACGGCAAGCAGCCTAGCGGCCTCCTGTTGCAAGCGCATGACATGACCGGAAACGCCCCCTCGCTGACGCGCTATGAGGGCGACGGCCCGCCGGTAATATCTTTCTTGACGGGTAATGCGCCGCAGCGATATATGAGGAAAAAGAAGAAGCCGCAATAGCGCGGGCAATCGGGAAGAGCGGCGCGTAACGTCAAGAGTAGGCGCCGGGCGGGAGCAATGTGAGTGGCGTGAGCGTTCATAAAACATTCCTTATTTCATGAAAACAGAGTACGAAGCACGAGATGGCGCGTGCGGGCGCTGGTCCTGCTTAAATTTTAGCCCGCACGAAATGCAATTCAATCTCATTTACGCGCATTTCACAACTTGGATCACCACAAGCAGTGAGCCTGCGCACAAATTGATGCATTCAGGCGCCTCAGAATCCCAGTCTGGCGCCGGCGCCCAGCAGGGTTGCAATCCCCAGCAACAAAAATATCAACGCCGCAACGCCATGCACCAGCCGCACTGGCATGCGATGGGCGATGCGATCGCCAAGCAGTACGGCGGGAGCGTTGGCGATCATCATCCCTAAGGTTGTGCCGGCCACCACCCAGAAGAAGGAGGAGTATTGCGCCGCCAGCGCGACCGTGGCCACTTGGGTCTTATCCCCCATTTCCGCCAGAAAGAAAGCGATGACTGTCGTGCCGAACACGCCCAGTTTGGCGAATTTGGCCTCACTTTCATCGAACTTGTCCGGAACCAGCATCCAGCCCGCCATGGCGATGAACGACACTCCCAGCACCCAGCGCAGTACCTCCGGCGTCACCAAAGAGGTGGCCCACGCGCCCAATGCGCCAGCGAAGGCGTGATTGACGATGGTGGCCACGAAAATACCAAGGATAATGGGAACCGGCTTGCGGAATTTAGCGGCGAGAATAAACGCCAGTAATTGGGTCTTGTCGCCAATCTCTGCGAGGGCGACGATGCCGGTGGAAATCAGGAAAGCTTGCATTCGGGATATCTCCAGGGCCGGACTTAACCATATGACTACGCCACGCCCCGGCCCAACCGGTGCGGCATAGTCAAAGGTCTTGCCAAGTTATGGAACCGTTTACGCCATGGCCTGTGGGCCAAGTATGTTGACGCAAACCTCTTCAGGGCGAAGAGAGGCTACTCCCCAGTGACGCGGGGCATACTAGTGCAATGCGCCGCATAAATCCAGCCTGTGTTTGTATCCACAGCAGAGGTTCCGCCATGATGGGAAGCAACAACAGAATACTGCCAATAATCAGAAAAATACGCATCTTCATGAGCCTCCCTGTGCTTTGTCATTGGCGACCGCAAACCAAGCTTCACAACGGCCTGTCAGAGGCCCATTCGGCCCTTCGCACACTCTGACACAGACAGGCCCTGGCTCACAGCGCCAATGGGACAATTGGAAAAGGACGGGAGCAAATCGTGACATTATCTATCATAATCAACAGGTTACAGGCATAACCTTATCGGACGATCAGTTAGTCCATACGCCCGGTTGTTCCCGCTTCGGTCAAGTTTTACTCTGCCTTGCCATGTTAACTTCAAGGATCGACATGCAGAGTATTCAACAATCCGTAGGAGTCGGCGGCGTCAACAAAAAAACGGACGTCGTGCTCGCGCAGACGCTTCTCAACCGCTTCGCCAAAACCCACAGTTCGCGCCTGGTGGTAGACGGCGTCGCCGGCGGCGCCACGGCTTCCGCCATCAAACGTTTCCAGCGGGACAAAGTCGGCATGAACAAACCCGACGGCCGCATCGACCCGGGCGGGCGCACCTTGAACGCCCTGTTGGAAGGCAAGCGTTTGCGTATCGCCTGGGGCGGCCGCACTTCCTCCGTTTTCAACAATAAAGTCATTAAAATCGCCGCCGCGATGGATATGTCGCCAGACTACCTTATGGCCTGTATGGCGTTTGAAACCGGCGAGACGTTCAGCCCCCGCATCACCAACGCCGCCGGCAGCGGCGCCATCGGCCTGATCCAGTTCATGCCCGCCACCGCCAAAGCGTTAGGCACCAGCGTTCAGGCGCTCAAGGGAATGTCGGCGGTGCAGCAATTGAAATATGTAGAGAAGTATTTCAGCCCTTATCAGGGGCGTCTGCAGAATCTGGAGGACGTCTATCTCGCGGTTCTGTACCCCGCTGCGGTGGGTATGAATCCGTCCCAGGCCCTGTTCCGACGCGGCACGCTGACCTATACCCAGAACAGTGGTTTTGACAAAAACAAAGACGGTATCATTACCCCCGCCGAAATTTCACTGAAAGTCCGCGCCGCTTACGAAAAGGGTCTCACGACGGGCTATATGGGATGAGCTATGACCGCACGCCAATGTATTCTCTCGCTGTTTCTGATCAGCATCGCCTTACCGACGTTCGCCGAAGATGCCGATGACTCCACGCTGATCATCAATTGGGACGGCCGCTACCGGTATGAATCCCAACAGGGTGACACCGCCGGCGGCACGCCAATGATCATGATTCACCTGCTGACCGTGGCCAAAGGAGAAACACCCTGCCGCCTGGAGATCAACGGCTACCAAACGGCGGAAAATCTACTCTGCGCCGCGAAAACGTCCGGCGCGCGCATCGACATCAATTTTGTCTCCCATGCCGGGGGATCAGTGAAAAACAGTTATGGCGTGGCTGTCTATAAGCCGGGAGAAACACTGTTTTCTCTGGAGCGCAGCGCGCAGGATGGCGATCTGATTACCCACTGGGGCGCCCTCACGCCGGATGGCGTAAAAAGCCAAAGCGGAGCCTACTTCGTCAAAGAAGCGCCGGGAGAGCCTCTTTCGCCGCCGCAACAAAAACGCTTAGACTTATCGTCTCCAGATAAGCAAAAGAACGAGTCAAGTGAATGATGAAACTATCCAAAAGGACCTTTACCAGCGCACTGCTATCCCTGCTGATCGTCTCCGCTCCCGCATTGGCCTGCGATGAAGATCACGCCGGGCCGCAAGCCGGAGCGCCAGCCAACATCGAAAGCGTCATCAAGAAATTGCGTAACGAAGGCGCCATTCCTGAGAGCGCGACTTACGCCGAAGCGGAGGAAGCGGCGCGACAATATTTGCGGGAAAAAGCACATGCTTCCGCGCAGTCAAAAAAGGCCACCGAAAAAACCAAATCCGGAATCAATTCCGGTCAACCTCAGTTCTCTCCCGCTCCTTCCCCAGACAACTCCTGACAAGCACGGCGCGGGCTCCCGGCTCGCGCCGATCATCTTAAAGATTATTTCTCCAAAGTACTGATATTGTAGATTTTTTTCTGGTTTACTAAATAACGCGACCACGTAAGCGCTTGCTTATGGGGGCGTTTTTCATGAAGCAAGGACGTCTTCGGCGTCCCTCAATAATGTACGTTATTGGGGATGTCTGACCGCTAAGGAAATACCTTATCGATCGGCAGGGAAACAATAAAACCAAATGGCTTTTGTGAGCGTCGTCAATGACCGTTCAACGGTCGTTCCAACACTCACTAGGCGTCGCGGGGACTTGGCGTTCACCCGACCGGCGCGGCACATCCGCGCCTGACCGGGCGAACTACTTTATTTATCTCGTTTTGAGATTCGCCGGCAATCCGTTGCCTGCTTTCCCCGCCTGGGCCGAATATGGCCTTACACAAAAGGGCAATCAATAAAAAAGGAATTATTCATGCATAAAAAAAGCATACTGTCGCTCGCTATATCCGGGCTGCTCGCTTCCGCCTCGCCATTTGCGGCCAGCCAGTCGCATCAGCATGGCGCCGGCGCCTTCGATCCCAGCATCGCCAATGAGGGCCGCCTGATTCAAATGTTGAAGGCCGGCGGCAAAATCTCTGAAGGCGCTACGCTGGAAGAAGCCACCGCCAAATTGCAGGACTGGTTGAAAGACCGCAAAGCCCACGAACTGCAACGCGCCCGGATGCAGGCCACAACCTCCGCAACAGCGGCGGCGCTGGCTGAAGAACCTCGTCGCGTTAACGGCACCACTCTGCGGGACCAAAGATGGCGTGAGCTGGATAACCGCAAACTGTTCCCCGATAACCTGCAACTGGAAGAGTGGACCGAAGGCGCCCGTAAAGCCAAGGTGCTCGCCATTCTGATGGAATTCCCGGACTTCCCGCACAACTCCATCCAGCCTGGCGAAACCGACATGTACTACGAGGACTACAACCGGGAGCATTTCCAGGATCTGCTGTTCTCCGACTCGGGTTACGCCGGTCCTAACGGTGAAAACCTGATCTCCATGCAGCAATACTATATAGCGCAGTCCGGAGCCAGCTACTCTGTAGAAGGCAATGTGGCGGGCTGGTACATGGCGCAGAAACCTGCAGCGTTTTACGGCAACAACGTGGACGGCGACGCCCGCGCTCTGATTCGCGAAGCCCTTTTGGCCGCGGCGGCGGACCCCAATGTGGATCTGAGCGACTATGACATCGAAGACCGTTACGACCTGGACGGCGACGGCGACTACTGGGAGCCGGACGGTTTGGTCGACCACGTGATGGTGTTCCACTCTGCAGTCGGTGAAGAAGCCGGCGGTGGTCAGCTGGGCGAAGACGCGATCTGGGCGCACCGTTGGAACCTGGGCCAGATCTTCCCGATCGAAGGCACCACTTCCGACTCCGGCAACTGGGGCGGCATGATGGCGGCGTATGACTACACCATACAGCCAATCTCCGCGGCGGCAGGCGTGTGCGCGCACGAATACGGTCACGACCTGGGTCTGCCGGACGAGTACGACACTCAATACACAGGCAAAGGCGAACCGGTTTCTTACTGGTCGATCATGTCCAGCGGCTCTTGGGCCGGCAAGATTCCGGGCACCGAGCCGACCGGTTTCAGCGCCTACGCCAAAGAGAAACTGCAAGGCATCTGGGGCGGTAACTGGCAGCACGGCGCCACCCTGTCCATCGATGAACTGGATCGCAGAGGCGAAGTCTTGTTGTTGGATGAAGCGGTAAGCAAAGGAACCAACAACGATGTTATCCGCATCGACCTGCCGAAGAAAAAACGCGTCATCACCACGCCAGCCAGCGGTAAATACGCGTATTTCGGCGGTAAGGCCAACGACCTGCACACCAGCATGTCTTACGATCTGGACCTGACGTCAGCCACCTCCGCCAAACTGGCGTTCAAAACCTGGTACGACATCGAAGCGGACTGGGATTACGGCTACGTGATGGTGGAGAGCGCGTCCGGCAAAGTCAGCCTTCCAGCGACAATCACCACTGACACCAACCCCAATGGCAACAACCTGGGCAACGGCATCACTGGCGCGTCCGACGGTTGGGTGAACGCTGAATTCGATCTGTCTGCTTACGCAGGTCAGACCGTGAAAGTCAGCGTCGAATACTTCACTGACTCCGGCACGCTCAACCCAGGCCTGTATGTGGATGATATCGCTCTGTCCGTAGACGGCGCGGTAGTCGCAAGCGACAACGCCGACTCCTCGCCAGTGTTCACACTGGACGGCTTTGCGGCCGACGAAGGCTTCACCGTGTCTGATCGCTACTACCTGATGGAATGGCGTACGCACAACGGCGTTGACATTGGTCTGGAGCGCCTCAATGTGTCCGGTCAGCTGATGTCCTTCAACCAAGGCCTGGTAGTCTGGTTTGTGGATGATTCCTGGGATAACAACCACGTAGGCGTACATCCTGGCGAAGGCTTCCTGGGCGTCGTCGACGCTGACCAGCGAGTGGTTAAGTGGGAAGACGGCAGCGTCGCATCCACCAAGTTCCAGTTGCATGACGCGGCGTTTAACGTGATCGCCTCCGAGCGCCTGAAACTGGATCTGACGGATGTGGACTCCGTAGGCTCCACGCTGAAAGACCAAAACCGTCGCCCTTATCCGCGTTTCATCGATCGTCTCAACTACATGAGCGACGAGATTCCAGATGCGGGCCGCAACATTCCGGAATTCGGCCTTAACGTTCTGGTGCTGTCACAAAGCGCCGACGGCAAAGTAGGTAAAGTTCTGGTGAGAAACACTTCTTCCCGATAGTCACCCTTACGACTATTCGCTAAGCGCCCTGCGGGGCGCTTTTTTTATGTGTAGCGCTCGACGAGTTTCTATGAGTTTCCTGACATAGAACCGAGATAAACTGTTATTTGTCCGTCTGATATCTGATTGATATTCAATGCTTGATTCCCGCTTTCCTGGACCTTAAGATCGACGCTCAATCACCATCAACGAGTTGTAAGCATGACCTCATCTCAGGACATCGCCAAAGCCGCCCGCACATCCAGTCAGGATGTCGGCCGCATTAGCGTCCGGGATATTTTCATGTTTTGCTTCACTCCCCCGCCCCGTCGCCTTCAGGCTGGCGCGCCACCGCCGCCCGCCCTTCATTGAAATAAATTTCGCGCCTTCCATTTGAAGTCAGCGCAGCGCTGACGAGGTCGGCATGTCTTATTCCCTGCGACGGGCAATCCATTATGTCTATCAATCGAACAACGTTAGTGTCTTACTGCGCAACCGCGCTCTTCGTAATACTGTGGAGCAGCGGCGCTATCTTCTCCAAAATGGGGTTGGAGTCCGCCTCCGCTTTCGCCTTTCTTCTCCTCCGCTTCGCCATCGCTTTTGTTGTGGTGCTGGGTATTAGCTTAAGTCGAGGCCAGTGGCTGCCGACGCCCGGTACGCGATTTCGCGTGGCGGCGACCGGTTTACTCATGATCGGCGGCTATTCAATCTGCTACTTCAAAGCGCTGGAGCATGGCGTAACGCCTGGTGTACTCGCCACAGTACTGGGCGTGCAGCCCATTCTGACCTTGCTGGCCACAGAGTCCGCCTTTTCGCTGCGACGTCTCTCGGGACTTCTTCTGGCGTTATCGGGGTTGGTTCTGGTGGTGTATCACAGTATCGGCCTGGCGCAAATCTCCACGACAGGCGTTGTGTTCGCCCTGGCCGCGCTGGGCTCAATCACCACGGGAGCGATATTGCAAAAAGGCGTCAAGCAGGCGCCCGCGTCGGTGCTTCCTCTGCAATACGCGATGACCCTGGTCCTCTGTCTGGCGTTCTCGCCCTGGGAGCCCATCACGGTGGAATTCAGTCCGCGCTTCTTGCTGTCGCTGTTGTGGCTTGGCGTGGTGATCTCGGTGATCGCCACATTGCTGCTGTACAGTCTTATTCAGGCTGGCAATCTGGTGAATGTCACCAGTCTTTTTTATCTGGTCCCCGGCGTCACAGCCACCATGGATTACCTGTTCCTGGGCAACCAAATGTCTTTACTGAGTTTGCTTGGAATGGGCGCCATTCTGCTGGGACTGACGCTGATCTCCCGAACACGTCAAACGCAGCCTGAGGCGCTGAAGCCGATTGCGGCGGCGGAAAGGTGATCGTACCATCACCAAGGCGCGCCGGGTAAATTCACTCGCGACCAGATAGCGCCCCACCGGGCGCTTTTTCAAATAGCGAACATTGACGGGATCAGTTTCGCGTCGGGTCGTGATGTTTCAACAATTCATCCAACGTCAGCAGATAACTATCCACGAAGGTCGCCATAAAATAATCCACTTCAGGCATCCGCAGCGCACGAATACGCGCTTCCACATCCGCCTTGGCGTCGTCGAACTCTTTATTTCCAGCGGCCACTTCCATCTGACATTTGAGATAGGCGCTGATCAGGTCCGCAGCCTTGACGAATTTCACGCTGGCGGCGTCAAACTTGTCATGCAGCAACAGGGGCTCAAAGGGTTTGTGCAGCTCATCCGGCAACGTGGACAGCACTTCTTTCTCCGCCTCCCGTTCGATGGCGTGATACGCGTGCTTAATTGCATCAGAGTGATACTTGATGGGACTCGGCATGTCCCCGGTGATGATTTCCGAAACATCGTGATACAGCGCAGCGACCGCCAGGGCGTTGGGGTCGACATCGCCGTTGAACTTGCGATTACTGATCAGCCCCAGCACGTGGGCGATGGTGGCCACCTGCCAGCTGTGCTCCATGACGTTTTCCTCGACCACATTCCTTTTCAGCCCCCAACGTTTGATCCAGCGCAGGCGTTCAAGGTAGGCGAAGAATTTACTGGTCATAAGCGAGTCTCCTGAGACAAAGTCGGCGGCCGGTGATAAAAGAGAATTATAACCGTCCGCCGCTGCATACGCCCAGACGCCTTCAGGCCTCCGCCGCCGCGTCGTGATCGTGACGCAGCTCTTTTCTGGCGTGGCGCAATACTTGAAACGCAGCGCTTAACGCCAGACAGGCCATAATGCCAGCGACAATCAAATCCGGCCAGGCGGTTCCAGACCCGAACACGCCCAGGGCCGCCAACATAACAGCGATATTGCTCAACGCGTCGTTACGGGTGCATAGCCAAACGCTGCGCATATTGCTGTCGCCCTCACGATAGGCGTATAACATGGCAGCGACGCCCAGGTTGGCGACCAGGGCCAACGCGCCGATGACGCCCATGGTGGCGGCTTCTGGAATAGTTCCCGCCATGGCGTTCCAGGCCGTGGTGGCCAAAACCCACACGCCGAAAGCGCCCATGGAAAACGCCTTCAACAGCGAGGCTTTGGCTCTTACCGCCAATCCCATGCCCAACACCCACAGACTGATGCCGTAATTGGCCGCATCTCCAAGAAAGTCCAGCGAGTCCGCCAGCAGCGACACCGATCCAGCCTGCAGGCCGGACAGCAGTTCCACCGCAAACATGACTCCGTTGATCAACAGAGCCCAAAACAGAATTTTACGATAACGCCCATCAACTTTCGGCTTTTCTTCGTGCTCGTTATGGCAGCAATGCACACCCATTCGTCGTTCTCCTTGCATTCGAATACGCTCAGGTTAAAGTCTGGAGCGGCTACAGGGTCAAGCCCCCATTGCAAGAAAATAAAATAAGCACGCCAGCGCGTTTAAGAGTTTGGTGCGTCGCCATGGCAGGGACACTCGCCCTCCGCCGGATCATGGCTCAAACCGGTCAGAATGCCGCACTCGGCGGCGCGATTGTGGATGCGACACTGGTCACGCAGGGACTGCAACTGTTCCCTCAGCTTCTCCAGGTCGGAGATTTTCTGTTCCAGAGCTAACAGGTGGGTATCCACCAAATCGTTGACTTCGCCGCAGTCCAGAGATGGATTGTCGCGAAAATACAGCAGAGATTTGATTTCGTTGAGGGACATATCCAAAGAGCGGCAATGGCGAATGAAATTTAAGCGCTCCAAATGACTGCGGCCGTACTCGCGATAACCAGAGGCGCTGCGCGGCGGCGCCGGCAGCAGGCCTATTTTTTCGTAGTAACGGACGGTTTCCGCATCGCAGTTTGTCGCTTTCGCCAACACGCTGATTCGCATTATTTCCTCTTGTTCACTAGCACCGCTGATAAAGGCGGAAAGCGACGCTATCGGGTGACCATATAAATGCGCGTTTTGCCGCCTTCCGTCTTCTGATAATACAGTTCAGAACCGTCGCCGGAAATGGATGGCGCTTCCGCCATCACATCTTCCCCAACTCCCATGACTTCCACCGGAGAGTCAAACGGCTGACTGGTGGAGCCGCGCACCGCCCGCATGATCAAGGCGCGATCACGGTTGTTGGCGCGGTCCGCCAACAGGATACGGGTAAAGAACAGTTCCAGTCCATCCGACGAAATCGCAGGACTGTACTCGATATCGCGGGAGTTAACGTTCTCCATCACCCGCTCCACCTCGCTCTGATCGTAATAGTAAGTGGCGCCGCCACGATGGGTGGCGAAGTGGATATTCGCCCGCAGCAGTTGGCCGCTCATGAAGCCGCCGGCGCCCCAGGCCGCCTCAGTGAAATACAGCACGCGGCTGTCCGGGCTGACTTCCGGCCCCATGTTGCCCTGGAATTTGCGGGCGAACGCATTCGCCTTGCGAGGCGGCAAACCGTCGATAGCGCGCACGGAAGAAAGCTTACCGCCGGAGAAGCGACCGCTGCGCACCATGGAGTCCACGCCCGTGTCGGAGAACACCAGATTGTTGTCCACGTCGATAGCGGGCGCGCCCTGAACATATTTCTCATCTTCGCCGCCCAGACTGATCTGGCCGCGGTAGGTCCAGCCGCCGTTAGCGCCACGTTCGGCGTAATGCAGCAGACGGTGGTTGTTCTCAGCGCCGCCGTTGAAGAAAAGCGTTTTACCATTGCGGGAAATGTAGGGCTCTTCCTGGTTCATGGGCGAACCATCAGGCCCGTTGGGGAGACCGGAAATCGTCACCTGCACAGGATTTCCGAAATCAGCCGCTTGGGAAAACCCAGCAGCGGAGGCCAGCGTCAATAAACAGGCGGTCAAAACTTTATATCGCATATGCATTCTCTGTATGGTCTTTCGTTTTTCTACTCCCTACAGTGAACATCCCTGATATTTGTTCTAGTTTTTCCCACAGCTTTCCCCATTCTGCCGGGCCTTGAGGGCAAATAAACCAACCTCCGTCACAAAAGAAACGAAAACCAGTTCACGTAATGCGCCGCCCCATATCGGCGGGCGTCCAGGGAGGGAGCCAGTAAGGCCACCAGTTATGCAAAAATTACGCCCCGATTACTGCTTTAAATACAGCACGTAATAGCGCAATTTTCAAGTTATCTGGCGCCACAGAACGTAAAGAAATGCACTAAATTGGTGTTTTGGTGGAATGATATAGCGCCATTTTGGTGCTCATTAATTTTCAGGCGAAGGCGCGCCTCTTTTTAGGGCTGGCGTTAGGAGGCAGAACTGGCGGCTTGCGCGACCACTTCATCGCGGGGATTCTTCGGATAATATTTTTCCGGCAGCCGCTCAATATGAGAAAAGAATTTGGTGTCTTTGTAAGGCATCTTCATGAAACCTGATACACCCAACCCTTTGATCAGCGGAATGGCGGCGATGATAGCATCCAGACAATAGCGGAACTCCTGCTCCCTGGACGGGTCCAGCAGGCGGTAATAACTGTGGATCTTCAAGTGCGTGGGCAAGCTCTCAAATATGATAAGCCCCGTGTGATGTATATTATTAAGAAGCTCCAGTATCTCCATGATTTCTATAGGAAGAACCAGAAACTCTTCTGGATCGGGGCCGTCTTCAAAATAAGAATGCACCCGGCTCTGATCCTCCAGATCCGGCGTCGCGCTGACCTCATAACCCAGACTTAACCCCGACTCAGGAAGAAAGGGCTTATCCGGCCCATCGCGATCTACGTGCAGGGTATCGCGAGCATTAAACAGACAGCTTTTGAACACCCCCTGGCGATGAATCGCCCGCGCCAGATTCACCATATTGTTCACCGCAGTGACGAACGCTGGCTTTAAATCCGGGTCGCGCAGATTGAGGCTGGTGTCGATGTACACCCCTTCCTTCTCCCAACGCACCGCCAGCCCGCCCACCACGGGATAGCGCCCAAGACGACTGACGGCGGCGATGAACGCCTTTTCAATCTCCCCCATGCCCTGCATGAAGTTCTTATAGTAACGATCCAATTGCACATCGTTGATTTCTTTCAGCTCTTCCTTGACGCCTTCTTCCCGCAGGAACGATTTGCGCGAGCTGTACACCACCGTATCGATGCCCCGTTTCTGCGGCCGTACCCAGACCGGGGCCAGCGGCGTTTCCTGTACTGGCGGCAGATCCAGCATGACCAGTCGCGCCATGCGCGGCATATGGCGCAGGAAATAGTCGCCCGCCTTGGCGCGTACGGAAGGATCGTCGTCCATCATGGCGTCCAGCATGCGCGCGAACTCCGCCGGCAGCCCCAGAGAAACGGCGGGCAAGGCGCGGTGACCAAAGCGGCAGGACTGCCCGGAAGCAAGGGCGTACAGGGTTCCTGCAACGCCCTGCTCGTCGAATCGGGGCGACGACAAGCCTCCGTTGAGCTGCTCATCGCCAATGAAGTAGACATCGCCCAGACGCGCATTGGTTTGCTGCAGGTCGCTGGACATCAGCTCCATAACATTGGCGGATACGTATTGATTGTTTTCGTCCAGTTGCGCGAACACGGCGGAGCCCCAATCGATCAGCGCCACCTGTTCGGTACTGGGGTCGTACACCAGATTGGAAGGCTTGATGTCGCCATGTACGAGAGGACGTCCGGCAGGCCCTTTATCTGAGCGAAGATTTCTTAATATATCAGCAAGTTGTGCGGCAATCTTAACAACAAGTCTAGGTGGCAGACGTCCCACTTTGAGCGAGTATTGTTCAAGATCCACCCCCGGCGCCCGCTCCATCACCAAGATGGATTGGCGGCGAATGCGCTGGAACGCAATCAGGCTTGGGACTCTGGGATGCTCCACCAGACCCAGCATAAACGCCTCTTCTTCCAGGCGGTCCTGTAAGTGCTGGGGTAAGGTGATGCGGGAGAATTTGAAGACGTACTGTTCGCCACCGGCGGTGACGCCGGCGAACACAAAACCGTAGGCGCCCTTGCCCACCATTTCAATATCCCGGTAACCAAGCTGCTCAAGCTGGGCCTGACACAAGGCGACCCAGTCCTTGAGCTTCTTGGCGTCATTATGGCTGAGCAGATAGATCGACTGCTCTTCCGGAATATAGAACTGTTGTAACTTAGGCGCGCCAGTCATTCACTCTCGCAGGGTTATCAGCTCAGATGCAGCAACATCGAGGTCGGGTCCTGCAGGTAAGATTTCCACATATTGCTGAAGCGGGCAATGGTCCCGCCGTCAATAATGCGATGATCGCCGGACCAGCTGATATTCATGATCGAGCGCGCCACCACCGAGCCTTCGCTGTCGAACCTGGGCACTGTCTGAGTTTTGCCCAGCGCCACAATCGCCACTTCCGGCATGTTGATGATCGGCGACGCATACGTGCCGCCCAACGCCCCAATATTGGAAATACTGATGGTGCCGCCCTTGAGGTCATCCTGACGGACCGAGCCGTCACGAGCCGCATTGGTCAGCCGCTCCACCTCCCGCGCGATGTCGAGAATGCTGCGACTTTCCACATGCTTGACGTTGGGCACCAGCAAACCGACTTTGGAGTCCACCGCCATGCCGATGTTGCAATGGGGCAGATAGTGAATCTCCGTGCAATCGTCATTGACCCGGCTGTTCATGATGGGATGCTGCATCACCGCCATCGCCATGGCTTTCATAATGAAAGGCATCAGCGTCAGGCGTACGCCGGCTTTCTCCGCTTCCGGCTTTAGCTGCTCACGCAGGGCCAGCAATGCGGTGACGTCGACTTCATCGCCAAAAGTGAACTGAGGAATGGTCGTAGCGGCTTCCACCATGCGTTTGGCCATGACCGCGCGCACACCGCGAATCGGCTCCACGCGCACTTCGCCGACTCTGGCGGGCGTTTCTGGTGCTTTGCTTTGCGCTGGCGCGGCGTCTGCCTGCAAGGATTTCTGATACTTATGAATGTCTTCTTTAAGCACCCGTCCATGTTTGCCGGAGCCTGGCACGCGATTCAGATCCAGAGACAACTCTCTGGCCAGGCGACGCACCGCCGGGCTGGCGGGAACTTTGACACGACCTGAAGCTTGCGCCGGTTTCTGCGCAGAAGACGCCAGACAGGCTGCCTTGGGGGCGTTGTCGCCGTTGACTTTGGCCGGCGTCGCAACGGGAGCTGAGCCATCCGCTGCAAAAGAGAAAAGCGGCGTATGCACTTTCGCGATGTCGCCCTTACCGTAGTGCAGCTTTACGATGCGACCTGCGCGAGGCGCTGGAATCTCCACCACCGCCTTGTCAGTCATCACATCGACGACAGGCTGGTCTTCTTCCACATGATCGCCTTCCGCCACCCGCCATTCCACGATCTCGCACTCGACAATGCCTTCGCCGATATCCGGCAGGATGAAATCATCCCCGTTTTTTCCGGCAGGCTGAGGCGCCGGCGCGGGTTTGCTCTCCGGGGCTGGCTTGCTGTCCGCTTGTTTGTCCGCCACCACGGTAACGGATTCTTCGTTAGCCGCTTTAGAAGCGCCCGTCATGTCCACCGCAAACAGAGGGGAATGCACCTTGGCGGTGTCGCCCTCACGATAATACAGCTTGGCGACGCGGCCGCTATTAGGCGCGGGAATTTCCACCAACGCCTTGTCGGTCATCACTTCCGCCACAGGCTGGTCCTCCTGTACGAAGTCCCCTTCCTGCACCAGCCATTTGACCAGTTCACACTCAACAATGCCCTCACCAATGTCGGGCAAAATAAAATCAGTCACCATCTTCGCCCTCCTAGAAGTTCACACTCTGTTTAATCGCTTCGTAGATCTTCAGATGATCCGGTAGATACTCTTTCTCCAGCACCAGCGGGAAAGGCGTGTCCAAACCGGTCACCCTGGCGATGGGCGATTCCAGATAGAGAAAGCAGCGCTCCTGGATCGTGGCGGCGATTTCGCCGGCGAACCCGCCGGTCAAAGGCGCTTCGTGTGAGATGACCAGACGTCCGGTTTTCAACACCGAGTTGACAACGGTGTCCATGTCCCAGGGCAGAATGGTTCTTAAATCGATCACTTCGCAGGAAATGCCGTCTTTTTCCGCCATTTCCGCCGCTTTTTCGATGTATTCCATCTGCGCGCCCCAGGCCAGCAGAGTGATGTCGGTACCTTCCTTCAGCACTTCCGCCTTGCCAAGGGGCAATTCGTAATCTTCCTCTGGCACTTCACCCACAGAGGCGCGATAGATCCGTTTGGGCTCAAAAAACACGACTGGGTTAGCGTCGCGAATGGAGCTTAACAGCAGCCCTTTCGCCTGATAGGGATTGCGCGGAACCACAATTTTCAGGCCCGGCGTATGCGCGAAATAGGCTTCCGGCGACTGCGAGTGGTAATGTCCGCCTGAGATGCCGCCGCCGTAGGGCGTACGGATGGTCAGACCGCCAACATCGAACAGGTTCCCTGAGCGATAACGGTATTTGGCGGATTCATTCACGATCTGGTCGAAAGCGGGAAAGATGTAATCCGCAAACTGAATTTCCGCCACCGCCACATGGCCTTGAGCCGCTAATCCGTTGGCGAAGCCAATAATGCCCTGCTCCACCAAAGGCGTATTAAAACAGCGGGCGCGGCCGTACTTTTCTTGAAGATGGCTGGTAGCGCGAAAAACGCCGCCGAAAACGCCAACATCTTCGCCGAAACAGATTACTTTTTCATTTTCCGCCATCGCTATATCGAGGGCGTTGTTGATCGCCTGTAACAGGTTCATCTTAGCCATGCGTCATTCTCCCCGCGCTCTTGGGATACGCATCCGGGTACTTGCGGACATGCATCTTGAGTTTTTCTAATTGTTCATGCAGTTGCGGGGTCACTTCGTCGTACACGTCCGTCACCAGCGACTCCACCGGCGGCGGCGGCCGTTTCTCAGCGTTCTTCATTGCGTCCAGCACTTCCTGGCGCATGCTGTCCTGAAGCTGCTTTTCTTCGTCCTCGGACCACCACTTTTTCTTGATCATCCAGTTGCGCATGCGCGCAATGGGGTCTTTGGCGCGCCAAACGTCTTCTTCTTTCTTGCTGCGGTAGCCGGATGGGTCGTCGGAGGAGGAGTGGGCGGCCAGACGGTAGGTCATGGCTTCGATCAAAACAGGTTCGTTTTCTTCCACTGCAATTTTGCGCGCGGCCTGGGTCGCCAGATACACCGCCAGGATATCGTTGCCGTCTACGCGGATGGCGCGCATGCTGTAACCTAACGCCCGCGGCGCAATGCCGTCTGCGGCGAACTGTTCGCTGGAAGGAGTGGAGATCGCGTAGCCGTTGTTACGGCATAGAAAAATAACCGGCACTTTATGCACGGAGGCCATGTTCAGCGCGGCGTGAAAGTCCCCTTCCGAGGCGGCGCCTTCGCCGAATACGGTTACGGTGCAAAGCCCCTTGCCTTCCAGTTTCTGACCGTAGGCGTAACCGGCGGCCTGAGGAATCTGGGTGGCCAGAGGCGAGGAAATCGTCATGTAATTGAGTTTGGCGGAGCCGTAGTGAATCGGCATTTGCCGGCCCTTGCCATAATCCAGCTCGTTGCCGAACAGCTGGTTCATGAACTCATCCACCGAGAATCCGCGATAGGCCAAAGCGCCCTGCTCCCGGTATTGAGCCATGATCATGTCCCGATCATCCAACGCCGCAGCGAAGCCGACAACAGTGCCTTCTTCACCGGTGGACTGCAGGTAAAAACTGAGACGCCCCTGACGCTGGGCGGCCAGCATGCGTTCATCCAGCACGCGGGTGAACACCATGGTGCGGTAGATCTTCAGGGCTTCTTCCTGATCCATCTCCGGCAGCTTAGCCCCTTTATAGGTCGCGCCATCCTGTTTCAGAACCTGAAAGATGGGAAACTTAAATTCATTTCCCTGAATGAATTCAGGTTTATGAATAACTTCTATTGTTTTTGTTGTTTGACTCATAGGGTCCTCTTCCTGGATACGTTCGGAGGCAAGGCGGGCCCCTTTTGAAGGCTCCGCTCCACTTTCTACTGTAGACGGTAATCCACCCTGAGGATAATAGACTTTAGTGACGTTGACGTAAACGTCAGCATTGAAAAAAAATGCGCGACGCATTCCTCAGTCATCGTCAAAAAAATCAGTAAAATCATTGGTTTTCCCGGGCCGCCAAGACCCGGGACGCGGTCAGGAGGCTTTGGCGTCGTAGGTTTTACCCCGCCGCAGGGCCCGTGGAACTGGCAGTTTCATGCCGTTTTTTACAGACACCATGAGCACGGACAGGAAGATCACTCCGCTGCCCAGAATCGTGTACATATCTGGCGTTTCATCGAAGAACGCCCAGCCGATCAGGTAGGCCAACGGTAAAGAGAGATAACTGATATGGGCGGCGATGGCGGCGCTGCCGATACGCAGGCCGACTATCCAGAAGTAACTGTACACCGAGCCCAGCACGGCGATCAGGCCGATAAAGGAAAAGTCTTTCAGCGATACCGGCGACCAGTCCGCCACCGCCATGGGGCCCGACATCAGAATCGTCAGAATCGCCAGCCAGAACATCAGGCTGATGGGGCTTTCCTCAGAGCCGTATTTCTTCGTGCCGATATGCAACAGGGCGAAGCCCAGGGCGCCGGCGAACGGATAAATGATTTCCAGAGGCGTGAAGTCGCCGCTGGGGCGGGCGATCAGCAAAACGCCGATAAAGCCGACGAGGGTCGCCAGCCAATGCCCCGGCGCGACTTTCTCTTTTAGCCAAAGCGCAGAAATCGGCACGATAAACAGAGGCTCAGCGAAGAAGATCGTCACCACCACCGCCAGCGGCAGGTTAGCGAGAGAGTAAAACAGCAGAAAGGAGGCGACGCAGTTGAGCACGCCACGCATCAAATGCGCCTTTGGCGACTTCCAGACGAAGATGCCCGCGCCTTCTTTTACCGCCATGGGTATCAAAAGCAGCGCGGCGAAGCACCACCTTAGAAACAGCAGCTGCCATGTATCGACTTCTTCCCCCACCTGTTTAACGAACGCATCCATCCCTGTGCCTGCGACGACAGCGATAAAAACAAACGTCATGGCTTTGCTATTTTGTGTGTTTTCCATTTTGGTATCCCTTTTTTATTCACGGTTGACCGCTCGGCGTTCACCCCCTTGTAAACGCCTGAAACCGCATCGCGTCACGCCTGGGTCAGAGACACAGGCTCGCCGCCCTGGCGTCCGCCTCCGCCCGGGCCTTGTTGACCCGCCCGGAAAAGGCCGGCCTCAGCCAGCGGTTTAACTCCTGATGCACGCGCGGCTCGAACAGCCCCCTTTCGCTCATCCACTCATCATTGAAAATTGTCGGCAGATATTTTTCCCCTCCGTCACAGACAATGCAGACCATGGTCCCGCTTCCGCTCAGGTTTTGAGCGATTTTGACGCTCTGATACACGGCGCCTCCCGCCGAACCGCCAATCAATAACCCGCGCTGACGCGCCAGGTAGCGACAGGTTTCAAACGCCTCCGCGTCCGTCACCTGATAGCCGTAATCCACCAGTTCCCGGCGAAACGCCGCGCCAATGGAATCCCCCGGCGGCACGCCAGTGCCGGATTGGTAATAAGGTCCGCCTTCCTTGCGAAACACGACTGACCCCACCGGCTCCACGCCGAAAATGCGTATATCGGAACGATACGTCTTCAACGCTGAGGCCACGCCGGTAATGGAGCCGCCAGTGCCGACGCAAGCCACAAGCGCATCGATGACGCCGCCTGTGTCGCGAATCAGTTCATGAGCCAGAGTGCTGGAATAGCCGCCTGGATTGGCCTGATTATTGGATTGGTCCATAAAACAGGCGCCCTCGATTTCGCTGGCCAGACGCGCCGCCGTCAGCTCTCTTTCCACCGTCGCCACTTCGTCATCGGCGTAATCGCCTTTGACAATATGGACTTCTCCTCCATAGGCCTTCACCGCCATGACTTTCTCAGCGGCGGCGTGATGATCCATCACAGCAATAAAGCGAAAGCCCATTTCCGCGGCCAGCAGGGCCAGTCCCGTCGCGGTATTGCCGGAAGACGACTCCACGATGACGCCGCCCGGCTGCAAACGGCCTTCACGCACCGCCGCTTCAATCATGCTGCGGGCCATGCGGTCCTTCATGCTCATGCCGGGGTTGAACTTCTCCAGCTTCAGCAGCAGTTTCCAGGAGCAATCCTGTAAAGGCAGCTCCAGTAGAGGGGTTTCGCCGATTAATTCCGACACCTTTGTTTTAATCATGTTCATTCCTTATTCGTTATATATCAGTGCTTTCCAGTCCTGATTGCGAAACTGCTCAGAACGACTCATCCAATCGCCATGACCAATCGCCATGCCCTCCTTCATGGGCGTCGGTTGCGACTACTGCAAGTTTTTGCGGTGTCGGCGCACGGTGAAAACGGGTCTCCATGAGGTCCATCTGATAACCGGCGGTGTTTACAAAGGCCAGACAGTCTCCCGGTTGCGGCAAATTCTTGAAAGGAATCCACCTCTTCGTCAGCACGTCCGACTCCAGGCAGCTACCGCCTGCGATATAGGCGACGCCAGCATCGCCCTGGCCTGCGCCAATCACGATCGGGTCTACCAGAAACTCTGATTGGAACCAGGTTTCACAGGCGCTGAAGCTGAAACCGTCGACAACGATGACATGCTTGCCCGCCTCCAGGCGCTTGACGCCTTTAACGCGAAACAGGGTCGCTCCGGCCTGATCCGCCAAGCCTCGTCCCGGTTCCACATATAGCGCCACGCTCTCTTGACGCAGACGCTCACGATTACCGCAGGCCATCACAATATCCTCCAGCGCCTCCTCTTTGACGCGAGGGGACCAATAGGGATAAAAGTTGTCTGGGGACCGGCCATCCATATAGTAATGAGGCCCGTTGTACCCCTGGAACGCTTCCCAGGCGCCCCGGGAGATGTAGCGGGTCGGAAAGCCGCCGCCTATGTTGACGCCATGGGCGCTAAAGCCCAGCTCACGGAAGTAGCGGATCATTTCAATGGACACCGCCAGCGCCTCCGCCCGTTGACGGATGGAATAGCCACCCAGGTGAAAGGCGACGCCTTCCAGCTCCAGTCGATGCCGAAACGGCTTCAGCGTGTGCGCCAGGGTTCTGAGCGCCTCGCTGTTCATACCAAATCGACTGGCGCCGTCATCGCCGTTCCAACGCAGCTTGATACGGGTTTTATCGCCCTGGCGAGACGCCAACAGTAACTCCTGCAGCCCCTCGAACTCTTCCGCGGAGTCAATGGCGACAATCGCCCCCGCCTTCATTCCCAGTTCAACAAAGTCAGGGCTTTTGAAGGCTCCGGATAGCGAGCACTTATCGCCCGCCACGCCTGCCGCCAGCGCATCCTGCAGCTCAAACAGGCTGGAGACGTCCGCTCCGGCGCCATTGATCGCGACGGCCTTAAGAAAGCTGTGGCAGCGATTGACTTTCATCGCATACAGCACGTCGCCGCGAATATCGGCGTTGGCGTAAACCCGCCGAAAACGGTAGAGATTTTCTTCAAATATCTGTGGAAACATCAGATGCGCGGGCGAGCCGTGCGCATCCATCAGCGCGTTCAAACGAACAGGATCGGAGTTCAGCACATGTTGCGTCAGGGGATGAATCAACGGCGTCAGATATGGCGCAGCCTCTCCCCTCACGCCGTCCCGCCGGCATGATTTAATAGTCACCATTACTTCCCGGCTCCCCTGGTTAACGCACCAACGCCATAGAACGTTGCGGCCAACCCGAGGGGAAGTAACGCGTGATATTGTCTTCAAAGCCCCCGCAGTATTCATAAGCCCAATCACGAATTTCAGCGAGCATGGGGGTATGGACGTTCAACCTTCTGGCGGCCTCTAAGAAGAAGTCCATGCCGTAAGGCACATCTTCGGTGAAGATGCGGTGACGACGATTGACTTCAAAGCCGCCTTCACAGGTCAGCATGGGAATCTTGATGCCCGCGTACGCGGGGTTGGTGCGAAAGGTGGAGTACAGCGTGCGCGGATTGGTGATCTGCCTGCCGTATATTTTTACAATGTCTTCATGCAACGGCAGCGCAAACGGGAAATCGGAACGATAGACCTCTTTCAACGCCGCCAGAATGGCCTGCTGTTCTTCGTCGCATTTCTTGATCAGATAAGCGGCTAACTCGGTGAGATCTTCATAAAAACTCAGTCGCTCCGCGAAGGGCCTGCCATCCCACTGTGAATAAGGACCCACCAGGGAATACAGGATCGGCAAGTGCTCGATCGGATTGCCCGCGCAGGCGCTCAGTTCAATGTAGTGCTCCGCACGACTGGCCGGCTGGTAGAACAGCTTTTCCAGGGCCTTCCTGGCCAATTCCACCTTGATATGGGTCGGATTGGAAATAGCGTAAAACAGCTCCTTCTTGAACCCGAGAATGCTCACGCTCTGCCCGGGCACAAGGTGGGACGCCATCACCGGCGTATCCTTGATGCCCCAGGCATAGACATTGGAGCGTCGGCCGATGTGATAATCCACCATCCAGTCGAAAGCGCCCCAACCGGGTATCGCGCACAGCTGCACGACCTTGTCTTCTGAAATCAGGTTGGCGATTTGCGCCAGAACGCGGGGGCGATCGTTAGCGGGATTGGTGATAAAAATCATATCCGCCTGGGGTATGACTTCAGCAGGATTGTCAGTCACCCGCACCGGCTTGGCGTGCAGATCCTCTCCATAGGGGGTGGATACGACAATCTGGCCATTGGCGCCCAGTCTTTCGTTTATCTCCTGGGCTTTCCGGGTCAGCATCGAAACTTCCTGCCCTCGTGAGGCGAAGATACCCAGAAGTGCGTGGGCTTGTTGGCCCCCGCCAATGATTACGATATTCATATTGCGAACTTCCTTTCCATTACTTCTTGACTTGGAACACTGGTTTGTCAGGTCAAACGCGTTACCTTACGCTTGGCGTTGCTGCGTTATATCGCTCTGAGCCGGGTCCTGCAATTGCCTGCAACATCCGGGTTTGCGGCGGGCTTTCCATGTGCGCCCCTGGCCTGGGCGCCGTACGCTGGAAAATCGTTGGATGAATTCGGGATTGGACGCCCGTTGTATCACAAGCCTCCAAACCTCCATCCACGTAACCAGCGACGAATTGAGCGGTGCGTGGACGGAAAAGTTGAAATACCAAGCCGATCAGGAGGAGCCCCTCCATAAACGGCATGACGACACACCTATCCGGCCGACGGTCCGCCTCTCACTGCGCTAATTAAACCGGCGCATTCCGAGAACAAAACCTGTCGCCGCGAACAGTGACAACCTTGTCAGTACTATGCAAAAAGCAACGTTACAATTTGTTTTTATTTAGAAAAAGATATTTTAATCGACTCAAAAAAGTAAATTGATTATATTGCACATCGCTGTGACATTTTTTCCAGGAGGGATGTATGAGGAGTAACTCACGGCCTTCATTAAAAGCCTTGGAAGTTTTTGAAGCAGTCGCCCGCCACCAGAGTTTTTCTAAAGCCTCAGAAGAACTGTGCATCAACCACAGCGGGGTCAGCAAGCATATCAAAGCCTTGGAGCTGCATTTCGAAAAGCGGCTGCTGGTGAGAAACAACAAGCAGGTGCAACTGACCGACAGCGGTCAGCGTCTGTGGGAACAACTCACCCAGGCCTTTGAAATCATTCGCGGCGCCTGCGGCATTCCCCACGAAAAGAATTTTATCGAGATCAAAGTGCCGGTCACCTTCGCTATCCGTTGGGTGCTGCCGCGTCTCAGTCGCATTCGCGAGGAAACCGAGCTTAACCTGAAGGTGACTACCGCCTGGCGTCATTCCGTCGACTTTTTGAAAGAACACTACGATATGGGCATCGTCTTTTGCGATGAGCCGTCCGATGAGTTCTTTTATGAGGAAAATCTGGTCGCGGTGTGCTCCAAGGACTACTACGAGCAGTTACAGGGACTGTCCGATCAGGAAATACTGAATCAGGCAAACTTCATCAGCCCCAACCCTTCCCTGTCCGACTGGGAGTTATATTTCTCCCACACCGGTCTGCCCGGCGCGCAAATCAGCGCAGACCGCATGCTGATCATGGATTCCATGGAGTCCGCCATCACCGCCGCGGTGAAATTCAGCGGCGTCGCCATCACCGATGTGCTGTACGTGCAGAGTGAACTGGCCAACGGGCAATTGATCAACGTATTTTCCCGCACCGTGAAAACCGGCCTGGGCTACAAACTGACCTGCGTCCCCTCGCTACGAGACAGCAGGGAGTACGAAACGCTGCTGCAATGGATCACCCGCGAGGCCAATAGTCAGCCAGCGCGCATCTTGAACAAAGAGGCCGTGACAGCAGAATAGCTGTGACCACGGTCTTTCTTCCTCGCCCTCTTTCCGCCGCGCTACGTTACCGCCTCCGCCGCCTTCGCTGAACCTTTCCGCCATCTTCTGCGTATCTTTCCCAGTACTCGTCAATGACATTGCAATAGCCTCAAACAGATACGCCCGACATGACTCAACACCGCATCGTTATCGTAGGCGCTTCCGGCGCTATTGGCGCCGCCCTCACTCATCGGTTCGCAAGTGAACCCGACGCCCAGGTATTTGCATTCTCCCGTTCACCTCGCACCTGGGGGAAAAGCAATATTCAGTCAGGCCGCCTGGATTATAGCGATGAGGAATCCATTCAACAGGCTGTGGAGATCGCCGCCGCTTCGGGTCCCATTGATAGAGTGATCGTTGCGGCGGGTCTTCTGCACACGGCGACTATGCGACCTGAGAAGGCGCTGAAAGAGTTGGAAAGAACGAACTTTGAAGCCTGCTTCCTCGCCAACGTGATTGGCCCGATGCTGGTTGCCAAGCACTTCCTCGGCCTCTTACATCCAAGCCGTCCTGCGGTTTTCGCCGCCTTATCCGCCAGAGTCGGCAGCATTTCCGATAACCGATTAGGCGGCTGGTATGCTTACCGCAGCTCTAAAGCCGCTCTTAATATGACGCTCAAGACCGCCAGCATTGAAGTGGCGCGCCGTAATAAACAGGCGATTGTCGTCGGCCTGCATCCCGGTACCGTCGCCAGCGCCCTCTCCGCCCCCTTTCTGGAACGCGTCCCACCACAACGGCTTTTTACGCCAGATCAGGCCGCTGGCCATCTCATGAAGGTTATCGAACGATTGCGCCCGGAAGACACCGGCAAACTATTCGCCTGGGACGGCAGCGAGATTCCGTTTTGACGCCCCGCAGACCACTGACAACAGGATAGCGCTCCCTAGAAAATATCCGCCGAGTCATCATCCTCTTCCGTGAAATCTATGATCGCCTCCCCCAGGGAGGCAGCCTTGGCTCGGCTGTAGAACTCTCCTGAATAGTCGCCGCCCAGCAGGACTACTGTTCTGTCAGTCTCGCCAAACAGATAAATCATTCGCTCTGAAGGCGCCGGCGCAGAGGTTTGGTCACGCAGTCGCGTAATGGTTTCTTTAAAGGCTTCTTTGGCGACTGGCTTGTCGATGTCCGCGCAACGCTGCTCCACTAGCGGTAAATACTGTTTGGCGTCCAAGTCGGCGATGGCGCATGCGGCGTAGGACAGATTCTTCGTATTTTCGGGATTCGCGAGAAAGGCCGCAGCGCCGTCCGCGTCACGGTTAATCATCCACAACGCGTAGCGGGTTTCCATGACGAATTGAGCGCCTTCATAACGCCACTCAAAGCTTTCCAGAAAAGACTCTAATACGCTCACGTCTCCCGCATACCCGCACAGCGATAGCGCAATCGCCACAGGGCCGGTCTTGCAGTTCAGTCCATAGGAAGCATCATCGTCACTGACTATCTTCAGCACATCCAGCAAGATGTCGTTAGCGTTGGGGATGCTGTAGCGCGTAAACTCCATAGCGAGCGCGCCCACCAGCCCATTGTTGGTTTCGTGGTATAGGGACGGCGTGAATCCATAGGATTTCAATTTCTCGCTACGCGCCTTCTTGGCGTATTCAAAATGCCGCTGAAAACTGGACGTCAGAAACTCCGTCGCCCGTTCGGCATACTCCGCTTTTTGCGTCCAACTGCGCAAAGTCGGCAGCCATGCGGATCTGTAGTCGTGATCTTCCACTTCAAGCTGTTGCGTCAACGAGTCTAAAAGCATGGAGAATGTGTTCTCGTCGCTCATATTCGCAAACAGGTAATAGCGATAGTCCTGTTCCGTATGCGCCATATGTTCATGCAACAACTGCATAAACGCATCGGAGGCGTTCGCCTTGGCGATAAGCGCATCGCAGAAGACGTGCAGACCATTTTCAACAGCGACAAAGCACTCTTTGCACAGCGCCTCGCGAATATCCCAATCAATCTCGTCACTCCATAACTCTTCGTTATTGAGAAAGTCATAGATCGGAGAAGTTTGACGACTGATCGTATTCAGCGTCGCCGCGAAATCCGCTTGGGAGGCATTGACTGCCGCCTCGATATTGTTTTCGATTTCAGCTTTGAGGGCATGTATAGCATCGTAAGGAATAGTCACGGGATCACATCTCTAAAGTGTTTATTCAGTCAGTGCGCGATTAAAGACGCGGCGAGGATATGCAATGAAACCCGGGCGCATTAATCAGCTTATAGAATGCGGGATAAAAACGAGGAAATAAATCACCTGCGGGCGTCAGGATCACATCCCAACGCCCGCTTCGACCTGTTTAAGCAGCGGCCACTACGGTGTAGCCGAGATAGCTGGTGTAAGCGATGTACACCGCCAGCAGAATGCCGCCTTCGACGCGGTTGATGCGGCCTTGTTTGCCTTTGAAGCCAAACCCCATGACGAACAGCGCCAGGGTGAGGCCGGCCATCAGCGACCAGTCGCGGTACAGAACTTCCGGTTGTACTTCCAGAGGATGAATCGCCGCAGCGATGCCGACAACGGTGAGGGTGTTGAACAGGTTGGAGCCGATGACGTTGCCGATAGCGAGGTCATGCTCGCCTTTACGGATCGCCGCCAGCGAAGACGCCAGCTCCGGCAGCGAGGTGCCGATGGCCACGACCGTCAGCCCGATGATCAGATCGCTGACGCCCAGACTGTGCGCTACAGTGACCGCGCCCCACACCAGAATACGCGAGCTGACGATCAGCAGAATCAAACCGGCGACCAGCCAGAATATTGCGTTTTTAATGGGCATCGGGTGCGCGATCATTTCGTCGTCCACTTCAGACGCCAGCACGTCCGAGCGCTGCTGCATACCTTCGCGGATGGTCCAGCCCATCAGGCCGGCGAACACCACCAGCAGAATCGCCGCATCCACGCGGGTCAGATCGCCATCCCATAACAAACCTGCTGACAGCAGTGTGATAGCAGCCAGAATCGGCAGTTCTTTACGCAGCACCTGCGAATGCACGGCGATGGGACTGATTATCGCCACCAGACCGAGAATCAAAGCAATGTTGGTGATGTTGGAACCGTAGCCGTTACCCAGCGCCAGACCGGGGTTGCCCTCCGACGCCGCCAGCGCCGACACCACCATTTCCGGGGCGGATGTGCCGAACCCCACGATCACCATCCCTATCAACAGGGGCGGCATGCCTCCATGCTTCGCCGTCGCGGCGGCGCCATCCACAAAACGATCTGCGCTCCAGACCAGCAGCGCCAGGCCAGCGACAATAGCAAGCAATGCAAGCATCATGCGATCACCTCGCAATTAACGGAATTCGGCGCATGCGCCTTGAGAATCAAGGGATTCCATGGAACGGAATCAGCGATATGAAGAGTAAGTAATTTCATTTTATGCAGCCTCTGGGGTGGAGAGATAAACGCCAAGACGCAGGAAAAGCATCCACCCCTGGGTGCTTTTCCTGCGTCTTAGGTCTCATCAATCCTGGGAGGGACACGACCGCCACGGACTTTGCGTCCGGAGACTGTTGACGACCGTCCCGGCCAGCGCCGGGAGACTACTCCCCTAAGAGTGGGCGAATCCTAACAAACTCCGCTCAAGGGAACAACCTAAAGCTTGCCACAGAGCCGCTCGCGCCGCTAAACGCCTTGCGCCCCGCGGCTTCGGCGCCATTAACAATCGCACAGGTTTCATTGCATTGCCTTCCTGCACTGCTACAATTCTGGTAACGGACCAGCTCAGGAAGAGAAGCAAGATGAAAGGCATCGTTTTCACCGAATTTCTGCAACTGGTGGAAGATAAATTCGGGCTTGAGGAAGTCGACGCTATTATTGAAGAATCCGGCGTGTCAGGGATATACACCTCCGTAGGCACCTACGACCACAGCGAAATGGTCGAACTGCTGCAAACGCTTAGCGCCCGTCACAGCGCTCCAATTCCTGACTTGTTGAAAACCTTCGGCGAACATCTCTTCGGCCGCTTCTATGTCCTGTATCCGCAGTTTTTCAAGGACATCCACGGCTCGTTCGACTTCCTCAGCAAAATCGACGTTTATATCCACCAGGAAGTGCAGAAGCTCTATCCAGACGCGGAACTGCCGCGTTTTGACTGTGCTCAGCCGCAGCCCAACCGACTGCTGCTGTATTACTACTCCACCCGACACCTGGAAGATCTGGCGGAAGGTTTGATAAAGGGCGCGCTAGCCCATTTCAATGACGGAGTCGTATTAAGTCAGCGAACCGAGGAAAAGGACCATATCACCTTTGAGCTGAATAAAATCCAATGACCACGATCGCCGTACTTGAACGCGCGCTCACCCGTGAGCGCGCCGCCCGACATCAGGCGGAACAACTGTTGGAGCTGAAAGCCAGCGAACTGTATGAAAGTCACCTGTTGCTGGAGGATGCGCTGCAGAAAACCGCCGCCATGGTGCATTCTCTCGGCGATATGGTCAAAGACCGCACCAAAAAGCTGGAGGAAGCGCGGGACGAGGCCATGGCCGCCAACAAAGCCAAAAGCCTGTTTATCGCCAATATGAGCCATGAAATCCGTACGCCCCTGAACGGGGTGATCGGCATGTTGCAGGCCATGATGCAGGGCGATCTGTCCCGCGAACAGAAAGCGCGCGCCAAAACCGCCCTCACCTCCGGCAAGCTCTTGCTGACGGTGATCAATGACTTGCTGGACTTCTCCAAGCTGGAGGCCGACAAAGTCAATCTGGAGCACATTCCTTTTTCACTCGGCCGCCTGTTGGACAGCTGTTTGCCCGTCGTATGCAGCCAGGCGTCCGATAAAGGCCTGACCCTGACGCTGACCCTGGCCGCCCATCTGCCCGATCAGATCATGGGCGATCCAACCCGACTCAAGCAGATCATCTGCAATCTGCTCTCCAATGCGGTGAAGTTCACCAAGCGGGGAGAAGTGTCGTTGTACTGCTACCCAGTGGAAGACCGTCTTGTATTGGGCGTGGCGGACACTGGCGTCGGCATTCCCACGGATCGGCAACAACAGATTTTCGAGCCTTTCAGCCAGGCGGACGACTCTCATACCCGGCGCTACGGCGGCACCGGACTGGGCTTGTCCATCAGCTCCCGTCTGGTGGACGCCATGGGCGGTCGTTTGCAAGTGCGCAGCGAACCCGGCGCTGGCGCGGACTTCTATTTCTCCTTGCCCTACCACTCTCTCTCCATGGATAGATCGACCCGTGAGCCGCCGCCTGCGCCCTGGGCGGACAAACCGATTCTATTGCTGGCGGAGGAATCCATTGCGCCATTTTTAAAGCGCAGCCTGCGTGAGCTCGGGGTGGACAACCTGACGCCGGCCAGCTCCACGGAGGAAGCCCTGAAAGCCCTGGACAACGCCTACCGTCCCTTCGATCTGATCCTGATTCACCAGCAGACGCCTCCGCTGGCGATACTGGATTGGCTACGCGACGGACATGGCGATCAGAACCTCACCGCCGTGCATGTCTTCGGCTCCCAGGTAGAACTGAAGAACGCGGACATCCAGTACTCCGAATTACGCTGCCCCATTCGCCCCCATGACCTGTTCGTGCTGCTACAAAACCATTATGTGGGCGAAATCCGCCGACCTTGTTGCCTGGATGACGACGCCGACGATCACAACGAGCAAAGCTGGTGGTTTGGCGGCTCCATGGTATTGCTGGCGGAGGATAATGTGATTAACCAGGAAGTTGCCATAGACCTTCTCGGCTCCGTCGGCGTCAAACCCGACGTGGTGGACAATGGCTTGTCCGCGGTTCACGCCGTCCAGGGTAAAGACTACGACCTCATTCTGATGGATGTGCAAATGCCGGAGCTTAACGGGCTCGACGCCGCCCGCGCAATCCGCGCTCTGGGAGGGCGCTATGCGGACATTCCCATTCTGGCGATGACCGCTCACGCGCAACAAAGTGATCGCGACCTGAGTCGGGACGCCGGCATGAATGGGCACATCGTCAAACCTTTCGCCGCCGAGGAGCTGTTCGAAACGCTAGGCCACTGGCTGCGCAGCAAAACCGCCGCTCCGCTGATGCAAGCGCCCCCTGCCGCCGCACCCGCAGGATGTCATGATATTCCCTCCCTGCCTGGCCTCAATATTACAGAAGCCTTACAGCGTCTGGGAGGACGCTGGCCCCTGTTACAACGTATTCTGAGCGGCTTCTACGAAAAATGGTCGGACAGCCCCGATGAACTGCAAACCCTGGCGGAACAGAACGCGCTGGGAGAAATCGCCATTATCACTCATGGCCTCAAAGGCAGCGGCGCGACCATTGGCGCCGAAGCTCTTGGCAAAGCCGCCGGAGCGGTGGAAAGCGCCGCCCGTGCAGGCGATCAAAGTCGAGCCCGCGATCTGATGGCGCCGCTATTGGAAGCGCTGGAAGAAGTATTGACCGGATTATCCCGTCTGGAACAGAACGAATCCCCTCCTGAACCTTCCATGCTCAGCAAAGAGCAACGCCCATTGCTGCCCCAGTTGATACAGCTAAGAGATTATCTGGAAAGCGATCTGGGACAGGCGCAGAAGTCTCTCGCCCAACTGCGCGCCTCCATCAGTGATCCGCCTCAGATCCGTATGTTGTCGGAATTGGAGGAGGCGCTGTTCCAATTCGATATCGAGCTGGCTCAAACCCACTTATCCCAACTTATTCAAACCCAGGGTGAACCACAATGAGCGACGAAAAGCCCCATGTGATGATCGTCGACGATTCGCCGAATGATCTGCATTTCCTGCTGGAGAACCTGAAAGACGAGTATGCGGTGCAAGCCGCCACCAGCGCCGCCAAAGCATTGCAGTTGGCGGAAAAAGATCCAGAGCTGGATGTAGTGCTGCTGGACGTGACCATGCCGGAAATGGACGGTTACGAATGCTGCCGGCGATTGAAGGCGAATCCCGCCACGCAACATATTGAGGTCATCTTCGTCTCCGCCCACGACACAGTAGAGGAAAAGCTGGCGGGTTACGACGCCGGCGGCCGGGATTATCTGATCAAACCCGCGCAACCGGACGTGCTGCGCAAGAAAGTGCGCATGGCTATCCAGCAGATGAAGCAGGCCAAGGAGGGCCAGGAGGCGCAACAGGCGGCCATGTCCACCGCCATGACCGCCATCACGGTCGCGGGCGAGCAAGGGGTGATTCTGGAATTCCTGCGCCGCAGTATGAAAGTTAACTCCCTCCCTGATCTGGCCGCCCTGATCATCGAGACGCTGGAAGAGTTCGATCTGCAGGGCACCGTACAGATCAACCTGGAGAACGAAAAAATCAGCCATAGCAGCAAAGGGTTCGTCTCCCCGCTGGAGTCTGAGCTGCTGCTCAAAGTCAAAGACCAGGAACAACGACTGTTGGAGTTCAATAAGCGTCTCCTGGTCAATATTCCTCCGTTCTCCCTGCTCGCGCCCAAAATGCCGGACGACGAAGAAAAGAAAGGCCGCGCCCGCGACAACTTATTGCTGTTATTGGAGTGCGCCGAATTTCGTCGTCAGGGATTGGAGAACCAGACTTTGATCGCCTTGGTGGAGGGTGTGTTGCTGGACAGCCGCAAAGCCTTGAAAGATATCAATGATATCCGCGAACGGCAGCACAAAACTGCGTTTCAGATTCTGGAGCAGACACTGGATGAACTGGTGATCGCCTACGACAGTCTGGCGTTGCTGGAAAGCCAGGAAGATACCCTGACCAAGGTGGTGCGCAGCGGGCTGGAGCGCACCTTCAAGACCTACGAGGAAGTAACAGATCTGGATGACCAGCTACAAGCCATCATCCATCGCATGGAAGATGTTCGCGGGGCGTAACTGCGCCCCGCAGCTGAGAGGATTCGCGACTTCGTTGTGGCGTCGTCGGCGGCAATTCTAAAAACGACGCCAACCCAACTGCGCCTGCCGCATTAACTTCTTTGTGCGTTGGCGGTAAGCGACGCCCCCATATCCAGCACGCACTGCGGTATGCGCTCCAGAGAGATTTCCCGGGTTACCGCACCGATTTTGGCCGCTTCCTTCGGCATACCGTAGACAATACAGGAACGTTCATCCTGACCAATGGTCAACGCGCCGGCATTGCGCATTTCCAGCAACCCTTTGGCGCCATCGTCGCCCATACCGGTCATGATGACTCCCAGCGCGTTGCGTCCCGCCGCCTGGGCCACCGAACGAAACAAAACGTCGACGGACGGTCGATGCCGGTTCACTGGGGGCCCGGACATGATCTCCACAAAATACTGCGCGCCACTGCGCCGCAATAGCATATGCTTGCCGCCGGGAGCAATCAGGGCGCGCCCAGGCGCTACCTGGAGGCCGCTTTCCGCCTCCAGAATTTCCAGCTCGCAGATACTGTTCAAGCGCTCAGCGAAAGCCGCGGTGAACTTTTCCGGCATGTGCTGCACGATAACGATGCCAGGGCAATTACGGGGTAAACGGGTCAGCACGTACTCCAACGCCTGAGTGCCGCCGGTGGAAGTGCCTAACGCAGCGATTTTATTGGCGCCGGCGATGACGCCGCCTGTACGCAGGGGAATCACTGCGTCCGCGGAGAATTTGGCGGGGAGCGCCATGGACTGGGCAGACGCCGTCGCGGCGGGCATATTGCGCATGTTGGCCTTCGCCGCCGCCTTGATTTCCATGATCAGCTCGCCAGCGGCGCTCTCCAGATATTCCTTCACCCCTACCGCAGGCTTGGCCACCACCGCCACCGCACCGGCGGCCAGCGCTTTCATGCTGGTCTGCGCGCCCTTGCTGGTCAGGGTGGAGCACATCACCACCGGCGTGGGCCGTTCCGCCATCAGTTTTTTCAAAAAGGTGATGCCGTCCATGCGCGGCATCTCCACATCAAGCACGATCACATCCGGCCACTGCTTGCTCATCCTCGATTGCGCGAAAATAGGGTCCGCCGCGGCGCCGATCACTTCAATATTTTTGTCCCGCTCCAGCACTTGTTGCAGCACCTGCCTGACCACAGCCGAGTCGTCCACCAGCAAGACCTTGATCTTAGCGTTCATCGGCTTCCCTTCCTTAGCCACACATCGCCGCTCCAGACGTCGAACACCAGATTGCGATGCGCCCGACCGCCCAGGTCTTCGCCCACCAATCGAAATCCATGCTGTTTGAGCAGGCGATACGCCGCTTCAATGTTTCGTTTACTCACGTTGATTGAAGACCCTTCCAACATCGAACTGCCTCCGAATATTTTCACTTCATACTCCTGCGGTCGCGTGCGCTCTTTCTTTAAGGCGTCTACCAATAGTTGCATTGCTTCGTCCGCATAGCGTCCGTCCAATCCCTGGTTGGACGCCGCGCCGTTGCGTTGCGGAAGCATATAATGACACATGCCTCCCAGGCGCTTTTGGGGATGCCACAACACCACCGCCACACAGGAGCCAAGCAGCGTTTTCATGCGGGTATCCGCGTCGGAGAAATACCATTCGCCCGGGTCCAGATAGACTTCCAGAATGTCCTGAGGCGCTTTGCCGGCGTCGATAAGGCTGGGAGCGTCTTTCTGAATCCAGACGTCCCCATTCCAAATATCGAAGATCAGGTTGCCGCTGCCGTTATGATCCAACGCCAGCTTGAAGCCAAAATCATGCAGCAACCTGCCCGCCTCTTTCGCCGTCTTGTCCGCATCAGGGCCATCGAAAACGAACAGCTTCGCCTCAAAGCGACGAGGCGGCGCGCCGGCGCGCACCATTTCCAATTGCAGCAGGCTCAGCGCCGCGTCCGCATAGGCCGCGTCCAGCGTTCGTCCGCCCGCTTCGCCGGCGTCCATGCGCACTTTCTTGAAGTGGCACATCCCGCCCAGCTTCAAATGCGGGTGCCACAGTGTGATGATCCCCCCCTCTCCGAGCAGGCTGCGAATGCGCGTGTCGGCCTCCGCCAGATACAACTCCCCTGCCTCCAGAAAGATCTCCAGGGGCACTTCCGGTTTAGTCGTTACGGTTTGCGATACACGGCGGGACATATTTGCTCTAGTTGCTCTGTCACGCCATTCAGACTCTCCGATCGACCGATAAACAAGTAACCGCCTTTGTGCAAATGTTGTATCAATTTGGCGATCAATTGGCGTTTGGTGTCCGCCTGAAAATAGATCATGACATTGCGTAAAAAAATCACGTCAAACTGCCCCAGATTGGGCAGTGTGGCGTTGAGATTAAGGTTTCTGAATTGCACGACCCCGCGCAATTTCTTATCCACCAGTAAATTTCCTTCCTCAGGGCCCACTCCTTTCAGGCAATAACGCCTCAGGTAATTCGGCGGCATATGCTGCGCCCGTTGCAGGGAATAACATCCGCGTTTGGCGTGGGTAAGCACATCGGTGGAAATGTCGGTGGCGAGAATTTCCCAGTTCGCCTGTCCCAGCGCATCGTCCAGCAGCATAGCGATACTGTAGGGCTCTTCTCCCGTGGAACAGGCTGCGCTCCACACCCGGAACGCCCGTCCGCGCGCGCGTTGCGGGAGAATATGCCGCTGCATGTAATCAAAGTGCTGGGGCTCGCGAAAGAAATAGGTTTCGTTGGTGGTCAACAGATTCAGCGCAATCTGGCGCTCTTCCGCATCGGCGTCGACCAACTTCAGGTAATCGCCATAGCTCTGCAGATTGTGCGCTTGCAGGCGTTTGGCGAGGCGACCGGTGACCAGATTTTTTTTGGCGTCGGTCAAAAAGATGCCTGCCGCGTCATGCACGAAACGTTTGACGATGGCGAAGTCCCTGTCGCCGATCCGATAGAGCTCGGACTTCGGCCCAGCGTTTTCGCTAGCGACGTTTTTGACCATCAGGCGACGCTCTCCTGCAGGACCTCCGCCAAATGGGTGATTTCATCCACGGACAGCACCTGATCAATATCCATGACGATGAAAAAACGGTCATCGGACTTCCACATGCCTTGAATGAAATCCACGCGGATCTTGGCGCCGAACGCCGGCGGCGGCTGAATGTTGGCGATGGGGATATCGATGACCGCGCTTACGCTGTCCACGATCACCCCCATATCATGGTTATCCTCACCCGAGCCGACCTCCACAATAATAATGCAGGTGCGACGGGTGATTTCCCGCTCCGTCTTGCTGAAGCGACTTCCCAAATCGATCACCGGCACCACGCGACCACGCAGGTTAATCACGCCGCGGATAAAGTCCGGCAAAGTCGGGATCGGGGTAATGCCGCCGTATTCAATGATTTCCTTCACTCCCAGCAGGGGAATCGCATACATATCCCCACTTTGCATAAAGGTGAGGTACTGGTCGCTGTCCGCAGGCTGGGCGTTTGTCTCCAGTGCCTGAGCCATATCCGCCTCCTTCCAGGCAGGGTTTTCCGATTAAAAACGGATGAAGTGCGCTTCATCCGGCTCCGGCGCTTCCGCCGCCGGCTTGTTGACCACCCGCAAAGGTTTGACCTTGGCGGGTTTCTTGGTCACGGCCTCTCGCTGGACCGGCGCCGGAGTTCGCGCCAGGGCGTGCTTGCTGTCGCCCAGCTTAAAGAACGCCATGATATGCTGCAGTTGCTGAGCCTGGCTGCTCAACTCTTCCGCCGTCGCAGCCAGTTCTTCGCTGGATGAGGCGTTGCTTTGCGTCACCTGACTGACCTGAGTCATCGCGGTGTTGACCTGGGCCACGCCACTGGCCTGTTCGGAACTGGCGGCGGCGATTTCCTGCACCAGACTGGCGGTTTTCACAATCGAGGGAACCAGCTCATCCAGCAAAGAGCCCGCCCGTTCGGCGCGGTCGACACTGTTGTCGGCGAGATTACTGATCTCCTGCGCTGCGGTCTGGCTGCGTTCCGCCAGCTTGCGCACTTCCGCCGCCACCACGGCGAAGCCCTTGCCGTGTTCGCCCGCACGCGCCGCTTCGATGGCGGCGTTCAGGGCCAGCAGGTTGGTCTGATACGCGATATCGTCGATGATTTTGATCTTGCCGGCGATATCGCGCATCGCCGTCACCGTGGCCTGCACCGCCTGGCCGCCTTCCTGCGCCTCCTGAGAGGACTTGGTGGCGATATCTTCGGTGACTTGCGCGTTTTCTGTGTTTTGCGAAATGCTCGCGTTCATCTGCTCCATGGAAGCGGTGGTCTCCTCCACGCTGGCCGCCTGTTCACTGGCGGCTTGCGACAGAGATTGCGCAGTGGAGCTGACCTCCTCGCTGGCGGAGGACAGGTTGTCCGCGGAGCCGCGCACATCGCTGATGATGTCAGTGAATTTTTCCACCATTTGCGACATCGCCGCCAGCACCTGGCCGGTCTCATCGCGGCTATTGACGTTGACGCTTACGTTTAAATCTCCTTCAGACAAACGATAGGCTACATCCGCCGCATGCCCCAGGGGACGTGATATGGCCCGTGAAATAACGAACCCCAACAGCAGGCCCAATATGGCGGAGACGCTGATCACCGCCAGCATCAGGGCTTTACTGGCGGCGTACAGTTCATCGTTGGACTTGGACGTGGCTTCCGCATTATTCTCAATCACTTGCACCAGCTCACTCATCAGACTATCCAGCATATCCGCTTTCGGACGCAGAGTGGTCATGGCGAAATCCACTGAGTCGCGGTTGGACATCAGACTTTCCTGTCTGACGATATTCAACAGGCGGTCCCGCAGTGGAACATACTCCTGATAGGCGCGATCAAGGTCTTTATACAGACGTTTCGCCTCTTCCGTTTCAGCAATGCTTTTAGCGACGCTCAGCTCGGTCTGCATCGCGGAATCGAACTCCTGCACCGAGCGCATAAAGGCCTCGCGCTCCTCCATAGTGCTCGACAGCATCAGGTTTCGCAGCGCGCGGCTTTGGTTGAGGAGCTGGATATTGGCTTCTTTGATGTGGGAAATGCCCAAGGTGTCGCGTTGATACATCTTGGTGTCGGATTCGTTGATTTTGCCCATGCTGTTGATGCCGAGATAGCCCACCACCGACATCAGTACAAGCATCAGCAGAAAAGAGCCTAGCAGCTTTACCGAGACTTTCAGATTATTAAACCAGCCCATGATCCCTCTCCCATATTTCCAGTGTTTCTCTATGCATTACTGGCGTTTGGTCAATACATTCACTACGTCAGACATAGGATCCATCCCCCCGTTAACCGGTCGCCATTTTCCTGCCCACATAATGGTTCTGAGCGTTTTCCGCCCGGGTGACCAGTTCTGGAATATCCAGAATCAGTCCCACGTCGCCGCTTCCCAGCAGCGTGCATCCACTGACCCATTTCAACGGCGTAAAGATGTCGCCCAAGGGTTTGATGACAGTCTGCAGCTCCCCCATTAAACGATCCACGACCAGCCCCGCGCGGCGGCCTGCGTATTGGACCACCACTACGCTTTGCCGGTCGGAGGGACGGCCATCGATGCTGAACAAATCCCGCAGTCGCAGAAACGGCAGCGCCAGCCCGCGCAGGCCCATAAAGTCGCCGCCGCCGTCGCCATTCAGCTCGACGCATTCGTCCACCATCTCCAGAGGCACCACATACTTGCTGTCCCCCACGCCCACCAGAAAACCATTGATGATGGCCAGGGTCAGCGGCAGTCGCAGACGAATGGTGGAGCCTTTGCCCAGTTCGCTTTCCACTTCCACGCTGCCGCGCAGTTCTTCCAGAGTTTTCTTCACGGCGTCCATGCCCACGCCCCGGCCGGAAACATTGGTCACTTGCTCCGCGGTGGAAAAACCGGGTTCGAAAATAAGCTTGAAGATCTCGCCGTCGCTCATCCCTTCCGCGCTGCGAATCAGCTGCTTTTCAATCGCTTTGGCGACAATTTTCTCTGGGTTCATGCCGCCGCCGTCATCGCTGACTTCAATGACGATGCTGCCGCGCTCATGAAAGGCGTTCAGCCGGATCACGCCAGTGGCCGGCTTACCTCGCTCACGCCGCAGCGTGTCCGATTCGATGCCGTGGTCGATGGCGTTGCGCACCAAGTGGGTCAAGGGCTCGCTGATACGCTCCACCAGGGTTTTGTCGAGGTCCGTGTCGCCGCCGCTGACCACCAGACGGATATCCTTGCCCAGATCGCGGGCGAGATCGCGCACGACACGCTGGAAACGATTGAAGGTATCGCCGATCTGCACCATACGCAGACTGAGCGCGCAATCGCGCACGGCTTCGATGAAGCGGGTGGAGTTGGCGACGGATTCGTCCAAAAGCGATTCCCGAATGTGCTCCGCCTTCACCCGCACTTCCGCATTGGCGATCATCAGCTCGCCGATCAGGTTGATAAGGTGATCCAGCTTTTGCGCATCCACTTTAAGGAAGCTGTCCTGACGCTGTTTTTTTATCACCCCGGCCTGCTTTTCCAGCGCCGTATTAACCGTTTTCTCCTGTACGGCGTGACGGGCCACCAGAATTTCTCCCAGTCTGGGTCTTTCCGGCACGCTTTCCTGCTGTTTCAGCGCCTGTTCAAGTTCACTACGGGTGACGGCGCCGCTCTCAAGCAGTATCTCTCCGAGACGTTGATCCTCATCTGGAGCTTCCTCAATGGCTTTGTCCCAGGCGTCCGGATCGCCCACTGGCGTAATGCGGACTTCGCTGCTGGCGCTGACGAACTCGAAGGCGTCTTCGATTTCTTCTTTGGCCTGCTCGGTGATAAGGTCCATTTCAAAGGCGAGATAACAGGACTCCGGGTCCATTTCCTCCGCCGCCGGCATATGCCCGCAGAACGTCGTAACCCGGGACAGCTCGCCAAGCGTGGAGATATAGTGCAGGATGCTGAGCGGGTCCATACCATCGCGCAGCAGATCGCGACCGCAGCGCAGCGAGATATGCCAGCCGCGGGCGCCCTGACGGTCCTCGTCAGCCTCGGCTTCAAGCGTCGCGGCGACGCTGGCGGAGCCGGGCAAATAGCGTTGCAATTGCGCCTGCAGGGCGGCGCCTTTACGCAGCAGCTCGTCTTCCACCTCACCGGCCAGGGAGCTTTCCACCAGCCGCCCAATCTGGTCGCCACAACTCAACAGCAGACTGATCAGATCGCCGTCAATGTCCAGGCGACCATCACGAACAGCATCCAGCACTCCTTCCACATCGTGAGTAAAGGCGACGACATGGTCCAGCCCAAACAGCCCACCGGACCCTTTAATGGTGTGCGCGGCGCGAAACACCGCATCCACCAGCTCCTTTTTGGCGCCCTCCTCCTCCAGGGTCAGCAGCGACTGCTCCATTTCCACCAGCAGTTCTTTGCTTTCCTGGGCGAAGGCCTTTAAGGCGCCGCTGAAATCCAGGCTCATTTTCCTTCTTCCCTTTCCGTGACGCAGACTGCGGATTGCAGCGCCGAGTAACGCTTATCGGCAAGCGCGAATCCTGTCAGCCCGGCAAGTCTTATTCGCCATATCGGCTTTTGGTCGCCATCCGGGCGTGCGAGAAGGGCTCCTTCCCGGGCCGCCGCCATTGGCGGCCCTAGTTGTTAAACCAGCAGACAAACAGCGTCCTCCCATTTGTCTGCAACCACAGGACCTGCACATGTACGGCCCTGTCTCCCGCGGCTTGCCGCCGCTATTCCAGCATGTCGGCGAGCCCGGTCAACGTGAACACTTTGTCTACCGCCTCACTGGCGTTCACCAACCGCGCGCCCCGATCCCGCTTGGCCAGGATCAACAATTGCAAGCCCGCTCCGTCCAGTTCCGTCAATTGACTGAGATCGATGTCGACGTCCTTGTGCTCCAGCAGCGACGCTTTAGCGTCCGCCGCGCAATAGATCGTCAACTCGCCGCTCAGGGCAAGCCGGTTTTGCTGGGGATCGTGCTGGGAGTCTATGCTCATCCTGTTTTCCTCCCTGGACGGTGCGCTGCGAGTCAGGGCAGTATTAATTTCTGGACGGCTTTAAGCATGGCTTCCGGGCGGAACGGTTTCACCATCCACGCCTTGGCGCCCGCCATCTGACCTTCCATACGTTTATCTTCGGTGCTTTCGGTCGTCAACATGATGACCGGAGTGAATTTGTATTCAGGCAGGCTTTTAAGCTCTTTGACGAAGGAGATGCCGTCCATGACGGGCATGTTCACGTCGCAGACAATCAAGCTGGGCTTGGCGTCAGGCAACTTTCCCAGGGCGTCCTGGCCGTTTTCCGCCTGTATTACGTTGTAGCCTGCGGACTTGAGCGTAATGTCCACCATTTGCCGCAGAGAGATGGAATCGTCAATGATCAGAATGGTCTTCGCCATAGCAGTCGTCCATTAGCGCCGTGCGTTGTTGGTCTTCCAGTTGCGCCTGTGAATGATTCGGCCTCATGGATGACGGCGACGCCGAATCATCAACAAACTCTTAAGATACCGTCCTAAATAATTAATCAATAAAAGTAGATTAAGTGTAGTTCAAAATTTAGCCATAAAATCCAGCTATGCAAGTCTCGCCAGCCTTTCCAGGCGCCTTAAGCCGGCGCCTTAAGTCCATTGAACAGCATCGCCGTCGCGTTGGCGGCGGGCGCCGGCCTGCTGAATAAAAATCCTTGCGCCTCATGACAGCCGAGGCTGCGCAACCGCTTCAGTTGATCCGCCGTTTCTATGCCCTCGGCGATAACCTTGAAGCCCATATGCTCGGCAATGGCGAGAATCGCCTTGACGATGGCGGAATCGTCACCGGAGTCGCAGATATTGCTGATGAACGAGCGGTCGATCTTCAAGCGGTTGAAGGGATATTTGCGCAGGTATTCCAAATTGCTGTAGCCGGTGCCGAAATCGTCAATGGCGATATCGAAACCCTGACTCCATAACTCCCGCAATTGTCCGCCGCCTTTCGGGTCCATCAGGCTGGTTTCCGTCAGCTCCAGTTCGAAGTCATTGGGGGACAGATGATAGCGGGTGAAAAGATCGACGAAGTCCTGGGTGAACTCATCCCGATGCAGCTGCACCGGCGAGATATTTATCGCCATGCGCAGACGCTTGCCCGCCCGCTTCCAAAGCGCAATCTGCTGGCACACCTGCTCCATCATCCACAGGCTGATGTCGTAGATCTGCCCGTTTTCCTCCGCCAGAGGAATGAAGCGCGCCGGACTGATATGCCCTTTCTCCGGAGTTTTCCAGCGCAACAGCGCCTCAAACCCTACCAGGGACTCATGCAGAATATCCACCTGAGGCTGGTAATAGACTTCAAACTGTTGCTCCCGCACCGCCTGAAACAGCGCCCGCGACATCCACCAGCGTTCGTGGTTCTCCACGTCCATTTCCGGCGCAAAGCGTTTTACCAGATTACTTCCCTCTTTTCTGGCTTCCAGGCCCGCAATTTCCGCATGGTTGAACAGCACCATCCACTCTAAGCGCGGATGCGGCGGCGGCGCATACCCCACGGAGAACTTGAGAAAGAACTCTTGTCCCTCCACCATGATCGGCAGACTCAACTTTTGCTGTAGCTTGCGCAGGTGTCCCGCGCCCGTTTCTTCGTCAGCCTCAAGCACCACGCCATATTTGCCGGAACCCAGGCAGCCCAGCAGCATGCCCGGCGGAAAAATGGACGACATGCGCTCCACCACAGCGCGACTGACCTGACGTTCGGACTGATCGCGGTCATGGCTGCTGAGCAAGCCAATCAGGGTCTGATCCATATCCACTTCGCAGACGCACACGCAGACATTGGCGTTGCTTTTCTGCTTGATGAGGGTGTCGATCAACTCCATCAAAATATCTTTCTTCGGCAAGCCGGTGACGGAATCGTATTCCTCCAGCAGGCGCAGATTCTGATGTTGAAAATCGTGAAGCTTCTTAAGCTTGAGCAGGTTGTTAACCCGCGCCAGCAATTCGCGCCGGTTAAACGGCTTGCTGACGTAATCCTCCGCGCCGCACTCCAGTCCCGACACGCAGGAATCGCGGTCGGCCAGCGCCGTGAGAAGGATGATAGGAATGTGTTTCCAGTGTTCCTGTGCCTTGATTTCGCGGGTCAACTCAAACCCGGTTTTGCCGGGCATCATAACGTCCAGAATAATCAAATCCGGCTCGTAACTGGCGACGGCGCCAATCACTTCATTGGCGTCATTGAGAGGAAAGGCGTCAAATCCCTGCGCCCGAAAGATATCCGTAAGCAGTTTGGTGTTGCGCTGCTCGTCATCAACAATAAGCAGCCTGCTACCGGTGAGTGGGTGCATGACTACAGGCTCCTGCCGTTGCAAGGATGAATGTTACAGAACAAGGATTATCAGCGAAGAAAGATCCCTCTTTAGCCACGGGGGAAGAGTCTCGCATTCAGGCGTTGGCCCGACTAATCAGCTCCATGAGCATCTGTCTCTTAATACAGCTCTGAATTTGATTTTTGTCAAATTAGCGGTAGTTTTTATAGATATGCGCTTCCGCAAAACGATCAGGGACGGGAAGTCGGCGGCGCGCTTCTTCCCTCCCCGTAACGACGACTGCGACTGCGGCCATTTCCGCCTGGAGGGCGTGATGACAGAGCAATCGGACAATGCATCCATTCTGATCGTTGACGACAACCAGAATAATTGCGACCTGTTGAATCGACGTTTGCAGCGCAAAGGCTTTCACTGCGCCACCGCGCTCAGCGGCCGTGATGCGTTGCGGCAAGTGGAAGCGCAACCGCCCGACCTGATTCTGCTTGATTTGATGATGCCGGAAATGGACGGCATGGAGGTGCTGGAGATTCTGCGGAAAGACTTCAACTCCGTCGAACTGCCGGTGCTGATGGTCACCGCCAAAAACGCCCATGAAGATATCATCGGCGCTTTCGCGCAGGGCGCTAACGACTATATTGAAAAGCCGGTTGATTTCCCCGTCATGCTGGCGCGCATTCGCCACCATCTGCAGCATAAGCGTCTCGACGACGAGCTCAAACGCAGCCAACAGCAGTTGCGGGAACAGAATAAGCAGTTGGGCATGTCCAATCAGTACAAGATCAATTTCCTGTCCTCCATGTCACATGAACTGCGAACTCCACTCAACGCTATTCTGGGCTATTCGGAAGTGCTGTTGGACGGCATGATGGGGGAAATGAATCCCAAACAGACGGAATACTGTAAAGAGATCTACGACAGCGGCTCTTATCTGCTGATCATCATCAACGATTTACTGGATCTGTCCAAAATCGAGGCAGGCAAACTGCAGCTGGAAATTCAACCTACCCATATCGAAATTCTGGTCAACAGCGTCATTGGCATCATCAAGGAAAAGGCCTCCCGCCACGGCATCCTGTTGCTCACCGATATACAGGAAGACATCGGTCCGGCGGAGCTTGATCCGCTGCGGGTCAAGCAGATTCTCATCAACCTGCTCAGCAACGCCATCAAGTTCACCGACTCGGGTAAACAAGTGGGGCTTAGGGTCAGTATGCATGACGATCAGGAACTGTTGATCCAGGTGTTCGATCAGGGCTGCGGTCTGTCCGAAGAAGACCTGCAGCGCATCTTTCTGCCCTTTGAACAGGCGGAGTCCTCCATGAAAAAGAAAAACGTGGAAGGCACCGGCCTGGGTCTCGCCCTGGTGCATAAGCTGGTGCTGTTGCATGGCGGCAGTATCGAGGTGAAAAGCGAACTCGGACAGGGCAGCAGCTTTTTCATCCGACTCCCCTATCGCGCCTCGGCGGGAGGATCTTGCGATATGATTTATTGACGCGCGCGGCGTCTACTCCTTTCGTTTTCATCCGCAATAAGCGCGTTCAGACACGTCCGGCTAATTTTACCCCCCCTTTTATTGACTTGACCGCGTCCCTCCCGTTAGGCTGCGCCTCTATTTTCGATGGATCAGCTTAAAATTCAGGATGTTACCCAATGGAAAATGTGAACTATCGGCAGGCGCTGATAGATAAAATGGGAATCCCCGTCACGCAAAATCAGGTCAGCGCCGGGAACATCAATACCGCCTACCTGTCCGCCGGAAACGGCGCGCCAGTGATATGTCTGCATGGCGCCGGAGCTGGCGCGGTCACTTGGTATCCGTCTCTGGGAGCCTTGTCTCAACACTTTCATGTGATAGCGCCGGACATCGTCGGTTACGGCGAGTCCGACAAGCCCGACGCCCCCTATGATCGCCCTTATTTCTCCGCCTGGCTGCAGGAGTTCATGGCGGCGCTGGCCATTCCCAAAGCGCATATCGTCGGTCTGTCCCAAGGCGGGGCCATCGCCCTGCAATTCGCGCTGGATTGCCCCGATAAAGTGGATAAGCTGGTGCTGGTGGACGCCGCGGCGTTGGGAGCGCGGCCTTCCTTGCGTCCCATGGTGGGTATGATCTGGTTGAACAGTTTTCCCTCCGCGCTGGCGAATCGTTTTTTCGCCCCTTCACTGCTGTTCGATACAGACAACCGGGACCCCAATCATGCTCACTACTCCATTGAAGTGCTCAAACGCCCCGGCGGCAAAAACGCCTTCACTCAAGGCCGTGGCGCGGCAGTCACGGCGCTGCCGGAGGAAGCGCTGCGGCGCATTCACAACGAGACGCTGATTATCTGGGGAGAGCAGGATCAACTGTTTGCGATCGAACACGGCGAAGCCGCCGCCAGACTGATGCCGAACGCTAAACTGCACCGCATTCCCCGCGCTGGCCATCTGCCGCTGATGGATCAGCCAGAGTTGTTTAATAGGGCGTTGTTGGATTTTCTGGTTTCGCCCTCCCCAACGACCGCGTAGTCTGACGTCCTCTGCGGCTGAAAGTCAGTCATTTTGTAGTCCGTCTTAATGTCGCAAGGCGCTTCGCTTTGCCAACCTACTCTGTTAAAGACCTACTCTGTTTTGAAAAAACGAGTGGTAGTATTCAATTAAAACGTTTAGTTCTCGCTTTCGTATGCAAGCCAGTACACAGCAATAAACGTAGGTTGGATAAGCGAAGCGCCATCCAGCACGCCCTCTAACTCCCCCTTAAAAAAAGCAGTGGCGGGAAACGCCATGAGTTCGCTGCGTCTGCGCTCTATTCAAAGACAGATTCGGGCGATGAGGCCCACACTGCTGGCCTTGCTTTGCAAACAAACGGGCACGATGGCGCTTCCCGTCTATACTTTAAAACGCAGTATGAACTTATCGCAGTCCGATTTCACAAACGTCTATTAACCCCCCTTCTTTTCGCCCGGGGCAGACAGGCTGTCACAGGGATGTCAGTAGCCCCACAATCGTCACAAGGAATAAAAAATAATGAAAATAGGCATACTCTCAAGAAACTCCAAGCTCTACTCAACGTCCCGTCTGGTGGAAGCGGCTCGCGAGCGCGGGCATGAAACGCGGGTGGTGGATGTGCTGAAGTGCTACATGAACATCACCACCAACGCGCCTTCAGTCTGTTATCGCAGCGCTGGCGCTACCGAAGAGCTGCAATTCGACGCGGTGATTCCGCGCATCGGCGCCAGCGTAACCACCTACGGGTGCGCTGTGCTGCGCCAGTTCGAAGTCGCCGGGGTTTACTCTATCAATGAGTCCATCGCCATCACGCGCTCGCGGGACAAGCTGCGCGCTCACCAGCTTCTGGCGCGTAAAGGCGTCGGCCAGCCGGTCACCAGTTATGCACATTCGGCGGACGCCACCAATGACCTGATTGAATCGGTCAATGGGGCGCCTTTGATCGTGAAAGTCATGTCCAGCACCCACGGCAACGGCGTCGTGCTGGCGGAAACGGATAAAGCCGCAGAGACCTTGATCAACGCCTTTCGGGGCCTGAAAGCCGACTTCCTGGTGCAGGAGTTTATAAAAGAAGCCGGCGGCAGCGACATCCGCTGCTTTGTCATCGGCGAAAAAGTGGTCGCCGCCATGCAGCGAACCGCTCAGCCCGGAGAATTTCGCTCCAATCTGCATCGCGGCGGCAGCGCCCAGGTGGTGAAATTACGTCCAGATGAGCGACGTCTTGCGGTGCAGGCGGCCCAAGTCATGGGGCTGGATCTGGCCGGGGTGGACATTATCCGCTCCAGTCACGGCCCGCTGGTGCTTGAGGTCAATTCCTCTCCCGGCCTGAAAGGCATTGAAAGCGCGACCAACAAGGATATCGCCGGGGCCATCATCGACTACATTGTGAAGGACGTACAGAACGGCCCTAATAAGCACAAAGGGAAAGGATAAGACGCCTGTAGGCGGCGTTGAGGTCAGTCTATTTCCTCGTTATCACCAAGAGAGCATCCATGGATCCGATACAAACTCAAGGTTGGCGGGACCTCTTACATCAGACTTACGAGCAGACAATACAGCAACTGATCGCCTTTACGCCCAATATTCTGGGCGCGCTTGCGCTGTTCTTCTTCGGCTTTTTCATCGCGCTGGCGCTGGCGCGCGCCGTGCGCACCGGCGTGACCTTGCTGGAGAAACTGCTCGGCCGTTTGTTCGCTCGCTTCTCCACCAGCACCTCCTCCCTCAAGCTGCGGCAGTCTTACACCAACGTCATCAGCAAAGCGGTCTTCTGGTTGGTGCTGCTGTTCTTCATCGCCGCCGGCGCCAACAGTCTGGGGCTGAACATTGTTTCCCAGTGGATGAGTCAGCTCTTGCTCTATCTGCCTCATTTCGCCGCCGGCATGCTTATCATGCTGGGGGGATATCTGCTCAGCAAAGTGATCAATCTGGTGATGACTTCAGCGGCGGAGTCCGTCGGTATCAGACAGTCGGCGCTGATCGGTCGCAGCGTGCAGTTCACAGTGATTTTTATCGCTGTGGTGATCGGCATCGAACAGATCGGCATCAACATCCAGTTCTTCACCCAGTTCACCATCATTCTCTCCGCTGTCATCGCGGGAGGCTTCTCACTGGCCTTCGCCCTCGGCGCCAAATACCTGGTGGCGAATATCATCGGCTCCCAGCAGGTGAACAAGCTGGTGCAACTGGGGGATGAAGTCAGCATCGCCGGCGTGGATGGCGTGGTCGTCGACATCACCAGCTCCGTCATCGTGCTGGAAACTCCGCAAGGCAGAACCACGATTCCGGGCTCCTTTTTCATGGAGCACATCAGCCAGATAAGGACCGGGGCCGCCAACCACGCCAAAGAGAAATAGTCTGCCGCCGCTACCTGACACAAACGGAGCTTCACCATGACCGATCAGACCTACCAGCTTGCGTTCAGCTTCCTGCGCCAAGAGCCCAGAGCGGCGGCGCGATTGCTGGAAGACAGGGACGCAGGAGAAGTGGCGCAGTTCCTCGCCAACGCCCCCCTGCCCGTCGCCATCAGCGTGTTGAAAGAAATGCTTCCGCGTTTCTGCGCCACGGTGATTCATGCTGCGCCGGAAAGCAGCGCCACACAGTGGACCGCCGAGATGGGCGCGCATCAGCTTTGCAATATTCTGCGTCACCTGCCGCCCAAACGCCGGGAAACCGTGCTGAATCTGCTGCCGTTAGCGCGGCGTACGTTGTGTCAGCAACTGCTTTCCTACAGCAACAGCATGCTCGGCGCCTGGACAGAAATAGACGTTCCGGTTTTCACCCGCGACATGACCGTGGAAGACGCCTTAACCCGTCTGAAAAAGCGCGAGTATCAGGAAGAGCGGATCGTTTTCGTACTCGATCAGCAGCGGGCGCCCCTTGGCGCCATCCCGGCGATCAAACTGCTGCGCTCCCCCAGGCAGGTGATTTTGGGCGCATTGGTCAAACCCTCGCTGATGAGCCTGAACAGTCGTCTTTCTCTGAGCAACGCCGCCAGTCATCCCTTATGGACCTCACAGGACTTCGCGCCAGTTGTGTTTCATCACAGTGAATTCATGGGCGTGATATGGCACAGCCGTTTACGTGAGCTGCTGTCTACTCACTCCGACTGGCTGGCTCCGCAGAAGCCGTCGGGATCGGCGGCGTTGGATTTACTGCGCGCCCATGGCGAAAGCATGCAGGCGATGGTGGAGGCGGTGCGCGAGTCCCTGGTATGACCCGCTCACCGACAAGGCGCATAGCGCCTGAACTTCTGGCAAGGAATCTCTATGGATAACACAACGTCCTACATCAAAGACACGGCGCAACAGCTGACAGATGCTTACCTGCTGCGATTTCCCGCCAAAGCCGCACGAGAAATCGCCAAGATGCCGAATCAGGAGGCGGTCGCGCTTCTGAGCCAGCAACCTGCGTCCGTCGTCGCCAATCTGTTTCCCTATATGCCTCCTGGCCTGGGCGAACAGTTGATCGCCAACTGGGAGCCCGCGGCCGCGATGGAGCTGCTGCTGAAGCTGGATATTCAGCTTACCGCCGCACTGTTGTCCCGTCTGGAGGACGAACAAAGAGAGGCGATTCTGGGACGCATCGCCGCGACGGAAAAAGCGACGGAAAAAGAGCTGACCGAACTGCTCTCTTATCCGCTCAACACGGCGGGCCGTATGATGGACGCCCGGGTGCAGATGTTTCACGCCGATCTCACTGTGGAAGAGGTGCTGCAGCAGATTAAATACCGACGCCCCAAATACATGGACGCCTTCTTCCTGATCAACGACGAGCGCAATGTGATCGGAATTTTTGAGCTAAGCGATCTGATTCTCGCCAACGCGAAAGACAAAGCCTCGAAAATCGTGCGTCCCATCACCGCCTCGTTCAGTACGCTGGACCCGGTCGACGACGTCATCGAAAAGTTCGAAGGGATGCGCGCCAACAGCCTTCCGGTGCTGGACGTACATGACCAGGTGGTTGGCCTGATTCGCAGCGCGGATATTTATCAGCGCACCAAGGAAGACCTCGCCTCCGATATCGCGTCGATGGTAGGCGCGAGCAAGGATGAAAAAGCGCTTTCCAGCAGTTGGTTCGCCGTGCGCAAACGCATGCCCTGGCTGCAGATCAATCTGGTGACGGCGTTTGTAGCCGCTGGCGTGGTCGGCGCCTTCGAAGGCATTATTTCCAAGTACACCGCCCTGGCGATCTTGCTACCCGTGGCGGCGGGCCAAAGCGGCAACGCCGGCGCTCAAGCCCTGGCGGTGACCATGCGCGGCCTGATTCTCAAGGAAATCACGATTCGTAATATGGGACAGGTGTTTCGCAAAGAGAGCTTCGCCGGCTTTCTCAACGGCGTCATTATCGCCGTGACCTGCGCTATCGGCGTCTGGATCTGGAGCCGATCCATTGGCCTCGCGCTGATTATCGCCCTCGCGATGGTGTTATCGCTGACCATCGCCTGCGGCGCCGGCGCCCTGGTGCCCATGGCGCTCAAAAAACTCGGCCTGGACCCGGCGCAATCCTCTTCCATCGTCCTGACGACAGTGACCGACATCGCCGGTTTCATGTCATTTCTGGGGATTGCGACCTTGCTGTCGGGACTCTTGCCCGAGGGATAGAGGCTTGCTGATGTAGACAGGCCAGAACAGTCATTGACGACGATTAATGCCTGACGGTGGTTTCCCGCCACTCGGATACCGCCTGACTCACTGCGGCCAGATGCGCATTGGTGATGTCTCTGGGCAAAAACTCGTTCTGACAGGCGTTGATGCGCGTCGCCAATTGATCAATAAACGCTTTGCCCTCAGCCTGATAAGACTCGCACTCCTCCTCGTTGAGTTCGATGAGAATGGAAAAGTCCACGAACGAACGAGAACATCTGGCGTCGAGGTAAAACTTCCTGTCCTGCTCAAAAAGAAACCACGAACCCGGTTCATGCAGCATTACGTACACAGTTTGCTCCTGCCTTTAATCATTGGTTTGAGTGTTATGGAGAGGCGCCAGGATCAATGATCCGTCGGCGGGCGGCGCCCCAGACATTCTCGCGCCGTCATGCCCGGCTGCAACTCTATAAGTTTTGCCGCTCTTCAAATTTCAACGGGGTGATTACGAAGATTCAGTGTAAACAGATCCTAAGCGAAAATGCGAGCGCTTCATGCTGAAAACAGCATCTACTTTTTGGTTAAGTCACTCTCAGGATACGAGAGAAAAAGACGTGCTCGCCAGGAAGTTTTCCAATGCAGCCTAGTTTATTGGAATCATTAACTTTACATCGTTAATAAAACAACGAATAGTTAGCGCTCTTTTATTCATATCCATAGACATAGCAGAATGAAGATCAAGTCCCAATTAATGCTCGCAATGTGCTCACTTTTAATCGGTTGCTCGTCCAATCAGACCAAAGAACCCACAGAAGTGGTGTTCACTTTCGGCGAGACTTCCATTACCGCGCCTATTAACGAAAACAGCGCTTTTGCAAGCACAAAAGAAACAGACAAGGAAAAAGTACAGCTCTCGGGGAATATTCAAAAACAGGATGCGGATTACATCGTGGAAGTCGAGTTTATCAGCGAGGAAAAAGCGCCCAAAGAACGCCACAGCTTTAACTCAACCGTCCTGGTGAAAGCGGATGAGCCTTTGGTCGTCGGCCATCTTGATGATGACGAATTTATCATCAACTTAAAAAGATAGTCATGAACTTTATAAATAAGCAGTCATGAACTTAATAAGGTAGCCATAGCGTCCACCTGCACCTGACGATCACCGGCGCGTCAGGTGGACTCTCTTAGAAAATCTCTCCCAGTTATAAATTTCCAACCCCGCCATCCACCAACAGCTCCGCTCCCAACATGTAAGTTGATTCATCCGACGCCAGAAAAACGGCGGCCTTCGCCAGCTCTAACGGTGTTCCCATACGTTTTAAGGGAACTAGCTCCTGAACCTCCTCTATCAATTCCTGCTGCTTCTCCTCCGATAAACCAAACTTCTGAAAAGCGTCGGTATAAGTAGGACCAGGGCTAAGAGTATTAACGCGAATCCCCTTATGATGCAGCTCCCCGGATAGCGTCCTGGATAAAGAGATAAGGCCCGCTTTGCTCGCCGCATACACACTGCTTTGCGCCAACCCGACCTGTGCTGAAACGCTGCCGCATAAAATAATGGATGCCGAGTCAGACAATAAAGGGAGCAATGACTGAATTAAAAAGAAAGGCCCTTTCAAGTTAACATTCATAACGCTGTCAAAACACTCTTCGTCCCATTTATCCAATGGTTTATGGGTTACATCGCCGGCATTGATGTATACAATATCGATGCGCGGAAATTTGTCAGATAATTGCTGCGCCAATATAGTTTGTTGATCTACTTTGCCAGCATCATTCTTTATAACCAGCGCCGACTCTCCCAGTTGATCCTGCGCATATTTCAAACCAGATTCATTACGCCCAGTGACGGCGACAGTCGCTCCTTCAAACTGAAACTGCTTAGCGGCTTCTAATCCAATTCCCGCTGTTCCGCCTGTAATTAATGCATATTTCCCATCCAGTCTTCTCGACATACTATTCGCCTTCACTTGCAATTCATTAGAGGTTTTATAGTATAGGCAGGCTATTTCCGTTAAAACAGTAGGTTCCAAATGGATACTAAAGAGAAAATCAGTCATTCGGATAAAAAACTTCAGGACGATTCACGTTGTCCAATGACGGATTTCATCAATATCGTTTCAGGGAAATGGGCGATACCGACCTTATATCGCTTGATTATTACCGACGATATTATTCGATTTGGCGCCCTGCAAAGAGGCATTGGCGGCATTACGCAAAAAGAGTTAACGAAACAACTCAGGACGTTCGAATCATTAGGCATCGTGTCCAGACAGGAATACCCGGAAATGCCGCCAAGAGTTGAGTACCGGATTACAGAACTCGGAAAAACCCTGAAACCCACACTGGACTCACTGGCGCAGTGGATGACCGAGCATCGGGACGAGTTATTGGCGAATAGTCGAAGTAACGTCAGTTATTAACATGGCAATGATATTGGCATGTTAATCACCAGGCGCATGGACGCGCCTGCGCGGCGACAAGCCGCGGGAGACAGGGCCTGACCTGTGCAGGCCCTGTCGTTGCAGACAAATAGAAGGAAGCTATTTGTCTGCCGGATTAATAAAAGGGCGGTTATTATGGAGACTGCAAATGTCAGAGCTCTGGGAAGCATTTCAGCGCCACGTCCCAAATATGCTCACAGTCCAGCCAATCTTCAGAAGTAAGAGCCACATGCTCTCCAGAAATCGTAGTGAGAAACGCCTCTAAAATAGATTTTCGTTTTATCTTATTCCTACTAATTGAGAATCCCGAAAACCTGAGTATGTAGATTGTTTGTAAGAAACGAGCAATTTTTTCATCTGAACTAATAGACGCTAACCACTGAAGTGCGATAGCAGAATCTGTGTCGCCCACATCGCTTTTCATATACAAATTCGCTTGGCCAGGCATTCCCTCTGCATCGTCAAATACAATCCAATTAATACCATCTAGAGTCAAGCCTGACTCGGCTAAACGTTGTCTACACATGAGCAATACCAATGGTAGAGCCGCAAACACGATCAACTCAAGAAACGCTTCGGAGTCGTCAACCTCCCATTCGCCCTCGTCGTCCTCGTACTCTCTAACGAATATGCCATTATTCAATAGCTCCACTTCAATTTCTTTAACAATTGACTCTCCCAAGTTTATGTCACTTAGGTCATCAATGTCGCATACAGAGTCGCCAAACATATAGTTGTATCGAAATCTAAACTGCTCATAGCCGATAGCGATAAAGTCGCCATCAATAGGCTGTCTATAATCAATTTTTTCCAGCAAGCTTATAATATGCTGAAGCATAGGATCATAGTACTCTACAAGCCTCTCAACTATTTTCATAAACAGCATTATAAAAGCTCCGCGAATTTCACAACCAACGGGGCGAGATAGAAAACTTCATTTGAGTCGCCCCACTAACTTCTAAACTTAGTCACTTTACCTGACTCATCAACCGCCGCGTTCACCAGCCCATTCAAGTCCAGGGACGGGTTCGATACGAGGCAGTGTTGCAGGATGTTCAACGCCACATGGGGGGCGAACATGTGCGGACCGCGAAACTTCAGCAGCAGTGTTTGCATTTTTTCGTCTTTACGGGGATTCAGCGCTTTGAAAATTTGCTCCCAGTCGGCGTTCGCCCGTACGAGTTCATTCACGACTTTACTGGCGATGCGGGCGTTCCTGGCGTTTATTCTGGCCGCCCTCGCCTCCAGTTTGTCGCGCTTATCCGCCTCCGCCAGCAGCCAACTGGCGTCCAGGGGATTTTTGGGGGAAGGTTTCGTTTTTCGTTTCTTGGCCATGATATTTGCGACATGCGACGGGGCAGATGAGTATCGCAACAACCGCCCCCCAACTTCAACGCTTGCGAGCGCCCGCCGGGATGCGGAATCTTCGCCGCACTCTTCACAAAAGCGACTAGTTCAGCATTTCGGCTGATAGGTTCGACCCTGCAGGTGGGCTATAGTTTTTCGGCATATACGACAGCGACCTCATACACAGACTTCGGAGGCCATGCCGGGTGGTTTTGATTTCTTCAGCTCAATATAAAAATACGACGCTTAGCGCACGCGGTCCCTTCATTCTCTTCCTGCTGTTTCTCGCCATCGTTGCGTCTCCCGTGTTCGCGCACGGCGTGGCGGAAGGCGACGCACTGTTCATCGAGCAGGCGCAAGGCATGCACCTGATTCCCTTTATCTATCTCGGCGCCAAACACATGGTGACGGGCTATGATCACCTGCTGTTTCTTATCGGCGTGATTTTTTTCCTGTATCGGATGAAAGACATCGGCGTTTACGTCACGTTGTTCGCCATCGGCCACAGCGTCACCTTGTTGTACGGGGTGTTGAGCGGCGCCCAGGTTAATCCTTATCTGATCGACGCCATTATCGGCCTTTCCGTCGTCTACAAGGCGCTGGATAATCTTGGCGCTTACCCTCGCTGGTTCGGCTTTCAGCCCAATACCAAAGCAGCGGTGCTTATCTTCGGCTTTTTTCACGGCTTCGGGCTGGCGACGAAGCTGCAGGATTTCACCCTGTCCCAGGACGGACTGATCCCCAATATCATCGCCTTCAATGTAGGCGTGGAAATCGGTCAGTTACTGGCGCTGAGCGCCATTCTCATTATGATGAGTTTCTGGCGCAAAACCGACGCTTTCGCTAAGCAGGCCTTCACCGCCAATGTGTTCCTGATGAGCGCCGGATTTATGTTAATAGGCTACCAACTCACCGGTTTTTTCGTGAGTTCTTGAGATAATCGACATGCATGACAACTCTCACCGCAACCACGCTGTATCGCCATCCAGCAAAACACTGTTTAAAGCAACCGCTATCGCCATGGTAGTTGGCGCAGGCCTGCTCGTCACGACGGTGCTGCCAGCGGAATACGGCATCGATCCCACCGGCGTCGGCGGCTACCTGGGACTGACCCAGCTCAACGCCATCGCCCCGCAGGAAACCACGGAGCCAGCGGAAGACCCCATGATCAGCGACGCCCAGCTCGCTTCCCTGCTCAATCCGGTCTGGAAAGGCGACGCGCCGCTGCGCACCGACACGCTCACCATTACGCTCGCTCCCAACGAAGGCGCGGAAATCAAAGCCAAGATGCAGGAAGGCGACCGCTTCATGTTCAAATGGGAAGCGCAAGGCCCCGTCAACTTCGACATGCACGGCGAACGCCCCAATGCCGGCGACGAATTCACCAGCTATTGGGTAGGCAGAAATAAAACCAACGCCAACGGAGCTTTCCAGGCTCCCTTTGAAGGCGTTCACGGCTGGTACTGGCACAACGGCGGCAATCAACCCGTCACCGTAACCGTCACCACAACCGGATTTTATGAGAAGCTTTATAAGTTGTAGTCGCAGGGGCTTCGCGTTATGTCAAAGAAGATACAGAAAGAGTTAAGACTGGCTGCGCTGATGCTGCTTGCCACCTTCCTGTTCGGCTGCTCCACACAGAAACTGACAATCAGCCACGCCGAGCTGTTACCCATTGACGTCAAAGAAACTAAAAAGTGGGCGAACGGCGATCCCTACTTATTTGATGGCGATTATTTGGTGATTACGTTTAAGTCGGATCAACCGATAGATACGGAAGATTTCCTCAATCAATTCCGAGCCACAATCGTGAAAGACGATGACGAAGTGGATTTCTTTGATGGCACACTGGACGGCGTATTTCCTAATTACAGAAGCTTTCACGAATGTCTCACGTATCTGAAAACATTCGAATTCGACCGCATCGACTTCCAGCTAAGATACGACCCCATGATAATTCCAGACTACACCAGCAACGTCATATCCTTCACCAAAGAAGAAGTCCTGGAAGCGACTAAAAAACCAGTGCTTGAATACAAACAGGCTTTTGAATAATCCCAAACATCCACCCACGCTCACTTCTACTCCCACACTTATCCCCACTCCGTTCGCCCTGAGCCTGTCGAAGGGCCCTCCCGGGCAAATAAAACGAAAAGCCCCCTATCCCAGAGTCGTGACGTGTATGACGGTTTCAAACTAACGCTCTGGAAGCCCTTCGACAAGCTCAGGGCGAACGGGGAATATGGGAGCTGGAAAGTTGAGCTGAACGGAAAATAGTTGGCCAAGTTTTCCTTTCGAGTGAGATTTAAGGTGGTCTCAATACTTAGGACACACAGTTTTTCACCCTGCGCCACCAATCCTTCCGGTCAGTTTCCTTCCAATCAGACCAAGCTAAACCATCCTACATCAACCCTCCCACGCTTATCCCCCCTCCGTTCGCCCTGAGCCTGTCGAAGGGTCCTCCTGGGCACAGCGCCATCACACGATCCTCAAGGATCATTAGAATGTATTTCCCCTCGCACTTATTCCCACTCCGTTCGCCCTGAGCCTGTCGAAGGGTCCTCCTGGGCAAATACGTGATGAATAGCGGTTTTAAACCAGCGCTCTGGAAAGCCCTTCGACAAGCTCAGGGCGAACGGGGTGATATGAAAACCGGAAAGTTGAGTCGCCCGGAAAACAGTTGGCCAAGTTTTCCTTTCGCATGGTATTCAAGTTGATATCAATACTAAGGACATACAGTTTTGCTCCCTGCGCCATACAATCCTTCCGTTCAACCTCCTTCCAATCAAGCCGAGCGAAACTATCCTGCAATTATTCCTCCCCCGCTTATTCCCACTCCGTTCGCCCTGAGCCTGTCGAAGGGTCTTCCTGGGCAAATACGTGATGAATAGCGGTTTAAACCAGCGCTCTGGAAAGCCCTTCGACAAGCTCAGGGCGAACGGGGGTGAAGGTCAGGGAATCGGATGATATAAAACCGGAGCACCTACTCATGCCGGAGCGGTTTCATCTTCCTGAGTTGTTTTCACTTCACCCGGAGGTACGCCAAAGTAGGCTCTGACGTGATCCTCATTCAGGTATCCGCGCACGCCAATGATATAGACCAGAAACGGAATACCGGTGATCAAACTGATAATCAAAGACGCCCAATCTCCCATCAACATGCCGAATACGGTCAGCAACGCCCAACCGTATATCAACGGTCTGGCCAGCATCCAGACATACTTCGAGCGCACCCACAGCAAGGGTCCGCACAGGGTCCAGGCTACGCAATTCGCCATCAGTACATAGCGGGATAAATCATCAGCGACGATGATGACCAGCACCAGATTGAGCAACAAAAAAACTGTGTTGATGATGGATATGACTTTGATTCCCTTCGGCATGTTATCTCCTCACGAGAGCTGCGTGTTGGCGCGGATAGGTCTTCACAGGCTCTCAAATTTGTTTGTGGGATATGTCGGATAGTGGTCAATTCAGGAGGCGTCGGACTTATGCATCCAACGCCTCCAATAAAGCCAGAGGATAGTAACACAGAGTCAGCTATTCTCGGCCCTGTCGTTTGCAGACAAATAGACTGAGGCGACTTGTCTGCTGGATAGAAGGGATTAACGCAACCAGGGGTCGCTGGTTTCGATCTCCGATATCCGTTTGGATTCGGGATCAACAACGTCGCGCCAGACGCCATCGTCATTCATGACCGACCAGGTATTCTCATCCTTGCGCAACCCCATACGCCAGAACATCCAGGGGATGCCACGACGCCGCGCGGTTTCCGCCACATGGCGGTATTCATTCGTCATCGCTTCCATCCCCACCTTGCGCTCCTTGCCGAACTCCTCCACGAACAACAGTTTGCCCCACTGTCGCACTGACGGCAGGGCGTCGTTCAACCATTGATCCAGATCGCCGCCGTAATAGTGCAAGGTATAGATATCCGCCGCCGGAATGTCGCCCAGCGTTTTAATGTCGTCAGCGCTGCCTTTGTTGTAGTACTTATCGTAGCCGGCGATTCCCAGGGAGACGTAGGTATCTGGATCTTCCGCTTTCAGGTGCGCGGCCATCTGGGTCAGGAAGTTGCGGTGGATGTTATATTTCTGATCGTTCGACAAGTTCTCATCAGCCAGGGACACGCCGGATTCATTGGCGATTTCCCACGCCAGCACCACGTCGTTAATGTCCTTCCATTTCTTATTGCCGAGGTAAGGATTTTGATGGTTAAGAAAATGAGTGAAGCGCTTTTTATAGGCGTCTATCGCATCCTGCTGATACATCCCGACAGGGCCGAAAGCATTGTAATAGACTGAGTTGGAGTCTTGGGCGTAGGCGAAATTGATCAACGCCAGCACCATCTTTATGCCCATCTCCTGGCACTCTTGCATCAGCTTATCCATTTTCTCCAGCTGATCGTCGTGGTATACGCCCAATGGCTCTTCATAGGTCCAGCCCTTGGGTTGGACCTCCCATGGCGCATCGCCCCTGCGCGTGACAAAAACGCGTAAGACTTTCAATCCACTGTCCTTCATCGCCTGCAATTGTTTGCGGCGGTCCGTCTCGGACATGTGCGCAAGCTGATACTGGTTGGCGCCGGCCCACAGGCGGGATACGTCAGGGTCTGGTCCCGGGCCGTCTCCCAGCGTGAATTGCAGGGCGTTCAGATTGAAGCCGGATTGCAGCATGGTGACTCTCAACGTATGCTCGCCGGCGCTCAACTCAAGGCCCGCATCCACCCAGGTCCAATTCTGCCAGCCGCCAGTCACTGGCGCCGTCACTTCCAGCGCTCTGGCTCCGTCAATGCTTACCGCGAAACGGCCTTCCGCACTTTCCGCCGCGACCAGTGAGGACATGGTGTAAACGCCGCTTTCGCTGACGTTAACGCTGTATTCCAGCCATTCTCCAGGCTCGATCCAGCCGATGTTATAGCCATTGCTCGTACTGGGCTCGATATCCACGGCGTCTTCGCGCAAGGCGCCGCCTTCGTTGGTGGAAGTGGTGTCCTGGAAAGCGCCGTAATCATAGTGCTCCGCCTCCAGCACGCCCGGTATCGGGATGGGCGCGCCATTATAGGGGCCTTCGCCGCCACCGTGATCTCCTCCATCGCCATCGTCACCTCCGCTGTCACCGTCGCCGTTATCACCACCGTCGCTATCATCACCGCCATCACAATCAGCGGGCCTGACTCGCTCCCACAGAGACCCCACCTCCGGCGTCCAGCCAGCGCCGGGATAGGCGGTGTGCGTCACCAAGGCGCGATAGATATCGCCCTGATACAGCACTTCCTGCGCAACCTGATATTGGGCTCCCTCAACCCAGCTGGCGGGGCAGTCGGCGGCGAAAACGCCCTGCGCGCCGGCGGCGCTGACGCCAGCGAACAGCAGCTGAGCCGATAAGAGGGCGAGTCGAAATTTCTTCTTTGGCATGAATCCAGTCCTTTTTGGTCGTCGTTATTAGGGCGCATCCCCGAGTCTAGAGTGGGAATACGTCCCAAACGCCCCCCAAATGGCGTAGGAGTCCATGTTTTGAAGCGCAGGCCTTCCCGCCTATGTGTGTACGACCTCGCCAACGCTTATCAATCGAATGGAATAACGCAGAAAACGAACAGGAACTTTCCGGGCGGACAGCACTCCCCATTTCATGGTCTGCAGCATCTTGGGCCAAGCTGACAGGGAGCTTATTGCCCCGTACGTTTGAGTGTTTTAAAGACAAAAACCAATAATCCCAAACCGCCCGACACAATACACATCCAAAACGTCCACAGCCCCAAAACCATGACCCAATCGATATCACATTCGACTTCCCCAGGGTTGTGGCAAAACTCGCCCATGACGTTGTGGAAGAGTCCTTGGTATGTCATAAGTGAGGCGACTATAACGCTGATGGTGAGCGATACGGTTAGTGTTTTCATGCTTGCAAATCGCTCACCCGCCGCGCCCTACCCAATAAAATGCCACGTAACCCGATAATTAGGCCCACTCTCCTCATAACGACTTTCACGACCCTCAATGACTTCAAAAGTAGCGTGCGCTGATAGGCAGACCTCAGGAACCTCCCGGCTTTGCCGCAGTAGTGAATCCAGTTCATCCCACCTGGGATTTACACCGCCACCACCTGGGTGAGGTGTTACATGTGCGCCACTCCTACAAAATCTGTTCCAATGCACATATATCGTCCATTGCTCGATTTCCAGGTCCAAGTCAGATTTTGATATAGGGAACAGTTTGAACGAATCAAGGTAACCTTTACTGTCATCAAAGTCTGCGACAAATCGATGAGGGACGCCATTGACATCAGCTACGCCAACTCTCGGACCGTCATACCAATCAAGCCCTACATACACTTTCTCTGACTTACTCATTTTTTTACCGTCCGCACGAGTAAAAGTACAATAACTATCCGCTTAAAAACTCGCGAAATTTGGCTGAATCTTAACAACTAAGCAGTCCACAATTCGAGCCTTCAGCTACCATCCACAGATCTATTTGAACGTTGGTTACAACACCCAGATTTCTGTATGGTCAAATATAGCCCCAACACAAACAGGCGCATGTTTAAAAGGAGTCAACCTTGTACGAAGTCAGAGTATTGGAACCCAGGGATGCAAAGGCCTACCGAGCAATCAGATTAGAGGCGTTAAAGACTTTCCCTGAGCACTTTGGTTCGGGTTATGAGCAACAAGTGAAACTGGAAAAACTCTATTTCGAGATGCGCATTGAAGAGCGCTCCGACAAAGCCATGATGGTTGGGGCGTTTCTAAATTGCGATCTGGTGGGCATCTGTGGCGTGACGTTCAAAACTCAAGTCGCGCCTGACGCTGGGGAGATTATTCAAATGTATGTGAAGCCGGCGAATCAGAACGCCGGCATTGGCGGAAAAATGCTGGCGGCTATCAAAAACCTTTGTCGCGCAATGCCCGTAAAAACGCTGCTGCTTGAAGTATATAAATCCAATCAAAATGCGATCCGGGTGTATGAAGCCTGCGGTTATCGAGTGAACGCCGCATTGGATGAAAATCCAGGATCGCAATATATGACAATGGCGCTGTCCGAACAGGCGGCAGGCAGATCGAAACCAAGTACAACCACCATTGATTGGGTCATCAGGGAGAGTTAGAAACTTCTCCCCTCGCCTTTTAAATACGCCCTACGCTCCCAACCAGGCCGGCCGGCCATAAAACGCCCTGGCCAGGTTGCCGCCGTTAAGAATCTGTTCTTCAACGGTCACTTTTTCCACTCGGGTGACTGGCTGCGTATTGGTTCCGCAAAAGCTCATTGCGATGTGTCGGCCAAAAGCGTCTCTTTGTCCGGTGAGCAGGACAGCGTGTCCCAGTTGGTAGTGGCCGTTGTAGAGAGGTTGATTGCGGTAGGAGAAAACGACCACGTCGCCTCGGTTCAGTGACGCGGGAAATGGCGCTGGCCAGGGATAAAACGTCTCGTTGTGAAACATATTACGCATTATCTGCACGCCCCAGTTGCGTCCGTTGATCACTCTGGCGGTATGCGCCCGGTTATAACGATTCGAGAAAAACTGTCTCGGCGCCTGGGCTGCGGCGGCGGCCAGGAACAGCATTTCAAAACAGCATATTTCTATCTGGTTTGGACCCATTGTCAGCGGATTGGGAACATTAACATCCAGCCCTCTCGCCCAACGCTCCATGGAGCTGGTATAACGCCAGCGACGCCCCATTACTTGCGGCGGCATAACTAACGGAGACCATGTAATCCGCCGGTTCTGTTGATGCCATTGCTCAGCGATGTTAATCGCATTTTGCACATGTATTAATGCCATAAATTTATCCCTGATCCCTGCTGAGTCCTGATTCCAGACTTTTTGATTCATACCAGTTCGAGGACAAAGCGGCTAGCCTTCCGCATCACTCGCTGGCGTTTTATTTTCCGTTTAAGTTAGCGCCCAGATGAAACAAAACCCTTAATAGTTTTTGCGTGAAATTAGCGTTAATTTTGATTGGCTTAGCGCCTACAGCAACCCCAGCTTAACCCTGTCGTTATAAGTGCGATTCGATGCACTCGACCAAATCCCCCTGCTCTGCGAATTACACCTCTCCAGTCCAAACCATGCCGCTTTGTGGCTAATTGAAGGCTTCGCCCGACATTTCAGCCCGCAATAAACAAGTTTCATTGTCAAAACATAAAATTTATTACTGTTTCAGTTCACTGCAGGTAGACACAGTTAATCTCCTACTTCCCTGATAATTCAGGCTCTTCCCACCACTATACAAGCCAGCTTTTAGACCAAACAGCCTCGAACAAAAGTTAAATTGTTTTGCGCAAACAAATCACTAGAATCATTGCTTTTCTTGCACACTAAGGAAAGCAAAATGCAAAGCAGCCACCTTCCTCCTCAGCATCAACTTAAGCCAATGGAGAACCCGCTCCCAGCGTGGAACTCTCGAAAAACCACCGCTGGCAAAAAGTTGATGATTACCCAGGAAGCAGACACCTTCATGCACAGCCTCAATCTGTACGAGAAGACTCAGGTCTACAAAGAAGCCCTCAAACTAACCAGCGACGGCGGTTATGGCTGGAACAGCAGAGGCTTTCAAAAAGCGCCCATGTTCATGCGCCATAAAATCTGCTCAGGCGGAATCAGTTTTATGTACAGCGTAAATCCCGAGATGATTGTTATTAATCGGATGAAACTGGAGCGGGAAATTACACAGGTTGAAACGCCAGTAAACAGACAGCAGATGGGGTTGTTTGAGGTTAGGCGGGAGTCTGATACTCGGTGGCGAGAAGAAATAACTGAAAGGGAAATTCCCAGACTTGAGTTGGCCTGGGGAAAACCACAACCCGTCCCTAAGATAAGAACAGAACATGTTGCAATCAATGGGTATGTCGAATGATTTGAAAAAAGCCTCCTGGCTAATGGGAGTCCACACGGATGCCGCCTACTGGGACGACTGCGCCAAAGCCTATACGCTCATCTACAACCCGACTCGTGGAAAAATCGACTTTTTCGAATGCATCGCAGATAAAATATCCACTACCAAGCTAGCGAAATTTCTAGCGGTTATGTTGATCGAAAATCAGCAAAAAGGCTTGCACCGCAAATGGACGGCGCATAGTCAGGGCGGAATTATTCTGACGCGGGCCGTAGAGCTGGTGAACCAAAGAGGCGTTCGCCTGGAAGGACAACGAGTCTCTATTCATGCGGGAGGTAACGAGAAGACTCGCGCAGAGAAAGCCTTCAAGCAGGCAGGTATAACCATTGATGAAATCAAGCGAGATCACCCAAACGACCTCGTGCCAAACCTGGCTGGTTTCAACGACCTATCCCCCGGTTCTTTCTTGCGCAGCATGAACAGCATGTTTCTGGTATTCCGCGATAAGCGTCCTGTGCAAGCCAGCCCCCATACGTTACCCTTCCTCAGCGCCGAATGCGCCATCAGGCATTTGCAAATGAACGGCTATCAAAGAAAAGCGGAAAGGCTGGCGAAACATACAATGAAAGAATTAGGCCTATTATGATCAATCAACTACTCAGGTCGATCTTAACAGGCAAAGGGCCGGATTTTTCAAAACTGACCGCGAAGGAATGCCGTATTGACGACTATCTCTTGGTCTTCAGGTTGCCGGGAAATGTTCAGAGGTTAGCCAAACACAAAGACCCCGACCTGACTCAGGTTCTTCTCACTCCGAACGTTTTCATGGCGAGCGTAGAGAAAGAGTTCAATCGGGAGTATGTACATGCCTGTTTCGAATGGTGGGCGTACAGAGGCCTATTCATACAAGGCCATTCCGGTAAGCTCGGTGACATGAACCTCACGATTGACGTAAACCGAGCAGAGTCCCACACCCCAATTGCCGAGGGTGACCTCAATAGCCTGGAGACATACTTGAGAAAGGATCTATGGGACTACTACGAAACCGAGAAAAATAAAGACGGAAAACCCGGAGCCAACTGGGAAGCGCGGTACGCATTTGAGCACCCTGAAGAAGTCAGCGCCCAAGGGTACATTCCACTCGGGAAACTGGTGTTAGTCACCCATCTGCCGGAAGTCTACTACAGAGAAGAAATCAATGGCGTCGACTGGCTGCACTACGGTATTCGCGGCGAAGGCGTCGGCCGAGGTCTGAACTACTACTGGGCTTACCCATTGGGCGCTGGTTACTACCTGACGTTCAATTTTCATTTGACCTCCGAAGTGGGCGACAAAGAGCTGAGATACCAACGCATGTACGAAGACGCCAAGCGTATTATGTCGATGGTCGCGCTTCGAAAGGCCTGATATTTAAGAAATTATTGGGCTTACGATGATCATGCAATTACCGAAGCGACTATTAACGGGCAAAGGCCCTGCTTTTTCAAGGCTTAATACAAAAGAATGCAACATAGGCGACTACCGGCTGAAGTATCAACTGCCAGGGAACAGCATTGATATTGGCATACCTAAGAAGCCCAATCCTTCGCACTTGAATCTAAATAATGACCTCTTCGCGACATATGAGTGCGACAAAGAGTTCAACCGCACCTTTGTGCAAATGGGGTTTGAGTGGTGGGCCTATCGCGGGTTTTTCCTACAAGGCAGTTTTGGCCAACTAGGAAGAATGTCTTTGCATGTGGATGTTAATCGCGCAGAGCCTCACGCCCCTATATCGGAGGGCGACCTTAATAGTCTGGCGTCCTACCTGAAACAAGAATATTGGACATACTACGAAACAGACGGCGGCATAAACCTGAGAGCCAGACAGCACTACGAAAACAACAAAGTTCTGATGGGCGACACGCCTGTTTCCGGCTTTCTGGTGATACTACCTGATCCCTACACCAAAGAACGCATCAATGGCGCCGACTGGCTCGCCTACCACATCAACTCGGAAGGCATGGCCGGACACCACCATACCTACTACTGGGCCTATCCCTTAAACAAGGATTTCTACCTCACCATCAGTTTTTGGATGCAGCTCGAAATAGGAAATCGCGCAATGCGGTCGGAACGCCTGCTCGACGACGCCAGACGCATCATGTCCATGATGGAACTTTACAAGAGCTGATAATGATCGACCAATTACTCAAGTCGATCTTAACAGGCAAAGGGCCGGATTTTTCAAAACTGACCGCGAAGGAATGCCGGATTGGCGACTATCTCTTGGTCTTCAGGTTGCCGGGCAATGTTCAGAGGTTAGCCAAACACAAAGACCCTGACCTGACGCAGGTTCTTCTCACTCCGAACGCTTTTATGTCGAGCGTAGAGAAAGAGTTCAATCGGGAGTATGTACATGCCTGTTTCGAATGGTGGGCGTACAGAGGCCTATTTATACAAGGCTATTCCGGTAAGCTCGGTGACATGAGCCTCACGATTGACGTAAACCGCGCAGAGTCCCACACCCCAGTTGCCGAGGGAGACCTCGATAGCCTGGAGACATACCTGAAAAAGGATTTATGGGACTACTACGAAACTGAGAAAAATAAAGACGGAAAACCCGGAGCCAACTGGGAGGCGCGGTACGCATTTGAGCCCCTTGAAGAAGTCAGCGCCCAAGGGTACATTCCACTCGGGAAACTGGTGTTAGTCACCCATCTGCCGGAAGTCTACTACAGAGAAGAAATCAATGGCGTCGACTGGCTGCACTACGGCATTCGCGGCGAAGGCGTCGGCCGAGGTCTGAACTTCTACACATCAGTTACTTTCTTCCCTGAACCTGTCAAAGCCGAGCGATCTTCCTCCCACTGAAGGCGACGATCTGCCCTACTCGGACGACGCCTGGTCGGCAGTGAGCCCGTCTGATGACATGTCTAGAGGCGTAAGTATCCGCGTCGTTGCGCAAGGTAGGAGCGCATCGGAAACCGTCACGCCCGCCATGCATCCTGAGTTGGATCTCACTATTCAATCGCTGCCCTTAGTATCCAACTCAAACGCGTCATCATACTTCACCACACCAACGGGAATCTCCCCTCCAAATCCCAACGCCATAAAGTACTCCGGCGGCACGCCGGGTAACTCCAGACCAGGATGCGGTTTGAAACCAAAGCAATTGTAGTAGCCGGGATCGCCAAGAAGCACGCATCCGGCGGCGTTATGCGCCTGCAGGCGGTTCAAGGCTTCCCGAATGAGGGCTGAGCCAACACCCTGTCCTTGTCGATCCGGGTGTACGGAAACCGGACCGAGGCCATACCAGTTTTGGGTATTAGCGGCATCGGTTTGACCAGAACTGTGATGGCCCTGGATGGCCACCGGGGAAATAGCGATGTGGCCGATCAGTTCGCCCTGCGCTTCCGCCACCAGTGAAATGGTCAACTTGCCACGCTGCCTGAGCGCATTGACGATATGTTGCTCCGTATGACTGGTATGAGGCGCGTTCAGGAACGCTTGTTCGGTGACCCGGGTGATCGCGTCTAAGTCGTCTGATTGTTCATTGCGAATATGGAAGTTCATGTGTTGTCTCGTTGTTGCTTGCCAAACAAGGCTAGCCCTGGCGGGCTGTCGCCAGCCGCCAGGGAATGAGGGTTTACTGGTTATCCAATTGCGGACGGACGGCTTTCAGCCCGGCCATATTGATTTGATAAGGCTTTCCGCTTTTTGAATGGATAAGGCGTTTGTTTTTGAGTTTAGTGAAGACCGGCAACGTGCAGTCGGCAAGCACATAGCCCTCGCGGGTGTAGCATTCAACGAATGTCACCTTACCTGAGGTATTGCGTGTAAATATGATGCGGCCGCCTTTGGCGAGGACGTGCAACGTCCGTTGTTCCGGCTTGGAAATGTTCATGTTGGAACCTGTAGCAGTAATCAAATATGCGACACGGCAAGCATGCGTTCATGCTCGCCACGAAAATGCGCGTATCGATAACCGAAACTCCTGACAAAACAGGGGTTGGGTTATCGGATTACTGCTATCTCCAACATATACACCTCTTGAAAGGCAGGTAAACAATTCCATCCCGCCGCTTTTTAAGCTGGGATGAAATAAAAAATTCTGATTGAAAACAGACGCTTTGCGTCAGGCGGGAGAAGTTAGCCTATTTTTCCCGCAGGCGTCAAGCCGCCGGTGGCGCTTTCCGGCGGCGACTGGGGTGCGAAAGAAGGGCTGCGTTATAACTTGAAGCGCGACACCAGCCCGTTCAATCCTTCGTTGGCGCTGGACAGTTGATTCATGGACGCTTCCGAGTCCTGCGCCAGTTTGGTCAGTTCACTGATGATCATGGAGATTTCCGACATGTTCTCGCTGATCTTATCGCTGACCTGACTCTGCTCCTCGGCGGCGGTGGCGATATGGGTGTTGAGGTCGTTGATCTCATCAAAAGAACTGAGCACTTTGTCCAGGCCCTGGGTGAGTTCTTCGTTGTCTTTCACCACCACTTCACTGCTGTCCTTCATGCCGGACATGGCGTTCACCACCACGGACACGCCGCTCTCCAGACGATTCAACATGCCATCGATTTCTTCCGTGCTGTTCTGAGTGCGGGCGGCCAGTGCGCGCACCTCGTCCGCCACCACGGCGAAGCCCCGACCCTGATCTCCCGCTCTGGCGGCTTCAATTGCGGCGTTGAGGGCCAGCAGATTGGTTTGTTCAGCGATGCCGCGAATCACATTGATAACATTGCTGATCAACTGCGCCTCCTGACGCATGGTATTGACGTTCTCCACCGCCTCCGTAACACGGCGACTCAAATCCACTACACTCTCCCGCGCCCGGGACACTGTCTCTTTGGATTTCTGCGCGGAGCGACTCGCATCCTCTGTGAAAGTAGAGGTTTCCGTCGCGTTCTTGGCGACGGATTCCGCGGTGGCGGCCATTTCAGTGACGGCGGTGACCACCTGCTCGGTTTCACCCGCATGATTGTTCATCATGCGATAGTTTTCTCTACTCTGCTTTTCCACTTCCGACACGATGTCGGAGATCTGTTTACTGGAGACCGACAACTCGCCGATCATATTCGCCAGAAACTTAATGAACTTGTTCACCGATTCCGCCACGCTGCCCACTTCGTCGCGACTGCTGATTTGAATACGCTTGGTCAGATCCGCTTCGCCGGTGCTGAGAATATCGATATTGGCGCGCAGCACGCCCAGGCGTTTGCTTAGTTGCGTGAAGGCCATGAAGCCGAAGAAAACAATCGCCAGCGCAATGGGGGTCTGGATCGCCGCCAGAGTAGACATCACCGAATCCGTCGCCGCGCTCAGCAACGACGTTTTAATACTGACCGCCAACAACCAGGGCGTACCGGGCACGTCGCGGACGAAAAAGGAATAATCTTCGCCGTCTTTGCCGTTTTCATATTCGCTGGAATAAGTTTCTTGATTGGACGCGGAGCCCAGATAGTCTTTGACCTCCGCCAGAAAAGGAGACTGTGACGCCAGATCGCTGACGTTCTTCAGAATCGCGTCGCCCTGCAATCCGCTGCTGTTGTTGAGAATCTTGCCGTCCCGCTCAAAGATCAGCAGTTGCCCATTCAGTTCCTTTTCCTTCTCCGCCGCCAGACCGTTAAAGAACCCCAGGGTCACATCGATAGTGGAAACGCCATAAGCTTCGCCGTTGACGCGAATGCCCATGGAGCAATTGGTGCGCGCCTCCGGACTGGCGGAGTCCCGATAGGCCGGCGCCCAGGCGCACTGCCCGGCGGGGGCGTTCAAGCCGTCTTTATACCAGCTCTGCTCGTAATAGTTTTGCGATTCCGGGGTGTTCCAGTAGGTGTTGGTGACCAACTTGCCGCTGCCGTCACGATGAATAAAGGTGCTGTTTTTGACGACATTGCTGTCCCGCTTGCGCGGCAATGGCCAGACCCCGCCGCCGAACACCTGCTTCTTGCCGTACTGATCAATCATCGCGCCCAGTTGCTTGTCGATCTGATCGCTCTCCAGCAAAGGCACGGTCTGGGTGATCACCCGCTGCTGCGCCTGCACTTCGGACAGCTCCGACAGAATCTCGTGCACTAGCGCATGCAGCACGCTGTTGATGTTTCTCTGTTCTCCCTGAACCAGGGTGGGCGCCACCCACTGCTGTATTCCTAATGCCGTAAATACGCCGACAATGGCCAGAAACACGATTAAAAACAAGGTGTATCTGTAACGAATGGACATGACGTCTCCCCGAATATGCGCCTCGGTTACTGGAAATTTTGGGTCGATTCAGGATGCGAAAGCCGCATCGCGACTAACTATAAGATATAGCACTAAATTCCAGATTTTCCCCTTTACGGGGCCGGAGTGACTGAGAAACCAGGCGTGGGGCGTCATTATCCAAAGCGCAATTTTGACCAGCGCCGGGAAGCTGACGGGGCGCTTTGCGCAAAAAGAGGCCGACTGACGCCGGCCTCCACATGATTGAGATACGCGTTGGCGCTCTCCTAATCCGCCTTTAATCCATTACGATCAGGGACATGTCATCCATGCGCACCCGTTCGCCACTGGTGTAGCCCATCAACTGGCCGATCACGCGAATGCGATACCAGCCGGTTTGCGAGGCGTAGAAGGTTCCATGGGTTTCATTGCTGCTCCAGGTTCCCAGAATGTTATTCCCATGGCCGGTGCAGAATGCATTGTCGCTGCTCGATGGCGCAATGATGGAGACCGTTCCGTTGGGATAAGTCACCTCCAGATTAATATCGAACCAGGTGAAATTGTCAGCAGACTGCACAGCGCATTCTGCATTGAAGAACACCGCCCGGGTGTCCACGTTGCTGGCGTAGACATAGGCGATGGTGCCGCCACTGGAGGTGATCGGCAGCGCATGCGCCGCACCGTCTGAATAGATGACCGGGCTAAGGTAATACACGCTGGATTCCACATCCGCGAAACTGAAAGCAGAGGCTGCGCCTAACAGCGCGCCAGCGGTCAAGGAGATGAGTCTTTGTTTGGTTTTCATAGTAATGCCCTCTTGTTTGCTCGTATTGAGGCGCGCACCGCCCACTCATCGTCTAAACAGCTACGGCGACGACGAGGGAATGTGTGCTCTGTGAGTTCTGGAAAAATGTGAAAGGCTTAAGGCGTCTGCGCCTGTTGTTCGTTGTCGGTCAGGGCCGCCACGCTACTGGTTGCGGAAAGAGCGGTGAGAATGGCCGTCGCCTGCTCTTTGACGAAGGGATCGCTGTCGCTTTGCATCGCCAACGCCAGATCGCGTCTGACGGAGACGTCAATACTTTCCTGCCCCATCAACTGGTTGAAGGCGATGGCGCGCACCAACGGAGAAGGATCCTGCCGCGCCAAGCGGCTCAATTGCTCAAACGGCGCGGCTTCGCCCCGTTCCGCGTAAGCGCTCAACGCCATAGCACGGGTATCTGCATCTGAGGACTGCACCCCTTGTTCGAACAGGGTTGCCGCCTGATCCGGCTCAGCGCCCATGAGACTGGTGCGATACTGAGTCACAGGATTGTCGTCCACCGACTCGACCGGCGCGGACGCATACAAACTGGCGTTGAGAAACAACAAGGATTCTGTCAGCTCAATCTGCTCTTTTGGATACAGACTGATCGCCGCCAGAGACTCGCCGTGATACAGGTCCGCATGGTTATAAGTGTGGGAGAGGCGCTTCATGGCGTCGGGAATGGACGCGTTGAGCACCAGCAAGGACAGCTTGGTGTCCCGTAGACGGTCATCCAGATAAAAACGCACCCCGGTCAGCGCTTCCAATTTGTTAGTCAGTAACGACAGGGGATAAGCATTCACATTGACCGTCACCAATCCGTTGGCGGCGACGGTGATGGTTCCGTCCGCAGGCGTAGCTTCCGTCGCAAGCGTAGTGATCTCTTCCTCTGCGTAGGCTGGCGTATTGCGATCAGAGGCAGTCGCTTTAACAGGCGCCACGGAAGCGACTTCAACGCTCGGTTTAACCGGCTCCGCACTCCCCCCGAATAAATAAATGGCGGCGACGCTGATCGCCGCGCCTAAAACGATAGCGATGGAAAAATGAATGGTTTTCATAGCTGCCTCCTGCATTTATGATCCATGGGCTCCGCGCTGATCTGAGGGCGCAGCCTGTTGGAAACCTTGCTGCAACGACGCTGGTTTTGTCGTTGCCTGTTATCAGGATGGGTTCAGTTTACGAAGGGGCGGATCAGGGGGCAGTTAACTTTTTGGACGCAAAAATGTGACATTGTCACGAAAGTTCAGAAGCAATATTCATAAAACGAATTAGTACATAATTTTTAATTATTTTATTGCATATAAGAAGACACCTAGAATTGCCCGATCTTTATCACAGGCCATGGGAGGCTTTTATGAAATTCAATCGCTTACGTCGCACTCTTGTACTTGGCGGCCTGGGTCTGGCCCTTGTCTCCGCGTTAGTCACCCCCAGCTTCGCCGCAGAAGACCTGCTGCAAAGCATTCAAAAAAGGGGCTCCATCCAGGTGGGCCTGGAAGGCACTTACCCTCCGTTTAACTATCAGGATGAAAACGGCCAGCTTACTGGCTTCGAGGTGGAGTTCGCCAAAGCGCTGGCGGATCAGCTGGGCGTGAAAGCGGAATATCAGACCACCAAGTGGGACGGTCTGCTCGCGGCGCTGGAATCCGAACGTCTGGACGTGGTGATCAATCAGGTGACCATTTCCGATGCGCGCAAACAGAAATATGACTTCTCCGCCCCGTACACGGTTTCCGGCATTCAGGCGCTGACCCGCAAGGATCTGGAGAGCGAAATCAACGGACCTTCCGACTTGGCTGGAATGAAAGTGGGTGTTGGTCTGGGCACCAACTATGAATCCTGGTTGCGTGAAAACGCGCCGCAGGCGGAAGTAAAAACCTACGACGACGACCCCACCAAATACCAGGATCTGCGCTTCGGCCGCATCGACGCCATTCTGATCGACCGCTTCGCCGCCTTCGAACTGCTGAACAAAACCGGCGACGCGCTGACTCTGTCCGGGGCGCCCTTCTCCCGTCAGGAAGCGGGCGTGGCGCTGCGTAAAGGCAACCCCGAACTGCTGGCGGCCATCGACAAAGCCATCGCTAAAATGCGCGAAGACGGCACGCTGCAAAAACTGTCGGAGAAATGGTTCAAGGCTGACGTAACGCAATGATCGAAAGCAGCCTCAAGCTGATTGCGGACTCCGCCCCATTCCTGCTGAAAGGCGCCGGATACACCGTCGGGCTCAGTCTCGGCGGTATGTTTTTCGGCCTGATACTGGGTTTCACGCTGGCGATGATGCGGCTGTCCAGTTTCCGCGCCCTGGACTGGACCGCCCGGATCTATATTTCTTTCTTCCGCGGCACCCCGCTACTGGTGCAACTGTTCATGATTTACTACGGGTTGCCGCAGCTGGGCGTCCGTCTTGAACCGCTGACCGCCGCGCTGATCGGTTTCTCTCTGAACATGGCCGCCTACGCGGCGGAAATCCTACGCGCCGCCATCGCCTCCATCGATCGGGGACAATGGGAGGCCGCCGCCAGTATCGGCATGACCCGCACGCAGACGCTGTATCGCACCATACTCCCGCAAGCTGCGCGCACCGCCCTGCCCCCTTTGGGCAATAGTTTTATCTCATTGGTGAAAGACACCGCTCTGGCGGCGACGATCCAGGTGCCCGAGCTGTTCCGGCAGGCGCAACTGATCACGGCCCGCACCTTCGAAATATTCACCATGTACCTGGCCGCAGCGCTGATTTACTGGGTGCTCGCCAGCCTTCTCGCACACTTGCAGAACCGCCTGGAAGCCCGGGTCAATCTGCATGAAAAGGACGCCTGATTGATATGATCACCCTGCGCAATCTGACCAAGCAATTCAAAGGACAAGCCGTGCTGAAAGGCATTGACCTGGAGATTCAGCCCGGTGAAGTGGTCGCTATTATCGGTCCCAGCGGCTCAGGTAAAACCACGCTGCTGCGCTGTATGAATCTGCTGGAAGAGCCCAGCGGCGGCCACATCCGCGTCGGTGATTTCGAGATCGACGCCGATCGCCCTCTGGGTCCGCAGCAAGGTCTGATACGCAAGCTGCGCCAGCATGTCGGTTTCGTCTTTCAGAACTTCAATCTGTTTCCTCACCGCACGGCGCTGGAAAACGTGATGGAAGGCCCCGTGGTGGTGAAAAAGGAGTCTCGCGAACAGGCCGCCGCCAAAGGCCGCAGCCTGCTGGCCCGTGTCGGTCTTACGGGTAAAGAGGATTCTTATCCCAAACGCCTTTCCGGCGGACAGCAACAACGGGTAGCCATCGCCCGCGCCCTCGCCATGGAGCCGGACGTGATTCTGTTCGACGAACCGACCTCCGCCCTTGATCCCGAGCTGGTGGGCGAAGTGCTGGCGACGATTCGCAGCCTGGCGGAGGAAAAGCGCACCATGGTGATCGTCACTCATGAAATGAGTTTCGCCCGGGACGTGGCCAATCGCGCCATATTCATCGACGGCGGCGTCATCGTGGAGCAAGGAGACGCCAAGACGTTGTTCAGCAACCCTAAAGAAGCGCGCACCCGCCAGTTCCTGAACAAGTTCCTCGGCGACAACGCCACTCAGCCCCTGCCGGAAGACGCGTGAGCATGCTTCCGGTGCGGTTGCTCCTGCAATAGCCAGCGAAACAACGCGAACTGCGACGGCAGATAAAACAGATATTCCGGGTGCCACTGCACGCCGATGATCTTGCGGCCGCTGACGCATTCCACCGCCTGCACGATAAAGTCCAGATCGCGCCCCACTACTTTCAGGCCAGCGCCGGGCACCTTGATCGCCTGGTGATGCAAGCTATTGACACGCAGTTTTCTGGAGCCGCAGATGGCGGACATCCGAGAGTCCTTTTCCAGCTGAACCTGTTTGGTGGGCAGCAATCCCGGCCGGTTATAGGTGAGCTTGCGCATATGACGAATGTCCTGATGCAGCGCCCCGCCCAGCACGCAGTTGATCAGTTGCGCGCCGCGACAGATGCCCAACAGCGGGATGTTGTGCTCCAGGGCTTTGTGAATCCAGGCGATTTCCAGAGCGTCACGATCCGGGTCTATTTTGACTTTCTCATTGATATCGCCGTTGTAGTGTTCCGGGCTGATATCGTCGCCGCCTCCAATAATCAGGGCGTCCAAGGGAATGCCACTGGGGGCATGACGCACACTGATGCGCTCCGGATGCGCGCCCGCCATGCGCAGCGCTAACTGCGCGCACCACCAGGATGGCGACCACTTGCGGCCGCTGCCGGTTACGCCAACCCGGAGTCTTGTATCCATTGTTCCATGGTCTCTATCCAATCATGGCGACTGACGCCCAATAGCGGGCGCCACGCGTCCAGATAAGCAGCGCTAAGTCGTTCAATATCATCAGGACGACAGGCCAGCTCCTCCACCACCCACCAACTGTTCCAGGGAACCGCCAAGCTCCAGTCAGGGCGGTCGATCAATGAGTTCGGCAGGCGATAGTGAAAGGTTGGACGCGCCTGAATACGCTCATCGTCCACAGCGCGCCGTACCCGCTCGCCATCTATTTCCATTAGCAGCGGCAGCATGTCCAACGCACGGTTACGGGTAGGATTATAGGCGAGGTAGTCAATAAACAGCCGATCCAGGTTCGGCGCCGGGTCCGACAAAAGTTGGCGCACGTATGACTCAGGGTAAAGATCGATATAAGGGCTGATGCGTCGGGTCATATCCACTTGCAGACGCTCCACCAGCCACCATTGCAGCAGGCTGAACGCCTTCAGGTAGGCGGCGATGGCCGCGGCATCGAGGGAGGGAATCTCCGGGTTGATGTGCACGCCGTAGGCGGCGATGGGCGAGTCTTCCGTGCCTTGGGCGCCGGCGTCTCTCAGGGCGACGACCATAGGGTCCAGCGCAGTGAGGCTGGTGATCGGCAAGGGTGGGCACACTACTTCCATCGGAACCAGCAGCTTCGCCGCCTGACCCAGCAGTTGCACCCACTCGTCTTCTTCCTCTCCTTGTTGCTGGGCGGCCTGACGTTTGAAGTAATCCCAATCCACTTCAACACTGAACTTCCCCAACGAGTCGACATGAAGCTTTTTTTCCGCCGCTGAACCGGAGATGACCTGCGCGCCCAACGCAGTTTGCAGCGCGGCCACGGTTTGCTCCAGTGTCAGCCCGGTGAACTCCAGCTCAAACCCGACCAGCCGCACCTCTCCGTCGCCTCGGCGAACGATGGATGGAGTTTTGAAGCTATTGTCGCCGGCATTCATGCAGAGACCTCCGTAATGGCGCCTTGGCGCTGCGGATTCATAATTGGCATTGTAGCATCCGACGTCGCCCGCTGGCTGCGGCGCCTGCTTCATACGCCGTCCACAATTGGCTTTATACGTAGACAAAGCGGCTTCCGATGTGTGTAAAAGCCAGAAAGCGCGCCGCCTGCAAGGAAAGATTACGAAGAATTCAGACGCACAGAATTCTACTGAAGCGCCCAGATCAAAGTGATAATCTTTCTCGTATAACCATGACGCCCATGTTGGCGCCGCCGCCAGCGTCCGAAGCGAGCACAACGCCAGGCCGCCCCGTATCCGCCGGCGCGCACGATGCGCTTGTATTCACGTTTCAGGCTAAGGACTCAGGACATGTCTTCACGAATGCTGAACGGGGCGCTTGCCGCGGCCCTGATTGGTATCAGTCTCACAGGACTGCTGCACGCCGCCGGTAGACCGCCCACCTCAGTCATCGCCGCATCCGCGCAATCCACTCCCTATTACGACAAAATCGAAGCGTTGGGCACAGTCAACGCTAATGAGTCGGTCAATATCACGCCAAAAATCACCGAGAAAGTGATCAGCATTCATTTTGAAGACGGGGCCAGCGTCAAGCGCGGCGACCTGCTGATCAAGCTGGATGATGAAGAAGAACAGGCCAATCTGCGCTCCACCCTGGCGGTACAGGCTGAGCGGGAGAGCGCTTATCGCCGAGCCCAGGAGCTTTACAACCGCCGCGTCGGCAGCGAGGCGGATCTGGATGCGGCCCGCGCCCGCGTGGATCAAAGTCAGGCGGAAATCGAGGCCATTCGCACCCGCATCGCAGCCCATCAGATCACCGCGCCGTTCAACGGCGTACTCGGCTTGCGCCATATCAGTGTGGGCGCGCTGGTGGAACCCAGCGACGTGCTGACCACGCTGGATGATCTCAGCGTCGTCAAAGTGGACTTCGCTATCCCTTCGGTTTTCCTCGCCAACCTGAAGCCGGGGTTAAAAGTGGAAGCTGAAACCAGTGCTTACCCCGGCCAGACATTCACAGGCGAACTTAAGAGCATTTCTCCGCGGGTCGACCCGGTCACACGCACCGTGCAGGCGCGGGCCGCCTTCGATAACCCGGGACGCATGCTACTGACCGGCATGTTGCTGCAGCTGGACCTGCAGTCACGCCCACGCACCACCCTGGTGATTCCAGAAAGCGCCATCTCAACAGTGGGAACCGCTCACTACGTTTTTGTGGTGGCGGAAGGCGAACCGGCCAGAGCGCAACGCAGACAGGTGGAAATCGGCTCCCGCAAAGCCGGTAAGGTGGAGATTCTGAAGGGCCTAGAGGAAGGCGACTTGGTTATCAGTCATGGTCTGGTTAAAATCTCCGACGGCTCCACGGTAAAAGTCATCGCTGTGGATGACGGCGCCCTCAACGTCGCCAAGCTGTTACAAGGCGAGAAGCAGGCGGAACAAACGGAATGATGCTCTCAGACCTCTCCGTCAAACGCCCGGTGTTCGCTTCGGTGATCGGACTGTTGCTCATCGCCTTCGGTTATCTCTGCTTTGAGCGCTTGCCGTTAAGGGAATATCCCGCCATTGATCCTCCCGTGGTCAGTGTCACCACCGACTATCCCGGCGCCGCCGCCAATGTGGTGGAAACGCGTATCACCGAGGTGATCGAAGAACGCATTTCCGGGGTGCAGGGCATCGTGTCGATTTCTTCCCAGTCCAGCAACGGACGCTCCCGCATCACCATAGAGTTCGACATCGGCCGCGATATCGACGCCGCCACCAACGACATTCGCGACCGCGTCTCCCGTATCGCCGACAACCTGCCGGCGGAAGCGGAGCCGCCGGATATCGCCAAAGAGGACAGCAGCGACGACGTCATTCTGTGGTTGAACCTGTCCGCCACCAACATGACCGTGCCGGAGCTGACCGACTACGCCAATCGCTATCTGGTGGATCGTCTGTCTGTGTTGGACGGCGTCGCCCGCGTACGGGTCGGCGGCGGCAAGATCTACGCCATGCGCATCTGGCTGGATCGCAGCGCCATGGCGGCGCGACGCATTACGGTGACGGATATCGAAGGGGCGCTGCGGGCGGAGAACGTAGAGTTGCCGGCAGGCAGCATCGAATCCCGGGACACCCAGTTCACCGTACGCACCGAGCGCAATTTCCATACTCCAGAAGACTTCCGCAAACTGGTGATCGGCGCAGGACAGGATGGCTATCTTATCCGCCTTGGCGATGTCGCCAAAGTAGAGCTGGGCTCCGTGGAAGAAAGAGGTATCTTCCGCGGCAACGGCGAAACCATGGTCGGCGTGGGAGTCACCAAACAGTCCACCGCCAACGTGCTGGATGTAGCCCGCGCAGTGCAGGCCCAGGCCAAGCGCATCAATCCCACCTTGCCGGAAGGCATGACCCTGCAAGCCAGCTACGACTCCTCCGTCTTTGTAGAAGGCGCCATCAACGAAGTGGTGAAAACCCTGTTTATCGCCATCGGGCTGGTCATCCTGGTGATTTGGGCTTTCCTGCGGGATTTGCGCGCCACTCTGGTGCCGGCGGTTACGGTGCCGATCTCCCTGATCGCCACCTTCTGCGCCCTGTACGCCTTCGATTTCACCATCAATATGTTCACGCTGCTGGCGCTGGTGCTGGCCATCGGCATGGTGGTGGACGACGCCATTGTCGTGCTGGAGAACATTTATCGTCGCATGCATGAGCACAATGAGACGCGGCTGGTGGCGTCATTTCGCGGCAGTCGTCAGATCGGCTTCGCGGTTATCGCCACCACTATGGTGCTGATCGCCGTATTCGTGCCAATCGCCTTCCTGCAGGGCGACATCGGTCGCCTGTTCTCCGAATTCGCCCTGACGCTGGCCGCCGCCGTGGCGTTTTCCAGCGTCATCGCCCTCACCCTGTCCCCCGCCCTGGCGTCGAAGATTTTGCCTAATGACGACAAAGCCCAGGGCCTGAGCGAAGGCGGTCATTTCTTCCATAAAGTACAGCATGCCTATGGCGCCATGCTGGCGGCCTGTCTCAAGGTGCGCTGGCTGTTTGTGGCGCTGATGCTGGCGATTTGCGCGGGCTCTGTCTGGCTCTATAAGGACTTGCCGGAAGAGTACGCGCCCAAAGAAGACCGCGGGGCGTTCTTTATTCTGGTGAACGGTCCGGAAGGCGCGACTTACGACTACATGCTCGATTACATGAATGAGATTGAGCGACGCTTGATGAAGTTCGTCGATTCCGGCGAGGCGCAACGGGTGCTGGTGCGGGCGCCGCGCGGGTTCGGCAATATCGAGAACTTCAACTCGGGATTCGCCCTGGTGGCGCTGAGCCCCTGGGGTGAGCGACGTTCCGCCTGGGACATCATGGACGATGTACGCAAATCTCTATCGGACTTGCCGGGCGTGCGCGCCTTCCCGGTCATGCGGCAGGGGTTCGGCGGCGGCATCTCCAAGCCAGTGCAATTTGTCATCGGCGGCGGCACTTATGAGGAGCTGGCGGAATGGCGCGACATTCTGTCCCAGGAAATCGACGCCTCCAATCCCGGCCTCGCCGGCGTGGACTTCGATTACAAGGAAACCCGCCCTTACCTGTCCGTGCAGATCAACTATGATCGCGCCGCCGACCTGGGGGTAAAAGTGCAGGATATCGGTCGCACGCTAGAGTCTGTTCTCGGCGGCCGCACCATCACCACTTATCTGGATAACGGCCAGGAATACGACGTGATCGTCGAAGGCGAACGCGACGCGCAACGCACCCCCGCCAGCATTCAAAATATTTATGTGCGCTCTCAACGCAGCGGCGAGTTGATTCCTTTGTCCAGCGTGGTCACCCTGCGCGAATTCGCCGACTCCAGCAATCTCAATCGCTTCAATCGCCTGCGTGCGATCACCTTGGAAGCCAACCTGGAGGATTCCCTCACTCTGGGCAAAGCGCTGAGCTATCTGGAGAATCTGGTGGAAACCCGCCTGCCCGCTCACGCCCAGATTGACTACAAAGGCCAATCCGCCGATTTCCGCGAAGCGGGAACCGCGCTGGCGACCACGTTAGTATTAGGCATTCTGATTGTGTTTCTGGTGCTGGCGGCGCAATTCGAGAGTTATGTGCATCCGTTCGTAATCATGCTGACGGTGCCGTTGGCGGTGGCCGGCGGCATGCTCGGGCTCTACGTTACCGGCAACTCTCTCAATCTGTACACGCAAATAGGCCTGATCATGCTGGTGGGACTCGCCGCAAAAAACGGCATTTTGATCGTCGAGTTCACCAACCAACTACGCGACCAGGGGCTCACCTTCGACAACGCCCTGGTGGAGGCGTCCATGGCCCGTCTCAGACCGATTCTGATGACCGCGGTCACCACCATCGCCGGCGCCGTGCCCTTGATGTTGTCCGACGGACCTGGCTCGGAAACCCGCTCAGTCATCGGCATCGTCATCCTTTGGGGCGTCTCCGCGGCCACCTTGTTTACCGTGTTTATCGTTCCCGTAGCGTACAGCCTGCTGGCCCGCAAAACCCGCTCGCCCAAAGCGGTGGAAAAGCAGTTGGAAGAAGAACTCAAGCTGCATGAAGACCACGCCATAGAGCATCTGGCGGATTAGATTCACTCCTATCAACCCGTCGGGAGGGAAGCCTGCCGGTGGGTTACATCCTTTAGCACACTCTTATCATCAATGAGACGGCGCATTTGGAGTTTGCTTTGGGTGGACAGCTGGAGTAATTCTTCGCCCTTCATACAACGCACTATCCCGCAAAAACTCCCTGGCCAACTGCGCCGCTGCGACTTGGTTATCCCTCACCCTGGCGATTTCCTGCTCATTCAATTTAACGCTGATATCCTGAACAAAAGGCCCGCCAGTCAGAAAAGTCAGATACCAAACCTCACCATCCTGCATCAGCAAATAGGAATACGCCTCTTTGAAAATAACCTTCAACACGTCTCTTCAACCTCTTTCATACAGGCAAAGACCACATCGCTTCCAAGCTTTTCGATATAGCTCGCATGAATCTCCAGATCAGGCTTCGCTGCGTCATATAGGCCAGCGTGATGCAGTAAAGCCAAATAACGCCGTAAGAGTTGCGCCGCCGGGCTGTCATGACTCGAAAAGAGGTTAACCTCCGCCATCCGTCCCCGGTTCTTTTCCGCAAAATAAGAAGACAGATTCGCCAGTAGATGAGAAAGCTTCTCACCCGTCACGTCAAGCCCAGTCATATAAGCCAAAAAGCCTGTTCGAATATCTCACCATTCTCTTCGGACTCACCCACAAAACGACAGACTTGGCCACGGATATTAGCCCCATGCACATGTCCAAAATAATCCGGACTACGCACGAAATACCGACCTTTACCACGGAAAAGTCATCTGTTTCATTGTGATTGATGGCGTACTCAAATGTGTTGGGTTTGCTGGTCAAGATTTATCTCTCATAGCTTCTACACTCAAGTTTCATTTATGAGCGCACCAATCTCTTCTTTTAATTTTTTCAAAAAGAATGTCTTTTCTGTTTTATTGGTTTCCAAAAAAAACATTTCATTAATCGCAGATCTGGCTTTAGAGTATAGATGTTTTGCCTCAAGAGGCTGCATATAGTTCTGTAAAACTCTTTCCTCTTCTTCAGCTATATCAACTTCTACGCTTGTAGGACGTATAGTTAAACGACCTCCTTGAACAGCCATTTGATATCCAAAAAAAGTAATAGTCGCGCGTCCTATCTTAGTGTAGAGAACACCGCCATGCTCCTGAAATACATTCAGTTGTTCCATATCGTTTATCCCCTTTAAAAGATAGAGTAGTGGCCAAATTCTTTTCTGATTATGAGCAAGCTGATCAGTCTATTTTATGCCCAAAAAGCATTCTCCCATGACGTGGAAACTTATTGATTTCAAAATTATTCTTAAACTTTTTTCAGTATAGAAATAATAGCAATCTTGTTTGGCATTAACTCGTCATTAAGCATGTTAGAGCTAGAGACACCTGTCATAGATTCGAAAAGCTCCACGTAGTTTATAAATAAGGTATTATTAAAGAAAATGCTATCACCCTCATTGGGAACAAAGTCGATCTCAGCCTCTAACTGCTTCGAGATAAACTCCACATTCACTTCCTGCCCTTGAAGCACAAATGAGTCTTCCCCGTATAATTTTTCAAGTTCGGACACTTTATCCCTGGCCATCTTTTCGTAGCTGGGCGCAGGTATATCGTTGTAGTCATCAGAGAAAATGCATTCATTATTCTCTAAAATATCTGAAATTCTATCCTTAATAGTCTGGAGCTCATCACCGGACGCCTTACGTTTGAATTCCAAATAGTCCTCAATAAATTCAAGCCTTCCGGAATTTCTCAACGCATCATATGCTTCAATTCTTAAATCATAGTTTAGCTCAACCACCATCTTAGACAGCTCTCTTAGTGCACTTATAGGTGCACAAAAACCGAGCAACCTAATCGCATATTCGTGAAGATCAAACAAATCAGGCGTTTTCAAAATATCCAAAACCAAGTCGACGTGCTTAAAACGTCCCTCTTTAGCTTCTTCAAATACAAAAATAAGCCGAAGCCAGGGGTCACAGTTCACTTCGCTAAGCGCCATTTTAGTGGCTTCAGGCATCGGATATTGATAAGTAGTCCCTTGCTCTAAAGTGAGCCAGCCAGTCCCTATTAACTCAGGCATTTTCATATATATTTCCAGTAATTTAATCAGGGTGCCGCTTCAAAAAACCAATTACTAAATCTGCCTTATTTCAGCTCAACTGTACAAGGATGTACAGCTTTTAACTGCTCACCAAATTCTGACCAGGAAAGAGTAGAATTATTGCAGAATTTATGGACTACTTTAGATACTTACCTTACTGATTAGCGCCGAGCATCACGTATAAATTAAAAAGGACACTCCCATTCAACGACTTATTTCGCCACACATCTTAAAGCTCTGCACTCCTTCATCCCAGCCTAATGACCTAGAGACAGAAAGATACAATACAACTACCAACTTAAACCGCTGTAAGAACCTAAAATAACACTTCCACTTAGTAGTATGGTAACAAAAATTCAGGTCTCTGATTTTTCAGGAGAAGTCTGTTAAAGCTCAATACAGCTAAAGCAGGAGTTCATAATCACCTTATATACAGATCATGAAGCCAGCAAGCATCCGTAGGAGTATGGCTAAAAAATCATTAATCTCTAAGTTACTGAGGACTGCGCCTTCAGTTATCCAGAAGCAGCGCTATCTCAATTTATATTTGCCCCAATAATCTTCGCATATCTCTGTCCCGCCTTATCAGCTCCATAACCACCAAAATACAGCATTAGTCCTCCTTGCTCAGTAATCTCTGCGAAATATTTTATATTCTCACCTTCTCCAACAATCCTAATCTGATCACACAATTCATCTATTGGAGGGCCAAACTCCCTCAGCATTCTGCTTATTTCTTTATACGTTTCATTTTTGTTGTAACACTTTAGACACTCCTCAACAGATTTAACCGAGGATGATATGTGTACACTTTCCGCACAACTTAATATCTCATACTTTACATAGGCTTTCTGACACACTAGCTTTTTGAAGCTATCAGCATAGAACTGACCAATATCACCGCAACTACTATAATGAACAAGACCATTAGATACGTTCATTGCAAGATCGATTCCTGCATGTCCTGCACCAACAATCATCCAATCACCTTCAGGAAAATCCTCAGGAAACTCGTCAATTTCCTCATAAGTTAGAATTAGGTTTTTCACATCCGTAAATGCTGGAATACTACTTAGCAGCCCGCCATCGTTTATTCCAAAAACTTCTAGAAAACTTACATAATCTTCTGGGAGTTTCTTCCCGACAGTATCTTGTAGTTCATTAATTTCTTTATCGCTAGCACCTAGCACCGAATTATCTAGATTTTCATCAATACAGCGATACTTTTCTTTTATTTCATGCGCCCAGCTCATATATTCACCCCTTCATCGCCTTCTTCATATATACTTTTTCATTATATTTATCAGAACATGTATCGCAAGGATTCATTTCCGTACTAATATATTCTTTTATTTCATCCTTATCAGGTCCAGAATACGCATGAGGATTAGCAGTCTTCCCTCTCCACTGAGTTGACATTCCGGTTATCGGGCTATCTATTTCACTGGCAGATACAGCACATTTTGGCTCTGCACAAGCTCCCGGCATATTTCCTCCGTCTATTTGAGCAACACCATCCTCTTCGCCAAGTGTTTTATCACATACACTGTACTTCCCATAACCGTATTTCTTATCCAATACCTGCTGTAACTTTTCTCTATTATTCTGAAATTTTTCTGAGGCCACATTTCCTGACAAACCTACACTGATACGGCCATCTTGATGTGTAAAGACATTAACTGCGGGGCTGCTTTTCTTACTTATCACCCCTTCCATCGACTCTATAACCTTTCTTGCTTCCTCTTGAGCCTCACGTGTTCTTGGGGGGTATTTATATGCCGTTTCTGGTCTCTGGTTAATTTCTGTTTCAGATTTACTGTTTGGACAGTAGTTTCCCGCCACCTCATTAAGGTTAGCCTCACTCCCCAAGCCTTCCTTTTCGAATTCACTTTCATCCATCATGCTAGTACTTCTTCCATTATTGGCTGACTTTTACAGTAGTAATAAAGCGCTTCCAGGCGGCGACTCAAGGAGCCAAAATTTCTATTCTCAAGATAATCAGAGCGAATCCAAGCCAAGGACTTATTGTCCATAAAGTCCCAACCGTATAGCACACAGATATTGAGAAAGAAGAAAGCATCCTGGCGAATGGTGGCTCCTATACTTTGGGCTTGCTTGATCGCAGCCTCAAAGCGCTCAAAAAGCTCATTGTCACTCAAGGGCTGTAGCTTTTTTGTATAACGCCTCTTAAACAGTTTTACCATTCGCCGAACATATGCGTCCGCACTAACTTTGGCCAAAAGATCCCGTTGATCTGGTCTAATTTTCATTCCCAGACCACTAGATTCGGGATGTTTGCTAAGGTCAGTTATGTATAAATCGACCTCTGCTCCTGTGTCATTACTAGTACGCACTTCAAGCTCACTACCCATGCGCCGATACCGACGAGAAAACGAAGGCTCGTCACCCTCCATCCAGAAAACGCCAATATCTCCCATAATTTTGTTTAGCTGCGTCAAATCGCAGGTTGGTAGCAGTGCGCCGAGAAAGCGTGGATCACAATACCTAAAGTACCAGTTCTCGTAATTGGGGCCGCGAACTTTAGCAATTCGCCGAAAATGTCGCACCAGATCAGGCATGGGCTTATTGCTTGCTAAAAACATCCCCCAACTTTTTCCCCATGTTTCTTCAAACAACCAGTTGCTGAAGCTGCCTTCCTGCAGCTCAACTATATAAGGAGATGCAGCTTTTAATTCCTCACCAACCTTTGGCCAAAAAAGAGTGGAACTATCGCAGGAGCTCTGGGTAATCGCAGGATATAGTCCATCATTACTGGCGCAATCAATCAGCGCATAATAATGTCGATAACCAGGACAACACCCTTTGAAGATTGTTAGTGTCGGCTTTTCGTACAAATTCGCATCATTAGTGGACATAAATTATGCGTTTCACTCCTTTAAACTCCTTAACACCTTTTCCAGACAGATCAGCAGACGCCTATATCTAACTTTCTAGCTCCAAATCAAATGCAATATTTTGACACTTCTTTAAAATTTGCGACAATTCTGGGTCTAACTCTTCAAACTCTCTAACGGCGAAGTGCCCAAGAATTATTTTATCTAGCTTACTTTTATCTTTTTCCTTTCCATCAATTATCGTAAGCAAATAATTAAGCTGCCTAGATATACTATGATAAATTTCATAATCCGGCGCTAGCTTAAGCCTTTCTTCATTTATTGCTATAGCTTCGCATAGTGTTTCTTTTTTATTCATCCAACCACCCGCTTTACAGCTCCCTTTATTAGCGCTAGCGGAGATTAGCTTTGTTCGCCTACTGCTATGGCCCAGCGCATACTGCATAATGGTCTAATCACTGACAATTCAGTAATTATCTGTCACAAGCTTTTTATCTACATATCTGATCCTGTTCTGCGGCCCATGGCCTGCACATTCGGTATAGGTTAAAAATACCGCCTTACAAATCATGCAAACATTTATATATGACTCATGGTAAGGGTAAAAATGAATGGCTATTGGAGCATCCTTGCTCCAATAATTTGTACCGTCTGCGTGATATTCGGTATAGCCATTCTTTTTAATTGAGTCTTCTGCGCCTTCAAACTCTGCCACGGCCCTGATACTTTCACTAATGTCTGGAGTAATATTTTCCCAGGAATTTAGATCTTGCTTTCTGCAGCATTCACAGAAGCCAACATCAACTTCCTCTTCTGTAAGCTTGAGAAGTGAAATAATATTCAATTTGAGCAACTTATTCTTCCCACTAGTGGCATGGATAGAGTTCACAATTCATCCAAATACAGCAGTCCTTGTTTCTGGGCGATGTAGGAACATGAGGATTAACCCGCATGCTCCTACAGCATCAATCAGACTCCCGAGAGGTAGTCTTTGAGAATACTATCTACAGCAATGGAGTTATCTCTTTCGATTAGCCCCAGGTATAGCTTAATAAGATGGTCACTATCATCTTGGTGCTTTAAGTTCTGGAAGTATTTTTTTATTGAAACTGCGATATCAGACTCAGTCTGCTTATCAATCTCCACCCCACTCAATAAGCCTTGACGCCTCAACCTAGTTACCTCCGCTAGGTTCGCCAATAGATGCCCAAGATCTTCATAAGTTGGGCTTAGTGAGTCTACAAACTTCTTAAAGTAATAGCTAAATTCATCCGCTTTCCCTGGCCCAGAGTGAATAAATTTATTGACATCTCCAGAAAGGCGCACGCCATAACAATGTTGCCCATCCATTGGATTATGTGAGTAATACGCTCCTTCACCCCTGAAGAAGCTATTAGTCTCACTATTATTAACTGACTTTTGAAATAAGTTTTCTGGCATTTTTGCAACTAATAAAGTTGTTGTCTCTTCCCAGCAAGCCGACAGGGTTGCGGCTGATAAACCGCGCAGCTATGAGGCCATAGCTCAGCGCGGAATGTAACACGGAGCCATAATACTAGTTTATGCAGTCTATAGTCTAAGGCTGGTTAAAAATTAATATTGCATATATTGTTTAGGATTATTCCTGATTTTTTCTGCAAGTAAATCCAAAAAACCTTCATCTCGTTGTACTTGAAAAGCCTCTTCTTTGGATAACAGTACGTCAACCTCAAACATAGCTACTCCACCACATACCACAGATAAGAGCAGGCCATCTTCAGTCCTATATAAGGTATATACCCACTTTTTTTGGGATACTATTTCTTTCATGTTATTTTCTTCTCTGTAAACTTCGACGCAGGAATATTATCCATGACGGCCTCTGACTTACCAGTCGGCAGGTAACCTCCTGGCAGCCATTCATCATTTGCTCCCATCTCTGTACCTTTTGGCATCCTCAGATTAAGTGAAGCAGGATCATCAACAACTATTTGCGTTAACGCTCTCCCTTGCCAAGCGCCCTCAGGAATACCTAGTTCTTTTTCTATAAAGGCGATGTCTCCATCTGCATTTTTAATTAAATTATCCATTTCTTCTTTTGACATTACGAATTGAGAGTTATCAGGCCAACCCAAAATGTCTCTGCCATATTTATCAAGTATTTCTGTAGGGACAATGTATGAAGCGCCACCAGCAAATTTTTGAAGATGTGCATCTATATATGATTGAGGGAGATAAGTTGAAGGGTCAGGGCGCTCGCCTTTTGGCATAGCCTTGACTTTCTTCATTTGCTGATAGCTTTCTGAGGCTGCCGAGCTGCTTGAAAAGTGTCCTTTTGTTCGGCTTTGGAAAGTGTTCCAGCTGTTTTCCTTACAAGTCAACCCAAACGGGTCCACCCACCCCGTAGGATTCGGCGCATATTGATAATTGTTGTCTCCCCCCAATAGTCCAACAGGGTCCTGGTTGATAAACCGTGCGGCGCCGGGGTCGTAGTAGCGGTGCCGGTTGTAGTGCAGGCCGGTTTCTTCGTCGTAGTATTGGCCCTGGAAGCGCAGTGGGTTCTGTACTTCTTCGACGTCTTGCAGCGCCAGGTTTCCGTAGGCTTTGTAGCGGGCGGACCAGACGACTTCGCCTTCCGCATTGGTCATTTCCTGTGGCGTGCCCAAGTGGTCCAGGTGGTAGTGGTAGACCTGTTTGTCCTGAATGAACGCCAGCGGGCGGAAGCTGTTGGGTTCGTAGACGTAGACTTTGTGCAGGTGGTTGCGCTGTTCCGAGAGCAGCACGTCGCCGTTCCAGAGGAACTCGGTCTTGCCGAAGGCGTCCTGTTTGGCGATGCGACGTCCCAGGGCGTCGTATTGGTACTCCGTCTTTTGCCCGTCTTTTTCAATAGCGACCAGTTGGTTCTGTTTGTTGTACTGGTAACGGGTTTCCAGCTTGCCGCCTTTGCCGCGTTTTTCGAGTATCAGGTTGCCGGCGGCGTCATATTCGAAGTGGCGGTCGCCGTGGAAGTTCAGGCGGTTGCCCTTGGCCTGATTCTGGCCGTCGAGAATATTGCCCGCCGGGTCGAAGGCGAATTCTTCGTTGCAATAGCCTTCGACTGTTTTCAAACGATCGAGAGCGTCGTAACGGTAATGGGTGGTTCCTTTTTTCAGGTCGTCGATGAGCGCCAGATTACCGCTGGCGTCATAACCGTAGCTGCGCTCAATGATGCGCGCTTTGCTCTGACGATGGCTGACCCGATGACGGATCAGGCGTCCCATGACGTCGTAGTCGTAGCGGGATTCCGCCGCGCCCTGGCGGCGACGCAATTCGCGCCCGTCCTGGTCCCGTTCGATACTGGCCAATACGTCGCCGTTGTGGCTGACCTGGGTGAACAGACCGTGACGGTCATAGCCAAAGCCAAGGACGCCGCCGTCCGGCAACAGGGACTTGATGCGGGCGCCCAGCGGGTTGTATTCGTGACGCAATCGCTGCCCGTCCTGAACTTCCTCCGCCAGACGTCCCGTGGGCGTATAGGAGAATTCCAAGGTGCGGTAAGGGTTGCTGGCCTGCGTTAATTGTCCGTTGGCGTTGTAGGCGAAGCGGCTGATGTCGCCATCCGGACTGTGCTTTTCACGCAGGCGTCCCATGGGGTCGCGTTTGAACAATGTGGTGTGTTGCGCGCGAATGCGTTCGTCTTCGTGTACGCCTTCGATATGCGCCTTCAGATGGCCCGCCGGGTCATACTGATATTGCTGCACCCGACCGTCGAAGCCGATTTCCTGAATCAAGCGCTCGTTGCGGTCATAGGCCAGTTCATAGCGCTCGCCCTTTTCGTTGATCAGGCCAATCAGGTTGCGTTCTTTATCGTACAGATACTCAAAGGTTTGACCAGCCGGGTCGATGCGTTTGCGCACCTGGGTCAGACCGTCATAAACGTATTCAGTGCAACGGCCGGCGGCGTCGATAAAGTGCGTCAGCTGGTCATTGGCGTTGTAACGCATTTTCAGGACGGAGCCGTCCGGGCGTTTGACTTCGGTGACGTTGCCGTTGCGATCGTACTGATAGGCCGTGGTCTGTCCCTGATGATCGGTGGCGGCGCGGACCTGTCCCTGCGCGTTGTAGGCGTAACGGGTGGTGTGCTGGTTGTCCGTTTCGCTGACCAGTTGGCCTTCCCGGTTCCACTGCAGTTCCCGGGCCTGTCCCAGGGCGTCGATGATCTTTTGCGGCAGGCCCTGGGCGTTGTATTCGTACTGGGTCTGCGCGCCTTCCGGATCAGTGATGCGGGCCAGCAGGCCCTGTTCGTTGTACTCGCGGCGCCAGACATGGCCCAGTGCATTGGTGATCGCCACCGGCATGCCGTCGTCGTTGTAGTCGATCTTGTAATGGCCGCCGTTGGCGTCGATCAGAGCGGTTAACTGGCCGTTGTCATTGTAGGCGTAGTGGGTGCTGTGGCCGTTGGGATCGGTCTGCTCCACCAGATTGCCGGCGTTGTCGTACAGGCGTCGGGTGATGCCGCCCTCTGGATCGATTTCTTTAACGATCTGGCCGCGATCATCATAGTGGAAAGTGGTTCTGCCGCCGTTGCTGTCAATAGCGTGGGATGTCTTGTTGGCCGGGTCCCATTCGAAGCGGTAGTCATAAACGCCCTGGTCGCCCCACTGACGCACACAGCGCGCGGCTTTGTCGTAGCGGCTCCATTCGAAATAGAAACTAAAACCGGTCTTCAGGGTGCGGCGGGTGATAACGTGATTGCGATAGGCGTAGGATTCGCCCGCGCCGGCGGGGTCCCGCACCTGCACCAGATCCTGGGCGTCGTCGTATTCGTACTTGGCCAGGGTGTCCACATCGCCGTCCGCGCGCAGCGACTGGATCTCGCAGATCAGTCCCTGGGCGTTATGCAACACGTACAGGCGTTTACCCCAGCTGGTCTGAATAAGGGTGACCGGTCGCTCGTAGCCGTCCAGGTTCTGCCAGTATTGAATACGCACGCCATTGCCGACGCCATCCAGCAATCCTTCCAGACGGTAAACGCCGCCAGCGCCCACAAACAAGCGGATGGGCTCGCCGCGTTGTTTCAGTACGTAGTGAGTGTCGTCAATCCGACGCAGCTCCAAATGCTCAGCCGAGTTGCGGACGGTCTGGCCGGGTTCCGCCAAAGGAAAATCAATGTAGCGGCCTTCGTTCGTGGTGAAGACCAGACGCCCTTCCTGCTCCTCCAGCTGCTGACACAGCATGTGGGTCCAGCCCACACCCAGACCACGTTGATGGGGATTGGAGGATTTGTAGGTGCGTTTCCAGATAATCGGCAGAGGGCCGGCGACGGTGAAATCGGTCAGATCCAGCAATTCCTCGCCGGTGACCATGCTGATGGGTTCGCCTCTTTTACAGACGTTATCGTTACTTGGCGTCGTAGAACCGTTGTCGTTGCCTCCGGTCTCTTCACTGACGTCACTCTGGTCCGCCTCTGTTGTTTCGGTCTGAGGCTGTGCGGGTGTGTAAGTCTTGGGCGCGGATTGGTGACTCGTAGACTCCCTTGGCTTACTGCTCCAACCTGGGTTGCCATTAAGCGCAGTGACGTCCATGACTTCGCCGGTAATCGCCGGAGGGGGCGGTGGTGCGGGGTTGGCGCGATTAATCAGACGCACGGCCAAAGTCAATTCAGACACATTGGGCTTGAGGCCGTCTTCGCTCTCGCTCACAACAGAGCAAAACGGCTTTTTCTTGTCGGTAAAGACCAACAGGATTTCGCCTCGTTCGAGCCCTTTAACAAAGTCTTCTTTCCACTTACGCAGATGCCGTGAACCGCGGCCGGGAAACCCGCCAAACGATGAGCGAAAGTGACTCCCCTTTAAGTGATTAACGACATCGCCGACTTTGGCGTCTATGTTCAGACAACGCTCGGCATAGCTGGAAGCGAAAAAGGGAGATTCAACAAACGGCAGGTCCGCAACGGTGATGTCAGACCAATGCTTAAATACATAACTGCGAGTGGAATACATTCGGAGTACGTCCTTTGTAAAGCGACACAGCAAGCCAAACGGGCCATGGCGTCATGAAAACGGTTACTGGTAACTGGGGGCGATCAGCGAACATCCTAAAACTAACAACGACACATACCGCCCACTTGCCTTACGACACGTCGCGCCAATCTCCATGAGCTTGATTTACGCGCATACGTAGCCAGTTAAGCGTTAATACTGGGAATTTTCCTTCATTATTCAGGTGGTTATTTCGTGATGTAAGCAACGTTTTTGTGATGATGGCGTCAATTATCTTCTGACTTGCTCTTAAACATCTTCAAGGGATCAGCTAAAGCTTCTGCAATTAGACTCTTAACCCTCCGGTTGCAAAGGCGACTTTTCACCGGTCCCGCGAATTTCGGATCATGCATAACAATACTGATCAACGCAATGTCCGGCGCCCAACCTGCGTCGTTCAATGCCTGGCGGAGTCCGTTAACATGCGCGCCATGCTCTTCCGTCTCGCAACCATTCACCCAGGATTTATAGCAAGGTGGAGAGCCTCCATCGCCGATAGCGGCCACTTCAAACCCAACATCTTCTGTTTGGCCTTTGAACCGGAACATTTTAGGGTTAAAAGCCCATTTTGGTCCGCTCCACATCAGATAAGCCAGTTCCAACAGCCCCTGTTTAGAGACATAGCGTTCTCCATCAAACTCTACAATCAGTCCAGAGTATAAGTGAGCTAACTCAAACATCGCTTTTCTGAGCTGAAAGAAGTCAGGCAAACGATTATGAAACACTGACGGATCAAGAGAGAGTTTAATGGAACTGCCGCTAGGGCCGTCGTACCTGAAACTTTCCAACGGCGCAAATACATCACCCTTTCCGAATACCTGTCTCCATCGCCATGCGCCATTAGAGCTTTCGATAGTCAGCGTCTCAGAAACTGCGTTTACCGCCGCCAACCCCAGCCCTCCTCCCAGCACGTGTACATGGGGAGCATGATCATCCGCCGTCGGTTTATCATGATGGTGGGTGAGATAGCGTTCGACAAGATTGTGGGCGCTATCTTCTACTGGAAATGGAAAGCCCGGGCCGTCATCAATGACTATAATTTCACACTCACTGACATCCACCTTCAATGTCGTCGCCCTACCCGCCAAAAATAAATCCACAACATTTGCGACTAGCTCGTAGATAACATGATTGACGGCATTGTGGTCGATATCGCCAAAGTACATGCCAGGACGTTTTCTCACCGCGTCTTTAAAGGACAACATGCTTCATTCTCCAGTTCCTAACTATCCCTCTTCGCCCAATACATCTGCTTATGCCCTCTATCTTCGTAGTCTTTCACCAGTTTCAAAGCTTCGGATTGAGTCATGTCGCCCTGGATGAAGAAAGTATTGTTGTTATCGTCCTGACGCCAGACTGACCAGTTTGGCGTTGCAGTTTCAAGCAGGCTTGCCGGTTCGAAGGCCAATTGATCTAAAGGACATTCTTTAATGACGAACTGGTCCGTCAGGCCCTGAAATGGCGCTTGGTGAGATAAGTCGGCGACTGCCTGATCGGCTTTAATTCGGGAGGTGAATATTCCGATAAAGCGGGAGAGATTCAAGTCTTGTGAGGGGGAGAAAAACAATGTGTAGACGAGTTGCATGGCTATCGATACCTGCCTGTATGAAGCGTTTCAACAGGCGATAATTGTACCTGAATCCGTCGTTAGAAGCCTTTTAAATCTGATGGTTAAAGCATGGAGGGCATCCCTGCCCTTTCGCGTATTTCCCTTATCGATAATCTTGCTTAGCGCAATTATTCATCAAGCCGCGCGCTGCAGGATTTCCCGGCTGACGTCTATAGTGATTGCGCGATTTTCACCCAGTGCGGTCATGCCGTGTTTTTCCAGCGCGTCCACCAGGGCCGGAACGGCTGTCTCGCCTTCAATGCCAGCATGGGAGAGCCTGGTGGGGATGTCCAAGCTGCTGTAGAGGCGTTCGATGGCTTCGATCGTGGTTTCCGCCAGGTTTTCGTCCTGGGGCAGATTGAAAACAGTGCGCCCCATTTGCTCCAGCTTCGCGCGCTTTTCCGCGATCTGCACGCGCAGCAGCGAGGGCTGCACGATGGCCAGGGTGCGAGCGTGGTCAACGCCATAGAGCGCGGTGATTTCATGACCGATCATGTGAGTCGCCCAATCCTGCGCGACGCCGGCGCCGATCAGTCCGTTCAACGCCTGATTAGCGGTCCACATCAGGTTGTTGCGCCACACATCGTTGTCACGCTGCGGAAACTCTTCCGCCAGACGCACCAAGTTACGCAACAACGCTTCCGCGTAGCCATCCTGCACCCAGGCGTCGCTGTTATGGGACAAGTACTGTTCACAAATATGCACGAATGCATCGACAACGCCGTTGGCGACCTGGCGCTCCGGTAGAGACTTGATCACATCAGGGTCCAACACCGCGACGCGAGGCAGCACCAATGGAGAGCCGAAGGACAGTTTTTCTTTGGTCGCGGCTTTGGTCACAACGGAGCCGCCATTGGACTCTGAACCCGTAGCCGGCAAGGTCAGCACTACGCCCAAAGGCAGCGCGCGGGCAATGGTGTATTTACGGGTGAGAATATCCCAGCCATCGCCGTCATACAGGGTTGCAGCCGCGATATATTTACAGCCGTCAATCACCGAACCGCCGCCTACCGCCAGGATGTAATTCACTTTCTCTTTGCGCGCCAACTCCACGGCTTTATCCAGCGTTTCCACCGTGGGATTGGCTTCTACACCGGAAAACTCCAGCCAGGAATGATCTTTCAGCGCCTCCTTGATTTGATCGTAAACGCCGTTCTTTTTGATGGAGCCGCCACCGTACACCACCAACACCTTCTGATCTGCGTCGATCAATGAGGCTAACTTGGCGATGCGGCCTTGGCCGAACTCAATGCGAGTGCTGTTGGAAAAAGAAAAATTCATACTCACTTCCTTTAGTCGCGATAACTTTACAGGCGCGTCGACACGGAGCGGCGCCGGATTAATTGCGCATACTCATAGAGGGCCTTTCACTATGAGGAAGATAAAAACATCCGCGTCGAATATGGGACAGGAACATACTCCTATCCCACCGGGAAGCAAAGCATCCAACCCTCTGCAAGGGGAAGTTAAACAGAAATAGGCAAGGATTAAACAGAATCGGGATAAACACAAAGGATCAGCGCTGCGCCGGCGACGGTGCGACGCAGCGTTTTAAGAAATGAATAAGTCCAGTTCGCGCACCCGCCAGGATTACGCCACTGCCCCGGATTTTTTCACTGTTGCGAACGCCCTGCGTCGCCCTGTGAAAAACGCGCCCTTCACCCACAAATAAAACAGCGGCACAAAAAATATCGCCAATGCGGTCGCTGTCAGTACGCCGCCGAGGACGCTTGTTCCAATCGCGTTTTGACTCGCTGAGCCGGGACCGGTGGACAGGGCTAGCGGCGCTACGCCTGCGCCGAACGCCAGTGAGGTCATCAGGATGGGGCGCAGGCGTAAACGCGCGCCCTCCACCACTGCGGTCATTGGCGCCATGCCCTGGCGCACCGCCGCTTCAGCGAACTCTACGATCAAAATCGCATTCTTGGCGGACAGTCCGATAGTCGTCAGCAGTCCAACCTGGAAATAGATATCATTGGGCAAACCGCGCCAGTACACCGCCAACAGCGCGCCCAACACACCAAGAGGAATGACCGGCGCCACCGCGCAGGGTATGGTCCAGCTCTCGTATAACGCCGCCAGACACAGGAAGACAAACAGGATCGACGCCAAATACAACAGCGGAGCCTGACCGCTGGCCAGCTTGTCCTGATAGGACAGGCCGCTCCACTCAAAGTTGGTTCCCGGTAAACGCGCCGCCTGCGCTTCGACCTGCGCCATCGCATCGCCAGAGCTGACGCCTTGCGCCGCCGCGCCAAAGACAGGAATGGCGTGCAGTCCGTTATAGCGGCTTAATTCCGTGGGGCCATTGCGCCATTCCGTACCGCTGAAGGCGGTGAATGGCGTCATGGCGCCGCCGGCGCCGCGCACAAACCAGTGACGCAGATCGTCCGGCGACGCACGATAGGGAGCGTCCGCCTGCACCAGCACTTTCTTCACTCTTCCCTGATGCACGAAGTCATTCACGTAATAGCCGCCCCAGGCGACGCTCAGGGTCTGGTTGACATCCTCCAGCGACAGCCCCAAAGCGGAGGCCTTTTCGCGATCAATCTCCACGCGCAGTTGCTGGACATTACGATCAGCGCCGGCGCGAACGTAGGAAAAGCGCTCGCCGTCCTGAAGACGTCGCTCCAGCTCCGCCGCTGCCTCAGCCAGCCCCTCAGCGCCCAGGCCACCCAAATCCTGCAACCAGAGTTCGAAGCCGTTACTGCGCCCCAGACCTTCAATCGGGGGCAGCACCATGCTGTAGGCCTGAGCGTCGCGCAAACGACCAAAAGTGTCCGTTGCGCGATCGGCGATCGCCTGCGCGCTGTTTACCGCGCCCTTCCGTTCAGACCAGTCTTTCAGCGCCACAAACCCCATGCCCGCGTTTTGTCCCGCGCCGTCAAAACTGAAGCCGGACAGGATATACACGGACTCCACATTCGCCTTTTCCTGCTCCATGAAGTGGCGCTCAATCTCTTGCGCCACCTTGGCGGTACGATCATAGGTCGCGCCTGCAGGCAGGTTGAACTGGACCAGAACCGTTCCCTGGTCTTCATCGGGAATAAACGCGGTGGGCAAGCGCCAATACACCAACGCCATCACTGCCACCGCTAACAGGTAAGCGGCGCTGAAACGCAACGGCCGCGACAGCATGAAACCCAGACCGCCGACATAACGATCCTGAACCCTGCTGAAGCCGCGATTCAGGGCGCTGAACACACCGGCGGACGCCTGACCATGACGCAGGAATCTGACGCATAGCGCAGGCGTCAAACAAATCGCCGCCAATGCCGACAACGCCATTGCCGCCACCAGGGTGACGGAGAACTGCCGATAGATCACCCCCACCGATCCGGAAAAAAACGCCATGGGTAGAAAAACCGCCGCCAGCGCCGCCGCCACACCGATCAATACGCCAGTGATCTGGGCCATGGATTTTAGCGTCGCCGCCCGCGCATCCAGTCCTTCTTCACGCATGATGCGCTCAACGTTTTCCACTACGACAATGGCGTCGTCCACTAACAGACCTATCGCCAGCACCATAGCGAACAGGCTGAGCGTATTGACGGAATAGCCTGCGACGGCGAGCACGCCGAATGTTCCCAGCAGCACCACAGGTACTGTAATCGCGGGAATCAAGGTGGCGCGCCAGTTCTGCAGAAAGACGAACATGACCAGCACCACCAGCGCAACCGCTTCCACCAGGGTCAGCAACACCGATTCGATGGATAACTTCACGAAACGAGTGGTGTCTTCCGGGAAAGCGACGTCCACTCCCGGCGGAAAATTAGCGCGCAATTGCGCCACCCTTTGCTTCACCGCCTCGGCGACCTGCAGGGCGTTGGCGCCGGGCGCCAGCATGATCGCCAACCCGGATGCGGGATGCCCGTTAAGCCTGGTAGTTCCGCCGTAGTCTTCGGCGCCTAACTCGACCCGCGCCACATCGCCCAGTCGCACTACTGCGCCATCCCCGTCGGTTTTGATAAGAATGTCGCGAAATTGCTGCGGCGACGTCAGCCGCGACATGGCGGTGACGCTCACGTTTAACTGCTGTCCCGGTCTGGCGGGAAGCGCGCCGAGTTCTCCCACGGAGACTTCTGTATTCTGCGTCGCAATGGCGTCGATGACGTCCTGTGGCATCAACCGATAGCTGTTGAGTTTGTGCGGGTCCAGCCAGATTCGCATGGCGTAGGAGGAGCCAAAATTCTGCACTGATCCCACGCCGTCGACCCGGCTCAAAGGATCTTGCAGACTGCCCGCCAGCCAGTCGGAAATATCCGTGTCGCTGAGGCGGTCGCTGGCGTCATAGAACGCCAGAATCATCAGAAAGTTGTTCTGGGACTTATTGACGGTCAGTCCCTGTTGCTGCACCGGCGCCGGCAAACGCCCCGACGCCTGCGCCGCTTTATTCTGCACTTGCACCTGGGCGATGTCCGCATCGGTCCCATGTCGGAAAGTGAGCATGACTTCCGCCGCGCCGGATGAACTGCTGCGGGAACTGAAATACATCAGGTTATCCAGCCCTTTCAGTTCCTGCTCAAGAATCTGCGTGACGCTGTTTTCCACCACTTCAGCGGACGCGCCCGGATAGTTGGCGGAGATCATAATCGTCGGCGGCGCAATATCCGGATATTGCGACACCGGCATGGACATTAGACCCAGCGCGCCAGACAACATCACCACGATCGCCACCACCCAGGAAAACACCGGGCGGTTAACAAAGAATTCAGCCAAGTTCCGGCGGCGCAGGTCATCAGCCTGTACAGAGTCATTCATTAGTTCGCGCCTGTTACTGAAGGGTCGCCGCAGCGAGATCAACGGAAAGCTCGGTGGCTCTCACCAACTCGCCGGGGAAAGCGTTCAAGAGACCTTCCACAATCACCCTGTCGCCGGGCTTTAAGCCTGCGCCGACAATCCAGTGACATTCCTGCGCGCCCAGGATATGCAGGAGGCGTTCTTCCACAACCTCTTCCGCCGTCACCACCATCGCCATGGCTTCGCCGCGGGCGTTATGCGTTACGGCTTGTTGCGGCGTGAGATAAACATCCGAATGCACGCCCCGCGTCAGCTCCGCCCGCACGAACATCCCAGGCAGCAGCAGTCCATCGGGATTGGGAAACTCCGCACGCAAGGTCACCGAACCGGTCTGCTCGTTCACACTGACTTCCGTCAAACGCAGAACGCCTGGGTGAGGATAGTCGGAGCCATCTTCCAGTTTCAGCCTGACTTCTTCGGCTGTATGAGAGTCAGACTGCTGCGAAAGAGCCCGGCGCAAGGAAAGCAACTCGCGACTGGATTGCGTCAAGTCCACATAGATCGGGTCCAGTTGCTGCACCAACGCCAACGGCGCGCTCTGCCCTTCCGTCACCAAAGCGCCTTCGCTGACCGCAGAACGACCAATACGTCCCGCGATGGGCGCGGCGATCTCCGTGCGTTGCAAATCCACGGTCGCGAGTTGCAGCGCCGCCTGCGCCGCTTGCACCGAGGCTTGCGCCTGCCGATAGTCGCCCTGAATGTCTTCATGATCCTGCCGGCTCACGCTTTTATTGGCGGCCAGCTCGGCATAACGCCGACTCTTTGCGCTCAGGCTGTCCAGCCGCGCCTGGGCTGTCGCCAGATTAGCCTGCGCCTGATCGAACAGGGCCTGATAGCGATCGGATTCAATGCGATACAACGCCTGCCCCGAGTCCACCAATGCGCCCTCGGTAAACAGACGGTGATCGATAACGCCATTGACCTGTGGGCGCACCTCCGCGGAGCGATAGGCGACCGTCCGCCCTGATAATTCCGTCCGAATTGGCGCGTCCTGAGGCGACAGCGTCACCACGCCGACTTCTGGCGGTGGCGGCGGAGCTGTGACAGGACTTTCCTGTTCGTCGCATCCGGTCAGGAACAGGGGAAGCATCAGGTGGCGTAACAAGTGGAGTAATAGGTGGCGTAGAAAATAGCGAATTTTTTCCATGATGACTGCGTTCGACACTTCCTGAATCGGGAAAGACGGCCTCGGCGACGCGCTTCCAAAGAATTGATGATGATCAACAAACACTTAATGATAATAGTTATCATTTGCGTTACCATTATATGAGTTCTGACCGCCATCCTGTCAACGCGTTATTAACATGGCAATGATATTGGAATGTTAATAACCAGGCGCATGGACGCGCCTGCGCGGCGACAAGCCGCGGGAGACAGGGCCTGACATGTGCAGGCCCTGTCGTTGCAGACAAATAGAAGGACGCTATTTGTCTGCCTGATTAATAGCGCCGCTTTTCGTCAACAATCGCGTAAAGCCGTAGCCAGCGCGACTTAGGGCCCAATCATTCACTCAAGGGGTAGAGATATCACGATGCCGCACAATCGCTTTTTGTTTCTTTTCCTGACGCTGTGCGCCAGTTTGCTGACCGCCTGCGGCGCAGACAGAGACGCCACTTCCAACACATCAACACAGGCCGCGCCCGCCCTCACCGTTCAAAACGCGTCGACCTGGCCGAGAACGCTGTCCACACCGCAAGGCGACCTCACCATAGCGCGCGCGCCGCAGCGCATTGTTTCCACCAGCGTGACGCTGACTGGCGTTCTGTTGGCCATTGACGCCCCCGTGGTGGCCAGCGGAGCCTCCTCGCCCAACACCGAGGTCGCCGACGAGCAGGGCTTTTTCCGGCAATGGGGCGATATCGCCCGCCGGCGCGGCGTACGTCCGATTTATCAGGGCGCTCCGGACGCCGAGGCCATCATCGCGGCGGAGCCGGATTTGATTGTCATGGCGGGAACCGGCGGGGACTCCGCCCTCGCTCTTTACGAGCAACTCAGTTTGTTCGCGCCGGTGTTAGTGCTCAACTACGACGATAAAAGCTGGCAACAGCTGGCCTCTCTCCTGGGCGCCGCCACAGGCCGCGAGCAACAGGCGCAGTCGGTAATCGATGAATTCAACGCCAGGGTCGCTGATGTGAAAGCGCGCATCCAGCTGCCACCGCAGCCGGTCTCTGCGCTGGTGTATTACGAAGACGGCTCCGGCGCCAACCTGTGGACGCCGGATTCTGCGCAAGGCCAGCTATTGCAGGCGCTGGGCTTCGAAGTCGCCACGCCACCCTCCCATGTTCAGGGCGGCACTCGCCAGGGCGTGCGTAAAGACATCGTGCAGCTCGCCGGAGAGAACCTTTCCGACGGCTTACAGGGACGCACCATGCTGCTGTTCTCCGCCAATGAAGATCGGGTTCGGCAAATCAGCCAGGATAAATTTCTCGCCCATACGCCCGCTATCCAGAGCAACCGGGTGTACGCTGTGGGGCTGGATACTTTTCGTCTGGACTATTACAGCGCCAGCAATCTCTTGCAGCGACTGACGGACCTGTTTCCTGAAACGCCTGCTGCGGTCGCCGACGCCAATACGTCGTTTATCACGCATCCTTGAGAGCCAACCGGGTTTACCTTCTCTACCCACTGCGCCTGAATCATCACTGAGCGCAGTGGGTCGTTCCGGCATTAGGCCGGTTCTTCGTTTTCTGCGACAAAGCCCGCCATAGGTTCGGTTTCTTCTGCAGGCTCACCGGACTGCATTTTCCGCAAGGAGCCGAACCCCAAGGTCATCGCCGCCCCCGCCATTGCTACTGCGACGCCGAAGGAAAAGACGCCCAGCACCGGCGTCACCGCCCGCGCCAACGCCCCCAGTCCAACCGCGCCGACGCCATCGCCCACCACATCCTGAGCGCTCCACAGGCTGTTCACCCGCCCCAGCAACCGATCTGGCGTATGGCTTTGCACCAGCATGAACTGTAATAGAGACGTGATAGAGCCGAGATAGCCGACCAGCGCCAACGCCACTAGCGCCAGCCAGATATGGCTCACTACGCCAAGGGACGCCACCGCCAGCGCTGAAGCGGTCATCGCCCCCAGCATCAACGCGCCGGGACGCCGCCAGCCGCCGACCCAGCCGCTGGTGAAGGCGCCGAGCATGGCGCCCAGAGGCACGGCTGAGAACATCAGACCCACTTCAAAGGCGCCTCCGCCATAGCCTTCTTCAGCCAGCGCCGGAAACAGCACGCGAATAGCGCTCAGCACGGTTTGCGCCGTACCCACGACGATCACCGCCCCGACTATTTTGTGGCTGCAGAGAAATTGAAAGCCTTCCAATAACGCCTGCAGAGGATGCCCTGGCGAGTGATCCCCGGGTTTCAAGGACGGCAGCCGCACCAGAGGCAGCAAGGTCGCCACAGTGCCAACGCCCGCCAGCAGATAGTTCCAGCTCACATCGGCGGAGACGATAATCAGGCCGCCCACCGCTGGAGACATCACCGCGCCAAAGCGCACGGTCAGCATACTCAACGCCCCGGCGGCGGCCAGATTTTCACGCCCCACCAGGGTCGGAATCGACGCCATCAGCGCGGTGATGCCCATGGCGCCGAAAAAGCCGTCCCAGGCGGAAACGATATATAACGCCAGCAGCGACGGCTCCGCCACGAAACTGTTTAACGCCAGGGCGAGAAAGCCGGCGCCACACAAAAAGCGCGCAGTCAGAATCAACTTGCGACGGTCGAAGCGATCCGCCAATACCCCGCCGCACATCAGACCGACAAACATGCCGACGCTGTCCAGAGCCATGGCGAAACCGACCTGCAGCGTGGAGCCGGTAAGCTCGTGTATCTGCACTGGAACGGCGACGGTGAGAATGCCAAGGGCGAATACCGACATCATTCGCGCGACGAAAACAGCGCGAAAGTGCGAGTTGTTTTTGAGCAGACTGAAGTCCACAAAGATAGATGATTTGCTCATTACACCAGCCAAAGAAGTGATGAATAGAAGTGATTTCCCTGCCTCTATTCGCAGGATTGCGCAGGAATGGTTTTACCCGTTAGCGCAGCATGATAGTATACCAATCGTTAATACAAATCATTCTCATTTGCATTAAGTGATATTTTGAGCGGCGTAACTCTCTCCCCCTCTTCCAATTCCTCCCGGCCTTATGGTCGGCGTCATTGCGTGAAGACTCGTTGGGCTATCTTTCTAGTCAGTCTGGCGCTGCTGGGTCTGATCGCCGCGCTCAGTTTAATTCTGGGCGCGAAGGCGATTCCCTTCGCCACCGTGATGGACAGCCTGTTTGGCGACGCCGGAGGCCCTGACGCCACGATCATCCTGGAAAGCCGCTTACCTCGTACGCTATTGGGTCTGTTGGCCGGAGTCGCTTTGGGCGCCTCCGGGGCGTTGATCCAGGCATTGACCCGCAACCCGCTGGCGGAGCCAGGCATACTTGGCGTCAACGCCGGGGCCGGGTTGGCGATGGTGCTTGGAGTGGCGTTTTTCGGCGTTCACTCCCAGGCGGGCTATCTCGGAATGGCGTCGCTGGGCGCCTTACTCACCACGTTATTGGTGTTCTTCGCGGGCTTTTACGGGGCGACGCGCATGGACCCATTGCGTTTCGTGCTGGCGGGGGTCGCCATTGGCGCAGTCATGGCTGGCGTGGCGTCCGCCGTCACCCTGCTGCACCCTTCCGTCTTCGACACCATGCGTTATTGGAGCGCAGGCTCACTGAACGTGCGCAGCCTGGAGCCCGTGTTGTGGGTCGCTCCCGTCATCGTGTGCGGGATTCTCCTGGCGCTGTTCCTGGCGACGCCGCTTAACGCCATCGCCATGGGAGAGGACCTGGCGGTGGCGCTGGGCGCGAAACCACAGTGGGCGCAGGGCCTGTCTATCCTGGCGATCACCTTGCTGTGCGGCGGCGCCACCGCAGCAGCCGGACCTATTGCTTTCGTAGGCCTGATGATTCCGCATATCGCGCGCTGGCTAATGGGCGCCGATCAGCGCTGGATCATCCTGCTGACGCTAACCCTCTCCCCTTGTTTGCTGTTGTCGGCGGATATCCTGGGGCGTTTCCTCACCCCAGGCGAATTACGCGTCTCCATTGTCACCGCCTTTCTCGGCGCGCCCATGCTGATCTGGCTGGCGCGACGCCACCAGGGAGGCGCGCAGTGAATCGCGCCGATTATTTTCTCATTGGCGGAATGGACGCTCCTTTCAACCTCCCTATTCACAAACGCGCGCTGGAGTTGGGAGGCGTGCTGTGCGTCATTTGTCTGGGACTGAGTTTAGTCGCGCTGGGCTGGGGCGCCTTGACGCTGCCTTTCAGCGACGTCATGAAGGCGCTGTTCGGCGCAGGCCCGGAACAGGCGCAAGTTGTCGTGACGCAATGGCGACTTCCCCGCATCACGGCGGCGTTGATTCTCGGCGCCGCCCTGGGGGTGAGTGGCGCCATATTCCAGTCGTTACTCCGTAACCCTTTGGGCAGTCCTGACGTGGTCGGCTTTAATACTGGCGCATACAGCGGCGCGTTGCTGGTGATCGCTGTCTTCCACGGCGGATACTATACGACCGCCGCTGGAGCCTTATTAGGCGGATTAACGACGGCGCTGCTGGTGTATGCCCTCGCCTGGCGCAAAGGACGCGCCCAGGGATTCAGATTAATCATTGTCGGCATCGCAGTCAGCGCTCTGCTCAATGCGCTTAACACCTGGATGATGATCAGCGCGAGTCTGGAATCCGCCATGTCCGCCGCCTTGTGGGGAGCAGGTTCGTTGAATGGCCTCACCTGGAGCAAAGCGTCGCCATCCCTGATTTTTTGTCTGCTGGCCATCGCCGCCGTGGTTCCTCTGCAAAGACGCCTGCGCCTGCTGGCCATGGGTGACGACGCTGCTCAGGCGCTGGGCGTACCGGTTAACCGCTCACGCCTGACCCTCATGATTCTGGCGGTGTCACTGACCGCCGCCGCCACCGCCGCCACCGGTCCTATCAGTTTTATTGCGCTGGCGGCGCCGCAGATCACCCGACGCTTACTGGCCGCCGATGGCGTCAGTCTGCTGAATTCCGCCTGGATGGGAGCCTTGTTGCTACTCGCAGCGGACCAGATCGCACATCACCTGTTCGCCCCCAGCCAGTTGCCAGTCGGCGTCGTCACCATCTGCGTCGGCGGCGTCTATCTGGCCTGGTTGCTTATCAACGACTCACAGCGGAAAACCTCATGACGCGACAGCCCTCTCCTCTGCACATCGATCCGCCGCCACGCCAGGCGCCGCGCTTGCGGGCTCAAAACCTGACGGTGGGATATGAGCAGCGAGTGATCAGTGAAAACCTCAATGTGGCGATTCCAGATGGGTCTTTTACGGTGATCGTAGGCCCTAACGGATGCGGCAAGTCCACGTTGCTACGCAGTCTTTGCCGCCTGCTGAAACCCGTCTCGGGCGAGGTACTGCTCGACGGTCAGGACATCCACCGCTATCCCGCCAAACTGGTTGCGCGTCAGCTGGGATTGCTGCCGCAAAGCGCCAACACGCCGGAGGGCATTCGCGTGCGGGACCTGGTGGCGCGGGGTCGCTATCCTCACCAAAGCGCCTTTCGACGCTGGAGCCGGCAAGATGAAAACGTCGTAAACGAAGCCATGATCAATACCGGCGTTGAGGATTTGGCCGACCGCTTGGTGGATGAGCTTTCCGGCGGCCAGCGTCAGCGCGTCTGGGTCGCCATGGCGCTGGCCCAGCAAACGTCCTTATTGCTGTTGGACGAACCCACCACCTATCTGGATATCACCCATCAGATCGAATTGCTGGAGCTGTTTCGTACTCTGAACCGCAGAGACAACCGCACCCTCGTTGCGGTGCTGCACGACCTCAACCACGCCTGCCGCTACGCTACTCATCTCATCGCCATGCGCGACGGGGCGGTCATCGCTGAAGGCCCGCCCGCCAGGATCATATCCGAAGCGCTGGTGGAAGAGGTCTTCGGCCTACCCAGCCTGATCATTGAAGACCCCGTGAGCCATACGCCGCTGGTGATACCGCGAGGGAAAGAAACTACGCAGGCTTTGACGATTGCAGCAGATGCGAGAGATAGCTCTGTTTGCGAATGACAAAGGCTATCAACGCCTCGGCGAAATCCGCATCCACCGCGTCGATGACAGACTGTCTGGCCGCCAGCTGCCGGCGCCAGGCTTCGACCTTCGCCAGTCCCTTAAACAGATCGATTTTGATTAAAGAGTTAAACACGTCGAAATAGCGAAACACCGGCGCATAAACAGCGTCCACAATCATAAAATTCGTCCCTGAAAAGTAAGGGCCGACAATCACGTCTTCCAGTCGTTCAAATCGGCGCCGAAGCAGTTCTTCCGCCTTGCTGAAACTCTCCTTGTCCTGAGCGGAATAATATCTGCCGATCGCATCCAGGGTTTGTGAGCCAAACTCAATCCATGACCGATGCAGCGCCCGTGATTTAGGGTCCGCCGGGAACAGGCTTCCCTCCGTGACTTCATCGAGGTATTCGCAAATCACCGCCGATTCGAAAATAGCGTCCTTGTTATCTATCAAGAGCAAGGGCACTTTTCCTGTGGGGGAAAGCGCCAGAAACCAGCCCGGTTTGTTCGCCAGATCGATATCCGTGCGTTTAAACACAACGCCTTTTTCCAACAGCGTGATCACAGAGCGCTGCACGTAAGGACATAACTTAAAGCTAACCAGCTCAATCGTTCCGATACTCATTTCAAGCCTCCTTGGTGATGGCGTAACGACCATTGCCCAAGAAAACCTGGGTGGCCGCCATCAAGACCAAAACCAGTGGGTATTCCCAGCCGCCGCCTTCATTTGCAAACAACCAGCCCGCATCCCAATGCGCCCAGGTCGCGCCAAGCAGAATGGGCGCAACCATGGCGGCGGCGATCTGGCTATGAAAGCCGACGATGAGCGCAATTCCGGACACCGCCTCCACGAAGAAAACGAGGTAGGCCAGAAATGCCGGCAGGCCGATAGAGCTGAAAAATTCAGCCGTGCCCGGCAGGGTAAAAACCACCAGCTTTAAATACAGGCTATGGGTGATCAACACCACGCCCAGCGTCACGCGCAATAGCAAAGCCGCCAGTTCATAGTTTCGGGGAATAGTCATGTGTGTCTCCAAGTGAATAGTGATGTTTTCATTCTATTCATTGCATTAATGCGTTATCAGTTGTAATTTTTGAAATTCTGAATTGCATAGATGCATTATTTATGGACTGGAATTCTCTGAAAATACTCGCCCTTGTCGCCCATAAAGGGTCTATGTCCGGGGCGGCGAAAGAATTGGGCGTCAACTACACAACCGTGTTTAGACGCATGGAATCCCTGGAAAACGAGATCGGCGGGAAGTTGTTCGAGCGCGGCTCAAAAGGCTATGTCGCGACGCCGTTGGCGGAGAAGATGCTGGTGTTCGCCAACCGGATGCGTGATGGCGCGGAGCAGATTGAACGCCAGATTGTCGGCAGGGAGTTTCAGCCTAGCGGCGTCGTGAAGATTACTGCTCCCTTCAATATTGCAAACCGCTACCTGCCGGAAGCTTTGCGCCCCCTTGCGCAAGATTATCCCGACATCACTTTCGAGATACTCTCCAGTAACGATGATTTCAATTTAAATTCACGGGTCGCCGACATCGCCGTAAGAGCGACCAGCTCGCCGCCGGATCATTTGATCGGTCGCAAGGTCGCTTCGATCCCCTGGGCGATGTTTGTCGCGGAGTCGTTTATGGAGCGCTTCGCGCAGCCGCCAACATTAGAAACCCTGGCGGACTACCCGCTTATCGGCGCGTCGGGAAGCATGCTCAACCTGCCCGCGTTTACCTGGCTTGAGAAGAATCATGCAACCTCCATCACAGCAAGATGCAACGAACTGACCGCCATGTCCTATTGCGCAGAAAGCGGGCGCGGCATTGCATTTCTGCCGGTGGATCAACGCCGCAATGGATTGGTCGAGCTAGCGGAATTTGCGCCCGGAAAAACCAGCGACATGTGGGTCTTGTCCCATCCGGATTTAAAAAAAACCGAGCGTATACGAATCGTTGTTGAGCAGCTTGTCAGCTATTTCAGGAGTCTGGATTTTTGAGGCTGGTTTGTGAGGGGCTATGTTTGATAGCCATTCTTCGATATGGCTCAATAACTTTCTTCTCAAACGCAACCCACAGGGCTCTTTTATCATCAGATCCTGCAAAGGCGTCCTTAAGTCTATTCAAACCATGGCTGTCATGCAGAATCGCCAAATCAACGATGCTCTGGTTTATACAGTCATCGAAGTTATTCAAATCCGCCAGTATTCTACAGCCGGACTCTTTGAGCTTGCCATCTGCGTCAGCGCTCCAGATCGCCTCCGCCGTATCCACGTGCTCCAGCGCCAGGGTTTCAAGGTCCACATAAAATCTTGCGGCGCCATCCACTGTGTCGACCGCACCCCGAAATGCGCTCCGGATAAGCTCAAGCTCATCAGCGGATACTTCCGTCGCGCATTCCAAATAATCCCCTATCAGCTCCTTTAGTCCGCACCTATCTGAACGCAATTTTTGGCCCTCACTTCAAGACCGATAACAATACTCAACTGACTACCGCCGACACCAAAATGCTCGCAAGGGCCGCCACCCCGAGAGTCCCATCCACCACCATCATGACTTTGCCGCAGTTTAGTCTTTGCTCCGCGATGTCCAAATGCGGCGGCATGTTTAAAGCAGAAGTGATGCCTTTAAGAACCTGATCCAATTCATTCTCGTCAGCAACGCTAATTGAAACATGCTGCGTTGCGTTTTCCAGCAGGAAGGACAAGTAAGTAGCGCCATTCTCCTCCGCCACAAACGCCCAGGATTGCACCTCGGCAATGAGGATCTGAAAGCGCGGTTTGAGAAAGCCGCAATCAATGGTCAGAACATCTTTAGAGTTTTGTATTTTCATAACACCTTCACTTATCCATTATCATCACGATGACTGGCAGCTAATTTGCAATACTCTTCAAACGCCATGGCGAACTCCGAACCAGGGCTGTAGTATGCGCCCTCGTATGACTGCGTCACTTTAGCTGCTGGCGCTATTCTCTTTATCTCATACAGAAATTCAAACAGCGCATTAACTTCTTTGGGACCCCATTCATTGCCCATGCGGTAATCAAATTCGACGCCACTATCGCCAAGGCAAATGGAAAGCTGAGGTATCGCCACGCCATTCATCGCAAAAACATCGAGTAGATGTCGAAAGCTCTCCGCTTTCCCTTGGGCAAAATATAAGGCAGGGTCTGCAATTTCAGAGATCAGCATGTCTCGATCTTCTTCCAGGCTCCATAGCATGGCGTCCCCCGCTGGCCTGGTAAGCGACATTACCCAGCCATAGATTTTCACCAGCTCGTCTTGAGTGATGTTTTCCACCCAAATATCGGGCAATGAGCCGTCATCTTCTGTAAACAGATGCCCGAGCCTCATCCACAACGTATTCATATATTCTGATCTAGTCACAATATTCACATCCGCTTCAATAATCCGTCCAAACAGCAGCACTCTCCCATAAACCCCACTGCCTAGATTTACCAATTATTAAGACTACACTTATGGCAACCAGGAGGTACAAGGCGACTTGAGCGCCTCTGGATCACGCAGATTGCATTGCTTAGGGAGAAGGCATTATGCAAACAGGTTCCTCATACAATAACCGCGGACTTGGACTTCGTGTGGCGGTTCTGACTGTTTTAGCTTCTCTTGTCATTATTCCCGTCGCGCATTTTGTCACTCGAAGCGCTGAAATCAATAAAATTCTGGCGCAGCAATCCGTGGAAGTGTCCGGACAGGCGCAGCTGCGCATCAGCAAGTTCAATGACGAGATTGAAGATTATATTCACGTCACTCAGTTTCTCTCCAGAACGCCGCCGATTCAGGGAATCATTCGCGCATCTGCGAATGACGGGAATGACCCATTGGAGAATAACCGCCTCGAAACCTGGGAGAAACGACTGGCGATCATATTTCGCGAATACCTGTTAATCAACGACACCATTATGCAGGCCCGCTTCATCGGACTCGCCAATAACGGCAAAGAGCTGGTGCGAGTGGAGAGAGACAGCGCTGGCGCTATTGAAGTCATTGCTCAGGATAAGCTTCAGGAAAAAGGAGAAAGCGCCTACTTCAGAGAAGCCATCAAGTACAAAAAAGGCGAAACCTATATCTCTCCCATCAATCTGAACAGGGAGAACGGCGTTGTCGACTCGCCGTTTACGCCCACTCTGCGTTTCGCAACGCCGATCTACGACAGCCTTGGCGCCGTCTTTGGCGTTATCATTGTCAATGTCTACGCGGAACCGGTAATCAACTCCACCCTGGCGGAGAAATTGCCGCCGGATTATACCGCCTACATCACCAACGCCGATAATGACTTCATTTATCATCCCGCCAAGGGGATGGAGTACGGGTTCGATCTGGGTAAAAGGAACACCTGGGCGGACGAATTCGCCAACCCTCCGCAAGCCGGAGAGCTAACGTTATCCCGCGTCAGCGCCCTGCGCTATTACACCTACTCGTTTCAGATCGCCTCACTGGACAGTCGCGTCAAAGCGCCTCTGAATTTCATTATCACCGTTCCCCAATCGATTGTGTTGGCCTCCGCCGCCAACGCAGCCTGGGTGCAGGCGGGAATTCTGTTGGTTCTTCTCGCCCTGTCAGGCGTACTGGTGTATTTCTACCTGTCTCATATGGGCCGCAAAGTGAGCCTGCTGAGAGACCAGGCGCGTCTGTCCGCCATTATCGACAATTCCAGCGACGCCATCATCAGCGTGTCGTTACGAGGGGTGGTGGAAAGCTGGAATAAGTCCGCGGAAAAGATGTTCGATTACGTAGAAAGCGAAGCGGTCGGGAAAAATCTGGCGAAGCTGATCGTTCCAGACAGATTGAAAAGCGAATACGCCGACGCGCTGAAAACTATCAATCAGGGTCAGACGATCAAACCCTATCACACCATCCGACAACGCAAAGACGGCGCGCGCGTATATGTTTCCGTCTCATCCTTTCCAATCAAATCCAAATGGGACGGCAGAGCCATTGGCGCCGCCGCGATCATTCGCGACATCTCCGATAAAGTGGAGGCTGAGAATCAAATCAAAGCGCTCAATCAGAAACTGGCCAGCGACGTGAAAGAGCGTACCCAGGAACTGAATCAGGCGGTGAGCAAAGTATTGTCGGCGAATAAATCAAAATCGGATTTTGTCGCCAATATGAGCCACGAAATCCGCACGCCGATGTCCGCTATCTCTGAAAATTTACAGGTGCTCAGACAAACTCCACTGAACTCTCAACAGGAAGACTGCGTAGAAAAACTGGAGGGCGCATCTCAGTCCATGAGGTCTTTCGTCAACGACCTGATCGACTATTCCAAAATCGAAGCAGGCCAGCTTGAGCTGGAGCCGCACGCCTTTAATCTGGACAAGCTGTTGCGGGAGATCAGTTATCTGGTCTCCGCCCACACCGAGAACAAAGATATCGAGGTCGTTTTCTATCTGGATCACAAGATTCCCAATAATCTGGTCGGCGACGAAGCCAGACTGCAGCAAGTGCTGATCAAGCTTCTCAGTAATGCGGCCAAATTCACCAATCAGGGAGAAATCACCTTATCCGTGAAATTGTCGGTGATGACTCAAGACGAACTGGAGCTCAAATTCAGTGTGGAAGACACCGGCATCGGCATGACCGAGGACCACTGCCAAAATATATTCGAGACGTTCGTTCAGGATGACGCCGCTGCGCCCAGGAAGTATGAAGGCAGTGGACTGGGACTCGGCATATGCAAACAACTGATTGAAATGATGGGCGGTGAAATCCAGGTGCGTAGCGAACTCGGGAAAGGCAGCGCGTTCAGCTTCAATATCAAGGTGGCTGTAGATGAAAAACGCACCGGGGAGTTGAACATTAACCGCCCTGAACTAAAAGCGCTGCGCATCCTTATCGCGGACGACAACAAGCGCGCAGCGGCCTGCATCAAGGAGCTGGCGCTCACCCTGGGATGGAGTTCGGATGTCGTCTTATCCTTAGCGGAGCTGGCCAGCATTTCCCAGGATACGCAGAAAAAATATGACGCGGTTTTCGTCGACTTGAATATGATCAAAGCCAGCGGCGCCACCCCGACCGAGGAACTGCAAAAAATACGTCGCTCCGACACGCCGCCCGCTCTGATTCTGATGACCAACAGCGGCAAATCCATCCCCGGCCTGCGGGACGCCCAGATCGACGCCGCCTTTGACGGCCTGCTGTCCAAACCCGTCACGCCGTCAATGTTGCTGGATTCCGTCGCCGAAGCGCGGGCGTCGCAATCCAAATCCGCGCACAAGCGGCGCAGCCAGGAGAACAGCGTGATGACCGGCGCCAGTTTATCCGGCATCAGGATATTGCTGGTGGAGGACAACCTCACCAATCAGCAAATCGCCTCCCAGCTGCTGCAGGCGGAGGGCGCATTCGTGGATATCGCCTCCACCGGAAAAGAGGCGATCACCGCTATCACCCACGCGGGATCTCAGTTTGATATTGTGCTCATGGATATCCAGATGCCGGAAATGGACGGCTATGCGGCGACCAGAGCCTTACGTGAGAAATTCGGCTACAAGACTCTGCCCATTGTGGCCATGACCGCCAACGTGCTCGAAAAGGACAGGGAGGAATGCCTGGCTGCGGGCATGAATGACCATATCGGCAAACCTTTCGACATCAATGATCTGTGTAAGATCATCCTCAAATACACCGACGAAACCCGCTTGAACAAAACCGCTCCCCCTCAGGAAACCGGCGATGTCACTCTGGAGTCCATATTCCGCAAAGGCGCGGCGATCGGCATCAATGTGAAAGAAGCCGTCGGACGTTTCGGCTCCAACTTTGCGGCGTATCGCATTGCGCTGGAAGGCTTTGAAAATGACGTCAACCGCCTGCTGATCCATCTGAGCGTACCCTTCAACACGGAAGAAACGCGGGAGATCGAGAAAGAACTCCACATCATGGGCGGGCTTTCCAAAACCATCGGCGCCGACTCCCTCTCCATGCTGTGCAAACGCGTGGAAATCCTCATCATGAACAACGCCCTGCGCCCCCAAGTCGTCTCCCTGCTGCGCCGCTCACTGGAAGCCGCACTGCACGCGTCGAGAAAAATCCTGCTCTACCTGGATGAACTGACGCCGCAGGCGAAGCGTAGTGACTCCAAGTCTAATCAAGCGTCGTAGCGCATAGATTGGCGTCATGACGAATTTAAGAGGGTTTTCTTTGCAAGGAGAAGTTCCTCCTTGTTCTCATAAGATTCGCCGCTAGTGAGACAGGATAGGATTGATGGTAGTTTAATCGTCAGATACTCCTTCACATGAAAGGGCTCAAGTCGCTCATGCTCAACACCCCCGTTCGCTGCAAAAACAAAATTATTTTCCTGATCATCGGCGCCATCCTGCAGCTCAACGCCTGCGCCACCTTCACCTCAACTTCCATCAAACAACGCTACCTGGAACTGACTTACCAGGACTTCGGCCCGCCCGCCCTGGCGACGGATTTGTTAGGCTCCGAATGGTGGCAATGGAATCCCCACGGCGACCCCAGACCAAGACAATACGACGTTCATGTGATCGTCTACCGCGATATAACAGAGAACGAAGTTCACACGCGCTTCCCTATCAACGAAGCAACCGAAAAAGACTACCGCTACCTTCCCTACTCAACCGCCATGACTTACCTCAACGCCAACATCACAGCACTCGTCTCAGATGACGAAAGCGTCGTGCAGGAAATTAGAGAGCTGTTGATTCAGACCAGGAGAGAGATAGTTCAAGCATTGGGAGATTAAGTCATCGGCTCATTGGAGCCAATTACAACCGCCCCGTTCGCCCCGTTCGCCCCGTTCGCCCCGTTCGCCCCGTTCGCCCCGTTCGCCCCGTTCGCCCCGTTCGCCCCGTTCGCCCCGTTCGCCCCGTTCGCCCCGTTCGCCCCGTTCGCCCCGTTCGCCCCGTTCGCCCCGTTCGCCCCGTTCGCCCCGTTCGCCCCGTTCGCCCCGTTCGCCCCGTTCGCCCCGTTCGCCCCGTTCGCCCCGTTCGCCCCGTTCGCCCCGTTCGCCCCGTTCGCCCCGTTCGCCCCGTTCGCCCCGTTCGCCCCGTTCGCCCCGTTCGCCCCGTTCGCCCCGTTCGCCCCGTTCGCCCCGTTCGCCCCGTTCGCCCCGTTCGCCCCGTTCGCCCCGTTCGCCCTGAGCCTGTCGAAGGGCTCTTCGAAACGCAAGCAATTCATCAACAATTTTCCCTGCATTTTCGACGTCGTTGTCTATACTTCTTTTCACCTGATCAAAAATCAACCACAACCAAGGATGACTCAGGCGTCTCCATATGACATGGAGAATTAGGATTCGATTTGTTTACTGCTTGATTTCACAGAAATTACTGCACAAACAGTCTTCAGGAAGCCTGAACGATGGACGTATTCGAATATCGCGATGCCGTAATCGCCGACTACGAAAGCTTCAGCCGAAGCTTCGCCAAAATCAGCGCCGCTGATATCCAAAGTTTTATCTCTGAACGATACGAAAAAGGTCACTATTGGCCTGCGCCGTTGATTCAAATTAACCCTTCATTCGTTCCCGGCGACAATGTTGAAGCGTTAGTAGCAAAAGGGACTTTGCATAAAGAGTGCGCGAATATTTTCCGTTTTAACCGCAGTACTGCAGATCGCCAAGGCATTCCGGCGGGCCTGCATACGCATCAGCAGGCCGCCATCGGCTTGGCGCAAAGTAGAGAAAGTTATGTATTAACCACAGGAACCGGTTCCGGGAAGTCGCTGAGCTATATCCTGCCGATTGTCGACGCGATACTGAAAGAAAAAGAACATAACTCCCGCCCCTCCATCAAAGCGATCATCATTTATCCCATGAACGCCTTGGTGAACTCACAGCTTGAAGAGTTGGAAAAGTTTCTTGGCCACTATGGCGACAACAAGCCTGTGACCTACGGAAGATATACCGGTCAGGAGTCGCAAGAAGCCCGCCACGCCATGTCGGCCAATCCACCGGATATTATCCTGACCAACTTCATGATGCTTGAACTGCTTATGACGCGGCAGGACGAGATTGATCGCCTCGTAATCAAGTCTGCGAAAGGTTTACGCTTCCTCGTACTGGATGAACTCCATACCTATCGGGGGCGGCAAGGAGCGGACGTAGCAATGTTGGTGCGTCGCGTTCGTGAGGCGCTAAACCCGGAAGTGTTATGTATAGGAACCTCCGCCACTATGGCCAGTGAGGGGTCGCTGGCGGCGAAGAATACAGCCGTGGCGACCGTGGCCAGCAAGTTGTTCGGCGCGCAAGTTAAGTCAGAAAATATTGTGACCGAAACGTTGCAGCGTATAACCACTCAAGACATTAAACCAACACCCGAAACACTGTCTCGCGCCCTGCAACAGCCCATTCCTTCGGCTTTTGATTTCCAGGCATTCTGCGCCCATCCCATCGCTGTCTGGGTCGAGCTGACTCTGGGATTAGTATGGGAGGAAGACCGTTGGGTTCGCGCCAAACCCCAGAACCTTGCATGGGCGGCGGAGCGACTTTCCACTGACTCGGGTTTAGACCAGCAATCATGTCAGGATTATCTCCGTCAGTTCTTGCTGGCGGCATATCGCTGCAAGAGTCCGTCAGGTAAGCCTATTTTTGCATTTAGACTGCATCAGTTTATTTCTGGGCCCAGCCATGCTTACTCCACCTTAGAGCCGGAAGGAAAAAGAGTGGTGGATCTTAGCGGCCAGCAGTTTCTACCTGGCAGCAATCGGGAAAAATTGTTCTACACCCTCTATTTCTGCCGCCAATGTGGACAGGATTACCATCCGGTTTGGTATGAGAATGAAAGCGGCGAAGGCGCGTTAAAGCCTCGGGACATTGATGACAAGAATAACGATGAGGAATCCAGTGATTGGGGCTATTTCATGCTCGATCCACAGCGTAGATGGGACGATGGCAATTACGAAAGCAGTTATCCGGAACACTGGTTAGAGGAAAAAAACGGCGATTACCGTCTTCGCAGCAGCTACAAAAAGTTCAAACCAACCGAAACCTTTGTAAAGCCAGACGGAACAATCGATATTCAGGGCGAAAGAGGATGGTTCATCCCTGGTAGTTTCAGATTCTGTCTTAACTGCGGCTTTGTACATCGAGGGAAAAGCCGAGAAGCGAGCCGACTCACGTCACTCAGTGGCGAAGGCCGCTCTTCCGCAACCACGGTGCTAACTATCTCTGCATTACGCTACCTGCTTGAGCGCGATACAGAGTTGAAGGACGACGCTAAAAAGTTGCTGGGCTTTACCGATAACCGCCAGGATGCTTCTCTGCAAGCAGGCCACTACAACGACTTTATCCAGATACTGCTACTCCGATCCAGCCTACTGGCGGCGGTAAAAAGCGCATCGACCGGCTACCTCACTGACAGTCTTTTATCACAAGCGGTTTTCCAGTGTCTCGGGTTCGACCGAGTGGAGGAAAGGACACAGTATCTCGCCAATCCAACCATTGATGGACCGGGTTTGAGAAAAGCGGAGGAAGCGCTAAGGAATGTGCTTTCGTATCGGCTCTATTTTGATTTAAGAAGAGGCTGGCGCTTCAACAATCCTAACCTGGAGCAACTGGGATTATTAAAGATCGAATACGAAGGGCTCGCTGATCTCTGCCGGGACCAACGCAAGTGGGAAAATTTAAAATTTCCTGAGCTGCAGAATGTTTCGGTAGAAAGCAGATTTAAAGCCCTCAAAGCCGTTCTAGATACAATGCGCCGAGGCCTCTGTATCAAAAGCAGGTTCCTGGATGCCTACCAGCAAGAGCAGTTCAAGTCTCAAAGCTACGCACACCTTATAGAGCCCTGGGCTTTCACGGAAGAAGAGCAACTTCAATCGAGTTGCACCATGATTCTGACAAGCAAACCCAAAGGCAGGAACAGCTACAATCTTATCACCGCCTCAAGCCGATCCTCATTGGGCCAAACCTTAAAAAGGTCCAACATATGGGGCGACGATCTTTCACTGCTTCCCAGAATAAATGACGCCAATTACCCTGATCTCATCTTAAGTTTAATCGGAGTGCTTCAGAGTTATGGTCTGGTCGAAGAAGTAAATGAAGAGAGAGGAATACAAGGCTATCAACTTGTTGGGGAGTTTATACAATGGATGCCCAGCGCAGGCGTATCCTCAACTGACCCGACGACCCCATACAGCTCAGAAAACGAGTACTTCAAAAACCTATATCAAAACATCGCTGAATTTTTAGTTGCCGGAAATAGGACATTCTTTGAGCTTGAAGCTCGTGAACATACCGCCCAGGTCAGCATTGATAAACGGGAGGAGCGGGAAAAACAATTCCGCGAAGCAACTCTAAAAACACTATTCTGCTCCCCCACTATGGAGCTTGGTGTGGATATCGCGTCCCTGAACTCCGTCTATTTACGCAATGTCCCTCCTACGCCGGCCAACTACGCACAGCGCTCCGGCAGAGCGGGACGTTCCGGGCAGCCCGCTTTGGTCATCACCTATTGCGCCGCATTAAGTCCCCATGATCAGTACTTCTTTTCTGATCCCGCCCGCATGGTGCACGGTCATGTCAGCCCGCCCACTTTGGACTTGGCGAACGAGGACCTTATCGCCAGCCATCTACATGCCATTTGGCTGAGTGAAACCAAACAGGCGTTACCCAAGACCGTCAATCTGATGCTGGACATGAACCAACCCTCGAACATGCCGGTTTTGGATGAGTTCGACACGCAGATGAACAGCGATAAAGTGCGCAGCCGAACCATAGAACGGGGTTTGGATATTATGGGCATGCTGGTTGGTGATATAGCAGCGGCGCATGGAGCCTGGCTCAGCGATGAGTTCGCGTTAGAAGAAGCCATCAGCCAGTGGATGAAACGCAAGGTGAATGCTGCTTACAGAGAGTTTTGCGATTCACTGGATCGCTGGAGGGAACTGTACGCCTCCACTCAGGATCAAATGCAGAAAGCTCACCTGATCAATACCAACCCGGCAGCCAGTGAGACAGAGCGGAAAGCGGCTGGCCAACGTTACGGCGAAGCGCGTACGCAGATGGATCTACTACTTGATGCGCATAGCGACACCAGCTCGGACTTTTCCACCTATCGCTATCTCGCCAGTCAGGGCTTCCTGCCTGGTTATAACTTCCCTCGCCTGCCTTTGCTGGCCTACATTCAAGGCCGACGCGGCAACATCGGTCGCGATAGTTTTCTCGCCAGACCGCGCTTCCTGGCCATTTCCGAATTCGGGCCTTTAAGTCTTATTTATCATGAAGGCAGTCAGTATCGGGTCAAAAAAGTCATATTGGGCGTACGTCCAGAGCAATCACTGGATCAGCCCGGATTAGTCAAAGAAGAAGCCAGACTCTGTCCAGCCTGCGGATATGGGCATTTTCATACCCAACTGGAGGATGAACTTTGTAACGCCTGCGGTTCTCCCATTGAGGGAGGAAAGCGTGTGTCCAATCTTTATCGCATCGACAATGTCAGCACCAAGAGAGCTTACCGCATCACCTGCGATGAAGAAGAGCGGCAAAGGCAAGGTTACGAAATGCAGACCACTGTTCAGTTCCACCAGACTGACGGTTGCCTGCGCGTCACCCAAGGCGAACTACTCAGCCAAGGGAGCCGTCTGTTTACGGTCCAGTATGCGCCCACCGCCACAGTTTGGCGGCTGAACCTGGGATGGCGGCGTAGAAAAAATCCATCCATCTACGGTTTCAACATCGACGCCGTTTCCGGCCAATGGAGCGCCGACGAACAAGCCGCCCAGGAAAACAGCGATGATCTGGCGCAAGGAGAAAACCATGTAGAACGTATCACGCCCTATGTGGAAGACCGACGCAACATTCTGATACTGAGGCCGGAGGCGGAGCTTAAACTTGATGAACATGCCTTGGCCACACTGCAATACGCCTTGAAACGCGGCATTGAAGAAGAGTTCCAGATTGAAGAAGCGGAGCTGGTGGTTGAACCGCTCCCCAGTCGGGATGACAGGAATACCATACTGTTTTATGAGGCGTCAGAAGGCGGCGCAGGCGTCCTAACCCGGCTGACCAGCAACAAATACGCCTTTGCGAGCATTGCAGAGCGCGCACTGAGAATCTGTCATTACTCGACAAACGACGGCTGGGCCAGCTTGCCTGAAGATATCAATTCCGACTGTGACGCCGGTTGCTATCGCTGCCTGCTCAGTTACTACAACCAGATTGATCACAAGCTGATTGACCGCAAAAACAGCGAAGCGGTCAACGCGCTTCTCAAGCTGGTCCACTCTGAACTACAAGTCGGCGCAGGTTCAAAACCCTACACTGAGCAGGAAGACTATTTAAAACAGCTTTCCGGCAGCTCGTTGGAAAGCGCCTTTCTGGATCATCTCAAGACAAACGGCCACCGGTTGCCGGATCAGGCGCAGGTTGTCATAGAAAAGTTCAGAACCCGGCCGGACTTTGTATACAGCGATCATAACGCCGCCATTTACATAGACGGTCCTCACCATGAAATGCCGCAGCGGCAAAAGCTGGACGAAGAGCTTTCGAGGCGACTTCGCGCGCATGGATTAACCGTGATCCGTTTCCCCAAAGAACGTGAGCGCTGGCCTTCCATCCTCGCCGAGTATCCAGATATTTTTGGGGCGGCGACGAAATGAGCGAGCAAACTTTTAGCCCTGGATCAGTCGTCACTGCCAGAGGCAGGGAATGGATAGTACTGCCGCAGAGCGACGCCAGGTTACTCCATTTACGTCCTCTCGGTGGAGGTGATGACGCCATCACGGCGCTGCTTCCCGAGTTGGAGCCCATACACTCCGCCAGCTTTCCGCCTCCACAGGTGGCGCACTCTGGCACACAAGCCGCAGGCCTGCTGTTGCGCGATGGGTTAATGCTGAAGTTACGGGCTGGCGCAGGCCCATTCCGCAGCTTTGGCAACATCGCAATAGAGCCCCGCGCCTATCAGCTGGTTCCCCTCATGATGGCGCTAAAACTGGAAACCATTCGTCTGTTAATCGCGGATGATGTAGGTGTTGGCAAAACCATCGAGGCGAGCCTGATTGTCCGTGAAATGCTGGACCGGGCGGAAATAAACCGTTTTACCGTGCTATGTCCCCCCCATTTGTGCGAGCAATGGCATGAAGAGCTGAAAGAACGTTTCCATCTGGACGCCACTATTGTTCGCTCTACCACCGCAGCGCGCCTGGAGAGAGGTCTACTTCAGGACCGTTCGATATTTACAGAGCATCCTTTTACGATTGTGTCCCTGGATTACATCAAGAATAAGACCCGCCGCGACGCCTTCCTGCTTCATTGCCCCGAGTTCGTCATTGTGGATGAAGCTCATACCTGCGCCAGAACCGGTATGGGTCCTCATTTGCGTTATGGACTATTAAAAGACCTTGCAGCGAAGGAAACCAGACACATGGTGTTGCTGACAGCAACGCCGCACAGTGGCGACGAAGAGGCTTTCTATAACCTGCTCTCGTTATTGAAGCCTGAGTTCGTCGACCTGAAAACCATAGACAATGCAGCGCATCCTCTTCGTCAGGCGCTGGCCAACCATTTTGTGCAGCGACGCCGGCAGGATATCGGTGAGTGGAAAGAAGGCAACCTGTTCCCTGACAGACTGACCGGTGAAGCGACTTACAAACTAACGGGAGAGTGGAACGCCATTTTCCATGATGTGCTTGAATACGCGCGTGAGCTGGTCAGTAGAGAGTCGGAAGGAACCTTCAAGGCTCGAATGAACTGGTGGGCGGCGCTGGCGCTCCTCCGCTGTATCTCTTCATCGCCTCAGGCGGCGATACGCGCGCTCAATACGCGCCTCGACAACACCCTCTCCCCCGATGGCAAATCGCCTGACGAGGAAGACCAACGATGCCATATTGAAGCTTTGAACGAAAAAGGAGCCCTAAGCGTACTGGATGGAACGGATGACAACCTGACGTTGGACGATGTCGAGCCCGGCGCTGCCCAGGAGGAAGATGTTGCAATACTGAAGCGTTTGATTGAGCGCGCCAAACATCTGAAAAGCGGCAACGACCCCAAACTGCAAACCTTAAAACAGACTATCAAGCCCGTGTTGGACGAGGGCTATAACCCTGTCATCTTCTGCCGCTATATCGCCACAGCGGAATATCTGGCGGACGAACTGAACTCCGCCTTTCCTCAACGAGAGGTCATTCATGTCACCGGCGATTTAACGCCGACGGAACGGCTTGAACGCATTGAACAGCTCAAGGAAAGCGACAAAGCCCCATTACTGGTCGCCACAGACTGCTTATCGGAGGGCGTGAACCTGCAAGAGCAGTTTAATGCCGTTATCCATTATGACTTGAGCTGGAATCCTACCCGTCACGAGCAACGGGAAGGCCGGGTAGATCGTTTCGGACAAAAAGCTAAAACCGTTAAGGCGCTCATGTACTACGGCGAAGAAAATCCTGTGGACGGAGCTGTTCTGCAGGTCATTCTCAGAAAAGCGGAAAGTATCCGCAAAGCCCTTGGCGTGACCGTTCCCATGCCCGAAGAGGGCGACCGCGCAGAGCAGGCGCTGATGAAAGCCGTACTCCTGCGCAGCGGCAACTATATCGGCAGTAAAGGCATGGACGACCTGTTCGCCCAGGACGCAGACCTCCAAGCGTTAGACGCCAAATGGGAATCGGCTCGCGAAAAAGCCAGACGACACCGCACCTTATTTGCGCAAAACCGGTTAAAGCCGGAAGACGTCCTGCCGGAATGGGAAAAAGCCTTTGCCGTGCTGGGAACAGAGGAAGACGTAAAGCGCTTTGTTTTAAACGCCTGCGAGCGCCTGGGCGCACCCTTGAAAAGTCTGAAGCAAGGCGGCTATCAAGCCCCATTACCCCATTTCGGCGAAAAGCACCCCGGCCTTCGTGACCGACTGGACGCCGCCGGCTTACTCACTCTAAAGCACATTGATTTCTACTATCCCTGCGCCCTCAAAGCGGAGTTTATACATCGCACCCACCCTCTGGTCTCACACTTGGCGGACTACTTGGCGGAACTGGCGATGAGCGGCGAAGACACCGACCTGATCGCCAGAGCCGGCGCTCTGTACACGAAGGAAGTAGAAACGCGCACGGTCATCTATTTGCTACGCATCCGATCACGGTTGATTCTCAAAAGAACCTTGCATGAATGCGACCTGCTGGCGGAGGAAGCGCTGGCCATCGCCATCAATGGCGATAATGAAGCCTCGGTCATGCCGAAAGATCAGGCCTTAAAACTGATGCAGGCGGCCGTGAGCAAGAATATGTGTAAAGAGGCTAAAGAGCGCGAGTTGGCTGAGGAACTCAACCAACTGGAAGAAAAGCAGCCAATGTTTAGAAGCCTGGCGGAAGCGCGGGCCAAACAGTTATTAGCGGATCATCGCCGCACCCGCGAGGCGGCGCAAGCCAAAGGCAGCTATGAAGTAAAACCACAATTTCCTGTGGATGTGCTGGGCGTGTACGTGCTGGTTCCGGACTTAAAAATTTTCTAAGCCCCGGATACTGGCCCTCACCTCAAGTTATCTGAAGTCGACTTCGGTCAATCGCAGTAGGAGGGATGAACATGGCGTTAAAAAGGCAGATCGAGCAGCCCTTTGAATCAACTCATGTCATTGGCGGGTTATTGAGTACGGAGCTTTTAACCCGCTTGCGAGAGACCGGACGCAACGCCCTGCCAGGGCGCTCCGAGGCGGAATACGGCATTCCCAAAGGCCTGAAGTTCAATGAAGAGCTGGGGCGCTACTGGCGTATTGCACAGTCTTTATGGCAGAACTATCGGGAACTGGCCCAGCGTCAGGATTACGCTGATCATGAAAGCCAAAAAAGGTTAGCCCTTGAAGAATGGCTGCTTCCCCTGCTGCAGCACGTCTTCTGTTATCGCCCTGAACCAACCGATCCGATAACCATTGGAGAACGTTATTTCCCCATCACTCATTTTGCTAACGAGCACACCCTTCCCTTTGTGTTATGCGGTGCGGACCAGGATCTGGATAAATCTGATGCGGAGTTTGGCCAAAAAGATAAAAAAGGCGATAAAAAGCGTTCCCCTACCGCCTTGGCGCAGGAGTACCTGAATGCAGAAGAGCAATGCCTGTGGGCGATCGTGGCCAATGGGCTCTATCTTCGCTTACTGCGCGATAATCCTGCGATCACCCGCCCTGCATATATCGAAGTCGACTTTGCCCGCATATTCGACGAGGAAGACTATGCGGAATTCACCATCGTCTGGCTATTGCTGCACCAGTCTCGCACCCGACCACTGACATCAAAAAATGTCTCGGTTCTTTCCGTGGAGCGTTGCTGGTTGGAGAAGTGGCGCGAGAAAGGTAAAGAAGAAGGAGAAAGGGCCAAAGAGTCTCTTCGTTATGGTGTGGAACATGCCATGGAGTCTCTGGGAACGGGCTTTCTATCACACTCCAAAAATCAACGTTTACGTGATTTATTCACCAACGGGCAACTGGACGAGAAAGGCTTCCATAATCAGATTCAACGCCTGGCGTATCGGTTTCTGTTTCTACTGGTTGCGGAAGACAGAGACATCGCCCTGTTGCCGCAGTTTTATCAACAACAGGACTACCGAAGCGCCCGGGAGCTGTATCAAAAATGGTACAGCGTGAGCCACTTCAGGAAACAAGCGCGCCTGCGCTCATGCCGGGATTCATACGGGGATGCATGGCGGCAACTGCTGGTCACTTTCAAAGGCTTTGCCGTGGGGCAGCCTCTGCTGGCGCAGCCTGCGCTGGGCGGCATTTTCGCGCTCGATCAGTGTCCTGACTTGGACCAGTGCGAGCTTGAGAACAAATACCTGTATGAGGCGTTATTCAATCTCTGCTTTTTCGTACAAAACGACGTGTTACGGCCAGTTAATTACCGGGATATTAATACCACCGAATTTGGTTCGGTTTATGAATCTCTGTTAGAGCTGACACCGCAGATTAAGGTGAATGGAGTCTGGCGGTATGGTTTTATTAACGACACTAGCACACGTAAGTCACTGGGAACCTACTACACACCAGACAGTCTGGTGCAAGAGTTGATCAAATCTGCTCTCAATCCTGTTATTGAGAACCGCTTAAAAAAACATCGAGACAATCCAAAAGCAGCCATCCTCGATATCACGGTGTGTGACCCTGCATGCGGCTCCGGCCACTGTCTCATTTCGGCTGCTCAACGTTTGGCCTCCGAATTAGTTCGTTTGGATTCAAACCTGACCTATCGCCAAGCCATACGCGAAGTTGTGCAGAAATGTATCTACGGTGTAGATATCAACGAAATGGCGATCGAGCTTTGCAAAATCGCCTTATGGTTGGAATCGGTGGAGCCTGGCAAGCCATTAAGTTTCCTCAACGCTCACATCAAATGCGGCAATTCACTGGTAGGTATTCATGATCCCGCACTGATTGAGAATGGGATACCTGACGACGCGTTAAAGGCACTGACTGGCGATGACAAAGATGTCTGTTCGGACTTGCGAAAAGCGAATAAAAAAACAGGAAAGAAAATTGCGCTATCTCTCAGAACTATTGTTCAGGCTTTTCATGAAATCGAAGGACTGCATGAGAGAACACTGGAAGAAGTATCGGCTAAACAACGGGCTTATGACGCGTTCAAAGAGAGACAGGAGTATTGCCAAGAGCGACTGAAGGAAGATGCCTTCACTGCCGCCTTCTTCGCCCCCAAAACAAGGCAAACCAAAAACACCGTTCCTACCAATGACATCCTGCATTTGCTGGCTCACGGTGAAAGCGTATCTGACGAAACCGTGCAATCAATACGAAAACTGGCGAAACAGCATAAGTTTTTCCATTGGCCTCTAAAGTTTCCTCACATCTTTGAGAGCAAAGAGAATGGCGAATGTGGTTTTGAGGTGATGCTGGGAAATGTTCCCTGGGAGCGCATCAAAATTCAGGAGAAAGAGTTCTTTGCGGCGAGAAGTGAGAATATCGCCAACGCACCCAATACTGCTGCGCGCGCTCGTTTAATTAATGCATTATCAGAGAGCGCCTCCCCAGCTGATCAACGGTTGTATCAGGAATTTCAGGTAGCCAAACGGGATGCAGAAGGCTCCAGCGCCTTTATTCGTTTGTCTGGAAGGTACCCATTAACTGGCCGTGGAGATGTGAATCTCTATGCGGCATTTGCAGAACACAATGCAAATTCAATTAAGTCAGGTGGTCGAGCTGGCTTTATTAGTCCAACGGGAATAGTAACCGACGACTCAACAAAGTACTTTTTCTCATGGTTGAATAAAGACCACCGTTTATTTAGCGTCTTCGACTTTGAAAATCGGGAAAAAATATTTTCTGACGTAGACTCTCGTATGAAGTTCTGCCTACTCACTATTGGAAAGGATATTCCACAAGCCACACTGGCTTTCTATCTCACTCAAACCACACAGCTTGTCGACGGAAATCGAAGCTTCACATTGGATAGCAAGGATTTCGCTTTAATAAACCCAAACACAAATACTTGCCCGGTATTTCGCTCCAATAAAGACGCGGAGCTAACTAAGAAGATTTATTCCAATGCACCGATCCTGATTAGGGAAGCTAGGGCTAATTCTCCAGAGATAAACCCTTGGGGAATAAAGTTCCAGGCCATGTTCCATATGTCGGCTGATAGCGGTTTATTCATTGACTGTATGCACAGAAATGAAAACGGCGACGCTCCTCTTCTCCCCCTCTACGAAGCCAAAATGGTCCACCACTACGACCACCGCTGGGCTACCTACGAAATAGACGGCAAGACAAGTCGCGACTGCGCCCTCGCAGAAAAACAAAACCCCAACTACCACAACCTACCCCGTTACTGGGTAGCGGAAAATGAAGTCACACTCCGCACAACCCGAGCGCCCAAAGCTGTTCTGGATGCGATTAAAAAGCAAGACACAGAAAAGCTGGATCACAATCTCAGACTATGGGCTGCTGGCTCATACATCGAAACCCATCCTGACGGAGTAGACAGCGCGATTGTTAGAGATATTCTACAAAGCACAGAGTCCAGTGGTGATGAAGATTTAGTTTCCGACACGTTTGAGCCATTAATAAATGCCGCTCACCAGTTAGCGAATGAGTCTATGTTGGACGATCAGGAAATTGACCAACTCGTCGCCAATCTACACCGCTCACAAGACCCGTTTTCATACATCTGGCCGCTGCTGGAAGCACGCCGGCCAAAATACCTGCTGGGGTGGCGGGATATTTGCCGAGCTACTGATGAGCGCACTGTGATTGCCGGAGTGATTCCGTTGAGTGCAGTGGGAGATAAGTTTCTGCTTATGTATCCTTCTGTTCAAAACAAAAAGCTGGTGGCCTGTCTACTTGCAGATCAGATATCACTACCTCACGACTTTGTAGCAAGGCAAAAAATTGGAGGTACTAGCTTTAAATACTTTACTAAAAAGCAGATAACCACACTGCCTCCCGAAAAATATACCGATGTTGATTTAGAGTTTATTGTTCCCAGAGTAGTTGAGCTGACTTACACGGCTTACGATCTGAAACCATTTGCAGAAGACATGGGCTACAACGGCCCTCCTTTCAAATTCGATCCAGAACGCCGCCACCTCCTCAAAAGCGAACTGGACGCCTACTACGCCAAACTCTACGGCCTCACCCGCGACGAACTACGCTACATCCTCGACCCGGCAGACGTCATGGGCGAAGACTACCCCTCTGAAACATTCCGGGTGCTGAAAAAGAATGAGATGAAAGAATTTGGCGAATACCGCACCCGGCGGTTGGTGTTGGAGGCTTGGGATCGGTTGGAAAAATAATACGGCTGGAGGCCAGAGATTGGGATAGCTCAAAAAAGTAAACAAATCGACTTGGAGCATTGCCATGAGCAAAAAGATCAGTGGAGCGGAATACCCTTTAGCAAAAATATTTAGTTCAGATTTCGAATACGTTATCCCTTCTTATCAAAGACCCTATGCCTGGACGGAAGATGAAGCATCAGAGCTAATTAATGATCTCTTTGACTTTTATGACAATGAACCAGAGGAAGGTTATTTTCTCGGCAGCATTGTACTGATCAAAGAAGAAGACCGGCCAAAGTCAGAAGTGATTGATGGGCAACAAAGGCTTACAACGTTGACCATACTGTTGGCGGCATTGGCAAGCACCTTACAAGGCACTGATCGCGAGACATTGCTGAAGTATATTCGTGAGCCAGGCAATAAATTTGAAGGCTTAGAGGCTAAACCCCGCCTGTCACTGCGAGATCGAGACAAGGATTTTTTTGGCCGCTATGTCCAAGGGTTACATTTTGAAGAACTAAGTCAATTGAACGAGTCAGGAATAGGCAATGAATCCCAGAAGAATCTTCGCAAAAATGCCTTACTGATGCGCGACCGTTTGTCTCGGCGATTTGATAATCCTGAGATTATGAAAGGCTTTGTTCAGTTTTTACTCCAACGCTGTTTTCTTGTCGCGGTATCCACTCCCAACGAACAATCCGCATTTCGCGTATTTTCGGTCATGAATAGTCGGGGATTGGACCTGCAACCGACAGACATTATTAAGGCGGATGTTATCGGTAAGATCGAGTCAGAGCCCGAACGAGACAGCTATAGCGAACGCTGGGAAGAAATAGAAGTAACCCTTGGCCGCTCACGCTTTAATGATCTGTTTGCCTACATCAGGATGATCTATGCCAAAGAGAAAGCCAGGAGAGCATTACTGGAGGAATTTAGAAGCCATGTCATCAATAGGGGATTTTCTCCACAGTCGCTGGTGGCGGAACTTCTGGAACCCTATGCAGAAGCCTTATCGACTGCCCTCAATGCGGACTATGCATCCCCAACCAATGCACAGAATATTAACAACTATCTAAAGTGGCTAAACAGAATCGACAATTCTGACTGGATTCCACCGGCAATCAAGTTTCTTGCCGCTCATAAAAACGAGCCAGAGTATTTAGCTTGGTTTTTTAGAAAGTTGGAACGTCTGGCGGCTTATCTGCATATTTGCTCCAAAAATGTTAATCAGCGAATCGAGCGCTATTCAAAACTGATTAGTGAGTTGGAAGACCCTCATAATATCGCCCATCCAATTACCTCAATCGAGTTGACGCCCCCGGAAAAGGCAGAAATGCTTCGCGAAATGAATGGGGATGTATATTACTTGGCCGCCAGGCGTAGAAATTATCTTATCCTCCGACTCGACTCTTTCTTGGCGGATGGCGCCGCGACATATGATCACAACATTCTGACAATTGAACACGTTCTGCCACAAACCATCTATGAGGACAGCGAATGGCGAATAGACTGGCCTGATGAAGAGATCCAACAACAATGGACCCATCGGCTTGCTAATCTCGTTCCACTGAACTTTCGTCGAAATGCGCAAGCCTCTAACTTCCCTTTTACCAGGAAGAAGGATTCCTACTTCACCGGCAAGAAACAAGTTTCGTCTTTTGCGCTGACAAGTCAGGTTCTTAATGCACCGAATTGGACGCCAGATTTCTTGCAAGAAAGGCAAATAGAACTTCTTGATGTATTGTCGGAGAACTGGGAGTTGCAGTAGGACTAATATAAAGCAATTATCAAAGAGTTTTGCTATAAATGAGTCTTATGCTAAAGCTGTCTCATGGCTGTAATAAGATCACACAAAACAAGTAACACTCCGTCACCAATTACAACTAGATGGAGGCCTTATTTAAGCGCGCTCTATGGACACAATCAACTTACTCAATGACCTCAGAAAGTTTGTGGATGACGAGTTCACAGCTAATCAAACAAAGTTGTTGGAGGGCTGGCAGAAGCTCCTCTCTAAAAAACTTGAAACAGGGGACACTCAACATTTTCACCGTCTGGAAAAGGCCCATGAAAAAGACTCGATATGGGCATATCTCGGCAAGGGAGAGTCTCGCTTCCGAGAAGGAGATATGATTTGTGTCCATAGCGGTGACGCTGTATCCACTCGTTTTTTATTTCAATTGCTAGTGGAAAAAGAAGAGGATGATCGATGGCTTTTGACAGGGATGAGTCTGGACAAGCAGTTTGCCAATTATAACGGAGGAGAGTGCTACGCTGACGCTGACACCATGGATCTAAAGCCCTTCTATGAGAAAGCGCTGGAGGAAATCGCAACTCTCCGAATAGGTCGGGACATAGTCCTTCCTCTCTTGGCCGGTAAGCTTCCATATAATGATATATATGAAGAAGACTATGACTCAGCCGCCGAGATAGCAGAATCTCAGAATCTTAATGACGAGCAGGTTGAGGCGGTGGCCCGTGCTGTCGGCGCCAAGTATGTCGCCTGCATCCAAGGACCTCCCGGTACAGGTAAAACCAAGGTTCTCTCATTGATTGCAAAGATTCTGGCCGATAAGGGAGAGCGAGTCTTAATGACATCCCATACTCATATGGCTATAAACAACGCTCTCAACAAGATAAAGCTACAAAATGTTCCAGTTATTAAAGTTGGGGTGAAATCTGGTAGTAAAGTGCTCAATAGGGATATTGAGGTTTACTCATGCGCCGACGACTGGAAGTCCAGGCCGCAAGATGGATATGTAATAGGAGCGACGCCTTTCGCCACCTGCTCTTCCAGACTGGAAAAATATCAATTCGACACCGTTATCTTTGACGAGGCCAGCCAAGTTACCTTGCCCCTGGCTGTTATGGCTATGCGAAAGGCCAGAAAATACATTTTCATTGGCGATCACAAGCAACTTCCCCCTGTTGTGCTATCTCGCTCCGTTTTCGATAGTAACTCATTCTCTATTTTTTCAAAGCTAGTTACTGACAGATGCGAAACATCAGTTATGCTTAGCAGAACATATAGAATGAATCAGTGGCTCACACAGTGGCCAAGCAAAACTTTCTATCATGAGAGACTTACTTCAGAGGGGGATAATAAATCTAGAACTTTTTCCCTGCCTACTCCTCCAAGAAAATTTTCAAGCATCCTCTCAAGCGAGCCAAGCACTGTATTTATAAATAGCCACGGCTTTTCCGCTCGAACAGTTAACTCAAAAGACGCGAAGACTGTTAGTGAGATTATTTGTGAAGCAATTCGCTGTGGAATGCCTCCCAAAGAGATTGGCGTGGTGACGCCTTTCAGAAATCATGCTAGAAGAATTCGCTCTGAGCTATCAGCAGCTTTAGGCGGCACAACCGCAAGAGAAGTCGTAGCAGACACGGTTGAAAGAATGCAAGGGCAGGAAAGAGAGCTAATCATTATTTCACTTTGCGCCACCGACCCGGTTTTTATCCAGACTATTGCCAGTTTTTTCTTTCAGCCGGAGCGCTTGAACGTCGCAATCACAAGACCAATGACAAAGCTAATAATCATTGGTCCGGAAATTAACCACTCACCTGACATAGAAAATCCAAAAGTACTTCAGTGGATTAAATGGTATCAAAATCTGACAGGTAACATTAAACATATAAAAGTGGAATAGATAATGGCTCTTTATGTACCAAGCACAGTTGTTAATGTAGAAAGAACAATCCGCCGGCACGTAAAAAAAGTATTAGACTCGCTTGATGACAGCTATACTATTGGCTCCCAACTTATACCAGAAATCGCAGTTTCTAGTTTCGTCATAGAAGGCCCGGATAGACGATGGTTACCCGTCTCTGTATTTAAATCCCCTCCTCAAGTAATTTCTGATGATTCTGTAAAGACTATTGTTAAAGAGCTGAAAGAAGCTTTCCCTGATGCTCCCGAGATTCAATTTCTTGTAGTTATCTGGTCGGATAATGATCTCAATACGAGCCAGTTACCCTTACTGGAACAAAGGCAAAGTATAGCTACCGTCTGTGGGCGCAAACAGTTTTCGGAGGACCTGCCAAACTTGTTTGCATCATTGAGTTCACCCCATGCTGAAGATAGCTATCACTGGCTGAAGGCCCGTTTTTTTCCAGAAAGCAAAATACCCTTGGCATGTACGACCAGGATACTAGGGAACCGTGACAGCTCCGCTCACCTGGATCAGTTTTTTTTAGATTACGACCAAGAGCTAGCGTCAAAACTGGATATTTTAGAACAAGAAGAAGATAAGGATGCTAGTGAAGAACTAAATATACGGTTGATAAATGGAGTTGCTGGAAGCGGAAAAACGCTCATATTAATTAATAGGGCTCTTCTCTACTGCAGAAAGTATCCAGAAAAGAAAACTCTGCTACTTATTCATAACAAACCGGTAACTCTTGACGTAAAGCATCGGGTTGACGAGTACTGGCAAGGTATACCAGACAACTTGGCAATATCCACTTTTCACGCCTGGGGGCTGTCACAACGAAAACAGTCAATTAGTTGGGTAAAGCCTGTCTTTGACCACTGTGAGCAAGCGATTGACGAACTTAAAACAACAAGAAAGGATCATCCTTCCATCAAAATAAACGACAGCAATTTATTGGATGAACTTACTTTCATTAACGACAATTTAATAAATTCAGAAGAAGAGTATATAAGCGCAAGCCGTCAAGGTAGAGGCTTCTCGTTAAGAGGCTCCGAAAAGTCAGAAATATGGAAAATTTATGAAAAATTCTCCGCAATATTTTCGGACACGAAAAAAGGTTACCTTGCAAGTTTATATATAAAAGAAATGTGTTCAGAAGAAAAGACATGGCCTCTATTAGAGAAGTATGATCACATATTAATCGATGAGGCTCAGTTTTTTGCTCCTTCTTGGTTTCAGTTAGTTAAGCTCTCATTAAAGGATGACGGACAGATCTTTATGTGCGCCGATCCTAACCAAGGTTTCCTAAAAAGTCGTCTAAGCTGGAAACGGGTAGGCTTAGATGTGCGTGGAAAAACCAAGAATCTTTATTACTCCTATCGAACCACAAAACCGATATTAGAGGCAGCATATAAGTTTCTTACAAGCATGATACAAGAAGACCCCGCAGATTATCTATCGCCAGACTACTCGAATATGACGGACGGCTCCAAACCTCTTATTATTTATAGCTCGACTCAACAGGATGCTGTAGATAGGCTGATCAATGAAGTAATATATTGCGTTGAGAAAAGCAATGTTCCACTTAATCAGATAATGATTATCCATACGAAGTCAATCTCTCCCTGGGCAATTAAAAAGCGTATTCAAGAAAGAGTTGGAAATGATTCAGTATGGTGCTTTTACGAGAAAAAGAAGACTCTAGAACCAGGAAAAAGCTATATAAAGTTGGTTCAACTTGAGAGCGCGACGGGATTGGAGGCCGGAGTAACATTTATTATTGGTTTGGAAAGGATGTTAGACGAATCTAATAGTCTAGATCTTAGCGAAGATGAAAGAAAAGAAGCACAAACGGAAATGTGCAGAAAACTATATATGGCTATGACAAGAGCGGGTCAGAAACTTGTTATGTTTTCTACTTCAAAGCTGCCGGAAAGCCTAGAATCACTGGTTTTAACCGAAGGCTCTTGCGACTAATAACTATTAATAAATACCGCAAAAACCTGTTGATTTAACCAGCATTCCAGTTAATGATAGGAGGGTATTTCCCACGTTAGAAACCACCGTTTCCAAGGGAAAATATAACTAAATATCTCGATTTAAATATATGAATTGAAGCGCTACCCCTGAGTGCTCGCAACACCCAGAGGCAGCTAACCACAAAAGACTTAACTGGAGTCAATTATGGCTAAGCCGCATGATAAGCCAGAGCGTCGCTCGGCTAAAGGAAAATCTGCCCTTCCCCATCAGCGCCGTCTCAAGGTCCGCAAGGGTTATTACGATTATCACCTCTCTTCCAGCCGTTATGATTATGGCGGTTTCAAACCCGTTCCCTGGATGTTGATTAAGGGTTATTGGCTGGAGCAAGCCGGGTTTGGGGTGGATACGGAGGTTGAAGTCAGCGTCAGTGAGGGCAGGATTGTTTTTACCGCTGGGGCTGGTTAGTGGTTTTGGATTAGCGCTCTGGGAAGCCCTTCGACAGGCTCAGGGCGAACGGTGGGGCAGGATGGGTAAACGGGGCCTCCTTTCCTATCCACTGCCCAACCTGGCTTCATCTTTGATGCCATTTATCAGGGGATAGTTGAGTTACACGCAACCTTATTTGGAAGCTAATGCGGGTCAGTTATGAGCAAAGTCACTCCATTGATCGACAAGATAGAAAAAGAAGAACAAAACTTACCTCCCCGTCTACGCGGCGAAAGGTTTCTCAGGCGCTCGAAATTCGTGAATGACTGGCTTAACAGTGAAAACGATGGTGACGACGAGCCCGAAGACTTGGCATGGGGAAAGGCAAATATAGACGGAGGCTTTGTTCCTGATGACGAAGAAGAATGAAAACCAGAGTACGCCACTTCCTGGGGAGACGGCCCGAACCACTTCAAGCTGATTTAGACAGCCGCTTCTGCCCATCAGGAGCGGAGCCCATTTGTGGCCGAGTGAGTGCTACGAGCCACAAGAGGGTGGGTCCGTTGCCGCTACTTGTTATGCTCAATGATTGTGACGTTAAAGCCCTCTTCAGGAGAAGGCTCGACAAAATATTTGGTTATTTGCACAAACATTTCCTCAGTATCCGTTGCGGCTCGTTCCGGTTGCTCGATGCGTCTTTTCGCTATTTGATTCAAACAAATTTCGTTGGGCGCTTTTATGTATATTAGCTCGTGATCAGCGCCAATTTCGGTGTATATGCTTTTTAGCCAACCTCTTTGCCCGATTGTATTGGCGGGAAAATCCATCACGACATCAGAGCCCGTATTGAGCACATCTTGCACAAGCGATTTAACCAACGGCTTTATCATATTTGAATACTTTACATAGTCTTCAACACTACGAATTTGCGCGGGATATAGAGATTCGAGCCATATATCTTCCGAGAGCAGAACCGCCCCGCTCTCTTTTGCCAGTTCTTTGGATTTAGTCGTTTTACCCGCGCCCATTTTTCCACACAAAAGCACCAACATTCGGCTCTCCCTACTACTTAAATTTCTATACTTGCAATTGCAGTCGCATAACCAAAAGCATCCAGATGTGCGTGATATTTGGATATCGCACATAGGCGTTTTTTAGTTTGAAGAACTGGAGGACGCCTCCTTGCACACAACAGTAGACCTGTACTGAGCAGGCTAAAATATGCTCATTCTTTTTACATCGATTAATGAGTTGTCGGAATGAGCTTCCCATTTGTCAAATTCTTCTATGCCGCTATTTTTTATAAGCTGGCGCTCTTTTTCTGTGATCGGAACCAGCCAAATTAAGTCAACAACCTGATGTCCAACTTTAAAACTGGACATCTCCTCTGGTTCACCACGGGGCTCATCAAATAAAACAGCCTTCGTTGTCCATGAAGCTGGCGCCAATGACGTTTCAGGAATTGTGTTTCCTACCTTAACTTCAACATCGGGGCGCAACGAATACGCCATAATATCAAGCAGATAGTTGACTACCTCTGAGGTTTCCTCTTTTTCCCATTCTGCTGGGAGAGATAGCAGAAACTCCCAGTTGGCCAAGCCCCCGCCTTCAAGCACCTGACCAGAAATCCCGATTGTCGCTAAACGGTATACGCCGTCTTCTTTCGAAGAAAACTCATAGACTTCAACGTCAACTTGACTTTTTTTATTCGAACACAATGTACGAGAGATGGGCTGCCCCCAATGAGAAATATAATCATGGAGGATGACAGTCCGTCTAATATCGTTAACTAATCTTCTTTCATCGTCGCCTAGCATCGTTTCAACCACCGCTACATGCGTCCTTTGACAGTATTCCCTTCCAGGGTGCGATTAAGTATGCCTTTTACTCCACTCGGGATCGAGGCTCTGGCTATGTCTCTATTACCAACCACGCTTGCCAATTCGAGGAAGCTCTCCGCTATTGCACCCCATGCAGCGCCAGTTCAAACGCTCTCGAAACCAACTGAACCAGCTCATCATGAATCGCATGCCGTGAGCGCCCGCCGCCGTCGGAGCATATGGGTTCTCCAATCTGTTCTTCTTCGGCGATGTCCGCCGCATAAGGTTTGCATTCGCCAAACAGGCTGTAGTGACTGGCGTCGCTGATCAGTGTGTAGGTGGCGTCAGGGATGGCCATGGCTAGGTCAGAAGCCAGTGCTGTTTGCGGGATCTTTCCTGGTGGTCCCAGATTCACCAGGGCAACGGGAGTCGTTATGTCCTTGAAAGAGTCGCCTGCAATAACGTCTATGGGCACGGGGTCGATAGCCATCGCAAAGCGAATGCGTTGATCACGATAGTCACGGCCTGCTGGCTGAAGGTCCATTTTATGGAGATCCACGCCGCTTTGCCTTACCCATTCACACAGGGACGCATTACGCTGGTCGGTATCACAGTATGCCGCCAGTAGTTCAGGATCGAGGCGGGCTCCAGCCATCAGCAAGGCCGCGCCGCCCCCCATGGAAAGCCCGAGAACGCCTACCCTGTCGAAGCGCGAGTGTTCGCGAAAAAACGCATCCGTCTGCATTGCATTAAGGGCGTCAGTTAGATCAAGGGGCCGCAACCAGAGTTTCATCGTTTCTGCGGCCGATCTATTCGGCCCAGTGTTACCGGGATGAGTCGGCGCAACGACGATAAATCCCCGCTGCGCCAAAGGCGTCGCCATCCAACTCATGGCCTGCGCACTTCCACCCAGACCTGCGCCATGGGAAAGCAGGATAAGTGGAAATTTTCCGGTGGCTATGGGTGCGTTAAGCGTGGCGGGAACGCCGGAGAAAAAAATACTGTCGCCCAGTAACACCGGCTCACCGCCCTCTGTCGCCGGATACCATACCGTCACATCAAGATCGCCAGCGCGCTGCTCCGACGCCACATTGAGATGCCGCACACCCACATGATCCGCCGCCATCACGGTACAGCCCGACGCCATACCCAACATTAGGATCAACCAGTTAAGAAACCTGCTAAATACCGCCATTAGCCTCTCCATATTCGTGCTGTTTAGAGGGTTGCTACCGACAACCCCGTAGACGGCTATTACAGCGGAAAAGCCCGTACGGTAAGACCTTGATCGTGATTTAGGACGCGTAATGGGATGGAATACGAGCACGAGAAGTATTCAATATGACGTGAGATAAACGGACAGAGGGTGAAACGTCGTCATCCTACCAGTCACAATTTGATCAAATAACGATCGACGCCTATATTTTATCGACTATGCAGTTCTTGCGTAGCCTCTCATCTGGAAATATAGGAAGTACCGCCATGAAGACGTTCGTAATCATAGCTACCTTACTTTTTTCTTTCGCTGGTTTTGCAAACGCTCATTCGGGAGGGACGGATAGTAACGGCTGTCATCATGACCATAAAAAGGGTGGCTATCACTGCCACAATAAAAAAGGCTGACTATTCCCACTCTCTCCATGGGCCAGGGAAAGGCCCCGAGGCTTCCACCCCAGGGCCAAATCAAGGTCAGCGCTCGCCACCTCCTTCGCTTATTTCCGTCAGCAGTTTATTCAGCAGCGGTCCTAACGTTTCCAATGTCTCGGGGGAAACGAACATGTGTAGTCGCCGCTTCAGCACTCGACAGGCCACATCTTCGCCAAGCTCGCAACTTGGCGACCAGTCCATGGGCAGAGGGGGGATCGTTTTCACGACTGAGGGTGTTAGTGGGTTTGGGTTAGCACTCTGGGAAGCCCTTCGACAAGCTCAGGGCGAACGGAGGAGTCGCGCGATGACGTTTTGGTCTGCGCGCCCTATTCTTATTTTTGCTGAGCTTGTTGGCGCACCGATCAAATCTCAAGTCAAGCAGACATAGGGTTCCAACACAATATGCCCAATCTGAAATATGCCAGCTAATGGCTCAAGACCCTGATTATGTTTGAAGGCGTGCGCTTTTTCGGAACTATGTGAAGATGTATGCAGCACCCTCTCAAATTGAATAAGCTAGTTATTTCGATTTACGAAACGCTTCAGCCATTTTTTCTAGCTTATCCATAAGAAATTCATCCCTATCAGTACCTTTAACAACCTCTGGTTGTTTCCAATTCCAGTGTTTAACAATGCTAATCAAAAGATACCAGTTAGGATTATAGAACCCAGGACAGTAACCTGAATCCGTGGTGTGATTTGCCGCCAACGCTTTCCCGACCCCTGGCGCCCTGATTTTCGATCAGCACCGAGCCAACTTCTCTATCTCTCCCCCTGCTTTAGCTCTTTAGCATCGCTCAAAACCAGCTCTTATTGGGGCATTTTCGGCTGCCCGGACAGGGGAAGCCCTCGGCCATCTCCGCCGACTCTTTCGTTGAATCCTTCTGTTTAATCCCTCTCTAACCCGAGGCCGCTCTCCTCAGGTGCGCCTGCACCATCATGAAGGCTTCCAATCCCCGGAACCCCTCTCCAAAGTCCAGTATCCAACGCCGGGCGCTGTGGATCAGTTGCGCCGCACGGTACATGAACTCCTGTAACACCGTCTTCAAGCGCCGCCGTTTCGCCGGGTGTCGGACCGGACTCAACGTCCCGGTCATCCCCAGTTGCCCCAGCAGACGTAGACAGTTATAAGCCAGCATCGCCAGCCGTAACACCAGGTCGTTCACCGCAAACTTCCCCGAAGGTAATCGCTCCAGGTCCAGGTCACTTTTAATCTCGCTGTGGAATTGCTCATGGGTCGCATGGGCTCGATAGCTCTTAATAATCTGCTCCGGCGTCTGCTCCAGAGTGCTCCACCAGCCTTCCAGTTCATACTCCGGCTCCAGCAGAAGTTGCCCCTGACGATCACTGGTTCGTTCCACCAATCGAATGACTCGACGCTCTTCCCAGCTGTTCCCTCCATGCCGACATTCCACGTGCTCCAGCCACAAGGCTTCCCGCTTACCTTCGCGAACCTCCCGCCACCGTCCCTCCGCCAATTGCACCCAAAGGGCCATATCACGGGCCTCACTACGGGGATTCCATTTGACGATATAGTCCAACCGACGTTGCTCTTCCCACGCCTGCTCTCGCTGCTGGCGTAGAGCCCAAAGATACTCCTGGCTGCAGAAGCCACTGTCCTGCCGAATCAGCAGGGGCTCCGTGGTCAGCCGCTTGGCCCGTGGCAACACTCGCCGCATAAAGCCGTCGCTGTCCTTCACGCTGTGTTGCTTGCCCGGACGCAGCTCCAGACCCAGACACCAGCCTTCATTCCCCAGATAGGCCGCTATCGGCGTATATCCATCCACTTGTTGATAGGTGCGTGACACGCCTTCTTTGCGGGTATCGCTGTTGTCCATCACAAAGGTGTCAATATCCAGGCACACATAACCGGCTGCCGCGCCTGATTCCAGGCTGACCAGAGCCTCAGCCCCTTTCAACAGCTCCACACTGGAGCCGGGCAGATGCTCTGACAAACCTTTCTCGGCCAACTGTTCAAGGCGTTGGCGTAACCACTCACTACTGGGAACCTTTCCCACTTTGAGCAGTTTGCGGAAGGCCGGGTCCGCACGGCGATTGGTTATCGCCTCAAAGTCGCTCTGGCCCAGGCATAACAGGCCAACATAACACTTGATCAAATCGCTGGTCTTCATACCTCGGCTGGTGGGAAAGCGCCCGTCAAGAGCATCAATATGCGACAGGGACAGGCAATCGCCAATTAGGGCCAGGCCGGCATGGCTGGTTAGGGTCTTGTGGCTGGAGCGTAGATGAATTCGGGACATAGCGCTTACTGGGTGAAAGGACGATGGGGATATTTTGCCATCATTTTCAGTGTGTTAAAGGTTAATATTACTGACGGGGCCACGGATTCAGGAGTAAACCAAAACATATCCAGATGTACGGTAGAACTGAACCGTATAAAGGGGGAACTTTTTACCTCCACGCATAATATGTATGTGCTGCAACTCGAGATATTTTCTATTCGTAGTATGGTCATAAGGGGCGTCACGTCCAAATGTATCAGGTAAAACTCCAGTGCTCTTATACGCTCGAAAGTCATCAAAAAGAGCTTGAGCTTCTTCAGGGTCCAAAGCCTTAGCAATAAGCTTGCTCTGGAATATCTTAACTTCTACTTTTGACATCAAAAATCCTTTTTCCCTTTCTCATATAATACTTTCTCTGTAGTCTCACTCAGCTTCTTCAGCCTACTTTCTGTAGGCCTAAACTTCCCTTTAACAGAAGAAGAGACTTTGTCATTACTATCTTTTCGGCCATCTTCGTATATTTCGATAATTTCGTTATCTATACTTTTTATGTATTCTTTTCGCATTCTATAAACTCTCCAAGATCATCATCTGACAAGTTTTTTAATCTTTCCGTCATGTCATCAACCATAGCAGCGGTTAAATTAAACTTCCCCGGGGCGGTTTTTAGTTCAGTATTTCCACGCTGCATATACTCAACATAATTAATAATATCTTCAAAAAGCTTCGCAGGAACAGCATAAAACTGAACATCTCCTTTGGCTGTAATAGCAACAGGAGCGCCTTCACCTTTCTCTAGCGCTTCGTTTGGGTCTGAAATAAATTCTTCAACTGAAAAGGTTTTGCTACTTATGTGATTATTTGACATATATTGCCTCCGAAATTACCTCTGGCGTTAATAGACTGCATATAGGTTTTAAGGGTAATAGTATAGTTGGAAGTCCCCTTCTAAACTATCCGCCATTTTCTATAGGTTTCGATAAACTATTACCTTTTGAGGATATTACTGTATTTGGTGAATATTAGAACACTACAATCACACTGAGCAGATGCATCAAGGACTGTTGAATGCCAGGGCGCCGTATACATCACCACATTGCGCTATTTCCTGTTAGATGAGTTTCGACATTGGTCATGTCGGAAGGCGCTGCGCTTTTCCAACCTACTTGAGATACGAGAGGATCTTTCCGCATTTTGTAAACGCTCCAAGATTCTCTCCCTGGGCCAGGGAAAGGCCCCGAGGCTTCCACCCCAGGGCCAAATCTAGGTCAGCGCTCGCCACCTCCTTCGCTTATTTCCGTCAGCAGTTTATTCAGCAGCGGTCCTAACGTTTCCAGTGTCTCGGGGGAGACGATGTCTTCGTGGTTGCAGGGAATATCGTGGCGGGTCATGGTGCGAATGTAGGGTTGCCAGCTGCCTTCCACTTGCCAGTTTTCCGGTAAGGTGCGGGTGGCGACGAACATGTGGATGTCCCCGTCATAACGCGGCGTACGGGCCGTGGACAGGAGTTTTACGGAGGACTCGTAGTTGGCGACGATTTGTTTGAACATCGCCGTTCTCTCCTGCTCGACGAAATCATCCGCCGCAGCTTCGGCGTCCAGCATGAATTGCTCCTTCTCACGCTCTACTTCCGCATGCGCTTCTTCTTCCGTCGGGCCGCTCCAGTCCTGACCTTCTGGGGGGTACGCATCCAGCAGGCCGAGGAAGGCCACGTCTTCACCGAGCATACGCAGCTTCGCAGCCAGACCGTGAGCGATGGTGCCGCCCAGCGAATAACCGATCAGATGATAAGGGCCATGGGGCTGAATGCGTCGCAGTGTTTGCAGATGACGTTCACATACCGCATCGATATCGTCGCTGGCGGCGATGGCGCCTTGAGCGCCTGGCGACTGCAAGCCAACCAGTGGAATATGCGCCGGCAGGTGGCGCACCAGTCCGCTGTATTGCCAGGCGAATCCAGACGCGGGATGCACACAGAACAAGGGTGCGCCCCGTCCGGCGCGAAGGTGTAAGACTTCGCCAAAGCCAGCGTTGGCGGGATCGCGCATGGCGTTCTCGTCCGCCAATAACGTCGCCAACTGCGCCACGGTTGGCGAGGTCATAATCGTCCCGACGGAGACAGGTCGCGCCAACGACTTGCGCAGCTCCGCCGCCAGGTTCATCGCCAGGAGAGAGTGGCCTCCCAGCGCGAAAAAGTCGTCATCGGCAGCGACTGTCGGCAAATTCAGAATACGCGCAAACACACTGGCGATCTGCGCCTCCAACCCCGGCCTTGGAGCCCTGCCCTGGGCCTCTCCTTTCACCGTGGATGGCTCCGGCAGGGCTTTACGGTCCAGTTTGCCGTTGGCGCTTAGCGGAAATTCGCGCACGCTAACAATAGCGACGGGGACCATATGGGCCGGCAGGGTTTCCGCCAATTGTCGGCGTATGGCCTCGGCGTCAATGTCGTCAGCATGGGGGATGACGTAGCCGACGAGTTGGCGGTTATCCGCGCCCGCCATGACTGCGTCGCCGTTGTTGATGACGCGGGCGTGAACGACCGCCCGTTTAATCTCCGGCAGGCTTTGCAGGGCGGATTCAATGTCTCCCAGCTCGATACGCTGACCGCGAATTTTAAGCTGGTCGTCACTGCGTCCCAGGTACTCCACATCGCCGTTCGGCAGCCAGCGCGCCACGTCGCCGGTGCGATACATCCGCGCGCCATCGCCTGCGATATCGGCGACAAAACGCATGGCGGTGAGGTCCGCACGCCCCAGATAGCCGTCCGCCAATTGCGCGCCGCACAAATACAGTTCTCCCGCCACGCCCACCGGAGCCGGACGCAGCCAGTGATCCAGAATACGCAGCTGGGTATTCCAGACCGGGCGTCCGATCGGTACGCTCAGGCCGATGTCTGCGCGCTCTTTATCGAGCAGTCCTGAAGCCTGTTTATAGGTGACATCCACCGCCGCTTCCGTCGGGCCATAGAGATTGTGCAACGGGGCGCGGATGTAGACAGAGTACAGATCCGCCAACTCACGAGTGAGCGCCTCGCCGCTGCAGAACACCCGCCGCAGTCCGGCGCAGGGAACCTCGCCCAAACCAGCGATCGCCGCCGGCAGACGACTGACGAACGCCGCCAGCATAGAGGGCACGAAATGCAGGGTCGTCACCTTGTGTCGCTCGATCAGCGCCAGCAGTTCATCCGGGTCGCGATGCGCCTCCGGCGGCGCCATATACAGCGACGCCCCCACCATATGCGCCCAGAAAAACTCCCACACCGACACGTCGAAACTACAGGGGGTTTTCTGCAGCACCACATCGTCGGATTGCAGGCCATACTCCGCCTGCATCCAGACCAGACGGTTGACGATAGCCCGGTGCGACACCAACACGCCTTTGGGATTGCCGGTGGAGCCGGAGGTATAAATCAGATAGGCGGGATGATCCGGCGTCAGGCCTTGGGATAAGGCATGTTGCGCTTCTGATTCTTTTTCCAGCCCACCTTTCTCGACCTCCGCGACTTCCACGACTTCCGCCGCCAGCTGATCAAACAGCATCAACTCCCCCATCGCCCGGAAGCGGGAGGCCTGATCCGAAGACGTGATGATTAAACGCGGCGCGGCGTTGCGCACCATGTAGGCCAGGCGCTCGTCAGGATAGCCCGTATCCAGCGGCAGATAGGCTGCGCCGCTCTCCAGTACCGCGGTCAAAGCAATGCTCAGACGCGCGCACCGGGGCAAGGCGACAGCGACGATATCTCCCGTATTTACCCCCGCCCGACGCATTTTCTGCGCCAATGCCAGCGCCTGGGCGCGCATCTGCCGGTAACTTAATCGCTGCGTTTCATCTTCCAGCGCCACCGCGTTCGGCGTCCGATGCGCTTGTTCCGCCAATAGCTCGCACAATGTGCTGTCGGCGACGACGGCGTCCGTGGCGTTGACGCTATCAATAAGACTGCGTTCGCTCTGGGTGCGCAGATCCATCCGGCTCCAGGGCGTCTCCGGGTGATAGGCGAATTGCTCCAGCACACTCAGCAGCCGCTGCGCGATGTCCTCCGCCTGGGTCACCGGCTCACGATATTCGATAATCAATCGCAGGCTGTCTCCAGGCAGCACCATGATCGTCAGCGGATAATGGGTGTAGCCGCGATTGCGAATATGGGTCAATCGCGCCCCCAGATAATCCCGTTCCGTCAACCCGTCGTCATCGGGATAGTTCTCACTGACCAGCAAGGTATCGAACAGGGTCGAGACGCCCGCCAGCCGCTGGATGTCCGCCAAGCCCAGGCAGTCATGCTCCAGCAACGCCACCTGCTGCGCCTGCAATTGCTGCAATGGCTGCAATAAAGATTGCTCAGGGTGGAGTCGCACGCGCACCGGGATGGTGTTGCTGAACAGCCCCACATGCTCTTCCACGCCATCCACAGGGCTGAAACGCCCTGAGACCGGCGCGCCGAACACCACGTCATCGCGGCCGCTCAACGCCGCCAAAACAGCGCCCCAGGCGCCCTGCATCAGCGTATTGAGGGTCAGTCCATGCTCGCGACAGCAGGCTTGCAGCGCCTGCTCCAAGGCCTTCGGCAAGGTCAGCTCCAGCTCTTTCACCTGCGCTTGCGCGGAAGCGCCTTCAAACAACAAAGTGGGACGGACATCCTTCAGCGCCTCGCGCCAGGCGGTGGCGGCGGCCTCCGTGTCTCTGGCGCACAGGTCGCGCACCACCTGGGCGTAATCGGAATGCGTCGGCGCCAAGGTATCCGCGCCATCGCCATAGGCGTGCAGAAAGTCCCGCAACAAAATGGGCGTGGACCATCCGTCCACCACCAAATGGTGCGCGGTTAAGAACAGGGTGTGGCGGTGTTCGATATGGTGGATCAATCTGGCGTGCAGCAGAGGTTGCGCCGGTGTCGCAGCAATATCGAAATCACGCGCCAGCTCTTCCAGCTCCAGACGCCACAGTTCCCGCTCCAACGCCTCCCCGCGCAAGTCGCCCAGATAACATTGCGACCAGGGCCAACGGCGCGCGCCGTCGATCACCAGAGGAATCAATTGCAGCGGTTGCGCCGCGCTTTCGGCGTCGAACGCCGCCGCCATTTGCGGATGACGTCGCAACACCGCCTCCAGCGCATCCCGCATCCGCTCCACATCAAGCGTTCCACGAAAATCCAGACGCGTGGTGGAGTTATACTTGCTGGCCGCCTCCCCTAACTGCGCATGGAACAAGAGCCCCTGCTGCAACGGCAAAACAGGCAGCGCCGCCGCAAGAGGACCGCAACGGTCGCGCAACTCGGACAACGCCGCTTCGTCCAGGCTGACGCCGGCGACCACCGTCTCCGCAGCAATCAATGTATCCGCCGCCGCGCCGGGACGGTATGCGGCGAAGTGCTCCAGCTCACGCAGATTCTCAACGATGCGCTGATGCAGACGGCCAATCAGCCAGCGGTCATACAGGCCGTCCGCCCAGGTCCAGTTGATGGCCAGCCGGGGCTCGCCCCTGGCTTCATCCACGAAGATATTGATTTCCAGGCCGTACAACATGGACAGATCACCGTCGATATCCACAGCAAAGGCGTCTTTGAACCGCTCCCCAAGATGGCGCGGCGTCCAGTACTCCTCGCCGACATTGAAACGCCCCAGATAGTTGAACAACACCTGAGGGCGGTGCTCGGCCTCCAATTGCGCCAGCTCATCCCGACTCGTTTTGTCCAGATAGCGCAACACACCGTAACCCAGACCATGATCCGGGATGCGCCGCAGGCTGCGTTTCACCGCCCGCACCGGCTCCGCCGCGTCATACTGACCCGACAACACCGCCGTCAGATCAAACGAGACCGGATACTCCGCCGTCAGCCAGCCAAGGGTGCGAGCGGGATCAACCTGCTCCTGCAGGATTTCACGTCCATGGGATTCCAGAGAAAAACGCACGCCGGAGGCCGCGCGCTCTTCACAGAACGCTTTCGCCACCACGGCCAGCAGAATCTCGTCAATCGACGCCCGATACGCGCTCGGCAAGGTTTGCAATAGCGCCTTGGTCAGCACCGCGTCCGCCAGGGTGCGCCAGTGTTGCGCCGCGCCGTAGGTATCCGTTGCTGGATCAAGCGGCCGTCGGGACAGCAACGGCAAATAGCCTTGCAACATGTCGCGCCACAACGCCAGTTCCTGGCGTCGCGCGGGAATCTCTTCATGCAAGGTTCGCGACCAGTCGCGTAAAGAGGTTTCCTCCACGGGAATCATCGTGGCGGCGCCAGCCGCGGCCGCTTCACAGGCGGTTTCCAGCTCGCGCAGCAGCACCCGCCAGGACACGCCATCCACCACCAGGTGATGCAAGGTCAGCATTAACCAGACGCCGCTGTTTCTGTCGGCGATGCGCCAGGCGCGCATCATGACGCCGGCGGCGGGATTCAGCTCCGCCGCGGACGCCTCGAACAGTTCATCCGTCAGTTTACCGAAGGCCTCCGAGTCGGCCTCATGGGCCACTTCAACCCGGGTGAGAATGCGGCTGTCGAGACCGGCGCTGATATCTTTGATCGCCAGTCCCTCCTCGCCGATATAGGCGCGCAGTGCAGGATGAGCCCGTTGCAGCGCCCGCAGCGCCTCCCGTAAATGGGCGGGCTGTATCTGCGACGGAATACGCAACAGCACACCTTGCGCAAATCGGCGCTCCCAGCCGTAATGCTCCGCAAACCAGCTCGGCGCCGGCAACGCGCCCACCGGCCCCTGGATCAAGCCACTGGCGGTTCCGCTTTGTTTCTTGAGGGGCTGCATAGCGCTGCTCATGCGCGCCGCAGTGCGCTGGGTGAACACCTCTTTCGGCCGCAATTGGTAGCCGCTACGGCGCAGCTCGGTTCCCAGGCTCATGGCGGAAATACTGTCGCCGCCCAGATTGAAAAAGTCGTCATCAACCGCCACCTGTTCCAGCCCCAACACTTGAGCGATGGCGGCGCAGACCCGTTTTTCCGCGTCAGTGACCGGCGCTTTTCCGCCCTGGCTGGATGGCGGACGAATCGCCGGCAGCGCCTGTTTATCGATCTTGCCGTTTACCGTCAGTGGCCAGGCAGGCAGGATGGCCAGTGCGGAGGGCATCATGTAGTCAGGCAGCATTTCGGACAGCTGGCGATAGAGTCGATCGCGAAGCTGTTCGTCATCATGACGCAGGCCTTCATTGACGGTGCAATAGGCCGTCAGCCGATGACTGGCGCCCGCCGTCGCCGCAGTCACCACGGCCCCACTCACGCCCGGCAGCGCCTCCAGCGCATGCTCCACCTCCCCAAGTTCCACGCGGAAGCCGCGCACTTTCACCTGTCGATCGCTGCGACCGACGAACTCCAGCTGTCCGTCTGGAGTCCAGCGCACCAGATCCCCGGTGCGATACATCAAGTCGCCTTCCCCTTCCGGATTCGCCACGAAGCGAGCGGCGGTCATGCCGGGGCGCGCCAGATAGCCCCGCGCCAATCCTGCGCCAGCGACATAGAGTTCGCCGGTCACACCCTGCGGGGCCTCGCGTAGTTCCGGGTCCAGTACATAAATGCGGGTATTGGCCACCGGGCGTCCGATCACCGGCTGGTCCGCCGCACCGACGCCAGCGCCCAAAGCATCCACCGTATATTCAGTGGGGCCGTAGAAATTGTGCACATGCAATTTCGGATACTGCTTCACCCTGCGCCACAATGCAGGCGGCGCGGCTTCACTGCCGATCAGCACCAGGCTGGGATGGAGCGCTCCGTCTTGCATAAGTCCGCAATCCAGCATCTGCTGCAGCATGGAAGGAGGCACGTCAAAGGCGTCAATGCCTCGGCTGTGGGCCAATTCCACCAGCGCCTGAGCGTCCCGTCGCTGTTCTTCCGTGCAGATATGCAGTTCCTGCCCCAGCAGCAGCCAGATCAGCTGCTCCCAGGACGCGTCGAAGGAAAACGAGGCGCTGTGCGCCGCCCGCAGGCGACGTCCCTGCAATTGCGCCATGGCGGCGCCGTAGAGCGTGGCCTGATGAGACAGCAATAAGTTGAGCAGACTGCCGTGGGTCACCATCACGCCTTTGGGCGCGCCGGTGGAGCCGGAGGTATAGATGACATACGCCAGATGGCCGCTGCGTAACGGCTCGGCGCGCTCTTCATCGCGAATCGGCGCGCCGGACCTGGCGTTGAGGCGTTGTTGCAACACTGAGTCGTCCAAAGCAACACAAGGAACTGTTTTTAGGGCGTCCTTGGCCAGGGCGCTGTGCGTCACCGCCAGTTTCGGCTGCGCGTCTTCGAGCATCAGCGCCAGCCGCTCCGGCGGATAATCCAGGTCCAACGGCAAATACGCCGCGCCCGCCGACAGCACCGCAAGAATAGACACTACATAGTCCACACCCCGGGGCAAGGCGATCGCCGCCAGATTGTCCGGCGCCAGCCCCTGCGCGATCAGTTCACGACCAAAGCGGTTAACGCGGGCGGAAAGTTCAGCGAAGGTCAGACATGCATCGCCGCAGCGCAGCGCTACTTCCTGTTCGAGCGGGCCGGCGCTGGCGTGAAATATGTCCAGAATGGTCTGCGCCCGGGCTGGCGTATCCACACGGGGTCCGGTGGACCAGTTGCGCAGGCGCGCCAGTTCTCCCGGGCCCAATAAGGGAAGCTGATCAATTGACTCCTGAGGATGACGCAACGCGTATTCCAGAAAATGCGCCAGTCGCTCGCAATGCAGCCGCAATTCCTGATCCCCGTAGCGTTCCGGGTTGGCGGTGAGTTCGATCACTAAGGCGTTCTGCTCCAGCCACAGGCCAAACTCCAGATCCTCCACCGGCCCGGCGGCGAGCACCTGGGTGACGCCGGGTACGCCGTCCAGATCCAGGCCCTGATCATAAATCTTCAGATTAATCGTGGCGGCGTACAAACCCCGTCCGGAGCCCACCACGCCCACATCTCTCTGCAGTTGCTCGGCGTCATAACGCTGGCGACGGCGAATCCGCGCCAGCTCCGAGGTCAAACGGCGCGCCAGGCTCACAATATCCGGGGCGCCCTCCATATCCAGCTGCACCGGCAATACGTTCACCACCGGACCGGTGGCGTTGAGGGCGACCGACCCCATACGCCGCATGAACGGCATGCCCACGACAATTCGCCTGTGGCCGGTCATTCGACGCAGATAGGCGAACACGCCAGCCATGGCGATCTCATTGGGGGTCATGCGCGTTTCCGCAGGTATGTCGAAGCGTTGCAAAGGCAGGCGCAGCCTGCGTTTCAGGATATTGGCGTTGGCGAATCCGCCCGCCTTTTGACGCTCTCCCGCCGCCAGCGACACCGGGTCCGCCAGGGTCGCGGCGTAATCCCACCAGAAGGCGCGGTCCTGAGCATAGGCGTCGGACGCCTGATAGCTTTGATACTCCTGCACGACTTTGGCGAAGGGGGTGTGACGGCTCTTTTCCGGCGCGCGGCCTTTGCGCAGGGCGTTGTAGATATCGGCGATGCGGCGGGTGATGGCGGCGAAGCTATAACCGTCCACGCTCACATGATGGTAGCGTTGATACCAGAACCAGCGCTCAGGGCCCACTTTTATCAGCATATGTCGATACAGCGGCTGATCTTCTTCGCCGCGCCAGGGCGTTCCCAGGTCGTCGTACATCATGACGCCCGCCTGTGTTTTGGGATCTTGCTCCGCGGTCAGATCCAGCAGGTCCGGAACGTCCACGTCATCGACGCAGCGATTCGTCGGCAGGCGCTGCAGAACGCCGTTGTCGTCTTCAATAAAACGGGCGTGGGGAGTATCCGTCTCCGCTAGCCCCATGCGTATCGCACGCTGCAACAGAGGCGCGTCCAGCGCCCCTTGTAAGTCCACATAATGAGCCACCACGTAGCTGTTGCGCCCCACCGCAATCTGATCGGCGAGCCATATGCCCATTTGGGTTCCAATCAGAGGAAGTTCCACCTCCTCTGGAGCCAGAGAGTTCTTACCTGAAGTTTCTAACACAATGCCTTCCCTCTTGTCGGCCGGATAAATTCGAATCGGGAGTGTTGGGACAGACGCGCTCAGGCGTCGTTATTATTAACATGGCAATGATATTGGCATGTTAATCATCAGGCGCATGGACGCGCCAGCGGGGCGATAAGCCTCGATAGACAGGGCCTGACCTGCGCAGGACCTGTCTTTTGCGGACAAATAGAAGGACGCTACTTGTCAGCGGGATCAATCGATAATCGGGGACGGATATCGGTCCAGTTCTGCTCGATATAGTGCAGACATTCGGCGCGCCTGGCCGGACCGAGGACATTGCGCCAACCGGGGGGAATCGACGTGAATTGCGGCCATAAACTGTATTGCCCGCGGCTGTTGATCAGCACCAGAAATGGCAAGGATTCGTCGTCGAATGGGTTGAGCTGTTCTGTATTCATAGATGGGACTCCTTTAAATGCACTCGCGCCGCCACTGCGGCGTCTGATTAATCCGTCAGTCAGGTTGTTCCAGCAGCCAGCGCAGGCCTTCAATCAGTCCGCCGCGCCAGCAAAGCCAGTCGTGACCGCCTTCGAACAATAGGTAATTCACGTGATGGCCGGCGCGCTCCAGCTCTATGCGCAGGGTTTCGTTGAGGTCGATCATCACATCCTCCCGCGCGCCGACTTCCTGATAGATGCGCAACGGCCGGGCGCTGAGGCGGCCTTGCGCCAGTTGCTCCGCCAGCGCGCCGCGTTCACCGGGGCGACGCACTGCGCACTGGCCAGGCGGCGCATGCAGATACTCCACATAAGGCCACCAGAAAGAGCCGGACTGGCTCAGCACACAGCCGAAGCGTTCGGAAAACGCCAATCCCGCGTACATCGCCGCCAGTCCGCCGAAACTCTGTCCGGCGACAACGGTATCCATGGCGCGACTGGAAAACGGCGTCACGCCCGCCGCGAGCGGGATCAGTTCGTCCTGCACCGCCTCCCAGAAGCGGGGGTTGCAGCAGAGTTCTTCGCTACGCCGCTCGCCGTCAATAGCGTCGACCAACACATACACGGCGGGAGGCAACGCGCCCTGGCGGGTTTCATATTGCAAGGCGGAAAACGCCGGCATGCGGGTCGCCCAGTGCTGACCATCCAGCAGAATGACCAGGGGACGTCTACGAGGATCAACGTTGTCGCCCTGCGCCTCTTCCGGGCTGTACACCCAGACTTTGCGTCGGTTGCCCAGCGTTCGACTGCTCCAGTGCAGTTCCTGCAACAGTGCGCCGCTGTCGTCGCCCAGTCCGCTTTCCCCGGCGTCCAGGCTGAACCACGCGGTCTGCTCCGGCGCCTGCGGAAGATGCAGGGCGGAAGCTGCGCCGCCCCAGCTGGCGCTATAGGGTTGATTGGGGTTAAGCGGATCGGCGATGGCCTGACTCATCACGTCCCGCCACCAGACGCGCTGGCTCATGCGTTGACGCTCTTCGCTACCGCTCCAATTCGGCGGCAGATAATCTTTTGCGACAGGGGCCAGCGTGTAAGTTCCCCGCCAGTTGGCCGGTAAGGTCGTCCGCCAGCGCCACACATCCGTTCCGGCGATGCGTTCCAGGCTTTGCGGGTTGCGGCTGCGGTGATTGGTGACGGAGTTGACGTCGATATACACACGCCGGATGGGCGAACGATGTTCGTCGCCGTGCGGATCGCGCCAGACAAAGGTTACCCGCGCCAGATCATTGGCGAGAGGCTCCACCAGGGGCGCTCCCTTCTGCTGCAGAGCGCGCCACCAGCGCGCGTCGCCAATGACGCCTTCTAATCCGAAAGCGCTGAATTCCGAGGACGCTGAGGCGGATATGCGCTGCACGGACCCTAACGGTTGTACAGTCGATGATTCGTGTGAGATTGGGACCGGCATGCTGCGGTTTAAGACCTCTGACATGGTTTTCACCTTCCCGGGACGGCGCCCGGCGTTCATTTCTTCCATCTCTTCTATCTGCGATGGACTGGCGGTAGTCAGAAACAGCAACATCCCTCGCTAACGCTACACCCGTCCGTCCTATAACGGTAAGGCCGCGTCGCCAAAGAAATTTCCGCTCTTTCTGCATCAGTGTTGTTTTACATAATAATAATGATTATCATTTGCATTCAATAGTTATTTGCGAATGATTCTCATTTAGATAATCATCCGTCCGCACTGCGCCGGTCTCCGATGCAGCTAGTCAGGAATACCTGCGGACATCCCCGAGGTCGTCATCCACCCTCCTCTTCGATCGCATTAACAGGGAGCCAAGCACTGGGCGCGCCCGCCAGTGGCGCACTGCAAAAACCAACCATTTGGGGAGACAATGATGTTCCTGTTTCGGGATAAACGATCGAATCCACGCCTGCATCCCTTGGCGTTCGCCACCAAAGTCGCCGTCACTGCACTCGCAGGAGGCATGGCCGCTCATGCTTCAGCGGAAACCCTTGCGCTGGCGCAGCCGGATCGCGTCAGGCAGTCGGAAAGCACCACCCTGGCGCCAGTGGTGGTGACCGGTGAAAAGATCGACCGCGATTTGCAGGAGTCCACCAGCGCCGTCACCGTGCTGGACGACTTGAAAGTGGACACAGGCGAGACCCAGTCCGTCTTTGAGGTCGTGGATAAAGTGCCGAACATGATTGCGAACCCTTACGGCGTTCCCAACATCCGGGGCGTGGAAGGCTCCGGCGCGGCGAACGGCAGCTTCGCGCTGGTGGCGGGATCGCGTCCCAAGGTCAGCACCAGCGTCGATGGCGTCTCTGAATCCTGGTTCGGTCAGGAGTATGTAGACGCTAATTTATGGGATGTGCAGCAAGTGGAAGTATTGCGTGGACCGCAATCCACCACCCAGGGTCGTAATTCCATTGGCGGCGCGATTGTCGTATTGACCAAAGACCCCACCTATCACTGGGAAAGCGCAGTCCGCGCCGGCTATGAGAACGCTGACAGCAAGCAGCAGCTCGCCCTGATGACCTCCGGCCCGCTGATCGACAACGAGCTGGCGTTCCGACTGGCCGCCAGCGCATCGCAGGGCGAGGGTTATATCGACTACCCTATCAGCGATCAGGAATGGCCCTGGGACCCGTCCGAGTCCAAACGCTACAATCTGCGCGGCAAACTGCTTTGGGAGCCTTCCGCGTTGTCTGGCCTGTCAGTGAAGTTCACTGCGACGCACCGCAGCCAGGAGGGTGAATATCTCAATTTCGTCAACGGCGACTTCTTTGACTATGAACTGAACGGAGATGTTTCCAACACCCGTTATCAGGACTCGGACAGCGCCAGCTACGCTCTGGATGTGCAATACGCCCTCAACGACGCGTTGACCGCCTACCTGACATTGAACCACGCCAACACCCAGGCCAAGTTCGAGGAATACGCCTCCCGCGTGGGCGATATCGATCTGAGACTGGATCTGGAGGAAAAAAGCAATTCGCTGGAGAGCCGCCTAGTGTATGACCCTGCGTCCGGTCCGCTAAGTGGTGTGGTGGGCATCTACCTGTTCAAGCGCACTCAGGATCTCGCGGTGGACCCGGCCACCTTCAGCGGCGATGACGATGTCAGCACCGTCGCCGTTTATGGCGACGCGACTTTCGCGCTGACGGAGCGCCTGGATTTGATTCTGGGGGGCCGCGTGGAACGGGAAAGCCAGGAACGAAATATCCTCGCCTGGCCGGATACCAGCTATGAAGGCCGCTTGCTGACCGATATCGGCGAAACCATGTTCCTGCCCAAGGCTGGCGTCAGCTATCAGGCCACGCCGCAGACGCAGCTCGGCTTTGTGGTGCGCAAAGGCTATAACCCGGGCGGCGGCTCTCTGGACTGGGACGACAGCAGCTTTTATGAGTACGAGAAAGAAGAAGTCATCACCTACGAAGCCAGCAGCCGCTCCAGTCTCTGGGACAATCGCATGACAGTGGGCGTCACCCTGTTCGCCAACGAGTACGACGGCTACCAATCCATACTCAATCGCCGTTTCGTGAATATTCCAGAAGGCCGCAGCTACGGCCTGGAAGTGGAAACCAACGCGCAATTGGCGGCAGGCCTAGAAGTGTTCGGCTCGGTCGGCTTACTAAAAACGGAAGTCACCAAAGCCGTTGACGGCAGTCCAGATATCAAAGGCAATGAATTCGGCTACGCCCCCAGCGTCAACGCCAACCTGGGCTTCGCCAAATATTTCGACCAGGGCTACTTCGCCGGCGCCGACGTCAGCTACGTAGGCGAATACTACTCCGACGTCACCAACAACAACGACCTGACCGCTGGCGATTACCTGATCACCAACGTCAACGCCGGCTACGAAAACGACGACTTCACCGTGCGCCTCTACGTGAAAAACCTGTTCGACGAAGAAGTCCTCTACCGCCAGACAACTACCTGGACCTCCACCGAAGCCCAGGTCGGACCACCCCGCACAGCGGGCGTCGTGGTCGACTACCGACTCTAGAGTGAGACTGCGCTCAACCCTACCCTAGAGCGCAGCAGACCGCCAAGGATGGCCGCAGCTGCAAACCTGCAATCAAAGTCTGTTTTTGGGTGAGCTATGCTCACCCTTTTTTTTGAATAGCCTGAAACTTTCGACGCTTCAGCCCTGCTATATTTTCTGGAATAAAAAGCTCTCCCAGGCCGCGATTGGTTGCAGGAAGGTGGCGACTACGCTAAAAGTATTCGGAAATTCAGTTGTAGTTGAATGAGCGGTTATGTTTCAGGAAAGAAGTGTGGAAATTTCGAGTGTTCTCCCGAATCCTAATATATACAACGGAAAGTCTGTCAGATTGAGGTGCATATTCTCTCAATTTTGCGGAGAGGATGACGCATATTTAATACCCGGAGATGTGATAGACGCATCTATCGACGCAGAAAAACTCTACAACGCAAAAGGCGCAATTAAGGTTGATATTAAAGAAAGCCTGGCCGTAGAAATATGCGATAAGGCGCATGTAGGCACGCTGGGAATCCCTTACGACTTTATTGATTTTTGTGAAATAGAAGGGATTTTAAATATTTCAGCTCATATCGATTTGGTATTGACTTACTTGAAACTGCCAGGAAATAGGCATCATTGCAGTGGTGATTTTGAGTACAAAGCTTAAGATTTAACAAAATCTTAAGCTGATTCATGACTAAAAAGTGCAAACGCGAAAAGCATTCAAAAAAATGAAAAGCGCCATGATACAAGATGTATTCAAATTCAGTGGCAGGTGGAGCTTTCACGAAGCGGATAAAAGCAATGGAGTGGCTCTGTGGAGCAACGAATTCGGAGATATCTTATCCGTAAATTATTACCCGTTGGTTCCCGACATAGGGGCTGAATTAGACGATATAGACAGCCTGAGAGGATTCTATCGCTCAGTGGCCGAAGCCAATGGCCTGGCCCCTCTTGAAATAGAGCTGGAGGACTTAAAAGGATTAAGAGCGGTTAAAACCTTATACAAAATAAGAATGGACCCAACAGGTTTCGCGTTTTTGGGCTCTTATACACTCCCATTCGCCAATTGCTCATACGTAATCAAAGTCCAAGCTGTAGAGTCAGGGACTACAGGGATGAGAGAGTGCGCTGTTTTGCTGATCGAGGACTGCAAAGATGCAGATGAAGAAACCGGAAAGTTAATCGGTTGGGAAGCGGACCCGTATGACGCGAACTATAAAGCAGACTTCATGGCGAATAGAGCCGATCACCCCAAGTACGATGAAAAATTTCCCGAACATCCTTTATCTAGAGCTAGAGAATATTTGAAAGAGATTTTCGACGGTATTGAATTTGATGACTCTTTAAAGGACTTGTCACCATTTGAGGGGCCCAAAAAAAGTAAAAGTAAGCCATGGTGGAAATTTTTTGGCAGGTAAAATTTAAGAACCAGCACGTCAAAGCTCTAGAGTACGCGTTACGGAATTTTCAGCGGGCGCTCTGCCACCAAACATCGTATCCGAAACTGCCCTGCTCTCATTCCACCCGTTCGCCCTGAGCCTGTCGAAGGGCTTTCCAGAGTGCTAATTCATAGATGGTTAACCCTAGCCTATACGTTGAGTCCCCAGATTGAATACTGAAAAGCGGGACAACTTCGCCCTTTATCGCCCCGGGGAGGCCCTTCGACAGGCTCAGGGCGAACGGTGGAGGAGTTAACTCAGGCGAGATGGCAGGGAATTGACGTTACTGAGTCATGGAAAGGCAGGCTGAGCACTACTTGGCATGACCTCGGAGGACAAAGCTGTACGCCTGGGGTTACTGAGTTCGACTTATATCTCTCGAAAGAGGAAATCCCAATCCACTAATCATCCGCCCCACACCCTGCGCTCATTTCACCCCGTTCGCCCTGAGCCTGTCGAAGGGCTTTCCAGAGTGTTAATCCATGGATGGTTAACCCTAGCCTCCGTTGTGTCCCCAAATTGAATACTGACATTGGGAGACAACTTTGCCCTTTATCGCCCCGGGAGGCCCTTCGACAGGCTCAGGGCGAACGGTGGGGGAGTTAACTCAGGCGAGATGGCTGGGAATTGACGTTACTGAGGCATGGAAAGGCAGGCTGAGCACTACTTGTCATGACCTCGGAGGACAAAGCTGTACGCCTGGGGTTACTGAGTTCGACTTATATCTCTCGAAAGAGGAAATCCCAATCCACTAATCATCCGCCCCACACCCTGCGCTCATTTCACCCCGTTCGCCCTGATCTTGTCGAAGGGCTTTCCAGAGCGTTAATCCATAGATGGTTAACCCTAGCCTCCGTTGTGTCTCCAAATTGAATACTGAAATTGGGAGACAACTTCGCCCTTTATCGCCCCGGGAGGCCCTTCGACAGGCTCAGGGCGAACGGTGGGGGAGTTAACTCAGGCGAGATGGCTGGGAATTGACGTTACTGAGGCATGGAAAGGCAGGCTAAGCACTACTTGGCATGACCTCGGAGGACAAAGCTGTACGCCTGGGGTTACTGAGTTCGACTTATATCTCTCGAAAGAGGAAAGTCCAATTTACTAATCATCCGCCCCACACCCTGCGCTCATTTCACCCCGTTCGCCCTGAGCTTGTCGAAGGGCTTTCCAGAGCGTTAATTCATAGATGGTTAACCCTAGCCTATACGTTGAGTCCCCAGATTGAATACTGAAAAGCGGGACAACTTCGCCCTTTATCGCCCGGGGAGGCCCTTCGACAGGCTCAGGGCGAACGGTGGTGGAATTAAGTTTGGGAGAGGAGGCTGGCGATCAATGTCATGTTAGTGGCAATCTTTAGAGGCTGTATGTCATTCATAAACGCCTACTTCAGTTCGTTGATCTGGATGAATTCAACTTCTTGCGGCAGAGCCGTCAGTCGTTCTTTGAGAAACTGCGGCCATAGATTTAGTGAGGCGACGTCCGCCAGTTTGACCCAGCGAAATACGATGTCGATGTCTTGCTCCAGTCCTCTGACGTCTTGGCTGAAAGGAATGGCGCTGGGGTCTTGCAGAGCAGTCAGATAATAGGTGGCGATTTCGTGGCTTTTGACGCCGTTGCGGGCGTAGAAGTCTTCTACGAACCAGAGGGGGCGAATGATGTTGGCGGCGACGCCGAGTTCTTCCTGCAGCTCACGGATCAGGGTTGTGTGGGAGAATTCGAAGAATTCCACTTTACCGCCCGGCAGCGCCCAGAAGTCGCCTTTGACGACTTTATGCAGCAAAACGTGGTCATTGTGGATGATCACCGCCACGCTGCGGAATTTGAAGCGCTTATCGCCGCTCTCGAATTTCAACGTCCCTCTCCTCTCATATGCTGATCCCAGTGCGCTTTCGCTCACTAGCAGGCGCATGAGCGAAAACGTCGGGGAGCCAAGTGTCAGCTTCCGATTTCATCCAAAGTCAGAAACTCAACGCCTTCAGGCAGTGAGCGCAGGCGCGTTTTGAGGATATAGGGAGCGACTTCGAAAGCCTCAAGTTCGCTGATTTTGAACCAGCGGAAGATCAGGTCGACATCCTCCTCCGCGCCGGGAACATCCTCGTTAAAAGGAATGGCGTCAGGATCGGCCAGCTCGGTCAGATACAGCGTGGCGATTTCGTGGAAACGCGTCTGGTGATATTGGAAGAAATTCTCGACATACCACAGTGGGCGAATCACGCGCGCCGTCATACCCAGCTCTTCTTCCACCTCACGGACCACTGTGTCGCTGGAGAATTCGAAAAACTCCACGCGGCCGCCCGGCAGGGTCCAGAAATTATCCTGCACCGCTTTGTGCAGCAGCACATGGTCCTGGTGGATAATCACCGCGGCGCTGCGGAAATTAAAGCGATTGTCGCCAACATCAAACTTCAACATGGTTTACTCCTTGAAAACCAATCTAAATATTTTCTCCAAATCGCCACAGCACGCCGCTGGGGTCCGTCAGGGTAAAATCCAGCATGCCCCAGGGCTGCTCCACCACCTCCGAAAGACGAACCTTGTATTTCTCCACTACGCCCGACGCCACCACCTTCGTCCGCCAGGCGTGAATATCCTTGACCAGAACATGCATCATGAAGTTTTCAGCGTGTTGCTGACAGTAAAAGTCCTGCAGTAAAAAACTGCTATTCCCATGACGGAAATAAGCGACGCCGCCACCATCGGAAGCCTGAGTAAAGCCGATATCCCGATAGAAAGCTTTGGATTGCTCGAAATCTTTTGCCGGTACGAATGCTTTGATTTCCACGATATCTTCCATGGCGTTTCCTCCTGGCGTAGGTGAAGGGAGATGAATTCGCCGGCGCGCGGCGCTGTGACAAGTGCTGTCAGTCTACACTTTTTATATTTAAATCATAACCTTATGGCTACACTTTATAAGTCTGTTTCATATATCCGCATCAACGCTACCCGTTCTATGCTCTCAGACAAAACACCTTTCCGACAATTTTGCGCCTAGGGAATCATCCCTCCTTAAAACATCCCCTGTTTCCACGCCACGGCCACGTTCTATAGTGGCTGTTTGCAGCCGAACATTGACGCCAGCCCGCACTTCTCGCGGAGCAATCGCCATGTGTTCTCATGGCGCCCAGCAACCAACCGATAAACGGACTTAACGATATGGCGAACCAACCAACCTCACCCCCTACCCTCATCACAGAGCATGGCGATGTCTACATCAAAAAAGGCAAAGATGCGGCCCTTCAACTCATCAGAGAAATGGAAAGCTACGCGGACAACCTTACGCCCACCCAGGCCTACGCCGAAACCTTGAACATGTGGGGCGCAGTCGGCGCTATCGCCACGACTGTCGGCACAATGTCGTCAATCATAGGGTTGAAAAAGAAAAGCGCCGACAATGAATTCGAGCTGGAGATCATTAATCATTCCAGCTACACCATCGCGCCGTTTCAAAGCAAATCCGATAACTTCGGCTTTCAACAGGCATTGCGACCGTTAGTGCCTGGTGAAACCGGGTCGATCAAAGCAAAAACCTCAGGCTTTCAACCCGGAAAATCTCATTACGAGTTCACCTTTATGATTGGCTCCAACGCCAGCAACTGCGTGGACGTACACACCACCATAGAACTGCGCAGCTCCGGCGTGTGGCGTCTGAACCACTTTTATATCGACGGCCGCGATCTCTGGCTCAACGAGGATGGCTACAGGCGCGCCTACCTGGGCTTCGCTGGCAAAGACGACTACGCCTCCTTCAGCCTCAGCGAGATGGGAGCGGACCACCAAAAAGGCAAAGTTTCGCTGTTTTTCTCGGATTACGTGTGAGCTTCCCATCATCCCAATCAACACAAGGAATCCCCCATGGACATCAAGGACGCAAATCTGAACTACACCACGACCAACGGCTCTTTTTCCATCACTCAAGGCCACGGAACCGCACAGCAGGCGGTCAGCTCCTTCCACAAATACTACCTGAGCAGTTTCAGCAGCTCCTCCCTGTCACGGGACATAGAAGGCGGCGCCAGCGGCTGGGACAAACTGGGAGCCACCGCCAGCGTGGTCGGCGCTATCGCCGGTGTGGCGGGTCTGGGGTTGGGCGACAAAGGCAGCGAAGACCTCGTCATATTCGATGTACGAAACCTCAGCGCCATGCCGCTGGTGACGTACGACGTCAATACATTCGGCGGCGGCGTGTACATCGACAAAATCCCTTCGCCATTGGGATCGGGCGAATCCTCCACCTGGGAGATTTCATCCAACGAAGAATTCGAACCCAATGAAGACAGCGCCGCTATCAGCTTTTTGATTGGCGACGCCAACCGGCATATTGATGTGACGCTTTACTACGCCATCGGCGGCGGCAACCGCTGGTATATACAGAAGGCGATTATTGACGGCGTGGCCTCCGCCCTTATTCCTACCGGCGACTACGGCGAAGACAATATGACCTGCCTGTGCTTCACCAGTGGCGACTACGAGACGCCTTCCTTCTCCATCTTCACCTACTCGGTGTTCTACGCCAGCGCCAGCAGCTATATCGTCTTTGCGCCATATTGAGCCAGCACTCAATAGCCTCAGCCTGACGCAGGAAAAGCAGAACGGCCCGCCGAACGCCGATCTGCTTAGAGATTCCGCTCCGTTGCGCGAATTAGCCGACCAGCAACGGAAACGCCGCTTCACCTCCATTTGAGTCCATCCTGGCCTTCTGGTCCCACAAGCCCTTGATCTGAGTCAGATTCCCCCCAAGGTCTACTGGATTCACTCAGTAATAGCGTTAATAATAAGAAAGTTTCTCAATCTCACTTTCATTTAAAGGCGATCGTATGAACACGCTCGAACAGAAGCCTTTCCCTTTAGCGCTGGCGCAAGAAAGCGAAAAAGTAAAAGTTCACCTGTTACGCGGGGGCAAAAACCTGGAAATGCGTTTAACTTCCCTGGGGCTCAATGTGGGCAGTGAGTTAACGGTGCTGCATCGCAAGGGCGCTGACCTGGTGGTTGTGCGCGCCGATACGCGTCTGGCGTTGGGCGCCGGCATGGCGCAGAAAATCATGGTGGTGCGCGCGTGCGCCGCAACCAGCGGTCATTGAGGAGACTTCCCGAGAATGAGCAGCGTCAGTCTGAAAGATCTGAAAGTCGGCGAACAAGGCCGCGTTATGGGGTTCGGCGAAGGCGGCAAAAGCTATCGCCGCAAACTGTTATCCATGGGCTTGACCCCCGGCGTCGAATTCAGCGTCACCCGCTACGCCCCCATGGGCGATCCAGTGGAAATTCTGGTGCGCGGATTTCGCCTTAGCCTGCGTAAAGACGAAGCAGGCAGTATTTTGATTGAGAAAATCTAACGTCGTCTAAATGACGCGCAGTCAGCCCGATCCCAAGCAGTTTTATTGGAGAGAGTTAGTCGATCATGGCCAGTCCTGAGCGCAACGCGGAAAAATACGTCATCGCAGTGGTGGGCAACCCCAACTGCGGCAAAACCACCTTATTCAACGCGCTGACCGGCTCCAAGCAACAGGTCGGCAACTGGCCCGGCGTTACCGTAGAACGCAAAAGCGGACGCTTTTCATTTCAAGGCGTGAACTTTGAGCTGATCGATCTGCCCGGCACCTATTCCCTGGATGTCTGTGAAGAAGACGTTTCCCTTGATGAGCAAATCGCCAGAGATTTCGTCGCCGAGCGCGAAGCGGACCTCATCATCAATATCGTCGACGCCTCCAACCTGGAGCGTAATCTCTACCTCACCTGCCAACTGCTGGAAATGAAGACGCCCTTACTGACGGCGTTGAACATGATGGATGTGGCGGAAGAACGCGGCCATGCGGTGGCGCACGACAAGCTCGCCAATCTGCTGGACTGCCCCGTGGTTCCCATTGTGGCGGCTTCCGGCGCAGGCTTGCCGCAACTGAAAGCGGCGATCCTGGACGCCGCGCGTCGCAAACATATCTCCAATACCGTCATTACTTATCCCTCCCCCGTCGCCAAGGCGCTGGACACCCTGACTCCCATGCTGGCCGCGCACGCCGAGGGCAAATGCGATCCGCGCTGGCTGGCGACGCGAATGCTGGAAGGAGACGCCTCCGCTCTGAAGCTGGGTGACGCGACGCTGTGCGCCAAAGTGGAGGAACTGCAAGAGAATGTAGTGCAACAGTTGGAGGATGACATTGACATCTGTCTGGCGGACGCCCGCTACGGCTTCGTCAATCAGGTAGCCAGCGCCAGCGTCAAACGCAACCATGAGGTGCAGCGCAGCATATCCGACAAAATCGACCGCGTGGTCCTGAACCGGATGCTGGGCATCCCCATATTTCTGTTCGCCATGTATTTGATGTTCATGTTCACCATCAACATCGGCGGCGCGTTTATCGACTTCTTCGATCAATTTACCGGCGCCTTGTTCGTTGACGGTTTCGGCGCGCTGTTAACCTCACTGGGGGCGCCGCAATGGCTGCGTCTGCTGCTGGCGGACGGCATGGGCGGCGGCGTGCAGGTGGTGGCCACCTTTATTCCAGTGATCGGCTTTCTGTATCTGTTTCTGTCGGCGCTGGAGGATTCCGGCTACATGGCCCGCGCGGCCTTCGTCATGGATCGCGCCATGCGCGCCATCGGCCTTCCCGGCAAGGCATTCGTTCCTTTGATCGTGGGCTTTGGCTGCAACGTGCCGGCGGTCATGGCCACCCGCACCATGGAAAAACAGCGCGACCGCATCATGACCATCATCATGGCGCCCTTTATGTCCTGTGGCGCGCGTTTATCTGTATACGCCCTGTTCGCCGCCGCGTTTTTCCCTATTGGCGGCCAGAACGTGGTCTTCGGGCTCTACATTATTGGCGTCGCCATCGCCGTGCTCACCGGACTGGTGATGAAAACCACCCTGTTACAGGGTCAGGCCACGCCTTTCATTATGGAGCTGCCGCCGTACCATATTCCCACGCTGAAAGGCGTTGGCATTCGCACCTGGGAACGCACCCGAGGCTTCATGTTCCGCGCCGGCAAAGTAATCGTGCCAATGGTGCTGGCCCTCAATGTGCTTAACTCCGTGGGCACAGACGGCTCCTACGGCAATGAAAACAGCAATAAGTCCCTGCTGAGTGAAATCGGCGGCGTGATCGCCCCCGCGTTCGGACCCATGGGACTGCGCGAAGACAACTGGCCCGCTGCGGTGGGCATCTTTACCGGCGTACTGGCGAAAGAAGCCGTCGTCGGCACATTGGACTCTCTGTACAGCGACCTGGCGAGAATAGAAGCGCAAGCCGCCGGCGAAGAGCCAGAGCCAGCTCCCGAATTCAACTTGCTGGAGAGCGTGACGGCGTCCTTCGCCACCATTCCCGCCAACCTCGCTGACGCGCTGGGCTCCTGGAGCAATCCGTTAGGTCTGGACGTGGAAAGCGCCGCCCAGGAACAAGCCGTGGATACCAGCACTTTTGGCGCCATGGCGGCGAAATTCGACGGCGCGGCGGGCGCTTTCGCCTACCTGCTGTTCATTCTGCTGTACATGCCCTGCGCTGCGACAATAGCCGCCATTTACCGTGAGACCAACCTGAACTGGACGCTTTTCATCTCAGGCTGGACTACCGGCGTCGCTTACATTGTCGCCACGGTGTTCTACCAGGTCGCCACACTTGGCCGTCAACCTGTTCACGCTTTGTCCGTCATCGCTATTATGCTGGCGATCTTCGCCGCCTCCCTGGCGGCGCTGCGCTATATCGGCGCCAGACAGCCCTCTGCGACGGTGACGGCCCCATGATCCTGTCAGAAATACGAGATTACCTGCAAACCCACAAACGGGCCGCGCTCAAAGACATGGCCAACCGCTTCCATACGGAGCCGGACGCATTGCGGGGAATGCTTAATAAATGGATCGCCAAAGGCCGGGTGGAAAAGCTGCCGCAGGGAACGCCCTGCAGCGGCTGCACTCAATGCGACCCAGGAGACATAGAGATTTACGTGTGGAAGGAAACGCCGCGCGTTCAGTAGATATCAATAATAGAGATGCATCATACCGAGCACTTCATAACAGGATTTGGTGAAGTGCTCTTGAACCTCTTCATGCAAGGTATCCAGGCACTCACTTTCCTCATCCCCTTCCTGGACTTCCATTGCCTCATCAACCCAGTCCTGAATCTCCCCACAAACATAAATATCCCAACAATTACTGATGCATTCCTCCACCTGGATAGCGCCGGATCGCTCATTGCCCGCACCAGCAACCAGTTCCCTGATTTCATCGCCAAAATCTTCCATCATATCTTGCGCATAACTACGAACCCGGCTCAATAAGGCATCCAAGGTCTGGGGATCTATTTTTTCTAACATATCACTTACTTCTGTGAAGGGATCGAATATTGATAACGCACCATTATCACCGATTGAACCCTAATGCACATCCTTGGATGCTTTACCTTACTCAGGCTACCGCAAGTTTCTTGTCGCGCGCTGTCCGGCGCGCCACGATGGTCTTTGATTTCAGAACTGACGGCGGCGCTGATTGTGGCGTATCAGTCTTAGCGTCTTTTATCGGCAGCGCATATTTCACGATACGTTTAAGCACCGAGCCGAACTGACGCAGAAAAGGCCCGGTATTGTAGTGTTGCCCGTACTTGTCGCAGATGGCTCTGACTTTGGGCGCCATTTCCGGATAGCGATGTGCGGGAATATCCGGGAACAGGTGATGCTCAATCTGATGGCTGAGATGCCCACTCAGCAGATAAAAACCACGACTGCCCTCAATGTTGCCGGAGCCGTGCAATTGCCGCAGATACCACTGTCCCCGACTCTCATTGCGGGTTTCTTCCTCAGTGTAAACCCGCGTGTCCGCAGTAAAGTGGCCGCAGGAAATAATTGCGTAGGCCCAGACGTTGCGTATGACATTGGCCGCCAGATTACCCGCCAGAACTTTAGGCGCACCGACGCCCGCCAAGACTGGGAACAACACATAATCTTTGCCGAGTTGCCTGCCCGCTTTTCGTAAAAAAGGCTTTAACCGACCAACCAATTCCTGTCTGCTCATTCTGCCGGACACCGCACGCTCCAGCTCCAATCCGAATAAGGCCACGCCCCATTCGAAAGTCAGCGCCTGAACCACATTGTATACCGGTTGCAGCAAGTAAACCGGCCGCCAGGGCTGCTCCGCAGTCAATCGAGTAATGGTGTAACCGAAATCACGATCTTTGCCGAGGATATTGGTGAACGTGTGATGCTCGTAATTATGGTAATGCCGCCAGGCGTCGCCGGCGCATACAATGTCCCACTCATAGCGTTTGGAATTCAGAGCCGGATCCTGGGTCCAATCGTACTGACCGTGCATCACGTTGTGGCCCACTTCCATATTCTCCAGAATTTTGGACAAAGACAAACAGGCCACGCCTGCGACCACGCCCAGAGGCGTGAAACTGACGTGCAATAACACTCGGCCAGCTAATTCTGAATACCTGACCGCGTTTATCACACCCCGAATATGCTCCAGATCCCGCTGACCCAGATCATCCACCACTTGCTGGCGCAGGTCGTCCAGCTCATTCTGAAAAGATTCCAACTGTTCCGGCGTTAATGCTCGACTGGAAGGATGGCGCATAACAAATCTCCTTGTTTGTTCTGATTCATCAGATATCACACATCAAGAGAGACATCGGTTATGGGGACGCAAATACACAACTGGATTTCTTCATTTCCGGCGCCGGAGGCTTTTCCTGTCACCAGATTACGCACCACGCCCGCTCGTTTTCTGGCTTTGCAGCTATGGCAAATTCCCATCCGGCAACCAAAGGGCGGGTGCAGCCCGGCGGCTTCAGCCAAGTCCAGCAGGCTCTGCCGCCCGTCAGCTTCAATGACGCAGGCGGAGCGTTGAAAGTCCACCTGGTAAGTCGCCGATTGTGACGACGCAATGAGTCCTGGGTCGAAGAAATCATGAAAGGTCCCAGTGAAATCTTCGAAGCTAATGCGCGCCTCAACCCCCTCTTCCCGCCAATGCCGTCGCACGCGCTGCATCAATCCTTCAGGGCCGCAGACCAGTGTCCGCCGGTCGCGATAATCAGGAACCCAGCGGGAGAGTTGATCTGGATGAAAGCGTCCTCCCTCTTCCGCTTGGTTGTGAGCGGCTGCGGTATAACAGATATGCGCGGTGAGATGCGCGCAATGAGCAGCGGCTTTACGAATTTCCTCCGCAAAGATCAGCTCTTCGCGGCTACGGGCGTAATAAATCAATACGGTGTTTCGAGGGTGTTCTTCAAGTTGATACAGCATGGCGCGCAACGGCGTAATGCCGCTGCCTGCGGCGATCAGCAGCAGAGGTTCTGACAGAGACTGCGGCGCTGCGAACTCTCCCTGAGCCTGACTCAGCATCAAAACATCCTGCTTGCGCAGATTCCGCAGCAGCCAGGAGGACACGCGCCCATCTTTCTTCTCTTTGACAGTGATGCGAAGGCGTTCCTGCTCACGCCAATCCGAAGACAAACTGTAGCAGCGCTGCTGACGCACGCCTTCTATTTCAACAGTGACCGTAACGAACTGACCCGGCCTGAAGCCCCGCCACAGACCATTGGGTTGCAAGATAAACGACTTGCAGTCGGCGCTCTCTTCGACAATATCGACGACCCGCGCCTTGACCTGACGCATGGACCACAAAGGAGACAAATGGGAGACATAAAATTCAGTCAAGTCGGCGTTCACAACGCGTTTCAGCCAAGCGGGCGTGAAGCCAGATAGCGAGCCCGCACCAGAGGCGACGGGAGGGAGGCGGAGAGTCCATGTCATGGCGGCGTCCATTGGAAGGGTGACCTTTCTGAGTATACAGACGCCGGAACGATTAAATATACAGTTGTCCACAAATAAACGTGAGAATGTGACACGAACCTGATTATGCGTTGTGAGCCAACATCTTCACAAAAACATCCAATGGCCAGTTCTTTCTGTCCGATACCTGACCATCGCCTATCTCCACCAAGCGCATAACCCCGTCCTGTCGAAGCGCCAGGTCAATAGAATAAAAAGGCGCGTCAATATACTGCGCTATTTCCCGACATAGAGTGGGCGGCTCACCATGGGAAGAGTAAGCAACGCCGTTCAGGACAAAGTATCTCTGCTCAGAGGCTGAGTCGTACTCCTCCACCCGCCGCAGCGCTACGCCGCCTTCCATGAAGCCACGATGCGCACGAATCTGACTCACAATCTCAACCACTTCCTCCGGCGAGTGCGCGATAGAACCCTGCCCGGTCGAATTGGATTTGACGAAGTCTTTTACAAAAAAGCTTTCCCACTCCAAACGCGCCGCCGCGTCCAGCAACTGATCGTCGTCGGAGAAAAATCGGGTTTCGGAGGTATACGCCTGACAGGATTCATACCAGCCCGGTAAATGATGACAGCGCAGGTAATTTTCAAAAGACGTTACCGGCCTCCCGCCAGCTTCTTCAATCAATTGAGTCAACTGACGGTAACGCTCAGGAGCAAGCATCCAACCCCGATAAAGCACCGGCTCACCCACCCCTATTGCAGGGCGTACATCACACAGACCGTTGCCCAACGCATCAGTATCAACAACAGAACAACTCACCCCAACCTGACGAAACGCCGTAAATTCTTCCAGGTAGGAGTCATCTGGTTGCTGAGAGTGAAGAGGATGGGAGGGGAAAAGGAGTCTCATAAGGACTTATCTATTAAGACGGCGAGCAGCCCGGCTTATTGTTTCTTCACCGAGCTGCCGCAACTAAAGTTTTTTCACTTAAAAAGAAAGGCGTATGCTTCCCAAATCAGGAGTTTTCGCCCTCACGCAGCTTCAGCAGCTTGTCGTGAATGACCGCCAGCTCTGGCTTGTGCTCCAGAATTTCTTCCGTGGTCAGGCCGTGCAATTCGTGGGGGAAAACCAACCATTGGTCCGTCTCATGTACGAAGTAGTCAGGCACTTTGTCGGTTTTGTTGTTGGACGGCTTAAAGTATGGCGTCGCAATCTTGATGTCCGGCGTATTCTTACGGCAGGCCGCTTTCAGATCCGTCACCACCTGCTGTACGCTCAAGCCGGTGTCGTACACATCATCCACGATCAGAACAGAGTCTTCCGCATTGACGCGCTTGACCATGTAGTTCAGACCATGAACAGTAACATGACGGCTTCTTTCGCCGATGCCAGTGTAGGAAGAGGTGCGGATAGCAATGTGGTCCGACTCCACGCCCAGAAAATCGAGCAGTTCCTGCACCGCGATGCCAACCGGAGCGCCGCCGCGCCATACGCCGACAATATAGTTAGGTCGATAGCCGCTCTCGTAAATTTTCAGGCCCAGTTTGAAGGAATCGTCTAATAGCTGTTGAGCGCTGATGAAAGTCTTTTCCACAAATTAACTCCCGAATAAGCCGGTGGAAGCCCGGCGAACCATCTGAGGAAGACGTTAGGCCGGAAAAAAGGTTGCATAAAATACAGGAAATTTTGGAGAACTCAACATAATAAATCCTGTTTTCGGGAAAATGCCAGGGATTGAGCGACGTTCACGCAAGTCGCGCGGCCTTCTCGTTAACGTCCCTATTCACTCAGGGACACTGGCAGCGTAATAATAATCCGGCACCGATATAAGCATGATACAATGCCCGCATGATTATAGATGATGCTCGCTCATTACCTGCCGCCGCGCAGGAAGAAAAAAGAAAACAAGCCGTGCGACTGCGCAAGCAGGGATACAGCTATCACGAAATAGCCGATAAGGTCGGCGTCCATAACCTGACGGTGGGGAAATGGATCAGAGCTTATGAAGCGCAAGGGTTTAGCGGGATTAAGTCCAGGCCCCGCGGACGAGAGCCCGGTTCGGGACAACGACTGACGCTAACCCAGGAGAACCGGATCAGGCTTTTGATTACCGATAACAGCCCGGATCAGCTCAAGCTGGAGTATGCGCTTTGGACCCGTAAGGCGGTGCAGCAACTCATTGCGCAGGAGACGGGAGAACAGCTGGCGATCCGAACGGTCGGCAATTATTTGGCCGCCTGGGGTTTCACGCCACAGAAACTGGCGAAAAAAGCGTATGAGCAAAACCCGTCTCTAGTCGAGAAGTGGCTGAAGGAGGACTACCCGGTCATCAAGGGACGAGCCAAGGCGGAAGGGGCTGAGATCTATTGGGGGGACGAGACAGGGCTGCGAAGCGACGCCCAGCATGGGCGGAGCTATGCGCCCCAAGGGAAAACGCCGGTGATTCGCCTGAACGCCAGGCGGGAGTCGGTCAATATGATCTCGGCGATCAGCAACCAGGGCAAAGTGAGGTTTCAAATCTATGATGGAACGATGGACGCGGACCGGTTGACAGGGTTCATGAAGCGGCTGATCAAAGACGCCAGACGCAAGGTTTTCCTGATACTGGACAATTTGAGAGTCCATCACGCCAAGGTGGTGAAAGCCTGGCTTGAGGAGAACCGGGACCATATTGAAGTATTCTATTTACCTGCCTATTCCCCGGAATTGAACCCGGACGAATACCTGAATTGTGACTTAAAAGCGGGAGTTCACAGTGGTAAGCCGGCGCGAAAGAAAGGGGACCTCAAAAAGAAAATCCGATCACATATGTGTATGTTGCAAAAGAAACCTGCGAGGGTGAAAAAATACTTTAATCACCCAAGCATCAAATATGCAGCATAGAATGCCTATATCGATGCCGGGTTAATAGCTTAGGAAAAACATGTTCCATAGCCGATATTTCACTTCCCTCACACTGCTCCCTATCCCCTTTAAGCAGAGGCCCTTTCATACACTCTTCGCCATAAAAGTAATGATTAGAAACCTTTCTATGATACTTGTATTTAATCCAGTTACCGTGTGCGTCAGTAACTGACGATACATAAACTGGAAACTGGTGAATAGCACTAAAATTCATCGGTCCATCTGATGATGGACCCTGATCAAATAAATATGCTTTACCATCTGGCGAATATGCAGTTAAAGATGCTTTATTGAGGCTAGCACTCCATCCTGGCTCTCCCCTGACTGAAACATACTTCCCATCTCTCAGTATCAAAGCAATTGGCTTACGTCCTGGAAGTTCGACTGTAATTCCGCTAATTTCAGTATTATTCCAACAGTGACCACCATTCTGAGCGTTATCATCGCATTCTGTTGAGATTTTTAAAACAAATGATGCACGCGGAACATCAAGAGACCAGTCCCCCAAAATTCCTTTTCCATGATCTGCAAAGTTATATGACCTATAAATACTTAAATCAAGCCCGCCTCCCCCAGGAATAAGAGCTTCACGAACTGACCACCTAACATCCCCAGTGAAATAATCTATAGTCTCACCTTCAATATTCAAGTCAGAACCAATAGAAACAGAAAAGAAAGTATTTAATACCTTATCAAAGTCTCCCGCCCTACTCTCAAAAGAGATGAAAGACAAGGACAACATCATAACAAATATTTTTTTCATAACTACGCCCTTACATACCAGACAGCCTAGCAAATTTTCTCGGCAAAAAACTCTACAAACTCAAATATAAAAACTTACTTCGTTCATCACTAACATCACCTCAACAAAGCTTCCACTATCCGCAAAAAAGCATTTCATTCACAAGCAACTATTCTCTACAGCTTCTAAGTAAAAAATATACATCTGGCTTAGAAATATCTAAATAACTCATAGATATAGAAAAAATATCTCTCCCTTGCGAATTTGATCCAACCATATATACGCTTTTTTTCACCCCGCGCAGGACCCTCGCCCTATAAGCGCCACTCATTGCCCTTTTGAGCCTGACGCGTTTCCGGATCGCGTTGACCGTTCCGTTTTTGGTGGAGCTCGGGGCGGAAATAATCCTAGCTGCCTTCCCACACTATCAGTCCCTGCCTCCGTTGTTGCTTATTCACTTCCTTGAAAGGAATTAGCTTATCCATCTACTCCAGAAATATTTTCCGGCGGGTCTTAGCTTTCTAATTTTGGAATTCAGCTTCTGAGAAAGTCATATGTTCCATCGTAAGCCTTCCTGAACCGTTAGGCTTACGGCATATAACTGATTCTGGTGTTTTCAAAGATTTCTTAGGATTGTCCCAGCAGAAACACTCCGCATGTAATTTGAGTTAAGACAAGCTATGACCCTGCTACTATGCAGGGTCATAGCGTCTTTTGAACAAAGAGTTATAAATTGCTTAAAAGGATAGTTCTATTCATACTTCTTGGATTCTAACCATGAGTATAGATGAACTACCAGAAAACTCAGTCAGAAAGCTCAAGCTCAATAATCTTGCACTGACGCCCAGCGTTTGTATCCACCCCTTCCGTTACGACAGTTACAGTTTTATTTCCCATATAAGCCGCCAATAAAGTTGACATCATTGTTTTGCTGCCAGGATCGGCTTCATTGACATACGACCAAGCAGGATTAGTTGGACCGCCGCTACAATGCACATAGTCAGAGTTATTAGAGTCCGTTACTACTCGAAAGTGAAAATTATCAGGCCTGGAAACGATAATCTTTTTAATCTTAAAAGCTCCTGGGTACTCGGCAGCACTAGAAAGCTGGCTTACAAATATTGAGGCTAACAAAAATAAAGCCTTCTTAGTCATTTCTTTAAATCCTTTATTTTCAACGGAAAATTATATCACCCTAACCTTACACACATAAAGCACTGCATATACAGTTAGTATCTCATCAAAACAATATTAAAAATTAATTTCCATAGCATAAAGAGGGCAAGGCATTTATCACACTCTTCCTTCATACAAGAAAATCATTTTTTTCTTTTTTATTACATCAATTTTATTGAAAAGTTGACACCCTGTCAAAAATCAATAAACCCAACACAGAAGATTGACATTATCTCTGTTACATATGCAGACAGAGTATCAAGTCTCATATTTATCTGAGGCTTGGCTAATACAGATTTTTGAGCCCACTATTCCGAGCGTTTACTAAAAAAACGATTGCATAGTGCAACTTTAATGGCTCGAAATCCCACCATACCCAGCACTACAAATAAAATCGGCATCACAAAACCCAAAACAAGCATCCACCAGGATACTGCATGAATATCAGTGTTCAGTTGAATACCGATAACTTTCTCTAAAAAAAAAAGACTAGCATAGACACCTACGCCGCCTCCCAATACCATTATTAACTTATCGAAAAACGAGTAGTTTTCCCTCATATATAAATATCCCATTTTATTTTCATCACCCCCTCAGAAAGCTGCAAAAGACTGGCGACACTGCACTCTCGACAGTATCGCCAACAATATATAGCCTATAAGGAATACAACTCAATCATCAGAAATACTAAACACATACTCCCTCTTTTCTTCTTTCTTTTCTTCTTTTTCTTTCTCCGTATCAACTTGCCTAGTTGTTTCTGTAGTAGCAGCAGTTACGCCAGATGCCTGCGCTACCTTTTTAGCTTCTTCAGCTTTATCTACCCAATTAGTGGCTGGTTGCTCCATCACCCGCTGAGCTTTCCCTGGCGGCACTTTTGCCGCTGCCTCAGGTACTGCCGGGTAATTAGACTTCGGCATAAACTTACTAACTATAGCTTTTGAGACAGCTCCAATAGCAGCTCCAAATGCGCCAGCCAGTGTAGCCTGCGCCATATCTACATTTGATGGTCCATAATCATATGCTTGTGATCCCACACTGCCTGTAATGCCCGCGACTGCCCCCCATCGAGCGGCGGCCAGTGTAGTGTTACCCATAGCGGCTGCAGCTCCTGTAACAGCACCAATCGCAGCATGGGCGGCAAAATCCCCAAAGTCGTTGATATTACCAGAGTAAGCCGCAACGCCAACTTCTATCGCAGCTCCAAATACCGCTCCTATTGCCAAATACCATTCGCCATTAGGGTCTTTATATTTATAAGGGTTATTGTCCACATATGTATAACGCTGGAAGTATTTACGCCCCTTATCAAGAAAGCTCACAGGATCCACCCCCATAAACCGCCCCACCAGCGGGTCGTAATACCGGGCGTTCATGTACGTCAGCCCGGTTTTCCCCTCGTCCGGCTTGCCGGTGTAGCCTATGTGCGTGTCATAGGCTTCTTTGGGATTGTCGATCTTCTGCCCGTAAGGCGCATAGTTCTCCCGCCACAGCAGGTTTCCGTCCTGATCCGTCGCCGCTACCGGCGAGCCCAACGCGTCGTTGTGGTAGTAGGTAATCAGGGTTTGCGCGCTGGCGCTTACCGCCAGCAGCGCCGTGACGAACAACGTCGCCACTTGCAGTAGTACATGGCGCATCGACGCGCTGGCTATCTTGAACATGGATTTACGTCTCATTACTTGCCTTCCTTAATCCATCAGCAGATAGAACACAGGGACCAGCTTCGCCGCCAAAGGCACGTTCAAAGGGTCCTTGGGATCGGTGTCGTTCTGGTATTCCTGCAGGTTGTTGAATCCATCGCCGTCAATATCAGCGCCGGCGTCATTCGCCAATGGGTTCAAACCGAAACGCAGCTCCCAGCCGTCCGGGATGCCGTCATTATCCGTATCCGCGTTTCTCGGACTGGTTCCCGCCTTGACTTCCGCCAGATTGCTAACGCCGTCGCCGTCGTCATCCGCATAGGCGTCCGTCGGGGTGAAGACGTCAAACCCCAGTTGCTGCTCCTGGCAGTCAGTGATCCCGTCGTTGTCCGTGTCCTTCAAGAGACAGGTATCCATCTTGGCGATGGTCTGACTGTTAAAGCGCACGTAGACCGATTCTTTGTTGCTGATGAAGTCCTGCTCGTACAACAAGTCTCCCGCCTTGTCATGCATCTGATAAATGGCTTTATCGTCATGCACTTCCAGCACGCGAATGCCGTCGCCGTCATACAGGTAGTCAATGTTGACCTCGCCATTCTTGATGTTGGTCATTTCATTGGCGTGGTTGTAGGTCATGTTGAAACGGCCGTTGTTTCTAACATTACCGTACGCGTCGTAAGAGAAGCTGAAGGCGTTGGCGCCGGTGGTGTTCGCCAGACGATTGTTGCCGTCGTAGTGATACGTCATGGCCCCCAGATTACCCAGGTTTTTGCTCAGCAAGTTGCCTTTGGCGTCGTAGCTGAAGCTTCCCGCTCCCCAACGTCCGTTCGCTGACGTCAGTCGATCCAGGCCGTCATAGCCCAGCGCCGTGATGCTGTTCAGGCTATTAACGTTATCAGTAATGGAAGTCACGTTGGCGTTTCCGTCAAAGGTATAGGACAGGTCCATCGCCGTGGTTCTGGCGCCGACGCTTTTAATACGCTCCACAAACTTACGCGCGTTCAGGGCATAGCTCACCTGTTGGCCATTGCCATAGGTATAGCCTGACATTTGCCCAGTCGGGTAGTAACGAATATTGGAAATAAACTGGCCTACCTGGGTAGGGCGGCCCCAGTCATCCAGGCTGTAGGTCAATGTGGTGTTGTTCGGGTACGTCAACTGATACAGCTGTCCCTGCTGGTTATAGGCGTAGTCCAGATTGAACGTAACGTCGTTGACTTTCAGCGTTTCTCTGTCCAGCGCACCCCAAGGCGTGTACGCATAGCCGCGCGTCGACGCGCCTTTAGCCATACTGGTGACACGACCATTACGATCATAGTCGTAAGCGACGCTGGGCGTGGCCGCCATACCGCCATTGCCTGCGGGATAACCAATATTGGTAAGGCGGTTCATGGCGTCGTAAGTGAAGGTGATCAGGCCTTCCGCCCCCACCTGCTTGCTGCGCGTGTTGCCTGCCGCATCGTAAGAAAACACCACTTTGCCGCGCTCCGGCTCCATCACGCTGCTCATGCGACGAGTTCCCGGTTGGTAGACGTATGTGCGCGTTACGCCGTCCTGAGTGACGGAGGTAATATCGCCGATCTTGTTACGATTGATGCTGGTCACCTGCCGCGCCGCGCCAGCGATGTCCGCCACGATGTATCGGTTCTGCAGATTATCCCGCGAGCCGTAGCCCTGCTGCAGATACGCCGTTTTATGACCGCGCGCATTGGTGACCGTATAAGCGTCGTCAAAACTGTAGCCGCTCAAGTAGTTCACGCAGGGGACGCCATAGCAGTAGGTCGCCGTGCTATTGTCCGCATTGTTTTTGACCGACGTCACTCGATTCAGCGCATCGTAGGTTTTCACCACGCCCAATGGCTCGCCGCTGTTGGCGGAGGCGTAGGACACGAACGTTTCACGCCCGCCCGCGTCGTACTCGGTACGCACATAAACCGGCTCAATACCAGCGCCGCTTTCTTTCGACAACACAGCGCGGCCCAGTCCGTCCAGCGTGATTTCCTTACGATAACCTGAGCCATCTCGCGTCACGGTAATCTTGTTCGGCTCATACTGATAGTTGCTCGCCGCCAGACCTGGCGGGTCAATCCGCGTGACCCGATTCAAGGCATCGTAACTATAGGAAGTGCGATGACCTTCCGCGTCATCCTCCCACGCAATCGTGCCGGTCGGATTGACAGAGCGAGTGATGGATGAGCCGTCTGGATACAGCTCGCTTCCCGCCACACCGCGGAAGTAATTGTTGTAAGAGACCGTTTGTGGCCCATTGTGGTTGGTGTAGGACTTCGTCGCCAGTTCACCTGTATTATGGTAGGTAAACGATTCGGTGACGCCATTCGCCGTACGCGATGTGAGCTGACCTTTTGTGTCATAAACAACAGAGGTTACCCAGTTCTCGCCGTTATCGCCTTCCACCTTCTCTTCAGTCAGCAAGCCGATCAGTTGCGGCTGGGAGCTGGACCATGTCTGGTGTTTGTAGGTGTAACGGGTCGTTCGGGTTTTGCCGTTGGTGGTTTCGGTTTTGGTGCGCCAAAAATTGGCAGAATCTAGATCAAAAAGCTCTGTAACAAACCTGTCGTCCACTGTTATCTTTTTAACAAAAGTTCTATATGCTCCTTTCTCCGTTGCTGGCGATTCACTTCCTTTATCTGAGGCGACCCTACCAACTTTTCCTCCAGTGTAATATTCATATTGAGTAACTTTGAGAGGGTTACTCATAGCAGTATCGGACAAAGCATAAATAGAGACTCTTGACACCTCTCCATACAAACCATTTTTTGGGTCATCAACCCCCGTAACATAAGTATTAAAAAAGTCATACTTTGCTCTGGAGTATGGAGAAATAACGGTGGTATAAAAGGCGCCAGTCATGAATCCGCTATTATACTGCCAGTACTTACGAGATTTCTTCGATCTATAATTCCAGTTAGCATCGGGTCTACCAGGGCTCCGAACAACTCTAGTCAGGCTGCTAAAGTCATCGCCATCATCATAACCATAATGAACACTTCCTAAGGTAGGCAGCGAAACCTTTGTTATCCGTATATCTTTCGACCTATGCTCTCCATAAGCGCCATATTCATAACTCCATACTCTGTTCTCAGGGCCCTTAGCTTCTACAATATTATAAAAAAACCATGAGCTAGCATTTTTATAGCATAATTCACGCTCTTCTTTACCACCTGCACCACTACAGAAGTCACTAATGTTATACTGCGCCCTGTACGAATAGTTCCACTCACCAAGGCTCTGACCATTTGAAAAAAGCTTTATCTTAGTAGGAAGATAGTACTTAACATAGCCTTCCTGAAACTCGGAGCGATCAATTACAACCATCCGCCCATCACTAGCCTCTATTTTATATACTCCATTATTACCTCTATAGTAAGCGATTGTATTTCCATTTGGGTCTTTTACAGTAACTTTAGAGTGATAGTATCGATCTTCTTTGCCTATACCATAGTTCTTTTCCACATGCCTACGGCCTTCAAAATAGTATTCGTAACCATTAGGGGCATAGGCTGTTGCATTCATTTCGGCATCTTTATCCAAGTGGTCAAATTTTCCATATAACTCAACAGACCACTTTTCACCATTTACTGAGCTAAACTGGCCTCGCTGATATTGAGACGCACTCCCTCTTGTCAAAATAATTGGCGACCTACCGGGAATTTTCAGTAAACCTCCGCCCTCTATCTTTCTACGCCACCGACCAGCACTATTTCTCTCACAGTGATCAGAGTCCATACAATAGTCATTAACGGCAAGATGTAGTTCAGGAAACTCAAAGGTCCACGAGTTCGACGAATGACTTCCAAACGATCTGTAGATATTAATATCCAATCCATTTGGCCCAGGTATACTCGCATCCAGAGTACGCCAGGAAACACCAACGTTAAACAGGTCAACAAACTCTCCTGGAAGGTTTTGCACTTCCATTCTAGTTTGCTCTACTATCTCCTTTTCCGAAATGGCGTAGCCCAAGTTAGAAGCAAGAATTGCTATTACCAGGGTAAAAACCCTCAACCTTATTGACATTACAAAACTTTCCCAAATCATCAATATAAAAATTAACAAGCATTTACGTCCCAAAAGAAACGTCCGCACGAATAGTTATATATTTATCCTAAGTTCATAAACCTATACCTTAGACTAAAAACCGCTCAGAGCAGTTGCCTATCAGCCAAGATAAATCACCTCAATATACTTCGGAGTCTCTCTGTCAGAGCATACTGAGCAGTCCTCCATCCCCACAATATTTACATTTACCCCTAGAGCAGCAGCTAGCATTTGCGAGTACATCGCCCGGCCTATTTCCGTCTTTAGAGATACAACCAACCTATATCTAGCACATGCTGGCACCTCGCTACGCTACTCTGTTTCAAACATGGCCACTTCACTCAAGTGAGTCGTAATCCGGGTTACTTTCCAGCAAAAGCGAAGCCAGCAACGCACATTAGCGTTATTGCGAGCAAAGACTTATAAGTAGTTTGCATATGGCCATCCCTATAAAAAGTCAGATTATTTAAGTCGTTAGCGATTACAGACCGACCATTTAAATATTGGTTTTAGCTGCGAGATACTTGCAATAATTCAGAGTCAGCTGCAGGCATGAATTGAAAGGGATCTTTAGATAACGTCCCTATATCGTCTCCATTAATAGAGGAAGCAATACTAAATGAAAGCTAACGCCATTCCTAGCAGGGAATTACATAAAGTTAATGAATCTGATCACTTTTTGCCCGAGAAATTCCCCTTAATCGATTGATGCACAAAAAAAGAACACCGACGAAGCGCCTGTTAGCATAAAGATACTACTGGAGCAGAAAGACGCCTCTCCCAATGCCAGTAAAAAGCCACCTTCTTAGAAGGTGGCTTTGCTATTAACCGCCTGCGACAAAGCGCTACTTATAGAATCTATTAGTCACTATTGTCCAAATGGAGCTATTAAAATATATCGGGGTTATGGCATTCAAAAAACTCTGGAAAATCTAAAAAGAGTACATCTACACTAGATTTATAGAAACATGAATCGGCGCTGTCGTCATGGTCCTTGTTCGCATCCGCTCTATATTGATCAATGAATATATATCTATTTATCCCCAAGATAGAGTTTTCGTTAAACTCTAGAGGGCTTAATGACATATATCGCCCAGCCAAAGGATCGTAATAGCGTCCTCGCATATAATTCAAACCTGTTCTAACCTCAACCTCACTTCCTAGAAAACCAATGCGAGACTTGGTAGACAGAGCATCTTTACCAATTTCTTTCCCATAAGGGGTATACGACTTTCTCCATAATAAGTATCCATGTTCCTCAGTAGCCGCCATCAGGGAGCCAAAACTATCATTGTGGTAGTATGTCACTAAATTTTCAGCCAGTACTATATTCGAAAAGCATGCGGCCGTTAGAAAAAATGCAACCCTCAACCATTCTTGTCTACATATAAAAGGAAGACGGTATATCTTTTTCTTCATAGTACTTTCCTTTAATTAAGAAGTAGATACAGGGACGGCAGTAGTATTGCCGCCACCGGAATATTGAGGGGATCTAAAGGGTTCGTCCCCTTCTGGTATTCCATATAATTACTCTCGCCATCTCTATCAGCGTCCTCACTCGAGTCATCTCTGAGAGGGTTAAGGCCAAAGCGGATCTCCCATCCATCGGGAATACCATCGTTATCAGTATCTTCGCTTCTAGGATTAGTACCTATTTTGATTTCCATAATATTATTCAGACCATCACCATCGTCATCGGCGATAACATCGGTAGAATTTAATGGATCAAAGCCCAGCTGACGTTCTTTACAGTCGCTAACTCCATCCTTGTCCGAGTCTTTGTATGTGCAACTATCAACCTTAGCCACTATTTTTTTGTCAAAGTAAATATACATCGACTCTACATCACCGATAAGGTCTTTTTCATAAAGAACCGCCCCTTCGGGATTACGCACCTGCCAGATTGCCTTCTCTTCACTTATTTCCATAACTCTGTGGCCTCTATCGTCATAGACATAGTCAAGACTAAAGTCATCTCCCAGAACTTTAATCATTTCGCCGGCTTGATCATATATCATTTTAAAATGACCATTATCCACCGCAGCTCCATAAACATTGTACTTATAGTCAAGACTTTCAGCCCCAGCCACTTTTTCCAACTTTCCTTTACTATAGGTAAACTGATAACCTTTCAAACCATTTATCTGGCTGACAGTCAAATTATCGCTTTTATCATATGTATAGGAAGCTATTCCTGAAGCCATACTGACGCTTTTTGGTGCACCACCTTCAAAATAGGAAATCCCCTTTATACTATTCAGAGAGTTTAAGTTATCCAAGGATTTATACAGCCTTCCATTTCCATAATAAGAATACTCATGATCAATAGGAATCGAAAAGCTCCCTCTGCTTTGCTCTCTTTCTATACGTCCGCTTGAATCGAGATCATAGCTAATAACTTGACCATTCCCATACTTATAACTACGAACCTTTCCGGATGGGTAATAACTTATATCAGCAACATATTCGCCAACTTTTGTTGGACGCCCCCAATCATCACGCAAGTAGTCCAACACAAACCCATTTGGATATGTTATCTTTGACAGTTTTCCTTGTTTATCGTAATCGTAGTCAAGCAAGAAAACCTCAGATAACACTTTAATAGTATCGCTATCGATAGATCCCCATGATGTATATTTATATGTATGCTCGATATTTCCTTTGGATGACTTCTTAAGCTGACCGTTATTGTTGTACTCGTAATTTATGGAGGGGGACTCATCTCCATTAGTAGAAGCATTAGGAAAAACGATTCTTTTCAGTCTATTCATTGAGTCATAAGTGTAATAACTTTCGCCTTCTTCCAGTACTTTCTTACTAATCACATTACCTGACTGGTCATAGTAAAACGTAGACCTTCGCCCTTCTGGAAGTTCTACAACGTCACTTACCAAAGATGTTCCATCAGCATAATTATAATAGCGCTCCAAATTACCTTGTTGCACATAAACGATATCACCTTTCTTATTTCGTGAAATAGAAATTGTCTTACCACTTCTTTTTATGTACTTTAGCTTCATTTCATCAGGATCACCTACTCCTTCCAGAAGATAATAAGTTATATTCCCATATGAATCCAAAACCGAATGCAAATCATCATAAACAAGGCCCAGACTATAACTGACACATTTCTTACCATAACAAAATCTTTCTGATGAGCCATCTGCGTTATTAACTATACTTAATGGGCGCCCTAAAGAATCATACTCTGTCCTTACACCTTTTTCTTCTCTAAGATCTTCTGAAGGATAGGATCTAAATATCTCTCTGCCCAGTTTGTCATATGAAACATTTTCATATACATCTCGAATATTTAAACCGCTTCTTTTATATAGTATTGGGCGACCCAAACCATCCAAAGAGATTTCCCTTCTACTGCCAGAATCATCCTGGGTAATCACTACATTATTAAATCCGTAATATATATTCACTCCCGACAAGCCTGGAATTTCAAGTCGTGAAACACGATTCATCAAATCATATCCGTATGTCTTAACATTACCCTCTGCATCTTTCTCCCAGTTTATAGTTCCCGCGTCATTTATATCCCTGAGGACTTCAGAGCCGTCTGGGTATTTTTCATATCTAGGATATCCGCGATAATACTGCTCATATTTAATAGTCTGAGCCCCACTCTCATTAAAGTAGGTTTTTGTTGCCAATTCACCAGAGCTAAAGTAAGTATAGTTTTCTGTTATACCATTATCAGTTTGAGAAGTTAGTTTTCCCGAGTCATCATATGATCGCATGGTAGTCCATTTTTTATTTTGATCGCCTAAAATAGTCTTACCAGAAATCATTCCGATGTACCTAAGAGATGCATCCACACCCTTTTTTGTATGCTTATACTCCAACAATGTTATACGCTCACTCCTTCCATTACCTTCGACTATTTTTTGCGGATAATAGTACTCATCAAAATCACTATAAGAAGTAGTGTACTTACCATCCACCTCTACCTTAGCAACTCTCAATGGAAACGAATACGGATAAGCTACGTAAGTAACATTCTTATCAGATCCTGTATAAAAACTTCCTCTTTGGTTCAAAAGCACATAGTCATACTTGTACTTTCTCATGACTTCGCCACTTACAGAGTCAACTATATTTTTTTCATACAAGACTCCGAAATAGGGATCGTTTACTGCAACACCGTTTACTTTGAAAATAGGTGAGGCAGCACAAATATATTTCCTTTCAATCTTCGAAACCCCATTATCAAGAAGGCTGACCGCCACATATGGGTAACCTTCGTCTATAAATGAGTATGTATAATCTGTAGTTAAGCCGTTGCCCGAAAAATTCAATATACGACGAACAACACCTCTCTGAATTCCGTTTCCAAAAGGGTTTTTGTTCTGATATATCGTAGCGTATGTATAGTATATTGAAGCCCCTGTTGGATATTTTACAGAGCTTAGCTCGAAGCTTTCATCAAACAGCCTATATTTGTATTCCCAGGAAGAATTATCGGGATATATAACTCTATCCAGCAAAGCAGAATGTGCCTCTTCCTCTGAGTATTTAAAATACCAAGTACGCACAAGCTCGTTTTCGGTCACACTCATACTCTGAATATAGTAGCTCTCGCCGCCTACTTCGTGCGCATATCTTTTTTTATGAGAGAACGTCACCTCTCTACCATCGCTTGCTAATATTTTTGTTGGCGAAACAATATTTCTTTTTATCTTCATAGCTCCAACACATGAAGAAGAATTATTATTAGCACACTCCCCTCCAACCAAGTAATTATTACCTGATGGATATCTCATATATTCATAATTAATATAGTTCCCAAAGCCATCACTAACACGAGTCGCATTAATGCTTATATTTGCATTTTTTAGGCTCGTTACATCCTCAATTTCGCTATAGTTAAACTCGTATTTAGCACCCTGAGGCGAATAAGCGATGAGGCTTATCTTTCCACCCACAATTGTTGGCTCAGCAACCCAACCAGTAGAATTATTAATGGAGATCCAATTTTTGCTATTAGCGGCTTTAACCATTGGTTGGCGCGAGGCGCCTGGTATTTCTATGACTACGCTCTGAAGGTCAAAATCATCTACACACTGACCACAGTATGTATCCTTTCTCTCAATCACGATGGCGACTCTTGGCGTCAACAAGTTCCACTCTCCCATATTAGTTGGGTAACTTGTCAGGCCATACTCTCTATAGATGTTTATGTCAAGCCCCGTTCCGGGAAATGTTGCATCTTTAACTCTCCATGAAAGCTCACCAGAAAAACCATCTATATTCTCACCCTCAATAAAGTCTTCACCATGTTTTGATAAATTTATAATGTCATCATAAGCACTCATTGCATGAGCCGAGGTGACACTCACCCACCATATAACAAAATAAATACAAATATTATTAACCACAAAGTTTTTCATAAAATCCATTACAGCCCTGAAAGTTATACTAAAAAATAGTTTTTGAAATGAAGCTTTACTCACCCAAACAATAAGCATTTAGACCGTTTTCATTCTCAATAAACTGTATTAGCTCCAACACAAGCGAGCTGACCATAAAAATGGGAGTCGCTACATTTTTTGCGGTATATTAAGAAAAAAAATGGATTAGACCAACAAAAACAAACACAAGAAAAAGAGAATTTTGCGCTCTTCAAGGCACGCAAAAAACGAATTTGTCCTTTTAAATTCAAATGGTTACAATAAAAAAGCCTCAGGAAATAATTTTCAACCATCATGAGAAAGAAAAAACTTGCATTTCCCACGTTAGTTAATAGCCCTCGTTAATGTTCGGACATCACCAAAGAGCATATCTGAGCGCTTTTCAGAAATTGTGGGTTAGATGAAGCAACGACTTCGTCGCGGCATCTCCGATATCCAGGCAATAAGAACACGCTAACCGGCTGAAAAAGCGAATGTTTTAATTTTTTACATTTCCTGACTTGAATGGATAGACAAATGGCAATTAAAATCTAGCTTTTATACCGTTCGTTAGGTTAAGTGAGCTATAAGCTCAGACGAGTTATCCCATACACTTTACATTGCGTTTCAGCTAACTCATATAGCAAGTAATTTCACCCATTATATATCAAATCATTTCTAAATTATCTGAAGCTAGATTAAAATCCCATCCATTGAGAGTAAACCATGAAGAAAACTCTTCTAATATCCCTACTACTATTTTGCGCTAATGCGTCAGCAATAAGCTGCAAAGGCAAGGTTACCGAACTCGACAACTGGAGCGACTCTCCGGAGAACGGACTTAACTTTAAACTAACAAGCGACACCGACTCCATGTGGATAACGACTACAACAAAGGAGCAGGTGTCAATGATTCTCATGGCCATGGCTACTGACGCTGATGTAGTAGCCTCTTGGACTTGCGAATCTCCTCCAAGCTGCGACAGCAATACTATTACTAAGCTTTGTGGACATATATCCGTTAAGAAAAGTAGTAATTGACCGTCCCCCTGACATTCGAAGCAATGTCAGGGGGCTTACTTCTTCACGATTGTCCCTCTTCGCCTTTTTACTAGATTTCTCTCAACAATGAGTTAATCCTCATCCTTCCAGCACCAAGGTTCGTCAACTCCCACTTCGCAATATATCCAACTGCTCTCTCAGCATCTGGTTTTCCCGCGCCAGGTCGCTTTCGCGGAAGGCTTGTTTGACGTTTTCTCGCAGGTGTTCCGAGTTCCAGGGTTTGGTGATGAAGCGGAAAACGGCGCCTTCGTTGATGGCTTCGAGCACTTCTTTAAAGCCGCTGTAGCCGCTGAGCACCATGCGGACGGCGCCGGGGTGGATGGCTTTGACTTTACGCAGCAGGTCCACGCCTTTGATTTCCTTCATGCATTGGTCGGTTACGATGACGTGCATTTCGTGGGCGGCCAGAAGGCGCAATGCTTCCGCCATGGTGCGGGCTTCGAAGATGTCGTAGCCTTCGTGGCCAAGTTCGCCGCAGACCGCGCGCAGTATGGTTTCGTCGTCGTTGACGATCAATATTCTTCTGGCTTGCGGGCCGTCTTCAATTTCCTTGCGCTTTTTCCCCCACAGATGATCTTCCTGCAGGAAGTGCATACAGGCGGCGACAGGCAATGGCGGTGAGTAGAAGTAGCCTTGGATGAGGTCGCAACCGGCGCGCACCAGGAAGCTGTACTGCTCGACAGTTTCCACGCCTTCCGCCACGATTTTGATGCCCAGGGTTTTGCCCAGGCCGATGATCGCGCGGATGATGGCGGCTTCCTGGGGATCGTTGGTGACGTTACGAACAAAGCTTTTATCGATCTTGAGCTGATCGAAAGGGAACATCTTCAGGTAACTCAAAGAGGAGTATCCTGTGCCGAAGTCATCCATGGACAGTTGCACGCCCATGGCTTTGAGCTGGGTCATGGTGCGCAACGCCTCTTCCGCGTTGTGCATGACCATGCTTTCCGTCACCTCTATTTTGAGGCAGCCAGGTTCGATATCGGATTCCTGCAGCACTTTGCGCACCAGTTCGACACAATGGGCGTCCTGGAATTGCCGGGGCGACAGATTGACGGAAACAGGGACCATCTGCTGTTTCTGATCCCGCCACATTTTTAATTGCAGACAGGCGGCGCGCAGCACCCAGGCGTCCACTTCGGTGATCAGGCCGGTTTCTTCCGCAATGGGGATAAACTCCAGCGGCGGCACCATGCGATCGCCCTTGCGCCAGCGCACCAGCGCTTCCAGTCCGACAGCGCCGCCGCCATGAGGGTCCAGTTGCGGCTGGTAATACAGCTCCAGCTCGCCGTTTTCGATACCGCGCCGCAGGTCCTGTTCCATTTGCACCCGTTTCTGGATGGACTCATTCATTTCCTGGGTGTAGCTGCAGATACGATTACGGCCCCGTTCCTTGGCCTTGTACATGGCCGTATCGGCGTTCTTGAGCAGTGTGGAGGCATCTTCGCCGTCTTCTGGATACTGACAGACGCCAATGCTGGGAGTGACCAGAATCTCTTTGTCTTTTAAACGACGCGGCTGCGCCACCAGTTGCTGGATACGGTTCAGCATCAACCCCAGGGGGCGGTCGCGCTCCTCTTTATGCATCAGAATAACGAATTCATCCCCGCCCAGTCGCGCCAGCGTATCGCCTTCCCGCAAACAACTGCGCAGGGATTCCGCCACCTCTTTCAGTAATTGATCGCCGGTCTCATGGCCCATGCTGTCGTTGATATATTTAAAGTTATCCAGGTCGAACACCGCCAGAGCGAAGCCCTTGTCGCGCCTCGCCGCATAGGCGATGGCCTGCTGAATACGGTCATTAAGCAGATTCCGGTTAGGCAGTCCGGTGAGGTTATCGTAGTTGGTTTTGTATTCCAGTTGCTCCTGGTACTGAATGGATTCCGTCACGTCATTCAGGATAGCGACAAAGTGAGTGACATCGCCCTTGGCGTCCGTGACCGGAGCGACTTTCAGCTCGCTCCAGAACAGCGTGCCGTCTTTGCGATAGTTCTTCAGCAAGGCATAGCCTTCGGTATTGGATTTGAGTGCTCGTTTGATATTCGCGACCCCCAATTGACTGGTCTCTTTGCCGAGCAGGAACAGGAAATTCCGTCCCGTGACATCTTCCAGGTTGTAGCCGGTAATGCGTTCAAAGGCCGGATTGGCGTACACAATGGGGTTATCCGGTTCACTTTTATACGCAATGATGATGGCGTTAACACTCGCCTCGACAGCGCGATTGCGCAGCTTGAGCTGTTCCTGCGCCTTCTCTTTTTCCACCATTTCGTCTTTCAAAGCCGAGGTGCGCTGCTCCACCAGATTTTCCAGGCTATCGAACAATCTCGCCCGGCCCAGGGCGACCGAGAATTGATGTCCCAGGGATTGCAACGCGCGCAACGGCTCTTCCCCCCAGCGTTCTCCGTCCGTCCGGGCGACATTGAGCAAGCCGATGACCTCTCCTCCCAGCAGTAAGGGAATGGTCGCATGATGATTGCTGATGAAAACGCCCTTCATCGCCGGGCAGTCAGCGATATCCACAGCTCTGGTCAGACCATCATTAATGACGCCATGCCGGCAGGGACACTCGTGACTGCAGGGGTCCAGTTGCGCATGATTGAGCTTATCGCCGCGAAATCCCGCCAGTCGCCAGCCGCTATCGTCCTGATCCGCACCCACCAATAGTAACCAGGAGGCGATTACGTTCGGGAATGACAGCACCTGCCCCAACCCTTGCTCAATGGTGTCCCTTTCCGTGCTGGCTGCGCTCAGGCCCGCTGTAAAATGAAACAGACTGTTGATCAGCGAATGAGTATGACTCAGCTCTTCATGCTTGGCTTTCAGTTCCCGGTTGAGACGAATGCCTTCTTCATAGGTGGAAATCAGCAGGTCGAGAATCTGCTGGCGGGCGGAGTTAATGAAGTGGCGTTCTCCGTCCAAGATAATTTCAATGCCCATCTTCACCCGCTGGTGGTCCCGGTGCTCCAGATTGGCCAGGAAGTAACGGATGCGCGACAGCAGATACTTCTCATCATAAGGCTTGGTGATGAAGTTATCCGCGCCGGCGATCAGCCCTTGCACCACATCCTTCGGGTCGGTGAGCGTGGTGACCAGAATGACCGGAATGGATTCCGTCTTAGGGTCTGATTTCAGCGTCCGGCATAAGGTGTAACCGTCCATTTCCGGCATCATGATGTCGCTCACGATGATGGTCGGTCTGCGTTCAGCTATGCATTTCAGGGCCTGCACGCCGTTCTCCGCAACCATGACGGAGCAACTATTCTGCTCCAGCAGCATTTGCAGTTGCAGGGCTTGAGTCAGGCTGTCTTCGACAATGAGAATTTCTGTTCCTGTTAACATCACTTCAACTCTCTTGTTGTTTTCTCCGCGACCTTGTTGCATACACAAATCAGACGCAGCTTTGTACCGGTAGTTCGTTTAGTAGCGCCGCGATGCGCGGGGGACTCAATACATGCCGGGCTGCGCCCAGCTTCACCGCCTCCCCCGGCATGCCGTTCACTACGACCGTGGCGGGGTCCTGCGCAATGGTCAGAGCCCCCAGCCGATGTAGTTCCGCCATTTCCGCCGCGCCGTCGCGCCCCATCCCAGACAGCAACACAACCACCGCGTTCCTGCCGAAGTTTTTGGCGACGCTGCTGAACAGATGCGCCACGGACGGGCAAAGCGTCTCATCGCGATTCCCGTTCACCAGACTGATGCGACAGGACCGATCCACCTCCATGTGGCAACCGTCCGGCGCCAGATAGACCCGCCCCCGCTCGGCGCGCTCACCGAATTCGCCAATGCTGACAGGAAGCGCCGACACCTGATTGAGCCACTCGCAAAAGCTGGTCAGAAAGCCAGGCGAGATATGCTGCACCACCAGCACCGGACAGGGCGTATCCCGAGACATGCCGTGCAGCAGCTCCTTCAACGCCACCGGACCGCCGGTAGAAGCGCCAATTGCGATCACGCCCGGCTGTATACCCTCATGATCCTGATCCAGCCCAACAGAGGGAGGCGGCCGCGCAGGAACGCGCTTCTCGCGGCGATACCGTCTCACTACTTTGACTTCACTGATAAGGCGAATAGTCCTCACCAGGCTTTCCGCGTCCCGCTCAAAGTCAGGATGACCGGGGCCTTGCGGCTTTGGCGTGACGGTAATGGCGCCGGCCTCCAGCACCTGCATGGCGGTCACCGCATCTCCGAGGCTATAGCTGGCGGTCACCACAACAATCGGCGTCGGATACTCCTCCATGATTCTTCGCGACGCTTCCAATCCATCCATGACTGGCATGTGAATGTCCATAGTGATCACATCCGGTTTGCGTCTGGCGATGCTGCGCAGCGCTTCCGCGCCATTCGACGCTTCACCGATCACCCGCATGCCGCCTTCTTCAATGATGTGGCGCAGCAGCTGTCTGATAACAGGCGAGTCGTCCACTATCAACACATCCATCGTTATCACCTCTTCTCCCGTTGTCGACAGGCCATGCTGCGCCCGTCCCTGCAATCAGAGCAACTGGCGGATAATTTCCAGCAAATTGGCCTGATCAAAACCGCTTTTTACGATATAGGCGTTGGCGCCCGCCTCCATGCCCCGCTCTTTATCCTCAGGGCTCTGCAAGGCGGTGACCAATACTACCGGCAACTCCGCGAAGCGGCGGTCAGCGCGCACCTTTGCAGTCAATCCAAACCCATCCAGGCGAGGCATTTCGATATCCGATACCATGAGGTCGAACGCTCCGTGCTTGAGCGCTTCCCAAGCGTCAACGCCATCGTTGGCGGTGACGGCTTCATAGCCGGCGCTTTCCAGAATGGTTTTCAATAATCCCCGCGATGTGACGGAGTCTTCCGCGATTAAAATACGCTTGCGCCGACGCAGCTCCTCCATGCCCCCCGTCTGCAGCGGCGCGGAATCTGTATTGCAGGCGCTTTTATAGAGGTCAAACGGATGCAGGATAGGCACGATGCGGCCGTCCCCCATCTGCGTCGCGCCCAGAATATTGCGCACGCGCAGTAACTGCGGTCCCAGGGGCTTGATAATGACTTCGTGATCTCCGATGACTTCGTCCACCAGCAGGCCAAAACGATCGCCGTTGACGTTCATCACCGCCACTTGCGCGCAGACGGCTTTGTCCGGCGCGGAAGCGGTGGTCCCCAGTCCGAGAATATCCGACAGTCGCCACAGCGGATTGGCCTCGTTATGCAAGGTAAAAGACAGCCGATTCTCCACGCTTTTGATTTCTTCCTGAGGCAGACGCAGCACTCGCTCCACCGCCTGAGCGGGAATCGCCATCAACTGGTCTTCCACGCGCACCAGCAACGCCCGGTATGTCGCCATACTGGTCGGCGCCTGCAGTGTGATGGTGGACCCGCTTCCCGGCGTCGTTTCCAAAAGAATACGGCCGCCCAGGCGCTCTACCTTCTCGCGAACGATGGCCAGCCCCAAACCGCGCCCAGACAGATCCGTTATGATGCTGCTGGTGGAGACGCCAGAAGAGAACGCCAGCTGCGCCGCGTCTTTGTCATTCATTGCGGCGGCTTTGTCTTCATCCAATACTTTCTGGGCGACAGCTTTGGCCTTCAGTTTGGCGGGGTCGAAACCAAGTCCGTCATCACGAATTCTCACCTCGAACAGACCAGCGTTTTCCTGCATGAAATCCAGTTCAATTTGCGCGTATTCCGGCTTGCCCAGCTCACGGCGGCGCGCGGGCGCCTCCACACCATGATCAACGGCATTGCGCAGCATGTGTTGTAGCGGACTCTTCAACTCATCCAGCACCCGCTTGTCCACTTGCAGACTTTCTCCCGAGTAGCGCATTTGCACTTTTTTACCCAGAGAGTCCGCAATCTCCTGCACCATGGCCGGCAGGCCTTCCACTAACACCGAACAAGGCAACAGCAGCACCGTTTGCATCTGCGCATGCATGCCGTCCGCAACCGTGGCCACGCCTCTGGCGACTTTTTCGGAGGTTTTCGCCAGCTGGCTGAGCCGGTATTCCCACTGCCCAAGAAAGTCCGCCGCCCAGGCGCTGAAGTCAATCAGAGTCTGTTGCTCCCGCTCCATCGACACCAATACCTGGTCGCGGCTCACCTGACGTTCAGCCTCATGATCAATATGCGTTCGTAACTGACGGGCGGCGGTGGTGATTTCATGCCTGAACTTGCGCCATTCTGCGAATCCGGCCACCGCTTCCTTCAGCATTAAACAGGCTTGCGTCGCCTCCAGCTTGGCCTGCTGCAAATCCTCGACCTGATACATCAACTCATCCAGATGCTCCGCCTTGATACGCAGCATGCCGCTGTTTCCCGCCAACCCGGCCAGCTCTGCAGGCCGTTGACGCAGGGTTTGCGGCGCAGCCTCTTCCGACGATGCCGTTTCGTTTGTCTGAGCGCGCTCTTCCTCTAAGGGTTCGCCTGAAACTGAAGGGGGAATGGGAGTGGCTTCAACGGTTGGCGAGGCGACTTTGGGTTCTTCCTTGACGAGCTGCGACTCAGAATCGTCTGACGCCCAATCCTGAACCTGGTTCTCCACGGGAGCCAAACTCGCTATCTCTTCGCCCCGTTCAATACGCCGACAGTAGTCCGAGAGCTGATCATTGGGAATGGCGGACGCGTCCGCCATCAACTGCCGCAACAGACCATGACACTTACGGTTGACGCCAAGCTGCGTCTCGCTGACGCCAGCGCCGCTGCGTTTGATATCGGCGAGCAGGGTTTCCCAGGCCTGACACAGTTTCTCAACCGCTCCCAGGGATACTGCTCTGGCGGCGCCTTTGAGACTGTGCACTTCGCGGAATACGCTTTCCACCAGCACGGCGTCGAAGGCGTCAGACGGCATGGCGAACGCGTCCGCCAGAATCCGCATGCGATCGCCGGCTTCCAACCGGAACGCCTCCAGCAACCGCTTCTTCAGCGCCTCATTTCTGTCCTGCATACTTCTTTCCACCCTGCACGGCCGACGGAAGACACCGTTCCGCTCCATCGCCAGAACTTCCCGTCCAGAAAAGTCTTTTCCAAAGCGTCGACTTAGCGCGCACCCGGCGTTGCTCAGGCATTGAACTGCGCAATCCGGTTCTGCATGCGCAATCCTAACTGATGCAGGTTGCGCGCAGCCTGTTCCGCCTGCTTGGTGCCCTCCACATTGTCCTGGCTGGCCTTTTTGATACTCTCCATAGCGCTCGCCACCTGGTCCATTCCCACCAGCTGCTGTTGGCTGGAAGCGGCTATCTGCAACGCTGCGCCGGATGACTCTTCGATACTGTCCGCCAGCATACGGATGGCGTCCCCTGACAGCTGGGCCTGCTGGTAACCGCCATCCACCGCCTTGCTGCTTTGTTCCGCCACCATAACGGCCTTATTCATGGCCCGCTGGATGTCATTAAGGATATTGCGCACCTGGCCGGTGGCTTGTTTGGACTGATCCGCCAAGGTTTTCACTTCCTGCGCCACCACTGAAAAGCCGCGCCCCTGTTCGCCGGACTTGACTGCTTCAATGGAGGCGTTGACGCCCAGCAGGTTGGATTGCTCCGCCAGATCGTTGACTGTGGCGACAATCTCCGCAATAGCCTGACTCTGCTCGCTCAGGCGCACGATGCTTTCCGCCACGGCGTGCATCTGCTGGCGGATCTGGCTCATGCTGTCCTGGGTCGCCTCCACCGCCTTACGACCGTCCTGGGAGACTTGCAGGGTGCGCTGCGCGGCTTCGGTGACATGCCTGGCTTTCTGATTAGAGACGCTCGCCGTCTGTTTGACTTCTTCCACCGTCGTGGTGATTTCGCTGATGGCGGTAGCGGTTTCCTGAGCGCTGGAGGCGACCTGCCCGGTTGACGCCATAATTTCCTGACTGGCGGTGGAAAGCACCGCCACCCCTTCTTTCAGGTCAGCGGTGAGGCTCTGCAAATTATTGATCATGGCGGAAAACGCATTGCCCAAAATATCCCGCTCCGAACGAGGCGTGACGCTCACCGTCAGGTCTCCCTTGGTGATAGCTTCGGAAGTTTTCGCCAGTTCGCGCAGGTACTCACCCATACGACTGAAGGCCTGACTCAGCATGCCTACTTCGTCTTCCCGTTTCTCGAACTCCCTTCCGTACATCAAATCGCCCTCCGCGATCTGCTCCGCCCATTTGGTCAGATCCGCCAGAGGACCTGCAATCGCTTTAGAGGTCATCCATACGATAGCCGCCATCAGCGCCAATATGACTGCGATAACAATAATAATGGTCCCGCGCTGGCCTTCCACCGTCGCTTCTGATTGCGCCAGAGCCTGCTGAATATTGCGTTCGCCCAAATGAATAATCTGATCGCCCAGTTCTCGTATCTGAGCGATGCGCTCCGCCTGCTCGTTGGTCAATACCGTCGCGGCGGCGTCAATATCACCGGACGCTATCAGTGGAATAATGGTTTTCTCCCGGGCGCTGGAAAACGCCATCCATTGATCCCGCAGTTTCTGCAACACCCCCTGAGCTTCACTGGCGCGCACCGCGGCGGCGTTGAGTTCACCCAGTAATTTCTCTCCCTGCAAACTGCTGCGTTTGACCTCATCCAGCAACACGCCGCCAGCGCCGCGCTGCACCACCATTTTCAACATCAACGCCCGGTTCTCGTTGATATTGATCATTAGGTCCTTAATACGCATGTGCTGGGTGAACTGCTCATCGAATATCTGCTGCTGCGACTGCTGAATCTGCTGCAGCCCCTGAAAAGCAATAATCAAGGCCCCCACGACAAGTACTGCGATGAAACTGAAAGCCAGAATCAGCTTGTTGGCGGTCTTCAGGTTGCGATAGAACATGTCCTATATCCTGTCGTTGACGACCAATCGGGCGTCATGAAGTAACTTGTACGCATCTAGCACCGCCCAGTGGGATGAGGTCACCCCCAGCAGATACTCTTTGCGCACCCCGCTCAGGTGTTCAAGCCGGGAGTTCAGACGCTTCCGCGATAATGTGCGAATGCCGATCACCCGATCGGTCAGCAGTCCGAACTCACAGCCATCTCGCGACAACACAACGACAGAATTACGATCCGACAGGCCTTTCAGCGGCAGATCGAAGAACACGCGAAGATCTAACACTGATACGATGCGTCCGCGTACGCCGATTACTCCCAGCACATAGGGAGGGGTGCAGGGAATAGGCGTCGGCGGCTTCAGGGGCACGACTTCCGCGATAAACTCCGGCTCCAGGGCGTAGATCTCCTGAGCCAGCTCAAACACCAGGGCCTCCATGCGGTCCGACTCGTCCTCGTCCTTCTCCGGCTCCGCCAACTCCCGCGCACGCTCCTGCAGCCGGCTTTGGCGGAATCCGGCGAGGGATTGAATTCATTCGCCAGAAACTGCTCCACCTGCTGCAAATTGCGCTTTAACGCTTCCCAGTCGGTGTAAGTTGAACCTTTCAACTCTGCTCTCCTTCCTTACAGTCCTTCAGGCGCAGCGCGCGTCACTTGATATCGCCGGCGATATCGTCAAATGCGTCCCGCACCAGTTCCAGCAGATCTCCCGCCGTCAGTCCTTCCCCTTCCTCCAATGGCTGCTCCGGCGCCATGGACGCCAGCAGCTCCCTACAATTTCGCAAACAGCGCAAAGCGCGCTCAGGTTGGCCCAGTCGCATGCACAAAATACCGCTGAGATAGTGAGCCATAATGAAATCCGGCTGCAGATAGATGACCCGGGTCAGCGCCTCCAGCGCCTGGCGACGCTCGGAGCGCCCGATATGCAATGACGCCAGCAACCAATAGGCGGCGGGCTGTAACCGATCCAGTCGTATGGCCTGATTAGCCCATTCTTCCGCATCTTGTAAGCGGTTGCAGTTAGCATGGCTGCGGGCGATGAGAATGGCCGCCTCCGCTTGCTGACGCGGCGATAGGCCTGGGCCGGCGGTAAAGCGCTCCAAATGTTGCACGGCGGCGTCATAGTCGCCATCTCTGTAGGCCTCTTGTCCCCGGCGCCAATCGTTGCCCGCATCGGACGTCTGTTGCTCTCGCGAAACGGCTTTCCTTTCCTGAGCATCAGAGATGACAGACGCCGCCACCGAGATATCCACGGCCGTCGCGGGCCAGGATTGCTGTTCCGTCCTCCCTGAGAGGGCATTCTCCGCCAGCGGCGCCGAGCCGGCGGATTCTGCTCGGGCTTCACGCCAACGCGGCTCATCTCGCGGCCGCCGCAGACATACCGCTTCCGGCCAGTTGTGCACTTTCTTCCCCGCCCATTGGCAGATCACGCTTTCCACTGGCGATAGCAGCAACACCCCGCCCGGACTCAGGGAACGCTGCAAGCGATCCAGCACCGCCGCCGCCTGCGAAGGCGAGAAATACATCAACACGTTGCGACACAGAATCACGTCACAGTCGCACAGTCCTCGTTTCTCGTCGGGAAAAACCGACTGCGCCAGATTCAATTGGAAGAACGTCACGCGCCGCCGAAATCGCTCATGGATCGTCCACTGATTGGCGCCGCTCTGGCTGAAATAGCGGGTGCGCCATTGTGGGTCAACCTGACGGAAGGACCAGGCGCTATAACAGCCGCTTTGCGCCTTCTCCACAAACTCCGCCACCAGATCCGTAGCCAGCAGCTCAACAGTCCAGTCACGCATATCCGGCAGCAAGCCTTCCAGCAGAATCGCAAGGCTATAGGCTTCCTCGCCGCTACAGCAGCCTGCGCTCCAGATGCGCAGGTGTTTCTGACCATTACGGCGACGTTGATCCAACAAAGGAATGAGAAAGTGATGAATCAGGTGCTGATAACAGGCGGGATCACGCAAGAAATAGGTTTCGCCCACTGCAAGCTCTGTGGCCAGACGTACTTTTTGCGCCGCGTCGACCTGGTCATAAAGCAGCGCGCGGGCGAAGGCGGATGGTTCGTCGTAGCCCAGGTCCAGGGCGGTCAGTTTGAGATGCCGCTCCAAATCGGACCAGCGTTCCTGAGGATAATGCAGCCCCCAAAGTTCGTTGATCTTCCACTGGCAGGCCGACAACAGGTCAGAGCTGAGCGCATTAGGCATGGCCACGGCGTCACTCATCATGCTCAGCGAGCGCATACGCCAATTCCTCTTTTTCCCTGAGGTTGAGCAAAGTGTCGGGGTCGTTAATGTAAAGCACGCCATCAGGCAGGCAGACGACCCCCTTCAGCACCGGAGGCCGTTCCGGAATCTCTGCGCCGTCCAACATGGTGGAGCGAGGAAATACGCTCACGCCGTCAACGCTATCGCAGGTCAGAATCAAGTCCATGGCGTCGGCGCTCACCCACAGGAAGCGGTCCTCCAGCGCCGTGACCCGAGACGGCAATCCCAGGCGCAATCGCAAATCCGCCACCGGCACCGGGCGTCCGCGCATATTCAACACGCCGCATATCACCCTCGGCCCCAAGGGCAACGGATTGATGGCCGCCGCTCTGAACACTTTCCTGACTCGCGCCAATTCAACTGCGTAAGGTCTGTCGTCCAAACGAAAGACAAGCAGCTGAATGTCCTCCCCGCCCTGCATAGCAATTCTCCCTGCACTGTCTTATCAACAATAGACCTCTCCCGGCGTTTTACCAAACTCGGGACGCGCCTATTTAGCGCGATAACTCCATTGGCAAAGGGGCGGCGGACGGCGAAGCCCGGTGCGAAGCGGACCGCTAAGATAGTGAGACGTAATGGCGTTACTGGCGACGAAAGCGGCGCGCCACGAGCGGGTTAAACAAAAATAATGCCTGACGTCAGAGAGACTAAATAGTCGTGACCTAAGGAGAGGGGTATCCGGGAGAGTCAGCGACGGGGTGATAATTCGTCAAAAGCGCGGATCACGCAGTCTGCGTGTTCCTGATAGATGTGATTGCGTTCGTTAAGGTAAAGACAGGCAATCATGTTGGCGTTGCGGGCCGCCTGCAGGTCAAAGATGTAATCGCCGACATAGATCAGTTCGCCACAGGCCAACCCCCAGGTTGCGGCGATACGCAGCAGTCCTTCCGGATGCGGCTTGGGTTTGCAGTCTTCGCGAGTCAAGGCCAGTTCGACGGGAATACCCAGCGCCTCAATGGCGATCCGGGTGGCCTTGCGCATATTACGGGTCAGAATCGCCACCGGAATATCCAGTTCCCGCAGCGACATCAACAGTTCTCTCGCTCCCGGCATCCAGGTCGCCGCACGCGCTCCGGCGATTTCATGAGCTTCCACCACCGCCCAGGCCTGGGCGACGGCGTCAGGATCATCCAGTGTTTCCAGGTGCTCAAGAATGGGCTTTCCTTCAGGAAAACCCAGTTCTCGCCGCATGGCGTCAAAGTCCAGACGGGAATCCACCAAGGTGCCGTCCAGATCGAAGATAAATCCTTTAACGCCACTGAGGTTCATAAGACGCAATCCTGACGGAATTATCCGCACAAAGCCCGCCGGACGCCGCTTGTTCTGCAACCGGCGTCAGAATAGGGATCAGTAAGGGCACTGATAGATAGCGAAACGCTGACGTCCGTCGATGGAGATTTCACTGTCAGGAACGACAGTATTGCCGCCCAGAGACGCCGCTTCGTTACGCGCCAATGTGGATAGCTCTTCGAAAATGACTTTTTCGTCGCGGCTCAGGATGCCCACGCGGCTGACGCCATTGGACGTAGTCGTGCCCAGTTTCTGGCAATTCGCCACTTCATTTCTCTTGGCCACCTTAACGGTTTCGCCTTCCGGCGTCAGAGAAACCCACGAACACCCGGAGGCCATTAAGGTCGTCGCAATCAATACTAACGTTGCTTTTCTCATCTTCTCTTCCATATTTTTCAGAATGTTAGAGTGTTTTACTAAAAAGTTTTTCAACTTTTTACCAGAACACCCGGTAAATTAGAACCTATTGTCTTGATAAACGCCACTCGCTCTTGGTCATCCAGGTCGCAACCGGGACGCAAACTTGACCATTCCGGGTTGCCTCGCGCCTTGCGCAACCAGCGCGACCAGTCTCCCGGCAATTCCGGGGAGCCGCCGTCCGCCAGAGCCATCGGCTGTTGCGACGCATGTCCCCGCTTCTGCAGCGCTTCGAATAAATACTGTTGCCGCAGCCACAATACTTTGAGGGTGGATTCGTCCACGCACAACTTGCGTTGTTTACGTATCGCCGCGGTCAAATCCTCGCGATATCGGCGTCCCGTCTGCCACACCACCCCCGCCAGGGCGCCCAGCGCCGCCGCCGCGCCCAAGGTGATCCCACCGGCCATCAAATCGACGCCAACGCCTACCGCCGCGCCGGCCGCCGCGCCACTGCCGGCCTCGACGCCCATACGCTTCATATTGTCCGGATCAAACAAATCCAGCTCCCATTCGCCATCGCGAACCGGTAAGGCGGCGACAGTCACGTCCTCGTCAGCGAAGCGGAAAATCTGCAACAGATCGGCGACGCAATCGGACTCCGCCTTGCGCACCTGCTCCTGCATCCGTTCCGCCGCCGTCTGAATTTCCACTTCCTCGTTCGCCGTCATCAGACGAAAACTGGCCACGTCCGTCCACAAAGCGGCGATGCGCTGCGCGGCGCTGTCCATCTGGGATTCCCACTGCTTCTGGCGCTCTTCGATAAGCTGTTGCAAGTCGTTATAACGGGCGGCCATCAACGCCTGCATCTTCTGATAGAGACGTTTCTCGTCCTCAAAATTGAAAGCGACTGTGTCGAACTCTACCTGAGCATGCAGATTCAACGCCGCCAGTTGCTCACGCCACTGCGCCAGATTGGAGCGCGGCGCAGCGATAAAATTCAGCACGGGAATCACCGGGCGCGCCGCAAAGCTGAGCACTTTCAGCTCGTCCCGGTACTTCCCCAGCACCGGCTCGCGGACATCCACGACATAAAATATCAGTTCGTCCTGCAATAGCTGCCGGATCACCTTGGCTTCTTGCGAGAACTGCGGATAGCGATCCAGATCCTGAATAAAAGCGCGCAGCCGTCCCAGCCCGTTATCCTGCTCCGGACGCAGTTTTTCCAGCGCCTCCAGCAACTCGATGGAATCCTCCAGCCCCGGCGTATCAAACAGCGTGATGACCGGCGTTTCATTGACCAGAATCTGGCCCGCCTCCACATGCCGGGTGGCTCCAGGATGATTGGAGATAACGCCGAATTTCAGATCGCGCAACAAGGTGCGCATCAGGGAAGTTTTACCCGCGTTGGTGTGACCGACCACCGCCACGGAAATCGGGTCGCCGCCGATACCTGAACGTGTCTTAGTCGGCGTCGCGTTATCCATGCTTCATCTCTCCTTCGGAATGCGTTCCGATCACCCGGTGTACGACCCGTTGCGGTTCTATTCCACATTCCGCCGCCAATTGGTGCCAGTCGCAGATGCGTATGTCGCGCCCCTGCGTATCCTGATCGAAATATCCCGCCGTTTCGCACAACTCCAGCCAGGTCAACGATTTGCGCCCTTCTGTCAGTTGCGCCAGGAACCGCTTCAAGCCGCGATCTGGAGAACGTTGCAGCGACACCGCCAGCACCAATGGCGTCTGTTTCAGCGCCTGGGCGCGCTGTAGCGCCGCATGCTGGCCTTCCCGGTCCAACACATTGCCCAGATTAAACGCCTCGGAAACGCCATCCCCGGCAGCCATATGGGCGTTGTCCAATTCCACGCCAAGCCAGCAGCTTTGGGTCGGTGGGGTTTCCTCCTGCGCCTGTTGAGGCTCGGGGTCCGCCTGAGGACGACCGTCTTCATCCGCATCCACCACGCCCAGCACCCGCGTGGCCGGGATCAGCTTCTGTTTTAAACGGACGTAATAAGGACGCGCCAAATTCAGGCGAAAAGCGGCGCGCGCACGCCCGTATGCGACCCAGGAGGCGGCCAGCAACAGAAGACGGGGGATGATCCCATAGGTCAACATGCCGCCCAGCAGCAAACCCGACCACGCCTGACGCGCCGCCTCAGCGTTAGCTGGCGATCCGCCGATACGACTGGCGGCGATTTGCTCCGGCGTCGGCGCAGAGAAGCCAAACCATTGCGGCAAAGCCGCCAGGGTTTGAGTCAGAGTTTGGAAAGAAGATTCAGACAGGATGGTGGTCTCCCAAATAAAGTCATACTGGCGAGCGGCCAGCATCAACAGAATCATCGTCGACCCACCCAGCAAATAGGACAGCCACAGCGCATGGGACAGTCGGCTTAGATTCCAGCGCCCCACCGCCCCGGCGTTCATGACGGCGAACCATGCCTGCGCCGCAGCGGCGTCTGCGCCGTTCTTGCCGCCCAGCTTGCCCATCCAGTAGGCCACCATCCACTCCAGCGTCTGGCCGAGCATGCCAGTTTTGGCCTTACGCGACGCCAGCGCCATGCCACCCGCCCATAACGCCAGCATCAGCGTGTTGACGCCCAGCAGCGCCAGCAACAGCCAGAAGAAATTGACGCTGCCTTGTTGCCCGCCATCAAACGCCTGTCTGGCCGCCAAGGCCCCCAAGCAAAACAGCAACGCCATCGCGCCAAAAGCGACCTTCTTGGCCGCCTCCGCCGTCTTTTGCAGACGTGCGCCCAAGCCGACGTCTTCCCCCATCTGCCGGGCCCGGTCCAACACATGCTGCTCCAGCCCCTGACCCGAGGTATGCGCAGGCTCTCGCAACGCAAGCGCCGCGTACGCCTCACTTTCCTGAATATGCCGAATCGCTTCAGCCTGCAGCCGGTCGTTGAACTTATCCGGCATCATGCAACCTTACCCTGACGTTATTCGACGCCCCCTGCGACGAATAAGATTCAGCGACATGTAATTTCAAAGCGGTTCCTCTGGCTCGTGTCAGTCATCAGGCGAGTCCGTCGTCCCACGGCTCCCTGTTTGTCATTTTTTTGCTCTATAAAACACCCCGGAGCGGTCAGACAACGCGCGTTCAGGGTCGGCCAATGATACCTATTCGCTCCTCGCAACGACAAGCTCGGTCGGTAACAAGCCTGACGCGTCCATTTATTACAGGATTATTGCGCCTCCGCTTGCCTTTTAAATGGGCTATGCTAATTCTAATAGAAAGCAACGCACTGACACGCCTGGGTTTTCAGCCAGAGCCGATGCTTGCCATCCCGCATACTTGAAAGCGTGTAGCCGGTACCCAAGATGTTCGCACCCAAGCTCGTTTTGTTGGCGTTTCTGAGTTGCTCACTGGCCTTTTTCGCTTCGCACTCCCATGCGGACAAGCTCGTCCAGGAAGAGATCACCTACTACATCGTTGAAGACCTGGCCAGCCCTTTTCAGATCGCCTCCGATGGCGTCAACAAAGGCGGATTGATCACCGACCTGGTGGAAATCATTTTTCGAGACACGCCGATACAGCTTGCTCCCAAGCCGCTGCCGGTCAATCGTCTGCACCGCGTTATCAGAGAGGACAAGAACACAATCTGGCTGACCTACGACGCCAAGGTCTGGAATTCCCTGACAGATGTGGGGAGTTTTGTGGAAGAGCCTTTATTTACTGTTAATCATGCATTGCTGACCTGCAATGATCACCCTAAAAGCATTACCGGAGAGGCGGAATTACTGGGGATGACTCTGGTCATACTCGACAATTTCAATTATCCCGAACTACGCCGCATGGAAGCCCGCAGGTCGCTCACGCTAACAGGCGTGGAGAAATACGAGCAGGGCTTTCGTTTAACCGCCGCAGGGCGCGTCGACGGGTTTGTAGAGATGGAAATTCGTCTGCGCTATAACCTGGCGCAGGAGAGCGAACCACCCTCGGACTGCTATCGTTTCGTCAATATGGACGCGGTGATACCACCTTATGACATCTATCTCAGTCTGAGTAAGCAGGCAAGCCCAGAATTACGGAATATGGTGACGCAGCGGGTCAAAGAGCTTAAAGCCAGTGAGGATTATCAGCAGGTTATCGCCCGTTACACGGACAGACGCAAGAAAGCGGATCAAACAAAGCGGGTGGAGGCGGCTACCGCCGCTCCCTGCCCGCATGCGTGCCCTACAGCGGCGAATCAGCCTCTGTAGTAGCGGTGCTCAACGAAGGTCGCTGATACGACAGTCACCGGCACTTCTTTACCGCGCACGATCGCTTTCAGCTCAGTTCCCATAGCGGAACAGTCAGTGTTGACGTAGCCCATCGCCACCGGTTTCTCAACGCTGGGACCGTAACCGCCGCTGGTGACCAGGCCAACTACTTGCCCTTCCCCGTTGACGATCTCAACGCCTTCACGCACTGGCGCCCGACCTTGCGGAGCCAGACCAACGCGTTTGCGAGGAGAACCTTCAGCAAACTCACTCAGGGTCACATCCGCGCCAGGGAAACCGCCTGCGCGTTCGCCATCGGCGCGACGCGGTTTGGACAGCACCCATTTCAGGTTCGCCGCCACCAGATTGGTGTCCGTGTCCAAATCATGGCCATACAGACACAGACCGGCTTCCAGACGCAGAGAATCTCTCGCGCCCAGGCCAATAGCCTCAACGTCAGGATGCGCCAGTAATTTGCGCGCCAACGCATCCGCACGATCTGCAGGCACGGAGATTTCGTAGCCGTCTTCGCCGGTATAGCCGGAACGAGTGACGAAACACTCAGCGCCATCCAGGGTCGCCCACGCGCCGGTCATGAAAACCAGCTTGGTCAGCTCAGGCGCCAGTTCTCCCATCACGCCCGCCGCAGCAGGGCCTTGCAGCGCCAACAACGCGCGATCTTCCAGCACTTCGATTTCCAGCTTGTCGCCAAGGTGCTTACGCAGATGAGCAATGTCCTGCTCCTTGCAAGCGGCGTTCACCACCAGGAACAAGTCTTCGCCAGTATTGGTGACCATCAGGTCGTCCAGAATGCCGCCTTTGTCATTGGTGAACAGCGTGTAGCGCTGCGCGCCCTTCTCCAGGCCGACGATATCGCCGGGAACCAGGGCTTCCAGCGCTTCCGCCGCGCCAGCGCCTTTCAGACGCACCTGCCCCATGTGGGAGACATCGAACAGTCCGGCCTTCTCGCGGGTGTGCAAATGTTCTTTGATAATGCCTGCGGGGAATGTCACCGGCATGGCGTAGCCTGCGAATTCAACCATCTTCGCCCCGCACTCCACGTGCAGGTCATACAACGGGGTTTTCGCCATTTCGGCGTTGTTATGACTTTCAGCCATTGCTTCGTCTCCCTAAAGGCGTCACCGGGGACGCCGTTGTTCGCATGAAATTCTTTAGACGCCGAAGCCAGTCCCAAGGGACCGGCGCATCAGCATTCGATTACGTTCACCGCAAGACCGCCGCGAGCGGTCTCTTTGTATTTGGTCTTCATGTCGGCGCCAGTGGCTTTCATGGTTTTGATGACCTTGTCCAGGGAAACGAAGTGACTTCCGTCCCCTCGCAGCGCGATACGCGCGGCGTTGATCGCTTTCACCGAGCCCATGGCGTTGCGCTCAATGCAGGGCACCTGCACCAGTCCGCCAATAGGATCACAGGTCAGGCCAAGGTTATGCTCCATGCCGACTTCAGCGGCGTTTTCCACCTGCTGAGGCGTTCCACCGAGCACTTCCGCCAACGCGCCCGCCGCCATGGAGCAGGCCACGCCCACTTCGCCCTGACAGCCGACTTCGGCGCCGGAAATGGACGCACCTTCCTTGTACAGCACGCCGATAGCAGCCGCTGTCAGCAGGAAACGCACGATGCCGTCGTCATTGGCGCCGCCAACAAAACGGTCGTAATAGTGCAATACCGCAGGAATAATGCCCGCCGCGCCGTTGGTCGGAGCCGTCACCACTCTGCCGCCCGCGGCGTTTTCTTCGTTCACCGCCAGGGCATACAAATTCACCCAATCGAGAACGTTCAGCGGGTCCTTCATGGCGGACTCCGGCCGTCTGGACAGCGCGCGATGCAGTTCCGCCGCGCGACGCTTCACTTTCAGACCGCCTGGCAAAATGCCCTCTTTACGGCAGCCGTTCTCCACGCAATCCTGCATAACCTGCCAGATGCGCAGCAGACCCTTGCGCACTTCTTCTTCGCTGCGCCAGGTCTTTTCGTTCTCCATCATGATGCGGCTGATGCTATAACCCGTGGCGCGACAGTGCTCCAGCAACTGCGCCGCCGTGCGGAAAGCGTATGGCAGCGGCGTGGTGTCGGGAACGATCTTGTCCTCGCCCACTGCGTCCTCGTCCAGAACGAAGCCGCCGCCAACGGAATAATACGTCCGCGTACGCAGAGCCACCGCGCCATGATTAAACGCCGTAAAACGCATGCCGTTGGGGTGATAAGGCAAGGTCGCGCGCTTGTTCATCAGCAGATGTTCTTTCTCTACGAATTCAACTTCGTGCAGACCCAACAGACGGATACGGCGACGGGTGCGAATACGTTCAATCTTCGCTTCCACGTCATCCGTATCAACGTCTTCAGGTGTTTCGCCCTCCAGGCCCAGCATCACCGCTTTATCGGAGCCGTGCCCCTTACCGGTGGCGGCCAGCGAGCCAAATAATTCCGCCTTGATAGTGATAACCTGCTCCAGCAGGCTGTCCCGCTGCAATCCCTGCAGGAATTGACGCACCGCCTTCATGGGCCCCACGGTATGGGAGCTGGAAGGACCAATGCCTATTTTGAGCAAATCAAAAACGCTTACAGCCATAAATCATCACTCGCAACGGAGCTGTGAAATGTTGAGAAACCCGTCCGCTAAGCGGACGGAGAGGCCGGAGCGCCTCATAGGGCGGCTCCGGATTTGGCGTTGGCGCGGTAGACCGGGAAGTCGCGGCAGATGCTCAGCACCTTCTCGCGGACTTTCTCTACGACGCTTTCATCGCCCATATTGTCCAGCACATCGCAAATCCAGTTCGCCAGCTCCACGACTTCTTTTTCTTTGAAGCCGCGAGTGGTGACGCCGGGCGTACCGATGCGCAGACCAGAAGTTACGAACGGCGATTGCGGATCGTTCGGCACCGTATTCTTGTTAACGGTAATGTAAGCCCGACCCAACGCGGCGTCGGCGTCTTTACCAGTTACGCCCTTATCGATCAGGTCAATCAGGAACAGGTGGTTGTCCGTGCCGCCGCTGACGACTTTATAGCCGCGCGCTTTCACCGCATCCGCCATGGCTCTGGCGTTATTCACGACTTGCTGCTGATAGTCGCGAAACGCAGGCTCCAGGGCTTCCTTGAACGCTACCGCCTTGGCGGCGATCACGTGCATCAGAGGACCGCCCTGAATGCCAGGGAAAATCAAAGACTGCAGTTTCTTCTCAATCTCTGGGTTGGACTTCGCCAGAATCAGACCGCCGCGTGGACCGCGCAAGGTTTTGTGCGTGGTGGTGGTGGTGACGTCGGCTATTTGCACCGGGCTCGGATACAGACCTGCCGCGACAAGACCGGCGACGTGCGCCATATCAACGATCAGGTACGCGCCAACACTGTCTGCGATGTCGCGGAAACGCTGCCAGTCCACGACTCGCGAGTATGCGGAGAAGCCTGCGATAACCAGTTTGGGCTTGTGTTCTTTCGCCAGACGCTCGACTTGATCGTAGTCGATTTCACCGGTTTCCGGGTTCAGGCCATATTGAACGGCGTTGAAGATTTTGCCGGAGAAGTTAGGCTTGGCGCCGTGGGTCAGGTGGCCGCCGTGGTCCAGGCTCATGCCCAGAATGGTGTCGCCGGGCTTGGCCAGAGCCAGATACACGCCAGCGTTGGCTTGTGATCCAGAATGGGGTTGCACGTTGGCGTAATCAGCGCCGAACAGTTGCTTGGCGCGGTCGATAGCCAGCTGCTCCGCGACGTCGACGTGCTCGCAGCCGCCGTAATAACGCTTGCCGGGATAGCCTTCCGCGTACTTGTTGGTCAAGACGCCGCCTTGCGCTTCCATCACCCGTGGGCTGACGTAGTTTTCGGAGGCGATCAATTCAATGTGTTCTTCCTGACGGCGCTTTTCCGCGTTAATGGCCGCCGACAGCTCGGGATCGTAATCAGCGATCCGCATATCTTCGGTAAACATGGCTCGTGTTCCTCTTTCAGATTCTTATTTTGCGCAGAGAAGCGGGACGCGCGAACGCCCCGCAGTACTGCTTAGTCCTCGTACTCAGTCATCGGAGGACATGCGCACACCAGGTTGCGGTCGCCGTACACGTTGTCGATGCGACCGACCGGGCTCCAGTATTTGTCCGCTTTCAGCGCTTTCAACGGATACACGCCACGCTCGCGGCTGTAAGGGCGATCCCAGTCGCCCACCAGATCCGCCGCAGTGTGCGGCGCGTGGTGCAGCGGGCTGTGATCCACGTCGTATTCGCCGTTCTCAATTGCACGGATTTCCTCGCGGATAGCGATCATGGCGTCGCAAAAGCGATCCAGCTCAGCCAGAGATTCACTCTCGGTCGGCTCGATCATCAGCGTGCCTGGCACCGGGAATGACATGGTCGGCGCGTGGAATCCGAAGTCGATCAAACGCTTGGCGATATCGTCAACGGACACGCCGCAGCTGTCTTTGAACGGACGTACGTCGATGATGCACTCGTGCGCCACGAAGCCTTGCGAACCGGTATACAGCACAGGATAGTGCGGCTCCAGACGCTTGGCGATGTAGTTGGCGTTCAGAATCGCCGACTTGGTCGCTTCGGTCAGGCCTTCGCCGCCCATCATGCGGATGTAAGTCCAGGAAATGGGCAGGATGCCCGCGCTGCCCCAAGGCGCTGCGGAGATAGGCGCAATCGCGTTTTCCGCCGTCTCGCCCATGGCGCTGTGGCCAGGCAGGAACGGAGCCAGATGCGCCGCAACGCCAATCGGGCCAACGCCGGGGCCGCCGCCGCCGTGAGGAATACAGAATGTTTTATGCAGGTTCAGGTGCGACACGTCGCCGCCGAACTGACCGGGCTTACACAGTCCGACCATCGCGTTGAGGTTGGCGCCGTCGATATATACCTGACCGCCGTGCTGATGCACGATGGAGCATACTTCGCGGATGCCTTCTTCGAATACGCCGTGAGTGGACGGATAGGTCGCCATCAACGCCGCCAGTTTGGCGCTGTGCTGTTCGGCTTTCAGACGCAGATCGTTCAGGTCCACGTTGCCGTTGTCGTCGCACTTCACCGCCACGACTTTCATGCCCACCATCTGCGCGGACGCAGGGTTGGTGCCGTGTGCGGAATTGGGGATCAAACAGACGTCGCGGTCGCCTTCTCCGCGGCTGTGATGATAAGCGCGAATCGCCAGCAGACCCGCGTATTCGCCCTGAGAACCCGCATTGGGCTGCAGAGAGAACGCGGCATAACCGGTCGCGGCGCTGAGCATACGCTCCAGATCAGCGATCAGGGCGCGATAACCTTCAGTCTGGTCCAGCGGCGCGAAAGGGTGAATCGCGCAGAAGCCGTCCCAGCTCACCGGGGTCATTTCCGTGGTGGCGTTCAGCTTCATGGTGCAGGAGCCCAGCGGAATCATGGTGCGGTCGAGCGCCAGATCCTTGTCCGACAGGCGACGCAGATAACGCAGCATTTCCGTTTCGGAGTGATAACGGTTGAATACAGTGTGCGTCATGAACGCGCTTTGACGGCGCAGCTCGGCGGGAATCGCATCCTTGGCGGAGGCGTCCAGCGTCGCGACATCCGCAACCGGCTTGCCGGAGGCGAATACATGTAAAAGTGCGGCGACATCTTCGCGGGTAGTGGTTTCGTCCAATGAAACGCCCAGGGTTTTATCATCGATGCGCCGCAAGTTGATCTTCTGCTGCAGAGCGGCTTGGTAAACCGCGTCAGTATCACCGCCAGTGGCGACGGATACAGTGTCAAAGAAATGCGCCGTGTTGACGGTGCGTCCGGCCTGCTTCAGGCCTTCCGCCAGAATAGTGGTCAGGCGATGCACGCGACGGGCGATGCGCTTAAGACCTTCCGGACCGTGATATGCGCCGTACATAGAAGCGGTAATCGCCAGCAGCGCCTGCGCGGTGCAGATGTTCGAGGTCGCGTTTTGACGACGAATGTGCTGCTCACGGGTCTGCAGCGCCAAACGGTAGGCTTTGTCGCCATTGGCGTCTACGGAGACGCCCACCAGACGACCAGGCAGAGAGCGCTTGTATTCATCTTTGGTGGCGATGTAAGCCGCGTGGGGGCCGCCAAAGAACAGGGGCACGCCGAAACGCTGGCTGTTGCCGATGGCGATATCCGCGCCCAGTTCGCCCGGAGGCGTCAGCAGGGTCAGGGACAGGATGTCCGCCGCCATAATCGCCAGCGCGTTGGCTTCATGAGCGGTTTTGATCAGTTCGCGATAATCGCGAACGTCGCCGTTGACGCCAGGGTATTGCAGCAGCACTGCAAAGTAATCATGGTTTTGCAGGTCTTTCTGCGGATCGCCGACAACCACTTCGATGCCCAGAGGCTCAGCGCGGCCTTTAACCACTTCGATCGTCTGCGGCAGACAGTCTTCAGCAACAAAGAACACATTGCTCTTGTTCTTAGCGTTGACGCGACGACACATGGTCATGGCTTCCGCCGCTGCGGTGCCTTCATCCAACAGAGAGGCGTTGGCCATTTCCATACCGGTAAGGTCGCCGATCATGGTTTGGAAGTTCAGCAGCGCTTCCAGGCGGCCTTGGGAGATTTCCGGCTGGTACGGAGTATAAGCGGTGTACCAGGCGGGGTTTTCCAATACGTTACGGAGGATGACGGTCGGCGTCAGGGTGTTGTAGTAACCCATGCCGATGTAGGTTTTGAAAACTTTGTTACGTTCAGCGAAGGCTTTCAGTTCCGCCAGCGCCTGTGCTTCAGTGCAAGGGGCGTCGAGTTCGAGGCCTTCGTGGATGCGGATGGTTTCAGGAACGGTTTTGCTGATCAGCGTCTCCATGTCGGCCACGCCCAGCGCGTTCAACATGGCGGTCTTTTCCGCTTCATCCGGGCCGATATGGCGGCCGATGAAAGCGTCCCGCTGCTCCAGTTCAGCCAGAGTTTCGCGTGTATCGCTCATGATCTTACTCTCCTGTCAGCGCCTTATAAGCCGCGTCATCCATCAGCGACTCAACTTCAGAAGCATTGGAAAGGGAGATTTTGTAAATCCAGCCTTCTCCGGTAGGGTCTTCGTTCACTTTACCGGGTTCGTCGCTCAGCGCTTCGTTCACGGCGACCACAACGCCACTGACGGGGCTCTTGATATCGCTGGCGGTTTTTACCGACTCCACTACGCCGATATCTTCGCCCTGGCTGACTTCACGTCCCACTTCGGGCAGCTCTACGAAAACCAGATCGCCCAGTTGCGCCTGTGCGTAATCTGTAATGCCCACAACACCGATCTCATCGGACTCCATGGACAACCACTCGTGATCTTCGGTGAATTTCAGACCGCTCATACGTAACATACTCCTCAATTGGAACCGGTTGGAATAAATTATCCTTCTGAGCCCGCCTCAGGACGTATCGACAAAGAGAGACGCCGCCGAAACAGGGCTACAGCGATATCGTTTTTATATAACTGAACCATAACTCCGGGCTATTGATTTGTGAAATTAATAGTTAAAATGCATTTATTTAAAATATTTATGGTAACGCTGTGAATTATCTCCCCACCGATCTCCTGCAAACCTTTGTCGCCGTAGCGGATTATGGCGGTTTTACCCAGGCCGGCGACGCGTTGGGGCGCTCGCAGCCGGCGATCAGTCTGCAGATCCGGCGACTGGAGGAGTTAGTGGGAACCACCCTGCTCGTGCGTAATAACAAGGCGTTGGCCCCCACCCCGGAAGGTTTGATTCTGTTGCAGTACGCCCGCGATATTCTCGCTCTTAATAAAGAAGCCATGATCAAACTGTCGCAGCCGGAATTGGCCGGTTGCCTGCGGCTGGGGATTCCCAATGAATTCGCCAGCTCGTTGCCCGAGGTGCTGGGCAAGTTCTCCCAGGCGCACCCCAACGTCACGCTGGAGGTCACCTGCGACCTCAGCTCCAATCTGGTGGAACGTTATCGCTCTAAGGAGCTGGATCTGGTGTTCGCCCTGCACACCAGTCTGCGCACCATCTCGCCGGAAGAAGGCTGGATGGAGGATCTGGTGTGGGCCACCAGCATTCATCACACCTGCCACACCCGTCACCCGGTGCCGTTGATCGTCGCGCCGCGGGGCTGCGTTTACCGACATCGCATTATCGAAGCCCTGGACTCCATGAGCATTCCCTGGCGTATCGTTTATACCTGCGCCAGTTTCAGCGGCATACGCGCCGGCGTACTGGCGGGATTGGGAGTCACGGTGCTGGGCAAAAGCATCGTACCGGAGGGGCTGCGCGTGGTGGAGAGCAGCGACTATCTGCCGGCCTTGCCGGGTGTGCAGATGCGTCTTTTATATAACAGAGAGCAGACCTCCCCCGCGGTGGCCGGCTTCGTGCAGTTTATTTCCCGCACCGCGCCGGTGACGGGCGATGGCCTGAGTCTGGATGGCCTGCGCGCAGGTTAAATTCAAAAAATGAAAATTTATTGACGGAGTCTGATCAAAAAACGCGCTACTTGTTTTTAACGCCCCCTCATAGGCGCTTTATCGGCGAAAGCCTTGCAATCAAATCATTTGTAGCGATGGCGGGAGGACGATGATGTTTCGTTCATGCACGATTCTTCTGACTCTACTTATTTCGGTCACAGCCATGGCGGAGGGGGTGATTGTGAATCGCGCGCCCCTCGACGCCCAAGCGGCCAACTACTTCGCGCAGCAAGGGATTCGTCTGCAACCTGGTCAATATTGGTACGACGCGCACACCGGCGCCTGGGGCGTTGAAGGCGGCCCGACTAGCGGCGTCACCTATCCAGGACTTCCTATCACGGCTCCCCTGCCCGCGGATATCTCCGGCGGCGGCACTGGCATTTTTATCAATGGTCGGGAAATTCACCCCAGTGAAGCCATGGCTCTGAGAAACTACTTCGGACAGGCGATTCCCGGACGTTACTGGCTCAACGCCGCTGGCGTCGGCGGCTATGAAGGCGGGCCGGCGCTGTTTAACCTGGCCCCGATGTTCAGCAACCGGGGCGGCGGCAATCGCGGTCTGGGTCACAATGGTCGTGGCGGCTCAGTGATCAGCGATGGAACCACCTCTGGATTTATCTCATCCGATCCCAAGTATGGCGTCAGCGTCACTTGCGGCCCTGACGGCGGCTGTATTTATTGAATAAAACCGTCTAATCCGACGCCGCCGGCTTCCTGACTACTGTCAGCGACGCCAGCGGAATGGCGGGCAGCCCTTCCCCTTTCAACAGCTTTACAAACGCCGCTTTGGGTAGAGGCTTGCTGAGCAGAAAACCCTGTACTTCGTCGCAGTCGCGCTCCTGCAAAAAGCGCAACTGCTCCACATTCTCCACGCCTTCGGCCACTACTTTAAGGCCCAGCGCCCGACCGAGCAGAATAATACCGCTGGCTAGCGCTTGATTATTGGGGTCTTCCGGTAGGTCGCGGATAAACATGCGGTCGATCTTGAGCGTATCTATCGGCATACGCTTGAGCCGGCTGAGAGAGGAGTAGCCCGTACCGAAATCATCAATGGCCACGCTCAGTCCCAAAGTTCGCACTTGCCGCAGAACTTCCACGCTATGCTCTTCATGTTGTAAAGCGCCTTCCGTCACCTCCAGCTCCAGATCCAGGTCGGACGGCTCCAGCCCCCAGCGCTGCAACGCATGTTCGATATGACCTTTGACATCATAGTGCTCCAACTGTTTGCCTGAGACATTAAAGGCGATGCGAGGCAACTTCAGCCCCTCTTTCAGCCAGCCCGCGACATCCCGGCACAGCTGATTGATCACCCATCTGCCAATGGGATCGATCAGAGCGCTGTCTTCCGCAATATTGATGAAACAGTAGGGGGTGATCAGTCCTCGCGTGGGGTGCCGCCAGCGCAGTAGTGTCTCCGCCCCCACCAGTTTGCCGCTGGCCAGATTGAATTGCGGCTGGTAATAGAGTTCAAACTCATTACGCTCCAGGGCTTGCCGCATCTCGCTGCTCAGGGTCAGGTGCTCTATCGCCCTTTCCGTCAGTTCGCTGGTGTAAAACTCGAACGTATTGCGATGCAGCTCTTTGGCCCGATACATAGCCGCATCCGCCGCCCGCGCCAGATTCTGCGCGCTGTCCGCGTCGTGAGGAAAAATGGCGATGCCGATGCTGGCGGAGCAGACAATTTCATGACCGCCGATATGAATGGGCTGCCGGATGGTTTCTATCAGTTTACCGGCCATGGCGGCGGCGTCCTCGGTGTTGGACAGCTCTTCCAGACTGATAGTGAATTCATCTCCCCCCAGGCGCGCCACCATGTCTTCGCCCCGCACCGCTTCCGAAAGGCGTCGCGCCACGGTTTTCAGCAGGATATCGCCAGCCTCATGCCCCATCGTGTCGTTGATGATTTTGAAACGGTCCAGATCGATAAACATCAACGCCACTTTCATACGCCTTCGCTTGGCGCGCTCCAGGGAAATCTCAAGACTATTGAAGAACAACAGTCGATTGGGCAACCCGGTCAGCGAGTCATGGTTGGCGAGATGGCGCAGTTGCTTTTCTTTCTCTTTGATCACACTGATGTCAGAGAACACCGACACATAGTTGGCGATGTTGCCGTTTCTATCGTAGACCACATTGATGTTCTGCCAGGCGGGATAGATTTCCCCATTACGCCGCTTGTTCTCGATCTCCCCCTGCCAGTGGCCGTGCTCGGTGATGGAGCGCCACAGGGACTGGTAAAAGGTTTTGTCATGGCGACCGGATTGTTGCAAACGGGGGTTACGCCCGTAGACATCTTCCAACGTGTAACCGGTAATCTCGGTGAAGGCGTTGTTCACCGCTACAATGTTGCGCGCGTCGTCAGTGATAATGACAGCTTCGCGGATAGCGTCGAACACCACCGCCGCCTGCTGCAACTCCTTCTCGTGCCGACGACGCTCGGTGTAATCCACCAAAATGCAGCGGCTGCCGCGAAACTCGCCGTCCTCGCTCTGCAGCGCCGTGCTGCTCAGCAAGACACAGAATAACCGGCCGTCTTTGCAGCGAACATTCAGCTCCAGGTTGCTCAGCGCGCCGCCTTTCTTCAGTTGCCCCAGCTTATCCCAGCACAACTGCACGCAGTCTTCCGACAGCAGATCGCAAAACATGGCTTTGCCGACCAGCTCATTGCGTGAATATCCCAGCCAGCGCAGCGCCGTTTCATTGATATCCACGATCACTCCCTGGGGGTCCAGCGAGTGATAACCGCATGGCGCATTGTTGTAGAGGTCGTATATCAAATGCGCATATTCATTTTTGCGATTTTCGTCGAGCTTGCGTTCGGTTATATCCTGAATGGTTCCGTGCATTTGCACGGGGTGTCCCTGGGCGTCGAAAATTACCTCGCCGGCCCCACACATGATGCGCTCCTCGCCACTGGGCCAAATGACACGGTGTTCGAGTGCGTACACCTGCTTGTTCTCCAAGGCGTCGTCCACCAGCTTGACCACGCGCGCCCTGTCATCCGGATGCACGCATCCCAGGAACTTTTCATAGGAGGCCGTGTTGTCATGGAGCGACAGGCCCAGATTGCGATAGACCTGATCCGACCAATACACCTCGTTGCGCTTCAAGTCCCAAAGCCAGTTGCCCAGCCGGGCGATTTGCTGGGCCTTATCCAGATTGTTGCGGCTCTCACGCAAGGCCTCGTTACGAGCTTCGTTGGACGTAAGCATCCAGGCGACCACGGCGCCGATCAGAACGACGCAGGCAGTCAGGAGATACAACACGCAGCTTTGCAGAGACAGCTCCGCCTTTTGCGCGGCGGGCAAGGTCTCCATCAACTGGTAATCCGCCCACAGGAAAACGGTAGAGAGCAGGCCTGCGCCCAGCAATGAAAAGACGAGTAAGCGCCGGAAGTAAGAACGAATGTGACTTTTGAGATGTATCAAACTCACGCTGAGGAGTCTTCCCAGGTTTTCGTATGTCCGCCAGTGGCGGCTTTGTTGTTTTTTATAAAGGAAACTAGCACAAGACCGCGATTTTGCCTTACTGGGACGGTATAAAAGCCAATTGAATTGATGACTGTCAAACTGCTTGGAAATATATTCAGAAACCATGGCGATTGGATGCAATTCAACCAAACTATCTACACCTCATGAACTCAATGATTCACCAAGAGCAGCAGGGGTAAAGACACTCACGCCAATCCAAAAGGAGACGTCGCCATGAACAACAGACCTATCCTCGCCCCCCTTAAACCTCTTGCCGTCGCCTTGATGCTCAGCCTGGCCGCCTCCGCCTCTGGCCACGGTTTCTTTGGCTCAAGCGCTTCCGATAGCGATTGTGACGACTGCGCCGCGGGCGGTCAGGGCATGATGCGGGGCCGACACATGATGGGCGGCGGCATGTTCACGGGCGACGATTGGAGCGCATCCAACTGGAGTGGTTACGGTCGCCATTCAATGATGGGGTCCGACCGCATGTCCGGTCACGGCTACATGATGGGCGATGGCTTCATGATGGGAGGCATGATGGATTTGAGCACGCCAAGAATGGCCGGTTTGTTGGGGCTGGACGACAAGCAGCGCCAGAAGATCGAAGAAATTCAAAAACAGTTGGGTGAACAACAGTGGACCCATTTTCAGGAAATGTATAAACAGCACGCCGCCATGCAGAACCTGTTCAACAAGGACGAAATGGATGACAAAGCCATTCTGGATGCCCATCGCGCCATGGCGGACGCCCATCTCAAAATGCTGGAAATCCAATTGCAGGCGCGCAGGAAAATGCAAGAGGCGCTCACCGAAGAACAACGGGAGCGTCTACATCAGATTCAGGATTATGACTGGGGCGCGCGGTAACGCCTTTCCAAACTAGGGCGGCGGATCAGTTCAGCGCCGCCGCCTCTTTGACGCTGCGCTTGTCGAGGGACGCATTGAGCTTGTCCTCACGCCCGCTTTCCCGCAGCACGGACTGGCGGTTGCGGCGCAACAGGCTGGTCACTTCTTCTTGCTGATCTCGTGTAAACGAACTCCATTCCGGCCACTGCTCCGGCGACCACAGGAACTGGTTGTAGTCCGGCAGCCAGCCCGACATCAACTGCGCTCGTAAAATTTCAAACAACTTGGCGGGGTTCTCATACACAAACCATTCCGGTATATCCATGGCTTCGACAATCTTATAGGACACGGACTGCTTGAGTTCATCATGCAGATACTGCGGCGATTTCTGCCCGATGATATGCCGCAAATAGCAGGCGATCAGATAGGGAAAACGGTTTTCAGAGTCAATAGAGGTTTTATTATTTCCCTGCTTGGGATAATAGCGGTCCAGCTCCTCCAGCGCTTCCTCGTTGCGTCCCAGCTTGATGAGCGTGGCGGCCACCGGCAGCGCGTAGGAGCGATTCCCCGGTTGTTGGCTGCGCCGTTGCTGAAATACAGACAACGCCGCCTCATAGTCACGGTTGATAGAGTACTGCAGGCCGCGCGCATAGAGGTAGTTGGCGCCAGTGCGCATGCCCGGCGGCACCTGAATCAATAATTCCTGCGCCTTCTTCATATCCCCAAGCGCCATCCATAAAATCGCCTCGGTGACCTTGTTGTTGGGTTGCCGCCCGATCACATGGGGATACATGCGCGACCAGTTGAAGTAATCCGTCGCTGTGTCCACCGTAATGGGCAGGAACTCCAGTTGGTCCAAGGGCCGGTACAGATAATCCGGCTCCAGCGCCAAAGCGCGCTGATAAGTGTCCCGGGCCTGCTCCAAGCGCCCCATACGCAGCAGAGTATAGGCTTTCCCTCGATTGATGCCGCCGGAAAAGGGCTCCAGCTCCAACGCCCGTTCATACATGGCCAGAGACTGAATATAGCGTCCCTGGGAACGCAGCAACTGGCCGTACCAGAGGTAGCCGGGCGTGTAATTCGGGGCCATCTCCATGGCTTTTTTATAGAAGCCCTCCGCCTCACTCTCCCTGCCCTGCTCGGAAAACTGCAAAGCGCGGGACGCATAAGCCTGCGGCATGCCGGGGTCCAGGGCGAAAGCCCGGTCCAGCAGAGGCGCGCACTTTTCCGACACCGTACTGGCGGGCAGGTCCGAATAAACGCTCAGGAAATGGTAGCTGTCGCACAGGGCGACGTAGGCTGGCGCGAACTGTCCGTCGAGGCTGATCGACTGAGAGAAATTCTGTAGCGCGCGCTGCAGCGAGAGCACGTCGCGCTGGGACCAATAGTGACGCCCCTGCAAGTAATAGTCGTAAGCTTCCGGGTCCGGCTCGCGGCGGTCGCTGAGTTCGTCATTAGGCACATTGAGCTGAGACAGCAACGTCTCCGTCAGGTCCTGATGAAATGCAAACAGTTTACTCGCGTCGCCTTCAATGAGGCCGCTCCACTGGGAGTCTCCGCCCGCCAGATCGGTAATATTGAGAATCAGCCTCAAGCTGGAGCTGGTGACCTGCAAACTGCCACTGACCGCACTGCCCCGATCAGGGCGCGACCAGGGCGCCGTCTCGCTGAACACCACCCGCGCGCCATGCAGGGTAATCAGTCGCGAACGAATGGCGTCCGTGACGCTGGTGGCCAGATACGCGCTATCTCGATGATGGGAGGCGTCCACCAATTGAATCGGGTAAACAATGATTTGGCTGGGTGCATGGGGTTTGGGATAAAAGACGCCGAACCCTAATGCGAACACCAAGGCGAGCGCGCCGACACTGATCCCCCACTTACACAATCCGCGCCGACGGCCTTGGGCGTTTGTGTGGGGACACAGACCGTCCGCATCCGGCTGCGACATCTGCGCCACAATACGGTAAGTGGAGCCGTCTCGTTCAATGTAACGACGCGGTCTGCCATTATCTCCGAACGCTTTGCGTAATTGAGAAATAATCTGATCAACGGAGGCATCCGGCTGCGCGGACGGTGGCCAGATTTTTTCCTGTAGTTGCGTCTCCCCAAGCGCCCGGCCCTGCGCTTCCACCAACGCAAGTAGAGCCGCCATCGCTTTGGGAGTAAGAGAAATTTCACAATCCTGGTCAGCCAGTTTGTTGGCTTCCGGGTCGACCCACCAGTCTCCGATTTTAAAGGGTCTAAGGGGGTGAATCTGGCGTCTGATCATCCTTCTTTGCCCATCAAGTCCTTGTTAGGGGTTGTCCTGTATCCTGAAAATCGGGGGCTAAGGCATTATGGAGAATTCCAGTAGCGCTCGAAAGCGTATTTCCTCCGGGGAGCCTGTCGCCTTAATCTCCGCCATCGCCAGCGGATATGCTATAAGACTTTTCTCCCAAAACTGGTATTTTTCTCACATTGTTAAGAAAAAATAACTTTTTACAGACAGTTACAGCCAACCCGCCGTCTTCGCCTTCCCAGACGTCGATTCTACGCCAGCATTAATCAGAATAAAATTACCGCTGGCCACTTTGCACATTGTTACCCTCCCTGCTTTTACGGCATAACAGAAAACACCCAAAAAGCGGACAACCTGTCCTCTTATTTGACCGCCCAATAATAAAAAGAACGCGAGGGACACTATGCAACCCAATTTCATCCCCGCCGGCCTTGCGCCGGCTCTTTGTCTTTCTATCGCAGCGTTGGCAGGATGCAGTAGCGACACCACTGGCGGCGACGCCAGCGGCGCAAACTTCCCCGACAACGCTAAATTCATCAGCGCCGACGGCGACATCACCATCGCAATCAAGACCGCGTTTATCACCGCGCAGTCCGGTGATTATCTGGTGTTGCCGGAGGGGCGTCTGCAAATCACCGACACCCTGACCCTGGACGGCGATCCCGACGGCGATGGGACGTCACTGGAGAATATCACCATCGCCGGGTACGGCATGGACAAGACCATCCTGGACTTTTCCGGCTCTCTGGGCGGCGACGGCATATTCATTCAGAACATGAAGGACATCACTGTCCGCAACCTCGCCGTGGAGGAAGCCGCCAACAACGGCATCAAGCTGAAGGACTCCGACGGCATACGTCTGCAATACACCCGCACCGAGTGGAAAGGCGAATTAAACTCAGACAACGGCGCCTACGGCCTATATCCCGTGGAATGCTCCAACATCCTGATCGAAGACTCCTATGTGCGCGGTTCGGCCGACGCCGGCGTTTATGTCGGACAGTCCCGCAATATTGTAGTGCGACGCAATATCGCCAAGGAGAACGTAGCAGGCATTGAAATCGAAAACTCTCACAATGCGGATGTTTACAACAATGTGGCGGAAAGCAACACCGGCGGCATTCTGGTGTTCGACCTGCCTATCGGCAACCACAAATACGGCTCCACCGTACGCGTGTTCAACAACATCATCCGCGATAACAACACCAATAATTTCGCCAACGCCAGCAGCAACCCCGCCGGCGTGCATATCGTGCCTCCCGGCACCGGCGTGATCGTGCTGTCCACCGCGGATGTAGAGGTTTATAACAACGCCATCAGCAATCACGACACTACGTCCGTCACCGTCTCTTCGTTCTTCATCGCCGCCACACAGACGGAGATGGCGCAGTACGTCATGGACGGCATCATGGCCGATGGCTGGCGTTCCGTTCCTCGCAATATCTCCATTCACGACAACAGCATCAGAGACTCCGGCGCCAGTCCGCGAGGCGATTTAATACAGGGTGTGCTCCCCGCATTTCAGGCCATTGGGGAGACCACCCTGCCCAGCGTGCTGTACGACGGCTTCGGTGAGTTATTGGCCCGCGCAGGCTACGGCGCGCCTTTTTCAGAGGAGCCATTCGCCGCAGACGGGTCGGAGAACATCTGCGTCGTCAACAATGGCGACGCCACCAAGGGCTTTCTCTATAACCCGGACCCAACCACATTTACTGACGCTGACCCCGCCGACGGCGAACCTGACGCCACCACTGGCGTCGGAGCCAGCCTGTTGGTCTGCGATCTGGACCGGCTTCCCGCCGCCACCGCCACAGTCGCCGGCAAGGTGCACGGATGCGGTCAGGATGACGCCCATGCAGCTTGCAGCCTGTGATGAAACAGCAAGGCTAGACACATCAGTAAAGAGTTGAGGCGCTTATGCAAAACAATAAAAAAGCCGCTATTTGTGGCGGCGTGCTGTGGATAATGACCGGAGTGATCGCCGGCTGCAGTAGCGGTGGCGACGGAACCGCCGACAGTGGCGGCTCCACCGCCAAAGAAGCAGGCGTGTGTGGCGAGAGCGGCGATGGGGTGAACTGGAACGCGCTGGCTTCCACCAATTGCCGCTACCTGTCCAGTTATCGCCTGTTCAGCGGCGCGGACCCGACGCAAACCACAGGCGGGACTGGCGTCGTATATGACCTCGCCACCCCCCTGTTTACGGATTATGCAAGCAAATACCGCGTGGTGTACGTTCCTGAAGGTAAACAGGCCCAGTACAGCGCACAGGAAATCATCGATTTCCCCGAAGGAACCGTCATTACCAAAACCTTTGCGTTGCCAACGGATACGGCGAACCGCGGACTGGATAATGAGCGATTATTGGAAACCCGTCTGTTGATCCGTCGCGCCAGCGGCTGGGTCGCCCTGCCCTATATCTGGGACGCCAACGAGGACGATGCGGAGCTGAGCGTGGCGGGAGGCAATTACGCCGCAACGCTGGTGCATAACGGGGTCCAGCAAAGTTTCACTTATCAGGTTCCCGACACCAACAAGTGCAAGCAATGCCATCAGTTTAAGACGGAGTCCGGCTCCCGCTTTGTTCCCCTGGGGCCCAAAGCGCGTCAGCTTAACTGGACCTACACTTACGCCGACGGCGCCGCCAACCAGCTCGCCTACTGGAAACAGAAAGGCATTCTTGCCGGTCTGCCGGATGATCTGTCCAGCATAGACAGCGTCCCCAACTATAGCGACGCGGACGCTTCCAATCTGGCGGGTTATTCCGACGATCAGATCCATCGTCTGGCGAAAGGTTATCTGGACATTAACTGCGCGCATTGCCATCGTCCCGAAGGCGGCGCGTCGAACACCGGCCTCAGCCTGGAGTTCTGGCGCAGCTTCGCGGACTACCAAAGTCAGCACGGCGTTTGCAAACAGCCCGTGGCTTACGGCGGCGGCGCATTGAGTTACGACATAGAGCCGGGATCGCCGGACGCCTCCATCATCAACTTCAGAATGGCGTCCGACCAGCCTGGCGACAAGATGCCGGAAATCGGCCGGCAGCTTGTGCACCAGGAAGGACAGGCGCTGATACATGAATGGATCGCACGAATGGCGACCAACGACTGCGTAGATTAAGCCCTTGCGTGCGCCGATAATTCAGGTTAAAAACTGACAACCGGCTGCGCATGCGCGCCAGACGACAAAAATTTTATAAAAACAGTCGCTAAACCAGTTTTTGCGACACCCTAGAGCTAAATCGAACGGACTGCCCCCGGGGGCAGTCCCAGCCATTTCTTGAACGCATGCCGAAAGTTGGCGACCTCCGTAAACCCCAGCCTGTCTGCAATATCATCCACCGCCAGCGCTTCTTCCTGTAACAGCGCAATCGCCTGCTGGCACCGTATTCGATTGAGCAGCCGCTGATAATTGATCCCCGCCGTCGCCAGCCGGCGCCGCAAAGTGCGTGGACTCATATTGAGTCGCCTGGCGATTTCCGGTAACTCAGGAAAGCCGCGACTGGCGTAAAGCATGTCGCTGATGCGCTGCACCAGACTGGTCTCATCCCAAGCGGTGGACTGCAGATAGGTCGGCTGCTCCCGCATCGGCGCCGCATCGGGTAAACACACCCGCACAGGCTGCTCCAACAAGCGCACGTCAAACGCCCATTCGATGAAAGGCTGCGAAAAACGCAATTGATCGCCGAATACCAGACGATATATTTTTTGGTCCGTCGGCGGTTCTCGCGTAAAAGACACATAGCGCAATGGAAAGTCGAACCCGGCCACTTCTCTGGCGACAGTGAAAAAAGCAGCGATACAGATCTCCATCAGGAAATCGAGCGTCTCGTGATCCAGACCGCTGACATTGTAATGCCGCACCACCACCTGATCGCCCTGTAAGGTGAGCGATTTATCCATCACCACGCCGAGCTGATCATAGTTGCGCTCCACCAACACCAGAGCTTCGCCCAGCGTCCGACAGGTCGCCACCTGTACGCCGATTTCCCCCAGACTGGCCAGCGTGTAGGACTGCCCGATGGCGCATCCCAAACCGGGAGTGGCGTAACGCTCGCGCACCAGATCCAGCGTTTGCAGCAATCGATGAGTGGGCATGGAAGGCTCTTCCCACAAGCGCTCCCAGTCCAGCCCCACCTGCTTCAAAACAGACTCCACAAACTCGACGTCGCCCCACTCCTCCAGGCACGCCAGGATATTGCGTAACTCATAACTGGGATAAGGCTGATCGCCGATCACCGACTGCGTGAAAAATCCCTGCTCCAACTCCTTAGATATTGCGTTCACAGTACTCCCTGCCCCCTTCCATTGTTGTTATCGATAGCTTCTAAAAACCTATCGCGGCGGCTGAATACTGAATGTCCGCAATACTGCAGGTTATAACCGGCCGCACATCGACCGATAAAACAGTTAACTGAACGTTATTCAGAAGAGATCATGCACCCTCGCCGTGAAATCAGGCAAAAGCTTTTTGGCGGAGGGTTGGAGAATTGCGACCTGGGTCAAATCAATCAAGGGCGCCATAGAAGCAGGAAAGCAAGCCGCCTCTTCGCGAGGCGGCTGTATTAAAGGGTTAAAATCCGATTAACAGGCTGGTTACTCACTCATACGGATGAATAAACGCACCGCCAACTTCTTACTCAAAGGTAACAGCATGCTCCGCCGGGGAGTGTTTAGCATCCACACGCCTTACTAGCTCGCCACGATCGTTATAATCGTAGTCAGTGATAAGACCGTTTTTGTCCGTCACGGTATCCAGGTACCCATTCACGTCATAGGTGTAAAGCGCTTCAGAGGTAGCGCAACTGCTGGACGCGTCGCCATCCACTCGCACGACCTTGCGAACGCCATAGATAGTTTCAAAGAAGTAAGTGGTTTGCTTGTCCTGATCACGGGTGACAGTGACGGAATCGTCTTCGTTATACACAATGGTATAGCTATCCGCGTTATTTACAGATACAGCGGATTGCGTTCTTCCTTGCTCGTCGTAAGTCCAGGTTGCTATCGATGCGTCAGAGCCGTCAGTTACGCCGGTAATGTGATGAGAGTATTTAGCGTTTTCATAATGGTAACGTTTCAGTAGAACCGGAGACGCTTCAGCATTGTCCTTACGAGAAACCGACACAAAGTTAATTTTCGCGTCAAACTCGTATACAAATTCTTGTCCATTGGGAGCAACCACCGAACTCAACAAAGCGCCTTGATAGAAGAGTTGCAGTTTCTTCCCGCTGGTAGCGGCGATTTCCTGTACAAGATCGGTTTTAGGATAGTAAGACAGGGATACTCCTTCCCCTGAAGCATTGCTCACGGACAACAGTCTTCCGGTATTGTCATAAACCTCGACCAGACCGTCGCGTTTCACTTCCCACATGTTCAGCCCGGAGTCACCCTTGAAAAGACGCAGGCTGACATTGACGTCAGGATCGCTCACCCATTTATCGCCATCCAGAGTGAATGAATACGCTTGCCCCTCGTCTGAAACGACTTCGGCGATCTTTACCTTGTTAACGTTTCGATAATTGACCCGTCTGGAGTAGGCATTACGCCACCCTGACACAGTGTTGATGTCCGCATAGGCCTGGCTTGAGTACATGCGGGAGAAAAACAGCAAGGAATTATCGGCATCCAGATAGTCCACTTCCCGCAAGAATGTTTCGCCAACGCCAAGACTGACAGAGTCCGCCACTGTAGGACAGCTGTCAGGGCGATTCTTGTCTGGTATCACGCCATCCGCCTTACACATTGACCCCAGCTCGGCATAGCCTTGAGGGCAGGCAGGCGTACCATAGATATTGACGCCGCCGTGGCAATCCAAAGCCAATTTGGCGTTGGCGACAATATTGCCGCTTTCTTTAGATCTTAATAAGTAAACACAGTCCAGCTTGCCGTATGGTTTAACTTTATAATAGCGCTTATAAAGCTCCCACCAGATATTCAATGCTTCCTGAATCGAATCGCCTTTGGTAATTCCAAGCCCGGTGGACGTATAGTATGGAGGATAAACTTTTGGCGTTACATCAATATCATGGATGGTGGGATCGGCCAACGCGCTGAACGAAAACGCAGTCATGGCGGCCAATGTGGACTTTCGCAGTAGAGACGCATTCTTCAGTGACTTACTGTCTACTTTAGTAATCATATATTTTCCTTAAACTACACCTTGTCAAAGGCTCAGGGACGAAGAAGACCCATATGGCTGACAGCGAGCAAGTTACGCCCACAGAGAGCCTGCTTTGTAGCCAATCCAATAGGTCTGGGTTACAACGGGGAGGAACTCATTAACAAGCTAGCGCGCCTGCAATAGATTAATTAAAAACGGACTGGCTTGATGCATTTCCATGCGATTCCTTGGCCTCCTGGTGAGTGGCCATTCAGTTAAGAAGAGTCAATAAAAGACAGTCCGTCTTGTTTGACGAACTATATAGGGATTTATATTTTTAGATTAATTTCTTTCAGCACTGTGATCAACTTACATTTCCCAAACTTTTGTAACCAAAATGCAACTACAATCCATTTAGAAGCATTTACCAATTAATCAATACACCCTTACACAAATTAACAAAATATTTCCGATAAATGCTTTCTAAATCAGCGTCGCATAAAAAGGCCTTTCACACATTATCACACCACCACACTTGGCCCTAAGCGGCGATTGCTCTATCATGCGCGACCGTTTCTGTTTATTTCCTGGACAATGCTGTGATTAGTACCGCGAACATTACCATGCAATTCGGCTCCCGGCCGCTGTTTGAAAACGTCTCCGTCAAATTCTCACCCGGTGGCCGCTACGGTTTGATCGGAGCGAATGGCTGCGGGAAGTCGACGTTTATGAAAATCCTTGGCGGCGATTTGAGCCCCACCGCCGGCGTCGTGTCCATTGAACCCAACGCCCGCGTAGGTAAGCTGCGTCAGGATCAGTTCGCTTATGAGAATTACTCCGTGATCGACACCGTCATCATGGGTTATCCCGAGCTGTGGGAAGTGAAACGTGAGCGGGATCGCATCTACAGCCTGCCGGAAATGAGCGATGAGGATGGCATGAAAGTCGCTGACCTGGAAGGCGCCTTCGCAGAGATGGACGGCTACACCGCCGAGTCCCGCGCGGGTGAATTGTTGATTGGCGTCGGCATTCCCGTCGAGCAGCATTATGGCCTGATGAGTGCGGTCGCTCCCGGTTGGAAGTTACGGGTTCTGCTGGCGCAAGCGCTGTTTTCCGATCCAGACGTGCTGCTGCTCGATGAGCCGACCAACAACCTGGACATCAACACCATCCGCTGGCTGGAAGATGTGTTGAACGCCAGAAACAGCACCATGATTATTATTTCCCACGACCGTCACTTCCTGAACAGCGTCTGCACGCACATGGCGGATGTGGATTACGGCGAGATTCGCCTCTACCCCGGCAACTACGACCAGTATATGGCCGCCTCGACACTGGCCCGGTCGCAGCTGCTGGCTGAGAATGAGAAGAAGCAGGCGCAGCTGGACGACCTGGCGCAGTTCGTCGCCCGCTTCTCCGCCAACGCCTCCAAAGCCAAACAGGCGACCTCCCGCGCTCGTCAGATGGAGAAAATCCAGCTATCGGAAGTTAAAGCTTCCAGCCGGGTTAACCCCTATATCCGCTTCAACCAGGAAAAGAAACTGTTCCGCCTGGCGCTGGAAGTGGAAGGTCTCAGCAAAGGCTATGAAGATCTCAGCCTGTTCAAAAAGCTGGACATGATGATTGAAGTCGGTGAAAAAGTCGCCGTTCTGGGCGCCAACGGCGCGGGTAAAACGACGCTGATGCGCTGCCTGATGAATGAAGTCAAGCCGGACGCAGGCGTCGTGAAGTGGTCGGAAGGCGCGTCCATTGGTTACTACGCACAGGATCATGCGGCTGATTTCGCTGAAGACATGAGCTTATTCGAGTGGATGAGCCAATGGCGCCAACCCAAAGATGATGATCAGGTGATTCGCGGCATTCTGGGACAGCTGCTGTTTTCCGGCGATGAGATCAAGAAATCGGTCACCAAAATCTCCGGAGGCGAACAGGGCCGCATGCTGTTTGGAAAAATCATGCTGCAACGCCCCAACATCGTCGTCATGGATGAGCCCACCAACCACTTGGACATGGAGTCCATCGAATCCCTCAACTTCTCTCTGGAGAAGTTCGAAGGCACCGTCGTTTTCGTCAGCCACGACCGCGAATTCGTCTCCTCACTCGCCACGCGAATCATCGACATCACACCTAACGGCGTGATCAATTTCGCCGGTACTTATGATGAATACCTGCGCTCTCAGGGCATGGACGTATAAGTCAAACAGAAAGGGGCTGAAGTTTATTTCCGCCCCTTTTGATTTTTCCGCAAGCAAGCCTTTCCTGATTAACCCACCCGAACCAGAAACAGCTGGCTCTCGTAGCTCAACTCAATATTTCCGTCTTGCATATACTGGTTCAGCAACGCATCCAGGCTTTGTAGAAAGTGTGTTTCGTCCGCCGCCAGTGCGCGTTGCGCCTGTGTTGAAGAGCGGCTCATGCCGACGAAGGCTGAGGCGGGAATGGACATCGTCCAGTAGTGTGAGTGCAACGCCACCGCATCACGCGGACAGGTAAACGCGTCTGCGATCTCCCCCTGAAAATCGAAACTCCGATAGTGGCGGCTGTATCCTGGACTGTATGTCTCCAGTAAGCTTTCGTAGCCATCCAGGAACGGGCTGTTTTGATAGTGGCGATTATTTTGAATGACGGCGAATACGCCATCGGAAGATAGCGCCTGTCGAGTCGCCGCCAGCATTTGGGGACGGTCCATCCACTGAAAGGATTGCGCCGCCAGTATCAGATCAAGCTTCGGTAATGTCGGGATGACTTCCTCCGCCTTTCCCATGCGCCAATCCACATCAGGAAACTTGCGCCGCCCCTGCGCAATCATGTCAGCGGAAATATCCACCGCATAATAACGATGCTGATTACCCAGTATCGGCATCAGCCCTTCCAGTGCGATGCCCGTTCCCGCCCCGACATCCGCAATGTTCAAGGAGTCGCGCTCAGGCAAGGCGTCCTTGATAATCCCCATTAACGCCTGAGGATAACGGGGGCGATACAGATCATAGTCTTCTGCAAGACCATCGAATTTTTCCTTGGTCATCATGGCATTCCTTTATGAGTAAAAAAGCGAAGCGATTATAAACTCTTTTGCAATGACCGCGACCTTGCGCGATAGAATAGCCCCATCCCAGGCATGTATTGCATGCAACCACTCTCGTGCGAATTGGAGCCCATTTTATCCATGACCAAAGCAAACGTTTATCTATCCATCCTGTCCAGGTTACGAGTAGTCATCGCGGTTGGGTTCACCTGCCTCGCGTTGGTCACTGCCGCCCACAGCATAAACGCGTTATTGTTTGACGAGAGCATCGGCGCCGCCAAGAGCATAGGGAGCAATTTGCTGCTGACAGAAGGCTTGCTGATCCTGTCCGCATTATTCGCCTCCAACGCCAGATCAGTCGTAGCAAGGCCTGTTTTTTACGCGCTGACTTTACCGGCCCTGCTGGTTGGCGTTCCGTTATTACTTACACTGATCGTGTCGGCGGCTGGCGCTTACTTATAACGGAAAAGCTCTCAAAAAACTCCTGCACACCTCCTGCGCGACTAGTGACCAGCGGTCATTTACATGACATTTTTCTTGTTATTCAAACCACTAGACGGTAGATTGCTTCGCCTTCCCATCGCGGTTGGCGCCCACAGAACCATTCACTTCCGGTATCGCCGCCGCTTAATACAAGGAGTACTTCTGTGACAAAAGGCATCGTTACTTTCGCCTCCCTGCTCTCTCTGCTTTCCCTCGCGGCGTGCGGCGGAGGTTCTGGAAGCTCAGGCGGAGCGGCAGGTCAGACAAACACGCCAGAACCTGCTGAAGTGGTCGACCCTGGTCCGGCGACAGGACAGTTTCCTGACAGCGCCATGTGGTCCGGCCGTGCGAACTATCGCAATATTTCTTCTGACATCAGAAATCAGATAACGAAGGTCGCACACGGACCTGACGGCTCCGTCTGCTACACCTATGCCCAAAGCACTGCAGACAACACATGGACAAGCAAGCTGGAGTGTCTTGCACCGCAGGGAGATCTGCTGTTCAGCAAAGAACAGGATGGGCTGACCGCCTTCAAAGACATTGCGTTTACACCTCTTGGGAATTTGATAACGGTGGGACTGCAACCTGCCGGTCCTGAGCTGCCGGCCAATCCCGAGCGCAGTTATGTCGTGCTCAGCAAGTTCTCCATGCAAGGCGACGCCCTGGCGGAAACCCGTCTGGTCGACGCGCCGGATGCAGCAGACCTGATTGAGTACGATGTTCAGGAAGACGGGACGATCACCACGATTCCCGTCGCGGATTTGAACTACGGAAACTATCCCACACTTCCTAATAACGCACAGCTTTCCATCAAAGTGGAGGCTAACGCCGTATATCTTCTTGCCTATACGTACGGGATCAAGGTATACGCCATGAACCTGAACTTATCCCAGTCCTGGGATCATCAGGTTATGCCCACCCATTTCGCGATGTGGCGCAGAGTCAGACCGCTTCTCGCCAGGATAGCGGTCTCGGAAGGAGATGATCGCATCGCCGTCGCCTTTGAGACCAAGGACGCCTTCATACCCGTCTATGAGCAGCACTTTGGCCGTATGCTGCAACAGAGCAACCTCAATGAAGGCGACAATGATGAAGACATCGCCGTCACGCTGTTGACCACCCAGGGCCACTATCTGGATACACTGCTGCTGGATAAACAGTTTGACGAATCTTTGGGTGGAGTTGTCGTGCAGAATGGCGAAATTTGGATTGGCGGCGACGCCGCCGTGCAAAAACCAGGCGGGGGCATTGAAAGAGACTTCTTTTTAGCTGAGTTCGCATCAGACGGAAACCTGCATAACTACAAATTAATCGACCATAAACAGGACGAGGCGGCCGTCGATTTCCAGGCGCTGGATATTGGTAAATTTCTGTTTGCCGGTTCAACAAGCTCGGCTAACGGCGTCACGGCCGGCCTGTTGCTGCAAGTTACAAACGCGGCGAAAAAGCTGAGATTCACAGAATTCAGCGCCGCCCAGTCAGCCCATATCGCTGCGGCCTCTCCCCTCGGTAATAGTCAAATTCTGTTCGGAATGGTTTATGACCAGACCGACATGAACTTGACCTGTGGCGCTGGCGGAGCCCAATGCAATGGCAAATCCGTTATTGGCGTTGCAGGACAATAAAGACTCCTTTCCGGCGCTCGTACAGAGCGCCGCACTCCCTTTGATACACTTACGCAAATCAATATTTAAACCCCTATATACAATACGTTAATACCGATACACTTACATAATTACCACATATCGTTTTTCATAATTGATTCGCATCAAATCGCCTTTTATATAACCGCATATTTTTAATTTTTCGTCATTTATTTTCAGCGACTCGTAGAAAATACGATAGGCGGATTTATTTTCCCTTCTTACAATGCGCGCCGTTGCAGTCAATGAGTTTTATATATTCTAACTCCTGTTCTGGTCAGACTATATTCTGCTCATTTATTGCCAAAATATTTCAATATATGGAAATTAAAATTACAGGTTAGAGGTAACAATGAGATTAATTAAACTGGCTCTGCTTTCATGTCTTTGTATTTTCACTCTGCCCGCGTTTGCGGAAGGTAAAACCGATGCGTTGATCTGCACCATGGATATCAACGTCTGGGGCAACGCCAGTATCTGCCAGTGCCCTGAAGACGAGGTGTACAGCGAAGTCACCGGCACCTGTCTGACTCAAACTGCTTACAACGACCTTGGCAGACAAGGCCGCTATCCTCAGGTCTGCACCCGTGATCTGGGCGCATGGGGCGCTCCCAGCCACTGCTCTTGTGACGAAGGCCGCGTTTACTCTGAAGAAAGCGGCGCCTGCGTGACTGACGTAACGCCAAACATCGTCACGCTGAGCGGCAAACTAGTCGTCACCAAGCCTGCTAAAGACATTCGTTTCGCCGATATCAGCCTGCGTACGCCAGAAGGCGGTAACTACCTGCTGAACTTCAGCATCAACCAGCAAGACGCGATGAAGCTGGACGGTCTGTGGGTGGAAATCGTGGGTGAGAAAGTGTATCTGCGCGAAGGTTCCATGAACTCTCAAGCAGGTACTTTAATCACAGTACAAGACATTTACTGGCTGGATTAATGATTAGATCCAGACAGGATCTATAAGAAAGAAAAAGCAGATTCGATGATATTCGTCTCTGCTTTTTCGCTATTTAAACCTAAATGTCGACCTGTCTCAAAAATGAATCAAATATGAAAAGTAGAAATATATATTGAAAAAGAAACTCATCACCAATAAAAGCCTGCTATATCTCTTCCATAAAATCTTCAATGACTTCCGGACTTAGTTCCATTATCGCTTCCGCCATTGCAGCCTCACCATGTACAACCGCCATTACAGCAGCCAACACTCTCACGCCGACTTCATCTTTCGGTTTCGCCTTGGCGGCGAGGCCCGGCAACATGGCGATGGCGTTGTGATAGCCCTCCTCCAGTTCCGCCGACAAATCAGGCCCATGACCATGAAGCCGGGTGATTTCTATTGATACGGGCAACAGAAAGAAGTCTATCGGCGCTTCCTGGGGATTCCGGCTCAGGATATCGACGATATGAGGAACCGCCGCATAGGATGCGGTATAAACGTCCCCCTGATGACAGAGCGCATTCCAAAGCGAGAAATAGGGTTCTGATTCAAAGGTATCCGACGGCGGCATTTTCGCCAGCTCTCGCAGCATGTCCGGAATATCTCCCGCCTCGCCGAATGCATGCGATAACTGCGCCCATCGTTCCCGATTCAATTCCAGCATAATATTCCCCCTCCGGCGCCAACGCCTTTGCGGCGCATGTTGTTCTTACCGTATGGGGTCCGGGCTTGGCCACGAACCTACGGTATGTCTCTTATCACTCTAGCCGGATTTCCCGCGATCACCACATTATTCCCAAAGCTTTTGGTCACCACCGCGCCAGAGGCGATGACTACGTTATCCCCCAAGGTGACGCCCGGATTGATCGTCGCATGTCCGCCGATCCAGCAGTTGTGGCCGATAGTGACGGGCAAGGCGAATTCTTTGCCGCTGTTGCGCTCCACGGGATCGATAGGATGGGTGGCGGTATAGATGCCCACTTGGGGCGCAATCAGACAGTTGTCGCCAATACGCACCTCCGCCACATCCAGAATGACGCAACCAAAGTTGGCGTAGAAGTTTTCACCCACATGGATATGGCGACCGTAGTCACAGTTGAAAGAAGACTCGATGAAAATGTTCTCTCCAGTGGTCCCAAACAGCTCTTTGACCAGACGCCTGCGCGCATCCGGCTCTACCGCGCTGATGGAATTCAGTTGCTCCGTCAGCAAACGCGCGCTCAGGCGCATTTCCACCAGTTCAGGATCAGTCGGGTCATAGAGCTGACCCGCCAGCATTTTCATCTTTTCCGACATAGAGATTCCTTGAGTGAGTTCTTTATGCGCGACACAAGCTGCGCGGATTGGAATTCACTATATCGGACAAATTCGTGGAAAAGGAACCCTCAAGCGCGAGGACTCCAGGTCAATCCGGTATCTCAGGCTCCACCAGTTTCGCCAAGTGTTCCAAAGACTCCTGCCAGCCCAGGTAGCAAGCTTCCAAGGGGATCATTTCCGGTATGTTCTCCTGAGTGATATGCACCTTACCGACAAACCCATTCGGCGACAGCCATCTGGCCATCGCATCCGGATCAAGAAAAGCGCGATAGATTTTTCCGACGTCGTACGCAATACGCGGTGGAGGCGGACAGTGTTTCCAGACATCACACTTACCTTGGTATAAATGAAACTACGTAAAGAGTGAAACAATAAATTCAACAATAGAGATAACTATATCTTGGAATGACTTACCTGCTTTAACACCTAATAATGCTATGACAAGATTGGATAAAGTACCCACTAAGAAAGTTGCCATAAGTTCATTTCCCCAAATTCTTTTGGCAACTTTCAGATCAATATCACTAAGCCCATCTATGCTTTCCGGAAGCGATATCACGTTAGCCCAGACCTGCCATTTTGAGGCAACTTTGAAAGCAAGCCAGCCCCCCACGACTATTGGCTTATCATCCCATAGCACACAATAAAATAAGATTCGCTCAAGGCATCCTAAAATATAGCCCCCTTCATTTCCTCCTATAAACCTCCGCCAGTCCTCGTTTACACTCAATTCTTGGTTGCTATGTCTTATTTCCTTTCCAACCCTACTCACCAGATACGCAGTAACTCTGCCAAGCAAGATCGTAATTAACGCCCCCAAGAGAAATGCAAGCATACGTATTCAGATTTCCCCTTAATACTTACACAATCACCCATTCGGCGGCATACCAGGAACCCAGGTGCTCCAGAGTTCCCAGGTGACGATGAAGGCGTCGCTGTTGGTGGAGATGTCGAAGCGCCAGCCCATGGGTTCTGAGCCGAAGATGGCGAAGACGAATTCGACGCTGGAGGCCGGCAGGATGATGGACTGTTTGGTCTGCCCCGCCTGATCGGTAATGGTGATGGTGGTTCCCAGCACGTTGGCGTTGCGGATTTTGAACCACATGCCCTGCCCGCCCTGCACGCGCAACGAAGTATTGCTGTTCCAGGTTCCAGAGGTAAGCAACCGATAATTGGCGGGATTGCTGGGCGCTTCCATGGCGATGGAGTGGCCCACGTAGGCGGAGAAACTCTGCGCCGCCGGATTACGCATCCAGTCTGGCAGACTGGGCAAGTGGGCGATGTAGATGGGCGCTTTGTAGCTCATCTCCTGGCCCGCCAGGGTGGCCTGTTTCTGCTCAAACTGGCGATAGGTTTCCGTGTATTGAGAACCGCGATTGGATGGACGGAAGCTGCTCATGCCCTGCTCCCAGGGATCATTGATATGCAGAATCGTGCCGTCCGGCGTGCCGTCGCCATGGATGCCGGTGATCACTCGGATATGCGGGCCGGGCTCCGCCGTGGCGATCCATAGCGGTCCATAATTGCGCAGCAGATCGACGAAAGCTTCGATCATGTAGGATTGCGGCGCTTCTGGGGTGAAGCCCCACACATTCATCACCCGCAGATCCTCGGGATGCAGGCCGTTCTGATACTGCGACCAATAGCCCACCGCTCTGGCGATTTCAGAGGGATCAATGCTTATTTGCTCGCGCCAGCCCACAATCATGGCGAATCCCGCCGCCCAGCAGGAGAAGCCGGTTTGTTGCGGCACCAGCTGCACGTTATAACGCACATCAAAGGACTGATTCATCGCCATCGCCTGCCGGTGCGCAGCCAGCGCGTCGGTATAGTCAAAAGCGCGGCTGTGCCCAAAAGCCGCTGGAGCACTGAAACTGCGGGACGGAGCTGGAAGACTGCGACCGTAGGACATCGCCCGCTGTTCGCTCACCGCGTCCGCCTGCCAATGCACGACCTGAATGCGCATATAACCGGTGCGGCGCACTTCTTCTTCGTACTTGGGAATGAACACGGCGATGGATTCTTCATAGCGTCTGCCGCCCGCCGGATCGACAATCTTGAACTTGGTGTTTTCCGGCGTGCCATCGCCGTGAATGCCAGTGATGATACGGGCGTGTATCGCCCAGGGTTCCCCTGGGGCTTCGTCGGTAGTCACCCACACCGGTCCGTAGTTGCGTAAAAGACCTTCCCAGCCCTCCAGGCTATAGCTTTGCGGCGGCTCCGCCACCAGACCGGAGGTGGATATAAAAGTGGGTTTATCGTCACCAGCCAGACCGCCATTGGCGCGGAATATATTCACCCAGCGCTCGCCCACCGTCGCCAGCGCCTGCTCAATGGTCAACTGACGCTGCGAACGCCAACTCTTCAGCATGGTGAAGACCGTCGCCCAACAGGTCATCCCGGAGGGCTGCGCCATGACCCAGAAATTACCGGGCACGTCATAGCTGATGGCTGAAAAGCTGCGCGCGGCGTGACGTCCCCGCCCCGGCCAACGCGACACACGGGCGCTGAGCCCCTGCCCCACAGGCGGCGCGCTGGGCGCTTGCGGAGTGGGTTGTGGCTGCTGCATACGATCCAGCGCGCTACGCATTTTCTGTTGCTTGTTGGGTTTGGAGCGAGCGGGCGCGCGCGGCGCCAGTGTTTGTTCCAGATCAGCCAGTCGGTTGCTCATTGTCGTCACCTGCTGTTTCTTCAGTGCGGTTTGCCTTGTTGTCTGTTTCGGTTTCCATGATGGGGGCCTGCGATGGACGCTCAGCGCCGATCTCCGCCAGTTCCGCCACCAGATCAAACTCATCCAGATTCATGGGGTCCACGAATGGACTTTGCACAGTCGGCGGCGCCGACGGTTGCGGGGGCTGCGAAGGCGTTTCCTGCAGCTCTCTCTCAAACTGATCAAAACGCTCCTTCAAGGGCACAGCGCCCAAATCGAAGCTGTTCGCATAACGCATGGCCAGCCCCATCTGATCGAAAATATCATGCGTAGGACGAGCGGGCGCCTGATCCTCGCTTTGTGGCGTCCCCGCCATATTTGGCGTCTGAGGCGGTGCGGGTTGCGCCGGTGAAGCCAACGGCGGCTCGGCGGCCCCAGACGCGGCGGGCGCCGAATGCCCAAGAATCGCGGCCAGATCCCGTTCGAAATCGTCTTTCGCCAGCGCCAGTCCCGCATCCAGCGCCTGTTTGCTCGCCGCCGTCACCCGCTGCGGTTGCGAGTCCGCCAGCCAGTTAAGGTCATCCTCTTCCTCCTGCCGACTGACTAAAGCAGGAGGCGCTGCTTGACCGCCGTTGGGCGATTCCGTCCGTAAACTTGGCTGGGACGTTGGCGCGTAGGTGGGCGTGGTATTGGAAGGCGCGGGCGACGCTACAGCGGGGTCAGGCCGAAATAAGTCGTCCGGCGAAGTGGGGCCGCTCAGTGCGCGACTTTGCGATACCGCCTGCGGCTCTTCAAAAGGCTCCACCCGGAAGCGTCCCGTATCTGGCGCGGAGAATTCAGGGGCGTAGGCCAGAGAGCCCGCCGCCGGTTGCGGATAGCCTGTCTGATGGCTTGCCTGGTAGCTTGTTTGATAGCTTGTCTGGTAATTGGGCTGATAACTTTGCGAAGCGCTCCAGGACTGCGCCGCTGGCGCGAAGGGGGGCTGTTCCAGTGCGGGCGCAGGCAGCGATGGCGCCTGCTCCTGATCCATCCGCAACATGGTGCGTTGCGGCGGCTTCTCCGTCATCGCGGGCGCTGAAGGCCGACGTCCCAGCACGCGATCCTCCAGCGCCCTGAGGCTCCGGGTCGGCTGGGCGACGCGTTGACCGCGCACGACCTCGATTTGCTCCCGATACCCAGGAGGCGACGCAGACATGCCCGCTCCCCGTCGTAGGTCTTCACGTTTGAGTCCTCTGGCGTCGCTGCGTTCAGGACGGGCGTCCCGCGCCAGCGATTGCTCCAGTGATCGCAGACTTCGTCCCATAGAGGCGTCCTCTCCGATGGTTCTTATCCAGTCAATATTTGTTTGGCGGGTATCGCTACCGCGCCTCCGTTAGTCTTTTTCCTCTGAACGAAACCTTATCCTCAGGACTGCAGATTCAATTGCATCACCGCATAAGGGTCCAGGGCGATGGCCAGAGCATTGTCGCCATCTTTAAGCGCCTGCCGCGGCACTTTCAGTCGCAACTCGCCGGCGTCCGCATGCAGAACTTCGGCTTTCTGGTTGTTAACCATGGCGGCCGGATAGCTGGCGCTTTGCTGCAAGACAAAGTTACTGCCGCGCAAGGTAAGCTCCACCGCTTCCTCCTGCTCTTTGGCGCTCAACGTCGACAGTTGCGGCGACAATTTGCGCCGCCGCGCCTTGTTGATCAGATTGGCGAGATCGGAATAGTCCAGGCTTTTTTCACCGCCGGTTTTATCCTTCACCACATTCTCAATATTGATATTGCGCCGGCTCAGCTTGTCCAAATCCCGGGTTGAGGTGACGCCGACTTTACGTAGACTGTTCTTCACTTCCTCGTCCATCTCTTCCAGCGTGTCCAATTGCAGATCATCCTTGCTGGGCGGCTCGTTTACGTTTTCGCGAATTTGCCGGTCGGTGATGGAGCCTAGTTGAAAGGAAATCCGCGAGCCGCCGGTCTCGCCGGGTTTCACCATCTGGAACTTCACCTTGCCGTCCTCCAGCACCGGAAAGATATTCAGATCCAGAGCCACATCTTTTACGGTATAGGTCAGCTTGCGCGTCAGCCCCTTCAGGGATAGTGTGTCCTGCGCTTTATCCAGCTCCAGGATCAGCGAGTCCAGAAACTGCTCCAGATTCCAGGATTTGCTTTCACGCGTCGTCATCGTCGTTCAACTCCAGAGTGACCCGCAGTCTGTGCAACACCGGTTGCACGCTGGTTTCGATCCATTGGGTCGGCGGCGCTACCCCCACAGTCAGAACGCCATGCTCATCCCGTCGCGGCTGCAACTCAATGGGCAGATCCAGCGCCAGACGCTCGACATACAAACCCAACAGTTGATCCGGCTGGGCCGGGTCGATATCCAGCGCCAGTTGCGGCGTGAGAAAGTCCTCCAGCATGTCCGCCAGACCAGGAAAGCGGTCTTCCTCAACCAATCCCTGCTGATCGGGCTCCAGCCAGGACTCCCGAGTCTCCTCTGGAGTAATGGCCGCCACATTCGGGTCCGGGGTCATTGCGTCATTCATGGCCATTAAGTTCCCGCCTTAATGCAGACTGCTTCTTAGTGAACGCCTGCGCTGCGGCGGCGTATTTCGCTCCACTTGCACAGGAAACAACGTCACTTTGTCGTTGAACTCCACTTCCAGCCCCTGGAACTGATCCGCGATATCGCGCTCGGAGAACGAGCTGGGGCCAAGCCGGGGGCGCGGCCGGGAATTGTTGTTCTTCATGCTTGTTTCACTCCGACAAAATGCACCATGGCGGGCATGGGGAAGCGTATGCGCTCTTCCGACAGGCCGCTGATTACGCCGTTTTCATCCACATTTCCCGCCCGCACCATCACCAGGGTCTGCATCTTGAAAACGGGAAACGCCCACAATGCGGCGGACTCGCCGGGACGTCCGCGGATTTGCCCCTGATGCTGCGCCGCCTGATTAAAACGCTCGACAAAGTCCGCGCCGTTGAGCGCCTCCAGCGCCGCATCGCTCAGCGCTTGCTGATCCGGCGCCAGTCGCGTCATCAGGTGGTTCAGCGCATACAGGCTGTATTCATAACCGCTGCGTAAACGGATAGTGGCTCGCGGTCCTTCCTGTTCCGTGCGCACGTCCGAATCGAGTCGTGCGTTGCGATTGCGCTCCGGATTGAGGGTCAGGAAGTACCTGCTTTGGATATCCACTCGCCGCGTGTCGCTGTCAAACGGAGCCTCCCACAGGCGATGCCAGTAATCCCGATAGGTTTCCCTGTCGCTCAGAGGGATGAGTTCACCGGTTTCCTCCACCCTGTCAAAACGATAGTCTCCCATCACACTGACGCTGTGCTGCACAGAGGTTCCCCGGCTCTGCCCCTTGCTGTTGCGCCAGATCAGGGTGAGCACGACGATATAATCTTTCTGCGGCGACAAACGCGCCGAGACGTCCCCTTCTATGCGGGGAATGATCTCCAGCGGGCCGGAACTGACATCGCCAACAGGTTCGGCGTCCTCATGCACAATACGCAAATCGTCCGCCTGTTTGATCTGCAACATCAGCTCAGCGTCGCGAATAGGTTGCGGCGTTTCCAGCGATACTGGAAATTGCAGGGGCGCGCCTTGTTGATACAGAGACACTTCCCGCCCGAACACCACTTGCGTTGGCGCATGATCGAGCATCAGGCGCACACTGCGGACGCGCTTGTAGTCGCGCCCGCGGCGAGCGGTCATACCCAGACTCAGTCCCGCCAGCAATTGATGCAGCGCAGGATCGTCCACTCCCGGATTGAGCGCGCGCAGATGTTCCTGCAGTTGCTGGTCGGCCTGTAACCCCAGGCGGGCGAAGTCGGTGATGCCGTTGATGATCTGGCCGGTCATGCGCTGCGGCGCGTCGATGATGCTCTGCACCGTCTGCGGACTCAGCACCTGTTGCAGTAAAGGCATCAATGCAGGCAGCGCCGCCAGTAACGCCGGAGCGACTTGAGCCTGACTGTATTGAGAGCGCGCCAGACTGAGATGACGACGGCGGGGTCCGCGCATCGAGAGCGCGCGGGCGCGGGCGGTCGCACCGCCTTGCGCTGCGGCGCCGGCCTGAATCAATTGCATGATCTGGCGCATGTTTTCGGGAGTGAGTATTTGTTGCGAGGCAGGACCCGCCGCACGCAGAGCCTGTTCCGCCAGATTGGCGATTTGCGCCACCGCGGTCTGGGTTCCGGCGTCCGCACGCGGCGCGCCGCCGGATACGCTGCGCACCACCTGTCCCGCCACTTGTCCCACTGCCGGCGCCACGCCAGCCAGTAAAGAGCCGATCGCCGGCGCCAGCATAGGCAACAGGCTGGGCAGCGCGCCCACAATCGCATCGATGAACATTGGTCGGCTCAAACGCCTTTCCCGTAGATGAAAAGGCGCGTTGTCCACTTGCCGCGCCATGGCTGTCTGTCTTTGATATGCAGGGGATACGGCTGTCATGATGCTGTCCTTTCTGTTTGCCTGTGTCGCCCCTAACGCTAATCCCGCCGGTGGCGGCGGCTCGCCGCCCAGATCACTGAGCAGGGAGACCGGCAAGGTTTCCACCGCAGAGATAGCGGGACCGGCGCCGTTGTCATCCCGGTAGCTGGTGATTTGCAGCGCGCGCTTCTCCCGCGACAGCATGGCGCGGGGGATCACGAACTCGCCGCGCCCCCTCGCCTCCGGCCGCAACGGACCAATCAGGCTGGAGCGCCCGGCCGCGCCGGTCAGTCGCGGCAGTCCGTTGGCGGTCTCGCTCTCACCCTCCCCCAGGCTCCAACGCAGATAACGGTTATGACCAATGTCGAACCGCACTGCGACGCCTTCGGGTCCGGGCTGTATCGCCAGGATCAGCGCCAGCGCCACGGTTTATCTTCCCGCTACCGGCGCTGGCGGAACGGCTGCCGGCGCCGCACCCGGTTGCGCAGCCACCTGCTGCGAGGGACCAAGGCGGGCGCCGCCGTCATTGCCGCCCTGATACAGCGCGGCGAAGTTATCCAGTTTGAAGTAGTCGGATTTGAAGGTGATATCCACCGAGCCCGCCACTTTCGCCGCCAGCTCCGTATTCGCCACGCTCTTGGCGCTGGCCACGGAGATTTTGGTTTTGCGCGTGCTGGAAGTATGGCCGCCCTTGGGTCCGCCGAAGATAGCGCCAATCAGGCCGCCGCTGGCGCTGACACTGTTGCTGGAGGACTTGAGCTCCTGCAACGCCGCCTTGTCCGCCTTTTGCACCTGCTCAGTCGCCTTGATGTCGAACAGCACGGACGCCTTCACGTTGCCGCGCTCCACCACCAGACGGGTGATGCCCATCAAAATGGTTTCCCGCAGCATGGCGCGCTGTTCTTTCGCCATTTGAATCTTGGCGTCCATGATGCGGGCTTTGACCTGATTATCACCCAGGTCCACTGGATCGCCGTTCCTGTCGGTCAGCACCACTTTGCGCGAGCCGTCGGCGTTTTCTTCATCGCTGAAGTCCAAACCGAATTCATCGCTGTTGTTCTCCGCCAGATAGCCGAAGGAAGCGGAGTCGTCGATGGCGTTGATGAACTTGGATACCGACTGAGTCGCCGCCTTCAACAGCTTCTGATACGACTCCATCTGCGCCAGGGTGACTTCCAGATTGGCGTCGAACACCCCTTTGAGCAGATCTTTAACGAAGCCGGGAAAATCCACCTCGTCAATAAAGCCGCCCGCCTGTTCGCCAGCCTGATCAATGCGTTCGTTCTTATGGCGATCGTCGTCGATCATATCGCTGGCTTTTTTGGGTCCCGCCATGGCCTGACTCGGCAGACTCTGCTGACGCCCATAGGGCGCAGGATGATGCGCGCCGCCATTGGCGTTCTGCGCCAGTTGCTGGTAGTTCTGCCGATAAACGTCCAGATACAAGGCCTTTTGGTCTTCAACCCCCAACTGGTGAAATGTGGCCGACTGGGCCAAAGTCCTGCGCGTATATTCTCTTGCAATGTCTTTGATAGCCTGTTCACTCATGCGACTGGGCTCCCTGTTGGCCTGGGTTAGAAATCGTCATCCTCGTCGGCGAATTCGAAATCATCCTCTTCTGCAAACTCATCTATTTCCTGATCCGATGCGGAGGTGAAGTTGAGGATGTAGGATTCGGCCGCCTGCAGGAAGGCGATGAAATCCTCCTGCCGCACCGCCGCTTCATTGAAGTTGGCGATCCACTGGAAGATGCGGTTGCCGTCCACCGCCAGAGAGCGATGCGCAGCGATATTGGGGGATGCGCCAAATTCTTCCTTGGACAGCCGTTCGATCACCGTCCACAGGCTCTTACGGCGATTGCCGCCGAAGTAGGACATGATTTCGTCATCCTTCAGGATTTCGAAGCACTCCTGCAGTTGCGCATAGAATTCCCGCGCCTGCACGTGGGCCATGCCGGTGCAGTATTCCGTCAGGTTGTATTGCAGCTCACGGGTAGCCTGATAGATGCGTGAGCGGGACACGGGAGAGAACTCCCCGGCGCCGTCGTCGACTTTTTCGGTCTTGTCGATGTATTCCGCCACTTCCGCCATCAAATTGCGCCACAACAAGGGGAAAGGTTCGTTGACCACCATGCGCGACAGCACTTCGGTGGAGCCCTTGTTCAACACCCGACGAAATACCATGCCGCGTTCGTCGAGCGAGGCGCGCTCTTCCCGCAGCTTCCAGTAACGGTATAACCGGGCGGCCGCCGGACCTTCCACCACATCGATGGAGCCTGCGGCCCAGTTCAACACCAACGCATCCACCAGGCGGAATACGCCCAGGCGTTCGCCAAACTCGAAGATGTAATCCAATGCGCCCGCCGCCAGAATATTCTCTTTGACGACGCCCTGCTCTTCCACATCATCAAAGTGATCGACCGTGAAGTCCCATTGTCCGAAACCGCGTCCGCCGCCTTTACGCCGCGCCGCGTCCAGCGGATCGTCCTCGCCGCCGGCAGTGCTCAGGGCATAGTCATAGGCGAGCGCGAAATGTTCGTCGTAGCCGCCCTTTTTGAGCTTGTCGATGTCGTCGATCTGTACGCCGCGATCCAGCAGGTAATCGATCATCGCCGCTTTGACTTCCGGCGTGAACCGGGACTTCTCGATCTCGTTGCTCTCGATGTAGATTTCGAGCAACGCCGGCAACTGCCCCTGCTCGTTCACCGAATTAATCAGTTTTAAGACCGCGGCCTCCAAGGCGCCGGGGTTAAGCGAGATTTTTGTGTTGCTAGGCATGGTTGACGTCCCGTTCGCTGATTACAGGCCGGCGCGAACCTGATGCGCAATCAGGTCGCACAATACATTGTCTTCGGCAAAATTGATGCGGTGCTTGGCCCCCACCAGTTTCACCACCTCCTGGGCGAATCGGTCGAGGGGGCCGTCTTCCCGCTCCAACTCGAACAACACCGAATCGGTGAATCCCATTTCGTCCTTCACTTCCTCGTCCGCGCCGCTGCAACTCAGCAACTTGTTCAGCAACGCCGGATACACCGCCGCCAACACCACGCGTTTGCTTTCGCTGATGCGCAGGCTGTTGATGCGTTTGATCACCCGGTCCAGCTCCGTCGCCCAGCCCTTGCGGGTGATGAGCTTGCGCAGCGTGTTCTCATTGGTGGAATACGCTTCTTTCACCTTGCTGAGCGCCGCCTCCGCCAGGGGGTCGATCTTGCTGGCGCGGACATTCACCTTGAGCAGATTGCTCTCCGCGTCCGGCCGTTGCTTCTCCAGCAGTTTGCTCCACTCATTCTTCAAGTCGCCGAAGTCGAGAGCGGACGACGCCGTGACGGTGGTTCCCGCCGCAGAGCGGGCGGAGGACTCTTTCTTCTCTTCAGTGGTAGCCATATCGTTCTCTCCTTTGGCCAAGCTTGAACTCGAGATAACGCATCGCATCCGCCAGATTCAGTCTCCCGTATCCGGCTTTGCGGTGTTTGAAGCGATTGTCGATTTTGTCGCTGGTGTGCTTGAGGATATGTTTGATCTGCCCGTCGGACAGGGTGCGTCCGGCTTTGCGGGCATAGGATTTCAGCAACGCCACGGCGCCGGTTACGAAGGGCGCGGCGTGGGAGGTGCCGGTTGAAAACGCGTATTCGTTGTCCAGATAAGCGCTGTAGACGTCAACGCCGGGAGCGATAAAGGAGACCTGGTCTCCGTAGGTGGAAAAGTCCGCAACTTGCCCTTGCGCGTCCATTGCGCCGACAGCGATGACTGTTTCAAATGCGCCGGGGTAATACATTTCCTGTAACCCGTCGTTGCCGGACGCCGCCACGATGGTGACTCCTTTCCGATAAGCGTAGTCGATAACTTCCTGGTGAGGTAGGCCGCCGCCCTCATGTCTTACGCCTAATGACATGTTGATCACATGCGCGCCTTGATCCACCGCATATTTAACGCCAGCGTTAATATTTTCGATGAGCCCGGCGCCGACCCGACGTCCCTGTTTTTCCATGGCGGCCAGCACTCGCACGGGGATCAGTTTGCAACGGGGCGCCACACCGCCCGGCATGCCCTGCCCTTTACCCACGATAATGCCCGCCACATGGGTGCCGTGGCCGACTTCGTCATCGGCGATGGCGTCCGCGTCGATATAGTCGCCGATAAACTCACTGGCGCCGTCGAGAATGTTGACGAAGTCATAACCCCCGCGGATAGCCTGGCGCAATTCGGGATGATCCAGCTCAACGCCGGTATCCAATACCGCCACCACAATATCGCTGTCGCCCTGGCTGAACGCCTGCGCCTCTTCCAGGAATATGGCCTCCCGCGAGGCGCGGTCAGTGCGCGCGCTCATGGCTGCGCTGCGTGGATTCAGCTCCATTTGCCCGATATCGCCGGGCGCGGCTTCCTCCACCTCCGGCAGCAGACGAATTTCCGCGATCATGTCGGGAGGAATATCCCCGTCGCGAGACAGGACCAACCGATAGACGCGGTTCAAGCCGCTGGCGACCTCGTCTTCAGACCAGTTCGGCCCGGCGGGCTGATATTCCCGTGTGGCGAAAAAGGACAGTCGATGCCGATGAAAGATACGATCAACGTCCGGCAGAAAACGCTCATGCTCCAGCCGCCGATTGCTCAGCAACTGCTGCCAATGAGGCAGATCCTCCAGCGCCGCCACCGGCCGCCGCAATTTGATACGCACGTGGTTCTTCATTGTTATAGATTCGATCCGCTGAATTCTTGCGCATACGATCATTGATTTCGGTGAGCTATGCGTGAGCAAGCTTCATTCCACTTTTCCAGACAATCAGCAACGTCCGAACGCGCCGGGCGACACACGCGTTTCACGTTTAATCCAAGCAAAGATTTGGGAAGAAAAGCGGGTCTATTCCGACCCGCAAGAACCAGTCAGTCACCAATAAATTGCTCCACCTTTCTTCGAGCTCACCAAGCCAGAATCAGCAATGGAGTGACGCCGACCCGCACTGGGTGATTTTTCACCCAGACTGGGGCGCTACTGCGCCAGTCTTTGCAGGATGAGAGAACAAGAACGCCTACAGGAAGTGGGATTAGAGACTCATAATGAGTAAGATAGCGCCCTATCAGCGAACCGGCTCCTCGCCGGGAACACAATCGCCCAGCAACAGGACTATCCGGATACCCCCATGGACGAACATCCCATCAACAAAAACGGCGCCTTATTCAACAACTTCCCTAACGCCGCGAACCTGTTCGCCTCCGCGACCCAATAATCGTTAGCAAAACAGTAGTGACAGGCAGTTGGAACTCCCCATGAACCTCTATGACCTTTTTCAAAACTTCAAAATCTCCCGAGCCCATGGCGAAGCGCGCAATGCCAAAACCAGGGCGGAAGGCATCGCCGTAGACGTGCGCCTGTTAGAGAAAAAAGTGGAAAAACTATCCCACCTCTGTCAGGCCATGTGGGAAATCATGGAAGAAGACGGCTGCTCCAGCGCCAGACTAAAAGCCAAACTGGCGGAAGTTGAAAAGAAATCCCAAACCACATCCGGCAAAGCGACCGTGGTTTGCAACGAATGTGGACGAAAAGTCAGCGCCAGGGCGATAAGTTGTTTTAACTGTGGGGCGAAGCTGAATCATTAAAGACATCGATAAAATGACTTACACCCTCGATAAAGCAACTCATTGTGCGCAAGAAAAGGTACTGAACGATATTTCCGATATCAAGTGGGTATTAGAAAGGTTCAGCTATTCCCAAAAAGCGAATACATTCCCTCAAAACTGGGTATTTGACAGAAAAATCAACAGCTACCTTATAAGTATACCTTTCCCTCTATACACTGGCATAAAATCTTATTTATTTTTCTTTAACAGTAAGGCTTACATACTGGAAAGGCGAAATTTTCTCAGCACATTTAACTTCAAGGAAGGCCATCTTCCTGAGTCAGAGTATATTAGTGAAATAATTTATCATGCTAAAGCAGCCATCTCGGTTTATGGCCAATTTGGCGATGGAACCATTACCTACGCTATAACCCCCTCCTTCAAAGAGGAAATCCTAGTGACAACTCGTCATTAGGGTAGATTTGCTAAAACCCGATCAAAGCGCCATACCCAATACTATGACTTACCACTTATATGACCTCACACCAACAGACTGCATAAGAATTCAAAATGACCTCAACGAAGATTTGCCAGAACGCCTCTCTCATTTGGCCACTTCCGCAGGTACAACACCTGGAATAAGTTTTGAATATGAAACGTCCTATGGAGTCGTCTGTCACCTCAACTCCTGGGTAATAGACACGACAAGAAACCATTATGTTGTAGAAATCATTTATGGGTTTGGTGTAATCAGAGTTCTCTTATATCTGAATGGCGAAAAACACCTCCTCGAAACAGAATATCAGACCTGCCGCCTTAAACCGCTGGCAATTGAAGACAATGAGAAGAAAAATTGGGTTAAGTCTGAAGCAATTGAAGCCTTGGATGTGCTTAATTCTGGGATGTATCATTTCGATGAGTGACAATCATAAACCAACACACATGGATGCAAAGGTACTGAATGCATATGCTCAAAGATCGTCGCCAATAAAGCTCGGGAAGAAGGAGATAACACTCTGTCCCTGCGTTGCATGAGGAAGACTTTCCTGTTTATCTCTGGCTTAAGTTGGGAGAACTTCATGGATACAGCGTCATAGTGCGACGCCCCTAAAGCAGACAGCACAGCGACGCCGACTCCAGACCGGGCCAATGCCAGCTGTTGAGCCAGACTCGAAACCTCAATTCCGATACTCATCCATGCCACAACATCCGAGCCATTGACGCTAAGCAAATGATGAATACTGGTATCGTTACTTTCCTTAAGCAAAGGCAGGCTGGCCAGATCACTTACATCCACGTCAGTCCCAAGCTTGTACTGGGAGGGATCGGCAAGCAACCCCAGAGGAGCGCTTAACAACGGGGTGCACAACAATGCTCCCGTGTTTCCGACAGGGGTGCCGATACCGAAGTCCACTTCACTATTATCAACCCGTCGGGTAATCCCCTGACTGTTGTCATTGATGATCCGGACACGCACCCCTGGATAGCTTTGGGCGAACACCTTAAGCACGGCTGGAAGCACTGTGCAGCCAAATGCCTCCCCCACCGCCAGACTAATCGAACCCTGCTGCCCTGTCGCTTCCCCTCGCACCATATCTATCGCAACAGTCATATCGTTGAGAAGCCGCTGGGCGACCGGCAGAAACCTTTCACCTTCCATGGTCAGATTAATTCTGCGGGTTGTGCGCTGAAACAGGGTGACGCCGAGCTGGCTTTCAAGCTCCTTCAGAGCCCGAGTCAACGCTGGCTGACTGATGTGCAGGATTTCACTTGCCCGAGAGACATTACAATAAGCGGCAGTGGTAACGAACATCTGGAGATGACGCTGAGATAAATTCATAACTCTTAATTATTAATCAGCTCAATTAATGCATTAGACATCACTCAAGCTGATTTTTAAAGTGGTGACGTCACTATTGGAGCTTGTATCGGAGCCGCACCATGAAACTATCCCGCTTTCTTTTTGCCATGCTATATGCCTACGCTGTCCTTTCCCTGCAGGCGGAAGCCAAAACACCACAGGGAGAAGTAAAGGGGCATGCAAGCGCTCACGACGCGGCTTCATCCCGTAAGGCGATAAGCAACGCTCAGATAGCGCTGCCTGGCAGCGTCACTGGCGGCGATATCTATCTGGGATTATTAAAAAATGCGCCAAAGCTTTTGGACAAAAAGGTTCCCGTGGTGGTATTCCTGCATGGTTCCTCAGGCTTGGGTTTGCAAGCTATTGGCCAATGGCAACAGTGGCTGGCTGGCCAGGGAATCGCCAGTCTCGCCCCCGACTCTTTCGCCCTGCCAGATAGACTGACTTATAAGTCGCCGGTCGGTAAGGATATCTACGAGAAAATCCATGCCCTGCGCAGCTCAGAAATCAATCTGGCCGTTCAGGCGTTGAAAACGATTCCCTGGGCAGACAATCAACGCCTGGCGCTGGCGGGCGCCAGTGAAGGATCGGTTGCGGTAGCCCGTTATAGCGGCGAGGCATTCGCAGGACGAATTATCTTTTCGTGGAGTTGCGAGAATAACTACTTTGTGGCTTCTCCCGACACCGCTGTGCTCGACGGGCGTCCCATCATTAACGTCATCAGCGCCAGCGACCCTTACTTCTCTTCCGCCAATGAATGGCTCGGAAATACGTCCGCCAAGGGAAATTGTATAGAGGCTTTCAAAGGGCACGCTAACGCCAGCGTCGTATTAATACCCGATGCGCCCCACACCCTGCTCAACCTGCCTATGGCCAGGCAACCGGTAGCCGCTTTCCTGGAGAATCTTTTCAGGCTCTAAGGCTCGTCACGATGGACACGGCTCACGCCAGGTCGATGAGCCGATGTCTGGGGTTTCGCGTTGTAATTGTCGGAATATTCTTTTGGAGGAGTTTAAGGTTCGGAGTTTTCTGACTGGTCCTAGTTCACCTCTGTTGAGTGATTTACTCGCTTAACAGGGTGTCTATCATGGGTGGGCAGGAGCAACATGGACACTCCGGTCAAGAAAACACTTACAGATACAGGCCTATGTGGGCATATCCCTCACACTTGGCCGCGCACATAAAAAGTTACCTAACTGTTCCTAATTTTCAGTAGCCGGACTGCCTGAAAGATGTAAAATACGCCCTTATTTCTCGCCTGCCTTAAGGGAATATCACACTAATCATGAAGACAACCTATCTCCGCCGCCGCAGAGCCTTTTTTCCCGTCACCATCCTGGGCAATACCCCCTGATTCAGAGTGCAAGAGTTCCGCCGCTAGCAGAGCTGTTAGCGCCTTAATACTTACGACTGCTCTCTATAACCGAATAAATCTGTCGCTACATCATGTTATAACATGCATAAGTCAGCAGGCTTCGTTTTGTACCCACACTAACGGAACTTGCATTACTCTTTTTTATGGAAAAGAAAATACGAGTCAATCATGAACAACCAAACCGCAAACCAAAATCCCGCCTTCCCCGGCGCTATCCAAATGATGCTCCTCGCCTCCCCCTTCACCCTTTCCGTCACTGAGTTGGAGGCTTACCTTAGGGAAGAGCTGGATAACCAGTCTGTAACGGTTCAAGGTTCAGAGAATGCCGAAGATGGCTACGTTATTACCTGGGGAGGTATGGCGTTTGCGGTAATGGTCATTGATAAGCCGATTCCAGCTGACACTTTCAATGTTGCGCTACGCACCAGCCATCGCCTAAAGAATGGCGAGCAACTTATCAAAGACCATAAAGCGCACCTGATTATTTCACCGCTGAATACAACCGACGATCAACTTCGAGCGATATATTCCGCTCTTCGAGTAATGACAATCGCCGACCTGCTGGCCCAACGCGCAAAGCCGTTAGCATTCTACTGGAATAACTCAGAAGTGCTGGCTGACAATGAGCAGTTTGCTCAAGCCCTTCGCGATGCGGGGGAAGCCATGGCGAATTTCAACAAGGATGTCCCCAACGCCTTGTATGGATTGCCCACAACTTACTTGGCTGGAATACGTATTTTGTCTTCAAAAGACAAAAGTATGTTTGGGGCGATCACTAAAGGCCTCGACGCGTTAACCGGATTTGAAATCCAGATCGATCCTTTCCAGTGCAAACCCTCAGAGGTCGCCAAGCACCTGTATGGCATGGTCGGCTACATCCTGGCTAACGGACCAGTGTTCAGCGAAGGCAACACCATCGGCATCGAGCGGGACAAGCAGTTCAGAATGCGCAAAATTCCGGCTAATGATGTACTCCCAACCCGCTGGGTGATGAAAATGGAGTCCGTTTAACCACATATTAATAGTTTGGAACCCACCATGATTTATCGCTTTTTATCGAAACTCGCCACGCAAGAACGTCTGGAGGCTTTTCCTGTCCCAGTACCTGGGATTTTTCCTCCCATGAGATGGGGCGTAGGAACAGTCTACTATGAAGAAAAAATGAAACTGATGCATACAAACCCCACCACGCTTGGCGTTAGCCTTTATCAAGCACCAAGATTCGATAGCCGCCCTACTGGTGTATGCCTTAGATTTCACAAAGGAAAAGAAACCGAAGCCCTGCCGGATATTTGGGGAGCCGAGTGCCGTTTGTTCATTTCAGAGCGAGTGAAATCCGTCATTGAATCCGTAGATGAAATGGAGCATGAATATATTCCCATTCAATGGATAGACGCTCAATCCGCGCCTATACAAACTGAACAGAATTATTATTGGTTCAATCAGCGCCGATTCTTTTCAATCAAGCCTTCTGAACATATTGCCAACCCTGAAGAACTTAATTTCTTTCCATTAAGGGAAGAAGAAGACTTTATTGGTCGCGTATTGGATACGCCCAGTCTTCGCGATCAATTGGAGCAGCAGCCCATCTGGCAGCACTTCCGAGCCGGAGAAGAGAAGTTCAACCTCAAACCACGCTGTATCTTGTATATGAATCAGACCCTGGTTAACGCGCTTCGCGACTCAAGTATTACCGGCATGGATTTATATAGCGCCCAGTATGGTTTGGGCGAAGAATCGCTATGTGCGTTTTAAGTCGGATAACATTTTATTATTGAGACAGAATAATCCAGGATAAATATATGATATATCGATTATCCCGACCGAATGGAAGTGGAACGACCTCCTACAGCTATGACCGCAACGCCGGTCCCTGTTGGACCGACATGGGGGTTTCTCCACAGGAGTACCATGAACACTTTGAAGAAATCCCTCTGCCACGTAACTGGAAACACTGTTCGATTTATAAGGCGCCGATTCTGGCCGAGTGGCGCTTGGCTATAAATTTGATTATCGAAGTCGACAAAAGAGATCCAGACTTCGAAGCGCCGGACATAAGGGTGGCGGACTTTACCTATGTATCGGATAAAGTTAAGGCGATTATCGAGGAAGTGGACCCTTTTGGTCATCAATTCTGGCCCGCCGATCTGGTTGACGGGCGAGGCGCTCCCATTACCAATAAAACCTACTACCGCATGAATATGCGGCGCTATGTAACCATCGAACCATCCGACTTGCCGTTGAACAGATTGGATTTTACTCCGGCGACAGGGGAGTTTGAGTGGGGAGTGATAGCCGCCATACAACATAACCCGGAGTTGCGGCGCAACATTGAGACATTGCCGATGTGGAGGCATATGACACGGGGCCAGAGTATCAATGACAACGTGCTTTATTTTAACGAAACGCTTTTCAATGCATTAACAAGCGCCGGGGTTACCGGCATCAAGGAATATACGGAAAAGAGCGGAAAAACATGGGAGTCAGTAGCGCATGTCTAATGTGGATTTAACAGGTAGCGGAACCAAGCTTAAGAAACAGTTAAAAAAAGCCTATGAGGAATACCCGGAAGAGCGGGCATTCAATGAAGCGGCCTACGGGGCCGCTGGCAACGCACAAGCGCACCACTTAATACCGTCAGAAATTATCAGGGATAATGACAACATTCGTAGAATGCTTATAGATATCGAAGCATTCTCCGATGGCGAGTTCGTGTATGATCAGAACGATCCCTTCAATGGCGTTTTTCTGCCAAGTAACGCAGACATAGCGCTGGAACATGCGTCCACCCCTGGAAATTTCGCGGCGGTGCACACAAACCACCCCGCTTATTCAAAGTTTGTAGAAGGCAGGCTTCTGAGCATACAAAAAGAGTTTAGTGATCAGGTAATTGCGCTTCAAAAGAAATATAATAATGACGTTTCCGACCCAGATTTTATTGAAGCCCGCAGGGGATTGGCGGGAAAAGCCTTCAACCATGTGTCACTGCTGCAAGAAGATCTTCGCACGGGGCTTATTTCAGACACTGCGGACGGCATTAAGTATTTTCTAAATTCCAATGATCCTTTGTACAACCACCGATACGGAACAGGAACCCCCGATCCAGACCTGTTGGCAAAGTACGGTCAACCCGAACTTGACCCCAGCAAAAGGATTGACCCTAAATTAAATGTGTCGGAGAACATGGATAACCTGTTCTACGATGAGTACTCAGTTCAGTTTGATAACAGGTTAAAAACCGAAGGCAGGCTCGCCAAGCGGGTTGTCTTGGACGCCGAAACCGGCAGATATAAAGTTGTTCACCACTTTGGTGGCTTCTCCACCAATAGTTTCAGGGGGGTTATTAATAAAAACAGCCATGCGGTGGGGAAGGTAGCGCTAGGAATTACGCTATTTTCGGTGTCGGCAATTGTAAAAGCCGAAATCACAGAAAACGATCTGTCTCTTGATGATATTGCAGACATTGTTGAAAACTCCAACCTTGGCATTTCGGCAGACTTCTTTAAATCATTGATCCAAGATGCCGCTATTGAGGGCGTTATTTCCGCCGCAGCTAAATTACTCGGGGGACCTTTCGCCTGGATTGGCACAGCTTACGAAATCTATGAAAACTACGGCGCTCTGACCGCTTCACTCCAAATCGCGGAAGTGGCGTTCCCTGGAAATGAAACCCTGGCGCAGCTGAATGACACGCTCAAGGCCATGGAAGAAACTCTCAGCGGCATTTGGGAGTCAGAGCCCGGCAAGTCAGACGAAGTGATTGAAGTTGTGTTTGGCGAAAGTATCGAAGGCGGAGAGACCAACGATGAATTGGTAGGCGGCGCTGGCGGCGACTGGCTCTTTGGTTTGGCTGGCGACGATACGTTGAAGGGCGAAGGCGGCAACGACGAGCTTTATGGCGGCGAAGGCCATGACACTCTGGAAGGCGGCGCAGGCAATGATCGTCTGGAAGGCGGAATGGGTGACGACACTTACGTCTACACTAAAGGCGATGGCGCAGACTACCTGCTCGACTATAACGGCGCCAACCGAATCCTGCTCAAAGCCAACGCATCCGATCCTGGCAAGATCGTCACCGAAATTACCCGTGTGACGGCTGACAGTAATATCTTCGAAGACGCGGACGGCAACCGGTTTGTCCTGACCGATTCCAACAAGCTGATCATCACCATGAAGGATGACGACTCCGGCGGCTCCCTCACGATCAGCTTTTTTAATTCCATCGACCCGGATTTGAACTTTGGCATTTCGTTGAAAGACCCTGCCGATGAAACGCCCCCACCAGCAGTTGAGGCTTACGAAGTAGGAACCGGTACGGTCATCAACGGAGATTCCGATACAGATTACATCCGTGATCGCTGGAAGGATCGGGAGCATCACGCCAATCAATCCGAAATCAACAAGGCCGGCCTCATATTCCGGGCGGAAGCAGCGACCAGGCTCTGGGATTACGCCGCCGGTAAAGACCACAACGGCAAACCATTGCTTGAATGGAAAAAAGGCCAGCCCGATAGCGGTTATGTCTTCTTTTTTGAGGGCACGGACAAACAAGACGCATTTTATGGCGGTTATCAGTCCGGCGACTTTTTCTATGGCCGCGCAGGCGATGACTTTATGGACGGAGCCCTTGGCGCAGACGTCCTGGAAGGCGGCCATGGCAGCGACCATATCCTGGGCGGTGACGGCAATGACTGGATTTGGGGAAACTCGGGGCAACGCCTATATGACGACCTGGGAACCCCATCTCCCAACTACGAGAAAGAAGACGCCTCCTCCAGCGATTACATTGACGCAGGCGATGGCGACGACTGGGTGTCAGGAGATGAGGGCGACGACGAGATACTGGGCGGCGCAGGCAATGACATCCTCAGCGGCGGAAGCGGTAGCGATATTATTATTGGCGGCATAGGTAATGACTTCATCGCAGGCGATAGCCGCAATGAATATAAAGTCCTTTCATCCAGCAATCAGGCCGAAGTCAATCGCGATGATTACATCACCGAAAGAGAGACTGGCGTTAACTATGACGACACCTTATCCGGCGGCGACGGTAATGATCGCATTTTTGGAGAAATTGGTTCTGACGTCATTGACGGCGGCGCTGGCGACGACACCCTATGGGGCGACCGAGGCGTGTTGGAAGACGCTCCTGACCTAGATCCTACCCTGCATGGCGATGACGTCATCTACGGCGGTGCAGGTAAAGATATTATTGTTGGACATGGCGGTAATGACACCTTAGACGGAGGTGCGGACGCCGATGATATTTCAGGGGACGGCGTAGACCTGGCAGGTCAGTTTCATGGCGATGATGTCATCCATGGCGGAGACGGAGATAACATCCTCTACGGCGATGGCGGTAACGACACGATCTACGGCGGCGCAAACAAAGATATTATTTGGGGCGACAACGACGACCTCGCTGGAGAGTTTCATGGCGACGACACTATTGACGCTGGCGATGGGGACAAGCAGCAGATCGTAGGCGGCGGCGGGAGCGATGACATTATCGGCGGGTCTGGTCAGGACTTTATCTGGGCAGACGGCCACTATGAAACCACCGTTACCAAAGAGTACGGGTTCGACTTTTCCAAACCCACAACCACCAGCTTGGACGACACCTACCATGGCAATGACACTGTCCATGCAGGCGGAGGAAATGACCTTATCGTTGGAGGATCTGGTGATGACAGGCTGTATGGAGAAAGCGGCGGCGACGCCATTTACGGCGTATCCGGCAACAATCTTCTGGATGGCGGAAGCGGCGCGGACTTTCTCTATGGCGGCAGCGGTAACGACACTCTGATCGGCGGCGAGGATGGCGACATCATCCTGGGTAACGATGGAGACGACATCCTCGATGGTGGCGCTGGCGACGATTTTCTCGCGGGCGGCGCTGGCGTGGATACCTACGTATTTCGTCGTGGAGACGGCGGCGCTTATATCAATGACGCGGGTCTTAATTACATCAAATTCGCCGACCTCTACTCTTTATCCCAGTTAAAAATCTCTCAGACAAAGAATGAGGTACATATTCAGTACGGTTCGGAAACTGACATCATTACGATGCCATTAGTTTTATATAGGTACTTAAAACTGACGATCAGTAACGAAAAAGAAGCGCCAGTCACCTATAACGATCCCAACGCTGAAGGAACGACTTTCGGAAGTCTCAACAATGACTTAATGGATTTTTCCGACTACTCGCAAGACACACAGATATATGGTTATGAAGGTAATGACGAGATAAACGGCGGCAGTGGGAAGGACTATATTTTTGGCGGGAAAGGTCATGACTATCTCACTGGCGGGAATGGTAATGACGTATTAAATGGCGAGGATGGTGATGACTATTTGGAAGGGGGACGAGGCGATGACAATATGTCTGGATCTTGGGGAGAGGACACCTATAAAGTACTGCTATGGTCAGGTGATTTAGATACCGTCTCAGATAACCACCTAGAGCCAACGCATATAATTGAAGATAACGTTGAAAACCTATCTGAAGTATTTATATTCTCTGACAATGGTAGAGATATTGTCATCAGAACCAGACACAATACATCCGATATAAATCAGGGTGTTAGAATATACAATGCAATGAGCGGAAGCATATTACCCGACATAGCCTTTAGCAAACTTGACTATAAACTCGAAGGCGAGGAGCTTTTAGAAGTAATCAGGATAGGAAATGACAGCAGACAAACTATCTATGGAACGGATGACGCAGAAATCATTAATGGAAAGGGAGGCGATGACAATTTATACGGGGCAGGAGGCAATGATGAACTCCATGGAGGCTCTGGAAATGACGACATTTACGGTCAAGATGGTGATGATATTATTGTAGGAGGCCCTGGCAGTGATTACGTGAGAGGCGACGATGGCGATGATGTCTACATTTATCACGCTGGTGATGGACATGATACGGTTGCGCTTAATGCTATTGAGAGCGGCGATAATGATACGTTGATAATTAAAGGAATAGAGAAACGAGATTTATGGTTTTACCGAGGCAATGATGACTTGATTATCAACAGAATCAGCAGCCCTAATGATGGTAACTCTATAATTATTTCTCAATGGTTTTCCAGCCACACTCAAAAGTTATCTAAAATTTATTCAGACGATGGCGTTCTTGATAGCAACAGGGTTAATGAGCTAATCGAGGCTATGTCTCCGTACCACGTTTGGGATATGCCAAAACTAACGGACGCACAACGAGCAGCAATTTTCGGAAGCATTGACAACGCTTGGACTCCACTTCCAACGGAAGAAAACCACGCCCCAATTAACGATGCGCCTTTAGCTGACATAGTCACAAAAACAAACTCATATTTAGTCTTCGGCGTTCCACCTGGAAGCTTTACGGACATAGACCCAACTGAAACGTTGACCTACTACGCAAGCCTTTCTAACGGCGACGCATTACCCAACTGGCTGGAGTTTGACCCCGTCTCAAGGACATTCTTCGGAGTCTCCAAATTTCCTGGGCAATTCGATATTACCGTGACGGTAACAGATAAAGCTGGCGCGACGGCCAAAGATACATTCCAGTTAACCATAGAGCCGGCATCCGACACGCCTCTTGACCCGCCCAATTATGAGTTCACCTTACCAGCGACCAATAGACAGGCGAATATCAATGAACCGGATTTAAGCGGCGCTTGGACGCTGGAAATGCTGGTGAAGCGTGCTCCCGATGAAGACGGAGCCTCAATATTGCTCAATTCCCCTAAAGCCTCCATACGGCTGACACAGTTTGATAGCGGCGGTAAAGTGGGGATCACCGCCTATGGCAAGGGTGACTATAACTTCAACTATGCCGCTCCGATTGATGAATGGGTTCACTTAACGCTCGTAAGAGATGGAGAGCAGACTCATTTGTACGAGAACGGCATATTGATGGATACACTGGAAATCGGCGTCGACCTCCCACTTTCAACCCTCTCCAAAAACAGCAATATAGGGGACTTGGAAGGAAGTTTCGGCGAGATTAGAGTCTGGAACTACGCCAAGGAAGGAGCTGAAGTCGCAACGACTTTAAGCGCCCCCTTGTACGGAAGTGAAAGTGGCCTTTATCTTTGGTACGACTTCAGAGAAGGCGAAGGGATTGACGTACACGATCAAAGCATCAACGGCCGCGATGCTTTATTGAACTTCAGCGAGGAAGCGGGGGTTTGGGGAGATGTCATACCAGGAACAGATGAAGGTGGTGAAGCTTTTATTCCTCTCAACCATAAACCATCAATCAATGAGCCTCTGAACGATATAGAAGCTAGAATCGGAAACAACCTAAGCGTCACGCTACCAACGAACAGTTTTGTCGACGTCGATGCGGGAGATGTACTCCGCTACACGGCGACGCTAGAAAACGGAAGTCCTTTACCGGAATGGCTCAGCTTTGATGAAGCGACTCTCACCTTCAGTGGCGCGCCATCTAGCTCTGGCAACTTCGATATTAAGGTGACAGCGACAGACAACGTTGGCGCATCGACATCTGATACCTTTGCTTTGTTTGTTGCGCCAGAAGAGACAGTCGTTGAAGATCCCTTCAATCATGAGTTCAAACTGCCAGCCACCAATCGACAAGCCAACATAGGCGAGTCGGATCTGAGTGGTGATTGGACGCTGGAGATGCTGGTGAAACGCGCGCCCGATGAAGACGGCGCATCGATCCTGTTGAACTCAGCTGGCGCTTCCATACGGCTGACGCAATGGAACGGCGGCGGCAATATGGGCATTACTGCCTATGGCAAAGGCGACTATAAGTTCAACTACGCCGCCCCTATCGGCGAGTGGGTGCAACTGACGCTGGTGCGCGAAGGCAATCAAACCCATTTGTATGAAAATGGCGAGCTGAAAGACACGCTTGGAATTGGTGTCGATCTACCTCTGTCAACGCTTTCGAAAAACAGTAGTGTCGGTGATCTGGAAGGCAGCCTTGGCGACATAAGAGTATGGAGCTATGCAAAAAATGCTGAAGGGGTTTTAACTGGCGTCAACGATAAAATTCCCGGTCAAGACAACAGCCTGCACCTCTGGTACGACTTCCGTGAAGGCGAAGGGACGGTCATTCATGATCAAAGCGGTAACGGTCGCCACGCAACACTGGACGCCAGCAATACTACTGGCGTATGGGGTGAGATCATCCCTGGAACAGGCAACGATGCGCCAAGTGAGAAACCCAACCACGCCCCTACCCTCAGCGCAGCATTAATCGACGTCGAGACGAAAGTTGGCGAGGAACTGAACTTTGGCGTACCTGCAGGAAGCTTCACAGATGTGGATGAAGGCGATGTGCTCAGTTACTCAGCAACGCTAGCGGATGGAACGCCATTGCCGGAGTGGCTCAGCTTTGACGCAGCGACGCAAACCTTCAGCGGCGAACCAAGTAGCGCAAGCGATCTTGAAATCAGAGTGACAGCCACGGATAGCGCAGGAGCGATGGCCGAGGATGCATTCGCCTTGACGGTTTCGCCTGCTCCCACAGTTCCAGTGGACCCGCTTAATCACGAATTCAAGCTGCCAGCCACCAATCGACAAGCCAACACCGGCGAGTCGGATCTGAGTGGTGATTGGACGCTGGAGATGCTGGTGAAACGCGCGCCAGATGAAGACGGCGCGTCGATCTTGCTGAACTCAGCTGGCGCCTCCATACGCCTGACGCAATGGAACGGCGGCGGGAATATGGGCATTACTGCCTATGGCAAAGGCGACTATAAGTTCAACTACGCCGCCCCTATCGGCGAATGGGTGCAACTGACGCTGGTGCGCGAAGGCAATCAAACCCATTTATATGAAAATGGCGAACTGAAAGACACCCTGGCGCTCGGCGTCGATCTGCCTCTAGCCTCTCTTTCGAAGAACAGCTCGGTTGCAGACCTGGAAGGAAGTTTCGGCGACCTGCGCGTCTGGAATTACGCCAAGGATGCTGAAGCGGTAGCGTCGAGCTGGAGCGCAACGATTTCCGGTGACGAAAGCGGGCTGCACCTCTGGTACGACTTCCGCGAAGGCGAAGGAACCACCGTGCATGACCAAAGCGGCCACGGCCGCGATGCGGTCCTGACTTCCGGCAATACCACTGGCGTATGGGGAGACGTGATTCCTGGCACAGGCGGCGCTACCATGGCGGCGCTCACCATGTCCGATTGGCCGGAACCGGTTCTGGCGGATGATTCAAGCATGGCGCATAAGGTAGAAGCCCTGGTCAGCGCCATGGCGGCGTTTGATGCGCCATCGGGCGGGGAGATTCTGCTTCCAGATGATCCGCACAACCAGCCGAGTATGGCCATAGCGGCGGCTTGGTAAGCCTTGTCATCCGTTATCTAGCTCTATCTCAGGCCGTCTTCTAGACGGCCTTTTTTATGCCCAAAGTGAAAGCAATTAACGCCAAGGCTAAATTTTTAATTTCGCGGGTATAAAAAAAGACTTAAGGGTGCGGTGTTGGGCGCTGGCCACCTCACTCGTTAAGTTCAACTAGCGAGAAATGCCATGATAATTCCGTAAAACCCATAGCCAAAAATTGTTACACACAAGATTAACGTCAATAAGAAAATAGCAAAATTAGCTATCCCTCCGTCTTCAGACTCGTCTGGGCGATCATCCTGCTGAGAGGTCAACTCGACGGATAAACGCCGCCTTTCACGCCCCTCCTTTCTCGGATCAACCCAAGGCTCACCTGTGCCCGTGTCGTGATTTGAAGATAGCTTCGCCAGGTTTCTGATTGCTTCCTGTTGTACTTGATCTCGCTTATTCACTAACTTACCGTCCTAAAGCGGAATTAGGTGTAAGTGAACCTATAGCAGCCTTGTTAACTTTTTCCCATCTTATCAGCAACCATTTTATTAAACCCTTTGAGGTAAAAATAGGGAGAATTATATGACTTGATAGAAAAACCAGGGTCTTTCATTGCAGACGCATATAGTGCGAGCAATAGAAATATAAAAATCATGGCTGCAAAAATAAATCCCGTCGTCCCCTCAAATAGAAATCGTAAAATAATGGCCCCAACAAATCCCAGCCAGGAAAACAGAGATATTTTTGACCAAAGAGTCTTCTTCTTTTGGCACGCACTGCATCTTTCGAATTCTATATTTACGTCTTTTCTACAGACAAAGTAAGCAATTATTAATGCGAGTGGACTGAGGAGTATCCATAGTATTATTATCGGGTTTACGTACCGAAGCTTGTCCTGCACTTTTACAAGATCCGACTCTGTCCCGCAGCCTACACAAATACTTGGAAGCTTCCCTGGCTCCTTAATTTTGAATTGCTTCCCGACCTGCTCTAGTGAGTTATATTCTATTGGGCTTGAACTCGGGGGGTGATAAATTGATTCGCTCATTGATTATCCTAATATATTGACTTCTTACTAAGGGAGCAGCATTAGTCGCCTAAGAACAAAGCGAACAGCCTGTCAAGCATCACAGCTCGTACTAACCGTTTCTGCTGCTGCAAGTTCCAATAATTCTTGATAAGCCTCGTTATGATGCTCCGCTGATAGCATATTTTTGTCGAAATTTAGAAGCCGAGCTCGCAACCGCGTTAGAGAATCAAGTGATGTAATTGAGTCCGCAATAATTGAGAATGCCATAACCGACACTTCAAAGTTGCCAGTCAATACTATATCTACAAGAGCTTCTACAAAAGCTTCACAGTTGAATGCGCTTAAGGCGTATACGAGCGTTCCTCTGTGGTTGATATTCTCAGCTTTTGTGATTGCTAAGAAAAGTGGTTCAATTGCACGCTCATCCCGAAGCTCCATTAGCTCTAAAGCGGACCTATTTCTAATTGAAGCGTCTGAAGACTCTAAGTCGCAGATAAGTGCTTGGACTTCACGCATAACTGATTAATACCTTAATTGCACATATCACCTACTGCCTCCACAGAGCATACCGTAGAATTTCCAGCGAACTAACACACAAAAGAACTTGCTTAAGCATATGAACATTTTCTCGTGCCAGATTATCATCAGACTAGGCTATTAAACAGCCATAACTATTAGAGCTTTATCCTCGCAAAAACGTGCTTCCTGAATCCACAAAACCGATGGATTTCTCTATTATCCAGTAACATCCTGACTTTCTCCATAGAGATCACCGCCACATGGTCGCTGATATGCGATCCGGTTGCGCAGATCTACCAGGCATAGGCGAGCAAAACTCCGCCATCTCTGGTATAAAAATTAGCTGTCAGCACGAGAAATAGCCGAGTATCAAGAGTGTTTGAAGTATGGAAACCTTAGAAGAAATTAGCGGATATGAGTACGACTGGTTAGCTTGTGATATGCAAGGGTATGTCGCCCTATTTACCACCGCCGGTAGCGGCTATGCTCCCAAAGTATTTCTGGAAGATACTGAAGAGTATGCCCAAGCAATTGATATTATTTTAAATTTACCTACAACGACTTCAGCCAACCCCAGAGCAGCGGCGCGTATAAACGCATTCAAACCATGGAGCGAACTGCCGCTACTTATAATGTTTTCTCGCCACCCCCTCAAGATGGACTCTCCTAGCTTCATCCTTCCTACGCTTTTCCTTGAAACGACAAGACCGGCACCGTATGGCTTTCGAGGCGATACTCCCTCTTGCAACTTCATACCACCACTTTTGTTGCTTGGCAGTCCATATCTCATGACTTTCGCAGTCCTTACATATGAAATGACGGTCAACATAAAAATTTGGCAAACGCTCCAAAGGATTTCTCTCCCTCAGAACTTCCGTATCTGCAAGCAACGCACCTTGCGGGACCACATCAGAGTATACGTCCACCTCCGATCTCTTGGCCTTGTTCAGGCGCGCAGCCTTTATTTCCTTTCTTCTCTGAAGCCCACTTTTTATAAACATAGCACCTTATACACGAGCACCTAGTGTGGATATCCTTGTAGTGGAGCTAAGCTTTTCAAGCTCGTCTAATGAAAGCGCCATGATACCTCTCGCTTCCCTATATTTTATTTCACTATTACCACTTACCTTCAATCCAACTTGAGCACGTGTCATGCTCAAACATTTTTCGTCCACAATAAACCGAACTATCATTGCTACAATAGCCCCAGTCTGAGTCTATTTGGCGGTACTTTTTGCAACACCCACACTGTTCTTCATGCCAGTGTTCTTTGTCTTCATTTTGGTTTATTGCCTTCCCACACCGATCACACCAAAACACAGTGAGAAAAACTGGATTTTCGTCTCTTATTTGTTGAATCGTTTTCTTTGTCACTATATATATTCTAATTCAGGTTATTAACTTATATACATATAAATAGTATATAGCACCCCATAGTACAGCCTGTAATATCGTCGAACCAGCGCTGTTTTCGGGACTTTTTCTCCATAGGAGTCCCAATGCGCGAATCGCTACTTGGTCGCATTCTAAATTCAGATAGACAGTTAACCTGCTTAAGTCTAAGCCTGCATATTACGACTCATCTGAGCATGGCGTCCCGAAACTTGCGACTATGATGTCCGTTTTCAGCGCGTCGTCAACCCCGCCGCCGCTCCACATACGAGCAAAGCGACTCCGGATGATTTATTCAGCACGGATTGCGCCTGTGCGCCGGCCAGCCAACGCCGGACACGGTTGGCCGCCATGGCGTATCCCGCCAGGATGAGAAAGACGATAACAAGGAACAGCGGCCCCAATGTCATGAGTTGCGGGCCGACAGGCGCGCTGGCGTCGAGGAATTGAGGGAAAAACGCGATGAAAAATCCAATGATTTTAGGGTTAAGCAGGGTGACGCCCAAGCCTTGTTTGAATGGATTTTGTTTGGCGACTTCAGTCGCGCCAGACAGTTCTTCCGTTGACGACTGGCTGCGAAGCTGACGGACTCCCAGATATGCGAGATAGGCTACCCCAAACCATTTCAGCAAATTGAACGCCAATGCAGAAGTCTGCACCAACGCTCCCAAACCTGAGACAGTCAGGCACAGCAGTATCGCGTCGGCGACCACCACGCCCAGACTGGTGAATATCCCCTGCCCCAGACCGCTGCGCAACGTATTGGCGATGACCAATAGCATGGAGGGGCCTGGCGCCAGTGTGATCAGCACTGTTGCGACAATAAAACTCAATAACATTTGGTCTCCCCTTTAGTACTCAGCTCTGTTGGTTGGCGTCTGCTGGCGTCAACGCAACAGCCCCAGATTGCCGGTGAATTTGTTGACCGTCTTTTTCGGTCCGCAAAGGGCGATCCCCAGATATTCAAGTTCACCGACAGGCGTCGATTGGAGTTTTTCCGCGTAGGCTTCATAGCTCTTGGTGGTCATGGTGGCGCTGGTGAGATCGATAACGGTCAATTGCGGCTCATGCTCCTTCAATTCTTCCCGCAGGTGGCGCAAGCCAACGCCGTCGGCGCGCAGTATTGGAATGGCGGTGGTGGTAATTCCCGCGCGAAGATGGCCGTTATGGTCCGGCAACGGGTCGCCAATTAATTCGGGATAGTTTTTGCCCAGTGATAGCGCCAACACAGCAGCGGTATTGGCGATGGGGCCAGTCGGCAGGTTGGCGTCTATGATTATGACGCACTTCAGATCGGCGGTTTCGGTATCCGTCATTCGTTGTTTCCTCAGAAGATGTGATAAATGGTTGAGAAAACTATATGCGCACGGAATTGCGATGATAATATGGTTTAATTCATTTTCACTGATCGATGATATCGAATAATGATTGATGATTTACGCGCCCTGGCGGTTTTCGCCAAAACGGTGGAAGCCGGCTCTTTTCGCGCTGCAGCAAGCGCGTTGTCACTGTCGCCTTCAGTAGTGAGCCACCATATTTCAGGGCTGGAGACACGGCTAGGCGTCGCCCTGCTCTATCGCTCCACTCGACGACTCTCGCTCACCAGCGAGGGCGAACGTCTGTTCGATCACGCCAAGACAATGCTTGCTGCGGCGGAAGCTGGGTTGAACGCCATCGCCGAACAGGCGGCGGAACCTACCGGAAGGTTGAGCATCACCGCCCCAGCCGTATTGGCGCGTGGCCCATTTACTGAAGATGTCGCCGCTTTCGCTCTGGCTTATCCCAGAGTCTCACTATGCATCAACTACAGCGATATACGGCAGGATCTGATTCGTGACGGCATTGACCTGGCGATACGCATCGGCGCGATGCCCGACAGCGCCCTGAAATCGAAAAAGCTTTTCGACCTGACCCGACGTCTGGTGGCGTCGCCCCATTATCTTCAATCCAGAGCGACGCCCAGCAAACCGGAAGACTTGCTGGACTGGGAATGGATCGGACTGAAGATGCGGCCGAACCATAAGTTGCTGTACAACGCCGCAGGAGAGTGTCATCGCATTGACTATTCACCACGCATTACCGTGGACAGCATAGATGCGGTTTGCCAGTTGGCCGCAGCGGGACTCGGTTTAGCCACACCACCGGCTTTTCTGGTGGAGGAAGATCTGCGTGTCGGGCGATTATGCGATCCCCTGCCAGGCTGGAACGTCGACGCCTTGGGCGTCTATGCGCTCTGGCCGCCCAACGCCGCCAGAGAAAGCCTGACCTATCGGTTCATTCAGTTTCTGCAGGAACGCCGCCAAGCCGATGCGAACACAGTCTAAATAGACAAAAGTCTATTTCCGCCAATTACTTATTGTCGCAAATGACCAGCGCACTAATATCGAGACAAGGCTCTCCCTTTTTCCATTTCCCTGAGCCTGCTTGTGCTTAATAGCGCATTACTTTTTCTCTATATTATTTGATTGTTTGTTTAAGGAAGCTCCCATGAGGAACCTGTTATTTCTGCTCGTTTGCTTAGTCTTCTCCCATTCCGCCCTCGCCGCAGGCTATGCGGAAACCACGTTCAAGACCATCAACGAGCGCTTGAGTTACATGAAGGATGTGGCGCTGTTCAAAGCCCAGAAAGGCGCGCCGATTGAGGACATTGAGCGGGAGCGCGTGGTGTTGGGTAAAGCCAAAGACGGCGCGGCCGGACATGGCGTTGACCCGGAGTCAGTCAGCGCTTTCTTTACCGCGCAGATCTCCGCCGCCAAAGCCATTCAGTTCAGATATCGCGCCGACTGGCTATCAGATGCTGACGCACTGAAGCAGTCCGCTCGTGATTTACAGACTGAGGTGCGCCCGGCGCTGTTGAAACTGGGTGACGCGATCATTATCGCTATCGCCGATAAACTGAAAAACGAAGGCCCCTTCACTGACGCTGAACGGGACCTGTTCAATGACACGCTGACCATCGAAAACTTGTCTCAGCGCGACAAAGACATGATCTTCCAGGCGCTCAAACTGATTCGTCTGCAGCAATAAACCTGCGACCAGACGCCCCCATGCCATGCGACAACGGGGGCGTCATATCAGACGGACTTCCCTTATTTTTGCCCTTTAGTGATCTTGAACCAGTTCAGGTTCCAGCCGCCTGCAGGGGCGTAGATGCCGAAACGCTGTTTACCAGCTTCAAGCGTCACCTGATGCTTAATGGTTTTCCAGCTCTGCCAGCCGCCGGTATTCGGTACATCAACGCTGCCATACACCACATCGCCACCGGCTTTCTCGAACTGCAACACGCCGCCGCCATACAGACTCGCCACACGATACTCCACGGTATACACGCCGCTTTCTGGAATATCGACCTCTGGGTAGGACATCCAGTCATTGGCGTCGATGTAGCCCACATTTTTGCCGCCGCCTGCGTCACTGGTGTTCTCCAGTTCCACGCCGCTCATGACCAGGTAATCTTCCGCCTGTACAGTAATAGCGTTCGGCGCCGGGCCGCCTTTTTGGGTGACGTCAAACCAGTTGAGATTGAACCCACCGGACACCGCCGCCAGTCCAATTCGTTGTTCACCCGCACTCAACTGAACGTCGAGTGAAATCGTTTTCCAGTTTTGCCAGCCGCCCGTGGCTGGAATATCGATAGAGCCGTACACTGGCGAACCACCCGCTTTCTCTGCTTGTAAAATACCGCCTCCGTTCAGACTCGCCACCCGGTAGGAAAGCGTGTAAACCCCATCGCTCGGCACGTTAATTTTATACGTCATCCAGTCGCCGGAATCGATATAGCCAAGGTTCTGGCCACCGCCTGCGTCAGAGGTATTTTCCTTTTCGACGCCTTCCATTTCACAGTAGTTTTCCGCCTGCACCTTGCCAGGCACGGAGACTGATCCGCAATCTGGACCAGGTCCTGGGTCATCGCCGCCAGGAATGGGGTCAGAGCTTTGGATGATGGATTTCACCAGCTTACCGGAAGGCGTCAGGTTTCCATCATTCCAACCACCGGTTCCACTAGCCCCGGGCCAGAACGTTGAGGCGCCTTCAGCTTTGTCATTCAGCGCCCAGTTGGCGTGACTGATGCCGTGATTACGCATGAAATCAACCCAGGCCCAGGTTTCGCCTTCATTCACGCCACCGTCGCCGCTTGCGTCTACGGTTCCCCACTCCGTTACAAACAGAGCAATGCCGTTGTTCATGGCGCTTTGCGCTTTATCTCGCAGCCATTGTTTATGGGTTCCCGCATAGAAGTGCAGCGTATAAGCGATATTGTTTTTGCGGATGGGGTCCCAAGAGGCTTCTTCCACTTCCTGCGACCACTGGCGAGTCCCGACGATAATCAGATTATCCGGGTCAATTTGGCGGATAGCGTCAATTACCGACTCAGCGTAGGGCTTGATCACGCCGCTCCAGGACACATCCAACGGCTCGTTATAGACCTCGTAAATAACGTTGTTTTTGTCACCGTAGCGGCGCGCCATGTCCTGGAAAAACTCAATAGCTTCGCTCTTGTACTGATGAGCGTGGTGAGAGTGCCAGTCGATGATGACGTACATATCGTTAGCGATGGCGGCGTCCACCACGGAGATGACTTTATTGCGATTGCCTTCGCGGTCCTGTAAATAACCGCCGCCTTCATCCACGCCCATGGCGGCGCGCACAATGCTGGATTTCCAGTCGTTTTTGATGGAGCCTACCGCGCCGGAGTTATAAAAACGCTCCCCTCCCCAGCCGTTATTGCTCCAAAACAGGCTGTTGCCTCCCAGACTGACTTGATTACCGCCACTGACCACTTTATTGCCCTGCACCGATAGCGGCGGCACAGCATGAGCCAAAGTCGCGCAGCCGAACAACAAACCGAATATGAAAACGTTTTCATTTCGACGCCAATTTTTACCAAGACGTTTTTTCAATGCGCCCTCCAACAGTCTGGAAAGCCTTCTTTCTGATCTCTTGCTCATAGTGATTTCCTGGATTCTTGTTGCTGTGGGCCAGAGCCGGCATGCAGGACCCGCCTCCGGTCTCCCTGACGCCTTCTCGAAATACATCCTTTTTCTGAAGACGTTGGAGAATTTTTAAGCGAATGCGACGACGGGGTCAATCCCCCAATTTGCTTATCGTTTTCATCCTAATGGCGGGTGACGCCAATTTAAACGTTTGCGCGCACCTGGCGAGTAAACGACACTTAAACACATTTAAAATTTGTACTATGACAACTCTGTTTTTGTTTAACTGAGGCGCATTTATTTTGTTGTTTGCCCAGCTCAGGTATGCACCAGACGAAAAGCTAAGAACGAACGCCTTCGTTAGGCGTTCGTGAGAGGAGATAAGTGATTGGTATGAGGTAGATCAGGCGTTGAGGCTTTTAAACAGTCGACGCGCCTCGGTGTAGGCGGAGCCCTGGCCGTCCACCAGCACTTTGTCCGAGCGCAGCAGGGTCAAAACCTGCTCTGGTATATTGTCCTGCCCTATTTCCGCAATCAGGTTATCGATTGCTTTTCTGAATCCGTCGCGCACTTGCGCCGCCTTTTCCGGCGAGGCGTCCGTCCAGTGTATTCCCTTATCGTTATACATCGCCATTGATCCTAACAGACCGATGATTTTTTCCTGTTCTTCAATATTCATCAAACAAATCCTGGTGTCGTACTAATCAAAAACAACCTGAACTACGATAAGCGTCCGTCGCCGGAAATCTCCGTAACAATTCTCGGAAGAACAGCATTACAGCGGAGATAAACGGACGGCTTTCATTCGTGGTCGGGCACAATATGCACTATGCTCTCTTCCTGCAAGACGCCCAACACGGTTTCCGCTAAAAAACGGGCCCTCAGTTTGGTGATTTCTTTCAGAAGCGGCTCCTGCAGCGTCTCGTCGATTCCTTTCACTTCCGTCGCGGCGGTTTTGACGTAAACCTCCGCAAGACTTTTCAACGCGGCAAGATGTGGTTTGATACGAGGATCGGTCAGGCTCAATTCCAAGCCGTGTGCCTCATTGATCTCATGGAAGAAATAGCGGAGGACGTCTTCTGGAGAAACATTGTCCTTGCGAAAGCTGATTACTACCCCCATCGATACATCTCCTTACGGGTTGCGCCGTTGTTTACTTCCATTCTATGCAGATTCGCAAGCGGCTGGGAACCATGCTGACCCGCTGCGCCCTCGTCTTTTGGTCTAATCCGCCTGCGTCTGATTCTGGTTGGACGCCAACAGTTGGTTCAGAACCGCGCCTAAGCGTACGCCCGCCTGATAGAGACGCATTTCAGCAATAGGGTATTCCAGCGCCAGCTCTTTTTTGCTCCATTCGGAGCCTTGGGTTGGCAGCGATGCATAGACTTTTCGGGTAATGGCGAGCGACTCATTCGCCCAGCTCTCCGCATCCTGCAGCGTCAGCGCAGTCACCGCCTCGCCCTGATGCTTGCCGCGTACTTTCTTGCCGGCCTTGCGCCAATCTCGGGGCAAGCCTGACTCAGGGATATTCACATCCCACAGGCGGTGTAAATTGGTTTCTTCGCCAGCGACGTTATAGACAACCTTGTTGCCGCCGCGATCATCGCCATAAGACACATGCAGGGGCTGATGAATATCGCCAATAAAATGCCCGATAAACATCAACGCCTGCGCAGGCGTGGCCTGATAATCCGGGCGCGGTTTGCCTCTCAGGGCGTCCGCGTAGGCGTTGAGCGCCGTCAGCACGCAGCCTTTGCTTTGACAATCCTTAGCGGCGGACACCTCAGTGGCGGCGCGCTCGACATTCACATAGTGATAGGAGCCTGTATGCTTGAACTCTTTTTCCGATCTGACTTGATCCGGCCACAGGCAGGCTTCCGCGAAAGTACGCTTGCCGGCCTGCTGCAACAGCTTCTGCACCTGATCCCGCGCCACTGGAGACAATTCCTTCCAGGCGACGTCACACACGACACGGTGCCCCAGCTCGCCCCATGCCCAGGCGGAGGTGGGCGAAAGCGCCAGCGCCGTCATGACGACCATTGCTCGCCAGTTGAACCGGCGTCCGCCAATCAACCTCAACACGGACAACATCTGTTCTCTTTTCATGGCTAACTTCGCATTCATAAAACTGTTCATCATCCTGTCATAAACGGCGGATTAAGATGCCGCGATTTCCGCCTATCTGTGCGTCATCTATGAAAGTGGTACATTGGACTTACATCATTCTCGCATCCGCCTTGCTGATTGTTGGCGCAGTGCTTCTTCCATTGCCCATTCCTCTGGGACTGCCGCTGATTTTTATCGCGCTGACCGTTCTGGCGCGTTATTCGCCCAAGTTCAGGGCGCTGCTGCGCAAGCTTTCGCGAAAATACGCCTTTCTGCGCCGTTTTGTACGACGAGGGAGACTTGATCACAAGCCCTAACGCTTCCATAAGTTACCGTAAAACAATACATTAGCCTAGGGTCTGTTGTGGTTTCCGCGTTATAGGCAGGCCAAGAATACACTTCGCGCCGGTTGCGTATAAATTTCACTGCTGACACTATTTGGATATGCGTAACTTTAGAATTACCCTCGTCATCCGTTTTATTGCATTAGTGCTGCTGATGTCTCTTTCACCAGTAAGAAGCGCCATCGCGGACGCCCAACTGGAGCGTTGGACGGAAGCCGTCAGACAGACGCCATACCGATACAGCCTCAACTTTTACGGCAATCTGAGCATCATTCGCACCTGGGTTTTGTTATCCACCGGATTTTGCGAAAAGCCTGACCGGCACATCCTGTTCGACAACCAGGGCATCTTCAAAGGCTATCTGAACAATCGGGATGATGAAGCCGACACCCAGCAGGCCATCAACCAGCTGCGTAAAAAGCTGGCGGCCAAACAGAAGGAGCCCTTCTGGGCGGAAGGTTCATTGAATGACGCCGGTTACCCCTTCGCGCTCGCCTGCGACCAGCCCCACGTCGATCTGCAGGAGTCCGCGTCCCGCATGTTGGGGCCGGATAAAGACGTATTAATCTGGGGCTCCTGGGACGGCTTAAAAGTCGGCGACAAGGATAAGCCGGTTCCACTATACAAAGCCTTCATCGACATTTACGAAACACGCAAAGCCCAGGGACGCTATAGTTTCCCGGACTCCATCATGCGGGAAATCCTCGGCCAGGTTTTGATCGAAAGCGGCGGATTGAAAAACAGCCGCTCCGTCGCCAACGCCAATGGCATCATGCAATTGCGCACCACCGTTCTGAAGGATTGCGGCATACCCAAGGAATATTACCTGCATCGCATGGCGCAGATTGACTGTGCGTTGAAGCTGTATCAGCAGAATCATCGCAATCTGGAAGAGCCTTTTAACGCCTTGTTCGGCAAGCTGCCGGAGAAGAAACGCAACGCCTTGTACGGCCTGTTACTGATTCAGGCTTACCACGGCGGCGTCGGCCGTATTACACGCTTGCTGAATGACGAGGACCTGAACCAGAGCGCCCTGTATTTCAGTAGCCACCACCAAAGCTATAGCGCGGAAGATATTGCGCTGGGCATGGTGTATCACAATATGGGCAGGGATCATTTCGGGCTGGCGTCGCTATTCTATTTGGTGGACGTCGCGATTGCATCGGACAAACTTTGTGCGCATAAGGCGCTAAAAAACCTTAAATATTGCGCCGGATGATTTTCTAAGGTAAAAGTCAGCTTTGTCAGCAGCGATTCCTCCTCACCGACAACCTGGGGGGCGACGGAAACGCAGGGCCGGAAACGACGCCGGCTTGATCTAGCAGGGAGCGGACGAATAAGAACAAGACACCGGGAAACCTCATACCACACAACTAGACATATCATATGCGGTTGATAACTGTCCGAGCGACCAAAGAGCGACGCGGTCTGTCTGCGCTTGTTTTAGCTTGCGCCAGCTCTCTCGCCCATGCCGTCGAAAGCTCTTCACAGAACGATATGCTGGCGGCGGCCGATATATCCATGACGGACTGGCAGTCCGCCGAGATTCCGGTGGTGCTGACCCCGGCCCGACTCAAACAACCCCGCTCGGAAACTCCCGCGACCGTAACAGTTCTGGATGCGGAGTTACTGCATCGACTTGGCGTACGCAATCTGCACGACGCCTTTCGTCTGGTTCCCGGCATGACCGTCGGGTCCGTATCCTCCAACCTTCCTTCCGTCAGCTACCATGGCACCAACGCCAACGAACAGCGCCGCCTGCAGGTGCTGGTGGATGGACGGTCCGTCTACAACCCCAACCTGGCGGACGTGGACTGGCTCAATATTCCGGTCGCCCTGGAAGATATCGCGCGCATTGAAATCACCCGTGGCCCTAACGCCGCCGCTTATGGCGCCAATTCATTCCTGGCTATCGTCAACATTATCACCAGGCATCCCTATGACACACACGGGACCTCCCTCACCTACTGGGACGGCAGCAATGGCTACAATCGCTATCACGCCAGCTACGGCGGAGGCGGCGACACCCTCAACTACCGTGTTTCCGTGAATGGCAAGCAGGACGATGGTTTTGATCGCCGCGCCAATGGCGAGCCCTTTATCGACAGCTACGATCTGGACGGATTTAACCTTTCCGCCAATGTGCAACTGGGACCCAGAGACATCCTGCAAGTGCAAGCCGGTCTGTTGAACGGCGACCATGAATATCACCCAGATACCGGCGACGGCCAGACCAGCGTCCCTGATTCCGACGAACGCGACCGTTTCGTCTCTGTAAACTGGCGGCGGGAAGTGAACGCCAATCACTTTTTTCAAGTTCAGGCTTATGCGCATCGACGTATCCGGCGGCAGGACTGGACCAACTGCAATCACCCCATTTTGTTCAGCGACAATCTGTCCGCCCTGTATGCGGCCAATCAACGTTTCGGCTCCATTCTGATCGGCGCCAACGGCGCAACCCTGGCTGAGATCTACGCCAACATTGTCTCCGGGCCGGGCTCGGGGCTTGGCTCTGCGGAAGACGACGCGATCGCCCGCACGCTTATTGAAGAAATGTCCGCCAGCGATCCCGACGCCATCGTCTGCGGCAGAATTAACCTGGACATCGCCGAAACCCGTCAGGACATCGAGCTGCAGGACACTTACACCTTTTCCGATGAAGTCAGGCTGGTGTCCGGTTTGAGCTTTCGTAAAGACAGTTTTTACTCAGAAACTTACTTCAACGGCGGCGATGATAACTATCTGCAACGGGCGTTTTTCAATCTGGAATACCGCCCTCAGCCGGACCTCGGCTTCAACCTGGGCGGCATGGCGGAGCATGATCAGGCTAACGGCGGTTATTTCTCCCCCCGGGGCGCCATGTTCTACCATCTGACGCCTAACCAGACGTTGCGTCTGGTGGTTTCCCATGCCGTGCGCACACCTGACACCTATGAGCAGTCCGTCGCCTGGAGCTTCGTCGCCAGGGATCTGGACCCGCCGCTGGATGGCGAGACCGAAGCCCGCAGTTTTCTGATCCGGTCGCCGGGAGGGCTGGATAACGAAAAAATCGTGTCCCGCGAAATCGGCTATTACCTCAACTACCCGGAATGGGGTCTGGAAACGGACATCAAGGTGTTCCGCGACAATATGTGGGACTTGATCAGCGCGCCGTTGCAGTATTTTTCCTTCGAGCCGGAAAACAATCTCAAGATCGAGCAAACCGGCCTCGAAATCGAAACCACCTACTCTCCCTCCTTGCGCGACACCCTCAGAGCGACCTACGCTTACTTGGATCAGGATGAGGAATACACCGGCTCCGTGACGGACTTTTACACCGCCTATACCAGTTTTGACGTCAGTCGTTTGTTCCAGATCGAGTCTCGCATGTCAGCGCGCCACAGCGGCAGTTTCGCCTGGCTGCGACGGATCAACGACCGATTTGATGCGGCGACGGCCTATTACCTGGCTGACGCCATCGGCGACTATGTCTACGAACGCGCCGATTTGACTGTCAGTTATCACCGCCGCCTGGGTCGCGGCCAAATGGAGCTATCCGCAAAACTGGAACATTATCTGAGCGATGACCCGATTATGTACCGCGACAACGTCCTGGACGACCGCACCCATTTGTTCCTGTCCGCGAACCTGAAGTTTTGAGGCGGTGACCAGGGATGGCCGGTATTATCTCATCGTTAGCCCTCTCTCTCGCCGCTTCCCGGCGCTACGCCATCTGGGCCGCCTTGACGCTGGCGCTGTCTCTCTCCGCCGCCGCGGGCGCGCAGGAATTCAGTCTGAAAGTCTATGTGGCGGGACCGGAGAGAACGCCGATCGCCGCCAAATTCCTGGAGGAATTCAAAGCGCTGTCTCCCGCGCCCTGGCGCGCGGAGTTCATCAGCGACGCCAATATTCACTTTTCTACATTGGACAACGACGCCGTCATTCTGGCGCTGGGCGAGCGGGCCTTACAGCAAAGTCTGGCGGGGGCCAAAGGGCAACTGGTGGTCGGTTTGTTCGTCAGCCGCAGCGACTATCTGAGATTAACCCGGGAATACCCCGACGCAACGCCACATACCGCTATCTTTTTGGATGCGCCACTGCAGCGCCAGGCGCGACTGGCGGGTTTGATACTGCCCACCGCCCGTACGGCGGGGGTGCTCAGCGCCCAGCCATTAACGGATCTGCCCGCCACGCTGGTGGCCGGGCAACTGCTCAGCAATTATCCCTTATCCCAATATGAAAGCGCGCAGCGCATGCTCAGCGCCGCACTGGACAATACGGACTATCTGCTGGGCATTCTGGATACTGACGTCTTCAACGGGTCGCAGATCAAGCACATATTGCTCACCGCCTACCGTCACAATCGCTTTTTGATCGGCCCGTCTCTCTCTTTCGTCAAAGCGGGCGCGCTCGCCACCACTTATTCAACCAGCGCCGACTTCGCCCGTCAGACGACGGAAATAGTCCAGCGCTATCTTACTGACAAAAAGCCAGCTCCGGCGGAGCATTCCCGCTACTTTTCCGTCGCCGTCAACATCCAGGTGGCGCGCTCGCTGAATTTAATCATTCCCGATGCCTACGAGTTGCAGCATCGCCTGGAAATGTCAGAGGCTGAACAATGAAACGCGGTTTTCAAGACTGGAGCGTTTACAAAAAATCCTTACTGCTCGGCCTGCTGCCCAGCGGCTTGATGTTTGCGTGCCTGGTTTTCTTCTTCACCACCGTGCGGCTCAGCGAAGCCCGTAGCGACCTGATCGCGCGGGGACAACTGATCGCCGACCAGCTCGCCCCGGCGGTGGAGTATGACGTCATCTCCGGCAACACCGGCGCCCTGGAGAAGCTGCTTGGCAAAGTCGCGCAATCGCCGCTGGTGCACCACATCACCATTCACGACTCTTTTGGCAACCTGATGGCGGAAATCGACGGGGCAGGACGCAAACTGGCCGACGCCGACGAAACGCCCATCGTGCTGTCTGCGGATATTCTGCAGTCGCAAATCGAACTAGAGAACGACGCCTTCGCCAGTTTCTCCAGCGAGTTCCAGTTCACCACCGGCCCTTCGCGGATCGGCAAAGTGGAAGTCGCTATTACTGAAAGCGTCATCATCGAGGGGCAACACCGGATTATCTACAGCTCTTTCACTGTGGCCGCCCTGCTCATGTTCCTCACCTATCTGCTAATCCGGAATATGGCCCGCTCCATCGCCAATCCCATTGAGCAGCTCACCGCCGGCGTGGAGCTGATTAAAAACGGCGACTACCGCACCCGGGCGCCGGACATCAGAGGGCTGGAGCTGAGCCGATTACGGGACAGCATCAACCAGCTTGCGGTGGCGCTGGAAAAAGCCAGCTTAGAGCAAACCGAGCACCTGGGAATGATCGAGACCGCCCGCAACGAAGCCGAAAGCGCCAGCAAAGCCAAGAGTGAGTTTCTGGCTATTATGAGCCACGAGTTGCGTACCCCCATGAACGGCGTACTGGGTATGTTGCAGCTATTGCAGGAAACCCAGCAGGACGAGGAACAGAAGGAATATACCCATGTCGCCATGCGCTCCACGGAACACTTGATCGCTATCATCGACGATATTCTGGACTTCTCCAAAATTGAGCGCGGACGTCTTTCCATCGACCCCATTGAATTCAATCTGCGCTCCTTGGTGGAGGAAACGCTCAATGCCTTTCGCCCTCAGGTCGAAGAAAAAGGCCTGTTATTGCATCAGGAGTACGAAGGCGAGCTGCAGGACGCGCTAGTCACCGCCGACCCCGCCCGCATCCGCCAGGTGCTCGCCAATTTGATTAACAACGCCATCAAGTTTACCGCGGAAGGCTATATCCGCGTGCATGCCAATTGGGAGGAAATCGGCGCAGACAAAGTCTGCTTTACCTGCGAGGTGGAGGACAGCGGCATCGGTATCGCCCCCGAACAGCAGCGTCGCATGTTCAGCTCCTTTCAACAGGCGGACCAGTCCAATTCGCGGCGCTACGGAGGAACCGGGCTGGGTCTGGCGATCGCCAAACGTCTGCTGGAATTAATGGAAGGGGAAATTTTCGTTGAAAGTGAGTCCGGCAAAGGCAGTTGCTTCAAGTTCGCGCTAACGCTGCATTATCGGCGCTCACCGGACGGCGCCAGTTGGAACGCTCCGGCAGCAGGACCGATACCGCGGTTCCAGGGTCGCGTTTTGATCGTGGAGGATAATCAGGTCAACCAGAAAGTCACCTGCGGCATCCTCAACAAGCTGGGCATAGAAACTGAAAATGCCGACAACGGCGAAGAAGCCCTGCAAAAAGTACGCGGGAGCAAATACGACCTGATCTTCATGGACTGCCAGATGCCAATCATGGACGGATATCAGGCCACCGCCAAGATCCGACAGATGGAAACCCGCGCAGGCGTCAAACCTACCCCCATTGTCGCGTTGACGGCTAACGCCCTGGAAGGCGCCGCCGACGCCTGCCGCAAGGCTGGAATGGATGATTACCTGAGCAAACCCATCAAGAAGCAACAGCTAGTGGAATGCCTGCAGACCTGGCTCGGCGAGTCCGACTCGGAAAATTCCACGCCGGAAAACGCCGCCGCCCACGGTGATGAAGATCGCTAATAGAAGCGTTCGAAGCGGCCCCTAGACGGGTTGCCGCATGGTGACGAACTCTTCCGCACTGGAAGGATGGATGCCAATGGTAGTGTCGAATATCGCCTTGGTGGCGCCAGCCCGAATCGCCACCGCCAAGCCCTGAATTATCTCTGCGGCTTCCGGGCCGACCATATGCGCACCGAGAACCACGTCAGTATCGCCATCGACGATCAGCTTCATCATGGTGCGCTCCTGATTGCCGCTGAGGGTGTTTTTCAGGGCGCGAAAGCTGGAGCGGAAGATCTTGATGTTACTGTGATTCGCCCTCGCCTCTTCTTCAGTTGGACCAATCGTAGCGACGCTCGGCTGAGAAAACACCGCTGTGGGGATGCGTTCATAATCCACCGGCACAGGATTCTCGCCAAACAGGTAGTTAGCGACGTACATACCTTCTGACAACGCCACCGGCGTAAGCTGATAACGGTCAATCACATCGCCGACGGCGAATATGCCGGGCACGTTGGTCTGGTAATCGTCATCCACCAGCACCTCGCCTCTGGCGCCCAGCTTGACGCCGCTTTCTTCCAATCCCAGTCCGGCTGTATTCGGCGTTCTACCCGTCGCATGAAGCGTTAGCCCAACCTGCAAAGTGGCGCCGGATTTGAGCTTCACTAAATAAGGCGCTGCATCGTCGTCGGTCTTGTCGATGGCGACCACATCCTCTTCCAAGTGAAGATGAATGCCTTTCTTGACGATCTCATCGTGCAAAAAGTCGCGAATATCGCCGTCGAACTTCTTCAACAGGCGCGGACCGCGATAAACCAAGTGGGTCTCTACGCCGAGACCCGCAAGTATGCCGGCGAACTCCACAGCGATATAACCGCCGCCCACCACAATCGCCTTATTCGGCAGACGCTCCAGGTAAAACATAGCGTCGGAATCCAGGCTATGTTCACAGCCCGGAAATTCAGGCGTAAACGACTTACTACCAGTCGCCACCAGAATATGTTTGGTCTGCAGCACATCGCCATTCACTTCGATCTGGTCAGGCGCTTTAATCGTCCCGCGGCCGTCAATAATCTCCACGCCGGCATTTTTGAGAAGATTCTCATAAATACCATTCAAGCGTTTGATTTCATTGTCTTTATTTTCCACCAATCGACGCCAGTTGAAGGTTGGCGCCCCCGCATCCCAACCAAAGCCCTGAGCGTCATGGAAGTCTTCACCGTAATGGGAGGCGTAGACAAACAGCTTTTTCGGCACGCAGCCTACGTTAACGCAGGTACCGCCGTAGAAACGCTCTTCGATAATGGCGACTTTCGCCCCTGACTGAGCCGCGACGCGAGCCGCCCTCACGCCCCCAGAACCGGCTCCAATAACAACTAAATCATACATTTAAAGCGCCTTATTAAGCTTTTACGTTAAGTAAATTTATAAACCGGCGGGCAGCGCTTCAGTGACAAGGTTTGAACAACACCGTTTCAGTGACGTTGCCCAAGCGCACCTCGCCCACTTTTTCATAGCCCAGTCCGAGATAGAAGCGCAGGTAACGCGCATTACCGGTATCCAGCCCTATACCGGAGGATAAAGGACTTTCCCGGCAGATGCCTTCAATCACCTGCATCAACATACGTCCGTATCCCTTACTCTGGTATTTGGGGTGCACACCAATAAAAGGCAAGTGGTGATGGGTGTCTTTCGGCAAACAGGCGTGCACCTGCTCGTGATAGTCGATATAACGTTTGGTGGAGGACAAACCCGCGGTCAGCATCATTCTGATGCGCCAGTTCAGTTGATCGGCGAGACTGAACCTGGCTTCCGGGCTGCCAATAAATGCGACCGCAACCAGCGTATCCTCATCCACCAGCCCAAGCGCATCCTGATTGTGCGCAAAGTGCAGCTCCAACCCTTCACGGATGGTGGCGCGAACTCTTTGGTCATAACCGGGGCGGGAAGAATCAAATAAATACTGAAAGGTAGGTTCATGGCGGTATGCATGAAACAGAATGGACTTTGCTTCAGACAACGCGCTTCTGTCCAAGCGCACCAAAGCAGTGTCAGCGACGAGGTCCCCAGTCATTTTATGGTCTCCTGAGAGCTAGAAAGTATCATTATTTTTATATTTGTACTTCCAAGCGCGCTGAACAGGCGTTCTACAGGCCCAAGCCGGTTAATACCGGCCAGACGCACCGTTACCCGCAGGGGTCTCTCCAGGCGCTTGCCGACTGTATTACTGCTGTCGTTCCTTTTACTGCTCCAGCATTAAAAACCACTTCCCTAATCGTTTTAACGCATGCCCAAAGAGGAATGTTCCCGCCCCTGGGCTTCGGGTTATACAACCCGCTGACGCGTCCTTGCGCCAGTCAATAAAATGGGTTCGTTATCTGAATTCTGACGAATTTTCCGGATAGCGTCAGCGGCCGATGAAAACAGCCGCATCCACTGATAATAAAGAGATTAAATGCTTAAGGAAAGCCTGGAGCTGACAACTCCGGGCGCATCGGCTTTATCTACGGTGATCTGTTCAACCGCGACGCCATAGTTCTTTTCAAGCTCGCCCAGCCACAACATCAGTTGGTTGAACGAAACTTTATCCAGCCACACATTGACCTTGTCTTCGCCGCGCGGCTCGAAGCGCTGTAACTCCAGCCCAAACTTGCGCGCACTGCTGCCGACGGTGGACAACAACGACTGACCTCCGGAAATAGAACCTTTTCCAGAGCCGCCTTGGCGCGAAGAGGCGCGCGCGCGGGCCTCGTTTTCTTTCATCCAGGTCAAAGACTCGTGCGACGCTTCCGCGCTGTTCTTTGAACTCTCGACAAAGTCCTGCACCGGAGCCCATACAAACATGTAAACACTGAACGCCGCTACGACCAGAACCATCCACTTCAGAGCAGTCTGATCACGCTGCGACAGGCCGTAAAACCAGCTCAGGCCCTTGCCCACGGCGGGGATCTTTTTAAGTTGCTGCATGCTTCCCATTGCTTAGCTCCCCTTAATGGTAATCTTGCCGCGGACGCCACTGGGCTCTTTGATCGCAGAGCCGATGTCCACCTGATAACCCGACTGCACCAGCGCCTGCTTGTAGCGATCCAGCTGGTCCAAAGAGGGGGCTTTCACTTCCACCGCGAGCTCGCCGCGCTGGTTGCTGAACTGGAGGTTGTTGAAGCCCATATTCTGCTTGCCGGGCTGCACGGACAGTTGATAGCCAGCCTCTCCCAGCAATTGTAAAAAGCCTCCGCCGCCCGTGTTGCTGGCGTTACGCAGTTTGCCTTCCATTTGTCGCTTCGGGCTACTCACGTTTTTCTCATTGGGATATAGCGAGCGGTACAGTTTGACCATTTGCTGGTCGTATTCGTCCGCCTGCTTCTGGTACATAAACCCTTGGGTCAGGTCCAGACCGACCTGAATGGCGAACCATCCCGCCGCGACCGCCGCAACAGGCCACCACTTGCCGATGCCGGACGAACCGCTGCTTTCTTTGATCGCATAGGGGCCCTGGCATAGGTTGGCGGCATGGCTGGTGTTGAAAAAGGATTCGCACAGCAAGTCGAAGGACGGTACGGAGAAAGTCTCCATTTGTACGATCGCGCCGTCAACGTGCTCGATTTGCGCCAGCAAAACGCCCAGCTTTTCTTTTTGATCTTCCGGCGTCAGCACACGGATATTCCACGCCGGCGCTTCAGCATCCTCAGAAGAAGCGCGGCTGCGCGCACAAATTTCCAGGTAGGGCAACAGGTTTTCATGATGGGTGCGCATACACACCAGTCCGGGCTGAAACAGCAACACTTCATCGCCGTCAAACAGCACCGTTAACGCGCCCTCTTCGCCTGGGCACATTTGCGCGTCCACATACATACCGTGCAGCGGAAACTCCAGCGCACTGGCGGCCTCAAACCAACGGTCCATCCGTTCCCGACGAATGACCAGCACCGGATACTCTTCCTTGCCGATACGCTCGCCGGTCACCAAATGCATGGACTCAACGTCTTCCGCAATGGCTTCTTCTATGGCGAAGGGCAACGCCTGCTGTACATAGCGCGCCTGCTTGGCGGCGACATGGGCGACCGTGAAGGTAAAATGAGAGGCGGGCAAAACATACTGCACCCAGACATCCTGCAGATCGTGCTGAGCCACCAACTGCATCAGCTCTTCGGCGTCGTCAGCCCTTCCGGAACCGATCCGCTCGCCCGTATAACTATACAACGCCCATTCCAGCGCTGTGGCGGCGGCTTGGGTGACCGGAATCGGTCTAACAAATAACTTGATGGTCATAATTCACACATTTAATTATTTTCTTCCGAACAGTCCCGCGACGGAAAGCCAGAAACTGATCCTGTCCTTATTTGGGAACATACACTTCCTTGGTAATGTCTTCTTTTTTACCAAAATCCCGTCGCAAAACGCTGGTGTTACCTTCTTCAGCGTCACGATGAATTATAGATATTAACCGCGTTGTCCGTTCATTAAAAATAGCGCGCAACGTCGCTTGAAAATACTCACTATTTACTCTGAACAATTTCTTGGGTATATCCTTCTTGCCCGCTAGTTCAGCCAGAGAAAGAAACTGATTCACATCAGCGAAATGCCCTTCCTCTTTGCGAATGTCGACGATCTTATCCGCAGTCTGTTTATCCAGCCCGGGAATATACGCCATCAACACTTCCGCCGGCGCGGTGTTCACATTTAGCATGCCAGAGCTGTTGGGCAGAATCGCCACAAACTTTTTAAGCTCTTTATAAGTCGCCGCGTCCATGCCGTCGATCAGCCAAAATTCCGATATATCATTGAAATACGAGTTTGCGGCGCGATATGGCGGCTTTTTGAGCAGGTAAGTTTCTTCTTCCGCGCCTTTGAGCTGATAGATCTGATCATCCGCGTCAATCCAATCTACGAATTTCTCCGCCGTCACATCTGGATTGATGTCTTTTAATGAACTTAACAAACGCTCAAACTGCTGCACCGCTTCTTTGTTGACTGCGCTGGCGCCGTTTTTATTGGTGACCAGACTATTAATATTGAAGCGTCCCATGAGATCGTCGATTTGCCCCTGAATACCGACATTGGTGTCGATGGGAATTTGAATCGCGTACTGCCCCCAAGGCTCATCGGTGTTATCGACCTCGTGGTCCACCATTTTGTTGGCTTTCTTATCCTGAGCGAAGTCCTCACGCAGAATGGTTCTGGCGTAGGTTTCCGCCGCCAGGGCGTACATCTTCGCCTGGTCTTGCTCCAGAATATTGGAGGTGCGCCGGATATCCAGGTAATGAATGTTAAAGAGGCCGGCCACCAGCACCATCACAAGCGCGACGATGAAGATAACGATAAGCGCCGCTATGCCGGACTGCTTGCGCAGCCCGCGATTTCCGCCACTAACCACGACCGCTACCTGAGCCGCCGCCATGATTGGGATCGGGTTTATCGCCACCGGAGTTATTACCGCCGCTGCCGCCTCCAGAAGTGCCGCCATTACCACCGCCATTGGCGGTATCCTTAATCTCAGCCCAACCCGCCACTTGATATATGCGCCGGATGCTGCCGAACTTTTCATGATCCAGGGTAATTTCCAGCGCTTTAGGCACTTTCAAATAGGCGGGCTCGTTCTGATTGGTCAACATGTCTTCCGTCGGCCATTCGTTATGCCACTGGTTGTCTTTGTCCATAAATCTGAATTTCACGGATTTGACATGCGTCAGCAGACGCTGCTTCAGCGGCTGAGAGTCCTGCGCCCGGTCCATGACCTCCCAGTACTCCCGATACAGCGTATTCTCTTCCAGCTCATAGGAAACCCGCTGCAGATTACTGCGGCGACTGATTTCCTCTTCATCTTCCGTAATCAGCTCCAGCAGATCGTTAGTATCGCGCCAACCCGTGCGGGAAAACTCAATCAGCTTCAGCGCATTCAGATTAGTGACGGAATAAAATTCATCGCCATATTCCCCGCGTACGCTACGGGCGACAATTTGACCGAGGTCCCCTTCCAGCACCCGCTGCGCCTTTTGAATTTCTTCCAAAGACTCGCTCTTGGTCTCCAGATTCTTTTTGTTGCGTATCCCCTGCCCCAAAAACTGAAACGCGGCCGTGCCGATAATCGCCGTGATGGTGACGGCGATCAGCACCTCCAGCAAGGTAAAGCCCCGTTCCCGGGAGCGGGTTTTTACTGCGGCGGGTTGTGACGACATGACTGCGGGAGACATCAGGAGTTATTACCTATAAACGAGGTGACCGAGATAATCTGCCTTTCCGACAGATTCGCCGTATCGGCGATCAGGACCTGAATTTCCACTTTTCTCATCTGGGGGTTCGGCGTCGCGATGACTTTTTCAACAACGCGCCAGGTACGGCTGGCGTACTCTATCGTTTTCTTCTTCTCGCCAACGGCGGGAAAGTTTTCCGCGATGGCGAGCTCTGTGTATTCATTGTCTGCAATCCAGGCGGCGAAGGTTTTTAGCTCCAACTGCTCCGTCTGCTTCACAATTTGAGTCATGCCGCGCACCAAGGCAGCGACGCTGATCGAAAAAATAAGCAACGCCACCAGCACTTCCAGTAGCGTAAAACCTTTTGCACGGCTTCGCGGCGAACGCCGCAACGGTTTAAGCATCTTCATCATCCGCCGGCCCTTTCAACTCAAATCCGTTCAACCCATCGGACTTGATGATGAACTTAATTTCTTCATTACTTTTCAGCTTCAACTCAATGTTGACCGGGGTATTTTCCCCGCTGGACAAAAACAGAATTTGAGGGAGGAATTTCTTGTCTTTGTCGTCCTTCTTGTCTTTCTTGCCTTCGTCCTTGTTTTTCAGCTCAATTTCTTTGTTCTTTTTGTCAAAGTCCAAAACCACCCACTCAGGCAGGTCCCTTTCTTTCAAAAAATCCTGCGGCAATTCAATCCAGGCAAGCGCCGTATCGTCAAATCCCATGAACGCATAGCCGTGGTCATCAAGTCGCAACCCAATGTCCACGTTCTGGAAGATGGCTTCGTCGGAGGTCATCTGCATGATGGCCAGCAGTTTTCTGGCCTCATTTTCCAGCTCTCTGCGCTCACGATTACCACTGACCACCAACGTGACCATGCCGACCATTACCGAGATAATGACCAGCACGACCAGTATTTCAATCAGCGTAAAACCTTTGTGAGCGCGCTTCATAGTGTCTCTATCCAATCGCCGCCCCTGACGCAGAGACGGCGCATCGGTTATTTATCCCAGTTGGTGATGTCGGCGTCGTAACCTTCGCCGCCTTCTTTACCGTCAGCGCCCAATGAATACAGATCAAACGGGCCATGAGTGCCGGGAGAAATATAAACGAATTCTCTCTGCCAACCGTCAACAGGCAGCTTGTCGATATAGCCTTCCGGGTTCCAGTTTTTCGCTTCCGGGAAACCGGACGGTTTGCTCACCAGCGCTTCAACGCCCTGCTCACTGCTGGGAAAATTATAGTTATCCAGCTTGTACATATTCAGAGCATTGCTGATGGTTTTGATGTTGGTTTGCGTGGTCGTCACTTTCGCCTGGTCAGCGCGTCCCAAAATTTTGGGCGCTACAGCAGCCACCAGCAATCCAAGGATAACCAATACAACCATGATTTCGATCAGGGTGAAGCCCTGTACGGATTTCCTGGTTTTGAATGACGCTTTAGGTTTCATTTTTTCCCTCTGTAACATTACTTCTTTTATTGATGTGTATTTTAACCAACCAGATCGCTCATGCTCAAAATCGGCAACATGATCGCCATAACGATGATCAATACGACGCCGCCCATGACCAAAAGCATCAAGGGCTCGAACAGTCCGACCATCGTTGCGATGCGGCTTTGCAGATCGTTTTCCTGGCTGCTGGCGGTCCTTTCCAGCATTTCCCCCAACTCGCCACTGGCCTCGCCGCTGGCGATCATATGAATCATCATCGGCGGAAAATAACCGGTCTGCTCCAGGCACTTGTACAGACTGCCGCCTTCCCGCACTTTCTGCGCCGCTTCGGCGACCCGTAGTTTCAGCCATTGATTGCTCAACACCTCTCCAGCGATGCGCATGGCGTCCACCAGCGGCACGCCGCTGCTGTTGAGTATGCTGAGAGTACTGGCGAAACGGGCGGTATTGACTCCCCGCGACATCTTCGCGGTGAAGGGAAGGTGCAGCAATTGCCGGTGCACCTGAAGTCGGAAGCCTTCTTTTTTCATCGCATAGGTGAAGGAAAAGAAGGCGATGATCAAAGCGGCCACAATAAGCAGCGCATAGCTGGCGACGAAATCGCTCAACGCCAGAATCACCTGAGTCAACGCAGGCAGCTCCTGCCCTTTACTGACAAACACCTTGATGATGTCGGGTACGACGTAACCCAGCAAAAAGCCGACGATACCAAACGCCACGAATGTAAGAATCACAGGGTAGATGGCGGCCAGCTGAATTTTCTGCCGACTCATCTGCCGCTGCTCGGTGTAGTCCGCCAGACGATTCAACACCAGATCCAAATGACCTGCGTGCTCGCCCGCCGCTACCGTTGAACGGTAAAGCTCCGGAAATGCGCTGGGGAATTCGTTGAGGCTGTCCGCCAGGGAATACCCCTCCAGCACCTTCGCGCGCACCGCCAGCATCATACTTCTGACCTTGGCTTTTTCGCTTTGCGAAGCCACTGCGCTCAGCGTTTCCTCTACTGGAATGCCGGACTGAATCAGTGTGGCGATCTGACGAGTCAGCAGCGCCAAATCAGAGGCGCTAAGCCGACTGCCGCGAGGACGAAAGCCGCCTCCGCCATTTTTGTTGCTCTGCTTGTCAGACGCCTGGGTGACTTCCAGCGGCGTCCAGCCTTTATCTCGAATCTGCTGCCTGACCTGACGGGCGCTATCCGCTTCAAGAACGCCTTTTTGCGGACGCCCCTTTTGGTCCAGGGCTTTAAAATCAAATGCTGCCATATGCGGTAATACTATGAAATTTAGACTGCCGTTCTGAAGTAAGCGCCCGCCGTCGAACCTTCTTCAATAATCGCCCTTTGCGCTTTACTCCCGGTGAGTTACCCGCACCACCTCTTCCACAGAGGTCAGGCCCTTCAACACCTTGGCGATGCCGTCCGCATGAATGCTGGGGCCACGCTTGCGCGCGCAGGCTTCCAGCTCCATTTCGCCGGCTTGTTTATGCACCAGGTGACGCAATTCCTCATCGACCTCAATCACCTCATAGATCCCCAAACGTCCGCGATAGCCGAGGTGGTTACATTCAGCGCAGCCTTTCGCGTGGTAGATATGCTGAGGATTTTGCGGATCAATGCCGAGGAACTCGCAAACTTCGTCGTCCGGCGTGTACGCCTCTTTGCAGTGCTCGCACAATACGCGCACCAGACGCTGGGCTATGACGCCTATCAAACTGGAAGATATCAAAAATGGCTCCACGCCCATATCCATCAAACGGGTTACTGCCCCCACCGCACTGTTGGTGTGAAGGGTGGACAACACCAAGTGTCCGGTCAAACTCGCCTGTACTGCGATTTCGGCTGTTTCCAAGTCCCGGATCTCACCAATCATCACCACGTCCGGGTCCTGACGCAGGATAGCGCGCAGACCGCGGGCGAAGGTCATATCGACTTTGGTGTTAACCTGAGTCTGGCCGATGCCCGGCAGGTTGTACTCGATAGGATCCTCAACCGTCAGGATGTTGCGGCTGCGGTCATTAATTTCAGACAGTCCCGCATACAAGCTGGTGGTTTTACCGGAACCCGTAGGCCCCGTCACCAAAATAATGCCGTGGGGACGATGAATCAGTTTCTTGATCAGATTGAAGTCGCGATCGGCCATACCAAGCTTTTCAAGCTTCAACCTGCCCGCCTGTTTATCCAACAAACGCAGTACGATACGTTCGCCGTTGGCGGAAGGCATGGTGGACACCCGGATATCCACTTCTTTACCTGCAACGCGCAGGGAAATCCGGCCGTCCTGTGGAATTCTTTTTTCCGCGATGTCCAGCCTGGACATAACCTTGATACGAGACACCAACAGCGGCGCCAAAGCCCGCTTGGGTTTGACCATTTCCCGTAACACGCCGTCCACGCGGAAGCGCACGACGAGATCTTTTTCAAAGGTTTCTATGTGAATATCTGAAGCGTTGGTTTTTACCGCTTCCGTCAGGATGGCGTTGATCAGACGAATGATAGGCGCGTCGTCCTCCTGCTCCAGCAGGTCTTCCGTTTCTGGAACGGAATCCGCCAGACTGGCCAGGTCCATATCGTCACCCAGCCCCTCCACCATTTGCATAGCCTCGGTGGAGTCATTCTGATAGGCCTTCGCCAGACCATCTTCGAAAACGCCATCTTCTATCACTTCAAAGCGGCATTTACCTTCGACATATCGATTTACTTCCGCAAATATTTGCGGCTTCAGCGACTCTTTATAAAAAACAACCTGGCCATGATCCTGATCCGGCTGGCCGACGAACACGCCATGACGCTTGGCGAATGAAAACGGCAGGCGGTAATAGGACCGCGGCTGATCCTCCTGATCTTCGGAATCGTCCGTCAATACTGGAATCGCGTCTTCAGTTGCTTCGAGTTGGCGCTCGTCCATATCTAACCTTTAGTCTATTGTAAACATTGTCATTCCGGCTTACGCTCAGGCCATACATGGAAGCCGGGAAGGTTTGAGAATCTACTTTATCTTTTCAAGAGATTCCAGACTACCTGGTCTCATTTCATTTATAGTTAATTATATGTAATAAAGGCCATTAAATACCCGTTTTTAGTATATTTTTGAGAATTCCGGACTTTTCTTTTAGAGCTGCTACAGCAAAAATACCGGGCACAGAATTACTTAACCGGGACAATGGTCGCACATAATAAAAAGCGAGCCATTAGAACACCGAGACAGATTCATCGTGAACAAAGACAAACTACTCAATTCCGCCCCCTCCATTACGGCGTCGCTACTATTGATCGCCGCTACTGCGACTGTTGGTTGGCGCGGTTATCAGTTCTGGCTCGACTACAACACCAAGAAGGAAGTTGTAGTTAAAGCGGCGCCAGCAACCCAGGTCAAACAGGAACGCACCGTACAACAGTTGGCGCCCCTCAATCTGTTCGGCAAAAATGAACCCGTCGCCCAGAAGAAAGAAACGGAAGACCTACCATCCACCAACCTGCGCCTGACTTTGCGGGGCGTGGCCGCCACGAACCTTGAAAAAGGCGAGTCCGGCGGCGCATTGATCGAAGGACCCGATCGCAATACCGACTTCTTCCGCGTCGGCGAAAACATGCCCGGCAACGCAACGCTACATTCCGTCTACGCCAACCGCGTAGTCATTGACCGTCGGGGCAGCCTTGAAAACCTGTTCTTCCCTGAAGAATCCAGCTCCGGCGCCAGCATAGAAACCTACGCCAGCGTCTCCCGTGACGACGCCCCCGACTATACTGAGCCCGCATACGAAGAGCCCGTTTATGAAGAGCCGCAGTATCAAGAGCCCGAATATCCAGAGCCTCAGTACGAAGAACCCAAGTATGAGCAGCCTGACAGCGGCGGCGAGCCGGTTCCCGTCGTAGACGCGCCTCATGATGACGGTTCTCAGCAGGCGATTTCAGAACCCGCTTATCAGGAAGAGCCGACTTACGCTATCGATCAGCCGCCGGAAGAGCTTTCCGAGCCATCCAACGACAACAGTTCGGAGCTGAGCGAAATGGACGAACAACGTCGTCAGGAAATTCGTGATCGACTGCAAAAATTGCGCGAACAAATCCGCCAAAAGAACAACGGTTAGTCGCACCCGATTTTAAGCGCCGAAACGTCAATATCGTTCCGGCGTCCCCATCCCCCACCTAAATTAACGATTTCTTATCCTCACTTTTTCAAACCCTGGCCATCACAGCGCCATTCGCTTTATTTTCCTTGTATTTAAGCCACTTAGGGCTAGTCTTAAGATTCACCTTTCCTTACACAGTTTTACAAAACTCATCCAGTCATATTTCCGATTAATTCCTATACTTAAACTCATAAACATAACTACGACTCCGGTCTATCCGCCGGCATTAACCATACCAACGACATCGACGACGGGACGCCCCACCTATGCAGTGGACAAGAAAATTGCGTGTCAAAACAGCCATTACCCTGTTTTCATGCTGGGCTCTTGTTGCGTCTGCGGCTTTCGAAATCAGCCAGCAAATTCTGACTCATGTGGAGCGCGAATACGGCGGCTCCGCCCGCGAGCGCCTGGAGCGCTGGCAAAAACTGCTTAACACCCCCAAAGACATTCCCGACGAACGTAAGTTAATGATGGTCAACGCCTTCTTTAACGAAACTCAGTTCGTTCCGGACATTAAGCACTGGGGCCAGGAGGATTACTGGGCGACGCCCGTTGAGCTACTGGTCACCAATGGCGGCGACTGTGAAGACTACTCCATCGCCAAGTATTTCGCCTTGCGCGAAATGGGCGTGCCGGACGACAAATTACGCATCACCTACGTTAAGGCGCTGAAACTCAATCAGGCGCACATGGTGCTCGCGTACTATCCAGACCAGGACAAAGAGCCACTGATTCTGGACAATCTGATTCAGGAAATCCGCTCAGGCTCCGAACGCGATGACCTCTACCCCATCTACAGCTTCAATGGCGATGGATTATGGCTGTCTAAACAACGGGGGCTGGGCAAACGCGTAGGCCAGGCCAATCGACTGGATCAGTGGAACGATTTAAACACGCGCATGCTGCAACAATTGCAGACCCGCCTCTGATCTCATACCCCGTTGCAGCCGGCGCGATCAGCCGCGCCTGATTCCTGACTTCACTGTATTTTCTTTTCCAATCAAATACCTGCCCGCGGCAGCATTTCCAATTTGCTTCAGCGCACCCTCTGGTCGCTGACCGGCTTTCTTTACACTCATCTCCTCAGACATCACTTACTTCTCGACCAGTCATGACAGCGCATTATAACGTTGACGTAAACGTAAACTTGCTGCAATAATTTTGCTCAATTCAGACAGAGAACGCCCATGACAAAAAACTACAGCATCAGTGACCTGGCGAAGGAGTTCGACGTTACCACAAGGACAATCAGGTTTTACGAAGCGGAAGGGCTGCTCAGCCCGGAACGGCAGGGACAGACCCGCATCTACTCCGAAAAAGACCGCGTCTACCTCAAGCTTATTTTACGAGGCAAACGACTCGGCTTCTCCCTGGCGGAATCCAAACAAATTATCTGCATGTACGACCCGGACAGCGGCAACCGGGTGCAGCTACAACTGATGCTGAACAAAATTGCGGAAAAAAGAGACATTCTGAAGCAGCAGCTTTCTGATATCCGCCTCATGCAGGAGGAATTGGATGAAGCGGAAGAGCGCTGCCGTCAGGCGCTGGCGGACTTTGAAAAAGGCTGACGAAGCATATGCGCGGCGAGCGTGCGCAATAAATCGCAGCAGGCCTTCTTCTGATGAGATTGATTCAACGTTAAAAATAACAAAGGAACCATTATGGCCAATCACTATCACTCCCTGAACTTCGGACTGGGCGAAACCCTGGATATGCTGCGTGAACAGGTCGCAGGCTTCGCGCAAAAAGAGATCGCCCCTATCGCCGCCCAAGTGGACAAGGACAACGCATTTCCTAACCAGCTATGGCCGCGCCTGGGCGAAATGGGCCTGCTGGGCGTCACCGTCAGCGAAGAGTTCGGCGGCGCTGAACTGGGATATCTGGCTCATGTCCTCGTCATGGAAGAGATCAGCCGCGCTTCAGCATCCGTCGCACTCAGCTACGGCGCCCACTCTAATCTCTGCGTTAACCAGATTTACCGTAACGGCACGCCGGAACAAAGACAAAAGTATCTGCCTAAGTTGATCTCCGGCGAACATATCGGCGCCCTCGCCATGAGCGAACCCAATGCCGGCAGCGACGTGGTCAGTATGAAATTACAGGCGGTGAAAAAAGGCGACAAGTATGTGCTTAACGGCGCCAAAATGTGGATCACCAACGGCCCAGACGCGCACACTTACGTCATCTACGCCAAGACTGACGTTCAGGCCGGCCCCAGAGGGATCACCGCGTTCATCGTCGAACGCGATTATCCTGGCTTCTCCCGCTCCCCCAAACTCGACAAACTGGGTATGCGCGGCTCCAACACCTGTGAGCTGGTGTTCGATAACTGTGAAGTTCCAGAAGAAAATATCCTCGGCGGCCTCAACCAGGGCGTGAAAGTCCTGATGAGCGGCCTGGACTACGAGCGCGTCGTACTGGCCGCCGGCCCTATCGGCATCATGCAGGCCTGCATGGACGCAGTCGTACCTTACATCCATGAACGCGAGCAGTTTGGCCAGCCTATTGGGCAATTCCAGCTGATTCAGGGCAAAGTGGCGGATATGTACACCACCCTGAACGCCTGCCGCGCCTATCTTTATGCTGTCGCCGCCGCTTGTGATCGTGGCGAAACCACACGTAAGGACGCCGCTGGCGTGATTCTATACTGCGCAGAAAAAGCCACCCAGATGGCCCTTGACGCCATTCAGATTCTGGGAGGCAACGGCTATATCAACGAATTCTCCACTGGCAGACTGCTGCGAGACGCTAAGCTATATGAGATCGGCGCCGGCACCTCTGAGATCCGCAGAATGCTGATCGGCCGCGAACTGTTCGAGGAGTCCCGGTAGCCCTCGGCTGCCGGTTCTCTAAAGGAATCCAAACAACCACCCAGCAAGACAGGACGAAGCTATGGCTGTTCTGAAATCCCAAACATCCACCGACAGCGAAAGCTATCAAAGCCAGTACACCGCGATGAGCAAACTGGTGGATGATCTGAAGACCGAAATCAGTTTTATCGAACAAGGCGGCGGCCACGCTGCTCAGGAAAAGCAGCGCGCAAAAGGAAAGTTGCTGCCCCGTGAGCGCGTCGCCAAGTTGCTCGATCCCGGTTCGCCGTTTCTCGAAATCGGCCAGTTCGCCGCCTACAACGTCTACGCAGACAACGTGCCCGCCGCCGGCGTCATCGCTGGTATCGGAAGGGTCGAGGGCATTGAGTGCATGATCGTCGCCAACGATTCAACGGTCAAAGGCGGCACCTACTACCCACTGACGGTGAAGAAGCACATTCGCGCACAGACGATCGCAGAAGAGAACAACCTGCCCTGTATCTATCTGGTGGATTCCGGCGGCGCCAATCTGCCGCAGCAGGATGAAGTCTTCCCCGACAAAGAAGACTTCGGGCACATTTTTTATCGCCAGGCGCGTATGTCCGCCCAGGGCATTCCACAGATCGCCGTAGTAATGGGCCTTTGCACCGCCGGGGGCGCCTATGTGCCCGCCATGGCGGATGAAGCCATCATGGTGAAAGGACAAAGCTCCATTTTCCTGGCGGGACCGCCTTTGGTGAAAGCCGCTACCGGCGAAGAAGTCAGCGCCGAGGAACTGGGCGGCGCAGACGTCCATTGCCGTATCTCTGGAGTGGCGGACCATTACGCACAAGACGAATTTCACGCCCTCTTGCTGGCCAGACAGGCGGTTAAACGCCTCAACCGCAAGAAAACCGTCACCATGGACATTCAGCCGCCGGTAGAGCCGCTCTACCCGGCTCAACAGCTGCGCGGCGTCGTCCCTACCGATCTGCGCACGCCTTATGACGTGCATGAAGTGATAGCCAGACTAGTGGACGGCTCCGAATTCGACGAGTTCAAGGCGCTTTATGGCGCGACTCTGGTGTGCGGTTTCGCCCGCATTAACGGCTACCCCGTGGGCATCATCGCCAACAACGGCATTTTGTTCAGCGAATCCGCCGTCAAAGGCGCTCACTTTATCGAGCTGTGCTGCCAGCGTAAAATTCCCCTGGTGTTCCTGCAGAACATCACCGGCTTCATGGTGGGCAAGCAGTACGAAGAAGGCGGCATCGCCAAAAACGGCGCCAAACTGGTCACCGCTGTCGCCTGCGCGGAGGTGCCCAAGTTCACCATTATCATTGGCGGCAGTTTTGGCGCCGGCAACTACGGCATGTGCGGCCGCGGCTACAACCCCCGCTTTCTATGGATGTGGCCAAATGCGCGCATCGCAGTAATGGGCGGCGAGCAGGCGGCGGGCGTGCTGGCGCAGGTGCGTGAGGATAATTTACGCCGCAAAGGCGCGCTGTGGACCGAAGAAGAGAAACAGGCGTTCAAAGCGCCCACCATTCAGCAGTTCAACGAACAGTCACATCCCTACTACGCTTCCGCGCGCTTGTGGGACGACGGCATCATCGATCCGGCGGACACCCGCATGGTGTTGAGCCTGGCGCTTTCCGCCGCGTTGAACGCCCCGATCAAAGACAGCAAATTCGGCGTGTTCCGCATGTAGGCGCGACAAGGACTTCACATGACGCCAACTCAGCCGACCACCAGACCAACAAGAGAGGTTACGCCGTGTCAGAACCCGTTTTATATCGCGTAAATCAGGGCGTTGCGGAAATAGTTTTAAACCGGCCCGAAAAGCATAACGCCTTTAACGCCGACGTTATTCAGTCCCTGAACGAAATGATTGAAGAAACCGCTAACGACAGCGCCGTACGCATCGTCGTCCTGCGCAGCGAAGGCAAGCATTTCTCCGCTGGCGCCGACCTGGAATGGATGCGCGCCAACGCCAATGCGGATCATCAAGCCAATCTGGATGACGCCGCCGAACTGGCCAGGCTCATGCGCGGCCTCTTTGAGCTACCCAAACCAACCATCGCCCGAGTGCAAGGCAGCGCCTTCGGCGGAGCCCTGGGCCTGATCAGCTGCTGCGATATTGCTATCGCCAGCGCGCGCAGCAAATTCTGTCTCAGCGAAGTGAAACTGGGCATTCTACCCGCCGTCATCAGCCCCTATGTACTACGCGCCATAGGCCCCAGAGCCATGCAGCGCTATACCCTGACCGCCGAGCTGTTCGACGCCAAAGAAGCGCTTCGTCTTGGGCTGATCCACGAGATCATCGAAGAAACCAATCTGGACGCGGAAGTGGAGCTTTTCACCCGCCTGTTCAAACAGAACGGCCCCAACGCCCTGTCCCGCGCCAAAGAGTTGCTGCGCCGGGTCGAAGCAAGCCCCATTGACGATGCACTGGTCGACTACACCACTCACGCCATCGCCGACGTGCGCATTTCTTCTGAAGGTCAGGAAGGGCTCAGCGCGTTTTTGGAGAAACGACCCGCCGCCTGGACCCTTGTCGATGGAGCCGCCGAGCATGATTGAGACGCTATTGATCGCCAATCGCGGCGAGATCGCCAGCCGCATTATCCGCACCGCCAGTCGCATGGGTGTGCGTACGATCGCCGTATATGCGGATGTGGACCGTAACATGCCGTTCGTGCAGGAAGCCGACGAGGCTTATCCCCTGCGCGGGGTGACCGCCACGGAGACTTACCTGAATCAGGATAAAATCATCGCGGTAGCGAAAAAGTGCCGCGCCGACGCTATCCATCCCGGCTATGGCTTCCTGTCGGAGAACGCAAGTTTCGCCGCGCTGTGCGCAAAGGAGTCTTTGATATTCATTGGCCCTCCCGCCAAAGCCATTGACGCAATGGGAGATAAAGCCCGCGCCAAGCACCTGATGGAACAGGCCAATGTGCCTCTGATCCCCGGCTATCACGGCGAAGACCAAAGCGTTGACGTTCTGCGCGCCCAGGCCGAGGTTGTCGGCTACCCGGTCCTGCTTAAAGCTAGCGCGGGCGGCGGCGGCAAAGGCATGCGCGCCGTGCGCGCGCCCTCTGAATTTGATGAACAGCTGGCGTCCGCGCAGCGTGAGGCGAAAAACGCCTTCGGCGATCAAACCATGCTGATTGAAAAGCTGATCGAACAGCCCCGTCACGTCGAAGTGCAAATCTTCTTCGACGCTCACGGCGAAGGCGTCTATCTGTTTGATCGGGACTGCTCCATTCAGCGCCGTCATCAAAAGATCATCGAAGAAGCGCCCGCTCCCCACCTGGCGGAGGAGACTCGCCGCAAAATGGGTGAAACGGCGGTCGCGTGTGGAAAAGCAATCGGTTATGTCGGCGCCGGCACGGTTGAGTTCCTGGTCGACAAGAATGAAAACTTCTACTTCATGGAAATGAATACCCGCCTGCAGGTCGAGCATCCGGTGACAGAAATGATCACGGGCCTCGACTTGGTGGAATGGCAGATCAAAGTCGCCGGCGGCGAACCTTTACCGGCGACCCAGGATCGCATTCGCAGCAATGGCTGCGCCATTGAAGCGCGCATCTATGCGGAAGACCCGGAGAACGGTTTTCTGCCCAGCGCTGGCGCGTTACATTTTCTCTCCGCGCCTGCGAGCAGCGAGCATACCCGTATTGACTGCGGCGTCGCGGCGGGCTGCGAGATTTCGCCCTTCTACGACCCGATGATCGCCAAAGTCATCGGCTGGGGGCCCTCCCGAGAAATGGCGCGGCGACGCCTGAAAGACGCGCTGGCGGATTTCCTGGTGACCGGCGTCACCACCAACACCGGCTATCTATGCCGCATCATCAACAGCGATGACTTCGTGCAGGCGCGTTTGACGACCGGCTTTCTGGAGGCCAACCCAGGGTTAGAGCAAGCAGACCGGGAAATCCCTTTTAACGCCAAATGCGCACTCGCGGCGCTGTATTGGTCCAATCTCAAGGGCGCGCCCAACGCAGCAAATCAGGACCCATTTTCACCCTGGGCGCAGATCAACAACTGGCGCCTGAATCTGGTGGAAGCGTCGGAATATGAATTCTGGCTCAAGGGCGAATCATTCTCCCTGCTGCTTGAACAGCACCATGACAAGCTAAAAATTGGCGACGGCCAGCACTGGGCGGATGTCAGCTTCAACCGCAACCATTCCCATGTGGATCTGTGGGTGGATGGCGTAAAAAGCTGCTTCCGTTTCGCTATTTCCGAGAGCTGCATCGACCTGTTTAAAGACGGCGCGCATTGGCGCTTCGAGACTCCGGATGACAATACGCTGACCGAGCACCATGTGCAGGATGGCGGCTCCCTTAACGCGCCCATGGGCGGCACTATCGTCAAAACCGCCGTGCAAGCGGGTCAGGATGTGGCCAAAGGCGACATTCTGGTGGTGATGGAAGCCATGAAAATGGAGCACAGCATCCGCGCCCCCGGCGCCGGCACTGTCACGGAAGTGTTGTGCAAAGAAGGCGAAGTGGTCACCGCCAACCAGATTCTGGTGGCGTTTGAAGCCAGCGGCGAAGGAGCCTGATATGTCCTCTGAAGTGAACGCCACGCATATCACCGGCGATCCGGATTTTGTCCGCATCGTGGAGGTGGGCCCTCGCGACGGCTTGCAGAACGAAAGCAAGCTGCTGAGCGTTGAACAGAAAGTCCACCTCATCAAAGGGCTGATCGACGCGGGCGTCAGTTATATCGAGGCGGGTAGTTTCGTTTCCCCGAAATGGGTGCCGCAAATGGCCAGCTCCGCTGAAGTGATCCAGCAGTTGCCGGAACGCAAAGACGTGGTCTACGCCGCCCTCACGCCCAACCTGAAAGGCATGGAAGCCGCGCTACAGACTCAGGCCAACGAAGTGGCGGTATTTACCGCCGCTTCCGAGGCGTTTAACCAGCGCAATATCAACTGCTCCATCCAAGAAAGCATTGAACGCTTTCAACCGGTATTCGCATTGGCGCAGGAGCGCAACATCCCTGTTCGCGGCTATGTCAGCTGCGTACTGGGCTGTCCTTACGAGGGGCGCATTGAGATATCCCAGGTTCTGAAAACCACTCGACTGTTGCTGGACGCAGGCTGTTACGAAGTATCTCTGGGAGACACCATCGGCGTCGGCTCCACCCATCAGGTGGCGAACCTGCTGAAGGCCCTGCTGTCGGAAATTCAGAGCGACCGACTGGCGGTGCATTTTCACGATACCTACGGTCAGGCTTTGGCCAACATCGACACAGCCCTTAACCTCGGTGTTCGCACCGTCGACGCCTCCGTCGCCGGCCTGGGCGGCTGCCCTTACGCAAAAGGCGCCTCCGGCAACGTCGCAACGGAAGACGTAGTGTACATGCTGCACGGCAACGGCTTGAAAACAAACATTGATTTGAATCGCCTCGCCATGGTAGGTAATGAGATTTCCACCCTGCTGGCGCGCAACAACGGCTCCAAAGCCGGTCTGGCGTTGTCGCAGGCGCAATCTTCACAATAAGGATAATATTGGAGTCTTTATGACCGCGCTCCCTTTATGGCGCCCCGGGCACGAGCGAATACAACAAGCACGACTCACCGATTTCATCGCATTTTTAAAAACCAGAAAGCTGGCGCCGCCATCTCACTACGACGCATTACATGCTTGGTCCGTCGAGAACAAAGAAGCGTTCTGGCTGGGAATATGGGAATACTTTCAAGTCAAAGGCGATCTGGGCGGGACGCCGTTCCTGCGCAACGCGGACAAGATGCCTGGCGCGCAGTGGTTCCCCGAAGCCAAAATCAACTTTGCGGAAAACCTGCTTAAACATCGTGGGGAGCAACCCGCCATCATCGTCAGAGGCGAAGACGGCCGTCGTGAGGAACTCAGCTTCAACGAGCTGTACCGCCAAGTCGCCAAATTAGCGCAGTTTCTAAAAGCGAACGGCGTTGGTCCCGGCGATCGCGTCGCCGCGTTTATCCCCAACTGCGCCGAAGCAGTTATCGGCATGCTGGCCACCGCCAGCCTGGGTGGCGTCTGGTCATCCTGCTCGCCCGACTTTGGACTTAACGGCGTTATTGACCGCTTTGGCCAGATCGCCCCCAAACTATTGATCGCCTGCCGCGGTTACAACTACAACGGCAAAGTCATCGACACGACGGATCGAGTGCAGGATATCGTCGGCAAGCTTCCCGCTTTGCAAGGGGTGGTCTGGGTCAACTATTTGAAAAGTTCTAAGGCGGCGCCAACGGACTTGTCAGGCGTCACAGCGACCGCCTGGGAAGACGTTGTGAACACGCCAGGCGAGAGCGCCATCGAATTCGTCCGGCGCGGGTTTGCCGAGCCGCTGTACATCATGTACTCCTCCGGCACCACCGGTCAGCCCAAGTGCATCGTGCATGGTCAGGGCGGCACGCTGTTGCAGCACCTGAAAGAACTGGGATTGCATACCGATCTCAAACCCGGCGACCGCATATTCTATTACACCACCTGCGGCTGGATGATGTGGAACTGGCTGGTGAGCAGTCTGGCCATCGGCGCCACACTGGTGCTGTACGATGGCTCCCCGTTTCACCCGTCGCCTTCTCACCTGTTCGATATCGCCCAGGAAGAGAACATCAACGTGTTCGGCTCCAGCGCCAAATTTTACGCCGCCTGCGAGAAGAATCATCTCAAGCCGGCGCAGACCCATCGTCTGGAAAGTCTCAGAGCCATGCTGTCAACCGGCTCCCCGCTGGCTCATGAAAGCTTCGATTATATCTATCGGGACGTAAAGGCTGACGTCTGCCTGAGCAGCATCTCCGGCGGCACGGACATTGTGTCCTGTTTCGCTCTGGGATGCCCCACACTGCCCGTTTACAGGGGTGAACTACAATGCATCGGCCTGGGCATGGATGTCGAGTTTGTCGACGACTCAGGGCGTTCTCTTGCGCAAGGTAAAGGTGAGCTGATCTGCAAGTCGCCCTTCCCTTCCATGCCGGTTGGATTCTGGAATGACGAGGATGGCGCGCGCTTCCACAGCGCTTATTTTTCCTCCATCGACAACATCTGGGCCCATGGAGACTACGGCGAATTCATCAGCCATGCGGAAAACGGCGAAGTGGTGCAAAAAGGCGTCATCATTCATGGCCGCTCTGATGCTGTGCTTAATCCTGGCGGCGTGCGCATCGGCACCGCCGAAATCTATCGTCAAGTGGAGAAAATTGAAGAGGTGCTGGAAAGCATCGCCGTCGGACAAGCCTGGGGAGATGACGAGAGAGTCATTCTGTTCGTCAAGACCCGCCCTGGCATCGATCTGAACGACGAGTTATGCGGCCGCATCACCCAGACGATTCGCAAGAACACCACGCCCCGACATGTTCCGGCGAAGATCATTCAGATCGCCGACATCCCCCGCACCATCAGCGGCAAAATCGTTGAGCTGGCGGTGAAGAACGTCATTCACGGCAAAGAGGTCAAAAACAAGGACGCGCTCGCCAATCCGGAAGCGTTGCAGTTGTTTGAAGATCTTGAAGAGTTGCGCGGCTAGAACAGCCTGGAGAAGAGATCCCTCCCCGGACTGGGGAGGGAATATTCAAAACTGGCTTAGAGAACTTTATCCAGCTCAGCTTCCAGTTGCGGAACCGCTTCGAACAAGTCCGCCACCAGACCGTAGTCGGCCACCTGGAAGATCGGAGCTTCTTCGTCTTTGTTGATCGCAACGATGACTTTACTGTCGGACATACCCGCTAAATGCTGAATCGCGCCGGAGATACCAACGGCGATGTACAGTTGCGGAGCCACGATCTTACCAGTCTGACCGACCTGCATATCGTTGGGAACGAAGCCTGCGTCAACCGCCGCGCGAGATGCGCCAACCGCTGCGCCTAACTTGTCAGCCACTTTGTACAGCATTTCGAAGTTGTCGCCGTTCTGCATACCGCGACCGCCGGAAACCACGATGTTTGCGCTGGTCAGTTCAGGACGGTCGGACTTGGCCAGCTCTTCTTTCACGAAAGAAGAAATGCCTGCGTCGTGTGCCGCACCCACGGATTCAACCGCAGCAGAACCGCCTTCCGCCGCCACCGGGTCGAAACCGGTAGGACGTACGGTGATGACTTTGATCGCATCGGAGGATTGCACAGTGGCGATCGCGTTGCCCGCGTAGATAGGACGCACGAAGGTGTCAGCGGAATCAACGCGGATGATGTCGGAAATCTGAGCCACGTCCAGCAGCGCTGCAACGCGAGGCATGAAGTCCTTACCAGTGGTGCCGGCGGAAGTCAGGACATGGCTGTAGTCTTTGCCCAGCTCAGCCACCAACAGGCCCAGGTTTTCAGCCAGGAAGTGGCCGTAGGCGGCGTTGTCGGCGTGCAACACTTTCGCTACGCCAGCCACTTTGGAAGCCGCTTCAGCGACAGCGCCGCAATCAGCGCCGGCGACCAGAACGTGAACGTCTCCGCCGATTTTCTGAGCGGCTGCGACAACGTTCAACGTAGCGGGTTTCAGAACCTTGTTATCGTGATCTGCAATTACCAGAATGCTCATCTTAAATCACCTTCGCTTCGTTCTTCAGCTTGTCCACCAGCTCAGCTACGCTGCCCACTTTAATGCCCGCCTGACGTTGCGCAGGGGCTTCCACTTTCAAGGTGGTCAGTCTGGGAGCGATTTCCGCGCCAAGATCCGCAGGAGTGACAGTGTCCAGCGGCTTCTTCTTGGCTTTCATAATGTTGGGAAGAGAAGCGTAACGGGGTTCGTTCAAACGCAGGTCGGTGGTTACGATGGCCGGCAGATTCAGCGCCACAGTCAACAGACCGCCGTCGATTTCGCGAGTCACGTTGACTTTATCGCCCTCAACAACCACTTCGGATGCGAAGGTGCCCTGCGCGTAACCGCACAGCGCCGCCAGCATCTGGCCAGTCTGGTTGTTGTCGGTGTCAATGGACTGTTTGCCCAGAATCACCAGCTTGGGTTGTTCTTTTTCGACAACCGCCTTCAGCAGTTTGGCGGCCGCCAGAGATTGAATCTCTTCGTCGGTCTCCACGTGGATGCCGCGGTCAGCGCCCAGCGCCAGAGATGTGCGGATTTGTTCCTGAGCGGCTTTAGGGCCGATGGAAACAACGACGACTTCAGTAGCGACGCCTTTCTCTTTCAGGCGTACGGCTTCTTCCACTGCGATTTCGCAGAATGGATTCATCGCCATTTTTACGTTTGTCAGGTCTACACCGGTATTATCCGGCTTTACTCGTACTTTAACGTTGTAATCAATTACTCGTTTTACAGCGACCAGAACCTTCATAGATTCCTCGTTTGTGTTGTGATGTGTAATTAACGAAGCATATCCTCGCGGCTCTGGATTTTTATCCCGATAACCACCCTGTCGAAAACCGGGTTCTCGGCCAAAAACTTCAGCCGAAACGCCAGGATATGGTCCAAACAAAGCAGGCTAATACTGAACGCTTATCCCACTCAGGTCAATATTCAGGGGCGCGCCTGACGCGTCCGAAAAGGACCTGCGATCAAAGGACGATCGATTTATTGTTAACGCCGAAAAATATTCGGGTTCACTCCGTCCCGGAATTCAGGAAGCGGCCTCGCAGGCGTCGCCTGAGGCCCCGACGCTAAACGCCGGAAACGCTCGTCTTAACTGCGTGCCGCTTATTAAAGGCGATTTTCCGGGAAAATTCAAACAAACGTTTGTTTGAGTGGGCGAATGATATATGCTACCTGGACTTAATCCATTATACTTCTGACGATTTTTAATAACTGCAGCACAGCGTAGTCGGAAAAATAAGACAGGATAAAATCAGTCAGGGACGCAGCTCGACCGCATCCGCGGAACAGCATCGTCGCAGCTTTTCGCGACCCCCAAAAGCCGTGTTGCCTATAAACTTTTTAGACTGAGAGTTGTGAAGCTAAAAGGAGATCAATGGTGGAACGCGAATCGATGGAGTTTGACGTACTAATCGTGGGCGCAGGACCGGCGGGCTTATCAGCCGCCTGCAAAATTCTCCAGTTGGCCAAGGATAAAGGGCAGGAACTGACCGTATGCGTCGTGGAGAAAGGATCGGAAGTCGGCGCGCATATTCTCGCCGGCACCGTTTTCGAGCCCACCGCTCTGAACGAGCTCTTCCCTAACTGGAAAGAAGAAGGCGCTCCCCTCAATACTCCCGTCGTCCGAGACGACATATTCGTATTACGCAGCCAGGAAAACGCCATTAAGGTGCCCAATGCGTTCGTGCCCCGCAATATGCACAACGAAGGCAACTTCATTATCAGCCTGGGCAATCTGTGCCGCTGGCTGGCGGAACAGGCGGAAGGCCTTGGCGCGGAAATCTATCCCGGCTTCCCCGCCGCCGAGATTCTGTATCATGAAGACGGTAGCGTAAAAGGCATTGTTACTGGCGACATGGGCGTCGGCCACAATGGCGAGCACAAAGATTCCTACACCCCCGGTATGGAGTTGCACGCCAAGTACACTCTGTTTTGCGAAGGCTGCCGTGGTCATCTGGGCAAACAGCTGATCGAAAAATTCAAGCTGGATGAAGGTAAAGACCCGCAGCATTACGGTATCGGCATCAAAGAGCTGTGGGACATCGATCCCGCCAAACATGAACCCGGCCTTGTCGTCCACACGACTGGTTGGCCATTGGCTGAAAGCAGTTCTACCGGCGGCTCTTTCCTGTACCACCTGGAGAACAATCAGGTTTACGTCGGTCTGATCACCGACCTGGGTTACAGCAACCCGCACGTTTCTCCGTTCGAAGAATTTCAGCGCCTGAAGCTACATCCTGAAATCAGCAAATATCTGGAAGGCGGCAAGCGCGTATCCTACGGCGCCCGCGCCATCACCAAAGGTGGTTTCAATTCCCTGCCCAAGCAAACTTTCCCTGGCGGCTTGCTGCTGGGTTGCGACGCAGGCACCTTGAACTTCTCCAAGATCAAAGGCTCACACACCGCAATGAAGTCCGGAATACTGGGCGCCGAAGCAGTGTTTGAAGCGCTCCAGAAAGGATCTGAAGGCAAAGAAGACCTCACCGCCTTTACGGATAAGTTCAAAACGTCATGGCTCTACAAAGAGCTGTACGAAGAGAGAAACTTCGGTCCGGGCATGCACAAGTTCGGCAACATCCTGGGCGGCGCGCTGGCGTTCTTCGAACAGAACATTCTGCGCAGAAGCCTGCCGATCACACTGCGTGATCTGAAGAAAGATCACGAGACACTGAAGCCCGCAAGCGAGTGTCCGAAAATCAGCTATCCGAAGCCGGACAACAAGCTGACATTCGACCGTCTGACTTCGGTGTTCCTGTCGAACACCAACCATGAAGAAGATCAGCCCTGTCATTTGACCCTCAAGGACAAAGACGTGCCGATCAACTACAACCTGCCCAAGTACGACGAGCCCGCGCAGCGCTACTGCCCTGCCGGCGTTTACGAAGTGGTGGAGAATGACGACGGCGGCAAACGCTTCCAGATCAACGCGCAAAACTGCGTACACTGCAAAACCTGCGATATCAAAGACCCCACCCAGAACATCATCTGGGTCACCCCGGAAGGCGGCGGCGGTCCTAACTATCCGAACATGTAGTGAAAACAAAGCCGGCTCACGCCGGCTTTTTTATGTCTGCTGCTTACCGCAAATAATCCAGCCTGATACTCAAGCGGTCAGTCCACCTGCAACCGTACTCTGACCCTCATGGTGTTTTTCTTATCGGGTCTGGCGGCCAGGGCTTCCAGGCTGGGCCAGTATGGCATTTGTTTGTCGCCGCTGTATTCGTAGGTCAGGGTCAGGCTGTCTTTGCTTTGTTCGGTAATGAGGCCGGTGCGCGCCTCACCCAACATAGGAGCGTCGCCCAGTTGCTGTAGCGACTGCCAGACTTCCTGCTCAAACTTCTTCATCCCTTCTTTGATTTCTGCCGGATCATCTCTGCTCGCCAGGGGATAGTCATTGATGCCGTCCGCATTAAGTGTGGGATATAAGCGCAGCTTGATAGGCTCATTGCTGGAGCCGCTTTCATCCAGCACCTGATCAGCGCCCTTACGATCAGTAAGCGTGGTAATATCCCTGACATTCAAAGAAGGCTCCCATTCCGCGGAGAGTTCATAGCCTTGCCCGTACAGCGAGGGTTGCAGGGTTTTGATGGTCAAACCGGTGACCTTCCCCGATGCAGATACTTCGCGCCTGGTGCGCACATAATCCGACGCATCAGGCGTTTGCGAGTCGAAGTACAGACTGACCTTCACGTCGCCCTGCACGACCAGTTCGCTGTCGTCATTCAACGGCATATAGGGTTCTGATTCCCAGCTGCCGCGACCGTATTCAGGGTCCATGTCCGGGATCAGCTTATCCAGATCCGGCCGAATCCAAACCGCCTGATCGCCGTTGGCGACCAGGCTGTATGTCCAATCGATTTGCGTGGTTTCCGGGCCGCTCAAACCTTGATGCACTTTGTGCTCGACTCTGGAAGCCTCCTGCTCGATTTTCAGCTCCACGAACAATCGCCCTTTGCGCCAGCCATCATCGGCGGGATTCCAGTCGAGGGCGTCATCCTGGATATCCTCACCACTCTCTACGCTATAGTCCGGCTGCGCATCTACACCACCATCACTCGGAGATCCCGCGTCGGGAGAAGAGTCAGAGCAGGCGCTCAGGAACGTGACGCCCGCCAGCGTCAGGCAACAGAACAGTAAAGGAAAGGCTGCGACTATTTTCTTATTTTTCATAAGGGTGGACGACTTCCTGAAAATGAGGTGGACGTCATCGCATGCTATCAGGGAGCGATTAAATTAGAAATGTGGAGAGATCACATCTTGGAGGATCATTGACGTCGGAGCGTCACGCTCGCAGCGCTTCCATCAGGGCGGCCCGAGCCAGCAAGCGAGTGGAGTCCAGCGTCGGCAACGGACAATCATCAGGATCGATCAGCAGAGGAATTTCAGTGCAACCCAGCACCACCGCATCGCAACCGCGCTCTTGCAGTCGCTGGATCGCCGCATTGAAACGTAACCTGGATTCTTCCTTAAACACCCCATTCACCAGCTCATTGAAAATCACCTGATCAATGAGTTCGCGATCCGCCTCATCCGGAATCAGACTGTCGATATTGAACTTGCTCAAAGCTTGCGGATAGACCGGCCCGGTCATCAGAAAGCGCGTACCGGTGATTCCCAGCTTGCGATAGCCTCGCGTTTGCGCCGCCTGCGCCACGGTTTCCGCGATATGCAGCCAGGGAATGGGCGACTCGGCCTGCACCATCTGAAACGCCTGATGGATAGTGTTATCCGGGCAGATGGCGAAGTCTGCGCCTATCATCGCCAACTTGCGGGCGGACGACAGCATCAAATCCGCCACTCCGCGCCAATCGCCCTCATTCAGATAAGGCATGTAATCCGCCACGGGATGCGTATGTAGCGATACTTCCGGATGCCGATGCTCTCCCATCAACGCGGGCGCTTCAGCGCAAATAGTGCGATAACAGAGCGCAGCGCCCTCAGCGCTACATGCAACGATGCCTATATGTCGGGACATCTTTACCTACCCCTTTGCTTGCTGCAGTCGGCGCCTCGGGACATGCGCCACGCCCCAAAGCGCCTGTTCTTTCCTTACGCCAGCATCTTCATCGCAAGATAGATGAGTATGCCGAGAGCCAGCATGATCCAGCCTGTTTTGGCGTGTGACTCGCCTTCAGGCCCAGGCGCGGATGGCTGCGCTTGCTGTTGCGGGCTTATCGGCGCGGGCGCTTGCGTAGGTTCGACCTCTACAGAAGATGCAACAGGGGTCGCCTGCGCCTGCTGCGCCGCTTTCTCCGCCTTGCGCTCCTCCTTCACCTGCTCCGCCGTCTTCTCCAGTTCCGGCGCGGCGACTGCTTGCGCCTGCCACCAGTCTTCACGAGGCGCTTCGCCTTTCGCCGCCTTCAGACGCATGCGTTTTTTATTCAACGCCAACACCCGGGACGGCTTCACCTTCACGCCGTATTTCAACTTCAACTGCGCCACTTTTTGCTGCAACGGCACACCTTTTTCAGGATTCACCATCGCCACATAGTTAGCGAATCCATCGATGGCGGCGAACAGCTCTCCCCGCCCCCAGGATTTTCCAGCGGGACCGTCTCTATCGATTTGAAACAACAGTGCGCGAAACCGCTTCAGTTGTTTTCTTTCCACCGAAGCCTTGTCATTCACCACGACGCCGGTGACTTCCTGTCTGCGATGCTTGCGCATGATCCGGGTTTTGTCCGGGTGCACCACAAAACCTTCATCCTTGATGATGCTACGGCAGCGCCACAACAGACGCTTGACGTCATCGTCGGATTTGCCGTCAGCGGAGAAGGTCACGTCGTCCGCGTAACGGGTATAGGTGAATCCAAGTTTGGCAGCCATGCTTTGCAGACGGCGATCGAGTTTCCGGCAGATCACATTACTGATCGCCGGACTGGTAGGCGCGCCCTGAGGCAAGAAACGTTCACCTTCGCTGACAAACCATTTCTGGCCGTCCATTTCCACTTCCTGCACTTTCTGCTGCGAACACAGCAGCCCCAGTATCGTGGCGACTTGTTCGCTGTAGCCGAGATGGCGAAACGCGCCCTTAATGCGCGCATAGGAAACGGTTGGGAAAAAGTCTTTCAAGTCCAGGTTGATGACCACGCCTTTACCTACATGAGGCTGCGCGTTAGACACTATGGAGCGCTCGACGACAAAACCATGAGCGGCCTCATGCAGAGACAGCGGCGCCAGAATATTATCCAGAATCCAGTACTGCGCCCTCTTCATGCGCGGCATGGGAGCGGAAATTTCGCGCACGCCGCCGGTCTTCTTGGCGATGGCGAACTGTTGATAGTGGCTGAGCTTGGACACCTCTTTGTTGTAGGCGAGGAAACGCAATTCGTTGAGCGTCACGCCCATCGCGGCAGCCAGCTCTTCTGCGGCGTTAATGACCGGCAGATTCTGGCTGCGCAGACGCGCTTCGTCCGCAGTCGCGTCCTCCAGCCCCCCTGACACGCCCTCACCGAGATAGGTGATCTGATGCGCCTGCACGTCGCGCCAATGCTGCGCCCGCTGGAAGCGTTCCTCGTTGCGCTTGCGGCGCGTCTCTTCCCGCTTCGCCAACGCCGCCTGCTTGCGCTGCTTATGCATTTCCTTCAGCGCTTTCTCTGGATCGGAGTACAGCATTTGCTGCTGTCCCAACTCCCGCAACGCCGCCTGTAATTCGGTGCGTTTTTTGATAAACGCTTCAGACAAAGAAGGCTTTTCCGAGTTATCCGGCCAGAAGCCAAGGCGCACCATTTCGGAAAGAATATATTCGTCCTTGCTGGTTTCGCGGATGCGTTGGTAGATTTCCTGACGGGTCAGTTTTTTCTCTTCGCTCATCTCAACGCCCTCCTCTCAATGCCAATGACAACCGCGTACTGCAATGACCGACGCGCGCGGAAACGGATCGATTGCCGACAATGACGGATAATGAGCGAGAAGCGGGGAATGATAACGAGGACGCAAAGGAGCGCGCCGGAACGGCGCAAAAAGAAGGCGGTAGCGCGACATGGTTTCCCTTCGTAGAATTCTCAGAACTGGACTGATCAACTCGACGCCGTACGCACCACCTATCGCTCATTGGTTTCGTAGAAACCAAACCGCAATAGCGATAGGTGGTGCAGTACGGCCCAGTAAAGATCTGGCCAGTGAAGCGTGATAAGTCTAATAGCAAGAACGGCGATCCACCGCTCGGATTGCAAGGTAGTTTTGTCGCGCTACCGCCGTCGGGCAGTATAACAACCTGGGCGGAGCAAGCAAACCCCGCCGTTGATTTAACAGGAAAAATTGCGTTCATCGCCCTGCCTCCTCTGCGCCAGCGAGCACATAAGGATGCTGTATCTGATGTTGCTTACGCAGCGCCAGCATGTGTTCACAGGGGCCTTTGCGCAGACGATTGTGCACATAGAAGTGGCACTGGCATTCACCCTGACGCAGTCGTTGATCGGCGTCTATCGACACTTTGGGTCGGTAAGCGACGGCGTTGTCGGTCACTTCTCCCTGCAATGACAGCACGCCGTCGTTGACGTCCACGGCGCTCAGTTTCACTAGATTGGCTTTGTTGAAATTCTCCGCCATCTCCTCGCGCTCATTGGCGTATCGCAACTGCGTCATCGGCAACGGCTCGCGACTCAATTCGCGGATACGGTAAACCCCTTCCGCCAGATCGAACAGAACCTGTCCCTGCTGGCTATAAATGGACAGCGCGGACTGCACCACGGTCTCGTCAAGACCCAATCGGACAGCCAGACTACCGGGGCTTTCCAGCCAGTTTTCCTGCAGCCCCTGATAGACGCGGCGCAGCGTGATCTCGTCCACTTCCGCTCGCGGCGCCATCAGGTCAAAGTTACCCATACGCGACCAGTCGTTGGCGCTCCAGCCGGACAGACCCAAGGTAAAGGTCAGGTCTCCCATTTCCGCCACATAGAAACTGGGCAGGCCATCACCCATGAGATGCACGACGAACCTGTCCGCAACAGGAATCAAGCGCTCCAGAATATGCAGGCGACGACGCCCCCACACACGAATACTGCGCGCCTCATGGCCCTGGTAGATAGAACGGCTGCACACCACCTCTTCGCCCCAGGGTTCGAATATCACCCGCACCGGCTTACCGGGCTCCAGCTCGTAACGCATCGCCCGCGGTCCGACCCGCTCTTTCTTGCGACGCAGCACATAACACAGGTTATGCACGTCCATGGGCTGCAATTCGACCTTCACCATCGGCAACGTCATCGCCGAACTGACCTGCAGAAATCCGCGCACCCAGCTTTCCGGCAAGTCGATTTTCTTCTCATCGAACTGGTCGTCATCGCCAGTCTGCACGCTAAAGCCGCCAGGGTCTACCTGCAACAGCGTTTCCCGATAATCGCGGATTTTCTGGAACTCGTTATACAGACCCTGGGAGTAATCGATGTTCGTGGTGCCGCAGGCGGTATCGCTGATGGTTTCAAACACCTCGTAACCGCAGCTCAATTTGCCGTAACTGGATTCATCTTCGGAAAAGCATTCGAAGAATACCTGGTCCGGATGCACCGTGATCACCGGGTCCAGCACATACCAGGCGTCCAGGTCATGCTTGTATAGATAGTTAAAGTAATTGCGTTGAGCGTCGTAATACGGCTTGAGTACTTTGTCGCTCTGCTTGTTCAGATCGTCCAGCTCGCTGCGCAGAGAGCGAATCTCCGTCTGCAGCGATTCTTTGCGGGACATGAATTCCGCAAGCATGTTCTGCTCTTCCTGAGCCAGCCAGCGTTTGTATTCTTCTTTGTCTTTAGGCTGAAAACGCATGTCGGAAATGACCACGTTATGCAGCGCGGAAATCGCTTCGCGAAAGGCGATATGTTTTCTCAGTTTGCCGACGAAGTGGGTCGGCGGCCGCAGGCTGTCCGGGGCGAAGGACAGATCCGTCTTGCCCGCATTGCTGTCCACGCGGCTGTGTCCGTGATAACGGTAACGAAACTCCATCAACGGCTCCTTAATATTCTCTTACTTCGGCGGGCTTGACGCTGAGCGGCGTTCCCAGTTGCGGATAGTGACGACGCAGATCCAGCAAGGCCTTGATGAGGGAGGCCTTGTCTTTGTGCACGACGGTCAGGGAAATGCGGGTGAACAAGTCCGCCGCCATATTGGCCACCTGTTCATTGAGCAGCGATTGTTCGGACAAAAACGCCAGAATGCGATCCTTACAGACGCGACTGCGATTCACCTGCGACAGCACCGTGGTGAAGTAACCTTGCAGACTGAGAATGCGCTCTGGATGTCCGGCGGCGTATTCGTTGAGGAAGTTGCTGACGAAAAACTGCACATTGGCCGAAGGATGCTGACTGAGCTTCAACAGATACTCAACGCCATTCTGTTCCTGGAAGAAGCGCTGCAGCAGCTCCATACCATAACGCTGTACGTCCGGCCGCACGCTGTCGCACAGGTAGACCACCAGCTCAGGCGTCCACAGGGTTTCGCCTGCTTCCTCATAATGGCTGCGGAAGAAGACGAAGCCGAACTCGCGGCAGTCATCCCAGTCAGAGTCCAGAATGCGCAATCCGTCGCGAATCTCCGCCAGAATACGATCCGGGTTGGCTTCATAGGCGTCATAGGCGTACTGACGCACCACTACATCGGGATGCTTCGCCAACTGCGCCCACTGACGAACGCTAAACTGCAATGGACTGCGCGCCTGCAACAACAGCGCGCCTATCTGCTGCGCGCCGGTGGATTGCGCCTGCAACAGGCGCCAGCAAGTATTATCGTCCACGGCGTCGAACGCGGCGCTGAGCGCATCTTTGAAAAACGCCAGCCACTCTTCCCGCTGACCGTCCTGCTTTTCGCTGCGGAATGTATACGGCAATAAGTGATGCAGAATCGCCTCCGCCCATTCCCGTTGCGCCAGCGCCAGACGCTTCAGAATAGCGGCGGCGGCATTGCGATCATCCGCTTCGCCTTCAAAGAACTGCAGGGCGAGCACGCCCGCCTGCTTGATCAGTTCGGCGTCCGGCTGTTTGCCTAACAGCAAAGTCTGGCACGCGCGCACCGCAGACGACTCCGACTGCATAATGTGCTGCAGCAGGCGCTCAGGAATATCGCCAAAACCGACGCCATGCGCCACCAGCAAACGCGCGCCGAATAGTTGCAACGCCGTGTTGCGCTCCGCCAGCAGGCGGTCGATCAAGTGCAGAGACAACTCCCGGCAGGCGTCGGCGAAGCGGGCGATACAGAAGTCCGCCAGCCATACTGCATGGGATTCCTGCGCCAGAGCCGGCGGCAATTTAGGGGCCGCTTGCAACGCTTGCTCAATCAGAGTGTGCAGGCATTGCGCCTGATCCGCCGCCGTCCAGGGATATTGCGCGGTCTTGTCCGCCGCAAACCGGCGCACTTCTTCGTACTGCGCCAGCAACAACGCCGCCAGTAAGGGCGCTTCGACCAGGGTCGTCTGCGGCATTTGCGCAAGAATTTCCATCCCTAACGCCCGCGCTTCATCCAGACCGCTGTTCAGCAGCGCCAGCAATAAACCGTGTTCGATATTGCCGTCCAGGCGGGTCCGCGCCAACTGCAAGGCAAATCGCTGCGTCGCTTCATAGCGGCTGCGCAGTAGACGCTCAATATCAGAGACAGCAATGTCCGCGCAAAAAGACGTGTTCGCAGCCAATACCTTGCTGGCGAACTCATGCACCGGCTCACACTGGCTCTCCAACATTAAGCGCAGCGCGCAGTCGGGGCGTTGGTCCCATAAATGAGAGAAGGCTTCCTCGCGGGCGTCCGCCGCGCGCTCGTCGGAGACTTTCAACCAGGCTCGCCCGCTGGGGGCCAATTTATAATGCGCGCTATCGCCTCGTAGAATGTGATTGAACGCAATCAGGCCCGCGTAATGATCATAGAAATTACGCGCGACCAGCTTGTGCTCATAACGCCGGCCATTACGCTCCCAGCGATAGATATCCGCTTTGCGGGTTTCTCCCGCGTCCGCATCCGAAACGGTAAGCAGCATTTCCGTGGCCATGTCGACATAGCGTAAATCGCCCACCTGCCCGATGCGCTTGATACTGCGCCAGCTACGACGACGCAGGTAATTGCGGGTCTTATTCGAGTAGGCGACTTTGGGTTCGGGCTTTTTCAGCTCGCTTTTTGGCTTGAAACTGCCCACTCCCGGCAACCAGGCCCAGTCCCACTGGTATTGGAAGAATTCACGACTGGTTTCAAAACGCCGCGCCAACAGGGCGAACATACGGGCGTCCAGACGGAACTCGGCGGCTTTATAGATATAGCGCACGCCGCTGAACACGCCAGGCGCCAGTTTGCACTGACTAAGCCAGCCGTATAACGCCTCGTAAAGAGAGGGATAATGCAACGCCAGCAGATAAGCGTTCTTCAATAGATCATTAGCGCCTGCGGGTGCAGCGTTCAGACCGTTTTCCAGTTGCAGTCGCACGCCCACGTCGTCGCCGGAGGTCAGCGCCTGTTGTAATGGCGACGGCATCTGATTCCATTGCGTTTGCAACAGCGTCATCCTTTGCGAGGGATCGGTCAGGGCCAGGATCGACTCCAAGGCCATGGCGCTGACGGTGCTGTTTTTCGAGTTCTGCAAACGATGCAGATCTTCCATGTAATCTGTCGCGCGAGTGCGTCCCAGCGCCCAGGCCACCGCGAAGTCCTGTAGCCAATCGCCTTTGCCGACGCACGCCGCCAATTCTTGCCCGGCTTCAGGGCGCCCCAATTCTCCCAAACGCCATATCAGACGGGCACGCTTGCCGCTATCCCACTCCTGACGCAGCTTTTCCAGCAACTTCACCAACAGACTGGTCGGTCCCTCAGGCATGGCGGGCTTCGCCACCGCGCTGCTCACTGAGACTGCTGGACCGCCGCTATTGACGTCGTAATAGCCTTTGTTGGTTTTGGAAACGACGACGCTGTCGAACAGCCTTTCCGCCTCTTCCAGCGTCACCGGCGCAGGCGTTTTTGTGCCTTCGCGCAGCGCGCCGCCTTGACGGCCATAGCGGAAATTGACGAGGAAGCGGTCGTCCTTGCGACTTGCTACTTCACTCAGCTCAACCTCGTAAACTTTGTTGGAGTTTCCTTCCTGAAAATGCAGGCTGGCCTTTTTTATCAGCTTCATATCGGCTTTATCCTTACGGGATAACGGGATGCGTCGCTCCGAATTAGTATTGCGGCCCTCACTGGCGAAGCCTTGCGCTGATCAAAACGAGTGTCCCATCTCGCTTTCGAGAGTTACCCGGACATCGCCATGATCCACACGCGATGAACGGAAATTTCAGCCGCAGGCGCTTAGGAGCGGAGAATGAAAGGGACTAAGAATAACATAGCGAAACGAAAAGTTTAGACGTTTTTTATCCTTTGGCGACAGAGGGTTGCGCCCTGTTATTAACAGGGCGAATGAGGTCGCCGACAGGGCTTCAAGACAGGCTCAGCCCCTGTCCTGCTCGCACTCCTGGGAGCTTACGCCGCCGCCGACAATGGCTGCGCCCGCGGCGCCCGCCATGCCTTTGACGATATTCCACTCCGCCTTGATGAGATTAAGAACGCGCTCCCATTGTTCTTCCGTCTCCGGTTCGGAGATATGGGACAGCCGCTGCAAACTCTCGTAATGCCGCAAGGCTGCCTCAGCAGTAGCGCTCAGAGAAAAGCTTTCCGCCGTCAGCCGCGCGCACTCCTGCATACGCCGGCGTTCAACCCGACTCTGCGCGCCAAAGTGCTGCAGCGCGCCGATAAAGTCGACAATAGACGGCTCTTTGATCAGGTAGCCGTTTTCCTGGTCTATCACCACTTCTCGCACTCCCGCGCCGTCCAGGGCGACCACAGGAACGCCTGCAGCCATCGCCTCAGTAAGCACCATGCCCTGGGTTTCACTTTGCGAGCTGAACGCAAACACATTCATGGCGTGATAGGCGTCAGCCAGGTCAGGCAGTTGCAGCTGACCGGCGAAATGCAGTCGGTCCGCGAGACCGTAGCGTTGAAAAACCTCGCGAATTTCGACTTCCGAGGGGCCTTCTCCAACCACTAGAAAGTGCGCATAACGATCGAGCAACATAAAGGCCGCTACCGCTTCCGCCAGGAACTTCAAATTCTTTTCCGGCGCCAGACGCCCCACATGGCCAATGACATACGCCTCCTGAGAGACGCCCACGGAATGACGAAACAGACCGCCCTCGCCCCGTTGAAAATCCAGCAGTTTCACGCCGGTGGGAACAATGCTGATGGGCATGCGCACGCCGCGCTCCCGGATCAGGCTGGCGACGCTGTCGCTGGGGGCGAACACTCGGTCAGTCATATTGGCGTAGATGGTGGCCAGCTCAATTACGAAACGTTTGAACAGGGGCCTGTCCGCCGGCACGTAATGGGTGTACTCCTCATACAACGTGTGATGAGTGAACACCAGCGGCGCCTCCCTGTACCGGGCGATTCGCAGTGCGGTCATCCCCAGCAGATAGGGATGGTGCGAATGCACGATATCCGGCTGAAAGGCGTCCAGTGCGTCCCCCAGCAGGCCGGGAATGGGCAGCACCATGGAAAAGTCGCTGCCATTGAAGTTCTGAATGGCGGGAACTCTGATGACGCCCTCTTCCTCCTGGGGCTGATTGGGAAACTCCGGCGCAATCACCAACACCTTATGACCGCGTCTCCGATATTCCCGCGTAAAGCTCTCCACCGACCGGGCCACGCCGCCCACATGAGGCAGATACGTGTTGGTGACCATGACGATATTCATCGAGAATCCTCCAGATTGATATCAACGAAATTACGTTCCTGAGGCGCTTCAATGGGTGAAACGCCCGGAAGACTCACTTCCATCAGCGGCGCTGCGTCAAACCACTCCGCCTCCCAACTGACCCGCACCATACCCCCGCCGCTGACGCCCTCGCCGATCAGTTTAACGCTGATCGGCCCAAAACGGGTCGGCGTGGGTCCAAAGGTGACGGGCTGATCGCCTTCCAGCCAGCGCAGAGGGACGCCAGACGCCAAAATCAGCCTGCCCTCTTCTTCCCGCACGAAACAATTGCGCAGCAACAAAATCCATTCCACCGCCGCCCAGGCGTGCTGCCCGTCCCCCATACAACCTCCTCCGGTGGCCGGGTGCACCGCTTCCGGCCATTGTCCGGTGGGCGAAGCCAGGTTCGCCGCCGCCTGCATCAAGGCCTCGTAGCGGGGGTCCCCGGCGCGCAACAACACCTGCGCTACGTGCAGAGTCAGGTAGATATTCACGCCGGAGTGAATCACGTCCTGAAAGAACCCGCCCTTATAAAAACAGTTGGCGAGCAGGAACTCCACCGTATCCAGCAGGCGGGGATCGTCCGCAGTACAGAGCTGCAATGGATACCCGGCGGCCACTGATCCAATAGCGCCCGCGTCCAGGCGTCGATAGGGCGACGCCGGCATGCCGGGTCGACCCAATCGCTCCGAGGCGCGGTGCAGGCTGACATCGATGGCCTGCTGAAAGACTTCCGCCTCACGTTCGAATTCTTCCGCCGCCAGTTTGTCATAGCCATCCATCATGCGCGCTGCGGCGCGTAATCCGGCCACGCCCCAAAAGTCATCCCAGTAATAATAGTCATTGGGGCCCAGATGTTCCGCGCTGAATCCGGCCGGCAATAGTCCAGCGTGTGGCGCGCCGTCGTTGGGCTCGCGTTTGCGCAGTATCCAGCGCGCGCCGGCGCGGGCGGCGTCGCGCCAGGCGTTTTTCGGTCTGGTTCCCGTCAGCTCGCAGAAGCGCTGCATGATCCAGATCGCCTCGCCATTGGAATCCCACTCTCCCGCTTGGGAATGAAAATAGCCGTTAAGATCCTGCAGTTTGGGGAAACGATCTAATGCCCGCTCTGCTCGCTGGGTCAGCCCCAGACTCAGCAGGCCGTGAATAATGAACGCCGCGTCCCGGAACCAGAAACGCTTGTAGGTGTAGGGGCCGGCGTACACTTCCCCGGGAGACAGCAGAGTCAGGGTGCGCACCGCGGCGTCGTAAAGAAATTGAACCTGTTCATCCGAGGTCTGCAGCCGGCAGCATTCGCTCAGACTTTCCCGCCAGTCGCCCGGCTTCTCATCTGCCGATTCCGGCAGCGGAATCCGCGCCTGCGCCTTGCGGACGCCGCCTGCGGGGATCGTAAACATGGCGGCGGCGGTGACCATGCCGATATCGCATTCCCCGGACTCCTGGTCCCTGGCGTCGCGCAGATGAATATAAACGTCCCCTTGTCGATAGTCGGAAACGTGATGGCGATCGACGGGATCACTGAACGCCACCTGGCGCTCATTATCCACTGTCCAACCATTGCGCTGCGGGTTCAGCGTCGCTTCATGAATGAAGCGCACGCCTTCCGGGTTGTATGGGCGCAACGCCAACACCAGCCAGGCGTCGCGAGCGGAATGCCCCGTCATGTCCAGCAGGCAAACCGGCGCGCCGTCGCGCATGACCACTTGCGCCTCGACGCGCAAACGCATATCCAGCGCTTCCGTTTCCGTCACTACGCTTAAAGGCCCGGTGCGTAATTCCTGCCGGGAGTTCGTCGAGCGTGACGGCGTCAGAATGGCGCCATCGGCAGTGACGATCCAGGCGTCCAGCGACCAGCCGTCCCAAAACGGCGTCAACAACCCGCGAGGATCGACCAGCGGCGTTTCCTGCAAATCCGGCAGCCCCACCGCGGTCCAGTTGCGATGGGTCAGATTAACGTGAGTGAGACTGAAAGCGCGGGGCACGAAGGACGGGTCCGCCGGGTCAAACTGACGGGTGATCCAATACGGCCATACCCAGTCCAGGTTGTGCTGAATGACCCGGCTGTTAATGAATCCACGGGCGTGAAACACCGCGCCCGCCCGCAACAGTTCAATGGGCTCCGTCACCTCCGAGGGCTGGGAAAACCGGTGTAAATGCGACAGCACCGCCACCGGGTCCAGAAACCCGTGTGCGCGGGCGAAGCGGCTAATGATGTAACGCCAGGGCAACCATTTCATCCACGGCATCGTTCTTCTCCTTCATTCACAGGCGACACATGCGTTGCGCGCGGAACTTGCGGCGCGTCCCGCCGCTGCAGCTCATAGGTCGCCAGAATCCGTTTGGCCATGCGATTCAGATAGACGAGAAACACCGCCAATGCGGCGAATCCGCCCAGATACATCGCCCACTGCCAGGGACTGCGCTGCGCGACGCCAGCAGAGACACTGAGCGCGTCCGCCGCCAACGAGCCGACATACACGTTATGCACGGAGTACGGGAGGATTCCGATCGTGTTGCCGATGGCGAAGTCCTTGAGGGAGAACCGGCTGAGGCCAAACAGATAGTTGGACACTTTGAAAGGAAAGAGAGGCACAAGCCGGGTCAACATCACCAGCTTCCAGCCCTGGTGACTGACTTCCGCATCGATCAGTCTGATTTTGGCGTGGGAGCGCACATACGCCGTCGCCTTTTCACCGAAGCCGCGCCGGGCGATGACAAAGGCGGCGATGGAACCCAACGCCGTGCCCACGATCACGTAAATGGATCCCATGACGACGCCGAATACAAATCCCGCGCCGGTAGTGAAAAATACGCCAGGAGCCAAAACCACCACCGCAGTAGCCATCAGCGCGACGAAGATCGCTCCCGCCGCCGGCCCCTGCCGGTTCATCCACTCCAACAGATGCACGATATCGCGGTGTACGTCGAATGCGTACAGCAACGCTACGATCACGGTAACTCCGACAATTCCCAGAATCATCGAGGTCTTTAAAGACAATCCGCGCGTCATTGCGGCCCCAGTCACACTAGAATGGGTTTGACGCGCCGATCCACAGCAGGCGCTCACACGCCCGACATCCTGCAGTTTGGTTGCTTTGTACGGTTATCGCCTGATACCGCGCCATTGCAATCCTCCCTTTTCCATAAAGCGTCGCGCCGGTAATTTATCGTCCGAGAACCTCACTGGCGATAAAGGTGAAGAGCCAAACCGGCCCCTCCCGAACACGCGACGCCTTTGCATGTTAAACCGGCGACTAACACCGGTCGTTTATTGACCATACTTGCTTTAACCGTCAGTCACAAGGGCGGAGGTCGTCGCCACGCCCTGTATTAACCTTTCGTCATTATCCCCGCAAGATTAGTCGGAAAACGCCCCAACGCGCGTCTCGTCATCCCCGCCGCAATATATCAACGCCTCCCATTGCTCGGGATGTTCATTCATGATCAGCGTGCGCAAACGTCCCGCGGAGAGGCGATCGATAGGCTTGCCGTCTGTACTGCTGCGCCCCCTGACCCGCAAATCCTGCACGGGGTATACCGATAGCTCCACAGGAAATTCCATATCCAGATAGACATGGGTGAACTCCATGAAACGCCCCTCTTTACGTATGCAAATGCTCTTGGTTTCATAGGGCCACGCCAGCTCATCAAGATAGCGAAACAGAGTTTCCGGCATATCGACAAAGACATGCAGATCGATATCGCTGCTGGCGCGAATGCGACCGGTGCTGACTGAGCCAATTAGTCGCGGATTGAACGGCGTCAGTTGCTCCATCACATCCATCGTCAGGACCCGCATATCGAAGAGGCGTTGCGTCACCGCATCCGGCTCCTCAAAACGCGCCATCCGATATATTTCCTCGGATATTTCCCCATTGGAGGGCAAATGCAGCGTATAGCCGCCCACCAGCCGCTTCGCCGCCTTACGCTTGGCGTCCAGGTATTGGTCCACGCCTTCTTCATACATCAGGCGGGCGGCTTCAATGACCAAAAGACGACGAATGTGGTTATTACGTTTACTTTTCATAAATGGACCGGCGCGGATCTGCGCCGTGAAAATCAGATTGATCTCTAAATAAATCGGCGCATCAAAGCGTCTGTAGGGCGATGCGTCGCAGGATCAGGGTTGCTGCGCGCCAGCGGCGATCAAAGCATCCAGCGTCAACTGCAGCGCCTGCTCCGGGTTGCGCACTTTTGCGGTAAGCGAGCGTCCACCCAGATCCCAGCGTCGCAGGCGGATTAAGTCCTGCAGACGCGCAGAATCGCCCAGGCGTCGACGGGTTCGTTGCGGCGAAATCAACAGATCCAAATGATGAGCAATTAACCACTCCACCCGGCTGGACAACACGCCCCGCACCATGGCGGCGCCGACTGCGCAGTGGTCGCGCTGATCCACGCTTTTACCGAGGTCGTGAAAGAGCGCCGCCGCCCAAAGTTCCGGGTCCCCGGTTTCGGCATACGCCAGTTCAAACACTTGCAGTGAGTGATAGAGCGCGTCTTCTTCAGGGTGATAACGCACTGGCTGACGCACGCCGTCCAGGTCCCATAACAGACCTGACAGGTATTCTTGAGTCACTGGATTCGCCGCGATCTCGGCGGCTTGTTGCAAGGTGACTTCGGGTGAAGTCGTTGAGGAGGTGGAAGAAAAGAAAGAAGTCAAAAAATCGAAATCGTCTTTGGTGTTTCCCAATATTTTTCCGGTTGAACCGGCTGTCCGATACTTGATTTTTAGCGGAGCGAACCGCACTGAGTTGTTATCCGCCATCAATCGGCGTTGAGCGCCGACGCGCCATTATAGTGGAATATTGTGACAGGTGAACCCAGGATGTCTTTCTCACTGCCGCCGTTTCAGGCGATTTTCCAAAGTATGGGTTACACTCAAGCAGTGTGTGGCGGTACTTGCGGCGGAATGCCGCACCAGCGATTGCTTACTAAAACCGTTAACCAGAGGAGTTTTTATGACTACATGGGTACTAGCGGCGGACACCACCCACGCCAGACTGTTTTCCTGCGACACCCCCAAAGGCGCACTACAGGAACTGGAAACCCTCACCCACCCGATCAACCGACTGATGGAACAGGAAATCGTCTCAGACCGCAACGGCGGAATGATGAACGGTTCAGGCAATCACTCCTACGGCGAAGCGGATCGTAAAAAACATGAAGAAGTGGAGAGATTCGCCAAGCGCGTCAATGAGCGCCTGAATGAAGGGCTCAACAAAAAGCAGTATGACAAGCTGTACATTCTCTCCGAACCCACCTTTCTGGGCGTGTTAAGACGACAGATGAACGCCAATGTGCGTCACTGCGTGGCGGCGGAGGTCGATAAAAATCTCACCGTGCACCCGGTCAAGGACATCCGGGGACATCTGCCGGACTATTTGTAGTATTACAAACGCTTGTAGTACTACAAACGCTTAAAGTATTACAAACGCTTACAGCGTTACAGCGTCTTAAACATTACTCGTCATCACGCCCTGGGCGAGCGCCAGGCGACTAATGGGTCGCCTGGGAGCTGCTGCGGCGCGCCAGCGGCATGTTCAGATGATGCGCCACGAACATGTCATGGGCGCGAGTGTCCGAGAGACAGCTCATGCACTGCATCACGCTGGAGTTGGTGGCCGGCTCGCTGAAACGCGCCAGGTATTCGCAGGCGATGTTCAGCACTTTGTTGGACTCCACTTCATCGCCCATGTGATGAAACACATTGGACAGATAAATGCCGGATAAGGTCAGCAATGTAATCGCCGTCTTGCGCTCTTCGCCCTGTCGCGACAGCAGCAACCGGGCCAGGTCGAAAGAGCTGCCGATATAGGGCAACGCCCGGTTCCATTGTGAGTTTTGATAATAGCAGCCGGACAAATGCATCCAGTGCATCCAGTTATTCACCAGTTCCTCTTCAGGTTGTAGCGAATACCATTCTTCATGTGTGGGACATAGAAAACGCATGGGTGTGAAAGCCTCCGTCTTTTTGCAAAATCCTAAATGATAATTATTATCATTTGCAACAATAATTGACACAGTTCTGATTCCTGTCAAATCGTCCATTTTCACACCCCCTAAAACCGACCATTTGGCCGAAGCGCAGACTATCCCGCCGGACTAGAATATTCGCTTCGCATTGATCTCCCCATATAGTGGCGCAGGCTTTGCGGTAAATGGAACTCACAACCGGATTCATCAATACACGGCGATCACTATGACCAAAACCAAAGCGTTTCTGCTAAGCCTCTCCCTGGCCTTCTCCGCCCTTCAGGCGCATGCTCACCCCAACCACGACAGGCTGCAGTCAATCCCTGAGGAAACCGCTCAGGATCGCGGAGATTTCGTCATGAAGAAGATGGTCGGAGCCAAGCGCCTGGACGCAAGCTGGACCCATGCGGAAAGAGTCGAGACTTTGTATATGGACAAAGGAGAAGAGCATCTCTGGCGGGTGAGCTATAAAAACTCCAGCGCCGCCGACGCGGTCAAGCAGACGTTTTTCATCTTCCTTGACGATAACGGTAATTACGTCACGTCTAACTACACGGGTCAGCCTTAACTACCAGTTTTCTATGGGGCGCAGACATGCCCCTTCCCTCTGATAAACCTTCGGTTCGCTGATAAAAAAAGCCCCGGCGCACGCAGCAACCGGGGCTTGAAATCAGGAATCGGAATTTCCTTAGTTGATTACTTCACCAACTCCCAGGCGTCGCTCCAATAAGCGCCCACGCCGGGCTCGTAGTGATTGGCGTTGTCGCTGTATACGGTGCACCAGCCGCTGTACGGGAATGGCTTACACCGATAGATCTTGCCGTCTTTGGCCAGAACGGTGGTTCCCGCCTTGTAAGCGCTCAGGCTTTCCGGGAATACGTAATCGTAATCGCCGCTCGGAGGCGTGTCGCCGCCGTCTTCCTTCAACAGGAAGCCTTGCGTCTTCTGCACCACTTTGCCGTCTTCGCTCTCGCCTTTGACAACCAGGGAATAAGCGCCAGCTTCGGCTTTGTCGATATCGATGCGGAAATTATGCGATGCGTTATCCACCTTGGCTTCACCGAAGCCAGCGGCGGAACCGTCAGGCGCATACACATAGCTGCTCACGTTCATCGCCGCGTTGGTGGACACAGTAAAGTCGATGGTAGCCATACCATTTTCGATCATGTACTCGCCTTGCAGGCCGCTCAGCTCAACAGCCGGATCAACGGGGCCATCATCGCCTTTGACGATTTCAATCTCGACGCGATCAACATCGCTGTCCGCCTTGCCGAATACATCATTGCGACCATAGGCGGGAACGATGTCGCCTTTGGCGTTCATCTTACCGGCGCGCAGCGCGTCGGACTCTTTGTTGATGGCGGTGGCCAACAGGAACGGCCACTTGTCTTTCTTGCCTTCATCCGCGGAGTTGATATTCAGCACGGTCTGCAGTCCAGGATTCTCGCCGTTGCGATCGAAGACGCGGGTTTTCACCTGGTCCCCGGTCTGTAGATCGATAGACGGGTTGATGTCGCCAATGTCGCGCCATTCTTGCGGTTCGGACGGATCACCGCCGCCACCGCCGAAATCAACGTCGATCACTTGGTAGAAACTGTTGACGGTGTCCCCTACATCCCAAACGCCCAGGATGACCTGATAGCCGCTGCGACTGGGTACGTTACACTCATGGGACAGTTCCGTGGGCGGACGCTGGTTATTGCCGTCGTAGCTACAGAACGGCTGCGCTTCGAACGAGTTGCGGGTCAGCGGCGCATTGGGATTCCAGCCCTCTTTGGTGATGTAGTAACGCCAATCGCGGGTGGCGTGATTGGCCGTGAAGCGCCACATAAAGGTATTGGAGCCGGCCTGGATTGGCGTTTTCTTCCAGCGGTTGACGGACTGCTCATCCAACTCGGAAAAGTGGGACACCCCTGCGCTGGCGATCTTGCCGTCGGCAGGGCCGCCTTCCGGATAGCGGTCAGGACCTTCTACACTCTGCGGCTCCCACTGAATAGCGCCGCAGTTAAGGTTTTCCCCCAGTTTACATTGGTAGGAACGGGACGCAGGCTTGGAGATGTAGCCGTGCGCGAGAACGTTTTGGGCGATGAAAGGCAAAGTTACCAGACACCCAAGAACGAGTTTCTTGGTATGTGCTCGGTTCATATTAGAGCTCCCCTTATTATCAATTGGTATAGTCCTTTCTTCAAGGAAGAGCAGGGATTTTATTACGCGTATATTTTGCGCAATATCGGCTATTTACCTCATTTTTGTAAGCCTCTAAAACTAAAGGACTAATAAAATCGCATTATGCTATTGGCATGCATTTAGATCACAAAACGACCATTACTGGTATTTAATTTTGCCGTTACGCGGCGCCGAGCCCAAGCGTTAGCGCCTCCCGCGCGCCAAGCTTTGTTTGAGCGATTCTGTTTCCCATATACGGGACAATAAACCCCTGTTTTCACATTGCTTTCGACATATCGAGCCGGTAATTTTTTAAACCAATCTGACGTCAAACAGAATGTTGAGCCACTACCGGAAACGACGCCTTCGTCGCCCGGGCATGGACAGCATAAACACCCGGTTAACCAGTGTTTCCTTAACCTGAAATTAAAATACGAGGAGTATTTATGTTCGATAAAGTGAAACGCCAGGCAGGCATGAGTTTCATGCTGTTGGCCGGGTTGAGCGCGGGCGCGGCCAATGTTTACGCGGACTCTGACTTCGACGGCGAGCGTCATCGTCATCATCGTTACTTTGAAGCGGAATTCGGCTTCACCACCGACCAGACCTGCGTACGCAGTTTGCCGCAGGCGCCGGGCACTGTTTCCATTGATCCGGATACCCGTCAGTTGCTGGTGGACGCGCAAGTGGTCGACATGAGCGGAACCGGCGTGATGACGTTCAGTAAGGACGGCACCATGACCCTCGAACAAGGCTTCGCTTCCGAGATGAACAAGGGCAATCTCAGCGTCGGCGCCATGCCGATTCAGGACGGCTTCTCACCTTACTGCGAAGGCACTTACGAGCTGAAAGCGCAGAACCGTATCTCGGTGGCGTTCAACTGCGTCATCGACGTACCCGCCCAGGGGGCGACCATTCATGCAGGACCGGTGTTCGCAGACGGATTTATCGCCCGCGGCGGCCGCAGCATGTCGCTGAACCTCAAGCAAAACGTGCAGACGCTGACCGTCGACTTGCCGGGAACCTCCATCGAGTTCCAGCGTATGTGCCTGCAACGCTTTGCTTTAGAAAAAATTAAGTAGCAGTGGATTAACGAATAGAAATGAGCCGGTAATTCATTTCCTGCTCAAAAAACGACATAGTCCAAGTCCCGACAGAGGCGTATCATCGAACTGTAGTTCGGGAAATGAGCGGTCAGGACAACAACGCAGCCCCGCCGGATAGTCACTCTCCTCGACGACAAGAGGCGCGTGGCGATTCGGCGGGGCGTCATAGCAAACAAGGAGACTGTCATGGACACAGGACCAAAAACGCGGGTGCTGGTTACCGGCGCGACTGGCTTTTTGGGAAGCAACGTTATCAAGGCGCTGATGGCTCGCCCGGATGTTGAGCCCATCGCGGCCTGTCGCACCCCGTCAAAACTGATTCCCCAATTCAAAGGCGAGATACGCAGCGGCGACCTGCTGGATGCGGCTTACCGCAAAGCCATGGTGCAGGACGTCGATGTGGTCTGCCACACCGGCACCTGGGGAGCCTTCTGGGGACACGCCGCTCTGGAGCGCACCCACTTTTTCGAACCTGCAGTGGACATCGTTGATCAATGCATCAACGCCGGCGTGAAGCGCTTTCTGCTCGCCAGCACCGTCGCTATCGCGGGCATCCGCAAGGACGGCAAACCCCAGGACGATTTTTCCGAACCCCGCTACACCGGCTACTGGCCGCACGTCGACAAACTGATCGACGTGGATAACTACATGCACGAGAACAGCCAGCGTGGCACGCAGATGGTCAATATGCGTCTGGGCCACTTCGTCGGCAAGGGCAATCACCTCGGTATGGTGCCTGCGCTGGTGCCGCGTCTGCGTACATATATGGTGCCCTGGTTGTCCGGCGGACGCAGTCGTATGGCGCTGGTGGCGGATACGGATCTCGGCGAATCTTTCGCCCTGGCTTCCGTGGCGCAGGGATTGGACAACTATGAGTCTTTCAATATCTGCGGCAAGGACTTCCCCACCACTCGGGAAGTATTTGAATTTATCTGCAAGGAAACTAACTCGCCCAAGCCGATTTATAGCGTGCCGTACTTCGCGGGCTACGCCTTTGGCTGGTTGATGGAGACGCTGTTGCCCATTCTGCCGGGCTCTTCCCCGTTCCTCACCCGTTCTCTGGTGCATGTGGCGGAAGACTGGCTGTGCCCCACTGATTACGCCCACAAAAAAATCGGCTATACGCCACAAAAAGACTGGCGCGTCGCAGTAAGCGAAGCGCTCGCTGAACTCAAGGAACAAGGCTACCCCTGGCCGCATCTGTCCCAGGCCGCCTGATTCCACAGCATGTCGGACAATAAGGAACACACCGCCGTGAAACCAGGATTAAAAAACAAAATCCAGGCGGGCGACCTCGTCGCTCCCAAAACATTAACCACCATCAAAGGCCAGCCCACGCAATGGCCGGACCCGGAACGACTGGTTCATTTACAGTTCCGCCGCTTCGCCGGCTGCCCCTTTTGCAACATGCATATGCGCGCTATGACGTTAAGGCATACGGAGCTGGTCGCTGCAGGCATACGGGAAATAGTCATCTTTCACTCCAGCGAAGCCTCCATGCAGCCATTCCAGGGAGACGCGCCTTTTGACGTCATCTCCGACCCGGAGAAGAAGCTCTACCAGGAGTTTGGCGTGGAGAAATCTTTGCGCGCCCTGATGGACCCACGCGCCATCGCCGCCGCGATCAAAGGCGGCGCACGCAAGATGAAAACCGCCAACCCGGATAAGGGCGAGAGTCCGCTGGGATTGCCGGCGGATTTCCTGATCGCGCCGGATGGCTCCGTGGTCGCCAGCAAATACGGCGCCCATGCGTACGACCAGTGGTCCGTAGACGATGTATTGGAGATGGCGCGGGGCTTTTATGCCGGCGCATCAGCGCAATCGGAGCCAGCAACCTCCCCTGCGCCCAAGAATGCAACCGCCCATTAATGCGGCGATTGCATTAACGTTGTTGCGGACAAATAGAAGACCGCTATTGATCTGCAGGAAATAAGGAGGAGCAAACCATGCGCACCCCAACATGGAAGCAAGTCAGACTCTTTGCGCAACTCGTCGCAGCAGGCTGTCTGGCCGGGCTGAGCCTAACGACAGCCCTGGCGGCGGATACGCCCACCGGATCGATCGAAGTGCAGTTGCAACATTTGCAGAATAACGAGGGGGGTCTGATGGTGCATTTATACAACAACGCCGACGGCTTTCCCGACACGCCCGCCAAGGCGTCCATCAAGCTGTATGTGAAGCCCACCGACACTGGCGCTCACGCCACTTTCGCCAATGTGCCTTACGGCGTCTATGCGGTGGCGGTGTGTCACGACGCCAACAGCAATGACGACTGCGACGCCAATTTTCTGGGCATCCCCAAAGAAGGCGTCGGCGTTTCCAATAACGCCAAAGGCTTTATGGGACCGCCCAGCTTCGACAAGAGCAAGTTCACCTTGCAAGAGCCGTCCAAGTTAGTGTCCATTGATTTGGACTATTAGCGCGGAAACGTTTGGCATTTTTTCTCGTTCCGTTGCGACTACGCCCGGCAGTTTTTCGCCGGGCTGATTCGTGTAGCGCCACTCGCCTCAAGTTTAAATTTAGTGTCCTGCAAGCATTAAACTTTCCTCATAATCCCCTTATTCCATCCTCTTTTTCCGTTTCTGCAACGGGCCTAGTCTGATTGGCGTCTGGCGAAATTACGTTAACGGGCCAAACTATAAGTATCGTAGCGGTTTCTGAAGCGGCGCCCGGCGACCTCCAGCGTTGTCTAGTCGCAAAGAAGACCCAGGCGATTAACGCCGTTGGCGCTTATGCCCCTGTATTTAAAATGAATTATTGATGAATACCCTAATATTAATTCGCGAGAAAATGTTGCAGGCTGTGAGCTTTCACCCAGATCAACATCAGCGTTAAAAACAGAGAGGATAAAGAGCCGCAAAATGCTGGAAAGTTTCAAAAGTCTGATCGATATTGCGTCCACACGAGGAGTCCCCGCCACGGTAACGCTGCTGATTGCGTTAGCGTTGTTGCGTTGGGTGATTCACCGTCAGATCAAGCGCAATAACTCGCTGTCCGAAGACTTCAAGCTGCGCTGGTCCAATATCCTCAAAAACTCAACTTATCTGATTCTGATCATCGGCCTGATCCTGATCTGGGCGCCGCAGATTCAGACCTTCGCCCTGTCACTGACTGCCTTCGCCGTGGCCATTGTCATCGCCACCAAGGAGCTGATTCTGTGCGTCAGCGGTACGCTGCTGCGGGCGGGCAACCGTCAGTTCGCTGTGGGGGATATTATCGAAGCCGGCGATTATCTGGGCTACGTGGTGGATCAAAACCTGATCACCACCACGTTGAAAGAGCTGAACCGGGATTTCTATTCCAGCACGGGCAAGACCGTGGTCATCCCGAACAGCCTGTACCTGAGTTCGGCGATCAAGAATCACTCGGTATTACGCCCTTATGTGATTCATAGTTTTTGCATTACTACAGAGCCGGACTTCCAACGTTCTTATGAATACTCCCTGAGAATGAAGGAAGCGCTGGATAAATACTGGAGCGAATTCCAGAAAGAGAACAAGGATTTCATTCCTTTGATCCGCAGCCGTCGACTCATATTGCAGGACGTGATCCCGAAATTTCGTTTCACCACCACGGACGTGGCCAAGCATAAATTTGTGGTGACGCTACCGTGCCGCGCCGACGCCCGACTGCAACAGGAGCAGATGATTAATATGCTGTTGTTCGCGCCGCCAGTGGAGAACAATGAAGAGACGAGCCAGGAAACCGTGCAGACGGAAGCTTTACCCTCTCCAGATCAGCAAGCGCCGGAAACGCTTCCTGACGCGGCGCTAGTGCGCACCACCATCTAGCTAGCCTCCACTCTAGACTTCCATCGCCGCTCCCAGATTTCTGTCCCGGGGCGGCGCGCCAAATAGACGCTTAAATTCCCTGCTGAACTGCGACGGGCTCACATAGCCCACTTTCATCGCCGCCGTACTGGCGTTAATGCCGCCTCTCGCCAACAAATTGCGGGCCTGATGCAGGCGAATGCTCTTCAGATACTGCAACGGCGAACAGTCCGTCACCGCTTTGAAGTTATGGTGCAAGGTGGAGGGACTCATATTGGCCGCCCGCGCCATCGTATCAATGTCCAAAGGCTGGTCGTATTGCTGATGGATCATATTCAGCACTTTGGCGATCTGCGCCACGCGACTGTTATGATTGGCCGCGGCGCGAAGCGTCTCGCCGCGATCGCCGCATAACACACGGTAATAGATCTCACGCAGAATCTGCGGCCCCAGGATCTTGGCTTCCGCCGGGTCCGAGAGCACTTTCACCAGACGGATACAGGCTTCAATCAAGGTATCGTTGAGGGGCGTCGAGTAGATACTTTTGGGGATGTCGCCGGAGGTGCGGGAGGGCGCCTCGCCCATATCGATCAACAGATCATTCAGCGCCAGAGCATCCACCAGGATGCGCAGCCCCAGCAAAGGCGACTCCGGCGAGGCGTCATAGATTTCGCACTCAAACGGCAGCGGTACAGACAGCACCAGATAGTTATAGGCGTCGTAAGTGTAGGTCTGCTCCCCCACATATCCGCGCTTGCCGCCCTGCCCCACGATGACGATGGCCGGTTCGTACACTACCGGCTGCCGCGGCGACGGTTTAACGACCCTGAAACTGGTGACCTCCGGCAGTGGCGTCTGATTCACGCCTACCTGCGTGGCATGCTGATCCAGCAGCTCGACGAACAGGCTCTTGTTATGGGCGTCCAGACAGGCTTCGATGCCGGGCTTCGACTCACGGTTGTATATGATTTTATCGCTCATCGCCATCTCTCCCATGTCATTCTCCGGGATGCGCCATCGTTGAATTCGGTATAAAAATTCTATCAGGCCCGAACGGCCTGCGCCCCTATTGATCGCAATATACGACAGAATCAGGCAAGGACGCCGTAGAATCGTGCATTCAGTTTACGCCTGCCATCTCCTAGCATGAATAAACGTCGCCCACTAAACGGGCCCTTTAGCGACGACGCCACATCCATGAGTGAACAACCGCACAGGGAGACAGATATGAACGATTCATCACGATTAGGCAAGGTCCAGTTAGGCTCCAGCAACCTGTTTGTTTCCCGCCTGGGATTGGGATGTATGGGACTGAACGCCTTCTACCGGCCGTTTGACGGCGCTGGCGCGCACGACGAAAAGGAATCCGAACGCTTTCTACGCCAGGCGCTGGAAATGGGCATGAACTTCTTCGACACCTCAGACTTCTACGCTGCGGGCCGCAACGAATCGCTGGTGGGCCGCGCGTTGAAGCCGGTGCGTGAACAGGCCATCATCGCCACCAAGTTCGGCATCACCTGGGATGAAGCCACTCAGACTCGCGGGATTAGCGGGCGTCCGGAATATGTACGCCAATGCTGTGAAGACAGCCTGCGCAGATTGGGAGTAGATGTCATCGACCTTTACTACTATCACCGCATCGACCCGGAAACGCCCCTGGAGGACACTCTTGGCGCCATGGCGGAACTCGTCAAAGAAGGCAAAGTGCGACAACTGGGCATCAGTGAGGCGACCGGGGAGCAAATCCGTCGCGCTCACGCCGTACACTCCATCGCCGCCGTACAAAACGAGTATTCATTGTGGAGCCGCGAACCGGAAGCGGACGCTCTGCCCGCCTGCCGGGAATTAGGCGTGGCGCTCGTGCCCTACAGCCCTCTCGGGCGGGGTTTCCTCACCGGAAAAATCGCGACAGGCAACGCACTGAGCGAAGAAGACTGGCGCCGCAACAATCCCCGTTTCAGCGACGAAGCCATTGAGGCCAACAAGAAGTTTGTGGATGTATTGGCCGCCATCGCCCAGCGCCATAACGCCACCGCCGCGCAAATCGCACTGGCCTGGCTGCTGCGCCAGGGCGAAGACATCATCCCCATTCCCGGCAGCAGCCGCCTGAGCCGCTTACAGGAAAACCTCGCCGCCGCAACTCTGCAACTGGATGCGGAAGACGTGGACCTGATTAACGCCAAACTGCCAATGGGCTCTACGGCGGGTTCCAGGTACTAACTTATCTTCATGCCCGACAGTTTCGTCAAAGTAAACTGTCGGGCCCATTACTCAACTCCCATCTTCTTAATCATAAGCCGTCGACAAAGATTAATTATTCCGAAGAGTTTAAACACAACCGACTATCTTCTTCCGAAATAACGCCTCTACTGATACATTTCACTGGCCCATTTTTTAACGGTCAATGTCAGTCAAATCACGGCTCAAGGAGCGCACATGCAGGGCTACAGAATCAGTACGAATTTGGATGAGATGGATTTGGACGTCATCCACAGCTTTATCTCCACCAGTTATTGGGCCAGCGGCATTCCCAAAGAGCTATTGGGCAAAGCCATCGCCAATTCTCTCTGCTTTGGCGTTTTTGATCCGGATAACAAACAGGTTGGCTTCGCCCGTCTGATCACCGACAAAGCCACTTTTGCTTATCTGGCGGACGTTTTCATACTCGACGCCCACCGCGGCAAAGGCTTGAGCAAACTCCTGATGACCCAGGTCATGGACCACCCCGATCTGCAGGGATTAAGGCGTATGATGCTGGCCACGCGAGACGCCCACGGCCTCTATTCCCAGTTTGGTTTCACCCAAGTGCCGAATCCAGACATCCTGATGCAGGTTTGGAAGCCTGAAATATATGAAGGACTGTAAGTAATAGCACCGTTCCACTTCCAATTGAGACTTTCAGCGCTCACACCGTTGGTGTAGGCGTACAGCATATAAAGGCGACCGTCATGAACCTGAAATACATCGATAGCCCTAGCGAAGACTTCTTGTGCGAACGCTACCGCGTCACTGAAATCAACAGCTTTGAAGAACTACTCACTACGTATCGCGAGCTGACGGCCAGCCATCCTGACCACCGCTTCCTGCTGACGCTGGATGACCTCGGACAAGCCTGCTACACCTCCATGCATTCAAAGCTGTCCCATGACCTGGACAATACGGATGGCTTTGATTTATCCAAACTCCCGCCGGAATGTTTCGAGGAGGGTGAGCACAAAGGCTATCTGAGCCACAAAGACGAGTTTCCAATTCGCCGGCGCAACATGGAAGCCAAGCTCAAAGAGCACACCCTTGCCAACGTCATCGAAAAAGGCGTCAGTCTGAATGAAGACGCCCCCGAAGACATCGAAGACGTCAATGCAGACCTGTTATCCATACTCGACGCGGAAACCTACTTGCTGAAAGTCCCAGTCACCGCCAGCCACGAAGCGATTTTCGCCTTTCCCAACGGCTACTTCACCTGTGACCTGAATCCATTTGAAAACGTGGTGCTCGCCAAACACCTGGACGACCATTTCGGATACCAACTGATGGGACTCGGCGCCTCCTACCTCGCATTCCTGAAAACCAAACCGCTCGACCACAACGCCATACAAAAACTGATCAACACACTGGATCAAATCTATCGCGATGAGTTTGATGACGAAATGAAGGAAATGCTTCGTCGGATTATTGCCAACAGTCCAGTTTTGGTTTTAAAATATACGGAATAGATTCAGGTTGAACAGCCACGCCCCCTCATTCAGTTTTCCACAGATAATGGCCTCATAATACTGCATTGGAACCAGTTCCCAGGTATCCCAATACCGCACTGGCCAGGTACGCCAAACTGAAGAGGAAAAGATCAACGACGGCGATTTAATACAATCGCCCTTTACGATTATTAGTTTCAATGTGCGAGACATTGCCCCCTAATCCCTATAAGACAATGAACTTGAAGGGAAGCATAAATTGTCGAGGGAAGTTATCAGAAAAAGCTAGAACAGAAAATTTTTCAGCTCATAGAACGGAATCAAATAAAGTTATATCTTACTATGGGCTAGCGCCAAGCGTTACAGTTTCCCCTATTTCTGTTTAACAATACAAACGGGCTCTATTATGTTTGAACGATCAGGCGTCAACTGGAATGGATATATCAGCGGCTCCTGCCCAGTCCTAGGTTGCGGTATTGTTGACAACTACCCATGGTACTTCAGAGCGCGCGGCGATTCATGGTCAATGGAAATCGCGGAGGATCAGAGCATTGACTGTGAGTGCCTGCCGCTAGTGGGCCCTTACCCAGGCTGGCTTATAGAAGATTCGTGGGGGAAATGGCCTGAGGCTGGCTATATGGAGGCGGCTGTAGCATGGGAGCTAATAGAAAGGGTCTTTGAACAGTTCAGAAACAATGAGCTTCCGTATATTGTTGGCGACCAGACTGACTAACGGCTGTAAAAACATTCGTACTAAAGTTCTAGCTATATACCGGCGGCAGTGATGGAAGTACCTCGTCAATCTGTTCCGACCAACCTTTCTCCCAGTATAGCTGGCGGGCTCGTTTATCGGCTCCATATCTTGCCCCGTTCATCCAATGGAACGTACCGGGTCGATCATAACCAGACGTTCCTTTAGCAAAACATCGGATGCGTGTGATGCATGGTAGATGCCTCAGCACTATCCACCTAACGCGCTTTAATTGCCAGCGTAGTTTACTAAACTAAATATGCGCGACGCCTCCACCAAGCAGCGACTCGGTAGGAATGTCTATGAAAGTCCTTTCTGGAATCTGGTTTCTCGTCTGTGTAATAACGTCCGCCAGCGCGGCGTCGGAACCGCAAGAGGTTCTGAGAATCGGAGCGAACGATGAGATCGCGCAATTGTATGCGCCTTATCAGAGATTCGTTGAAGCCGCTTTTCGGGATACCCCTTGGAGTATCGAGTGGGTGAACCTTCCTTTGGCGCGCTCCATACGCGCCGCCAATGAGGGCAGTATTGACGGCGATTTCATAAGGATTAAAGAGGTGACGGAGATTTACAGCAACTTAGTGGCCATACCTTGGCCACTGAATCACCAGCGCTTTTATCTGTATATACCGACCTCATTGGACTGCCCCGACACGCAGAACATAGACCAATTAGTAGTCGGAAAATTATTAGGCATCTCCGCATACGATCACTTTCCAGAAAACATCAAGAGGAATATGGTCTTTTCCCCCAATCTGGAGTCTTACGTGAACATGGCGATGGCTCACCGTATAAGCGGTATCGCCATCACCGATGGTCACTATAAAAAGATCAAAAGGAAATTCGATGTTGATTTCAAGAAGTGCAACGACCACATGCTATATGAAGCCGTTACTTATATGATGCTCAATATTAAGCACAAAGAAAAAATCCCTCAGATAGTAGAGGCTTTTTCAAAACATGTAGAACTTCTTCCAGCTGAAGATCGGGTGCAATGAAACAATCTTTATAAAGCGTCCATCGTATTTAACCTTTCATCAACCTTGCACCCAACATATCCATCATCCAATTACATACATACTGACTGAGCCCAGTGCTGTTCAGTAATAATTACAATGGGAACGCCATTATTCCTATACGTCATGGCCTTCTCAATTTTCCGCCCAAAATTTTCATGAACCCAGCTATCCTTCACATAGGTTCCTATCACCAGATAATCCAGTGATTTCGTAACGTTTTTGGCAATCTTGCCTCCACGCGCCACAGTCGCTTCCTCGCATTGTTCCCGCGTCCCAAGCGCACAGGTTCCGCTAAAAAGAAACGATCGTCCCTGAAAAGTAATGGGCGGCATAGGTTCAATAATAGGCAGTCTGGTTGCTTTAGCGACCTCGCCGAGATAGGACTCATCGCCAGAGATTCTTTTCAGAACACTTAGAAGCTCGGAGGACTCTTCTCTATCCAAAACACCGTCTTCCAACATAATGCTAACTCTATCTAACAGGTTAACGATAATTGGATTGTCAGAAGCGCTCCTGCTCTGCACCAGCCAAGTTTGCAGAAACTCCGCTTCCGCCTGTTCAACCTTTCCATCGGCGACAATGCCTTTACTCAGACCGATCAGTGTATCTATTTGCCTGTCCTTAATTTTATTCAGATTGAATTCGGTGAAAATATCCATAAATATTCCCTCTCTAAAATGATTGAAACTTAAGGCGCGAATATTTCTAAAACTGAAAAGCGGCCATACGCCAATGGATAATATTCAGATTATCCCCTGCACTCGCGATAATAGTATTCTATCTTTTGTAAAGACATTAAGTGTCGCTAAAAACAAGGACAACGCCCAAAAAAGTAGGCATCTAACTAGATCAACGCAAACTGAAGGCCGCAACCGGATCGATCCAATACAGCTTTTAGCAAAGCGCTTTTTAGATTAGCTTTTAGGCGTCAGTGTGGTAAAAACAGTTTATGCTTGGTAGTCAGAAACCTACCAAGCATAAATCAGAAACTACTTCCTTGGTGGAAAGGGATTTTAATAATTTCCCTGAGGCCGTATCGATCGCAAGATATCGGAGTGCTCCTGCTTTCCTCTCTTGAATGATTAATACCCCGTTACAAACTTTAGGGGGAGTATTTCGCCAATTGGCATTCACACTCCATTTCTTGAATACTGAATAACAACTTCCAGTTCCGTTGGCAACTTTAGCCATAGGAGTAGGATTACACGCAATAATGTCTTGGCTAGTGGAGACTATTATCGAGTCGGGTTTAAATGTCAGGTCAGTTAGCTTCCAGTCATTGCCGTCAAGCTGAAACGCACTACCCTCTGAATCTACTATGTATAAGTCGCTTTCATACTCAAAAAACTGCTCGACCATTGCAGTGAGAGGCCAGCTTCTTTTCTCCTTCAAACTGCTACCGACAAATACAATATACGGGTAATTCACGCTATCCTTATCAATTTTGAAACCAGCCAAATAAATACCATTGGGAGTTTCAAACGCAGAGTAAGCATTTTGAAGCTCTGTAGAGATTGTGACTCCATTGCTTACAACGGAGCCATCGTACCTCCAGTCGAATGACTGTTGGGCGCAAGCAGTTAGAGAAAGAAAGAGTGTCGATGTAAAAAAAGCTAATCTAAAATTTTTCATGGTATTCATGGACTATAAAACGTGTTCCTTGTTTAAATGCACTCAAACTCATTAGTTTATCTCTATCTCCAGGTTTGAGATGAATACAGCCGTGTGAAGGAACCAAGTTAACAGATAATCCACGTGCGGTCCTTGCTTCATCAATAGGAGTGGTGTGAAACATCTGGCCTGATAGAACTTCTTTCCCATCCAGCTTGTTGTTCTTGTTCGTATCTTTGTACCAACGAATCGCCACTGGTCCAAAATCGTTGAAGACCCACTTATCAGGAACCTTGTTTACACTATAAAGATCAAAATACTGCTTAATGATTTCGTTTCTTGACAGGCCAAGATCATTCTTAACAGATGCCCACATTCCATTGGACATTTGGTACCAAACATCGTTTTTTCCCGGCATGTCTTTCAGAGGAGTTCCCCATTTTAGCCGAGATAATAACCAAGAAGGAGTATGATAAGGATGGGCTTTATCTATTACATATTCGCCAGCCCAAGTCGGCTCTTCAGGCATACGAGGATCGCTCCCAATAGACGCAGGCCCTCCCATTGCCTCGAATTTTGCAATAACCCTGGCTCCGTTTAGTACCACGAGGAGGTGTTGTCCCGGATAGAAATGAACTTCCATATTAGTAACACTTTTCTGTAAGAATTTGAGCTTTAATTATTATTGAGGTGAGCTTAAATCTACATGACGTAAATGACCTAAGCCGCAACGCATAACACAATCCTATTTGAAGAATGAACACTCCTTAAAGCCCTTTTTACACTATCCGTATACGTCTATTCATACAAAACTGGTGGAGAATAGGCGTCATTTGATGCTTTCGCTACTTATAGTCCATTGCGCAATTCACACCTCCCCACCCGCCGCAAACCCGGACGCCCAGGCCCACTGGAAGTTGTGGCCGCCCAGGTGGCCGGTGACGTCGACGACTTCGCCGATGAAGTAGAGGTTGGGGATGTCTTTGGCGGCCATGGTTTTGGAGGAGAGGCAGTCGGTGTCGACGCCGCCCAATGTGACTTCAGCGGTGCGGTAGCCTTCGGTGCCGTTGGGTTTGATCTTCCAGCTTTTCAGGGCGTCGGCGACTTCCTGTAGTCGTTGGTTGGAGCATTGCTGGAAGGTTTCGCTCCAGTTTTTCCATTCGGTGAAAATCTGCGCCAGTCGTTTGGGAAGCTTGGCGTTGAGGTAGGTTTCCAGGCGTTTGTTGGGCGATTCCTGCCGCCAGGCTTTCAGCTCCGCCAGCACATCGTCGTCCGGCAGTAAATCGATTGTGATATCCTGACCGGGTTTCCAGAAACTGGAGATTTGCAGCATGCTTGGGCCGCTGAGACCACGATGAGTGAACAGCATCGGTTCTTTGAAGGTCACGTCATTAACGCTGACGGAGACCGGACAACTGACGCCGGACAAAGGCGCGAAGCGCTGCAAATCTTCCGGCTGCAACGTGAACGGCGCCAGTCCCGCCCGCGTCGGCAATACCCTAAGGCCAAACTGTTCCGCGATTTTATAACCGAAGGGCGATGCGCCCAGCGTGGGAATCGACAGCCCGCCGCTGGCGATTACCAACGACTCGCATTGAATAACGCCGCTTGAGGTTTGCAGACGGAAGCCTTCGCCGTCCTGCTCCACTGCATCAATGCTGCACTGCAGACGAATTTCCGCGCCGGCCCAGTCGCATTCGGTCAGCAGCATATTGAGAATATCTTTACTGCTCTCGTTGCAAAACAACTGCCCAGGCGTTTTTTCATGATATTCAATGCCATGGCGCTCCACCCATTCCACAAAATGCTGAGGGGTATAGCGTCTTAGCGCAGAGATGCAGTAGTGGGGATTATTGGATAAATAGTTGGCCGGCGTGGAATTCAGGTGGGTGAAGTTGCAGCGCCCTCCCCCGGACATAAGAATTTTCTTGCCCGCTTTATTGGCGTGATCCAGCACCAGGACCTTCCTGCCGCGATATCCTGCGGTAATCGCGCACATCAAACCGGCGGCGCCGGCGCCAATTATGACCACATCTACTTTTTCAACCACGAAAGACTCCACACTGACTGTCTGCAAACCAGCGCATTGTAAGCCTCTCAAGCTCTTCCGACGAATTTATTTATGTAGTCTTGGCAAGGTATGAATTAACGTAAAGGCGCGCGAACGCCTTTCTATTGGCACAGGTAACGAATATCCGCCAACAAGGTCCGCTCGCTGTCCAGCACCGTACTGATGGTCTGGCACAAAAAGCCGGTGTTGGTGTCCCGGTACGGTCGCGAATTGATGACTCGCCGTTGCAACAGACGCTCAATCGCCAACATCTGATAGAAATAAGGTCTGGCCGCCCAGTTCACCCCTTGATTGCCCATATGCTGCAGCCAATGTGCGCCATCGCTATCCCAGTCAAAGTTGGGCGTGATTTGCACTCCGGTGTGATCGCAGATATAAAACCGCAGGAAGCCTTCCGGCGGGTGCGGCAGCGCGCCTACAAAGTTCTCATGGCGCAGCACGCAGTCCTTGATATCGAGCACGCATTTTTCCATCTGATGGATGTAGTAAATGTGTCGGCGCTCCTCTTCCACTTTGCGATGGATAAAGCTCTCCAACAACATACCGACTTTCGACTGCGGCGCATCCGGCGCCAGGAAACGCTCCAGCGCCGGGTTAAAGATGTAACCCTGAATGTAACGGGCGCCGCATTCCATGGCGAAACGGAATTCGTCCTCCGTCTCCACCCCTTCGCAGATGATCTGACTGCCCGCTCGCTCCGCCAGGTAACCGACAGACTGCACAACTTCGCCGGAAATGCCGCCCCGCGCCGCGCGCTTGAACAGACGCATATCCAGCTTAATAAGATCCGGCTCCAGAGAAATGATGCGGTTCAATTGCGAATAGCCGGCGCCGAAATCATCAATGGCGATTCGCATGCCCGCGCGCCGGTATTCAGCCACCTGCTCCACCAGCGCGGCCTCGTCGCCGCCGTTCTCGGTAAATTCCACCACCACACGCTGCGGATCAATGCCAGCTTCATGAATCATGCGGATCGTGGGAACCTGCTCTTCGTCGCAATTTTTGCGCATCCATTCGGGGGAAATGTTGAGAGTGAGGAAACAATCGGGAGGGAGGGTTTGAGCGGTTTCTAGCGCCTGCTTGCGCACCATGCGGTCAATATTCAAAAGCCGCCGTCGGTCAACGCCGGGATCGGAGAATAAGGGCCCGGCGGACGTCACCGTACCGTCATCGCGTCGAATGCGCGCCAAAGCTTCATAACCCGCCACCATTCCCCGGTTAATATCGACGATAGGCTGAAAAAAAGGGAGGTACTGATTACGTTCAGGTTGGACCCCGTCACAGGGCTCGTTTGGGACTCCATCGGGATCTGTCCGCAAACTCGATATGCGCTTCGCAACCGAATCCATTTTTACTCCGAAAGTAAAGAAGGAGGCCAGTAGTACAGCCGATTAGGTTAGGCCATTTGATCATAACCTACTGTAAAGGTTTGAATATTTAGGTGTACTTTAGTAACTGCCACGCTGTCTGGGCAATTTATACTGTGTAACATCCATATTGCAAGGCGGCGCTCCAACATACGGAGAAAAATAAACTCTATTTAATCCGCACCCCTTCAAACCTGAGTTCCACTCGCATCCCATCCGGTCGGCGCTCGATTTGCAGCGACCAGGCCATGGCTTCCGCAATTTCCTGACAAAGCTTGAGGCCAATGCGATTACTTTCCTCCCGCTCTGTTGCGTCAGAGTGCCCATCCACCTCTTCGTCAACGTTGAGAACAACCAGGCTGTTCTCATTCAGCGTCACAGTGACGGAACCTGCTGCGGTGTGCTGAAACGCATTGCGAACCAGATTGGCGGAGATGATGGTCCAGGGCGTAATAGCTATCGGCGTCACACATGTTTGCGGAACTTCCAGAGTGACAGACACCTGTTTGCTGTGCAGCAGATAGCGATGAAAATCAATCTGCTCCCGAATCGCCGCCGCCAGATCCTCATCGCGGCGAGGCGCGCCTTCCCGTTGCTCCCGTCCCAGCCACAGAAGCGTTTCTGTCATGCTTTGCATGCCATAGGCGGCGCGCTCGATACGCGCCAGCGACGGGGTCAGTTCTTCCGGCGGATTGCGGCGTTGCAGCAGCTCGACGTTGTTGCGCACCACCGCAATAGGCGTGCGTAGCTCATGGCTGGCGTGCCGTAAAAAGTCCTTTTCCCGCTGCAGAGCGGTGCGTAGCCGGGCGAAAGCGCTGTGCAATTTCTCAGCGATATCCGAAAATTCCGCGAAACCCATCTGCGGCGGCTTTTCCGTCAGGGTATCCAGATTCAGGTTATGCGCCCAATGCGCCAACCGGTCCACACGTCGCCCCACATACAGCAAAAACAGATGTGTGAGGATGATAACGCTCAGGATCACCGCAAGCGCCAGAATGACCTGACTCACGCGAATGCGCCAGATCTGATGGCGCACGTCATGCTGCAACGCGCCCGGCGTAGGATGCCGGGTGATGTAGAGCCATTCGTCGTTCGACAGATGAAAAGGAAACAGGAAGTAGATATCCCGCGGAGCTTTCGGCTCTGAGGTTTCATTGCGAAACAGGACCTCCAGATTGGCGGAAACCAATTCGGACTGATCTAGCCGCGATTGATAGGGCTCAGGCACCTCGGACCAGTCCCGATAAGACTGCACATACAGACCTGACGGCAGTTCCGCCTCAGGATTATTGGCGAGACGCTGATCGTAATCCTGCGCCAGAAAGTACATCTCCACCGTCATCGCCTGCTCCAGGCCACGTCCAAAGTATTCTTTCAGCAACAGGGTGTAGATGATCACAATCAGCGTTGCGATTCCCAACAGGTAATAACGAAAAACCCGTCTGACGCCAAACTCTTTAGCGAATTTCAAAGCGCTGCCTCTCCGTCGCGCTCCGCCTCACCGCAACGGACGCCCTGCCCCGGCACGGTATGAATCAGCGCGCTGGCGAAGGGTTTGTCCACCGCCATGCGTAATTTATACAAATGCACTTTGAATGCATTGCTGTCCGGCGGCGAATCCGGCCATAACAACTGTTCCAGATCGCTCTTGCTCACCACGCCCGGGCTGTGTCGCATCAGCTTTTCCAGCAACTGCCAGCCTGTCGGCGTCAGCGTCAACGCTTTACCCTCGCGCCGCACCTGCCGCTGATCCAGATCCATCTGCAACGGCCCCACCGTCAACAAACGCGCCTGGCCGCTGCGGCGGCGGGACAACGCCTGCAAACGCACAATCAACTCCGCAAAGGCGAACGGCTTCACCAGATAATCATCGGCGCCGGCGCGAAAGCCTTCCACCTTGTCATCCAGGGTGTCCCGCGCGGTGAGCATCAGCACCGGGGTATCCACGCCCTCTTCTCTCAGTTTGCGACACATGGCCAACCCGTTCATGCGCGGCATATTGATATCCAGCAGCATCACATCGTAAGCGTTGGCCCGCGCAAGATTAAAGCCCGCCACGCCATTGGCGGCGTGATCGCAACTCATGTTCTCCAGCGCCAGATAATCCAGCACGGTGGTGGCCAGATCGATATCGTCCTCCACCAGCAGCACTCGCAAATGGCCGCTCATAGTCTTTTTCCCATCATCAAACCGCTTCATCAGGCGCGCCCAACACCGCACTGGCCAGGCTGTTGTCGTCCGCCTGATGGCGTCGTCCGCCAATCAGGCTGCGCATATCCTCACTGATAGCCAGCAATACCGGAATCAACACCAAAGTGATGACCGTTGCGAAAAGTATACCGTATCCCAGCGCCACCGCCGCCGGGATGAGGAATTGCGCCTGCACGGACGTTTCATATATCAATGGGGCCAGTCCCACGAAAGTGGTGCTGGAAGTCAGCAAGATCGCGCGCAAACGGCTGGCGCAGGCGTGCTTCACCGCCTCTTTGACCGCCATGCCGCTCTGACGCGCTTCATTGAATTCCGCCACGATCAGCAAACTGTCGTTCACCACCACGCCGGATAACGCCAACACGCCAAACAGAGATAGCAGACTCATGGAGATACCCACCATCCAGTGACCCAGAATCGCCCCCACCACGCCAAACGGAATGGCGGTCATGATAATCAAGGGCTGGCCATAAGAGCGCAGGGGAATCGCCAGCAGCGCATATATGCCGAACAACGCCAGGGCGAACGCCTTGATGAAAGAGGCGCTGGTTTCCGCCTGCTCCGTGGCTTCGCCGCCGAAATTGACAGTCAGTCCCGGGTAATCCAGTTGCAGTTTGTGCAACTCGCCGTTCTGCAGCACAGTGAGAATCTCTTGAGGCGACGTGATGTTTTTGTCTACGTCCGCCGTCACCACCGCCACCTGTTTACGATCCACCCGGGTAATCTCGTTGGCGACATAGGACGACTCCAGTTTCGCCACGCTCAGCAGCGGCAGCACGCGTCCGTCATCAGTGCGCACGCGGGCGTTGACCAGATCGTCCACATGACTGCGATCACTGGAGGGATAACGAATCTTCACTTTCACTTCGTCTTTACCACGCTGAAAGCTCTGCGCTTCATATCCCTGGAAGTTCTGCTGCACTTGGGCGGACAACTGCGCCGTAGTCAATCCCAACGCGCGCCCGGAATCAGTCAGTGACAGCGTAATCTGCGGCTGCCCGACTTTGAGGGTGCTCTCCATATTCTCCACCCCGGCGTACTCTTGCAGCGCAGCGATCAGTCTGTCATTGGCCAGCGTCAGAGTTTCGTTATCGTTGGAGGCCAGCTCAACACGCAGGTCTTCCGGTCCATCAAACGCAGTGATGAACTTCACTGCCCGCGCGCCTTCCACTGCGCCGACTTTTTTCTGCCACAGGGCGGCCACTTCGTCGATAGTCAGAGCGCGCTGGCTCTGCTCCGCCAATTCGGCGGTGATAGACACGTCGGTCTCCGACGCCACCCTCACCTGCAGGTTGGCGATGATCGGCGTCGCCATTTGCTTTGACTCGATCAACTCAGCGTTCAGATCCTGCGCCGCCTGCTCAATACGCAGCGCCTCGCGCTGGGTCAGGCCATATCCGACATCGTCCTGCATGGTCAGTTGCACGTTGATGACATCCCCCGGCACATTAGGGAAGAACACAAAGCGCACCGCGCCCGAGGGTATCAGCCCCGCGACGACGATGAACAACGCCAGCATCGCCGCCAGCGTGGCGTAACGGTATTCCAAAAGCACATGCAAAGCGCGGCGATAGTAGCGATGGGTGAAATGCTCCAACCCCAGACGCACTTTCTCCTGCACCGCTTCCAGCCAGCGCGCGGCGAAGTGCTTGCGTCCCTGCTGTTTCTTTTCCCGCACATGGGCCAAGTGAGCCGGCAAAATCAGCTTGGACTCGATCAGGGAAAACACAAGACAGAAAATCACCACGATGCCGAACTGGGCGAATAACTGTCCCATCTTGCCTTCCACCAATTGCAGGCCGGCGAACGCCACGATCGTAGTCAACACGCCAAAGGTGGCGGGAACCAACACGCGCTGTACGCCACGGATGGTGCTGGCCACATTAGCGCCGCGCTGGCTTTGCTCGGTATGAATGCTTTCACCGATCACCACCGCATCATCCACCACGATACCCAGCGCCATAATGAAACCAAAGGTCGTGAGCGAATTGATAGTCATGGCGGACAAACCATCCCCCATCAAAAATACGGCGCCGGCAATTGAGATCGGAATGCCAGCGGCGACCCACAGGGCCACACGGAAGTTCAAAAACAACGCCAGTAGAACCAGCACCAGCAGAATTCCCTGGAAGCTGTTTTTGTACATCAGATTCAAGCGATCCACGATGGCGCTGCTTTTGTCATACCAGGTCGCGCTGGAAACGCCCTGCGGCAGGTTTTCACGAAACGCTTCAGTAATCTGCGCAGCTCGTTCCGAGACCTTCATGATATCGGAGTCGCCGACCATCTCCACTTTCAGCGCGATAGAAGGTTCTCCGTTGAAGCGAGACAGCACTGGCGTGTCGTCATAGGCGTCATTGACCTCGGCGATGTCTCCCAAAGTAATACGCGCGCCGTTGGTCTGTTCTTTCACCACGATGCTTTCGAAGTCGCGACGACGGTATTTCTGATCGTCCGCCTTGATGACAAGATAACCATCCGCACTGCGCAGTTCGCCGCCGCTGCGAATCAGCGATGAGCCGTTGATCGCATTGGAAACCTCCGCCAACGTCAAACCGTATGATTGCAGACGGCTTTCACTGATCTCCACCGTAATTTCCGGCGTGCGGTCGCCATAGGTGGTCACCCGTTTGATTTCAGAATCCGCGAGCAGTTCGTCCCTTAACTGGTCCGCCAGATCCTGCAGCACATCCTGGTCAGCGTCGCCATAGATCTGCGCCCAGATGGCGTGATCCACATGCTCAGCCTGACTGATGACGGGCTTTTCCGCCGCTTCCGGCAGGTTCTTGATGGCGTCCACGCGGATCTTGACGTCCTGATTAAGCTTATCAAGATCGTAATCGCTCTCTTTCTCAATGGTCACTGTCACCGACGAGGTGGAGGACTGACTGGTAATCTGCTTGATGCCCTGCACGCTTTGCAGGGCTTCTTCGATCTTGATGGCGACGCCCTCTTCCGCCGCTTTGGCGGAGCCGCTGGAGTAGCTGACGCTGACGGTGACTTCATCCGGCGGCAAGGAGGGAAAGCCTTCCTTGCGCAGTTCAAATGCGGTCACTGCGCCAGCCAGCAGAATCACCGCCATCAATAAGTTGGCGGCGACGGGATTACTCACAAACCAGGCGACCCAGCCGCCGCCGGCGTTGAACTGTTTGGAGCTCATTGCGCAGTCTCCCGCACCGGGTGGACTTGCGCGCCCGGCGTATAACCCGCCAGCGGATTACGCACCACCGCCAGGGTCGCGGCGCTTTCCGCTTTCACATAAATGGATTCATCGCCAGCGAACAGGATTTCCGGAGTTTCCCGCGCCAGCTTGTCGTCCTGATCCACGTACCACAGATAGCCGCCGGCAGTGACCGCCGAGGCCGGCACCTTCAGCACATCAGCCATATCCACGCCACGAATGTCAGCCTCAACAAAGGAGCCTGGCAGCAACATGGTTTCCTGTTGCAAGGGCTGCTGCACTTCCACCAACAACCCACGCAAACGAGTGGAGGCGTCGATGTAGTTATCCAGACCGACTACCTGAGCGCTCCAGGTCGCACCGTCGTCGTCAATGGAGCGCAGGATGACGGTTTCCGGCAAGCCCTGTTGCAGCATTCCCCATTGTTGCTGGGTCAGAGACAGACGCACCTGAACCGCTTCCACGGAATACAGCGTCCCAGCCTCAGAGCCTACGTTGACGTAATCTCCCAGGGCCAGGCTACGGCTGACCACCACGCCATCGAATGGCGCTATCACCCTGGTGCGCGCCAGATTGTTGCTCGCCTGCTCCACCGCCGCCTGCGCGGCTTCGAACTTGGCTTTGGCGCTGGCCAGTTGCGGTTTATGCAAGGTTAAGTCCGATGCCGGCGTTTTAATGCCGGAACGCTTCCAGTCTCTTTCCGCCTGCTCGGCCTCGCGTTGCTCCTGTTGCAGCGCGTAATCGGCTTCGGCGAGCGTCTGTTTGGCGCTGGCGAGCGCTGCGCGATAATCGGTGGCGTCGATAACGAACAGTAATTCCCCTTTGGTGACTTGCGCTCCTGCGGTGAATGCTTTTCCCACTTCAGTCACTTTGCCGGCCACATCCGCTTTTAGCTTCAGCTCATACTCTGGCGTCGCTTCTCCATTCAGCGTGAGCTGGTAGGGGTAGGCGCCAGGGGTGCTTTCAATCACCGTCACTGCAGGTAAACTTTGGTGCTTCTCACTTTGCATCGGCGCAGGCTTGTTGTTGATAGCGTAGGCGGTCGCCCACAGCGCCAGAGGAATCGTCGTCAGGGCCAGTAGAGACACCCAGATTTTCTTGCCGCGGCGGGCTTTGGCTCCGATATTTTGCGACGGGGTCGCAGAGGCGTCAGAGGTAGGTTTTACAATGGCGTTCATAGTGTCAGTCCAAGGGCCAGGCCCAATGTAATACGGTTGCTCATACGGTCGCGGCGCGTTTCCAGTAATTGGTTCTGGGCGTCGAACAGACTGCGCTGCGCTTGCAATAAATCAGTGATGTCGGCCAGGCCTTGAGAGTAAAGTTCCTGGTAGTGATTGAGGCTGGACTCGGCGTGTTCCCTGGCGCTTTGATAGTGAGTTTGCTGCGCGCTCAAGCGACGCTCGCTTTCCAATGCGCTTTCCACTTCATTGAGCGCGTTCAGCAGGGTTTCCCGGTAATTCCACCAGGCCCGCTCCGCCACACTGGCCTGCGCGTCCGCATTAGCTTTGATTTTTCCGCCGTTAAACAAAGGCGCCGTCATTGAGCCAAGCAGACTCCAGGCCGGACTTTGCTGGAACAGGTCGCTCACGCGCTCTCCACTGTCGGATAAAGAGGCGGACAAAGAAAAACCTGGCAGCAGGTTCTTGTAGGCTGCACTGGCGCGAGCGTCTTCCGCCAGAATTCGACGATAGGCGGCCTTCAAATCCGGTCGCGCGCCGATCACCTGCATAGGCGTGTCCGCCTGCGGCAACGTCACCTCCGGCAAGATTTCTGTAGTTTGATTCGGCGTTTGCGGCAGTCTTCCCAACAACACATTCAGCGTACGCTGACGGTCATGAAAGGTTTGGCTCAATTGCTCCAGCTGAGCTTTGGCGTTGGCGGTGGATAAACGGGCCGCATCCAGATCGGCGAGGTCGCCAAGTCCGTTCTGAAAACGCTCAAGGATAGTGGCTTCGGTGAGTTGCAGACTGTCTAAGCGCGCTTTTTGAATGTCCAACCGGCTCTGGTCAGCGGACAAAGCAATCCAGGTCTGCATTACCTGCGCCGCCAGAGAGGCTTTGGCGGCGTTCAAGTCTTCTTCCGCAGCGGCATAGTCAGACTGTGCGGCGTCGCTTTGATCGCTGAGACGCCCCCAAATATCCAGCTCCCAGGACAGGTTCAAGCCAGCCGAGTACGTGCTGCGGGCGTCGACCTCGTCGCTTCCTGAGCGCTCGCCTTTGCCGCTGGCGGACACTTCAGGTATGCGGGAAGCGTTCTGCGCTGTCAGGCTGAACCCGCTTTCACGCAAACGCAGCGCCGTCTGCCGCAAGTCAGGATTGGCCTGCATGGCCTCCTGCAACAGACCTTGCAACTGCGCGTCGGCAATCAGGTCTGTCAGACTATCCAGCGAGACGCCCTCACCCAGCGCCTGATCCCAGGCGGCGGGCGTTTCTAAGTTTTCCAGGTTGCCTGCCTGCTTAACCGGCGTCAAACTGCAGGCGGTCAACGACAGCAGCAACGCAGGAATAATGCATCGTTTGAATTGAAGTACTACGGACAATTTCGTCGACCCCGATATGATTGATACGACAATGGCGACATCCTATCGGGAAACGGGTTAACGGCCGGTTAACGCTGGCGTGGATACCGCAGAAATAGCGGATGCGCCGCCAAAGCCGATCAGATTCATCGTTTCAGCGACTGATCAAGCCTTTTCGAATAAGCAGAAGGATTCAACATGTTATTATTAATCCGGCAGACAAATAGCTTCCTTCTATTTGTCTGCAACGACAGGGCCTGCACAGGTCAGGCCCTGTCTCCCGCGGCTTCTCGCCGCGCAGGCGCGTCCATGCGCCTGGTTATTAACATGCCAATATCATTGCCATGTTAATAGAACTCGCTATTGGCGACGCTTACGGCGCTGGTTTCGAATACGCTTCCAACAAGATTGTGCGCGAGAACAACTTCGGCGAGCAGTACATCCAACACCAGCGACACACCACTATTCTGCCGGGCCAGTACACCGACGACGCTCAAATGGCGATCGCCGTGGCGGAGGCCCTGATCGCCGAACAGCACTGGAACGAGACTATTCTCGCTGGCTACTTTCTTAACGCTTTCAAGCGTGACCAGAGAGAGGGTTACGCCAAAGGCTTCTATGATTTTCTCTGTAGCGTAGAGACGGCGGAGGAGTTCCTGGAGCGCATCAAGCCCGACAGCGAGAAAAGTGGAGCCGCGATGCGCGCCAGCCCCATCGGCGTCCTGGCGGATGAGAAGCAAGTCATCGAATACTGCGCGCTACAGGCGAAGCTCACCCATAACACCCCGCTCGGCGTCAACGCCGCCCTCGCCGCCGCTTTGATGACGCACTATTTCATTTACGACCTCGGCCCGAAACAGGACCTTGGCGAATACATCGCCTCCAAAGTCTCCGGCGACTGGAATGTCCCCTGGAAAGGTAAAGTCGGCGCCTTGGGCGTGGATTCCACTCGCGCCGCCATCACGGCGGTCATAGCGGAAAACGACCTCAAGTCCATTCTGCTTAAATGCATCGCTTACACGGGGGATACGGACACCGTCGCCACTATCGCCCTGGCTGCAGCCGCGTGCTCGAAAGAAGTAGACAAAAACCTTTCACAGTCGCTTTACGACAACTTGGAAAGAGGCGCATACGGCTATGATTACATCGCTAGGTTGGATAAAGAGCTGATGGCGCGGGTGAAATAAAAGTCGCTTACGCCTGACCGAACACTCAGGCGTAAGCCTAACGAATTATTATGTGACGCTCGGCGGTTTTTCGTTACTTTTTCATTGCATATCAATCGCTTGAAAAGCATAAATGGCGACTGATAAGAATCGGATAAAGTGTAACGGAGTACGCGCCAAAAATTGCCTCTCCCTGCCCGTCATACTGTTTCAAACAATCTCAAATGCACACAGTAAGTGGTAACAGGACATGCCAGTCTTTGCATATCAGTCGTTAAACTCCAACGCCAGTAGCGACCATGGCGTCAGCGCATCAAACTCGCAACACTTTACACGGATGACCCACGATCATTCCGCTACCAATCATCAGGGCCCCTGGCTGCTGGTGCCGCCGACGAATCCCAACGTCGAACCGCATGAACTGCTTCATGGCCCTTCTCAGGTGATTTCTACGGCGTCTGCTGGGCATAATGAATAAAGGACAACACGATAACGCTTCCTTTCGGAGCCTGGTGGAGGGCAAGGCGCGCCTGAATCATCAACATTTGGGACAAGCTTTCGGACAGAGTTGCGACCTGATGGTTTTTGGTGAATTGAACAGCGAACATGCAGAATGGGCCACACTGAAAAATAGCGCCGGCCCGATATTCAAAACGTCGACGCCCGCCAAAGCATGTAACTGCTTCAGTGTGCACGCCACCAATAACAGCCAGCATCGCTTCGTGGGCGACGGCCAGGGTTGGATCGCCATAAAGAGCTACGGCGTCCTGGCGGTCTTCGTACACGTTCCCAACTCAGTCGCCAAATCAGCAGACGCAGCCAAGGTATTTTACGGCGCCATTCGCAAACCAATTACTGCAAAGCAACGCAGGGGTTATCGACATCATCATGGGCGACACCAACCAGGGAAGTAACGACTTTACCCACACCGTAGTCAGCGAAGCCCTGGGACAAACCTTCGCTGATGCGCACACAGGCTCATCGATACAGCCCTTCGACGCTCACAATAGAGAGTTTCAAGGCACAAACAGCACGGGAACCAAAAAATACGACGTGGCGGTTTACAATACCCAATCAGTTAGGGTCAATCGCCTGATCTACCTTTCTCAGTTCGCTCCCACCAGCCACCAAAGCTGGGAAGCCGTGGCCATCACCGACCATATGGGTATCGGTGTGGAGGTTGAGCGGATATAACTGCGCGACAACAGCTCGAATAGCTTTCAGATTGGGGACTCCATAAACGGTCCCTTACTCAACTTCCGTGTTCAAACCTAAATTCTCTTCGCTCCTATTTACCCAATAGAGGCTAGTCTCTACGCCCTATTCTTCCAGTTTGTTAAGTTTTGTAACATGAATTTTTCGTTAGTGTGCAATCAAGGTTTGGAAGAAGATGAGCAGAATGGATTTTGATGTTGAAGTAAAACTACTCAAGACATCTCCCGATACCATATTAACCCCTCTATGCATCCCTGATTTCCAGGAACTCAAGTCGAATACCACAAAAAACAAAGACTTTATTACCTTTGAAATACAAGTAAAGAATCAGCCTGTTGATAAACTTTACATCAATATTTCTGATGGTGATTTTCTCGTATTTCAAATAGAGTTACCTGCAAGCATGCGCGAAATAGGCACCCATAGGTGGGAGTGGGATGGCTACGACAGAGTAGGCACCCTTGATACGAAGATACTAAAAAGCAGCAAGCTTAAAGTAACTGTTACTGCCCAAAAAGATCATAAAAAAAAGTTCAGTACTTTATTTCTTAAAGGGGAAGCCGCCCAAGAAGACTGGCTGGACCTGAAAATTGACAGGAGTGATAGGCGAGTATACGTCGAGTTGAGATTAAACTTAAAAGATGGCGGGGCTAGAGGCGTAGGAAAGCTCCCGCCAGAAGAAGCATTCCAAGGAAAGGAAAATATGCATTGGAGCGATGCTTTCACTGAAAGACACATAAGACACAAAAGCTTCACAGACCTAAAACATTTAGTCTTCCTTGGTGTAAAGAAATATTGGTCCAGAAGTGTAAGCATCAATACAGGGCACCAATGTACATCCTACAAAGTAATACTGAATCCCATTCCAAATTTAGACAAGGCTATGGATGATATTTCCATATCCTACAACACTAATGGACCAATTCTCAGATCAAGTAACCCAGGAAAAATTAGAGGATTAATTTCACTAATTGGAAATATAGCTCCTGAAGATATCGTTTATAATGTAGGTTGGGTTAAAATCAGTGGAATATGGCGCTTCTATTTCGCCTCACATGCAGATCAAGAGTTTATGTCCACAGCTGCACATGAGATTGGCCATGAGCTATTAAGCGCCTATAGTGGAGCAAATAATTCATACAGTCACAAAGGCTCATCTTTTCTACTGACACAGTCTCCTAAGCCTACTTTTATGGGAGGGAGTTCTTATCCTGAGAGTTCAGAAATAGATTTGATGAAATACTACAATGGCGCAACACCTTCTGATTTTTATGATAGGCAAATTGCAACTGAAAAAGATGTCCGCTCACTAATCTGGATTTCAAGGATAAAGTTCAAATGAGAAAAGCTTTAGTAACCGCAACTGCCATACTAGCCTTATCTGGTTGCTGCCTTGACTCCTCTTACTCAGTCAGAGGAGTAGTTCCAACCAATATTATCATTAAAAACAATACAAATAACACTATTAATATAGAAAAGTTCTATGCCGCACCAGACGCTAACGCTATGTTTTCAATGGAAAGCTTTCGCCTACATCCAAGCGAAGACTCAGAAGTATTACAAATGACCATCTCCTCGTTTGATGCTATCGTCGATAGGAAGTTTTATTTCTTTGGTGCATGCGAGGGATCAGAGAGCCAGTTATCTCCTGGTGAAAACTTTAGACTTGAGAGATCTGAAGGATACTGGCTAGCGACAATAATCATTGATGATTGCAGCTATTTTCACCCACAGGAAAAATTATAAGGAAGAGACATGAAAACCTCGGCAATAAGTCTGCTTTTTCTTTTATCGACAGGTATCACAGGTTGCTGCACAACTTATATTCCGGACGTAGATATCCCTTTAACAGCTGAGCTTAAATTGAGAAACGTATCTGACAGTTCTCTGATCATAAAAAAGCTGCAGTCAAAGGAAGATAAGCAGCGTATTTTTTCCTTCCCACCGACTCAACTGGCCTCAGGAAAGACAGTTTCGTTCCCAGTGTCAGAGAAGACATATTCGCTTGTCAAAGCTGGGGATTTCGAAGTTAGCTATCAATGCTCAATGGCGGAAAGATATTTTGGAAAAGAGTCTGTATCAGTTGCCTCCAATGATACCGCCGCCTTACAAAGTGTGGAAATAGAGTTCAGTCAATGCGCCACGGAGGGTGAGTGAGCAGGGGTTTTCTCTTACTCTTACCTATTCTCCTCGGCGGCTGTTGTCTTGATGGCCCTTATCAATACAACAGCTTTGTTCCTGTGGATTTGGTCGTCAAAAACCAAACAGACCAAGACGTATATATCAGAACTGTCTATAACTTTGATACCAGAGTCGCAGGTTTTACAACCAGAAGCATGTCCTTAAGCCCAGGAGAGCTGTCTGAGACTGCAAATGTCGCCGTAAACAGCTTTGACGCCATTGTGTCTGACCAATATTTTGTTAGCGGCGCATGTGGCGAGTTTGATAACAGTCAGGTTCCTGGGAGCCGATTCCGGGTAGAAGCTTCAACTAAGCCAGTGTATCGGTTATTAATCGTCATTGATAACTGCGACGCGTTTAAGTAAATATGAAACTGACTAACACTGCCTTATTCTTCATTACGACCATTACGCTGTCAGGATGCTGCAATTACCAACGACCAAATATTGATATTCCGCTTTCTGAAACGATTGAAATAAGCAACCCATCAGCCCTGCCGCTGACCATTCTGGAAATTCGAAGTACGCCGGATAGCCCTTATAGATTCAAGTTCCCTCGGGTATCAGTGGAGGCTGGCGGTCGCATTAGTTACCAGATTACAGAAGAGTCTTACTTAGGATTCAGTCAGGGGGCGTTTACTGTAAGGGCTCAATGTGGCGGCTCTGAAACCGTGTTCGGAAAAGAGCGGTTTGACACAGACGCCAAGGCGCTGGATAACCACCAGCCTATCTCTGTTACGTTGCTAAACTGCCCTGGCGGCTGATTGCAGTTCGCAAAATCACAACGACAACGCCTTCTTCACCGCCGCTAATAATGTCTCCGGCAGTTCTTTATTTTTGGAGAGGATGGCGTCGAATTGGGTTTCTTCTGTTTTGAGGCCCTGCCGGCTGGTGATGAGTATGGCGGGGATTTTGTGGTTGCGGGTTTGCGATGCGCGTAAAGCGGCGACCACCGCAAGGCTGTTGAGTTCTTTGAGTTCGCCGCCAGCGATAATGAAATCGAAATGCTCCCGAAGCAGGCGACCCAAAGCGCTCAGACCGTTCTGCTCCCAAACCAGACGCACTGGGAGAGGCTCTAACGCTTGTTGATAGTAACTGGCCAGAGTTTGCGAAGATTCAGCCAGCAGTCCGGATTTGCGTTTCTCCAGCACCCGGTGATGCAATCGCTCCAACTCAGTTTCGATATCCGACTGCTGTATGAGTTCGCTGCGGTGAACGACGCTGACCCGGCGTAGTAAATCAAGATAAGCCAACGCATTGTTGGCGGAACTGGCGTCCAGGGCGGCGTTGGCGCCCAGCTCAGCAAGAAAGCTTTCCAATTGATGGCAAATGGTGGTCACCACATTCAGTCCATGGGTGCCCCCTGCACCTTTGATATTGTGGATACCGCGATAAAGTTCGTTGAATACTTCCTTGTTCGCGCCGTCTCTTTCCAGCGTAAGAATGAGCTCCTCAAGCTTATTGCAACGCTCATCCAGCTCCTGCAGAAAACGTTCCCGCATATTCGCCAAAATGGCGGCGAAGGTTTCGGTATCCATTGCCATCCAGACCACCTTCTTTCAATAGCATTCACCAATGCTAATTTTAATTGAATGCTATTAATCCTAGCACTTCCAGCGCAGAGTTATTGTAAAGATTGCGATATCGGAATTTCGCGTCGAACAATGTGTTTATATTTGCTCAGGCGGAACGCTGCACATCAGTGTTTGCAACTGACTTCTCCAGTTTATGGCGATGTCTGAGGCGGGAGACCGCTCAAGGCGCTCCAAGTCTTGTTTGAGCGCAATAAGCCTCGTTTGATGCAATACATCAGCCTCGGCGTCAACTTCTTCCAGCAAACTCCATAGCGCCAGGAAACTCTTTGCCAAGCTGAGAGAACCCACCAGCTTGCGTCGCCCGGTATTAAGCTCCAAACCAGTGTTGACCAATCCCGTATTGGACAACCGTTGGGCGGCGTTGCCAGCAAAGTTCCTATCGACCATGGACACTGTAGCGGCGATCTGCGGAGCCGCCCAGGATTGTCCGGCTAGCAACTCCCATAGGGATTCGACCAGAGTGTCGTTGCGAGGCAAATAGCACATCGCCAAACAGCCCACGATGTGGGGGCGCCAATTACGTACGCTGAACAGTACTTTTATGTCCTCTTCGGGATTCTCTGCGTCAGCCAATACTTGCTTCATGATGCGTATTTCTGCCTCGGCGGCGTCCATACAGGGAGTATTTAACATCAGCAAATAGTTGATTCGAGACACTACCGTCTCACGGCCATCGACCTCATGTTTATTGAAAAATATCGTCTGACACAGTTTTTCATCTTCGGGATGTATAATGATTTGCTTCATCTTCCAGGGCGTCTATCCATAAATCGGAACCGGAAATTTTAATAGCGCCGTACTGGGATTACATCTATTCTTAATATGTTCATTCCCGGACGGATAGGACGCCGCCATGTCGACAGAGGATTTGCAGAAAGCATTCCAGCTCTCTGCTGAGTTGTTGCAAAACCAGTCTTATCACGATTTAACGCAGAACCTGATCAGCCTCCTTCGTAGCATCGAAGGCGTTGACGAAGTTTCCGCTTACGAGATATTCAGCGCCGCGCCGCCGGCCTCCCTTAGTTCAAACCAGCGCAAAGAGATGCTGGTCCGACGCTTTCCTCTTATCGCCAACGATGATTTCGACAACCAAAACGCTGACGAGCTCAAGAAGATAGCCGCTGAGTCTCACGGCGGCGTGGGATATTGGGTGGGAAGCGCCGCGCCGACGATATATTACGATGTCGCCAGCGCGCAGGAACCTCGTCGGATCATCTTGATAAAAGGCGCAGTCAGCACTTACGATTTTGAAGTGATCAGAGGCTTATTCGGCATCTACAGCAATCAGGTGGCGTTGCTTGACGCCAGAGAAAGAGACCCGCTCACCCGCTTGCTGAACCGGGACACCATGGACAGAACACTGGAACAGGTGGTCGACTTCTATCATCTGAAGCAACCTGAAGAAACAACCCAGTCTTCCTGGCTCGCTCTGCTGGATATCGACCATGCAACGCCCGCTAATGGAAGCAATGGCGATGAGACCCTGCTGCAGGTGTCGTTACTTCTGAAAAAAGGCTTTCGTTCTTCCGATCTGCTATTTCGCTTTGACGGCGAGGAATTTGTGGTCATCGTGAATCAGACGGACAAGGAAGGCGTAGAAACCTCCCTGGAGCGTTTCCGCAAAAATGTCGCCTCACACCCCTTCCCCGCCGGCAAAATCAACGTCAATATCGGCTTCACGCGGGTCACTCCGGAATGCCCGACGCCACTGCTAATCGAAAGCGCTGATCTGGCGTTGTATCAAGCGAAATCCGACACAAGCGCCGCCATCGTGTACAACGATGCGCTGAGCCATAAACAAAGTCCGATGGATGATGTGGAGTGTTATTGAGAAAAAAATTTCAGCATCTGTGCGGAATAGAATCACTCATCTTCATCAGTTAAATCATCAATCCTGATTTCAATATGTCCGTCCGGCATTTCCGTCGTGAAATTCTCAAGAAACTCCGAGTATTCCTCTGAATTGCGCAACAAGGAGCGCCCCGCCTGAATCAGCGTGTCGATTTCCCGGTTACTCAGTTCCAGTGAAGTCGGCAGGCTGTTGAAGAACTCTTTCAACGAAGGCGATGAGAAGGACTGAAAATTAACTTCGATGAAATAATAAGGAATCCGCCCGAAGCGTTGAAACCCTCTGACGATGCGGTCATCCTGATCCTGCAGTATCGCCCGGGTCTCCACGTTGTAACGCTGGATTTGCGCATTGGTGACGGCGTCAATGGTATCCGTGATGGCGGGCTTGTTCGGACTCTCGTCAATGCCGCGTTTCGGTCGGACTTCCGCATTCACCAGAATTACCGCCACCCGCTTCACTTTCTTGGTGTGATCCTGAGCGGCGTTCTCCAGTTCAGTTAACTGCAGACCGTCTATCACCCCTCGCAGACCCAGGTTATCCGAAATACCGCCATCCACCAGATGAATGTATGGGTGCTGTTTACTGTCGTTATAGGACAGCAGACCGCTGACCAGTTCCCGCTGGCGAATATCCAGTGGTTTGGACTCGTTTAACATGCGGAACATGGCGGATTCGCTCAGATCGCAATCACCGCCGTGGTTCTTCAATACGATGGAAGGAAACGCCACCGGCACCGCCGAAGACGCTGTCACTGCCCGCGCCACATTGAACTTGTTCAAGTCCGAGCACAACAGATCAAAAGTATCCTGATCAAAGGAGAAACGGTTCCCCTGACTCAGATCCGTCGCGTTGATATTGATGAAAGGACGGCGATTCAAGGGGATATCGGCGAAGGTGCGGCCCTTGAAGATATAGTTGTCATAGTATTCAACCGCCATTTCCGTACGGTCAAAGCGGGTGAACAGCGAACGCCACCAGTATCCAGGGCTCAGCAACTGCCATAGCAATGCGCCCTGCACGCTCTGACGCAGAAACACTTTCTCATAGTCCGAAAACAGCTTGTCGCCAAACAATCCGTAATAGGCAGCGGTGAAACTGCCTCCTGATACGGCGGAGATATAATCCACCTCATCCAGCAAGCGGGTTTTGACGCCATCGATTTCAATGCGGGTGTCCTTCAATTCCTCCATGACGCCATAGGACAACGCAGAAGCCCGCGTGCCGCCGCCGGAGAATGCCAGGATCAACAGGGTTTCCCCTAGGTCATTGTCGCGCTGGTAAGTGCGGAAGCTATAGGCGTGGTCGCTGCTGTAGGATTTAATCGGTTCGTTTTGCGGCTTGAACTGGCTCGCACACCCGCTGCACAACGCTGCGAGGAAAATTAACACACTGCTGGATCTGACTAACGAATACATGTCTCTGATTTAAAGGCGTTTAATACCAGGGAGCCGCCGTATAACGACCGTTTTTCTCCGCGCCTCGGACTGCCTCAACGCGTGGGTTTCATTGATAAAAGCCAGGAACGCCTCACTTAACCCAACGCGCACTATAACCTATTCCACATGGAAATCAGATGAATGCGGCAATCGCCTGGGTCGCCATGTCTACATAAAGCTCCTTTTGCCCTACCGGCGCCGCATAGGCGATCACATCTCTAGCCGCCTCTTCTCCCAGGCTGCGCCAGATCACCCACATGGCCAGATAGGTGGCGGACAAGCAGCCTCCCGCAGTGGCGATATTACCCCTGGCGTGAAACGGGCCCTCCACCACCTGGGCGCCCAGGTTCTGCAACACCGGTCCCGTGGTCGCATCCGTGCATACCGGCGTACTCTTCAACAGTCCCAGGCTATGTAAAAACAAAGCGCCGGAGCATTGCGAGCCGATCAACTGAATTTCCGGGTCAAGATGAAACGCCGACATAATACTGTCATTCTTCACATGATCACGGGTTTGCACGCCACTGCCGAACAGCACGACATCCGCTTCGCTGGCGAACATGAGCGGTCGCTGCGCAGTGATCTTGACGCCATTCATCGACAAGGCGTGCATGGAGGGGCAAGCCAGCTCCGCCCGCCAGCCCGGTTGCTTCACCCGATTGAGCAGGGTGAGCGCCATGAAGGAATCCATTTCATTGAATCCGTCGCATGTGACTATGGCTATCTTCATATCGCCCCGCTATTCATTCTCAGTTCGTGGGTATTTGCGCTCGCACCCCATTCCCATTTCAGTATATTCCAGCGCCATGCTATTGCCGCAATGACCAGGACTGCCCAACCAACGGCGCAGCCGGACAAAACGCCTCACCGCAATAACGGCTTTGCGCTCTGGCGTTGTTGATCAATTGCAGCCAGAGCTGCGCAAGATGGCTCATACCCGGACTTTGACAAATCCTTCTCTTGGGGGGCGTAGAACACGCATGTCGCCGGCTGATGCCAAGCGCGCATTGCGTCACTAGCATACCCAGAACGCCTTCACAAAGCCCGACTAATTTTTAACGCCGGAGAACGCTACGATGCCAACCGATTTCATCGCCCATCACCATCCTCTCACCGATGTCGAGATACTGGAGGACGGACGGCTTCGCATCAGCGCTCGCACAGCGTCTGGCCAAGCTATTGATAGCGCATGGATTCGCTATGAGTTGGACAATGAAGAGTATTTAACCGCCCTGGAGCCAGCGGAATCCAGCGCAGGCGCGCAGTGCTGGCGGGTCGAGATTCCCACTAACCCAGGCGCAGCAACCACTTATTACCTATTCAAGTTTATCTGCGCAAAGCGGCAATTTTGCCTCGACGCTGGCGGCGTGCATTCCCGTATCCGCTCGCGCTCTTTTCACTTCAAGCATGTGCAGGGTCTACAAACGCCACAGTGGGTGTGGGATCAGGTGTTCTACCAGATATTTCCAGACCGGTTCCGCATCGGGGACGATGTTTTCGCCTCTATTTCCCAAGAACCTGATGAGGATAAAGAGCAGACGCCTCTCAGCGACTGGGACGCCATCCCAGATCCATCCAGGGGATCGTCGGAATTCTTCGGCGGCGATTTGAACGGTGTTACTGACGCTTTACCGTATTTGCACGATGAACTGGGCGTCAGCGCGATTTATCTCAACCCGATTTTCGCTTCTCACAGCAACCATCGCTATGACACGGATGATTACAGCCAAGTGGAGCCGCGCCTCGGCGGAGAGCCCGCGCTGTTGCGCCTGCGCGAGGAGACCCGGGCGCGGGATATGCGGCTGATACTGGACGCCGTCGTCAATCACACCTCCGTCCACCATTCCTGGTTTCAACAGGCGCAAGCGGGTAACGAACAATACCGCGCCTTCTATAACTTTAACTCGGAAGGCCGCTACGCCGCCTGGAAAGGCTTCGAAAGCCTGCCCAAGTTAAATTACGCCAACCCGGAAGTGGCGGCCGCCATGTACTCAGGCGACAACGCCATTCTTCGCCATTGGCTGCGTCCTCCCTACGCCGTCGACGGCTGGCGTCTCGACGCGGTCCATATGCTTGGCGAAGGTCCCAGCGCCCACAATAACGCAACGCATATGCGCGGCATGCGCGAGTGCGTCAAACAAGAGGCGCCGCAGACTTATCTGCTGGGCGAGCATTTCTTCGAAGCGACGGAGTGGCTGCAAGGCGATCAGGAAGACGGAGCAATGAACTACTATGGTTTCGCCCACCCCCTGCGCGCCTGGTTGGCCGGCCTGGACATTTCCGGACATCCGGGGGCCATTGACGGACGCGAGTTCGCCGCCTGGCTGGCGGAGGCCCGCGCGGCGGTTCCCTGCCCGATTCAATTGAGCCAGCTTAACTTGCTGGATACCCATGACACGCCCCGTTTCCTCACTCTGCTGCAAGGGGATCGCGATCTGTACAAGTTAGCCCTGGGTCTGCTGTTCACTTACAGCGGCGCGCCTTGTCTGTATTACGGCGATGAAATCGGGCTGCCCGGCGGTGGAGACCCGGACTGTCGTCGCCCCTTCCCCTGGGATCGGGAACGTTGGGATATAGACATTCTGAACTGGTGTAAAACCCTGATCGCCCTGCGTAAAAGCACGCCGGCTCTGTGTCGGGGAGGACACATTGATCTGTGGGCGGATACGGACTGCTATTGCTTCGCCAGAACGGCGAAGGAAGGTTCGGTGATCATCGCCGCCAATCGGGGCGACGCCGCTACCGCTTTGCTGGATACGCGGTTGCTGGGCGCGCCGGGAGGCTACTGGAGAGATCTGCTCAGCGGGGATATTTTCACCACAGATGAACATACATTGGCGCTTTCCCTGCCTTCCAAATCCGTGCTTATTCTGCTGCCAGAGTAACAAACGCAATAGCGCACCGGGCCTGTTGAACCGTCGATTGCAGGCCCGGCGCGATGATCAGGACAGGCTGTCCGCGGCGATCAAACCGTCCCAGCAATCAAACAGATACAAAGCCAGATAAATCGGCGATAACGCCCAGATCAGCGGATCGTCCCAGAACGGATAGGTCGTCCCCACCGCGGCGATTGCGATGGCCATCAACTCCGTCACACCGATATACAGCAACGCTTTGGTCAAGTGCGCCAGCCAGCGTTGCAGCGGCTTCTCCAATACGGATTTCTGATAGGTAGTCTCGAATATTCCTACAATCGCCGACGCCATCAATAAGCCGATAACAGCCAGAATGGCGGACTGATTACCCGCCTCCATATGCTGCATGCTGTTCAGGGTAAACAGAATCATCGCCGGCGCAATGACCAACAATAACGCCGCATTTTTCAACGCCAACTCAGTCAGGAATTTTTTCTTATTCAGCATGATTCGTCGCGCATTCAGGGAATGGGTATCCAGAGAAGATAACGAGGAAGTATAGAGCAGCTTTCTTTTTGAAACTCAGGAGACATGCATGAACCTACAATTGGATACACGGCGTCTCACTCAAACAAGACCCGGCGAAACCGGATCTTGTTTTTTTCAGAGGCTCGTTTTCTATCATGCGTTCTCGGTCATGGGTTTTCAGTTACGACTTTTCCAATCACCAGCCGCCGCGAGTGGCGTTGACCGAGTCAGTGTTGAATACGGTATTGCTTCCGGGCTGCCACTCAATTCCCGCACCAGCGTTGTTTTCGTCACGCTTCAGGCACTTCCACTCGACCTGTGTTCCAGCGGGGACGGAGATGACGCCGCTCCATACCGGATAGGCGGATGGCTCCAGTTTGACGGCTCCTGCGGGGCTCCAGCCACCCAGTTCAGGGAGATTGCCTACGGCGTAGACGCTTTGCCCCCATTGGGTTTGGCCGTCATCGCAGGCAAAGGAGACATCCACCCTTTGCGACTGACACTGCGGACAATCCGCCACTCTGGCCTCCACGTGAATCGCCATGGCGTCGCGGCCGGCGACATTTATGGAAGCATAGCCTGCGTTGTCCACGAAAACCGTGGCGCCCGTGCAGACGCCTTTGACGTAATCGCCATGCAGAATGTCGCAGTACTCTCCCGCCGACAAACCGGTATTCAGCGAGGCGCTCCAAGCTCCAGTGTCATTGTTCAGCGCCACAAAGCCGAGTCCGCCGCGTCCAAACGCCAGCCGATTGTCTCCATCGCGGGACACATTAGAGAGATAAGCGTTGGCGGCGGTGACCTGACGGAATTTCGCCATATTGCCAATCCCGCCCCAACGGTGCTCGCACACCCAGTCCACGCCGCAGGCGCCGCCGGTGTGCGGACCGGAATTCGGCGGCCCCTGATCATGATCATTGAAGTAATAGCTGGACATCACTCTGGGATAGCCATAGGGATAAGCGAGCATGAAAATATTGGCGATATAGTACATGCCCTGAGGATCATTCCAGGTCAGCGCCCATTCCGGGTGCTGGCGTTGGTCGTCGTGATTGGCGACGAACACCATGGCGTCGCTGCTGGCGACACGGCCGCCCCACTGGGAAAAGTCAGCCAGGTTCGCCATGCGCCCATTGCGAAAATGCCAGGCCAGATCGCGCTCCATTTGAAACTCAGTGACATCGGCGATATGGGTGTACATCTCCGGCTGCACCGCCTCTCCCGACGCCCGGATCACTTCCTGAAAGATATAGGGTGAGCCTTGAACGCGACTGACGATATTCTCAATGTCGGCAGGCGGCATGTGCTTGGCGGCGTCGATACGAAAGCCTTTTACTCCCAGGCTGACCAGGTCGTTCATATAATCCGCGATTTTGCCGCGCACGTAATCGCTCTCTGTCTTCAGGTCTTTCAAGCCCACCAGATCGCAGTTCCAGACCTGATTGGCGTCGCCATAGTTAATGCCGCCGCAGTTCCAGTTATGGAAGTCATTGACGCCATAGGGGACGTCAGGAAAGTCGAATCCGGTGGAAGCCATGTGATTGATCACCAGATCCGCATACACATCCACACCCGCCGCAGCGCATCGTTGCGTCATGTTCCGGAAGCGCTCCCGGTCGCCGCTACGACTGTTCAACACATAGCTGACGGGTTGATATCTAGTCCACCATTGGGCGCCGCCGATATGCGCCTGCGGCGGCGACACCTGCACCGCAGTGAATCCCTTCGGCCCCAGATATTGCTCGCACTCCTGCGCCACATCCTCCCAGCTCCATTCGAACAGATGCACCATCACCGAGGCATGACGATTCACTTCGCCATAGCCACTGCCGGCGGCGCACAGCGTTCCCGCACAGACTGCAGCCACTGCTAGCCGCTTCACGCCCTCGCCCAACCTGCTATCGCCATTCTTGTTATTTACGTTATCCATGACCATGTCAGCTCTCCCGCAAGCTTATTATTGTTAACTCCTTACATGGATGGCCCGTCGGGGTTAAACACCCACGCGCATCCACGGATTAACATTAGTCGCGACGACGTGAACGGACATCCATCCAAGTCAGGTTTAGAGGGGGAATTTGAGGGGGAGATTGGGGAGTCATAAACCATGACTCCCAGAGGATGTGCGGAATAATCAGTCCAGAATGGTAGTGAACTGAGCAAGGATGGCAAACGCGACCGTTCCCCAGATAGCGACCCCCATAAAGACAAACAGAATATTCCATGGACTGAAGCGGCTGTTGCTCTCCCCGTCAGGGTCTTGATTGACGCGGTTTGCATAGGTTTGCGCTTCGTACAACGTGTAAAGAGGGATAATAGACGTCACGAGTAGCGCAATATCCCAGACGCCGAAAACGTCGCTCGTCTGTATACGGGCGGCGAGCTCGCCTCCAACCGTCATCAGCACATACAAGGTCGCCATCATGGCGTGAGCGCCCCAGCTTCCCAGGCCCCGCTCCTGATGGCTGTTAGCAATATGTTTGAAAAGAGAATGCGTGAAGAAGATGCTGAATATAGAGCGCCATACCGGCGCGACTTTAAGCCCTTCGTGAACCTGCAGCGCTTTCCAGTGTTTGTAAAACCAATAGAGGCGATAAAACCCCAACGTAGCGATGTATAAGACAATCAGCTTGGTAATCGAGGTGGTGAAGAAAGGGGTTGAAGATTCGCCGTGCGTATCCAATTCGGCCTGCGGCGCCTGATATGGGTTTTCCATGGGACGGTCTCTGAATATCTGGGAATAAAAAATGCGCGGCCCGATCATCATTGATCAGAGTCCGCGCAATTTTATTCAGTTATCCTGGCTTGTCCAGCTTTACTCTGGATATCCGACGCTTTAGCTCTTCCAGGCGTTTAGCTGGACACAGGGACCTTCGAAGGTAACTGCGGCGACATCCAGCGTGGAAGGGTTGTCATTGATCAACAGACGGCTGCTGTTGGCGATGACTTTCCATTCCGCGGAGGTCAGGGTCCAGTTTTCTTTACCTGAGTCAATCTGCCCCAGATACACCAGACTATGGTCATCCATTTTCTCAGCCCACAAATGCAGCGGGCCTGAGGGTTTGTCCTGGAAACGTTTGGACCACTGGGTCACCAACTGAGAGGTTCCCGGCTCCTCGCCTTTGTAGGCGGAGATCACCAGCGCCACCTGACCGTTGCGACTCATCGGGGCCATGTAATCAGCCCCTCGTCCCGGCGCGCCGCCCATGACGTTCCAAAGCAACGCCACCGCGAACACCACTGACGCCGCTGTTCCCGCCATCGCGGAGAAGCGCCACATGGCGAGATTTTCCCAGAAACTGGCCAGCCAACTGGTTTTGACTGCCTGCGCCTGCGCCCTGACCGTTTGTGGCTTCGCGGCCGGCGCCGTCGCGGCGTCTATCTTCGCCCACAGATCCACAGGCGGTTGTTGCGCCGGCAGACTCTCCTGCATCGGCGTCATCAAATCTGACCAGTAGGCCACCGCCGTATCTATTTCACGATAGTCGCGCATCAGAGTTTCCATGCGTCGACGTACTCTGGCGCTCATCGCCCCCGCCACATATTGACTCGCCAGATGGTCGCAAACTGTGGCGTTTTTATATCTCATGCTTCGAGACATTGTTTTAACTCCTGCAGTCCGCGTCTGATCCAGGCTTTGATCGTCCCTAATGGGCGCTCTAGCCGAGTTTCCAGTTCGCCGTGGCTGTATCCGTGGATATAAGACAATAAAATCGCTTTACGAGGCTCTTCATTCAATTTTTCAAGGCACTGTCGCATGCCTTCCTGGTCCGCCAGTCCGCACCCCTCGCCAGCCAGATCCGCCATCAGCGGCTCTACATCATCCATGAGATCTTCACGCTTGCGCTGTCGGCTCTTCAGCTTGTCCAGAGCAGCGTTGCGGGTCAGCACGCAGAGCCAGCCCCAGGCGGACCCGGCGCCTGAATACTGGGACGCTTGCCGCCACAGCTTCATGTACACTTCCTGCAGCAGATCGGCGGCTTCGCCTTCATCCTGCAGTATGCGCATGGCGACGCCCATCAACCTGGCGCCGGTTAAATCATACAGACGCTTCAGCGCGGCTCGGTCCTGGTCTACGATGCGGCGCAACAGCGGCGACAGCTCCACAGACCAATCTGTGTCGGTTGCGGTCTTCAAAGACGGCTCCTGAATTGAATTCACCTGATCGATTCCCCCGAAGGTTCCCAGGCATTATATCCAGGTAGCCGCCGCATACCAGTCGGACTTGGCGTTTGCGACGGATTTTCGTTTCTACGCTCCCGCTACGAGACGCCTGCGCGGCGGCTAGCCGCGGGAGACAGGGCCTGACGTTACAGACAAATAGAAGGAAGCTGTTTGTCTGCCCGATTAATAGTAACTGCTGCTGTTGTAATTGCTTTGCTTGTGGCTTTTCGCCGAGTCCATTTTCACTGTGAACCAGACGTTCTTGACGCCATGCCCCGTCACATCACCGGGCGCGCGGTCGCCTACCCACAAGTACAGAGGCTTGCTCTCATACGCCCACTGCTTGGAGCCGTCCACGCGGGTAATGATAGTGAACTTGCCGGTATCATGAGCGGATGCGCCAGCCATGAATGGAGGCCAGTTTTCCGCGCAACCGCCATTACAGTTGGAGACGCCGGCCGCATCTTTAGTGAAGGTGTACAGCGTCATGCCCTGCTTGTCGGTCATGATGGAGCCAAGAGACGTATCTCTGCTGGAAACCGGCTCGCCGGCATGATTTTGAGAGTTAGCGGCGCAAGCAGTCAGCATCATTGCAGCGGCCAGAACGGTAAAGCTTTTGAATTTCATATCAGGCGTCTCCTCAATAATTTTTTTGGGTTTTCGAATGTCTTCACTTATCAAGACGACGCCAGTTATCAATTTGGATGCACAAAAAGAAAAAATTTTATTAAACCCCGATTAGGGGGCTATATTTGTAAATGAGAAGATCTCTCACCATTGGATATTCAAATAAGAAAAAGGAGACTGATCATGACACCCAAAGCCTATTTCGGCATTGCCCTCATAACAGCCACACTGGGGCTCTCCACCTGGCTGCTGGGAGGCTCCGCCTCCCCGTCTCCATCCGACACCAACACGAACACATCTCCCGAAGCCACCGTCGCCGTTAATGACGCCAACGCATTTCTCCCCATCGGAATGCAAAACTTTTCCGCCCAGGCGCGCCCTTCCAGCCTCGCCAAAGATCAGGACACGCTTTTGGAAGACCAGGCGCTGGAGCGTTATGCGGAATACCAGTCCTACTTCGATTATGGACGTGATTATCGCGAGCTGCTGCAACATGCGGAGCAAATGGACAGCGCCACCCGCCGGGAAAAATTTTCCCGCGCGGAGCAAAACATCGACCGTCTGGAAAAAGAGCACAAGCTCTCTGCGGCGGAGGGATTGATCATGAAACTGGCGTTGTTGAAAATCACTCCCAACGACCCGGAAGCCAAAGCCAAGGGCATAGAGCTGATTCAGCAGTACAAGCAGGCGGGTGAAGCGCGCATGCAGGAATTCAAAGACAACCCGGACCCACGGTTCGCCGAGTACAAGAAACGCGAAGCGGAGATAGTGAAGGAAGTGCTGGCGATGACCCATTATCCCAATGGACTCAGTCGCGACGATTATCTCGCCCAGCGCCTGAACGAAGAGCTCAAGCAGGCATATGCGCTGGACAGCAGCGAGGCGACGAATTAATCCTGATCGCAGGCAGGCAGCCCCCCCACTCACCTATTCGCCCCCGACGCTTCAAACACAGAAAAGCCCCCGAACGGGGGCTTATTCGCAACGTATCAACTCACCGGTCAGAGCGGTTTACAGCAGCTGATCCAACAGCCAGTACAGCAGGTTGAAGCCTTTCTGATAATCGCTGACGGAGTCTTCTTCCGAAGCGGACATGACCGGGCCGGAGCCTTCCATCACATTATTCACGAAGTCGCCCAACTCCAGTCCATCTTCCTGAATGTCCGCATTGTTGAACTCGATGATGCTGGTGCAGTGGCTTTCATTCACATCGCGGAAGCGCGGAATGTAGTAGCCCCAGTTATCATAGCCGTCCAGTGAGGTCATCAGGTGGCTGGTGTCTTTGTACCAGCGCTGATGAATTCTCTGCTTGCGCTTCTCTTCGTCCGGCTCGTTATTGATGTCGTCATAGAAACGCTCATAGGAATAAGAAGAGTAATTGAGGTCATCCCAGAAGTGCGTATGACCCAGACGGTCATTCGGATAATGCTCGCCCAGTGCGGTGTACAGCGTGCCCAGATCGTTCAGATCCAATGACGGCAGTTCGTTGCGGAGATAATACAATGGTCCGTCGCCGTCGCCATCCAGCCCCCACACATTGCGAATAGTGTTCTGCAGTTTCAGGGACGGGTACTCTTCTTCCGAGCCGGTCACCGGCGCCGGGAAGATGGGTCCGGAGTCATTGATCAGGTAGGCCTTGCCGGGGTCCATATCGCGACGCACCGGGTGATAGTTGGCGAATGAGCCCGCGCCGCCGGCGCTGCATCCGGTCATCAGCATTTGCCCGGGGCGCTCCAAGTTGTTCTTCAGCCAGGCCACCACTGCGCGTGTATTACGCACGCCGTTATGCCGCCACACCAGAGGGTCATGTTCGCCGGAGGGGTCGTCGTAGATGGCGACCTTATCCCCGGTATAGATGTCCCCGGTGCAGTAGGGAATGTACACCATGTTCCAGTTCTGGGTTTTGGTGCGGGTCCAGGGGTGCAGACGGAACACGAATGGGCTCACCAGACTGGCGGAAGGATTCTGCAGACTCATGTAGTCATCGGGAATGCCATTCGGATTACGAGCGCCGCGAATACCGGTCTGACCGGTGCAGCTTTCATAATCCCAGCAGGCGCCGCCGCCTTCCATATAAATCACTGTGTTGCTGGTGTGCGCCACGCGATTGACGAAGAATTTATAAGGCGAGCCGTTGCCGCAAATTGCGCCGGTGTCCGGATGTAATTGAATGGTCTGCCATTGCAGATAGGCTCCGGGCTTGAAGCCGTCTGCAACTTCGGAGGGGTTGGGCGTCAAGGGATACTGCGCTGCGTTTTGCTGCTCCTGCGTGACCGGGTTGTTCGCACCCCGGGGCCAGATCAGGTTGCCCAAGGTATCCCAGAATGAGTAATCGCCCATTTCTGCGGATACGCCAACTGAACTGCCAAGAAGACCTAGAAATACCGCTGTTTTTATTTTTGTTCTGGATTGCATTGTCTTTTCCTCCATTAATTGGAAACGCAATTCAATCCAGTCTCTCCTACCGGCTTCGCTCCTGTTTTTAAAAGAAAAAAGTATTGTCGCCGACCTTGGCTCGCCGGTAATGCAGGGACCGCTAACTGGATAGCTGAAAGGCTAGTCGGGGATCAAGGGTTACGCAAATTTAATTTAACGACGTTTACTTATTTTGGGCGTTGGGAAGCCCTGTCTGACGGGCTGGGGGCCGCCTACAGCAAGGGCGCAGGCCAGCGTTATCGCCTGCCAAACGGGGAAAATCGCCGCGCTTTCCCAAAAGCCATGCCAGACGGCGCCTTTGGCGATCTCAGGCAGACTGTTGATCAGCACGAAGTCCACCACGCCGCCCGCGGCGCCAGCCAGAGTGAATGACGCCAAAAAGATCAACCAGGCGCGTATGCGCCAGGCGAGGATAACGCCGATGGCGGTGACGCAGGCGCCTACTGCGCCCATCAGCGCCAGTGACACGACCTCCCAGGATGAGATGAAGAACAGAAAGCACAAACGCCACCCCAGAATCGTGGCGGCGATAACGATCAGCAGGCGCAGCCCCTTGCGCTCGGCGTTCCAGCCCCGCCGCCAGGCGCCGAGACAGATGGCGGCGCCGAACACGCCGCCGGGCATCCAGTAGTTCACCCACAGGGCGTCGCTCCAGTCCGCCAGCTCCAGCAGCACGCCGATGCCGGCGATCAACAAACCGGAAGTGAGCCCCATAAGCGCGCCGAAACTGAGATCTTTGTTCATGCGGGACGTCCGTTCCTACTTGATGTAGCGATCAATAATATTCTGATAAACGGTTTGGCCGTTGGCCTCCATCTCCGTTTTCAGCTCGTCCAGCGCATTCTGAAAGCGCTCGATAATCCAGTCCGGCGTATCAATATTAAAGGCGTAATAGTTATCGCCAGCGGAGCCGAAATCATACACCGGCGCATACTCAGAGGGGTTAAAGCCGTTCTGCTTGATGATCCAATAGGCGGCGATGTCGCCGTAGGCCCACATGTCCACCCGGTCCGCCTCCAGCATTTTCGCCGCCAGCTCAGGGTAAGGCACTGGCTCGCGCTTCTCGGGAGGCACGCCGTATTCATCCAGTACGATTTCAGCGATGTCTTCACGTACGGAGGCGATGTGAAATTGCTTCACCTCTTCCGATGAGCGGACTTTCAAATTGCGCTCTTTTTTGGCCAGCAACACAATCGGGGACGCCGCCACCGGTCCCACCCATTTGAAGAGATTCTCCCGCGGGCCGCGCCGGGTCATGACAAACAAAACCGTATTGGGGGTTTTCAGAGTAAGCCGGTAGCTGCGCGCCCAGGGATGCACCTGGATATCCTTGCGCGTCTTTTTAGAGCCGAGCTTTTTCAGGATCAGCTCCAGCAAATCAACGGAAAACCCCTTGAGCTTGTCGTCCTGAACATAATTAAAGGGGGGATAGTCCTCGGTCATAAACGTCAGTTTTTCAATCGTATCATCGGCCCGGCACAAGGATGCGCCCAACATCAACGCAACCAGCGCCATAGCAGGACAAGAGAGGACAGGACAGGAATACCATCGCATGCTTTATAGCCTCCACACCAAAACGGTTTCCTCGTCCCACAGAAACCAGACACAGGCGTTATACCTTCAATTCTTTACGCGAAGTGGGGAACCGTCAAACTTTCGCCGAATTCATATATGATTCAGATTACTTTTATCGGCAACCATTATTTACGACCACAAGGCGACAACGGTTTCTTATGTCCCAGGCGCTGTCTTTATTTCATCCACTTATCGCGGAATGGTTCACCGCCAACCTGGGCGCGCCTACGGATATTCAAACCAAAGCCTGGCCGCGCATCGCTTCCGGCGAGCACTGCCTGATCACAGCCCCCACCGGCAGCGGTAAAACCCTCACCGCCTTTCTCTGGGCCCTCAATCGCTTCGCCACCGGTGAGCTGCAACCGGGGCGCACGCGCGTACTCTACATTTCGCCACTGAAAGCGCTGAATAACGATATCCGCAATAATCTTAGCCGCCCGCTGGCGGAGCTGACAGCCTGCTTTGAGCGCCAAGGCGAGCCCTTCCCGGTTATCCGCGCACAGACCCGCAGCGGCGATACCCCCTCAGGCGAGCGCCGCCAGATGCTACGGCAACCACCGGAGATTCTCATCACCACGCCGGAAAGCCTCAACCTGCTGCTGAGTTCGCAAAGCGGCCTCACCCTGCTGCAGGATCTGGATACGGTCATCATTGATGAAGCGCACTCCCTGCTTGGCGTCAAACGGGGCGCTTACCTGATCTCCGCCGTGGAGCGTCTGGTGGATCTGTCCGGTGAGTTTCAGCGCATCGCCCTGTCCGCCACTATCAACCCCATCTCCGTCGCCGCGGACTTTATCGCCGGCTACGAACTGGAGGTCGCCCAGCCGGACTACGCGCGCCACCCTCAATACCGCAAGCGCCTGATTACACTGGTGGAATCCAACGCCGCCAAGCATTACCGGCTCAGCGTCAATTATCCGGCCGCCATCGCCCATCGCGGGGCGGACAAACACCTCTGGGACGCCCTGGCGGAAACCCTGCTGACGCGAATTCAGGGCAACCGGGCCACGCTGATCTTCACCAATAATCGCGCCCTGTGTGAAAAGCTCACCTACAAGATCAATCAGGCGGCGGACGCGATGGTGGCTTACGCGCACCACGGCTCGCTGTCGCGAGAGATCCGTACAGAGGTGGAGCAGCGCCTCAAGGGAGGCGAACTGGCCGCCATCGTCGCCACCAGCTCCCTGGAGATGGGTATTGATATTGGCGCCCTGGACGAAGTCGTACTGGTGCAGACCGCCGGTTCGGTGGCGGCGGCGATCCAGCGCGTGGGGCGGGCCGGACATAATGTCGGCGACGTCAGCGTCGGTTCTCTGTTTCCCACGCACCCGCAGGACTTTCTGGAATCCGCCGTGCTGGCCAAAGCCATCATGGAAAGAGACCTGGAGCCAGTACGACCGCTGCAATGTCCCCTTGATGTGCTGGCGCAGATAATTATCTCCATGACCGGGGTCGCAACCTGGGACCTGGACGAACTCTACGCGCATTTGCGCATGTCCAGCGTTTACCACCCTTTGCCCCGCCGCCAGTTTGATCTGCTGATTGACATGCTGGCGGGGCGTTATGCGGAGAGTCGTATCCGTGAACTGCAGGCGCGCATATCTGTGGATCGCCTGGACAATACGGTCACGGCGCGACCGGGCGCGTTGCTCTCGCTGTATCAGTCCGGGGGCGTGATACCGGATCGCGGCTATTTTCATCTGCGCCATCAGGACAGCAGCGCCCGCATCGGCGAGCTGGACGAAGAGTTTGTCTGGGAGGCGAAAATCGGACAAAGTTTCACTCTGGGCGCGCAATTCTGGCAGATTCAGAAAATCACCCACAACGATGTGTTCGTGCTTCCCGCCAAAGCCGGCGCGTCTACGCCGCCGTTCTGGAAAGCCGAATCCATCAGCCGCAACTTCCATTTTTCCGAGCGCATCGGCCTGTTCCTCAAGTATCTCGACACTGACCTGGACGCCACTGACCTCAACGCCACCCTGCAATCGCAATACTACATGACGGAAGAGGCGGCGGACTCCCTGCTGGATTTCCTGCGCCGTCAACGGGCGCACACGGGACGCCCTCTGCCGCATCGTCACCATCTGTTAGTGGAGATCGTCGAGTCTATCCTGGGACACAGCCACGGCCGTCAGATGGTGCTGCATACCGGTTGGGGCGCGGAAGTGAACCGCCCCTGGGGCATGGCGCTTGAAGCCGCCTGGCTGGAGTCCTTCGGCGAGCAGCCGGTGGTGTATGTCAGTAACGAGTGCATCGTCCTGCAGATGCCTGAGGAGATTCCCGTGGAAACCATTCTCTCTCTGGTTTCCCCGGAGCGGATAGAGGCTCTGTTACGCGCCCGTCTGGAAGGTTCCGGCTTTTTCGGCGCCCGTTTCCGAGAGTGCGCAGGCCGGGCGTTGCTGCTCAGCAAAGGCAAATTCAACGAGCGTCGTCCTTTGTGGATGAGTCGCTTACAGTCGCAGAAATTGCTGAACTCCGTGCTCAAGTACGAAGACTTCCCCATTCTGTTGGAAACCTGGCGCACCTGCCTGCAGGATGAGTTTGATATAAGCGCGTTAAAACAGCTGCTGGAGGAACTCCAGACCGGGCAGATTCAATGGTCCGTCGCCAACACCCGGACGCCCAGCCCCATGGCGCAGAATATCGCCTGGGAACAGGTCAACCTGTACATGTACAAGGACGACTCGCCCACCTCGGACAAGACCTCCAATCTCAGCGAGGACCTGCTGCGGGAGCTGCTGTATAACGATGAACTGCGTCCCACCGTAAACGCGGAGCTATGTCGTCGCTTTGAGCATAAACGCCAGCGCCTGACGCCGGGGTATGCGCCAGACAGCGCGCGGGACCTGTTGGACTGGGTCAAAGAGCGCGGCGCCATTCCGGATTCAGAATGGCGCGAGTTACTCGCCCGCATTGAGTCAGAGTCTGGTAAGGAGGCGCTGCAAGACATGCTGGCGGCGACGGAGGCCAAGCTCATTCGCCTGGAACATCGTGGCGCCCGGATTATGGCGGCGCGTGAAAACCAAGCTTCCCTCGCACAGGCGTTCTACCCGGAAACAGGCGAGGATGCGGAATCCGATGCGCTCTTCGATACGCTGCTGGGCGAATGGCTGCGTTTTTACGGTCCAGTATCCTTCTCGGAGATAAGCTGCTGGCTCGGCGTCGATCCACAGCGCCTGCAACGGGCTCTCGACGATCTGGTGGAAGCGCGCGCAATCGTGGCGGGCCCGCTGATCGAAGGGAACACTGAGCTGCGCTACTGCGACCGGGAGAACTTCGAAATACTCCTGCATATGGCGCGCAAGGAAGCCACGCCGGAATTCGCTCCCCTCCCCTTAGAGCAGCTTCCCCTGTTCTTACATTGCTGGCAGACCCAGGCGTGTGAACGTGATGACGATCCCCATGAGCGACTCTTCGATATTTTGCAGCGCCTGCAGGGAACGCCCGCTCCCGCCGCGCTGTGGGAGAATGAAATACTCCCCGCGCGATTGCCGGACTACAACCCGGCCTTGCTGGATCACCTGTTTCAGGAGTCCGACCTGGAGTGGCTGGGCGTAGAGGAAGGCAAAACTCTCTTCTGCTTCAACGCCGATCTGGATCTGCTTGACGCCCCCGCCCCTCTGAATGAAGCAGCCGCCAGCGAACTGCAGGCCCTGTTTCCAGACGCCGACAGCCGTTACGACTTCCAGGCCCTCTCAGGGAAAAGCGGACTGGACAACACTGCGCTGACGGAATGCTTATGGGGCTGGGTATGGAAGCAACGCGTCCACAATGACACCTTCGCCGCGTTGCGCAGAGGAGTGGAAAATCAGTTCACTATTCCCGACCTGCCCGCTCAGAGCTCCGGCAGACCTCCTTCGCGCCGGCGGGCCATGCGCCATTCCTTCGCCCAGTCAAAACAGGCGGCGAACAGTCCCGGAACATGGCGCCAGGTACGCTGGCCCCTGCGGCAGGAAGATCCGATAACGGAACAGGAGCGCGGCAAAGATCGCGCGCGCCTGCTGTTAAGTCGCTATGGCGTGGTATTTCGCGAGCTTCTGCAAAGAGAGCTTCCGGAAATGCGCTGGAGCGCGGTGTTTCGCTGTCTGCGTCTGATGGAGCTATCCAGAGAAATTATCGGAGGCTACTTTTTCAAAGATATCCCCGGCCCACAGTTCATTACCCCCATAGCCCTGCAAATGCTGCAGAACAGCCTGCCGCAGACGCGCGTCCACTGGCTCAACGCCAGCGATCCCATGTCTCTTTGCGGGCTGGGTCTGCCGGGCCTGAAACAGCGACTGCCGAAGCGTTTGGACTCCATCCATATGGCGTTTAGGGGGCCGGAGCTGATCATGACTTCTCGCCGCAATGGCAAACAGCTGGACATCACAATTGCGCCAGACCATCCAGATATCGACGCCTGTCTGGCGCCATTACGCAATCTGCTGTATCGCCCCCATCAGCCGCTCAAAAGCATCAACCTGGAAACCATTAACGGCGAGAAAGCCACAGACAGTCCTTACCTTATCCCTTTGAGCCGGATGTTCGACGTGCAGAAGGGATACAAAGACGTCGCGCTCAACCGCAAACTGCTGTGACGCCCGCCATCCGCGGGCGCCTGAGACATCAACCCAATGCGATACCGCTTACCGCAAACATAATCGCCACCAGATAAAACAGAAATACCTTCAGATTCGCTGGAACAACCGGATAGGAATGTGTCGGGAGGTGGTGTTTGATCAACATAGCTTCGCTCCTCTGTTGTTGTCGGCGTTCTAGCCACGCCTGCAGGGGAACGGATGTAGCAACTCGCAAAAAGCCGGCCGCGGTATCCTGCAGGGACTCCTCTGGCTAATCAGAGTTCCCTCGGCGAGCACAACACAGGCACTACGTTGGATACAGCGGACACAGACGGCGTCTGACTGGAAGAGAATGCTCTATCCAACGCCCGGCTCGCTAGTAAGCATAGACTCTGTTCATAAAATGCACTAATCAAATGTAAATATTTGTATACAGTCTGGTCGGGTTGCGCTTATTCATTACAACCTCCTGATTCGCCGCTAAAATGCCTATACAATATGCGCCCGAGTCATCGGCGGCTTTCGTCAGGCAATCGCAAGGACAATTTATTCGTGTCATCCAAACCCCGGTTTCAGCAGGTTAAAGACTTCATCGTCAGCGGCATTGAGAGCCAGCGCTATGTGGTCGGCGGGCGCATTCCCACGGAAATGCAGCTGGCGCAGCAGTTTCAGGTTAGCCGCATGACTGTGCACAAGGCGATACGGGACCTGGTGAACGAAGGGCGTCTGGTGAGATATCAAGGGCAAGGCACCTTCGTCAACGACGCCAAGCCCACCTCTTCTTTTCAGGATATCCGCAATATCGCGGAAGAAATCAAAGCCCGGGGGCATAAGTACAGCGCACGCATCGTCAAGCAGGAGCAATTGTGCGCCTCCTCTAATGTGGCGGTACAGTTGGGCATTAAAACCGGCGTAGCGGTGTTTCACACTTTAATCGTCCATCTGGAAGACGGGGTGCCGGTGCAACTGGAAGATCGCTACATCAACCCTTTGCTGGCGCCGGAGTATCTGGACCAGGATTTTTCCGTGGTCACGCCCAACCAATACCTTACGTCCGTTTATCCGGTTTCCGATGTGGAGCATATTATTGAAGCGGTGCTGGCGGCCCCGGATCAGTGTGAGCTGCTGGAAATCAATATCAGTGAGCCCTGCCTGCGCATCTACCGTCGCACCTGGAGCCGTCAGCAATTAGTCAGCAGCGCCCATCTGACTTATCCTGGCAGCCGCTATCGCCTGCAATCCGACAGTCACTTTTCATAGACATCGCCTCTTTACTCATCTCTACTCAATAGAGATCATCAAATCAGATTATCTTGCAGTCGCGCCACCGACGACTGACAGCCGCAGTCACGTCTTCCGCGCGGACTGACTCTTGTGGTTTTCCTTATTTTTTCCCCCAACTGCAACCATCTTGCCTTTAGATCAAGCAGTTACCGGCCGCATATTTGTATATACATTTAAAGTTCCCAGTCTCACAAAACCCCGCTGAACGCAAGCTGAGAGAACGCAGAATTCGCTACATTCGCACCAGCTCCCAAATTCATAAAATGTCTTAAACCCTCTATTTTTATAGCCATTATGGAATACACACACTGTCTCCAGGCTACGCAAAACCGGTTTTGGTGTGCGTTATGAGAAGAAATTTTTCTCGTCTCCCCTCTTGCGCAAAATGCGTTTTTTGTCTTTAAATGTATATACATTTATAAAAACACTGCAGAGAGCGAGATTTTATGGATTGGTGGATCAACGCCAGGATCGCCACCCTTGATCCTGACGCCCAACACGCTTACGGACTGCTGGAAAACCACGCACTCGGCGTGGCGCACGGCAATATCGAAGCCATCGTTCCCATGTCTGAATGGGATGGCGGCGCGTCCGATAACATTACTGACGCCAATGGCCGCCTTATTACCCCCGGCCTGGTGGATTGTCATACCCATCTGGTTTACGGCGGCGACCGCGCCGCTGAGTTCGAAATGCGCTTGCAAGGCGTTTCCTACGCGGATATCGCCAAGCAGGGCGGCGGCATAATTTCTACCGTGCGCGCCACCCGCGCAGCCACCGAGAAAGAGCTGTTGCAACAGTCCGAGAAACGCTTGCTGGCCTTACTGCGCGAAGGCGTGACCACCGTGGAGATCAAATCCGGCTATGGCCTGGACCTGGAATCAGAGCTGAAGATGCTGCACGTAGCGCGACGTCTGGGGCAGCGCTATCCGGTCAACATCCGCACCACCCTGTTGGCGGCTCACGCCTTGCCTCCCGAATACGCCGGCCGCTCCGACGACTATATCTCCTGGATCTGCGAAGAAGCCCTGCCCATGGCCCATGAGCAAAAGCTCGCTGACGCCGTGGACGTATTCTGTGAATCCATCGCTTTCACCCCAGAGCAATGCCGCCGGGTGTTCGAAGCCGCACAGAAACTGGGCCTGCCGGTGAAAGGCCACATGGAGCAACTGACGTTGAGCGGCGGCAGCGCGCTGGCGGCCGAATTCAACGCGCTTTCCGTCGACCATGTGGAATATCTGGACGAAGCCGGCGTACAAGCTATCGCGGCCTCCGGCACGGTGGCGACGCTGCTGCCCGGCGCCTTTTATTTTTTACGGGAAACCCAGCGTCCGCCCATGGAGTTGCTGCGCAGGCACAAAGTTCCCATGGCTCTGGCCACTGATCTCAATCCCGGCTCCTGCCCTCTGGCGTCGATGCGCCTGATGATGAACATGGGCTGCACCTTCTTTGGCATGACGCCGGAAGAAACGCTCGCCGGCGTCACGCGCCATGGCGCCAAGGCGCTCGGCATGCAGGACCGCATCGGGCGTCTGGCGCCGGGCATGGCGGCGGATTTCATTGTCTGGGATTGCCAGCACCCGGCTCAGTTGAGCTACGAATTCGGCGTCACCGGTCCGCATCAACGCGTTTTTCATGGAGAAATTCACAATGTCTGAGACAAAAGTCTGGTCAGGACGCATCGACAGCGCCGACGGCCCCGCCGCCGTACGCTGGCACCAGCAAGTTCGCGCACCGCAGGAAGACAGTCCGGCGGGCGTGTCGTTGATCGGCTATCCCTGCGATCTCGGCGTCTATATCAATAAAGGCCGCGTGGGCGCCGCGAACGGCCCTGACGAAATCATCAAAGCCCTGGCGAACCTGCCCTGGCGCCTTTCCCGGCCGGTTTATGACTGCGGCAACATTCAGTGGGAAGGCGAACTGGAAGACGCCCAGGCGGCGCTGGCCAACAAAGTATTCAAACAGCTGCAGGCGGGGCACAATCCTATCGTATTGGGCGGCGGACATGACGTCGCCTGGGGCAGCTTTCAAGGTCTGCGTCGGCACCTGGATCAAGCAGCGCCGGACAAAGTGCTCGGCATTCTGAATCTGGACGCTCATTTCGATCTGCGCAGCGACAGCGAAGGGGCCAGCTCCGGCACGCCTTTCCAGCAAATCGCCAAGTACTGCAAGAACACCGGCAAGCCATTCCACTACGCCGTATTCGGCATCAGTGAATACGCCAATACCCAGGCCTTGTTCGACCGCGCCGACAAACTTGGCGTCACCTATTTGAAGGACACCCATTGCGGCTTCACCCAATTGGGGCCGATGCTGCGCGCCCTGGACGCGTTCTTGAGCAAAGTGGACTGCCTGTACCTGACGATTGATTTGGACGTACTGCCCGCAGCCACCGCCCCTGGCGTCAGCGCCCCCGCCGCCTACGGCGTACCACTGGAAATCGTCGAGGCCATGCTGGACGCCATTCAGCGCAAAGCGCTGCCGGTGTTGATGGCGGATATCGCCGAATATAACCCGACTTACGATATTGACAGCAGAACCGCCCGCGTCGCCGCACGACTCGCCGCGCGCCTGGCCGGTCTGCTGGGCAAACCAACAACAAAAGCGTAGAAGTAACTCACAGGAGAAACCGATGAAAGATCCTCGCCATGACGACCAGAGAGAGATCCGCGCCCCACGCGGCTCAGAGTTGAACGCCAAGTCCTGGTTGACCGAAGCGCCGCTGCGCATGCTGATGAACAATCTGGACCCGGAAGTCGCCGAGCACCCTAAATTCCTGGTGGTGTATGGCGGCATCGGCCGCGCCGCCCGCGACTGGGAATGCTTCGACAAAATCGTGGAAGTGCTGAAGCGCCTGGAAGATGACGAGACGCTGTTGGTGCAATCCGGCAAACCGGTAGGCGTATTCAAGACTCACGCCGACGCGCCCCGCGTTCTGATCGCTAACTCCAACCTGGTGCCCCACTGGGCCAACTGGGAACACTTCAACGAGCTGGATAAGAAAGGCCTGATGATGTACGGCCAGATGACCGCCGGCTCCTGGATCTACATCGGTTCTCAGGGCATTGTGCAGGGCACTTACGAGACTTTCGTTTCCGTCGCCAAGCAACATTTCAACGGTGAAGCCCACGGCAGATGGATTCTGACCGGCGGTCTGGGCGGCATGGGCGGCGCGCAGCCCCTGGCGGCGACCATGGCCGGCTTCTGCATGCTGGCGGTGGATTGCGATCCCAGCCGCATCGAGTTCCGTCTTCGCACGCGCTACCTGGATAAACAGGCGAAGGATCTGGACGAAGCGTTGGCGATGATCGAAGACGCCAAAAAGAGCGGCGAAGCGATTTCTATCGGCTTATTGGGCAACGCAGCGGACGTATACGCGGAGCTGGTCAGGCGCGGCGTTACTCCTGACGTGGTCACCGACCAGACTTCCGCTCACGACCCGCTGAACGGCTACCTGCCGCAAGGCTGGACTATGGAGCACGCAGCGGAAATGCGTCTGAAAGACCCTGCCGCCGTGGTTAAAGCGGCCAAGCAATCCATGGCGGTGCAAGTGCAAGCCATGCTGGCGTTACAGGAAGCCGGCGCGGCGACTCTGGACTACGGCAACAACATCCGTCAGATGGCGCTGGAAGAAGGGGTGAAGAACGCATTCGATTTCCCCGGTTTTGTGCCCGCTTACATTCGTCCCCTGTTCTGCGAAGGCGTAGGGCCTTTCCGCTGGGCGGCGCTATCCGGCGACCCGGAGGACATCTACAAAACTGACGCCAAGGTCAAAGAACTGATTCCCGACAATCCGCACTTGCACAACTGGCTGGATATGGCGCGCGAGCGCATCAGCTTCCAGGGTCTGCCGGCGCGTATCTGCTGGGTGGGCCTGAAAGACCGCGCCCGTCTGGGTCTGGCCTTCAACGAAATGGTGCGTAACGGCGAACTGAAAGCGCCTGTAGTTATCGGCCGCGACCACCTGGATTCCGGCTCCGTCGCCAGCCCCAACCGGGAAACTGAGAGCATGATGGACGGTTCCGACGCAGTTTCCGACTGGCCATTGCTGAACGCCATGCTGAACGTCGCCGGCGGCGCCACCTGGGTGTCTCTGCATCACGGCGGCGGTGTAGGGATGGGCTTCAGCCAGCATTCCGGCGTGGTGATCGTCTGTGACGGCAGCGAAGCGGCGGATCAGCGTATCGCTCGCGTGCTGCGCAACGATCCCGGCACTGGCGTAATGCGCCATGCCGATGCGGGTTACGACATCGCTCGTAATTGCGCCAAAGAAAACAACCTCGACTTGCCGATGCTGAAAGACTAATGCGTAGCGGAGTACATAACGTGAATGAGCTGTTAATTAACCCCGGTCAACTTACCTTGGCGGATCTGCGCAAAGTCAGCCGCGGCCCGGTGAAACTGTCACTGAGCGAAGACGCCTACCGCGTCATGGATAAATCCCACGAAGCCGTCGCTCGCGTCATGCGCGAAGGCCGCGTGGTCTATGGCGTTAACACCGGGTTTGGCCTGCTGGCCAACACCCGTATCGCCGAAGATCAACTGGAAGTGCTGCAGCGCTCCATCGTACTGTCTCACGCAGCAGGCACCGGCGACTTCATGGACGACGCTACTGTGCGCCTGATGATGACGCTGAAAATCAATGCGCTGGCGCGGGGCTACTCCGGCATTCGCAGCCTGGTGGTGGATGCGCTAATCAAGCTGGTGAATGCTGAAGTCTATCCGATTGTGCCCAAGAAAGGCTCCGTAGGCGCTTCCGGCGATTTGGCCCCACTGGCGCATATGAGCTGCGTGCTGCTGGGCGAAGGCCAGGCCAGACATGACGGCAAAATCGTCGACGCCATGACCGCCCTGGATATCGCCGGCCTGCAGCCTGTCACCCTGGCGCCGAAAGAAGGTCTTGCTCTGCTCAACGGCACGCAGGCCTCCACGGCGTTCACCCTGGAAGGCTTGTTCTTCGCTGAAGATCTGTACGCGGCGGCCACTGTTACCGGCGCAATGAGCGTGGAGGCCGCCCTGGGCAGCCGCACTCCTTTCGATCCTCGTATTCATGACGCCCGCGGCCAGAAAGGCCAGATCGACGCGGCGGTCATGTATCGCCACTTGCTGGCGGACACCAGTGAGATCGCGCAGAGCCACAGCAACTGCGGCAAGGTGCAGGACCCTTACTCTCTGCGCTGCCAGCCTCAGGTCATGGGCGCCTGTTTGACGCAAATCCGCAACGCGGCGGAAGTACTGCAGGCGGAAGCCAATGCGGTGTCCGATAATCCGCTGGTATTCGCCGACGAAGACGACATTCTGTCCGGCGGCAACTTCCACGCGGAGCCAGTCGCCATGGCGGCGGACAATCTGGCGCTGGCGCTGGCGGAAATCGGTTCTCTGTCCGAACGCCGTATGGCCCTGTTGATCGATCCGAACATGTCCAAGTTGCCGCCTTTCCTAGTGGACAACGGCGGCGTGAATTCCGGTTTCATGATCGCACAGGTGACCAGCGCCGCGCTGGCCAGCGAGAACAAATGTCTGTCCCACCCTTCCAGCGTGGACAGCCTGCCGACATCCGCCAACCAGGAAGACCACGTGTCCATGGCGACCTACGCCGGCCGTCGTCTGACCGACATGGCGGACAACACCCGCGGCATTCTCGCCATTGAGATTCTGGCCGCCACTCAGGGCATGGATTTCCGCAGCCCGTTGAAGTCCTCTGCATTGGTGGAGAAAGCGCGCAAGTCAGTGCGTCAGGTGGTGCCGTTCTACGATCACGACCGTTACTTCGGCCCAGACATCGAACAAGCCAAGCAACTGCTGGCCTCCGCTGTCTTCAACGAGTGGCTGCCGCAAGGCATGATGGTCAGCTTCTAACCTGCCGTTAGAACTACCCAAAGAAAAAGCCGGACTCGATTAAACGTCCGGCTTTTTACTTTAGGGCGCGCCGTCCTGAAACAGGTTGGCGCGCACTACTTCATGCCGTATTTCTTCAAGATCTGATCGAAAGTCCCATCCGCCTTCATTGCCGCCATACCCTTATTCAAGGCGTTAATAATTTCTTCGTGTTTGGCGTTGGCGAGACCGCAGGTAACGTGCAACGTATTGGCGTTCAACGCATTCTGGGTAAATTCAATTTGATCTATCAACCCCGGTTCTTCCTTGGCGATCTGCGAGCGCGCCACCAGTTCGTCTTCCAAGGTGAGGTCCACCCTGCCGGACACGACTTTCTTCACGTTAGGTAGAAAGTCTGCTGTTTCAGGACGCTTGAAGTTAGTGGCGTTGAGGAACTCATCCCCGTATCCATAACCGCGAACAATTCCCACAGACTTGCCGGTCAGACTGTCCATTCCGTTGTATTCAAATGGGTCGCCTTTGCGTTTAATGAATTTGATTTCATTGGTCAGATAGGGCTCGCTGTAGTCGAGAAACTCCGTTCGCTCTTTCGTCCACCACGTGCCGATAAGCACGTCATACTTGGCGTTTTTCACACCATCAATAGCCCTCGCCCAGGGCATGATATTCATTTCCAGAGTGAAGCCGGAGCGGGAAAAAGCCTCGCGAGCCAGAGACACGGCCACGCCGCCATCAGGATCGTTAGGATCTATAAAAGGAGGCCAGGGATCGCCGGCGGCGGTGACGGTTTCCGCGCGGACGGAAGCCGCAAGGAATAACGCAAGGAAGGTCAAAATGGCGGATTTAAACTTCATCGAAGAAACCCTCAATTGATTAACGGAAAATCTATGCGTCCGTTCAATCAAATTATGGTTGAAGGCGCCGGATTTGCCAGACAATCGGGGGTTTTCAGATCTCTACGTCAGTAAAAAATTGTCATTCCTCAATAAATTCCCAGGTATCCGCGCCGTCAAACTTTTTGATTGGCGTGTTCGCAATCCATTTAGGCTCCAACATACGGCAATTTATCGTTATCCGCTTTTCCTCCCAGTTTTCCGTGGAAGTATGGTGCGTCACGCAACCGCAACGCGGGCAATGCTGAAAGTCGATATATTCATCCCCCCAGCGATAGGGTTTCGGCGCCTCCTCCGTCCACACCACATTCACCTCTTCAGGAGCAAAACGTCCCCACAACGCCCCAAGGCGATGACAAATCGAACAATTACAACTCACCAACGCCTCTGGCGCCCGAGGCATTTCTATATTGATATTGCCGCAATGGCAGGAAGCTTTAAGCATATTGAGGTCCTTTTCAGTTGGCGTTGTTTATAACGGTTATTCCATGAATCAGCTACATACAGGGCTCTACACCAAATTGAGTATGCCCGCGATCTTCCCAGCAGCGCCAACTCTGCGTCATCTCAACAAGCACCCAGTTGTCGCTTTTATCCCTTTTCAGAACAATATCGTAGCGATACCCGCTTACCGAATCATCATCGGGGATATTGTCGTTAATAAGCACGACGCTATACTCCTTTTCAAAATCCTTTTTGTTTGACCTGACAGACACCGCTCCCCGCTCATATATTGGCCCGCCAATCAATGAAAGCACGGCAAGAATATCGTTTTCAGCTTGAGTGCTAATTCTCTTATTAAGGTCAGATATATCAATATTTTCTGAGCTCAGCACAGGAATGGAAAAGAGCGCATTTTCATCTGAAGCCACGCGCCAGAATGTAATACACCCTGCAAACGCAGATAGAGCTACAGCCAATATAGCGCCCAACAAAAATGCAAAAGCGTAACGCATCTCATTGCCCTTCCATTGCTATCTGGCTTCTGTAATCAATGATAATTTTAGCCAAATGATCGCCAGGGCATACTGTAACCTTCCCGTCTCGTTTGACTTCACGATGCATTAGAAGCTTGTTTATTTGATACTTATTTTTCAATACGACAATTAATTTAAATAATTTTCCAAGCTGAATTTGAGGCGCATGTGTACTATAAATCCAGTCGTCCTCATGATGATAGTCACCTTGCAGTACTATACCTATTGCCCCCCAATCAGGATCATTCACCGGCCCGCTGACTTTACCTCTTCCTGCGTGACTTCCCATTACCTCAATTGGGCGCCCTTCGAGCACATTTCCCTCAGTATCAATAAAAAAATGATAACCTAACGCAGCATAACCTTTGCTCTGCTGCTTCTTTTCATTTTCCATAATAGAATTTGAGTTATTTGTGTGATGAATAACTATTCGATTCAAAAAACACGTTAGAGGCTGCCAAGACGTATTATAGTAAATAACCTCGTTATACCACCTTGGCTCAAGAGCCCCCCAACTTTTGCGCCCCTTTACAAGTATTTCGCCTATAAAGAAATTATTCCTGACCCACGGCTCCGTTGTAACCACACCATGACATACACCCCGGTCATCACCCCATTCTTCGGGCCTCTTTTTAACGGTATAATATTTTTCATTCATTTATTAATGATCCCTTCCAAAAATAGATAGAAATGCAGATTTCCTTATTTTCCTATGTACCACTATAACACGCGAATAAATATATGAGGCATCAATTACATAAAAGTACACTACTCCTTCAGCACCAACTGAGACAGTGAATTTTTGTCACGTTTGAAAATCTAACGCCTATACTTAATATAGCTACTTGCAGCATCTAATCAGCCCATACAAATTCACCCATCGGGAGGTCCGTTTCCATGAAATGGTTTCTGGTCGCTTTTTGCTGCTGGCTTGCGCCATGGTGTCAGGCCAGGACTCTGTTGGTGGGCATGGAGGAAGCCAATAATTCGCCCTTCGAGTATATCGACGAAACGGCGCATCTTACTGGTTTTCACGTTGAGATCATGCGTGCGGTGGCGGCGCGACTGGGTTGGGATATCGAGTTTCGCCGGCATCCGTGGAAAAGAGCCATGAAAGAACTGGAGGAAGGCGGCGTGCATGCGGTGACCTTCGTCGCCATTTCTCCGGAAAGACAGAAGTTCGCCGATTTTATACCGGACAACCTGCTGCATGTCTCCCGCACCACCCTGTATATCAGACGCGATCGCAGTGACGAAATTCGCTATGACCCGCCGCTGGAGCAGTTCGTCTGGCGTTGGCGCACCGCGGCGGCCAGCGGCTACTACATGAGCGATCAAGTCATTGACCTGATTCGCAGAAAAGCGCCCATTGAGCAACCTACTGTTAATCAGTCACAGCTTTTCATCATGCTGATCAGTAATCGATTCGACGCCATTTTCGGCGCCACCAGCGCCATAGAGAGAGCCCGTGCGGAAATCGCCGGGCTGGATGAGCAAGTGCAGCGTTTGGACGGAGCGTTGTTTCCCGGTAAGCGCATGTATGCGGCGTTCTCGCGCAAGGCGCCGGACGGCATGGCGGTAGAGTTCGCCGAAGCCTATCGCTTATATCGCATGGACAGTACATATGAAGAACTGAAAAAGCGCTTTGGCATGGAAGAGCTCGCTCCCAGCCCCACTGAATTTCAATAATCCAGGGTCTGCCAGACATGGACGTCGCCATGAATACAAAGCGCCTTACCAAATTCCGGTCCCTCCAGTTTTGCCGTTGCAAAACAACGTCAAATCCAAGCGCTCACCACCCAAAGCACTGCTCCACGCAACCTATAATGGCGCATGCAATGGCGCATACCGATATTCCTCCCTCCATAAGGTGATCCATGTCCTATACCCGAGTCTCCACCACGACTTTCCGCTTGCTTGCAGCCTGCCTCATCGCACCGGGGCTGCTCAACGCCTGCTCGAATGAGGACGCGCCAGCGCAGCCCCAAAAAGGGACGCACATTGTCATCGTGGAGCCCAAAGGCCAAGACAAGCAAACAGTCGATACTCACATCATCCGCTCGATTCAGGAAGCGCGGGAAGCTGCTGTCTCCATCAGTGTGGGCGCCAGCGTAGGCTCGGGATTTTTTATCAACAAAGACTGCCTGATTGTGACCAACCGGCATGTGGTGGAGTTTGACAATCCCGCGCTGCAGGAAGTTTCCGCAGCCATGGACAAAGTGGATAGAAAGACCCAGGAAACCCGCGAACGCATCGCAACCTGGGAGAAGCAATATCCCAGATATAAAGGTTCAGCCCAGCAAAGTACGGATCAGGACAGACTGCGCAGCATGGAAAAATATCGCCAGGAGCTGCAGCAAGCTTACGATAAACTGTCTTCCGAGCGGCGAAACGCCAGCGTCCAGGTCAAAACGCTGGATGGCCGCACATTCGCCGCGCATACCGTAGTGAAAAGCGAAGACACCGACTTGGCCTTTCTGGTCGGCGCCGTCAAAGAGTGCCGATACTTCGACGCGGCGGTGAAAACCGATCCAGCAGTGGGACAGCCCACTTATACTGTCGGCTCGCCCGCTGGACTGGAGTTTACCGTTACCTCCGGCATTCTCTCCGGCATCAGAGACTTTGAAGGCGTCACTCTGCTGCAAACAGACGCCGCCATCAATCCAGGGAACAGCGGCGGCCCGCTATTGGACGCCAACGCCAAAGTCATCGGTGTGAATACCTTGCGGCTGAGCGGCATGGAAGGCATCGGCATGGCGATACCTATCGCGACGGTCAAAGACCAGATCAGTCGCAATCTGTTATTGGCGAGCGGCGCCCCAACGCAACCTGCAACGACGACCGCCAGCGCCAAGTTCGACTACGACAGTTACCGCGACAATGCATTGCGCAATGCGCAACCCGTCGCCGTTGACGTCAGCCAGTTGAGCGACGCCTGTGAGCAGGATTACGTCAACTCAATGTATGCGGCGGCCATGAGTTCCTGTAAGACCTCTTCTTCCCATGGACACCAACAAGGACATTTTTACATGGGCAAAATGCTGTTGGAGGGACTGGCGGGACAGCAGGACTATTACCTGGCGGCGGACTACATGAAAAAAGCGGCGGAAACTGGGAACATGGAAGCTCAAATGTTACTGGGGCAAATGTATCAATATGGCGTGGGCATTAGCCCCAATAGCGCATCAGCGTTGAAATGGCTGACGGAAGCCGCCAACCAGAACAGCAAGGAAGCGCTGAACTCACTGGGGTTGATCTACAAGGAAGGGAAAATTGTCTACCGCTCCTATGAGCAGGCCGCCAACTATTTCGAGAAAGCCATCGCCGCCGGCAGCACCAATGCCCTGCATAATCTGGGCGTGATGTATTTACAGGGACAAGGTCTGGCGAAAAATGAAAGCAAGGGGTTTGATCACTTTCTCAAAGCCGCCCAACGAGGTAATCCAGTCTCCCAGTTGAGCGTTGCTTACTGCTATTACAAAAAGCTGGGCGTCAACAAAGACTATGTGGAGGCCTACGCCTGGTTGACCGCCGCTGAACTCAACAAGAAAGGCAAAACCATCTCAGACTGGGACCCGCAACGCGCCTCTGAAATGAAGCAGTTCCTGAAAGGCATCATGAACAGCAAGCAACTCGCCCAGGCCACTGCCATGTCCAACGATTACGTTAAACGCTACAGCAATGTGTCGACGGAGACGTCACTAGCCGCTAAAGCAGGCAAACTCTAAGCGCCTGATTCGCGGACATAGCGACGCCCGTCGCGTCAGGATGGCTCAGCTGATCTGGTTTAACGGGATCTTCAGATAACGGACGCCATTATCAGCCGCCTCGGGCAAGTGGCCGCCGCGGATGTTGACCTGCAGGGACGGCAGCATGAGAGCGGGAGCCCCCAGCTTGGCGTCTCTGGCTTTGCGCTGTTGCACGAAGCCTTCCTCAGAGACGCCTTCATGACACAGCACGTTCTCTCTGCGCTGCTCGGCCACCGTGCTCTCAAAGCGCAACTCGCGGCCATTGGGCAGGTAATCGTGGCAGACAAACAAGCGGGTTTGCGGCGGCAATGACAGAATACGTCGTATGGAGCGATACAGCTCCGTCGCGTCGCCTCCCGGAAAATCCGCCCGCGCCGCGCCGTAATCCGGCATAAACAACGTATCGCCAATAAACACCGCATCAGCGACCACGTAACTGACGCAGGCCGGCGTATGCCCTGGCGTATACATTACCTGGGCGGGCATCGCGCCAATGTGAAACGTCTCGCCATCACGAAATAAATGATCAAACTGCGAGCCATCCACCGCAAACTCCGCCCCCAGATCAAAGATACGCCCAAACGCGCTCTGCACCTCGCGGATATGCTCGCCAATGGCGACTTTTCCCCCTAACTCGCGCTTCAGCCATTGCGCCGCAGACAGATGGTCCGCATGGGCATGGGTTTCCAGAATCCACTCAACTTCCAGTCCGCTTTCCTTCACATAACGGACAATATCCTGCGCCGATTCAGTGCCGACGCGCCCGGCGGCGGAGTCATAATCCAACACCGGGTCAATAATGGCGCAACGGCTATCCCCTTCTCCATGCGTCACGTAGCTGACCGTGTACGTCGCCCGATCGAAAAAGGGCCGCACGATTAAATTCATCTCCATCCCCTTGGCTCTTAAAACTATTAAGTCCATGACAGCAAAGTTTAGTCACTTGGACATTGCGCAATCGATATAGATTAAATATATTAGCTTAGACTGATTTAGAAAACACTTATTTAGATTTAGCTAAATGAAAAAGAAAGTCGCCGCTCCCCATTCTTCATCCCCCACTCCATTGGACTTGATGGGAACCGCGTTGAATGCGGAAGCCGCGGCGGCGCTGATGCAGGCGCTCTCCAATCCGCACCGTCTGATGATTCTGTGCGCGCTGTCCGAGGGCGAGCGCCGGGTCAGCGAACTGAATGAATTCGTGGAGCTGTCGCAATCAGCGCTATCGCAACATCTGGCGGTGCTGCGCCATCAACAACTTGTGCATACACGCAAACAGGCGCAAACCGTTTATTATTCCGTGGCGGAGGGGCCGGCCATGGCCATCGTCAAACTCCTGCACCGCCACTATTGCAGCAATCCTGCCTCAAACCCAACTATTCAAGGAGAACCCCATGACAGATGACGTCTCTCTGCTGCTGCCCAATCTGCGTCGGCCGCAACCGGAGCTTTTCACTTGCGGCCTGCCAGCGCCGGACGACTTCCCACACATCCGGGCGGCGGGGGTAAAAACGGTCGTCAGCCTATGTCAGCCTCACGAAACGCCCCTGTTGAATGCGTTTCCAGTCGACGATCAAGGACTGCAGCTGTTTAACATTCCGGTAGCGGGTCCGCAGGATTTGACCGAAGCCAACGCCCGTGCGCTGGCGGACATACTGAATGAATCGGAAAACTGCCCGGTCCTGGTCCATTGCATGAGCAGTAATCGCGTTGGCGCCCTACTCGCCTTGAAAGCCTTCTTCGTGGATGGCGCATCAGTGGAAGAAGCGCTGGATGCCGGCTGCGCAGGCGGCCTGACTGGCCTGGAACCGGAAGTTCGTCGACTGCTGACCGCCGCCGCACCGCAAACATGCTGATTGCGGCGCTCCTGGGGATCGCCGTAGGCGTATTGCTTGGGCTTACCGGCGCCGGCGGCTCCATTATCGCTATCCCCCTGTTGATGTGGAGTCTCGGCTGGACGCTGCCGCAGGCGGCGCCGGTGGCGTTGCTGGCGGTGAGCGCCGCCGCCACATTGGGCGTGGTGAACGCCTGGCCGCAAGGCTCGGTTCGCTATCGCGCCGCGACAGTGATGGCCCTGGCCGGTATGCTGATGGCGCCCATCGGCCTTTGGGCCGCCCATCGGGCTCCCGTAGACCTGCTGGCGTTAGTATTCGCTGTGGTGTTGCTGGGCGTGGCCCTACGTATGTGGCGACAGGCTCGTCGCGCTCCCGAAGAAGCCAAAGTGGGCTGGGCGACCGTACAAAGTGACGGCACTGAGTTGAAAGGACCCATCTGCCAGCTCAACCCTGATACAGGTCGTCTGCGCTGGACCCGCCCCTGTTCCATGGCGATTGTCAGCAGCGGCGCGCTCACCGGCTTTCTTTCTGGCTTATTAGGGGTGGGCGGCGGATTCGTTATTGTTCCCGCTTTGCGCATGGTGTCGCCGCTACCCTTTCACTCTGCGGTGGCGACGTCGCTGATGGCGGTGGCCCTTACCAGCGCGGGCACCGTCAGTCTGTTCATGGTGAGCGGCAAAACGCTTCCCTGGCTGATCGCCCTGCCCTTCGTCGCTGGAGCCATGGCGGGCATGCTGGGCGGACGTCGTCTGGCGCCGCGCTTCGCAGGACCGCATCTGCAACAGGGCTTCGCCGTTATCATGGCGGGAGTCGGCATGATGATGATCCTGAAGTCTCTGCTATAGCCCCCTGTATCCAGCCATTGCAGACACTAAAAAGCCCGCGGCGATCATTGTCACCGCGGGCTTGTTTATCTCTATTTTGTCTCTGCGTCAGAGCGCGACCTGCAAATACGGCGCGATGCGAATATCCACGCCCGAGCCTTTCTTCAAAGTGCAGGAAGAGTTGATGGCGTAGTCGCCAGCGATGCGCATATACAGCGGCCCGCCACTTAATCCATCCGGCAACTGAATCGTCGTCGTCAGCTCATAAGCGTCCGTCTCCGATTGCGCCACCTCACGCAGCATCTCATTCGCACTCTCTTCAAAACGGCCATCGTTATCCGCATCCAGCCAGATCTTCCAGGTGTTGGACGGCGACGCAGCTAACTTATCGCCTTTAACGGTGATGGTCACAGCGCTCGCGTCAGTGATGGCGATGGCGTTCTCGGTGTAATCCGTACGCAAAGGATCTGGCGCATCGATGACAGTCCCGGCGACGGTCACTTGATCAATTCGTCGGGTCGCCTTCTCGGCCTGATAAAACGCGCAGTACTCATCCGTCACAGATAAAGATTTACTGAAGCGATCAGTGCGGCCGTCAACGTCCGTCACCTGCAGAGACACCTCGTAGGTTCCTTTCTCGTCGTATAGGTGCTGCGGCGACGCCTCTGTCGACACCAGGCCATCCCCAAACTCCCATCGCCAGGAGGCGACGGTGCTGTCGCTACGACTATCATCCGCAAACTCGACTCGCAACTTGTAGCTCTCATCCTTAAAGTGCGCCAGCGTGTCTTGCTCCAGCAACTTTATCTTGACCGCCCGGAACGCCGTCACCACATCCTGTTCGGATTCGTCCATGGCGATCGCCGCCGTGCGCAGACACTGCGCCGCGCCGCGCATGTCCATTTGCGGGTCCCAGCAATCTCTGGCGGCCTTGATATAAAGCTGATACGCCCGTTCAGGACTCCACTTGTTCGCCAGCTGATAGAAAGGGTAAGTCATCATGCCGATACGCAGATAAACGTTATTGCCTGCGTCGTCATAATCAAAATAACTGGCGATCGCTCCGGTTTCAGTCACGATGCGCTCAAGCTGACGCATCCCGTAATTCGACTCTTTAGCGTGCACCCAGTCCAGTTCGCCGGTGTACTCGTATTTCGCCATCGCGCCGGATATATCCCCAAATGCTTCATGCACGGTTCTGGCGTCGCTGCTCATCGCCGCACCGAACACCTTAAGACGGCTGATGCGCGACAAGACGCCATGGCCAATTTCATGAGCGACAATATCCAGGGTCGCCAGTCCGTATGCCACTCCCACAGCGTCGCTGAAATTAGCGTAAGCGCCATCCCAGTACGCATTGGCTTGCCACCAGTCGCCATAGTGAACGCGCAGGCGTAGTTTGCCTTCCAAAGGCGGCTCGCCCAGATATTTGGCGAACATGTCATGGGTCAGCGTTCCATAGAACAGGGCGTCATTCAGAGAGGAATAGGTCCAGACCTCAGTTTCCGCATCGTCCGCCCATATGGTGCGGAAACTGTTTTCCATTGAGGCGCTGCAATCGAAGTCATAGGGAGGGAAGTTTCGCTCATCGATGGTATTCGATTGATCGCCGGCATACCCTGCGTCCACTCCATTCGCCATGTCTATCACTTGCACCAGCCCATTATCGAAAGTACAGCGACCATCATCGGACTTGCTGACTTTCAGCGCAGGTCGATCAGCGCCATAACGCCAACCCGCCAAGGCAGATCCACCCGGGCCCTGGACCTCAGCGTTGCTTTGATAATCCAAAAACTTGATTGCCGCGCCGTCTTTGGATTCACCCGCCGACGTGACGGTATAAGCGAAGAGTTGGGCGTCTTCCTGAGGCGGGTGACTTCCATTAGGTAAAGTGACATGGGTGGGAGCGGCTGAATCCGACTCCGCCACCACACCGCCCAACCGGGTTGCATGGGCGGGGTCCATCCAATACAGACGCACACGTTCTCCCTGCGCCGCCGCTTTAAGTAATTGAACCTCGACGCCGCCTCCGATGGCGCCGACTGCGCCATCCTGATCGCGAAAATAGACTGCGGCGATATTATTGGCGGGAGGGTCCACTTTGACAGGCTCTGAGCCGCCTGATCCCCCGCCTCCTGAACATCCAACCATCCCTAGAGAAACGCTTCCTACCAGCAGAGTTCCAACAACAGGTTTCAAACCGACATCCTTCTGTATGTAATGTATCTGACAGTGCTTGATCGTCTCATTCCGATGTGACGCGATGGTGACTTGTGAGCGCAGAGAATCCCACTGCGTCAATCACTTAGCTAACGGAACGTGGGATCATACCAACAAACATTACAAACTATCATTAAATTAATCCGAAGCGAGCCGCAAAGGGATCGTGGGAAGGATTCCTATTCCATTCATACTCGGCTTCATTCGCCACCCGCTCCGCTGTTTCCGCGTCAACCAGCACTTCGATCAATCGCAACGCCATATCCATGCCTGCGGAAATCCCCGCAGAAGTGAAGCGATTGCGATCCTCCACCCAGCGCGCCTGTTTTACCCATTCCGTCTCCGGACCCTGTGACATCGGCCATGCGAAAGACTGCTTGTTCGTGGTGGCGCGATAGCCATCCAAAAGACCCGCCGCCGCCAGTACACCTGCGCCGGTGCACACCGAAGCCAGAATCCTGGCGCTTTGCGCCTGCCGCCGCAGCCATTCAAGCAACACTGGATTGGCCGCCTGTCGACGGGTTCCTGCTCCACCGGGAACAAGAATCAGGTCATAGCGACGCTCGTCCGCCCAGTCATATTCCGCATAGCCGCATACGCCAGCGGAGCTACGCACGGGTCCGATCTTCTCAGCCACCTGATAAACAACGAAAAATTCATCAGCCAGACCGAACATTTCCAATGGTCCGTAAAAATCAAGAAGTTCAAAACCTTCAAATAAAACCGCTGCGACGTTGATTTTTTCTTTCATGATTCACCTCTCTCCATTAGCGCGTATTGCTTATTGATGTTCACAATCCATGTGGTTAAGACTAAAATAACGCAATACGATTAGACATCGCCGACAGGGACATCATTGGTAACTTTCCGGTCATTTTACTGCAAGATGTTGCGACAGGCGGTGACGGCGAATCCAGTAGCATTCATCGCCACCTCCGCTGACAGCGAGTAACCGCCGCTATGACGCCGCTGAAAATAGGGTTTCTGCTCTTTCCCGACACCCACCTGCTCGACTTATCCGGTCCGGCGCAGGCGCTGCGCACTCTCGGCGATCATAGACCCGGACAAGTGGAGCTGGCTTTCTTCTCCTCTGTTCCGTCAATCGCCAGTTACCAGGGCGTCACCCTGAGCGGGCTGGCTCCATTACCTGCTGACGACATCGTCTTCGATTTGCTTATCGTCAACGGCAGCAAGTACAAAGACGACATGATCAGCGACAAGGAAAGTCAGCAAGGCCTGAGGTGGTTACAGAACTATGCGCAACGCCATCCTCAGGCCGCTATCGCCTCCGTGTGCACCGGCGCGTTCTACCTGGCCCAAGCCGGGCTGCTGCGCAATCGCCACTGCACCACTCATCATGGCCATGTGGACAGCCTGAGGCTGGCTGAGCCCAGTGCAACCATACTGGAGAACCGACTGTACGTGTGCGATGGCCCTATTATTACCTCCGCCGGCGTGACCACGGGAACGGACATGATTCTCGCCTGGATCGCCCAGACCTTTGATGACGACCTGGCGCAACTTATCGCCCGGGAGTTAGTGATCTACGCGCGTAGAGACGGCGAGCAGGCGCAAATTTCCGAACGCAGACGCTATCGCAATCATTTGGATCAGAAGGTTCATCGCTTGCAGGATCGCATTTCCGCCGCGCCGGAGTTGCCCTGGACTGCCGGACAACTGGAGCGGGAAGTCAATTTGGGCTATCGGCAGCTGACACGCCGTTTCCGTCTCGCTACGGGCGTCAGCATAAAGCAGTATCAATTGATACTGAGACTGGAAGTCGCTCAACAATTAATACGGGAGGGGCGTCACGCCAACATCGAACGTCTCGCGGAGACAGTGGGCTTCCAATCTGCGCATGCTTTCCGCAAAGCCTGGAAAAACCGCTTCGGCGCGCCGCCTTCCGCCTATGAAGGAAAAGAGTAAAACATTCTGGGCGGTGAGCGCTTCAATACGGCGGCGCCAAACGCCTGAAACCATGCCACAGGACGATCACCAGAAACGCCAGATTACGCAGTAACAGCAAGGGACCAGGCAGAAGCGGCGCAGGCGGCGTCTTCTCCTCATGAATGGCGAGAGCGACACGCTCCGCCAACCCTCTGAAGTAGTCAGGATTGAAAGGCCAGTCCCTTATACCCTGCAGCCAGGAGGCGGGTATGCCCTTCTCACCAACGCCTGCGCCCAAAATGCCGCCAAGAATCGCGGCAGTGGTATCGGTATCTCCGCCCAACGCCACGATCTGCGCAATCCCCGCGGCATAGTCATGTTGATGCTGGAGCCAGACGTACAGCACTATCGGCATGGTGTGATACATATACCCCGTCACGCCTCGCTCCAGTCCAAGCTGTTGCGCAAACTGCGCGGGTGACAAGCCTTGCTGTAACGCCAATTCCAGACTTTCCAGCAGCGCATTGAATTCGCTGATCGCCACCAGTGTCTCCTTTGACTGCTCCAGTTGCGCGAAAAACCATTGCAGATCTGACTTATAAGAAGCTATCTCGACCTGCCCCTGGACCGCCAAATACGCTGCGCGGGCAGCAGCGATGGCGCCGACCAGCGCTTTCGGGTCGCGATGGGTCAACAGGGTGGACGCCCGTAAATACGCCAGCAATCTCTTTGGCTCGGCCCCCAAAGCCACACCTATAATCGGCGCGCGCATGGCCGGTCCGTTGCCGGCAGACCAGACCCCGCTGCGCCTGGCGGGAAATCCCAGCCACAACTTTATAATCGCACGTCCGGTGGCCAGTCCAACTCCAGCCGGAAGACGCGCCAACCACCAACGCAGACGCCACGCCAGATTCCTGGCGAACTGATCCGCATCGGAGCCATATCGCGCCATCGCGGCGGCGGTCATGGCCGCATGCTCGCTATCGTCGGAAACCATGCCTTTCCCAAAGAGCAAGCGATGCCGCAACGGTCCCGGAAACAATCGCGCCAAACGTTTCGGGCCAATCCCCTCGCACGGCAGGCCGATAGCGTCGCCGACCATCAACCCCAGCAGAGATCCTTGTAACGCCTCACGTTGACGATCATTGTCCTGACTCATGCCTATTGGCTCCCAATTCTTCCACCCTTTTTCTCTTCCCCTCATTCACCGACTGCGGATGACAATCACGTAACCTGTTGTTTAGCCGAGCCCTCACATTGACGTTCAGACGCGCTATCGAGGTACACTAGGTTTCAGTGTAAACCTATAGCGCAAGGCAGTGTTGATATGAGTTGGAAAGAGATGGCGCCTTTTATTGTATTTTTGATCCTCGCAGTCAGCGCCGTAGTGATGGTGATGTGGTATCCCAACCAGCGCCTCAGGAAAATTCGCGCCAAGCCATTTCCAGAAACCTGGGAAGTCATTCTGGAAGCCAACCTGCCAGTCTACAAACGGCTCCCCGACTCTCTTAAACACCAGCTGCAGGGACTGATCAATGTCTTTCTGCACCAGAAAACCTTCTATGGCTGCGCGGGTCTGGAAATAACCGACGAAATGCGGGTCACCATCGCTGGAGAAGCGTGCTTGCTTCTGCTGAACAGGTCCACTAATGAATATAACGACCTGCGCTTTATCCTGGTGTATCCAGAAGCATTCCGAGCCGAACGCGAGGTCGTCAATGACGACGGAACCGCCGCCGTGTCCTCTCACGGTCTGCTGGGAGAATCCTGGAACAATGGCAAAGTAATTTTGTCCTGGGATGATGTTATCGCCGGCGCTCGCGACTTTACGGATGGTCACAATGTCGTGCTGCATGAGTTCGCCCATCAACTGGACGGCGAATCCGGCTCCACCAACGGCGCGCCATTACTGCGAACGCCCACCAGTTATCGTAGCTGGGCGCGCGTATTGTCGGATGAGTTCAATATATTGCGCGACAGCGCCTTCAAAGGGAAAAAGTCAGTCATGGACAATTACGGCGCCACCAACCCCGCCGAGTTTTTCGCCGTCGCCACGGAAACTTTCTACGAAAAGCCCAAGGAAATGGCGGAGAAACACCCTGAGCTGTTTCGCGAACTGCGCAACTACTATTGTGTGGACCCCAGGGATTGGGTATAACTCCCCAGCGATTTTCACTCACACTTAGCAATGATCCCGCGTTATGCCCAGACACCTCCAATCCTCACTGTTTTTCCTTAGTTCACTGCTCAGCGCTGTGTTATCAACTGTCAGCGTCGCTGTTCAGGCTGAGGAATCCACGCCAGCGGCCAGTGCGGCCCAATCAGTCTTCACAGGGCACATCTACGCGATTCAGGAAGATGACCTCCTGAAGTACGTCACGAGGGACGATATCGTCTATACCGTCGATCATGACGCCATTCAAAGAGTGGTGGTTCATTCCAAAAACGATTATTCCGGCGTCACTGTTTACCCTTTGGAAGATTCCGTACTGATGTTTCGTCGCAACGGGTCAGAAAAATACTTTACTCAAGTCAGCATCAAAGAATATCTGGAATACATGGAAAGTCAGGGGCGATGGAGCGTTATGGACTATGATCGCTTCGGTTTCGGAACCTACTTCAATGGCGCACAAAAAGAGAAGGACACCCTCGTTGTTGCGCAACCGGACCCGGTAACTTATGACGAATACCAATGCAAGCAGTTAGACATCACACAACCTGATTCTGTCTCGCCAGAGCTATACACGACGATTCATTGTGACCACTTGGGCATTCCCCGGGACTGGCTGCGATACACTGAGTTGAGAATCCCGGATGAAGTCACCGGTTTCCCGTTCAAAGTGACTTTGCAGATGCAGGAAAAAGCGCCCAAACAAGTTGACGAATCTAAAAAGGAAGCTGAAAAAGACGGAGACAGCGGTCTCGACCCGAGACTGGAAAAAGCATTGAAGCTGACGGGGAAAGCAATCGTCAAAACAGCGCAGGTGGTCAGTAAAATCAATGAGTTCACCTATCGGGTCGTTAAGGTTGTCAACGAGCCGGTAACCAAAACGTCGTTCTTTCAGGAAGAAGATTTTATCCGGGTGGATTCTATCGATACCCTGCGCAGCTCCTTTTCCGACTTTCCCAAATACCACAATTCCGGCGGTTCCCATAACTGGTTCGACTGACGCCGCCTAACGCCCGTTTGGGGGATATAGATAGTCCCCCATATAGACATCCCCGCCAAAAAGGCTAGAATTTCCGCCCTTTGTAAGCTTGAGTCTAAGCCGAATGACTCAGTCACACACCTTCACATAAGTAAATTCGATATGAAAAAAATATGGTTAGCGGCGCCCATCGCCGTTGCAGTGGCCGCGGCTCCCTTTGTCATCGCACATAAAGCCGAACAGAATTTCGACGCTGGCGTACAGGACGTTTCTTCATATCTGGCCTTTAATGGCCTGCCTGTTGAACTGACCGTTCAAAAATACGAAAAAGGTTTTCTGAGTTCCAAGGCGATTAACCGTCTGCAACTTTCCCCCGAATTCCAGAGCATGATGGGTACTGGCGGCGACCAGCCTGTGTGTCTGGACCTGGTGACAGAAATCAAACACGACTATATGACTTTGCTGAAAGGCGGACTGCTGACCGCAACCACTCGCGTCATGCCTTTGCAAAACCAGGCGGACTGCGGCTTAGCGGAAGTCTTCGCTTCAGAAAAAGAACTGGCGGATTTCTACACCAAACAGTTTGGCGAAGAAGGCCCCTTCACGATTGAGTCCGCCTTCAAAATCGATGGCTCCAACACCATCACTTTCTCTTCCAAGCCTATCAACGTGGACAAAGAAGAAGAGGGAAAGTCGATAAAGATTAACGTCACGCCGATGCAGGGCGTTATCGGTGTCAGTCCTGCTCGCGATCACGTGGTGGCGAACATTAATTGGCAGGGCCTCAATGTAGCCGCTCACAATGGTGAAAAAGTCGGCGACGTGAAAGTTGGCTCTTACACCTTGAAAATGGAAGCAAACCAAATTCTGGAACACCTGTGGGCAGGCTCATCCGAGCAGGTTATCAGCGACATCAAAATCGGCAGTGAAGACGGCCAGAACTTCAGCGTCAGCACTATTACGCTGAAAGGCAAAGACACCATCGCAGAAAATCTGCTGAGCAGCGCCGCGTTCATCAATGTGAACGATATGCTGTATGACGGAATGGATGTGGGCTCCATGGCTCTGAATCTGTCCTTCAATAACTTTGAAACAGAAGCCACTAACCGCTTAGTGGGCGTCATCAAACAAATCAACACCCAAACTACCGCTTCCACCGATCCTGACCAGTTTCTGACCGAACTGGAAAACCAGAAAGACATTATTGTGGGCGACCTGATTACCCTGGCGAAAAAAGCGGATATTAAGATCGACAAATGGGAACTTAAGCTGGGCGAAAACAGCTTCAACGCCAACGCAGATCTGCGTATGGATGGCGTTGACCAGCTATCCGCCGACGTTCTGAAAGAACAGCCGCAGGTCCTGATGGCGAACGTGCTGTTAAACGCTGAGGGCAAACTGGATGAAGCCTTGGTTAGCAGCTATGCGGATGTCATGGTCGCTGCTCAAAGCAAGACAATGGAGCTGACTGACGAAGACAAAGCGCAAATGAAAAAGATGCTGCTCATGCAGTTCTCCAACATGGCGCAAATGTATGTCCAAATGGGACTGCTGAACTACGATGAAGCCTCTTCTCAGTACAGCGCCAAAGTCGGCTTCGCCAAAGGCGGGTTAACCGTTAACGGCCAGCCTTTCAACCCGAACGGCGGTTGATGCCGAAAATACCTGGCATACCTTTGTAAAGGAATAGCGTCTTTGGGCGCTATTCCGTCCCCAAACGCGCAAAATGCAAAATAGCGCGTTCAAAATCTCCATCCGTCACCGTTCGTCCCGTCAGATTCTTATTCCGAAATGTCAGGCACAGATTCACCGCATAAACCGGCGCAGCAAATTCCTGACGATACAGTTCCAGAAACCTGCCCTCCCCTCGACTCAAGTCCTGCAAAACCCAGGGGCTGAGCAACGCCACGTGGTTCAGCAAGGGAAAGCGCACCCGTTCATGCAAATGTGTTAACCAGGACGTGCCAATGGTCACGTGACGCAACGTTTCGTCGTGGCGCACCATCTGTTTGCAGGAGTATCGGTAGAAATCCAGAAACGGGTTCCCGCGACAGAAAACGGCGATTGCATTGTTCACCCTGTGATATCGATGCAGCGCGCCTTCGCTCTCGCTGATCCAAACCTCCCGACAAAATGCGAAACTATCTGAATCAGCAACGGTTAAACGTTCAGGGGCGCCAATGTATACATCAATATCCACCCAGATGACACGTTCATAATCCGCCGCCAGCAGCTCCGCCGCACGCTCCAAGCGCGCCAGATCCGCCATCAGATGAATTTGACCGCCTGTCTGCGCTCGATACCAGTCAGGTAAGCAATCAAAAAAACGATCGTCGTAAAAGAGATACTCGTAGCCCTGAAGCTGCGCCCACTGAACCACGCTGCGTCGACACTTTTCCACCCAGGGCGGGACATCATGGGTACGGAAGGACTGGATGACGACTGTTCTCAAGACTTTCGCTCCCTTGCGGTCAATACGGCCTCGACCCGCTGGCGAATCAATTCAGCGCCTCGCGGCCGCCCTGCGTATTTGTTCGCGCACTCGCGGGCCCGGGATCGTATCCCCTCTGAGGTAAGCAATCTCTGCAGGCTGCTGACCAATGCACCTACATCTTCTCCGTCAATAATCTCTCCGACGCCATTTTCACTGGCGCACCGACTGTTGAGAAATTGCTCCTGCTGAGTGGGCAAGCAAGCTATAGGAACGCCAGCCTTAACGCTTTTCGCCAGCATTCCCATGCCGCCATGGCATATCGACAGGTCCGCTTCACTCAACGCTTGATCCAAAGCGACAGGATGTGAGTAGATTCGCAAAGCATCACTCTGATATCGCGAGATAAGATCCTCAGAAATACCCGGACAGACAATCAGCGCCGTTTCACCAAGGCGTTTGATGCCATCCAATACATTTTCCAGATGCTGATAAAATGACTTCAAATAGCCGATCACTTTCTTCCCGGCGTTATGCGGCCACACCGCAATTTCTCCCGGAAAATCTCCCGCAACCGGACCACAATACAGGGAGTGCTGCCGGTGCGCCGCCTGAAAATCGAGCTCTGAATAGCTGGCGATAAACGCTGAGTCAACCTGGAACAAGTCCGATAAATACGATAATGGCGACAGTCCCATTGCTTGCACCAAGGGATTCATATTGGCCACCACCCTTGATTCAGCCTCATAGACCTGTTTGTAGTCAGCGGTTTCAGGGCGAATATTCGGGTTTGGCTGTCCCGGAGAGAGCTCACTGAATCCAGCGCCTACCGTAAACTTGGGTATGGATAACGACTGCGACGCCAACATCGCGGTTGGAGCAAAATCAAAAAAAAGGGCGTCTGCTTGTATTAGTCGAAACAACGTCTGCCAGGCGCTGACCAAAGTGGCTAGCCCCTCCACCGATTCGTAGCCTCTCTTCAACAGGATATCCGCGATGCAACTACTGGGCGGCTCTTTTTTGCCTTTAGCCGGCCACACCGGAGCTTGCAGCACTGTCACGGGAGTATCCGCAAAAAAGAGCGGCGCTTTTGAAAGGTCTTTCAATATCACAGTCACTTGGTGATTATGGCTGACAAATTCACGCGCCAGTTCAGAAAGTGTCGCCAAATGACCTAGTTCGCCGCCTAATTCCCAGCAAAATACCAACTTGCTCATGTTTTATAGTAGTTCCCCCAGTTTCAATTTAGCGCCCATTTTACGTACAATGTGCGACCCAAAATTCTAACTACATTATTCAGCTAAGGTTAAACATGCAACGGAACAAATTGCCCCTGTATTTTCTTGCGGGCGCTGCGATGGCGCCCTTGGCGAATGCCGCCGCTCCCGTGGCTAATAGCGACGCTGCAACTATTGAGATGAACAGCTTCGCTTACATTAATGTCATCGCGAATGATTCAGATCCCGATGGCGACAACATCGAACTTTTGGGCTTTGAGCCCCCTCAACACGGTACAGTCAGCTATACAGATGGTCCCGGATTACGTTATACGCCAGACAGAGATTTCGTTGGCCAGGATACATTCACATATAGAATAGTCGACGTCATTGAATGTACTCCAGGTGACGGTGGTGATTATGGCGGTGACTACGGTGGCGATTATGGTGGTGACTACGGCGGAGAGTATATATCGCCTCCTCCCGCAGCAAGAAGTCCTCAAGCCCGCTGCGATGAACCAGTAGAAGTTCAAGGTACTGTTACGATAACTGTGACCAAAGCGCCGACATCTGAGCTGCTTCCTCTCACAGACAACGAAAACGACCGTCAAGTATCCAAAGTGCTTGACGCCATTTGCGGTTCAATTCCTGAAGACGCTACCGGTGAAGCAGAAAAGCTGGCGCAGCGCTGCGCTGTTCTCTACGAATTAGCGACCGATGACCCAACGAAAGTCGGCTCTATCATCAACCAGCTTGCGCCGGAAGAAACTTTATCTCTGCTGCGAGTGGCTTCCGAAACTTCACAAGCGCACACCAACCGTATCTTCAAGCGCATGTCTTCTTTGCGCCAGGATAACGAAAACATTCAAGTGACCGTGAACGGCCGCACCTGGGGTGAGCAGGTCATGAGCGGCGGAGCCGCTGGCGACGCCCAGACTTCTCCTTTTGGCGTGTTCCTGAGCTTGCACCGTGAGTCAGTAGAGCACGACCGGACTGATCGTGAGTCTGCATACGAATATGATAACGACGGATTTACTCTGGGCTCCGATTACCGCGTTAGCCAGAATCTGTTAGTCGGCGCCGCCCTGGGATGGGGACAGAACGACCTGTCTTTCTCTGAAAGCGGCGGCGGAGTGGATGCAGACGCCTATAACCTGACTGGTTATGGTTCTTACTACATCGGTAATTTCGGTCTGGATATGCAGGTGGGTTACGGCGCTGGCGACTACAACACCAAGCGTCGCATTAACTATACCGAATCCGGCTCTGAGTTTTCAGCCACAGCAAAAGGCGAAACTGACAGCAAACAGTTGAATCTCGCGCTGCAAGCCAGCGTTATGTTCAACAGCGGCGCGCTGTCCGTACAGCCATTCCTGCGTTTGAACTACTCAAACACGGAAATCGACAGCTTTGACGAAAGCGGCGGCGAAGGCTGGTCCGTGCACGTCGGAGAGCAAAACCTCGACCAGATGACAACCAGCGCCGGCTTTGAAGCCACCTATCCCGTCAGCTACAACTGGGGCGTGTTGCAGCCTAGCTTCCAGGCTTCTGCGGTAAGCGAATCCAGCACTAACTTTGGCCCAGTCAAGTTCCATTTTATCGGCGACTCTGACGCGACCAAGTTTGAGTTGAGCCCGGATGGCGAAGACAGCCTGTACTACATCTTCAACCTGGGCGCAGTGGCTGTCATGAAGAATGGCGTTTCAGCGTTTATCGATTACCAGCAAAACGTCAGCTATGACAATAGCAGCGCCTACCAGATCAACACAGGTCTGCGTTACGAGCTGTAAGTCTTATCGTCTTGCACGCAAAAGGCGGCCCGTTTAGGCTGCCTTTTTTGTATGTAGTGTCCCGTCCTGAATAAAGTTGAAGATGACCTACTTGAATTCGAAAGCTTTTTGTTCGCCTTGCTTACGAATGGCGGAGATCAGCGCTTCATCGACAGTATTGCCGTCTGACTTAGCCGCTTTACGATTCTCCTCCGCAATATAAACATCTCTCTCGTCGCTCAAGGCTTTAATTTTGTCCTGCAATACCTTGCGCTCTGTTTTCTTCGTTTCTATATATTCTTCTTTTTCTTGTTTGCTCATCCCAACCATCGGTTCCGGCAGTGCTTCCGCTTCGACTTCCTCCAACGCCACATCTCCGGCTTCGTAGGCATCCACTAAATCCCAGCTTGCGTTATCGTAAGCAACGGAAGCTTTTGACTTGGCTCTTTGCGCCAGCAAACCGAGTGAGACATTCTGGCTGTTCGCATCCTGCTCGTATTGTCGCTTGGACGCTGCGGCGCCTCCCGCACCATAGGGCACATAGGTCTCGTTGAGCCTGGCGTTCAGGATGGCGATTTCTTTGTCTTGAGGCGCTTCTATTTGTGCAACCTGCTGGTCCTGATCGATGCTCATGTAATTGCCGCCCGCCAGTTGCGCGCCCTGCCGCCAACCGCTCTCTCCGCCTTCGTTATAGGCGCCTGCGAAGATGGTGTTGACGGTTATATCTTTCTGTTTGGCCAGAGCGATCGCTTCCCGGAAGGATACCGGGCCTTGCGTAAAAGGCTCGTTACCGGCGATAAAGATGGCGCGGATATCATTGGACGATTGACTCCATTGCAGCTGTTTGACGGCTGAGTTGATGGCGTACCCACAGAACTCATCGCCACCATTGGTAGTCAGAGAAAACAATGCCTCCGACACGCGGTCCAGTTCTCTGGTAAGCCCAGTCACTTGGCGAATGTAGCCATTTTGCGAAGAAAGCCCATCGTTGCCGTATTCATACACCGCCACTTCCAGTATTGGCGTGACGCCGTTTTTCTTGGCCTTGGAGAATTCGTCCACCATCTTCCACAGCTGATTGCGAGTCTGATTGATCAGGCCGTCCATACTGCTGCTCGTATCCAGCAAAATAGCTAACTGAATACGCGGAGCATTGATGGCTGGCTGGGTCACCGCCTGTGTAATGGGTTGAACATTTTCCACCTGTGTTTCAGCGCTCCATACCAGTCCGCTAAACCCGCAACATGCCAACATCGCTGTCGCCAGTAGCGCTTTGCGGAATGGTGTAAGGCCGGTGTTATCAGCGGAACTTGTTGATGAGGACGGTGTAGGACGAAATACGATGTTCATGTTCTGGCTCCTTCAAAGCAATGTTGTTGCGTTGGAGTCAGAATACGGTTACGGACTCAAAGACATCAGACATGAGTTTGTAAAAAAAGCGCGGGCAGTGTTTACATAAAATTTACATCTCTCCGCAGCGCCGCAACCTCTGCGGCGGCGCACGGAGAAATATAACGACGAGAATCGTGATTACAGACGTACCAACAACTTGCCTTCGTTAGCGCCGGTAAACAGTAGATTGATCCCTTCTATCGCGCTTTCCAGACCGTTCAGTTCGTGAGTGCGGTATTTGATTTTCCCCGCCAGGAGATATGCGCCGACTTTTTGCGACAGCTCGCCGAAGCGATGCATATGATCCGGCATCGTGAAACCCTGGATACTCAGGCGCTTCTTCACAATCTGCGTCCAGCTCGGCCCCGGCGCAGGGGTCTCTGCGTTGTAATCGGCGATAACGCCACACACCACGATACGGCCAAACGCGTTCATATTGGCCATGGCGACATGTTGAATAGGACCGCCTGTATTTTCAAAATAGATGTCGATCCCATTCGGCGCCGCTTCTTTCACCGCCTGCGCCAGATCCTCCGTCTTGTAATTGATAGCGGCGTCAAAGCCCAGTTCCTCTACCAGCCAGCGGCATTTCTCCTGCGAGCCAGCGACGCCAATCACCCGCAATCCCTCAGCTTTGGCGATTTGCCCCACCAGGGAGCCTACTGAACCCGCCGCGCCCGAAACCAGCAGCGTTTCGCCGGCCTTGGGCTTTGCTACTTCCATCAATCCGTGGTAGGCGGTCACGCCGGGCAACGCCAACACTGACAGTATCGCTTCCGCAGGCAGTTCCTGCGGCATGATGGAGACGCCTTCGCCGTCGCTGACCAGATATTCACGCCATCCGAACATACCCGCCACTTTGGCGCCGACGGGAAACTTATCATTTCTGGATTTTACGACTTCCCCAACACCACTGGAGCGCATGACTTCGCCCAGGCCGACCGGAGGTATATAGCTGTCGGTCGCCGCGCTCATCCATCCGCGCATCGCCGGGTCCAGCGACATATGCGTCTGTTTGATCAGGATTTGCCCTGATTCCAACTCAGGCGTATCGAGCTCCACCAGCTCGAAACAAGCCGTCGTGATGTCTGTTTCAGGTCTTTTCACTAATTTGACTGCTTTGTAGCTCATGGCGCGCTCCTTATGTGCAGAAGGTTTATTAATCATCAAATTCTGAAACCAGTTTATTTTTGCCTGGTAGAAAGATAAATATGCTAAATTTCAAATAACTTTTGTCATTTCAGCAAAAATATAGAGCCTATGGATAAACTTAGAGCGCTGCGTTTTTTCGACCACGTGGGAAAAACGGGTAGTTTCAGCGATACCGCGCGACACTTTGACATCCCCGTATCCAGCGTCACCCGCCAGATTCAGGCTCTGGAAGAAGAACTGGGCGCACGTCTGCTGCACCGCACCACCCGGGTTGTGAAACTGACGGAAATCGGCGAAATCTATCTCCAGCACTGCAGCCAGATATTGCGGGGTCTCGATAATGCGGACGAGCTCATCGTCAACTATCGCAGCAAGCCCTCGGGCGTATTACGCATCAGCTGCAGCTCTTCTTACGGTGAAAGCCGCATCGTGCCGATTCTGCCTGAGTTCGAGGCGCTGTATCCCGAGATCATCATTGATATTGACCTGACGGATAAGGTGGTCGATATCATGCGGGATACAGTGGACATCGCCGTGCGCGCCGGACAGATTCCAGATGAGCGGGTGGTGGCCAAATATATTGACGACAATAACTTCTCACTGGCCGCCTCCGACGCCTATCTGCAACGATACGGAATGCCGCGAAGTATTGAGGATTTAAGCCAACACCGGGCGCTCGTCTTCCGTACTTCCGATCAAGTGCTTTACTGGCAGGCCAACATCAACGGTCGCTGGCGACAGGTGGATATCCGCCCCGCCCTGATCACCAGCTCTCCCCGTCTGCTGCGGCAGTGGGCCAGCGACGGCAAGGGGCTGGCGATGATGCCGAATTGGGTGTGGCGCTCCAATACGCTGCCCGCCGGATTTCAAACACTTGAACTGGATTACCCCCTGTACGTCAGTCGCGCCACGCAACTTGGCATCTATCTGCTCTATCAACGCCCCAAATACGCCGTTCCCAAAGTCAAAGCCGCAGTGGACTTCCTGGTTTCCAGACTCGCGCAGGGCTAGCGGAATTCGCGAAATCCGTTCTTGCCTGCAATACTGGATAAAAGATAACCACAACCGTCGAACTTCCTATTCAGAGGAACCCGGTTTTCATGCAGCTTAGAGACAATAATCTCAGCAAACTCCGACGTCTTAGTTTCGACGCCCTGGTGATCGGCGGCGGCATTAATGGCGCAGTCTCCGCCGCAGCCATGTCCGCACGGGGATTGAAAGTGGCCCTCATAGATCGGGGCGACTTCGCCGGCTTCACCAGCCAGGAGTCTTCAAACCTGGCCTGGGGCGGCATCAAGTACATGGAAACCTACGAGTTCGGTCTGGTGCGCAAACTCTGTATGTCGCGCAACAAGTTAATGCGCAGCTACCCCTCCACGGTGCAGGAAATCCGCTTCTTCACCACAATTAAAAAAGGATTTCGCTATCCTCCCTGGTTTCTCTATCTGGGCGGAGTGCTGTATTGGTTTATGGGAAATGGCTTCACGCGCTTCCCTCACTATCTGACCCCGGAGCGAATCGGTCGTGAAGAGCCTATCGTGAATACCGGGGGCAGCACAGGCGGTTTCGAGTATTCTGACGCCTTTCTGCATGACAACGACGCCCGCTTCGTCTTCAATTTCATTCGCCGCGCCATGGATTACGGCTGCATCGCGGCCAATTACGTGGAGTCCGTCAGCGCACGCTGGGCGGACCGCATCTGGACAATCGATGCCCGGGACAATATCTCCGGGGAAGAATTTCAGATCCGCGCAGGGTTGTTGGTCAACGCATGTGGTCCCTTCGTTGACGACCACAACCGTTTGACAGGACAAACCACCAAATATCGACACGCCTTTTCCAAAGGCATCCATCTGATTGTCGACCGCATAACGAATAACAAGCGGGTGCTGACTTTTTTCGCCGATGACGGCCGCCTGTTTTTCGTCATTCCCATGGGGCCGAAAACCTGCATTGGCACAACAGACACGCGTATGGAGTCGCCCTATACGACAGTGACGCCGGAAGATCGCAAGTTCGTGCTGGACAATATCAATGCGCGTTTACGTCTGCCGCAACCATTGACGGAAAGCGATGTGGTGGCCGAACGATGTGGCGTTCGCCCTTTGGCGGTGCAAGGCGACAATGGCGCCAAAACGGATTGGCTGCAGTTGTCGCGCAAACACGTGATTGAGGTCAATGCCGAAACCCGCCACATCAGTATCTTCGGCGGCAAGCTCACGGATTGTCTGAATGTGGGCGATGAGATCTGTCAGGCCGCCGCCGCGCTTGGGATGTATCCGCCCTATCCCGAAAAAATCTGGTACGGAGAGCCTCCCAACCGTGTGAAAGAGGAGTTCATGCATCAGGCCCGACTCATGGATCTCGACAACCTGACGCCGCCGTCCTCTTCAGAAAAACTGTCGACCAGGCTGTGGCGACGTTACGCTGCGCACGCCTTCGACCTGCTGGAGACTATTCGCGCCGATCCCAGGCAGGCGGAGTTGCTGATCGAGAATGCGGAGTACCTGCGTTGCGAGATAGAACAGGCGGCGCGACGGGAAATGGTGACCAAACTGGATGACTTTCTACGCCGAAGATCGAAAATATCTTTGGTGGTGCGGCGTGATAAAATTAAAAACGCCCAGGGTTTGCTGGAGGCCTGCCGGATTCTATTCGGTGACGAAGCGGATGAAAAGTGGGCGGAATATTTCAAATAAACAAGCGCTTAGCGCCCATTAACCCAGCGCTCCACGTACATTTTGTAATGGACCGGCTGAAACATAAATGAGACACTTGCGCGTCCAATAAGCATGAGCATAAATATAATTCATGAGTACATTTGATGATATTCGTCCCTATCGGGATGATGAAGTTCCTCAGGTGATCTCGCGGCTGCGCCATGACGAGCAACTCGTCCGGGCCATAGAACATTATAAGTTTCCCAGGTTATCCAAATACTGCCGCAGTCTCACCTCGTTCCTGGTAAGACGCAATCTGCAGCACAATCTGCGCAGAATCAATACGATACACGATGTACAGAACATGGTGGCGGGGTTCATGACCAACACCGTCAGGAAAACCACTTCCGGCTTCACTTATGAAGGTCTGGACAAGCTTCCCAAGGACCGCGCCTGTCTGTTCATCAGCAACCATCGCGACATCGCCATGGACCCGGCGCTGGTCAACTTCGCGCTGTATCAATCCGGTCGCGAACTCGTGGAAATCGCCATCGGCGACAACCTGCTGTCGAACCCCCTGGTGTCCGACATCATGCGTCTCAACCGGAGTTTTACGGTCAAGCGCTCGGTAGAGGGGCACAAGGCCAAACTGCAGGCGTTAACCCAGCTTTCCGCCTATATTGACGACACCTTGTCGCAAAATCGCTCCATCTGGATCGCACAGCGGGAAGGCCGGGCAAAGAATGGCCTGGATAAAACCGATCCGGCCATCATCAAGATGCTTAATATTTATGGCCGCAAGCAAGGCATGGCCTTCGCCGACACCATCAAACGCATGAATATCGTGCCGGTGTCCATTTCCTATGAATACGATCCCTGTGATCTGCTCAAAGCGAAAGAACTGCAGGCGCGGGAGCAGTCCGAATATGTGAAGGGCGAAGGCGAGGACATCACCAGCATCATTCGCGGCATCTCCTGTCCCAAAGGTCGTGTGCACATCGCCTTCGGCGAGCCGTTGCAACAGGATTTTGAGAATGCGGAAGAAGTGGCCGCCGCGATCGACCGGCAGATTACCCGCAACTACAAGCTATTCCCCTCCAATATTCTGGCGTTTGAGCAATTGAAGACGCTGAGCGAGTCTTTCGCTCATTTACAGGAGGAATCGCTGCATCGTCTGCAGGAGTTGGCGGGACAGGCCAGACAGGCCTGGGACAATCTGGATCGGGATGAGATGGGGCAAAAAGCCTCGGAGTTCTCCGATCGGGTCGGCGGCTACCCTAACCTGCTGCAACGCTACATTCTGGAAATGTACGCCAATCCTTTGATCAACAAGTTCGCCGGCGCTCCGGGAGATTCCGCGCCGCAAACCTGATCTCCCTCACGGCGGCCTTGCGCCGCCGTTCTGTATCTTTTTTAAATTCAATAAATTAACTTACAACGCCTGATCCAATTTGCAACGTAACGGGGGTTGCCCTGACGTCGTTGTATTTGGTTACAATGAGCGGCCGCATTGATGCGTCGGCGAAGCCCAGAATGATCGACGCCGTCATCGCTCGTTGGAATGAACGGAACATAGACATTCCGTTCAGGCCCCAGGATTTATGAGGAAAACTATGCACATTGAAGTGTTGGGGAGCGGAGAAGCTTACGACCGCACCCGGGTAAACTCATCCCTGCTCGTCACGGAAGAGCGTTTTCAAATGCTGATCGGCTGCGGTCCTACCGTACCTCAGGCATTGTGGCGGCGAGAAACCGCCATTGAGGATATCGACGCCATTCTGCTAAGCCATTGCGGCCCGGACCACGCCGCCGGCCTTATTACCCTGGTAAATTGGATGCACGCCAGGGGACGCACCAAGCCTCTGGTGCTGATTACGCCTCACGGCCATCGCCCCCTGCTGCAAAATCTGCTGAATTACGCCATCTGGCCTGAGCAACGGCTCTGTTTTCTACTGCGTTGGAAGCAGTCAGATAAAGGGCTCGCCGTTGGCCCCTGGAATCTGTCCACCGCCATGACCCAGCATGCCGCGCCCAATCGCGCCCTATTGCTGTCAGGGCCTAACGGCGCTCTGTTCTTCAATGGAGAAGGCGTGTTGCTGGAAGCGCCCTTACGTCTGGCTGGCGAGGCGGATTTGATATTTCTCGAATGCCGTTCGATTAAAAAAGACCGACATGATTTTCACGGCAGTTGGGAGGCCTATCATGGCCTGACTTTCAAAGCCGGTAGCCTGATATGCCTGTATCAGGTTCTGGAACAGGAAAAGGCCCGTTTGGGCGACCTGATTTATCAGCGCGAAGATGTCTATCTACCTGAACAGGGGCAATGTTTCCGCCTGGTGCAGGGGGATTGGGAGCTGCTGTAAACGCCGCGCCGGCGAACAGATAATGCCTGCTCGCCGGCGCGGGTGTATCGGGAACGCCAGTTTTTCAGCGTCCCGTGATCAATCGCTTATCCTTAATAGATAAAGATTGTCTCCGCGTTGAAACAACCGTCCGCAATATCTTCCTCTCCAAAGATATCCAACGTGTCTCCCGCCGCCAGATCACTGAACGCAGCGGACATCTTAGTGGTTTCATCGCCAGAGGTGACGACCAGATAGATGTTGGCGCCGGCGGCGTCAACACACTGATCGCCAGCATCACCGCTGACTGTCAGACGGAGATTATCGCCATCCACGGACAGCAGCTCGCCGCTGACGCCCGCTTCTTCATCGTTCTCGCTCAGCACCAGGAACGGCGAACGCAGGTAGTTATCCTCTCCGCTCGGCAGTACCAGCACCGCATCAATCAGAGCGTTCAGGCCCGCTTGGATATCCGCCTGCGTCAGCTCGGTTCCCACATCGTTGAAGACACGGGTTTTCGGGAACAGCTGCACGGCAATGGGGGTATCTGTCGCGATGCCCTGCCCTTCATCCAGAGCGACATTAAAGCGACTGGTATCCACGTCTACTGTGGACGCCGCTTCACCGGAGTAGCGTCTGAATGCGGTCAACAGACCTTCTTCGATGGTCAACGCATTGATAGCGAAGATATGAGCATCCACGACGCCCTGACTGTTAACCAGAACCGCTCCCTCAGGCACGGTAGTGATTGTTGAGCACAACTGCGCGGCAGGCTGCTCTTCCACGGTGCGATCCAGATACCAGACAATGCAGTATCCTTCTTCCGGCAAGTTCGCATCATCAATGTCGGGCGACGTGGCGACGGTCCGAACCAGGCGACCAATGACCGTCACTTCATCGCCCTCAACCAGTGACGCCGCCTCAGCGGGAAGCCCGTTGCTGGCGAAGATGCCGGTATCCTCATCCATCCGCACGCGCATGCAGTCCTCAGAACTGGCCGCTGGCGTAGCGTCCGTATCGGTGATGAACTGGGTGCGACACAAACTAAAGGCGTTGTCGCCCACGCTTTCAATATCACCGTGAACCCTTACGAATTTGTTGTTGGGGATCTCGGAACGAATGTTGGCGAATACGACGGGGCGTATGATGACTTTACCCTGCCCCGTGGTTGTGAACTTGAGGGCTTTGTTCATATCAAAATCGATTTCGATGAACAATACAGCGCCAGGCGTGACGGTGAAGCCGCCTTGGTTAACCACTTTGATAACTTTGGAAGGCAGCTTGGAAGGCACTTCGGTTTCACCGCCTGCGCCATCGTCTTCATACAGGTTCACGTCTGATGTGGTAATGCGCAAAGAGCTGTATTGGCCAGCAGGCACGTCGGTGGTGTCCAGAAATTCGTAAAAGTCGGGAAGACTCAATAAGTCGAAAGTCTCTTCGCCGCTGAACAGGGTCACCTTGCCCTGATCGCCCACCAGCTCGACTTTCGTGAAAGTAATCATGGCTCTAGTATAATCGCCGCTGGGCGCGTCCGTGAGGATCAAGCCCACCTTGGCGTCTGCAGCGGCGGTGTCGTCACTGCCGGAGCCGCCGCCTCCGCCGCATGAGGCGATTAGCAACGTGAACGCTATGGCAATCCAACGATTCATGACATCTACTCCTATGGGTTGGTTGTGTTCTTTTGGGATAATAAGCCCAAATATCGGAGTCGTTTTGTGAAACAGTTCACATTTTTACCAACAGTTTGGCGATAATATCCCAAATCATGAACCAGGCATTAAGTCAGGCGCTGTACGCCGCCATTTACAAATTACTGCGACCCTTGGCTGCGCTGCTGCTGCGGCGCGGCATGTCGTACAACGAGTTCGCGGAAATCGCGAAGCGCGCCTATATTGACGCCGCCACGGAAGAGTTTTCCCTCCCCAACCGCAAACAGAGCCTCTCCAGAGTGTCCGTATTGACCGGCATTAACCGCAAAGAAATCGCCAGACTGGAGAAGCTGCCCAATCCCATTGAGACTGGCGAGGCGCAAAGCGCCAATAGAAGCTCCAGAGTGGTCAACGGCTGGATCAGAGATATCCGGTTTCAGGATGAGCATGGCGCGCCTCTTACCCTCCCCCTGGACGAAGGCGATAGCAGTTTCACAGAGCTGGTGCGGTTATACGGCGGCGACGTGCCGGTGCGCGCGGTCCTGGACGAGCTGATCAGACTGGACTCCGTGGAGGTCAGCGATCAGGGAGAAGCGGCGGGCAAGCGGGTTGCTCTGAAAGTGGACGGCTACGTGCCGCAAACGGATTTAAAAGAGAAACTAAGGATTATGAGTACGGCGGTCGCGGATCTGCTTCGCACCATAGATCACAACCTGGAAGCGGACCGCACTGAAGCGCGCGTCCAGCGCACCGTGGCGTACAACGACATCCCCATGGAGTGTCTGGAAGCGATACGCGGACGCAGTAAAGAAGAGGTGGAAGAAATTTTGCAACGTATAAACCGGTGGTTATCCGGGTACGACAGAGGCGTCAATACCAAGCTCCAGGGCAGCGGGAAATTTCGCGCGGGAATAGGCGTATACTATTTCGAGCAATCCTTAACCCGCGAGGAGCAGCCATGAGCAGAATTATTTATACCCTGACGGCGCTGGCATTGACGACCAGCCTGCTCTCAGCCTGCTCCGGCGGCGCATCTTCTGACGGCGGCATTGAAGGCACTGGCGCGCCAGTGGCCGCCCGCGGCGAAATCAGCGGCTTCGGCAGCGTATTCGTCAATGGCGTGGAGTATGAGACCGATTCAGCGGACATCGTTATCGACAGCGTCAGCGGCTACTCTGAAGGCGCACTAAAAGTGGGCATGGTGGTGCTTATCGAGGGCGCTCTAGATGCAAGCGAAACAACGGGCGACGCTCGTCGCGTCAGTTTTGAACAAACTTTATTCGGCCCGATCACCCAGGTGAGTTACGCCGATGACTATAACGCCGAGATCAGCGTACTGGGACAAACCGCACTGATTCCTGACAGCGCCGTTTTCGAAAACCTCAACTTCAGTGATCTCGCAACCGGCCAGGTGGTGGCGATCAGCGGACTCACCAACGCAACAGGCGTCGTAGCCACCCGCATTGAGAAAATGGCGGACGCATACAGCGATGGCGAACAGGTCGCGGTGAATGCGTTTATTCAAAGCGTAGACTCACCGAATCGAACCTTCGTCATTGGCGATTTGAGCGTGGATTACAGCATGGCGGATCTACAGGGCTTCTCAGACGGGCAACCAGAAGTTGGCCAATACGTGAGAGTCAACGGGCGCTTCTTTGAAGATACCGGCGTCATCGCCGCGAAAGTCAAACTGAAAGCCCGCGGCGATATGTCCGCAAGCGGCGTCAGACTGGAGTACGAAGGCATCATTACTGACTTTGCGTCACAACAAAGCTTCTACCTGAGCGGTCAGCCCGTCAACGCCGCCGGCGCCAAATTCAGAAGAGGTCAGAAACAGGATTTGGCTGACGGTGTCCGCATCGAAGCGGAAGGTCCGATTGACGCGGACGGCGTATTGCAGGCGCAAACGATTACCTTCAAGAAAGCCAATGATATTCATGTCGAAGCTACCGTGGATTCAGTCAGCGAAGCGGACAAACAGGTCGTCGTCCTTGGGGTCGCGTTCAGCATTAATGAGCTGACCGCCTTCGATGACCGCAGCGAAGCGCACCAGCCCTACTTCGGTTTGGATGACATTCGCAGCGGCGACAAACTGTCCATCCGCGCGGCGAGCGGCGTCACGCCATTAACCGCTACCCGTATTGAACGTCTGCGCGCGGATGATGCTGTGACAGTGGAAGGCCCTGTAACAGCCATCTCCGGCAAAGTGCTGACCATACTCGGGATCTCCGTGGACATCAGTGACGCTTCCGGTTCGCAAAACGGACTCAAGGTGGGCGCGTTTGTAGAAATTGTAGGCGACTTGACCGGCGTGCAGTCTGTCAAGGCGCAGAGAGTTAAGGTGAAGAACAACAACTAAGGAGCCTGTGAAAGCGCTGGCCAAACCAGCTGCTTTCGCAAGGCTTCACAAAGAGTCCTACATCAGGGATTGGCCTTTATTACAAGCAGAAGGCGGTTAACAGTGTCGATTACCAGATTAGCAATTGATTTTTACGTCACCTCCAGCCTGTCAAGCGACGAGCTGGAGGCCGCCGCCCAACTGGGCGTGCGTTCAATCGTCAATAATGAACCCGATCAGGAGGCGGAGTCCGAATCTCTACGCCGCGGGGCCGACGCCCTCGGACTGTCGTATCACAGTGTTCCCTCACATATAAACGCGGACGAGCAAACTCAAATCAGTTCTTTTATCGATATCATGGAGCATTGCGAAAAGCCGGTGCTGGCTTTCTGCCGAAGCGTCAGCAACGGCATATCCCTGTGGGTCATGTCGGAAACCCGCCATAAATAGCGCTCGCGACGCGTTTCGGACACTTAATCAACCGGAACATCGTGATCTTTCAGATAACGCTGTAACGTCTCTATGTTGGCGAGCAACTTGGGCAGCACCTCGTTCTTCATCCGCTCCGTAAGCTTTTTCATTTCCTCTGCGCCGTAATGAGGCGCATAGGCGCTGCTCTCAATTTTGCCGCGAATATCTTCCAACTCCCGATAATAACGCTGGATTTCGAGGATAAACTGACTGGGCGTCTCCAGCGCCGAAGGAGAGTAGCGCATGCTTTCCCAAACAAATAGATCAAGTTGCAGCGGAAACATTTTGATGGCGCTGCGACTGGGAGGTGATTTCACAAACTCAGCATATTTCTCCGCCTGCGCAATATTGCTCTGCAGCTCACTGGCCAAAGAGTTGCGCAAATAGAAGTTGTTTTGCCGGGAGGTCAGGTCGTCAAAAATAATCGCCTGATTCAATCCTTCCTGCGCCGCCAGATAAACGCCGAGCACCGTCGCCAGGATCATGAAAATCTGGCTGATCCAGAAACTGGACTCCTTGATGCCGCTTCCCTCTTTTTTAACTTGAGTTTCATGCGTGCGACGGCTGTCGTTAGTCGCGGCGGACGAGGGCTGCTGCATATCCATAGACCTTTGGTAAGTGAATTCAGGAGGAGGATTCTAGCTGTGTAAAGAACAGGGCTTCAAGATGAACGACGCGCCATGGTTAGCGCACATCTGGATTTTTTGCATTCACAAGGCAAATACTGGCAGCCGCCCCTAACGCGGCAATTTCCTACTTGATCAATGCCACGCCTTTAACGCCTCCTCATAACTCAAGGTTTTCCCCGGCGGGCGTTCGTTAAGTTTGGGTTTGGGCGAGCCGGGCTGGTTAAGCCAGTATTCTCTGGAGGACTGGGGGTTGAGGCGAGGCGCACAGGGGCCGGGTTCTTCGCGGCCGATCGCGGCCAGTTCTTCATCCATCGCCTGCGCCAGATCATGCATGACCTCCTCTACTGGCTGGGTTCCTTTGAACGCCTGGGTCATATACTTCCACCACAGAGGAGAAAGTTTAGGATAATTGGGCACGTTGGTTCCCGTCGGGGTCCAGTAGTAACGGGCGTTGGAGCGATAGAACTCCACCAATCCCCCCAGATAAGGCGCACGCTCCGTCATCGCCTGGGAGTTGATATCGGATAATCGAATCGGCGTGAGCCCCACCATTGTCTTTTTCAGGGACACCGTCTTGGATACCGTGAACTGCGCATATAGCCAGGCGGCTTTGCGGCGCTTCTCCGGCGTGTTCTTCAGAAAGGTCCAGGAACCGGCGTCCTGATAGCCGGACTTCATCCCTTCCCGCCAATATGCTCCCAATGGCGACGGCGCAATGCGCCATTTGGGCGTGCCGTCGGCGTTGACGACCGGCAGGCCCGGCTGGGTGATTTGCGCCAGATAGGCGGTATACCAGAACGCTTGCTGCGCGATCAGACCGGAGCCGACCCATTCGCCCATCACCTTATCCGTCACGTTGAGAGCCTCTGGCGGCGCCAGCCGGAACCAGTCGAGAAATTTGCGAATGCCGTAAATGGCCGCAGGACTATCCAAAGCGCCGCCGCGCTGAACACTGGCGCCAACCGGCCGACAGTCCTCCACTCGAATGCCCCAATCGTCCACCGGCAGGCCATTGGGCAATCCTTTGTCGCCCATGCCCGCCATCGCCAGCCAGGCGTCGGAAATACGCCACCCCAGGGAGGGATCGGTTTTACCGTAATCCATGTGCCCCCATACGTGATGGCCATCCAGCTCCCGCACATGCACGGTGAAAAATTCCGCAATGTCTTCGTAGGCGGACCAGTTCATCGGCACGCCCAGCTCATACCCATAGAGTTTGCGAAAACGGTCCTTTAAGTCCTTACGGCTGAACCAGTCATGGCGATACCAGTACACACTGGGAAATTGCTGGTCAGGCAGCTGATAGACTTTGCCATCGGGGCCCGTCGTAAAAGACAGGCCAAAGAAGTCTTCTATATCCAGCGTCGGCAGTGTGACGTCTTTGCCTTCTCCCTGCATATAATCCGACAACGCCACCACAGCGCCGCTGCGAAAGTGCCCGCCAATCAGGTCTGAATCGCTGATGAATCCATCGTATATGTTGTGTTGCGTCTCAATCTGCGCCAGCAGCTTACGCACCACATCATCTTCGCCGGTGATTTCATGCACCACGCGGATACCGGTAATATCTTCGAAGGCTTTAGCGAGCGTATCGGCTTCATACCAATGGGTATCGATAGGCTCCGACACCACATAAATTGTCATGCCCCGAAACGGCTCAGAGGCTTTATGAAACCACTGCATTTCCAGCAGTTGCTGTTCCCGACTGAGAGTGGAGGGGGTGAACTCCGTTTCCACCCACTCCTGCGCTGTTTTGGCCGGAACGCCTCCTGACGCAAACACCATGCACCCTAGCGCAAAGAGAGATAGCAGCGCTTTAAATGGCGTCGATAAGCTTTGTCCTTGGCGTCGTTTTGATAACATCGCAGAAGCGCTCGTTTCATCCATTATCACTATCACTGGCACTGGCACTGGCACTGGCACTGGCGGCGTTGGTCAGTCTACTGACTTAGTGTAGTCAGAAAAGGGAGGTTCAGTGATGCCCCTCATCCCAGCAAATCCCAAAATCCGCCGATTAAATGCCTATATCCGCTCTACTGCGCCCCATTTCCATTCTCTAGGATAGATAGCTTTCCCATATCGCCCCATTAACGCCACACCAGAGAGCCGTATACCGCTATGTACCGATGTGGATTCAAAACGCAAAGACTTTATGTGTATAACCTTCGCTGCGTGACCTCCACTGGCGACGGCGATGACCTCTATCGCAATATCGAGAGGATTCTCACACCGAACGCAACGCGCTTTGCTCCTGATGACTGGCGCCGCATCGTCAATCGGCAGGACGCCATATCATGGCTGGACGACCGATTAGCTGAGTCGCCGGTGTTTGTCGTCAAGGAAATCAAGTCTTCCGACGTCGTCGGATTCGTATTTCTCCACTCGATCCCGCTTCCTTTGGCGCTCACTGAATTGCGCCTGGGCTACATTTTAGGCGAGTCATATTGGTCGCAAGGGCTTGGTACGGAACTCATGGAAGGAATTATTGGTTGGGCGGGGCAAAACAAAGGCGTCGCCAAAATAAGCTGCGGCGTCGCCAGAGACAACGCCGCCTCACTTAAAATGCTGGAGAAAAATAATTTCTATCTCGCCTCCAGCCATTCCGACACGCTTTTCTATGAATATCTGATTGAACAACCAGAATTACAGGCGGAGTAAAACGAAAGTGTATGCAGGGTTTTGAGCTATCATGCGTAAAAGAGGGCTCACACCACACTCGCCCGATGACGATCGCTCACCTGCCCCACGCCGGCCTTCATCAATCTTTGTAGTAGCGCTGGCCGACCATGCTCCATGGACCAGCGCATCTCCTCGTCGGTGATCACGGTGGCGATCAGGATTTCCATATTGCCATTGGAGAGCTTTCCTGTTGACGGCAGCGGAGGCTGGGCTTTTGCGATCAAAACATTGATGAATTCGGATTCGCCAGCCTGAATCTCCTCCACCGTCAGGCCGTCATGCTTACTGACCCGCTCCAGTATGCCCGCATCGTTGAGGATCTCCGCATTGGCGGTCCACTGCAGAAACCAAAGCGGCCATTCCGCCTTTTCCCGGGCGATCATCAGCATCTCATAGCCGTAGCCGGGAACGCCCTCGTTGTGCGCCGCCACGTTCTTTCGGGTCAGCATCGCCGCGCTACTGATCACGCGACCTTGCTCATCCTTCTCCACGTCCACATTATTCGCCGCCACGCCCGAGGGCATATCCGGATTGGTGAAACCAAAGGTGGTGTACACCCACATGCCTTCCCCCAGTTTATTGGCGGGAATCATATACAGCCCACCGCCGGGCCAGACGCCAAACATGTGGCCGATCTTTAGAATTTCCGACGGCAGAGCGCCAAAATGGGTCTCATAGTATTCCGACCGCTCATCGTAAACTTTTTGCCAGAACTGCTCTTGCGGGGATTCATTCTGCGTGATCGGCGCAGAGCCCTGGCCACTCTCAGACGCCCTGTTGGAGAATAATCCGGCCAGTTTGTTAAATAAGCTTTTCACGCTCACTCCTTTTGACGACTTCCTGTGAGTTGAGGCTCTCAACGCTCCACTGTCGCGAGCTTGACGCCTAAAGCGACGAAAGCGCCGGCGAAAGTTTTCTGGGTCCATTGCATCAGTTTGGGAGAGCCTGCTATGTAGTCGCGCACGGCGTTAGCGAACAGGCCATAAAGCGTGAAGACCACCAGCGTCATCCCCATGAAAATAGCGCTTAACAGCAACATATGAGAGATTGGCGAGGCGGCTTCATGGGGAACGAACTGGGGTAGAAACGCCAGAAAAAAGATGGACAGTTTGGGGTTAAGAATATTGATCAGGCAGGCTTTGATAGCGAAGCTTGTGGCTTTTTTCTCATCCGGCGAAGCGTCAAAAGCGACAACGCCGGAGTCCCTCCACATCATCCAGGCGAGATACATTAAGTAAGCTACGCCAACATATTTGACTACCTGAAAGGCCAGGCTGCTGGCGTGTAGAATCGCCGCCAACCCCAGAGCGCAGGCCAGCAAATGCGGAATAATGCCTGCAGTGCATCCCACCGCGGCGAACAGAGCTGCGCGCCGACCGCCCATTAATCCGGCGGATACGGTGTACAACACACCGGTTCCAGGGAGTAATACGACAATCAGGGAAGTCATCAGATATTCGAGGCTAACCATAGTTTATCCCTTGCTTATGGCGTGGCGATAAGTCTTTCCGTTAGTGGACAGGATCAAGTTCTAACACTCGTAGAAAATCTGATCAAGCCCATCCCACTAGAATGCAAGCAAGTCTGTGGAATAATTGAACATTTTGGGCGACATCGTCGCCCACGCAACGGTTTCAATCCAACACTACGCCCTTGTCCGCCAGTGACTTTTTCAGGCCATCGATGTTGGCGCGCAATTTTGGCGCGACGTCTTTCTCCATGCGCTCCGTCACTTTCAGCAGCTCCTGTCCACCAAACTCAGAACTATAAACTCTACGCTCAATCTTCTGGCGAATGTCATTGGCTTCTCGATAGAAGCGCTGAATCTCAGAGATAAACTCCGATGGCGTCTCCAGGGTGGCGGAGGAATAGCGCATGCTCTCCCACACAAACAGGTCCAACTGCAGCGGATACTGTTTGATCGTATTGTCGCTGGACCGTTGCACAAACGCTGCATACTCCTTGGCCTGGGCAATATTGCTCTGCAACTCGCTGGCCAGGGAGCTGCGTAAATAATAGTTGTTCTGACGGGATGTCAGGTCGTCAAACGCAATCGCCTGATTGAGGCCTTCCTGGGCAGCGAGAAATACCCCCAGCACGGTCGCCGCCAACATGAATATCTGACTCAGCCAGAAGCTGGATTCCTTGACGCCGCCAGAGGCTGGACGCCGTTCCTGCTGTTGTCCCTGCTCGCTTGAAGAAACCGAACGCCACATATGCTGTCTCACCGACGATAGTTGGAAATCCGGCGATTTTATCCACGCCTTTCGGGGCGCTCAATACAGCCCGACGCAAATAATTCTTCCGCGATTAACCGTCTGCTGAAACAGGCTCGACGCCGCGTTTTCCTGCGTCAGGCGGCTAAGCGCTCCACCAGCCAATAACCGCCCATCGCCGCCACAAACAACGAGCCAACCCGCGCCATCCGCAACAGATTCCAGTCTTTCATCGCGTAATAGATCAAGGCGTACGCCGCCGTTACGATAGCGATCTGCCCCACCTCCACGCCTATATTGAACGACATCAGCGCCCCGGCAAGTTGGTCGCCGAGCCCGATTTCCCGCAGGATGAACGAAAAGCCGAAGCCGTGAATCAATCCGAATGAGAACGTCACCAGTAAACGCCGCTTCCAACGGGCAGCCAGAGTTTTCGCGGTCGGTTCACCACGCAGCTCCCACAGATTCTCCAGGGCCACATAGACAATGCTTAACGCAATGCCCGCCTCCACCCACATCATCGGTGGGCTGATCCAATTCAATACGGAGGCCGCCAGCGTAATAGAGTGCGCGACAGTAAAGGAGGTAATCAGCGCAGCCAGCTGTTTCCACCCTAAAGGCAGCAGCAAGAGGCCTAGCAGAAATAAAAGATGATCAAAGCCGAAAACAATGTGCTCCAGCCCCAGCATAAAATAGTCGGAATACTGGCTCATGCCGCTGGAGCCGCCCAAGTCCCCCATAAAGTCGTCCGTCAGTGCTTTGCTCCATGCCCGCAAAGACTGCGCGACGGGGATTTCCTGGGTTCTACGATCGCTATCAAACACCACCGTGGCGGTCCGGTCCGCCAGGACAATGCGCACAAAGTTCTTGTGCTCGGCATTGTCTTGCAACAGGAGATAGCTAACCGTTAATACGCCGACATCGCCGCCACAATCGTAAAGCATGGCGAACTGCCGCGAGGCGATTTGATCCAGGGTCTGTGAGCGGGCGTCGATCAGCGCGCAGGCGCGATTATCGTTACGCAATTGAAAGCCTGCGCCAACCAGGGCAGTCATCGCTTCGCTCCTGGAAGCGATGACTGAGTCGGCGACGAGCTCCGCCTCTGGCGCGGTATACACAACTTTCACCTTACTGGCGCCGATCTGCACAGCGGTATCGGTAACGCCAGCCTGGTGCGCCCACGCCGGGGCGGTCAGAAGAGCAAACAACGCTGCGAATGCGAATCTGAAAGCGCTCATCGCCAACCTCCCATTATTTGTAGAACGAGCTGTCAGGCGCGCCGCGGAAGCAATTCAACACCCAGGGATAAGCATCCGTCACGTAGTAGCCGTACTGACCGTCCACTGTCATGCCGTTACAGGCGTCAAGGTCGCCGGCATTGGTGAACTCCCAGTCGTCAATATAGGTTCCATCGTAGGAGCCGCCCGGGTTACTCGTACTTTTAGTCCCCCGGGCGCCGGTCTTTAGGGTGTAGCCGGACACGGCTTTGCGCACCGTGCCTGAATCAGGGTCCAGGAAATAGCTGCCGTAGATGGGAAAACCGTCCGCCGCGAAACCAATCACCGGCGATCCGTTTGGTCCGGGGTTGCTGTCGAACATGGCGTTGGGGTTGCCATGATAATGGTACAGTCCGCCTGGCTGGGTGTGGGCGTTATGGGCGTCCGCGCCAAATTTGCTGTCCGTGCCGAGAGGGTCCAATAACCAGTCGGACGTATCTGGACACCCAATGGCGGTGTTGCCGTCTGAATCCGCCATAGGGCTGGAGGGGTTATAGCAACCGGCAGACAACAGATCCAATATGACGCCGTTCAACATCACGCCGTTCACCAGACGCTGACTGAGCGAGGTGGTGGAAGAGGCGGAAGAAGGGTTTCTGGGAATACTGAAGCTCTGACTGACCTCCGCCACGTTGTTGGCGAAATGCGCGGTGGCGTCGTTAAAATCGTGGTTAGGAATGGAGTTGGAAGTCAGCGTGCAACTGTCCGAGTCGCTGCTAATAGTCACCGCCGCATCAAAACCAAGTCCACGCTGGATATCCGTCACGGACGCTTCAAGCGTGTTGTCATAGTCAGCGCAGTCGCCGCTGGTTTCAGTAAAAATGGCGTTGGTGATATCAACGCTGAAGGCGTCCCCAGAACTACCCGAAAAATCGCTGGAGGAACTATCGTCGACCACTGTTCCAGAAGAATCATCCGCTGCGCTATCCGACACCGCCGCAGACCCGCCACATCCAGACAGCGCCAAACCCGCGCTCAAACACAGCGCAACCAGACCGGCCCCGCCCGCTTTACCAAACGCTCCATGCGACTCATTTAAGCTCTTTATTTTCAAATAGTTTTTCATACAGCCACCTACCTCTGTTGTTCACGTTGCGCTTCCTGATCCGTGAAATACATAGTAAGAGGCGAATCCGCAGGAACTACGGAAGAAGTGTGTAAGAAATGAGGAAATCAGCATCCCAACACCTGGACGCCAAGAACCGCTTGCACACCACAATAAGGCCATTACTCTGCTCAATCCAGAGCCGAATCGTTTGCAAGCCTTTGTGTCGTAAAGGTATTCTCTTCGTACCGAATCTAATTAAGGTTTCATCAGGGAAATATGACGAAGAGAAATATTGATAAGCTCAATGAGGCGATTAGAAGCGTACGTAACAAGGGAATGATAAGAAGGTATTCCATTGTCTTCATGGTGCTTGGAGGAGTCAGCATCTTCGCGTTCAATTTAGGAACTGAAATATCGTATGGATACCTTGGCGCGCTTTTTTATTCCTTATTTGGACAACCATTATTTGACCAACACGCAGATACAGTAGAAAAAACTTTATACTCCGAGGTTAGGAGACTCGAAAATGAGAAAATGATAGAAGAGTCAAAAAAATATACTCATCACAGCGACCCCACTCCTTCATAGGCAAAATACGTTCTCACATTGTCTTAATTCGAAATAACGTCGGAATACTCTGAAACAAAGCTTCAGTACCGTTAGCCATATGCCACCATTACTTCAAATACCGCCCCGGCGTCTCCCCAAAATAACGCCGAAACAGCGTAATAAAGGCGCTGACGCTGTCGTATCCCAGGTCGAGGGCGGTTTGGGTGACGGGGACGCCCTGGGCCAGTAGTTCGAGGGCGCGGGCCAGTCTGGCCAGTTGTCGCCATTGTCCCAGGGACAGACCGGTTTCTTCGCGGAATTTGCGGGTAAGCGTGCGTTCGCTCATGCCGATGTCACTGGCCAGCGCCAGCAAGGAATCGTTGTTTTCCGGGGCTCCGAGCAGTTTATGGCTCAGACGCAGAAGGCGTTGGTCTCTTGGCATGGGCAGGTGCAGTGCGGGTTGTTGCGCCGCTTGAATTTCATCCAGCAAAACATGCAATAAACGACGACGGGGAGCATCCAGAGGCTCGCCGCCGGGCCACTCAGCAATTCGCGCGATGATAGGCGTCATCAAGGCGTTTGCTTCGTAGACGCATGGCTTGTCTGGCAAGGGTTCGCAAATATCAGGATGCAAGTAAAGGCTCCAGCCCGCTATGGCGCCGAAATACTGCGCGCCATGCCGTACGCATGGGGGTATCCAGCCCAGACGTCTGGACGGCATTAACCAGCGCCCGGCATCCGTATCCACCACCGTCAGCCCCTGCAATACACAGAACAATTGCCCATGTTCATGAGAGTGCCCTTCCCGTTCTTCCGCCCCCTCTGATCTTAGGCGGCGCACCAAAATATCTTGAGGTAAAACCGGCGAACCGGCATTAGCACGTATGGAAGACACAAATTTGGCCGGATTGAGCAATTTATTTTCTGATTGGCGTTAGCCGGTCAATTTAGAAGGAAATAACATGGAAATCAATCCGGTTCCCACATCAGGAGCCGTTAACCCCAAAGGAGATTGCTGATATGAAACCAGAACAAGTGCTTGCTGAAAACGAAAACATGTTCGCCCATCAGGGCGTGACTTTACGCAAAGGGTCAATCGCCGCGTTTATGCTCAGCGCTCGGGATATGAAGGATACAAGCCTTTCTGACGCGGACCGGGAAGCGGCGAAAAAAGACTTGCTGGGGCTTATCCCGGGCCTGCGTCAGTTGGGCGTGTTCGAGACCTTTGAGGTCAGAGACCCAGAAATTCGGGCGCTGGTGGAGCATATGGGAGGCTAATCCTTCCCCTGCGGCATCAAAACTCGATCAGACCGGAACGCCTCACGGCGCTCCGGTTATCTCGACGGAGATCGCCTCACAACGTTTTCAAATACTCCACCAACGCCATGCGTTCGGCCTCTTTCAGGTCTTTAGCGCCATACTCATGCCCGCTGTTGGAATTGCCTTTCAGGCTCGTATCGTATTCAAACGTCTTGATCAACGTGCCGTCTGACAAAGTCATGTGAGGCTGTGAAACATAGCCGACCTTAGCCACATCCAGTTCCCGCGAGCCCAGATAGAACTTCTTGGAACGCTGCGACGCCGGCAGCAACAACTCATACAGATTCGGCACTGAGCCGTTATGCAGATAAGGGGCCGTCGCCCATATGCCGTTCAATGGACGCGCTTTATATGTTCCCTCACTGATCGGAAGATTATCGCCGCAGGCGACGGATGGCGATTGCTTGATTTTGAACTGCCCCAGAATATCCTGGATTTTCTCCAGGCGCGCCTTCTCAGAATGCAGTTCGGTCGCATAGTCCACAGAGGCTGCGTCAATGGAGTCCGCCGTGTGCTCCAGCAAACCGCCCACTGCGGCGTTCACCAAAGGTTCAAGCCCGGATGTCGCGGCGGGAATGGGATCGCCGACAATGCCCATACTCTTGCGGCCTTCATACTTACCGGCTTCATAGCACTTCATCATGTTGGTCCACTCCAACGGATCAGTACCCACCTGGTTGATGGGCGTCAGCACCGCGTTGTAGACCGCCGCTTCACGACTGCGGGGGATCACTTGATGGCAGCTCAGGCAGTATTTGTCATAGTGCATTTTACCCTGGGCCGCGACTTCTGGATTGACAGCAGGAAGGTACTCCGTCGGCCACGCCGGCGAACGCAAATCCGCCACCCAGGCCTCCAGATCACCCAATCCTTTGATATCAAAGGAGGACTTGTAACGATACACCGATTTATCGTCAGGAATATTAATCTGGCCATACACACCAAGCACTTCGCCCGCATTGCGAATCAGCGCGCCGAAATCAAACGGGCCATTAGGCGCAAAGCCTGTCCACTGCACCACATCCGACTGCTGAGTTCCCCACAGAAACGGATAGCTCACCGGCGCATTGGCGGGATGCCCATTGTTGGGCATATCGTTGAAGTACACCATAATCTGATTGAAGATCTGCCCGATGGCGTCCACCCGCCCATAGCCATAATCCGGCTGATGGGGCGCGGAGTGATTGATCAGATTGCGGGTGGCCAGCTCTTCCGTTTGCGCCAACAACGCCTGACGCAGTTTGAATTTCGCTTCCATGTCCGGCTCACCCAATACATTGATAGCGAAACGGTCGAACTTGGCGTTGTCCTGATAGGTGCTGCTCAACGCATCCACCAGCGCGGCGTTGAAAGTCTGCACGTCGCCCAGGGTCGGGCCGCCGTCGATACGAATCTCCTGCCCCCGGTAGCTGACTTGCCCCGTATGGCAGGCGGCGCAGCTAAAGCCCATCCATTGCTCGCCGTCTTTTCCGACATCTTTGACGAAGCCTACCGGCAATCCATCCGGATTCCATGAGCCCACCTGCGTAGACGGCAGATAGCGCATGCGCTCCATATGGTCATCTGCGCGAAACAGCGCCTGACTGTCCTTCCGCTCCAGCACCAGAAACCATTTGTAGGGAATGATGCGCGAGCCTTGTGAGGAGAAATAAAACGCCGCCTGGGTGTCGTCGGTCCAGCCCTGATCCAGATCCACCACGTTGCCCTTGCCGCCGGGCACAGTCTCTCCCTCCTGTATCCAGTTTCCTTGTTGTTTCAATGCGCAAGACCCCAACAGTCCTGACGCCAGCGCCAGCATAAACATCCCCAAGGGACGTTTCGATCTACTTCCCTGCAGCCTTTTATCCTTCTCCGACTTTACCTGTCTTGTAGCCATAGCCTTGATCCTTTCGCTTTGGTGCACTCCCTATGAGAATCGCCATTCGTTTTTTAATTCACAGCCACTTTTACTATAGACAGGGATCGCCGACGGCGCTCAGTCCGCCGGCCTGGGAGAGAGGATTAATCGAGGTTGACGCTGACTTTCAGCTGTTTGGGACCGTTAGCGGACAGGGACACGAAATACACCGTGCCGTCATCAAGGAAAATGCCATCGGTTCCGATGTAGGACCAGCGATAGTCCACTGGTATGCGCTTCTCAAGAGAGATCGACGTCTTGGTGAGAGACAGCACCATTAGCCTGTCTGGCGCAGCAGGATAAACCGCCAATAGTTTGCCATTCACGGTTCGAATAGCAGGCTGGGCCTCTCGCACCAATGGCGGCAGACTGGTGTTTCTGGCTGAGATAGAGCCGTCGGGAGCAATCAAAAAGGCAAACCCGCCGCCATTACTGTAGGCGCCGGTCACCAGAAAGCGATCAATCGCGCCGATGTATTGCACATCATAGGTATAATATTCCTGGGTTTTGACCAGCTCGGTCTCCCCTTTCACCCATTTGTCGTCCACCGGGTCATACATGCGATACATCAGGCGCGCGTAGGGCTTGTCGTCCACGAAACGCTGCCACACCAGCAAAGCGCGCCGATCTGAGCCCGCCGCCAACGGCCACCAGTCCCGGGTGCGGTCGCCGACGGCGACATCACGTTCATGCAGCAGTTCGCCATGGGTGTCGTAGACCGCCATCAGCACGTCATCGCCAGAGCCGAGATCGTCGACGCCGCCGCCATCCACCCATTCTTCGGAATAGAACACGACAAAACGCTTACCGGCCGCCGTCACATGGCCGGAGTGCCCGCCATCAAAGACGACTTGCTGATAGGCTTTGATCGGACTCATGTCGCTGTCATAGAGTCCGAAGGTCTGCGCCAGCACATTCTCCGTATTCCACGCGTCTTCCATGGTGACCATGATATGGCCATCGTCATTGATGGCGGAACTGGCCGGCTCTTGCGCCAACGGCGCGGAAATCAGAGTGACGGGATCAAGCTGAGGATTTTTCGGATCGATGTGGGAGTAATAAACATCGTGTATCCATTCATCGCCGTCGGCTTCCTCCGGTTCCAACGGCGATCCGGAACTGGACCAGATCAACACATATTTACCGTCAGCCCGACGCACGAAATCCACGCCATGCTGAAACTCTCTCATATCCCTTCTGCGATCAGAGTCCGCTTCAGAGGTGAGGCTGAGGTATACAAAATAGGATGTCGCGATCAGCCAGATAATAGCTACCGTCGCGATGACTCCGGTTCTCTTTGCAGTAATTGCCATGTTTGCTTAGCTCTTTGTCGTCAGTCAAATAGTGACCGCAACAAGATCAGTCTCTAGCGGAAAACAACAGAACAGCGCCGATCTCTTGCGTTTGCACCCGCCTGAACCTAGCCTCCAACTGCTCAATCCAGGCGTCGGCGGTATCCTTCAGGTTGCTGAAAATTCCTTTGCGGTTGTAGAGCATCTTCAACAGTCCGCCCAACCGGGATTCCCCACCGTTATTAATGATCGTCGAACCGAAGCAGACGCCTACCTCCGCCAACACGGCTTTCACGTGATCAAATACAACGCCCTTCTGTTCCGGCGAGCCGGGCATGCAGTGCAGTAAGTAATTCAATCCCACAGAGCCGAACTGATGTGAGTCCAAAGGGAATGGCTCTAACGCATTGTGCCTTAAGGATATTGGCTGATAGCGCCAAAGGCGACCGGCCGTATAACGCAGGCAAGTTGGATTCAAATCCAATAACGTCAGCTTTTCGAGCCGAACGGCAGGAGTACAATGATCGAGAAAGTAGCCGGTGCCCACGCCCATCTCCAAATGAGAAGTGGACAGGTTCCGGTTATACAGTTCGAGCAGATTCGCCGATGGACAACGCCAAGCGAAATGATTGGAAAAGCCAAGCACCATGGAATCGTAAAAGGGCAAGGTAATGCGGTTATAAACCGCCTGCCCCGGCCTGGCGTCCAACAACACTCTTTCTTGTCCGTTCATCCCTTTGTCCTCAACGCAGATTGCAAAAGTTCGCAAACTTGGTTTCAGTCCTGCCACTAGTATAGAACGCAAGCCTGAAATTGCCGTCGCCAACCTGCATCAGCAAAGGATAAACGCCACTCCATCGACGGAAACGCCATCATATAGGAAAGTGTTTGCAAGAAAGATGAAAGAGTATTAACGTTGACGGTTTTTTGTTAGGGAAAACAAGAAGATATGTAACGTATGAAAGGGATATAAGGGCCGGTTTTCTTTTTGGCTTGCTACACAATGACTAGCGAGGCGCTACGTTTGGACAAGACCCAGTAACGCTCGCTGGTTATGCATTTGGAGTTTAAGCTTAAACTACCCAAAACGTCGGAAAAATAGGTAGTCACTACCAAACGCCTAACTTTCCAGGTGCGCCCTCTCCATTGTATACAAGCCATGAGGACTGCACGCAGCGCAGCGATATCTGCTGGAAGCTATCATGGAGGTTTTCATCCACGATGACATTCCCATCTTATTTAATCAGCACAGGTGACTCATGGCGAAACCAGAAATTTATGTCAGTACCGATGTGGAGGCGGACGGACCGATTCCCGGACCGCATTCCATGCTGAGCTTCGCGTCAGCAGCTTATACGGCGGAAAAGGAATTGGTCGGAGCCTTCTCCGCCAACCTGGAAACACTCCCTGAAGCGTCCGCCCATCCAGATACGCAAGCCTGGTGGGAGCAGAATCAGGCCGCCTGGGATGCCTGTCGCCAGGACCTGCTGCCGCCGCAACAGGCCATGCAGCAGTATCTGCAGTGGCTTAAGCAATTGCCCGGCAAGCCGGTTTTCGTCGGTTATCCCGCTTCCTACGACTTTATGTTCGTCTACTGGTATCTGATGAAATTCACCGGCGAGAGTCCGTTTTCTCACTCTGCGCTGGACATCAAAAGCTACGCGATGGCGGTGCTGAAAACGCCCTTCAGGGAAACCGCCAAGCGTAAGATGCCCCAACATTGGTTTGATCCCCTGCCCCATACCCATGTGGCGCTGGACGACGCCATCGAACAGGGCGCGCTTTTCTGTAATATTTTGCAGGAGAACCTGAAGTGAAAAAGGCCGCAACAGCGGCCTTTTTGATGCTTGGATATTTAACGAGGATTAATAACTGGCGAGCGCTTTCTTAATAGCTTTGATGTCATTCCCCACCACACGACGATATCCCACGTAAGTCACGGGATAACCGTTGATGCCCAGCGTGCGGATAAGTTGGTCTCTGTTATACGCTTTTTCCACGTCAATCTCAGAAAACGCCATGCCGTCATCCCGAAACTCGCCGCGCAGCTTTTTACAATGGGGGCACCAGTCCGCGCCATACATCACTACTCTTGGAGAGCCGTCCGCATTGAAATGCGAGGATGTCAGCTCACGTTCTTCTGAAGTGAGCGAATCCTCGCCATAGTTCAACGCCAGCGCAGTCGCCACCTCAATGCCCATATCGCCATATACCCGCTCTTTGCCGGCAATCAACAATGGAAATGAGTTATAGGGGGAGAAACTGTCCCACAGCTGGCGATTTTCCGCACTGGCGTCCACCACCACTTCTTCAAATGCGGCGCCTCTCCGTTTTAATTCGTCTTTGACTTTGGCGCAGGGTTGCCTGCAATCGCTAAAAGTAAACAGTAGCGTTCTGGGAGAGCCATCAACGTAAAAGGCGCCTTCGGGCTGGGTAAACGGAATCCACTCCGGCTTGAACTGATAAATAAGACCGGCGACCACCACCAGCGCGAACAACTTTTTCATGTAAACACCACGACAACAAAAAGGCGCGCAATAAGACCACTTTTTGCCCGCGTGTGCAAACATTACTCAAACATCAAGGCCGCCTGCTTTCTCTGACGAGACCGATTAGTATGAGAGACAGGTTCGCTTGACGCACTCTGAGCCGTCCCGGTATGCAATTCTCCGAGCAAACGCGCCGCAAGTTCAGCGCAATCTGGAGCCGCCTGTATGCCATCTCCGCTGGCGCTGCGCTGGAAGATAGGCATCTGTGGCGGCGCTTCATCGTTATACACCAGAAACACGCGTTCCTGACGCAATCTATCCAGCAAGTCCTTGAACCATCTGGCGTAATATCTCGATTGCGAAGATGGAATATCCCGCAATGAATAGCTTTTTCCAATCCAACAGGCTGCGCCAATGCGGTCCGGCATCAGCATGGTGCGTCCCGCCTCACGCAACAATACGCTGGCGTAAAACGGGCTTTCCGTATTGAGCAGATCCGCTTCAGTAAGAGCGTCTTTCGCTTTCAGTAAAAATGATCTATCGTGCAACATAAAATCAATTTTTATTGTGTTTTCAGGTAAGTTCAATCTAACTGCAATTCCAAACTAATGAAATCAGCCGAAGGGAATATGCGGAATGGCGGTGACAATATTCGTTAATTTTTCAATTCGAATTAATTACATAAGGAATTCGAAATTTACCACTTGTCCGGGCGGTCAGGATTAGGCATCCTAGCCTGCTTTCTTCGTTATAACCAAGCTTTGTTGTTTATTTGCGCAAAGCTCCGCAGCGCAGCCGACTCTCATGACATCTTCCAGCAGCCACTCACGTCTAGCCTTTATTCTGGCGATGGCGGTCGCCCTTGGCCCTTTCGCCATTGACACCTATCTACCTGCTTTTCCCGATATCGCCAAAGCGATCGGCGCAGATATTCACGACGTTTCTCTCAGCATCAGCGTGTATATTCTGGGACTGGCCATCGGACAGTTAATCGGCGGCCCGTTATCGGACCGCCTTGGCCGCAGCCGGATCATGCTGACCGGCCTGGGCGTCTTCCTGTTCTCCTGTCTCATGTTGTCGCAAAGCGAGAGCCTGGCCTCCCTGCTCATCTGGCGCTTTACCCAGGCCTTTGGCGGCGGCTGGTGCGCGGTGAGCGTGCCCGCCATCATTCGCGACCGCACAGAAGGACAGGAAACCGCTAAACTGTTTTCTCTGATCGGTTTGATCATGATCGCGGCGCCGGCCATCGCTCCGACACTAGGCAGCACTATTCTCGCTTTTGCTGACTGGCGCTGGATATTCCTGTTCCTGGCGCTGTATACGGGCGTGGTGATCGTCACGTTATGGTTTTCTTTATTCGCCGATGCCCCGCCACACTCTCCGCCACCCAAACGCAACGTCCTGGCGGATTATCTGGAGATTCTGAAAAATACCGCCGCCTTGCGCTTCATTTTTATCCAGTCTCTGGGCTTTAGCGTCATGTTGACGTTTTTGACCCATGCGTCGTTCATCTATCAGGAATGGTTCAACTTATCTGAGTTTGCATTCTCCCTGCTCTTCGCTGGCAATATCGCTGTCATGGCCCTGATGAGCATGGCCAACCGCGCGCTGCTGACCTGGGTGGAGTCCGCTCAACTGCTGCGACTGGCGGTCTGGTTGCAGACTTTCGGAGTGGCCCTGCTGGTGGCCATCGTTTTCCTCTATCCGTCACTGTATCTGTTCGCTCCCGCGCTCATGCTTTCTGTAGGATCGCTTGGCGCAGCCATGCCAAACGGCTCCGCCTGCTTCATCCAGTTTTTTAAAAGCAACAGCGGCACGGCGTCTGCGTTGATGGGGGCGCTGCAGTTCACCATTTCCGGCGCCATTAGCGCCTTGTCATCCGCGCTTTCCGACGGCACACTGATTCCTATTGTCGCCGTCATGTTTATGTGCGCACTGCTGAACGCCGCATTCGCCTGGGGAGCTCCCGGCGCCGCGCGAAAAGCCTTTGCTGACGCATAAGAAAAACATAGTAAAGGGGAAGCCTTGTGACCACTCAGCCTGTACAGGACATCGCCGGCGTCGACGATATTCAAGATATCGTGGAGCGCTTTTATGGCCTGCTTTTAAGCGATGAGCAGGTAGGCTTTTTCTTCACAGATGTGGCCGCCATCGACCTTCCCGCCCATCTGCCGCGCATCGTCGCCTTCTGGAACTCCCTGTTGTTTGGAGTGCGCGCGGGTTTTCAAGGCAGAGTCTATGAAGCGCACGCGGCGCTGGACGCAAAATCCCCTTTGCGCCCAGCGCATTTCGAGCGCTGGCTTACCCTGTGGCGACAGGAAATAGATCGCCATCACGCCGGGCCGAAAGCGGAATTAATGAAGACCCGCGCAGCCGCCATCGCCGACTCCATGTCCAAAGCGTTTGAAACCGCTCGCAGCGCCACTCCCGGCGACGAAGCCAACTTTTACTCCGCTCTATAACGTTGATTTTTGGTCTAAACCGCCTTGATTTCTCGTCTAAACTGATAGCTAAACAGTAGACTGACTCCAGCGCTCCAAGGACTGGCCTTTCTCTGGTTTCAACCCGCCCACTCTGTAGCGACCACATTGACGGCGACGGATGGAACACTGGAAAGTCCAGCAATGAACGCAACGCCTCATGAGAAGACTCAAAGAGCTGCACGTCAGTCTGCTCGACCGACTTATTCCTGGCGGCGCGTCTCTATCCGAGGCGCAACTAAGCCGCCAAAGAGTGCTGGTCGGCCTGCTGTTCTATGGCTTCATCAGCGCCGCCACGATGGCGCTGGTGCGCTACGCCACAGACGGCTGGACCGCCTCCACATTGGTGGTCGCCTTCGCCACGCCGTCGTTGCTATCCGGTTTGATTGCACTCTGGCTGACAGGTCGACCTGGCCTGGCGGCGGATCTGCTATTGCTGTCCACACTCTCCATCATTCTCGCCACCGCCTGGAGCGATGGCGGTCTCACCTCTCGCGTGCTGACCTGGCTGCCAGCGTTACCGCTGATCGCTGGCTTTGTCGGCGACAAATATCGAGCGCCGGGAGTCGTTCTGTTGGCGGCAATCGGTTTATTCACCATTCTCAAGGCCCACGATTTAGCGCTGATACAAGGCAAAGGTTGGGACGACTCTTTAGTCGGACGTATGTCCGCCAGCGTCGCATCAATGAGCTTTGTCGCCATCATCGCCCACATCTACGAGGAAGCAAGACGTCGCGCAGAAGCTGAGAAAGACAGGCTCGACCACATCCGCAGGGAGTGGGTGGCGGTGGTCAGTCACGAGTTGCGCACGCCTTTAACCGCCATCCAGGGTTCATTAGGACTGCTGCAAAGCGGTCGTTTCGATCACAACCCTGATCAAAAAGCCCATATGCTGCAAATGGCCTGCAACAATACGGTTCGCTTAGTTAAGTTGGTGAATGAGGTGCTGGACATCGAACGTATCGAGTCGGGGCGGCTCACTCTGGACATAGCGCCTTTAAACCCGGCCGAGCTAATCCAGGAGGCCGTGGACACTATCTCACCTGCGGCTTCACTGCAGAATGTGACGCTACGTTATCAACGCCAGGAAACGGACTGGATAGACGCAGACCATGATCGCTTATTGCAAGTGCTGCAGAATCTTCTTTCCAACGCCTTGAAATTCTCCCCTCATGGTGGGGAGATCAAAGTCACGCTCAAGGATACGCCAGAGCGTCTGCTCATCGACGTCATCGACCAAGGCCCCGGCATCCCACAGGAACTGACCAAGCGACTCTTTACCCGCTTCGCGCAAGCCAGCACCGCCGCCAACCGCAGCACCGGCGGCTCAGGTCTTGGTCTCTACATCAGCAAAGCTATCATAGAGCAACATCAGGGGCGCATCTGCTTCGAGAATCTACCGGAGGGCGGCTGTCGATTTTTTTTGGAGCTGCCACGAGGCTCAGGAAAACACGATCCGCAATGAAAAGCCTCTAGTTTGTCTTCTCTTCACCCTCATCAGTTTCTTGCTGATAGCGCTCCCAATCCTCCCAGTCAAAAGGCGTTCCGGCATTAGGTCGATGCAAATGCCTGGCCCGCTCTTTGGCGTTTTCCTGCAGACTGTGCTCTTTTTCGTCCTCTTCTACAAAGCCGTACTTCTTCATGAATTCATCAGGTTTCATATGCAACTCCTTTCCTGAGGGCGCAGCGTATTACAGCTGCATTTACATTCTTACATGCGATCGCTTCAAAGCTTTTCAAGTGAATAAAAGATGACGCCGCCGTCACTTATGCTTCGACGCCCGACCACCCCCTCACGCACCAGACTTTCAAGCGCTCGCAGAACCCGTTCCCGAGAGCTGACCGCCTCCCCCGCCAGCCACCAACGCATGACGCCTTGCAGTGAATCCGCAGCGGACGGATGGCTCTGCAGGTATTCGAAGATTTGTCTGGCTATTATCTTTACCTCTTCCTCTTGCTCCGTATCCATAAGCAATGCTCCTTCCCAACTGCTCTCCAGTTCCGGTGCAGCAAGTTACGCACCAGGACAAAGGAAATCACTCGGCCCCCCAACGCCCAGATAAGACACAGAGATCTGGCTGAGGTAACGCTCATAAAATCAGAAAAAGGAAAAGCGGGTCAAAAGCCACCCGGTTTAACGGGCAGGCAATCACCCGATCGCCAAAGTACGAAATGAAAAAAACCAGATATGGAAGGCCTCGCACAAGCGGGGTTCTACAACAGGAGCGAGCACCTAGGATGGCCCAAAATCCCAATGCTCGATTTCATACGGACACGAACTATTCTTTTCCTTGGCCGCCAGCGCCGCTTTGCTTCTCCGCGTCTATGGCTTGCTCGATATATTTGGTCAGCTCCTCCGCTGATGCCTCTTTCAGCTTCTCCTCAAGAGCGAGTTCATCCTCTGAGACCGCCATTTGTCTGCGATACTCAGCCTCCTTTCTAAGCTTTTCTTCCCATTGAGCGTCTTGCTCCGGCGTCGTCCATTTTATTAATCCGGCACCGATATAAGCATGATGCAATGCCCGCATGATTATATCGGTGCCGGATTAATAATGACATGGCTGTTCTCCTCTGTGGCCTCTCTTTAGAATAGCCGCTCAGGCTAGTGGGAGCAGACCATCCCATTAGGCTTCGGCCTTCTTCGCGAAAGAAATGAAATAAAGTTCGCCTTCATTCAAGCAGAGTCGAATCGCTTCCCTGTGAAAGTGCTTTGCCGGGCTCTGCGTGCAAGTCGATCAGCATTCTATGCCTGGCGTCGGCGCTCCGCGCCGGTGATCCATTTTGATGAGCTTCACCTGCATCGGCGAATGAAGCGACTGTTTAAAGCTTCTCGATGCAGTCTGGGCAGTCGAGAGATGATGAAGAATCTACGCGAAGAAGGCTTTCAGGTGGGACGCTACCGGGTTCGCAAGCTCATGAGGCGGCTTGGTCTTCAGGTCACGCAACGCGTTGCTTACAAACCCACTACAAGGCGCAAACACCATCATGCGGTGGCGGATAACTTGTTGAATCAGAATTTTAATCCTACAACGCCCAATCAGGTTTGGGCTGGCGACGTGACCTATCTGAAAACAGGAGAAGGCTGGATGTATCTGGCCATTGTCATGGATTTATATTCCCGAAGAATCGTCGGGTGGCGCATCGACAAGCGCATGACAACGAGCCTGGTCAGCCAGGCGCTGATCAAGGCTTATAATTTGCGGAAGCCGCCCAAGGGCTTGGTATTCCATAGTGACCGAGGCTCTCAGTACACCAGCGGACATTATCGAAAACTACTGGAAAAGTATGAAATCAGGGCAAGTATGGGCGATGTGGGATTTGACCAGAACAAGATGCCTTCTTATTCGACCAACAAGGAATGTACTTTGGTAGAAAATAATAGTCATCTCCAAAATCTATTCTTATACACGCTCACCCACCCAACATCGCCAGATGAGACATCGCGCCGGTAAACCCCTCATGCAGGGAGTGCCCTGGCAGTTTGCCTTCCACCACGCGGCGGATGGCGGCGACGGTTCCTACTACGTCGCCGTTGCGGAGGTGGTCGCGGAGGTTGACGCCGGCTTCCGCGAACAGGCAGAGGTGGAGTTTGCCTTGAGAGGAGACGCGCAGCCGATTGCAGGTGGCGCAGAAGTCTTTGCTGTAGGGCATGATCAGGCCGATGCGGCCGCGGTAATCAGGATGTTGATATTCCTGCGCAGGACCTGCGTCAATGTCTTTAGGGATTAATGACCAACCCTGCTGTTCCAGTCGTTCTGCGATTTCCGCGCCCGATATGTGATTGGCGCGAAAGAATACGGCGTTGTCGCCAGTTTGCATTAACTCAATGAAGCGCACCGCCACCGGCTTGTCCTTCACCCAATCCAGAAACGGCGTCAGCTGGTCGCCATTGTAGTCTCGCAGCAAAACAGAGTTGAGCTTGACCTGCATTGTCCCCAATTCCAGCGCGCGATCCACGCCATTAAGCACCGCATGTAATCGGTCATGCCCGGTAATAGCGTGAAACCGTTGCGGGTCCAGACTGTCCACACTCACGTTCAATGCGCTCAATCCAGCGTCCGCCCATGTATCGACCTGCTTGCGCAGGTTATAGCCATTGGTGGTCAGGGCGACCTTGCGTATGCCCTCAGTCCGCGCGCAGGCGCTAATGATTTGCGGCAAGTCGCGGCGAATGGCCGGCTCGCCGCCCGTGATGCGCACCTTGCGGGTTCCCAAGGCGGCGAAGGCGGTAGTGAGAGTCTGAATTTCGCTCACCGTTAACGGCAGTGTTTCCGTCTTGCATTGATAGCCGTCCGGTAAGCAGTAATTGCAGCGGAAGTTGCAGATGTCTGTGATAGATAGACGCAAATAGTGCAACCGTCGGCCAAACTTATCCTGCAATACTGGCGCGCTCAGCTCAGGATCCTCCATAAGGTCCGTCACAGACGTGACGCGAAGGCGATTTTTAAAAGTGGCGGAGGCGTTCATTGCGAGTCCAGCCCGGCTTGCGCCATAGCGGTCTGAATCTGCTCGACGACAGTCTCCAGATCGCCTTCTGAGCAGTCTTCGCCATAGCGTTTTCGGTAGCCCTGCTCGTCCAGGCGCACATAGACTTTAGGCGTCACATTCACATTGTTCAGACACTGCTTGACGCAGCCGAGCAGACAGCCGTCTACGGCGATGATGGGGCGTCCGCTGCAGGCGACTTTGACCAGAGATTTCACGCCGCCGCCAACGCCAGAGATACAGGACATTTCCGCTAAGCCCCGACGATCCATCGCCACAGCGGCATTGTTGGCCAACTGCGCAACGTTGGAGCAGCCGGAGCAGGCGTAAATCAAGGGGAGATCGGTGCGGCGGTTCAAAACGGCTTACCTCGGTCAGTAATCAGACAGCCTCATTGTAGGAGGCTTGCCGTCAACGATCCCTTGACCCTCGTCAAATGCCTTCGCCGCACCGCAAGGGCATTGGTGGTACCTATTTATTGGTAGTCCTCTAACCGCCCTCGCCGCGACAACATCGACTACAACGGCGTCGCCAACAAACTGGCGCCGCGATACCCAGTGGCGTCAGCGATTTTTTCTTTGATATGCCGCGCCACAGCGTCTGTCGCCGGATTGAATAAACCGCATTTCTGCAAGGCCTCCCGTTTGCCAATGGAGCGCCCCAGGTATTCCAACACGACCTTCACGCACACCGGCTCGCGCCTGTCGCTGGCGGAAACTCCCAGCTTCAGGCCAGACAAGTAACTCACCCTGCTCTTATAGGTTGGGTATAGAATCGTCTGTGCAATCTCGTTGTGGGTCAGGGTTTCGTATCCCACCAGAAAGATGCGCTCGGAGAGAAACATGGCCGTCCCTTCATAGCGGGACTTGTATTTCTCCTCCTTGTTGGGCGGACGCATGCGCTCCAGGCGACGGAAGTAATAATCGCTCCCGCTCATATCAATCTGCAGCAGGCTGCGAATAATCTGATCCGGAAAGGTCATGGAAAAGTGGTATTCGTAGTAGTAGCCCAGATACTTATCCAGCCGCCCTTCCGACTGCTTCTGTAAACGCTCCAGTTTCTCCGCATAAGGCTTTTCCGACGGACTCACGCGCCTTTCATTGGTAACGCGGGATTGAGCCAATTGCATGAAGCGATCATGCGGCAGAGCCAGATCATGGGGCTCCACGCCAAAGAAGTCGCAGATTTTACGTAAAACGAAGCGCGAGGGCTGGCTGGTTCCGTTCAGGTATTTATTGAATTGGGCGCGGTGGATTTCCATGCGCCGACAGACTTCGGCGGTGGATTTATAGTGGCTGCACAGCAACTTCAGATTGCTGCAGAAGTCCTCGGTCATGTTATTCCTAGCGGTTCCCGTTCGTCGCCCACCCGCGTCATGAATCTCAACATGACGCCGGCGAGACGATCAAAACGGTTCTTAATATATTGATATAACCGCTAATTTTAGCTGGGAATAACCGGAGCGCCTACTCTTGGCGACACAGAAAGCTCTTCATTCTGCTCTTCGCTCTCGTCTCGCGTGGAGGGCGTCCAGGCGGAATGATCAATATCCAGGTCAGCGAACTTGTCTGGATCGAATACCGGACTCTTCACCCCGGATTGAATCTGCTCGTCATAGTCACGCAGCAGGCGTAACCCGACTTTCAACAGCATAAACAACGCCACCAGATTCACCAGCGCCAGCAGGCCCATAGTGATGTCGGCGAACGCAAACACCGCCGCTAGGTTCTGCAGGGCGCCCCACATCACCAATCCGAGCGTGAACATACGGTATATAGCGACAGCTTTCTCATTAGAGGAGTTCAGATATCTGAGGCTGTTTTCTCCCAGATAGTAGTTATAAATAATGGAGGTGAAGGCGAACAACATCAGCGCCAGACTGATCAATCCACGTCCCAGCTCTCCCATCTGCTTGGCAAGCGCCAATTGGGTCAACTCAACGCCATTCAAAACGCCGCCCAGATCCAGAGAATTGGACATCAGAATGATCATCGCGGTGCAGGTGCACAGCACCATGGTATCCATAAACACGCTGAACGCCTGCACAATACCCTGGTCCGCCGGGTGCCCTACTTTAGCCGCCGCGGAAACGTTAGGCGCGCTGCCCAAACCCGCCTCATTGGAGAACATACCCTGCTTCACACCCATCATGATGGCGGTGCCGATCAATCCGGAAAATGCAGGCTCCAGCGCAAACGCGCTCTTGAAGATCAACAGGAAGGTCGCCGGCGCTGCATGATAATTCATGCCGATGACATAGAGTCCAATGCCAAAATACGCCAGCACCATAATAGGCACGATGACTTCCGCCACCTCGGCGATGCGACGCACCCCGCCAAAAATAATCAGCCCGATAAACACCACCAGCACAGAACCGGTAATCGGCGTGGCGATGCCAAAGGTATGTTTAAGCGTGGACGCAACGGTATGGGCCTGCAAAGCGTTAAAGGCAAAACCGAACGTCACTAGCAACAATACGGAAAAAAGAACCGCGAGCCATTTGAGGCCCAGACCACGATGAATGTAATAGGCGGGACCGCCGCGGAAGCTGCCATCAGAATCTCTGCGCTTGAACAGCTGCGCCAGAGAACATTCAAAAAAGCTTAGCCCCATGCCGATCAAGCCAATCAACCACATCCACAACACGGCGCCCGGCCCGCCCAACGCGATAGCAATCGCGACGCCAGCGATATTGCCCGCCCCCACTCGACCGGCGAGGGTCAGGGATAACGCCTGAAATGAGTTGATCTGATCCGGAGATTCTTTCATCGAACGGCGGACGAGACGAAACATCCGACCGAAATAGCGGAACTGTACGAAGCGCGAGGTAATGGTGAGCAATAATCCCAGCGCGATGAGGACGGCGACAAGCACCTTGCCCCATATCAATTGAGTCAGGAAATCCAACATCTCAACCCTCTTTTATTTTTATATTGGAGTCTCGAAAGATTGAATGAATAGTCCAGTTAAACACCTGAGTTTTATAATTTCTGCATTAGATTTATACACAGAGCCAACCTGCGCGCCGAGTCCGGGTTCCCCATGAAAATGACACCGAATTCAAGTCGCTGATCGAAGGACGAAAACAGGCTTTAGGCAGGTCGTGAATTTTGCTGTATATACGTGTTTATTGCAATTACGCTGACAGACGCAAAATGAAGCTAGTTGATGCTATGCAGGCGTCAACCCGATAAAACTCTCCATTTTTTGGCGAAGAGTACGACTAATGTCGCCGGTTAAACGCTAAAAAACCTGGAAAACGCCCTGTTTGTCGGGCGTCGGAGGGCGGACATGAAGTGTGAAACTTTGAAAAATGTGCGTTTGTGAGTGGTTGTGGCGCAGAGTTTCGGAGTTAATGGGCGTCAGCTTACGCCAAACTCTGCTGCAAAGTTGGCGCACTGCAGAGGACCAATCGCTTGCCAGATGATTTACGCGACACTGTCTCGCTCCTTGCAGGTAATCAAGCGTCCCAGATTGCCAACTAACTTTTCTTTGATTTCTTCGGATGATGACTGCTTAGCGGCCTGCAATTCTGACGAAGTGATACCGACAACCTGTATCAAATCGACACTACCCGATTTTATGGAAAAGCGGCTGGGAAAGTGCGCAGGTTGGATAAGCATCATTGTTCTAACTGATTCAGACAAAACCAACGGCACTCGATCTCCGTAGGACAACGGCGGAAAATTCCCCATTTGACCAGCTGCAAGCATTAGGTTGTAGCCCATTAGTGTTTGGAGAACTTCAACTGCCCATTGCTCTTCATTTTCCGTTTCCATTAGAAACTCTACGCCAAGCCCTGAGTATTCTTCTCGTTTATCTGTCTCCCAAGGGTTAGACATTCCCGAGGTAACATAAGCCCACGTATCTCTATCTCGTGCTGGCGGACACTTAAAAACTCCATGAGAGAGCCATCGTGGATCAACACTATTAGCGTTCAGCCCATTAAATATCTCTACAGACAACGGGTATATCCCTGGTCCAATATTCCCAAATATCTCCTTATACAAAATCTCCTCCCTTTCTTCCCATGACTCCTCAAGGAAACTCATACACCCTCCATTGTATACACCTCAACTATCCGCACAGCATCCTATTAAAAGGCTACTCCCCATACGTTTCAATAGTAGGATCACATGGAGACAAGAGGGTATCCTTCATTTTAGTAACCTTGCCTTTCGCCATTCGCCACACTTGAAACTCGTTGCCGTAATCTGGATTTTCTTGATCTCTGACATACAAAAGCCCATGCGAGCCTTTGGCAATTTCGCCAATGCGTATAAACAATTCGAGCACCCATGCTTGATAGTGGTTTCTATCACCGTCAAACCTTACATAGGGCGAACCATTTTGATAAAAGAGTTCAACCCTTGACATATCATCTTTATGATTTTCAACTAACAGCTTAATTTCACGGCAGTTTTTTTCGCGAAGAGCTAAATCGTCTTCAATCTCGCAAGCGCCTTCCCAAACAGTAACCCAACCGTGATATTCGAACATTTTTAATTTTCCAGAGTATTTCTAATATTTTAAAAATAATATAAATTAACACAAGACTAAAGATCATCAGTGAAGCTAAAAAAAGAAGAAATATAATATCATTACGAATAGACGTCCGACGCCAACTTCCAGGTTCTGCTGATACATGGAAGCAAGCTTAAAACAAATATAAGTATGATTGTAATTGGGACTTTTTTCTTCATCTCGACTGTCTACAAAAGGCTATTCAAACTCGCCTGGGTTTGGCATCCCAAATTCTATTATTAATATGGCAATGATATTGACATGTTAATAACTAGGCGCATGGATGCGCCTGCGCGGCGGCTAGCCGCGGGAGACAGGGCCTGACCTGTGCAGGCCCTGTCGTTGCAGACAAATAGAAGGAAGCTATTTGTCTGCCTGATTAATAAACCCAGTTGCGACCTCCCTGTAACCAGACAGCCCGAGCAGGACTAACGACCCAAGCGTTTACTTAGCCCTCCAAGAATACCGCAAATGCAGGGTTTAAATCCCCCTCAATCATCCAACAGAAAGTTATGCTCTCTTGCCTCCCGCACCCGGCGTCGGCTGCGTTCATTGCGGATGGCTGCGTACATGGCCACCATGCAGGCGGCCAGTACGCCGTAGAGAACCATGAAACTCGCGGAGTGGACGCCTAGCGCTTCCACCGCCAGGGCGAAGGCGATGGGTAAGGTAAAACCGCCTGCGGCGCCGAGTGTGGCGACGGTTCCGCCGACGCTGCCCATATGGTCTGGGAAGTAGTCGTGGATGATTTTGTAGACGGAAGCACGGCCGAAGCCCTGCGCCACGCCGATAATCAGCATCAGTAGAGTAAATACCCACACGTTGACGCGAATTTCCAGCTGCACATCCCGATCAACCCCATGAATGGTCATGCTGGTGGGGGGATAACTCAGAAAGAACAGGCACACCAGGCATATCCAGAACACGCTCCAGTTCACCGCCCTGCCCCCATACCGGTCTGCGAACCAGCCTCCCAGCGCCCGCACCATGCTGGAGGTGGTGACGAACAGCAGCGTCAACAGCATGGCGTTCTGTAACGACAGCCCATATGCATTGACGTAGTAGTGCGGCAACCACATCAACAACGCCAGGAAGCTGCCGAATACGAAGTAGTAATACAGGCTGAAACGCCACACCTGAGGCTCTTTCAGCGGCTGCAGATGATACGCCAGATCCACCCGCCGCCGGGTTTGCATATAGCGAGTGTCCTCAGGCGCCAGCGCCCAGAACAGCACCAGGATGACCAGCATCCCCACACCATAGGCTGGCCCGATAAACTCGGCGCTCCATACCCGTTCGATGACCGGAGCCAGCGCCAGCGTCACCGCTGCGCCGGCGTTGCCTGCGCCGAATACTCCCATGGCGAAGCCCTGGCTGCGACTTTCAAACCAGGCGGTGACATAGCGTATGCCGATCGTAAAAGACACGCCGGAGACGCCCAACCACAATCCCGCCAGCAGATATCCTCGATAGCTACTGATCCACGGCAATATAAACAGCACTGGCGGCAGCAACGCCATCTGCCAGACAAACAACTTACGACAGGACATCACCTCGCTTAACACGCCTGCGGGAAAGCGCAGCAGCGCGCCGCTGAACATCGGCGCCGCCAGCAACAATCCGAACTGGATAATGCTGAGGTCAAGCTGCTCTCGAATGCGCAACCCCAGCACCGCATACAGCGTCCACACCGAAAAGTTGGCGGCGAACGCCAATGTCGCCGCGACGAGCGCGCGTTGTCCCAGTTTTTCGGTATAGAGCATTGGTGTTTTTCCCCATGCAGCAGTATGCGCCGAGTTTTATCGGCCTCTGTTGCAAGAATACTGGTTAAACACATCAAGAAGTCCCTTCTTACCCAAATAAGCCACGCTTCTCTGCACACTGACGTTTATCTACCCACTTGTAGGTAATACTTCTCTGAACCCGCCCTCAACACCGCAATCAATGGGTCCGCAGCCGCTACCTCTTTCGAGGTAGAGCCCCTGTTCGCGAGCGAATCAGCCACTAAAGCAATTTGATACTGATCAATTCGATTAGATCGGACAGGTGAAATATTGCAGTCATCCATGGTCCCTAACGAAAGCCACTGCTTTCCCATGTCTTTTCCAACCCTATGCGAAGGGGAGATGTATGAGTACCGACAGCAAACTCAATTTATTCAACTTCAGCGACGGCAAGATAAAGACGCTCCATGTCACGTGGTTTGCGTTCTTTCTGACCTTTGTAGTGTGGTTCAGCCATGCGCCTTTGATGGTGTTCATTAAGGAAGCGCTGGATCTTAGCAGCCAACAGGTTAAAGCCCTGCTGATTCTAAACGTCGCATTGACGATTCCTGCGCGGATTCTGATCGGCATTCTGGTCGACAAATACGGTCCACGATTGGTTTATAGCGGCTTGCTGATGTCCTCTTCATTTGTCTGCGCCGGTTTCGCCATGGCGGACACCTATGAGTCTCTGGCCTTGTTCCGGTTCCTGCTTGGCTTCGTCGGCGCAGGCTTCGTAATCGGCATTCGCATGGTGGGCGAGTGGTTTCCGGCCAAGCAGGTCGGCATCGCCGAAGGCATCTACGGCGGCTGGGGCAACTTTGGTTCCGCCGCCGGCGCCATGACGCTACCCACCCTGGCCCTGCTGTTCGGCGGCGATGACGGCTGGCGCTATGCGCTGGGCCTGACCGGCGTCTTCACTTTTCTCTACGGCATCATTTACTACAAAGTGGCCCGCAACACGCCTAAAGGTTCAACCTACTTCAAACCGAAAAAATCCGGCGGCCTGGAGGTCACCAGCAAAGGCGACTTTATCTTCTATCTGGTGATGAACGTGCCCATGTATCTGGCGCTGGCGGTGCTGGCCTGGAAGCTGTCTCCCACCGGCGTCGCCCTGCTCACCGACAACACCATGTACATTCTGTGGATAGCCCTGGTGATACTGTTCCTGTTCCAGACCAGCCAGATCTGGAAGGTCAACAAGGAAAACCTGACCCACGGCGCGCCGGAATATGAGCGCTATAAGTTCAAACAAGTGGCGCTGCTGGATCTGGCTTACTTCGTAACCTTTGGTTCAGAACTCGCGGTGGTGTCCATGCTGCCGCTGTTCTTCCTGGAGACTTTCGATGGTCTGGACCCGGTTAAAGCAGGTCTGCTGGCCTCCGGATTCGCCTTCATGAACCTGGTGGCGCGTCCCACCGGGGGACACTTCAGCGATAAAATCGGCCGTCGCAAAAGCCTGATGCTGCTGATCGGCGGTCTTGCCGGCGGCTACTTCGTGCTCAGCATGATCGACGGCGGCTGGTGGTTGCCTCTCGCGGTAGCCGCCACCATGTGCTGCTCTTTCTTCGTACAGGCGGGCGAAGGCGCGGTATTCGCCATCGTACCCTTGGTGAAACGTCGCATGACCGGCCAAATCGCAGGTATGGCCGGCGCTTACGGTAACGTGGGCGGTGTAGCCTATCTGACCGTATTGTCATTCGTCGATTACAGCACCTTCTTTCAGGTGATCGCCGCCTCTGCAGCAGTGGTGTTCGTCGCCTGCTGGTTCCTGGACGAGCCCAGCGGACAGATTGCGGAAGTCATGCCTGACGGCACCGTGCATATGATCGATGTGAGCTGAACCAACATGAGCCAAACATGCCTCTGATCGTTCACCACGGCTCTATCACCGCCCCCGGCGCCAAAGCCCTGAATGAAGACGCGGTGGGGGTGTGCGCCCCCTCTGAGGAACGTCGCCTGCTCAGTAAAGGCGTCGTCGCCGCGCTGGCGGATGGAGTCAGCTCCGCGGAAGCCGGCAAGGAAGCCAGCGCCACCGCAGTGGACCTGTTTATCGCCGACTATCTGAAGACACCGGACACCTGGGCTGTAAGCCACGCAGGCCAGAAGATACTCTCCTCCCTCAACCTCAGGCTGTATCGCAAAAGCCAGGAATTCGTGCATGAGGCCAAGGGCTATCTCTGTACCTTTTCCGCCTTGATTATCAAGTCCCGCACCGCGCATATCTTTCACGTTGGCGACAGCCGCATCTATCTGCTGCGTCATAGCGAACTGACCCGCCTGACCCGGGACCATATCGTCAGTCTGGGCGGCGGAAGAAAGATGCTCGCCCGGGCGGTGGGCATGGATAACAACCTGCCCATTGATTACGGCAAAACCCCGCTGGAAATCGGCGATATTCTGATCCTGACTTCCGACGGCGTGCATGATTTTCTCGATGATGATCGGATCAAGGACATCGTCGATCATGCGCCCACCGCGCAGGAAGCGGTGGATGAATTGCTGCAACAGTCTCTACAGGCGGGCAGTAACGATAACCTCAGCGCTATTGTGTTGGCGGTGGACGATTTGCCGGAAACCACGCTGGAGGATTACAGCAACCAGTTAACCCGACTGCCCTTTCCTCCAGAATTGGAGCCCGGCATGACACTGGATGGACTTGTCGTCGAAGAAGAAATTTTCGCTTCCTCACGCAGCCAGCTCTACTTGGTGAAAGATCAGGACAGTGGCGAGCGCTGGGTAATGAAAACGCCGTCGCGAAATTATCTGGGAGACGTCAGCTATATCGACCGCTTCATTCAGGAAGAGTGGATCGGCAAGCGCATCGACAATCCGCATGTGGTGCGCATCATTGAGCAGCCGCAACCGCGAACCTGTCTTTACTATTTGATGGAGCACGTGGAGGGAGTCACGCTGCAGCAGTGGATCAAAGGCCACCCCTTTCCCAAACCCAAAGCCGCCTTTGCGCTGATCGAGCAGATCGCCAACGGATTGACCGCGCTGCACAGCCAGGACACGATTCATCAGGATCTAAAACCCGCCAATATCATCGTCAGCCCCGATAATCGGGCGACTATCATCGACTTCGGCTCCGTCTACGTGGCTGGCGTCGCCGAGGTTTTCCGTCCCTTGGAGCATGTCGCCGCACTGGGCACCGCCTCCTATTCAGACCCACTGTACCTGCTGGGACAAAATACCGGCGCGCGTGGAGATCTGTACGCCCTGGCGACCATCGCCTACGAAATGTTTACGGGCGAACTGCCCTACGGCGACCAAATTAACGAATGTCGATCTCGTTTTGATTACGACCGCCTGCGCTATCGCTCCGCAATGCAGTTCAATCCGGTGATTCCGCTCTGGTTCGACCGGGCGCTGCAAAAAGGCGTGGCGTTCGATCTGGATCAGCGCTATCAGACCCTGGACGCGTTGTTGCAAGATCTGAAAAACCCTAATCCAGCATTCCTTCAGGATAACCCCCTGGAGATGGAGGACCGCAGTCCGGTCATGTTCTGGCAGATGCTGTCAGGATTCTGGGCGCTGATCCTGATACTGGTGCTGATTCTGTTTTCCTGTCAGGGACCTTCTTGAACGCGGTCGCCATTCACCAAACCGTTTTCTTTCAGAATCCGCTCAAACTCGCCATTCTCCTTGATAATGGCCAGGCCCCGATTGAAGGCGTCGATGTATTGCTGGTGACGGGGATTTTCCAGGCCGCTGATAACGTACAGTTTATTGGCGCTCAGCGGCGGCTCTACGAATTCCAGCATCGGCAATAGCGCAGGCTCTTCCCGTTTTATGCGATAACGGGCCACCAGCTCATCTTCCAGGGTCAGGTTGATACGCCGCTGCGACAACATCAAAACGCTTTGCATAAATTGAGTGACTTCTATGCGGGTAAAATAGTCCGCCTCCATGAAAGCGTCGTTATAGGCATATCCCCGCACCACGCCGATGACTCTGCCGCGCAGGCTCTGCAGTCCATTGAACTCAAACAGGTCGCCCTTGAGTTTGATGAACTTAACTTCATTGGTCAGATAGGGAGCGCTGTAGGCGAATAAGGCCGCGCGCTCCTGACTCCACCAAGCGTCGAGAACCAAATCAAAGGTTCCTCGACGGGTACCTTCCACCGCCCGCGCCCAAGGAACGATAAGCTGCTTTACCTTATACCCCTGAGTGGCGAAAGCAGCGTTGGCGATTTCCACCGAAACGCCGCCCTGGGGATGTTCGGGGTCAATAAAAGGAGGCCAGGGATCTGCGGCGGCCTTGAGTTCGATAAGGTCCACGGCGGCCGACATTCTACCGCTCAGAAGAGCGGCGAGAGCGATCAATAACAGCAACGCCTTCGGCATTTTCGTTTGCTCCGCCATTTAGAAAACATTTCATGAGAATGAAATAAGTATGCATCAAAAACAAAAAAGCGCATCCAGATCAAGTTTCCGTTAAAAAACGCTAACTAGAGGATTTATATAGCGGTTTGTCCTAAGTCATTTTACCTACTCTTTTGTTTTTTAAACCAGTATATTTACGCCCGCGTGGTTAAAGGGGTATCTAACCGCGCCAACATCAAAACTAAGGAAGGAATGACATGAATAACAAATTAGCGAAAAGCTACTCCCGGCTAACCTCTTCACTCACCCTCGGCGCTCTCATCGTTGCTGCTCCAGCAGGCGCAACCAGCTTCCAAGTCACCAAGTTCACTGACGGCTACGACGGCGTATGCGACAGCGACTGCTCTCTGCGCGAAGCCATTCAACAAGCGAACGAAAACGCCGGCCCCGATAAAATCATCCTGGACGCAGGCGTCTACAAATTATCCATCCCGGCCGACAGCACCATGGATGAAGAAGACGAAAACCTGAATGGCGACCTCGACATCCTGGACGACCTGGTTATCGAGGGTCAGGGCATCGACATCAGCATCATCGATGCGGACGGACTGGATCGCGTCATCGAAGTATTGAAAGAAGTTAAAGTAGAGCTGCGCGGCTTCACCATCCGTAATGGCAACGTGCGTGACTACGGCGGCGGCATCGAAAACTACGGCGAGCTGATGCTGCGTCAAATGCGCATCACCGGCAACGTCACCAAAGGCGATCTGAACCCCGGCAATGGCGGCGGCATCTCCAACGAAGGCATGCTGGATATCTATCAGTCCATCCTTGACGACAACCGCGCGCAAGGCGACGAAGCCCACGGCGGCGCTATCTACAACACCGGCTCCCTGTTTGTGCGTGAAACCACTTTTGAAAACAATTCTTCTGAGAACGAAAGCCTGACCGGCGCGGGCGGCGCGATCTACAACCGCGGCGTAGCGGATATTTCCCGCACCACTTTCGCCAACAACGTCGCCGATTCCACCGGTTCCGCGTTCCTGAACGATGACGCCGCCGACCTGTGGTTGAGCAACAGCACATTGAGCGGCAACATCGCACTGGGCGAAAATGGCGCAGCGCTGGTGAATGGCGTCACCAACCCGACACTGCAAGGCGTCGCCACGATGAAAGTCGTACACGTCACTCTGGCGGACAATACCGGCCATGGCTTCTATAACTACGGCGACGTCAACGTGCGCAACAGCCTGATGGTTGGCAATCACCTGCTCGACAACAGCGGCTTCGCTGATTGCGCGGATTACGGCGTATCCTACCGCAACAAAGGCCTGATGACCGGTGTCGGTGCGGGCAACTGTAAGGCGGATATGGAAGTGGCCAGCGAGGACGTATTCACTCAAGTGCTCTACCCTTTGATGGACAACACCGGTCTGACCAAGACTCACCGTCTGCGTGAAACCAGTCCGGCGATTGACGCTGGCATGGGCCTCTGCGCCAGAACCGACCAGCGCCGGGTCGTGCGTCCCAAAGACGGGAATGGCGATGGCGTTGAGAACTGTGATTTGGGCTCTTTCGAATTCGTCATGCCCTAATACGTATTGGCTCTGATGAACAGGCAACGGGGGAGCGTTTCATACGCTCCCTTTTTTCATTCCCCCTCCCTTCATCCTCACTCTTACCATCCGCAATCTTCCCTCTTGACGCTTTGGGCTGATTAAAAATACGCTTCACCTTATGCCGTAAATAACCACTAACTTAATGAAATTACGAAAATTTACTGCATAAAAGCCCATTTAGGGTTTATGATCCGGGTCCCACATTTTTATATATTGCGGAAAAACTGGAGCGCCGTCTGAAGCGGCAATATCCGCAGTCGGTTACAACACCAGGACAGTAGTTGTGAACAAAATATCCCCAAACCACCTCTTACGCGTGCGGCCCGGCCGCAAGCTGAACTCCCTGACGCGGCTCGCCCGTATGGTTCCGCCTGCGCTATTTTTTGCAGGCGTCGCTTCATCGACATTGGCGGCTGAGAGTAGATACTACGGCGTCATCGATCAGTACCCGATCACCATGACGCTGTCGATTGAAGAAAACGGCTCCATAAAAGGCGGCTACTTTTACGACCGCTACAAGACAGCCATCGAACTGCATGGGGGCATTCAAGGCTCGAATATTCACCTGGAAAGCAGCGCCCCCAAGGGTAAGGATGAAGAGAACTTTGACGGCAGCTTCACCACTACCGTCATCGCAGGCCACAGCTACAACGCCGGGGCGGTGATTCCCAGCGAAATCAAGGGATATTGGACTCACTCGGGCAAAAAACTGCCTTTCACGCTTACCCTGGGGCCTTACGGGGATGGCAAGCTGACCTGCGAGGAAATGCGGGCGCAGCCAGCGCGCGTGTTTTCTGAAGGTCCGGATCTGGGATCTGGCGGCGGCAGCCCGCTGGATGTGGATTACCGGTGTCCGGAGAGTCTGGCTGAACAACCATTTCTGCAGTCTTTGAAGACATTGAGCGCGGCTTTCCGCAGTGAACACGGGTCTCAGCTCTGCACCGGCACAATTATTCACGCCCAATGGCGCTACTATCACTTTGAACTGCTGGAGGCGGGTTTCGCGCCGGAAGTGAATCTGGCCCGCATCGCACCAGGTGACAGAGCGCGCTATCGCGCAGCGACGCTGGACTATCTCCGCTACTGGTCCCTGGAAAGCATCTACAACCTGCCCTACTACCACGAATACCTGCAGGTGATGCAACAGGCGGAGACCGATCTGGCCGCTCATTACGCCAGCCGCTTCAATATGGACGACGCCAAAGCGCACGCCGCCGCACAGGCTGGCGTGGACTTATTCCTGCAACGAGCGGCGGGAGCCTATCCCAGCAGCCAGGATCACACCGTCGCGCCGCTGGCGACGCTGATGTTCAACGAAGAAACGCCCACGTTGGACACAGTACGTGAACTTATCATCGACGCCGACCAAAACGCCCGCCTGCAAGCATTAAACGCCGCTTTAGGATTGGGGCTGCCGACAGAGATCGTCAAAGCGCTGCTGGACTCTGTCGAGGACGTCAATCAGGGCGACGAGCCGCCTTTATTCTTCGCCGTGCATAATCCCGACAATATGCGCTTACTGCTCAACAAAGGAGCGGACGTCAACTATCAGAACGGCTTCGGCAAAACGGCGCTGTATTACGCCATTCAGTTCAATTTGCCCAAGTCTGCGCAAACCCTGCTGGACGCAGGCGCGGAGGTCAATCATCGCTATAAGTCCGGGCCTGAGGTGCAGTACGATTGCCGGTATAACATCACCCGCACCTTGCGCAGCCCGTTGATGCACGCCGCCCAACATGCTGATACAGCCATGCTGGAGCTGCTGATCAAGGCAGGCGCCGATCCTTTATTGGTGGACGGTCTCGGCGACACCGCGTTGACCTATGCAGAAGAAAACGACAAGCCTGAGAATGCGGCCTATCTGAAAAACCTCGCTGCGCAGTCCCAGGCAAGCGTAAATCAATAACGCTTCTTTACTTGCACAACTATTTAAGATTTAAGCCGCCTCTGGGCGGCTTTTTTATGGGCGTATTGCAGGCATAAAAAAGGGCCGCAGCGGCGACCCTTTCATCTTTGAGCTGTTGCAGCGGCGCTGTTTGCTTACCGCACAACAGCCATTACATACGTTTCTTATCCAACCCCAGCACAGACAACGTTCTGGAGCGCACGCTATGCAGCAACTCTGCATTGTCCACCAGCGACTCGCCATAGGAAGGAATCATCTCCTTCAGCTTGGCGCTCCACTCTGGACTGCTCAAGCGGTCCTTGAAGCAACGCTCGATGACGTCAACCATCGCCTTAACCGCTACGGAAGCGCCTGGCGAAGCGCCCAGCAGCGCCGCCAGCGAGCCGTCTTTGGAAGCCACCAGCTCGGTGCCGAATTCCAGTTTGCCGCGGCCTTGGGCGTCACGTTTGATGATCTGCACGCGCTGTCCGGCTTCCGCCAGCGTCCAATCGTCTTCTTTCGCCTCGGGGAAGTAGTTCAGCAACGACTTCACGCGATCTGAATGCGATTGCATCGCCTCTTTAATCAGGTAACGGGTCAGGTCCATGTTATTGATGCCCACGGACATGATCGGGCCAAAATTGTTGGCGCGAATGGAACCGAACAGGTCGAAGGAAGAGCCTGTTTTCAGGAATTTGGTGGTGAAACCGGCGTAAGGCCCAAACAGTAACGCAGGCTCGCCGTTGATGATACGGGTGTCCAGATGCGGGACCGACATGGGCGGCGCGCCGATGGCTGCTTTACCGTACACCTTGGCGTAATGACGTTTGACGATGTCCGGCTTTTTGCACACCAGCCACTGACCGCTGACCGGGAATCCGCCGTAGCCGTCGCCTTCCGGGATGCCGGATTTCTGCAGCAACGGCAGCGCGCCGCCGCCGGCGCCCAGGAATACGAATCCAGTATCAATGGTTTTGCTTCCGCCATTGCGGCTGTCGGACAACTGCACAGTCCAGCGTCCGTCGGAATTCTGTTTCAAGCTCTTGACTGGATGGCTCAACAGCAACTCAAAGTTGGCGTTCTTTTGCAGATGCTCCACCATATTGCGGGTCAGAGAGCCGAAGTCCACATCAGAGCCGTAGCGAACGCGAGTCGCCGCCACTTTCTGCATGGGATCGCGATGCTCCATGACCAGCGGCATCCAATCCTGCAGCGTGCGGGGATCGTCGCTGAACTCCATGTCTTTGAACAGATGATGTGCGCTCAATAATTGATGACGCTTGCGCAAAAACGCGATGTCCGACTCGCCCCAGACAAAGCTTTCGTGCGGACAGGTGTTGATGAATTCATTTGGACTGGGCAGTCCGCCGCGCTCCACCAGATAACTCCAGAACTGCAGCGAAACTTCGAAAGAAGCGTTGATGGCGAGCGCCCGGGTGATTTCGATGTCGCCGTCGCCGCTTTCCGGGGTGTAGTTCAGCTCACAATATCCAGCGTGGCCTGTGCCTGCATTATTCCAGCCGTATGTGCTTTCGTGTGCGACATGATCGAGTCTTTCCACCATGACGATATTTAAGGATGGGTCCAACTGCATCAGCATCGTCCCAAGGGTCGTGCTCATAACACCGCCGCCGACTAGCAGCACATCCGCCTTTTTTACAGTCATTACAATCGCGCCTTTGCAAGAAAATCAAAATCTGGTGACAAGCGATAAAACCGCCGCCGATTATGGAGGATTTGGGCGAAAGGTCAAAGATAAGTGAGTCCGCCCCTGGCGAGAAGCGTTTGCTTTTCTGCTCTGTCGAGGGCTGTGTTCCTGTCGCCTCGATATTGGAAGAGAACCCGAAAAGCCAAACGTACCTGGCCACGGGGTCGCAATTATACCTTAATTTAATCGCTAAACGAGCGTTTAATTGCTTACGGATAATTTATTGTGACGAGCCCCGCTTCACCAGGGTCCGCCCCACCCGGCATGGCGAGGCATAACCCTTTGTTATAAATGAAAAATATCACTGCAGCAATGGAGATCCATCCTGCGCAAAGCGGTAGCCGTGAATTTCCGCCGCCTCCACCAGCCTGTGCAAATAATCCACAACCGCCCGGCGTTCAGCCAGCTCATGTAAATAACTGCGCAATTTTTCTTCAACATAAGAGAACGGCAAAAGGTCGCCAGGAATGTTGCGCTCCACCCAGACCACATGAACGCCATATCGGCTCTCTACAGGACTGGCGATCAAACCATGATCATGACGAAACACCGCCGCCTCAAACTCGGCGACGGTTTGTCCCCGCGACAACTGCCCCAGAGAGCCGCCCTGCTCTTTGGAAGGGCAAGCGGAAAATTTTTGCGCCAGAGAAGCGAACTGATCTGGATTCGATTGCAGCCTCTCGATCAGCGCCTTGGCCTGCTCCAGTTTTAGCGAGCGCTCCTTGACGTCGTCAGGGGCCGCCGCCAGCAGGATATGTTTGGCCTCTACCAGAGGAGATGAGCTGAACTGTTCCGGGTGGCCGCGATAGAAGCGCTCGCACTCCTCAGTTGTCGGTTCGCGCACAGGGGCTTCTCGTTGCAACAGTCGATCAATGACCTCATCCTGTGACAACCCCTCTGTTTCCATCGCCAGCGCCTGCGCGCGCTGGCGCAACAGCTCGCTGACGATCAAGGCGCGCGCCGCCTGGTTCAGAGCATCCTCCTGGCTTTCCGAGGGAAAATACTGCATTTCCTGCAACATCGCTGCTTCAGAGATTGCAACGCCGTTTACGCTGATGTCTGTACTCATGGTCTTCCTCACTGTGCTTCTTGCATGTCGCCCCTCACCCTCTGCAGTTCAAGAAGGTTCGGGGCGGGCGTTGCGGAAAGGGCCTCTATCTCGCCCGAACAACTTGATAGTGGCGGGTAAAGTAGCGCACCGGCACGCTCCACACATGCACCAGTCGGCTGAACGGAAACAGCAGGAACAGGGTCATGCCCAGGAAGATGTGTAGTTTATAGATCACATGGACGCTACTTACCGCCGCCGCGGCATCCGCGGCATTAAACGTCACCAGAGATTGCGCCCAGCTCATCAGCTTGAGCATTTCGGCTCCGTCCATATGGCCAGCGGAGACGAAGATACTGAGCAGACCCAGAATCAGTTGCGCGAAAAGCAGCAACAGAATCGCAATATCCATTTTGCTGGAATTGGCGCGCACTCGCGGATTAGTCAGGCGACGCTTGATCAGAATAGCCAGTCCGGCGAAGCAGATAATCCCGAACAGCCCGCCGATGCCCATCGCCATGGCCTGCTTAAAGCTGGCGGAAATACCCAGTACATGCCACACCGCTTTGGGAGTGAGCAGACCGACAAAATGCCCCGCCAGGATAGCGATGACGCCGATATGGAACAGAATACTGCCTATGCGCAACTGGCGGCTTTCAAATATCTGGCTGGAGCTGGTTTTCCAGGTGTACTGATCCCTGTCATAGCGAATCAAACTGCCTACGAAAAATACCGCCAGCGCGATGTAGGGATAAACGGAAAACAGAAGCGTATTGATATAGTTCATGATATTTCTCCTCAACCCAGATTGGACTGGCGCTCGGCCATCGCCGCAGGGTCCAGTAACTGCACCGGCATAACATCGTCTTTGCGCTGACTCGCCGCAGGACGATAACGCGCGTCGCCGCAACTATTCATGGCGCTGTCCTGCGTGAACGTCACCGCTTCTTCTTCCCAGATTTTGTCCAGGGCTTCAGGGGTGTCGTCGCGTTCTTCCCCTTTGATCTGCTCGCGCAGCGACGCCAGATTCACATCCACCTCGGCAAGCTCGATCAGCGCATGAACCAGCTGGGCATAGGGACTGTCGCGCTCTTCCAGACGCGCCGCCAGCAGGGCGAGAATATGCGCCACGTCCTGCAGCCATCCTCGCGCCTGTTCGCCCTGCGTCGCGGCGAACTCAAGGTAGACCGGCAGATAATCCGGCAATTCGCGCACACTGATTTCCAACCCCGCCTCACGATATTGTTGCAGCAGGTTGACCATGGCCTGCCCGCGGTCACGGGATTCGCCATGCACATGCTCAAACAGGTGCAGGGATACCGCCCGGCCGCGTTCGAACAGGCCGTCGTATTCACTCTGCAAATCCAATAAGTCGCGACGGAAGAAATCGTCGACAAAATTTTCCAGACGACGCCGGGTTAAGGTTGTCAGAAGCTGGTCATCCTTAACCAAGCCTCTGACAAGCGCCGAACTCGCGTACAACTCCTCGGTGGGGTAATCCAACAACCGGGATATCAACTTCAAAATGACCATGATTAATCCTCCTGCCGCACCGGTATGACCTGACGCACCGCCGCCTGTTTACCGCCAAACAGGTTCACAGGGTTGTCGCCGTCGGAGCAGCCATTGCCGAAGCTGAAGCCGCAGCTGCTCTTGAGGTCGTAGGCATTCTCCGCGTATTCCCGGTGGGTGGTGGGAATCACAAAGCGGTCTTCGTAATTGGCCAGGGCCATGATGCGATACATGTCTTCCACCAGGGATTTGGTCAGCCCCACCTGCTCCAGGACTTTCAGGTCCTCGACCTTATCCACATGCCTGGCGCGCATGTAGGCGCGCATGGCGATCATGCGCTCCAGCGCCCGCACTACTGGCGCTTCATCTCCCGCCGTCAGCATGTTGGCCAGATAGCGCAGGGGGATGCGCAGGCTTTTCAGGTCAGGAATCTCTCCATTCATACCCACATGACCCTGCTCCACCGCGTTTTGGATCGGGCTAAGCGGCGGCACATACCAGACCATGGGTAAGGTGCGATATTCCGGGTGCAGCGGCAGCGCCACCTTCCAGTCAATCGCCATCTTGTAGACTGGCGACTGCATGGCCGCTTCCAGCCAGGCCTGGGGAATGCCTTCCGCCCGCGCCGCTTCCTGCACTTTGGGATCATGCGGGTCGAGGAAAATATCGCATTGCGCCTGATACAGATCCTGATCCGAGGCGGCGGAGGCCGCGTCTTTGATACGATCCGCGTCGTATAACAGCACGCCCAGGTAACGAATGCGGCCTACACAGGTTTCCGAACAGACTGTCGGCTGCCCACTCTCAATACGCGGATAGCAGAAGATGCATTTCTCGGACTTACCGCTCTTCCAGTTGTAATAGATCTTTTTGTAGGGACAGGCGGAGACGCACATTCTCCAGCCGCGACACTTGTCCTGATCGATCAATACAATGCCGTCCTCTTCCCGCTTGTAGATGGCGCCGCTGGGACAGGAAGCCACACAGGCGGGGTTCAAACAGTGTTCGCACAGGCGAGGCAGATACATCAGGAAAGTTTTCTCAAACTCGCCGTACATGTCCGCCTGCACCTGATCAAAGTTTTTGTCTTTGCGGCGCTTGGCGAACTCCGTGCCCAGGATTTCCTCCCAGTTGGGTCCCCACTCGATTTTCTCCATGCGACGGCCGTCAATCAGCGAGCGTGGACGCGCAGTAGGCTGATGCTTGCGGTCCGGCGCAGTGTGCAGGTATTGATAGTCGTAATCGAAGGGTTCGTAATATTCATCAATGGTCGGCAGGTCAGGGTTGCCGAAGATATTCGCCAACACCCGATGACGACCGCCGATGCGCGGCTTCAGGGTTCCATCAGCGCCGCGTTTCCAGCCGCCTTTCCACTTGTCCTGATTCTCCCATTCTTTGGGATAGCCCACGCCGGGCTTACTCTCCACGTTGTTAAACCAGGCGTATTCCACCCCTTCCCGCGACGTCCACACGTTCTTACAGGTGATGGAACAGGTATGACAGCCGATACATTTGTCCAGATTCAGGACCATTCCGATTTGAGCGCGTACTTTCATAATCTGTCTCCAATCACTCTGTATCTAGCCAGTCAACATTGTTCATTTTGCGTACGATGACGAATTCGTCGCGGTTACAGCCTACGGTGCCGTAGTAGTTAAAGCCGTATGACTGCTGCGCGTAGCCGCCGATCATGTGAGTCGGCTTCATGACCGCTCGGGTCACCGAGTTGTGAATGCCGCCCCGGGTCTGGGTCATTTCCGCTCCGGGCGTGTTGATGATCCGCTCCTGAGCGTGATACATCATCGCCATGCCTTCCGGCACCCGCTGTGACACCACCGCCCGTGCGGCGATGGAGCCATTGACGTTGAACACCTCGATCCAGTCGTTGTCTTCCAGGCCGGCTTTCTTGGCGTCGGTTTCACTCATCCACACGATGGGGCCGCCCCGTGACAAGGTCAGCATCAGCAGGTTGTCCGAGTAGGTGCTGTGAATGCCCCATTTCTGGTGCGGCGTGATCCAGTTGAGCAGGATCTCCTTGTTGCCGTTGGGCTTGCTGTTCATCACCGGCGAGGTGGTTTTCAGGTTAATCGGCGGCTTGTAGACGCACATGGTTTCGCCGAAGTCTCGCATCCACTCATGGTCCTGATAGAACTGCTGACGACCGGTGATGGTGCGCCAGGGAATCATCTCGTGCACATTGGTGTAGCCCGCGTTGTAGCTCACATGCTCATCCTCCAGGCCAGACCAGGTGGGCGAGGAAATGATCTTGCGGGGTTGCGCCACGATGTCGCGGAAGCGGATCTTTTCTTCCTCTTTCGGCCGCGCCAGATGGGTATGATCAAGGCCTGTGGCGCGCCCCAGAGCTTCCCAGGCTTTCACCGCCACATGACCGTTGGTTTCCGGCGCCAGAGACAGAATCACTTCCGCCGCGTCGATGGCGCTCTCGATTCTGGGACGACCGCCGCGTGGGCTGTCTTCGTCGTGAGTCAGGTTCAGTTTGGCGAGGAACGCCACTTCCTCTTTGGTATCCCAGTTGATGCCTTTGCCGCCGTTGCCCAGTTTGTCCAGCAGAGGACCGACTGAGGTGAAACGGTTGTAGGTGTTGGGGTAGTCCCGCTCCACCACGACCATGTTGGGTGCGGTTTTGCCGGGAATCAGATCGCACTCGCCTTTCCACCAATGCTCGACGCCAAACGGCTGGGCGATTTCCGCCGGGGTGTCATGCAGAATCGGCACAGTCACCAAGTCTTTTTCCACGCCCAGGTGGCCTTGCGCCGCAACGGAGAATTGCTTGGCGATGCCTTTAAAGATGTCCCAGTCGCTGCGCGCCTCCCATACCGGGTCCACTGCCTTGGACAGAGGATGAATGAAAGGGTGCATGTCTGACGTATTCAGATCGTCCTTTTCGTACCAGGTCGCTGTGGGCAGCACAATGTCGGAATACAGACAGGTGGTGGACATGCGGAAGTCGAGCGTCACCAACAGATCCACCTTGCCTTCCGGCGCTTCGTCGCGCCAAGTCACGTCATCCGGCTTGGTTTCGCCCATTTCACCCAGGTCTTTGCCAAGCAGGCCATGCTTGGTTCCCAACAGGTGCCGCAGCATGTATTCATGGCCTTTGCCAGAGGAGCCCAGCAGGTTGCTGCGCCAGATAAACATATTGCGGGGATAGTTCTGAGGGTTATCCGGGTCCTCACAGGCGAATTTCAGCTGCCCCTCTTTTAGCAGTTTGACGGCGTAATCTTTCGGGTCCATCCCCTCCATCGCCGCTTCCTTGGTCAGCAAAAGCGGGTTCATACCCAGTTGCGGCGCAGACGGCAGCCAGCCCATGCGCTCGGCGCGGGTGTTGTAATCAATAATGGAGGCGCTCCATTTACCTTTATCCGCCAGGGGCGACACCACTTCCGTCATCTGCAGTTTTTCATAACGCCATTGATCGGCATGGTTATAGAAGAAAGAAGTGCCATTCATCTGCCGGGGTGGGCGCTGCCAGTCCAATCCAAACGCCAGAGGCAGCCAGCCGCACTGAGGGCGCAGTTTTTCCTGTCCCACATAGTGCGCCCAACCGCCGCCGCTTTGGCCGACGCATCCGCACAGCATCAGCATGTTGATCAGGCCGCGGTAGTTCATATCCATGTGATACCAGTGGTTCAACGCGGCGCCGACGATGACCATGGAGCGACCATGGGTTTTATCCGCATTGCGGGCGAACTCACGCGCTACGCGGATAACGTCCGCCTGGGGCACGCCGGTGATTTTTTCCTGCCAGGCTGGCGTATAGGGAATGTCGTCGGAGTAATCCTTGGCGCAGGCGGGATCGTCGTAGCCGTTGTCGACGCCATAGTTAGCCACGGTCAGGTCAAACACACAGGCCACTTTTACCGTAGAGCCGTCCGCCAGTTGCACGTGCTTCACCGGCACTTTGCGGATCAGAAGTTCATCGTGGTCCGTGTGCTGGAAATAGTCATATTCATGTTCCTGTCCGCCAAAGTATGGGAATGCGACAGGCGCGATTTCATCACACAGGGTTTTCAGGCTGAGCGCCAGCTTCACTTCCGCGCCGGACTTACCATCCAGTTGCTGGATGTTCCATTTGCCCTGTTCACCCCAGCGATATCCCACAGAACCGGTGGGTGAAATCAGCTCGCCGGTAGCCTCATTAACCGCGATGGTTTTCCATTCCGGGTTGTTGTCCTGTCCCAGATTGCCGGACAGGTCCGAGGCGCGCAGGAAACGGCCTTGAATGTAACGGCCTTCGTGCTCTTCCAGCATGACCAGCATGGGCATGTCGGTGTAGCGGCGCACGTAATCAGTGAAGTAGTCACTGGGGTTATCCACGTGAAAGTCTTTCAGAATCACATGGCCAAACGCCATGGCCAGCGCGGAGTCGGTGCCCTGCTTGGGCGCCAGCCAGGTATCGCCGAATTTGGAGCACTCGGAATAGTCCGAGGTGATGACGCAGGTCTTGGTTCCTTTGTAACGCACTTCTGTCAGGAAGTGAGCGTCCGGAGTACGGGTCTGCGGCACATTGGAGCCCCAGGCGATGATGTAATTAGAGTTGTACCAGTCCGCCGCTTCCGGCACGTCAGTCTGCTCACCCCAGATCTGCGGAGACGCTGGCGGCAAGTCGCAATACCAGTCGTAGAAGCTCAGGCAGTTGCCGCCAATCAGAGACAGATAGCGGGAGCCGGCGGCGTAGGACACCATGGACATGGCGGGAATCGGAGAAAACCCAGAGATACGGTCTGGCCCATAACGCTTCGCCGTATAGACGTTAGCGGCGGCGATAATCTCGTTAACTTCATTCCATGAACTGCGCACGAATCCGCCCAAACCACGACGTTGCTTATAAGACTTCGCTTTGGCGGGGTCTTCAACAATGCTCTCCCAGGCGTCGACCGGATCGTCGTGCCTTTGCTTCGCTTCGCGCCACAGCTTGATCAGGCTTTGTCTGACCTTGGGATACTTGAGCCGGTTAGCGCTGTAGATGTACCAGGAATAACTGGCGCCGCGGGGGCAACCTCTAGGTTCGTGATTGGGGAGGTCCGGACGTGTGCGAGGATAGTCGGTCTGCTGGGTTTCCCAGGTCACCAGACCGTCTTTGACGTAGATCTTCCAGCTACAGGAGCCGGTGCAATTCACCCCATGCGTAGAGCGCACGATTTTGTCATGCTGCCAACGACGGCGGTAACCGTCCTCCCAGCTACGATCATCCTTGGTGGTGGCGCCGTGTCCATCCGCGAAAGTCTCTCCTTTGCGTTTGAAAAACTGCAGTCTATCCAGAAAATGGCTCATGTCGGACTCCTCATCAGAACCTGCTTCGAAGCATGGAGCACAGCGTTGGAGACAGGTCGTTTTTTAATTTCAAATTCATTCTAGGAGAGCCTGGGGTACTATAATTGATGCAAATCAAAGCGGTTTTTTGGGGACGCGTCAGTATCCCCTGGCGCATACCTCTTATGGGGTACGGGCGGGAAAAGCGTTATTCATATTTTTCAATAAGTTATACATTGGAAGCATAGTTTGATTGAGCTAACGACAGGTCTCGGTTCTTTGGTAGTACTCCCCCCTGAAAGGAGTTCGAAACGATGATTGCGCGATTCCAGAAATCACTGATCTTCCGAATGGGCGCTTTAATGATCGCCATGGTGTCGCTGGCGATGATCACCATGCTGGCGTCTTTCTTTATCTCTGAGTCTGCCGAAAAAGACGCGGAGGCGGTGAATATCGCCGGTTCACTGCGTATGCAGAGCTATCGCATGCAGGCGAGACTGCTGTCACTGAATGCGCCGTCTCCGGATTTCGTGGCGGCGCTGACCCGCCAGTTCGCTGAACGCATCGAAAACCCTGTGCTGGTGGCGGAAGCCATGAAAGACAACTCTTCAGAACTGCATCATCAGTTTCTGCAGGTTCGGGAGAGCTGGGAGAAAGATGTCAGCGGTTTTATCGCCACTTACGCCCGCAATCCAGACCGGCGCGTTGCGGACCAATTGGGCGAAAAGATCGACAAGTTTGTCGATGAGATAGACAACCTGGTGCAGCTCTATCAGATCCGCGCAGAGGATCGCATTGAAAACCTGCGCCTGATCCAAATCAGCGCCCTCTTTCTCACCTTCGCCCTGGTCAGCTTCTCCCTGCTCATTCTCCATCATCATGTCGAACTGCCTTTGCGCAGCCTGACGCAAAACGCTCGCAAAATCGCCCGCGGTGATTTCAGTGATCGCCTGGAAGTGAAAAATGACGACGAACTGGGCCTGCTGGCGGAGACATTCAACCAGATGAGCGATGCGCTGTCGGAGATGTATGAGTCTCTGGAGACGCGGGTCAAAAACAAAACCCAGGCGCTGAAACGCAGTAACGACTCCTTGAACTTTCTCTACCATCTGGCGCGGGAAGTCAGTGAGAAAACCCATGAGAACATTGATTTTCAGGCCTGGCTGGAAGAACTCACCAGCATTACCGCCGTCGGCGGCGTCGAACTTTGCCTGAAAACCCCCGAAGCGGTGATTCCCTATGAGCACATCCGCAACGATTACATGACGGAGCTGCCTTCGACCTGCCAGCGCCAGGAGTGCGAAAAGTGCATGGTGGAGAAAGCCCAGGTATGCCGGGACAATGATGAGGTGCAGGTGCGTTATCCTCTTATCAAGGAAGGCGTTCAGTACGGCGTGATAGTGTGCACACTGCGTAACAGCCAATTCCTGGAAAGTTGGCAGCATCAGTTATTGCAATCTTTCTCTGATCAAGTCGCCGTCGCGCTTAGTTTGAAAAACCAGGGCGACCAGGAACGTCGGGTATCTCTGATGAACGAACGTAACGTGATTGCGCGGGAACTGCATGACTCGCTGGCGCAGAGCCTCTCCTACCTGAAGATACAGGTCGCCCGTTTGACTCGCGCCTTGCAATCCAAACAGGTGGAAGACGAACAGATCGACGGCATTACCGCAGAACTCAAGGAAGGCATCACCTCCGCCTATCGGCAGTTACGGGAGCTGCTCACTACATTCCGTCTGAGCATTTCCGAGAAAGGTCTGCATGCAGCCATTTTGCATACCGTCGAGCAACTGACCGAGCAAAGCGCGAATGTCAAAATCGTGCTGGATTACCGAGTGGAAGATATTCCCTTCTCCCCTAATGAAGAAATTCATTTGCTGCAAATAACGCGGGAGGCGCTACAGAACGCTGTCCGTCATTCTCAAGGCAATCTGGTGATGGTGTCACTGCATTCAGATCCAATGAAAAAAGTCACTTTGGCCATCACGGACAATGGCGTCGGCATTCCCGAGGACCCGGAAAAACTCAACCACTATGGTCTCGCCATCATGCGCGAGCGCACCCGTAACCTGCACGGAGAGCTGTCTATTCAGCGCATGCCGGAGGGCGGCACCGGCGTGCTTTTCAGCTTTACTCCCAGCTACGTACAGGAGCGCAGAATCTCATACGCCGAATAATGTAGGAAATATCTCACACGCAATGCAGACATCGCGTCTATTTTCCTACCCCTCCCCACCCTAATATAGGCACCAAGAGGATGCGCTGACACATAAGGACATGAAGCAAGGAAGCAACAAGGACGACCAAAGCCGACGGAAATAGGCATCAAGGGAAGCATCTGACACGGAAGACGCAGCATGGAACGTTGCGTCTTTTTCTTTGTGGAGCACGAACGCTCGGACGCGTCGACTGAATGGAGTCAGACAACAGCAGGTACGGACACCCGGGCTGGATGGGATGAAGGATTGAAGGATGAACAGGCGGGACGCCAGGGTGTGCGAAATATCCTACAAACAATGCAGATATGTCGTCTATCCTCCCTACCAAGCCATGGCTAATATAGCCACAACGGATGCGAAAACGCGGCAAGGAAAGCCCGCAAAGGACTGCAGCAAGGATAGCAAAAGAGCCGCAGGAACCGGCAAAAGGAAGCATCAAATGGAAAAGGCGCAATATGGATATTGCGCTTTTTGTTTTTCTGGACCCCGCCTTTCTAAACTCCCCCACTCTTATCTCTTCACTGATTTGTCTACGCCCCGATTTCTTTTCACAAATCTATGGCATGCTTGCGAAATTTTATTTTAAAAACGCTATCGTATATCCTCGCCGGCTATCATCAAGAAACCTATTAGCTATAGAATAGCCCGCCATTATGGATATGACATTCGTGGAGTTCGCCAATATTCTGGCGCAGAATCTTTTCCCAATTACCTTTAACAGCCTCGCCGCCATCATTCTACTGCGCTACTTCCGCAGCAGCAGCGCGCTGGTCGTCACCTTGGCGGTATGTTTGATTGCAAGCGCACTTTATTACTTGCTATTTCCCTTCACTTTTTATTTGGATACGAGCGACGACAGGTTCATTTTCGGCTTGTATTCAGCGATTGGTGGGGGTCTTCAACAAGGAATGATGATCACTCTCATCGGCTTTCTGCTTTTCAAAAAGGAAAGAGTGGACAGACTTAGAGACTCCACCAAGGCATTGGGTGGATTTACTCTTACCCTCCTCGCCGCAGCCAGCGTCATGAGCGTATACACCAGCATTCTGGCTTTCTCGAAAAAGTCCTCGTTCATGTACGGCGCAAGTGACGAGCTGATCTACGTCCTGATCACTTACCTGTTCGCCACCACTTATTCACTGGTTTCACTGATGTTGATGACATACGTCCAGTGGCGGGTGATTCCTGAATCCAAACGCCCCCATTCGCCCAAATACATGGCCTGGTTGATGGCGATTCCGGTATTCAATATTTTCTGGCTGTGCAGCAGCCTCAGCCGCTGGGCGCAAACCGTCAAAGGAGCTTTGGGGGACGTCAATGCTCGCGAGGCGCAGCTGGCGGACCGGGTACGCTATGTCTTCGTCAGCCTGCTGTGCGGATGGCTTTTCATCACCCTGATATCAGTAACCGTCAGATATCCGGACAAAGCGACCGTCATCTTCATGGGGCTGCTGTCACTAATCTTGCTGGGGCTAAGCATCGCCTACCTCGTTTACGTGATAAAACTCATCTGCAGCTTTCACACGCTGGAGCAAAAGATTCAACAGACCAATACAGTTGAGCCATCTATCGAAAGCTAAGCCGTAAGCCGCCTCCAGGCGGCTTTTCTGTTAATAGGCGGCCAGGAAGTTTTTTAACTGAGAGCTTCCCTTCCGCCAAATGCTCCCAGAAACAACTCCCCCTTCCTCACATGCATTAACAAAAACGCATAACAATAGAATTTTTTATTACTTTAAATTTTATGTTCGTTCCGTATCATGAATTCCGTGACTTGATGACCCGTAGTCTGGAGATGACCGATTCATGAACAGCGCGCAACTGATAACCCGCATAGGCGACAATAGCGCAGGGCTTTCTTACGAAGCCATCGCCGATTTGAACGCCTCCTATGCCCCGCTTGATTTTGAAGCGCGTATCCGTCGCCTGTATCAGGATTTCGCACCGGAGAAGGTGCTGGTGACGTCTTCGTTCGCCGCCACGTCCGCTTATTTCTTACATATTATTTCGCGCATGCGGCCTTCGCAGAGAATTCACTTCATTGATACTCAGTTCCACTTCAAGGAAACCCTGGAGTACAGGGATTACCTCACCCGTTTGTATGGGTTGAATGTGGAGGATGTAAAACCGGACAGGCATCATCATGCTTATTCGGTCAGCGAACGCCTGTGGGAAACCGACCCCGACCTGTGCTGCACCGTCAACAAGGTTCAGCCGCTGGAAGAAGTGAAAGAAAACTACGACGTATGGGTGTCCAGCCTGATGAGCTGGCAGACCGAGCATCGCGCTGGCCTGCAGATATTTGAAGAGCGCCGCGGCATTATCAAATTCAATCCGATGATTGATGTCACCAGAGAAGAGCGCGACGCGTATATTCGCGACCACAACCTGCCCTTCCATCCGCTTGTGAGTGAAGGTTACTCCTCAATCGGCTGCGAGCACTGCACCCGTAAAGGGGAAGAACGCGCGGGACGCTGGCAGGGTAAAGAAAAGACCGAGTGCGGTCTGCACCTGTAAGTCTGATGCAAAGGCGACGGTCACTTCGTCGCCTCTCTCACTGGATCTCGCCCTTCTATTCCTTCCCATCCAATACGCGCTTTTGCGCAACCACAAGTGCTTCGACTTCGCTTTCCGAGGCGCTCAATATGAACGAATCAAAGGCTTTCTTATCCTCAAAACTATGACGGATCTGCTGCATCAAGGCTCCTAGCTCCGTCCCTGTCAGGCCTGACAACCCGCTGACCAGTTCGCCATTAAACTTACGCTTGATCTCACGCTGGCGGGCCAGATCCGCTTCAGCATCCCCCCAGGCGGCTTCCGCCTCAGGAAACTCGGCGAAGATCTGCGGCAGCCAAGCGGTTTTACTCGCCGGCCAGTCTTTAAAGTCTTCGCCCGTATAAGCCTCACGCAGCCAGTTGAGGAAGCCCGTATAAGTCGGCCGCTTGGCGTCGCGGACGCGAGCATTGTGACTGCGGTTTTCCAGCAAATAGATGTTTTTGTCGAAGTATTTGGAGGCTGAAATAAACTGATATAACTGAGTCAAGTCGTCAAAGCCCTGCTTCCAGCGAGCGATATCAAACCCCAAGAAGCGGACGGCCTTGTCGAAATCCCGCGTCACCAGCACTTCGGTAAACAAATAGTCCCCGTCTCGAAAAGGCAGCCATAAACCATTGTGGCCGAACTTCATTCCCATTTTGTGGGCGACGCGACCAATCAGATTACCAGCGTCGTTCCAGGAAAAGTAACTTAATGCGAAATCGAACTGACACGCGGGCGTATACAACAGGTCCACCTGAAACACGCCTCCCTGCTCCAACGGAGCGCCAAAACTGGCCACACCGCCATTGGCGATAAACGGCAGCGGTTGACCATCACCCAATACGTTACCCAGTAACTCGGCTATAAAAGTATTGCCAAGATCGCGCTTAACGCTTTCGCTGACCACAATATCAATGTCGCCGTAGGTCTCTTTCTTCCTGTACGCAGTGACTATCTCCGCACGCACTGGCGCGCCGTCATGACACTGCAATGCCTGAATCGCATGACGCGCCTTCTCGCCTATGCGCAAAGCGTCCCCGACGGACAAGCGCTGCGCTCCGTAATCTTTCAATGCGTTACCGCCCAAAACTTACTCCTGTCATATAGATCGTTATTTCGCCGGCGCGTACCGTATTTTTCACCGCGCGGCGGTTATTGTCATTTCTCGTGGCGACTGGTAAAACAGGGAATCTGTCGAACAGAATTGAATAACAATAACTTAAATCACCACCGCTCTCACGTTAACGCGGCGGTGTAACGGAAAGGTCGCTCATGCCCGATAGTGCTCCGACATGGATTACCGTTCTCGCGCCCTGGGAATTTTACCCTTCGGTCGTTTTAGTTTCCCTGGTCACTGTCACGCTGTACATACGCGGCTTGCGCAGATTGCGTGCAACGGGTCATTCTGTCGGTTTCGCCCGCTCTCTGTCATTCTTTGTCGGCGTGGCGATTACCTACGCTGTTCTGCACACACGATTTGATTACTACGCCCAATATCTGTTTTTCGCGCACCGCCTGCAGCATCTGGTGCTGCATCATCTAGGACCGTTCTTTATCGCTCTGGCGGCGCCCTGGTCAGTGCTGGCGGCGGGTTTGCCGCAACGCTTGCGCGACGTCAACTGGGGCGCCCTTCCCGGCGCGTGGCTGATTGTGGGTGGCTACCGGATACTGCAGTTTCCTCCCCTGGCCGCTTTCTTGTTCGTCGGCATCATCTTTTTCTGGCTAACGCCGTCCATACACTTTTACGCCATGCTGGACTTGAAGCTCTATCATTTGATGAACTGGAGTATGTTTCTGGATGGACTGTTGTTCTGGTGGCTGATTCTCAACCCTTCGCCCCAGCAAGGCCCTTCCTTCGGCTGGCGCATCATCATTTTATTGGCCATTATGGTGCCCCAGATTCTGCTGGGCGCGTATATTACGCTGTCGGAATCCACCCTGTACGATATCTACGCCATCTGCGGACGCGCCTTTCCCATCGCGCCGGCGGCGGACCAAATGGTGGGCGGCGTGATCACCTGGATTCCACCTGCGATGATGAGCGCTATCGCTATTTTGGTGATGTTGTCCTATATCCGACGCCAGGATTTGGCGAGCGTCCGCAGCCCTGGCGCTCTCAGCAGCGCGGCTTGAACTAACAAAGACAGTTAAGGAGATCCCTTCGTGACGGCGATACGCCTCGTTTTTATCGCAATCGTAATGACGCTGACCAGCGCCTGTAGTCAGGAACCATTGGAGTGGTCAGGGACCGATATCGGCGGCATGCTGCCGGAGCTGAAGTTTTCCCTGCAGAGCGAAAACGCCATACCGGTGTCCGAGAAAGATTTCTCAGGCAAGTACAACATCCTGTTTTTCGGTTACACCTACTGTCCGGATATCTGCCCCACCACCCTCGCCAGACTGAAATCCGCGTTGAGTAAACTGGACGCCGCCGAACAGCAGCGCATCAATATCCTGTTTGTCAGCGTCGATCCTAAAAGAGACGCGCCGGAACAGCTCAAGGCCTATACCGACGCCTTCGGCTCCGAGTTTATCGGCCTTACCGGCGATATGGACGCGCTACAGACTCTCACCAAGCGTTACCGTGTAGCGTTCGGTTATGGCAAGCCCGATGAGACTGGCGCCTATGAGGTCTCCCACAGCTCCGCCGCATTCGTGTTCGACGCGGACGGCAAGGCCCGCCTGTTGCTGAGGGATGATCTCAGCTCCGATATGATCGCCAAGGATCTGAACCAGCTGCTCAAAAGCTGACGCTTATCTGCCGCAACCTGCCTCAGCGCAATAAAAAAGCGCGCCCTAAGGCGCGCCAAGATCAAGTTCCGTCCCAGCTGCGTGAACGACGGGACGGAACTCCACTCCGCAGGAGTGACTCGGGAATCAAGGGTTATAGAACTCAGCCCCCTTCCGCAGATAGAAAAACCAGTTCACCAGAACGCATACCGCGTAGAACACCGCAAAACCGATCAGCGCGTATTCCGGTGTGGCGGCTTTGATCTGCTCGCCGAACACCTGGGGAATGTAAAAAGCGCCGTAGGCCGCCACCGCAGATGTCCAGCCCAGTACAGGGCCCGCCTGCTCTTTCGGGAACACCATGGCGATGGTGCGGAAAGTGGAGCCGTTGCCGATACCAGAGGCCGCGAACAGCGCCAGGAACAGGATAAAGAAAGGCGCAAAGAACTCTTCAGGGGTTGCGGAGTTATAGGCTGCGCTCATGTAATAGGCGACCGCCAGGGCGCACACCACCATCACCAGAGAGCAGATCTGAGTAACCAGCGCGCCGCCGAATTTATCGGAAATCCAACCACCTACCGGACGAATCAGCGCGCCGATGAAGGGGCCCATCCAGGCGTACATGAGTGCGCTGGGACCGTTGGGATTAACGGTGTTATGAGTCATCACCCCGTCCACCATCACATGGCTGTAACCAAAGATCACTTTGATCGCCAGCGGAAACGCCGCCGCATAGCCAATGAAGCTGCCGAAGGTCATCGTGTAGATAACGCTCATCACCCAGGTGTGACGGTTGCCGAAGATACGATACTGACGATTCAGACTTGTGCGGATCTGCCCTGGCAATAACTTGAGCAAGAACACCGTAGCGGCGATGACGGCCACCAATACCAGTTCTTTAGGGATGCCCCACCCTGCGCCATTGGCGGACTCGGGCAACATCAGCCAAAGTCCGGCGATGGAAGTCAGGAAGCCGATCAGCAGCATGAAGGTGATCTTGGAGAAGGAGCCGACAGGCCCGCCAATATCCGGCGACACTTCATCGGTGCGAATATTGTTCATGCCGAACCAGCCGGCGAACGCCAGTGGAACCAGGAACAGCAGCCACACAAAGCCTGCGTTTTGAATCCAGGTTTCAGACCCGGCAGGAATCTTGCCGATCAGCGTGCCGGAGGGATTGACCAAAGTCATTGGGTCGCCGCCCGCCGCGCCGAAAGCGCCGAACGTCATGAACAGCGGCACCAGTATCTGCATGGTGGTGACGCCGAAGTTACCCAGTCCTGCGTTCAGGCCCAGCGCCAGCCCTTGCTGTTTCTTGGGAAAGAAAAAGCTGATGTTGGACATCGAAGAAGCGAAGTTGCCTCCGCCCAGACCGGACAGTAACGCCAGCACCTGAAACACCCACAGGGGCGTGTCTTTACTTTGCAGGGCGATGCCTGCGCCAACTGCTGGAATCATCAACAGCGCCGTCGTAAAAAAGATCGTGTTACGACCGCCGCACAGGCGGATAAAAAAGCTGCTGGGAATGCGCAGCGTGGCGCCGGTCAAACCGGAAATCGCCATCAATGTGAACAATTCCGACGCCTGAAACGGAAAGCCCAGATTCAACATCTGTACTGTGATGACGCCCCAGTACAACCACACGGCGAAGCCGCACAGCAAACTCGGAATAGAGATCCACAAATTCCGGTTCGCTACTTTCTTACCTGTTTTTTGCCAGAACCCGCTGTCCTCTGGATTCCAGCCAGCAGTGATGTCCGCCATATGCCTTACCTCTGCGTTGGGCCTGAATAATAATCTTCGGCTCAACTATCTTTATAAATGGATGGGGCGACAATGCTCCGGAGGGGGTAGCGCTCAAAGTCGGGGCCGGGTTAACTTCCCGCACATAAGTGACTTTAAATTACGCCGCCATTTCCTGTATTTTCATAGCGTTAGTGCGATATTCGAGAATCTGTGAAAGACTTCCGCTACCCCCAATGAGGTAGACAAATCCGGCGCCAAAGCGGTACGTATTCGGTATGCGCAGCTCAGGGTCATCGTTGGCAAACCTGATATGGATCAAGTCCCTATCGCGCCATCGCAGGGGCTGCCCTGGGTTCGTGTTATGCTGAAAAACGCCAGGCTGTGCTGGATGTATATGAAAAGAATGACAAGGTGAAGCTGAGATGAGCGCAAAAGCAACGATCATGATGGTGGACGACCACCCCCTGTTTCGCAAAGGCATCCGCCAGTTGATTGAGTTGGAGGATGAGCTGGATATCGTCGCCGAAGCCAAAAACGGCGAAGAAGGCCTGACCAAGGCGAAAGAACTGGAGCCGGATCTGATTCTGCTGGACCTTAACATGCAGGGCATGGACGGCCTGGATACCTTACGCGCCATTCGCGCCGCCGGCGTGGACTCGCGCATCATCATGCTGACGGTGTCCGATAACGAAGCCGATGTGGTGAACTGTTTCCGCGCTGGCGCTGACGGCTATCTGCTGAAGGACATGGAGCCGGAAGATATTCTGGAAAAGATCAAACAAGTGACGCTGGGTAAAATGGCGATCAGCGAGCGCTTGACGGAGATTCTCGCCTCCGCCCTGCGCAAACCTGTTGAAGCCGCCGATCCTTCCGCGTCCCTGACCAGCCGTGAATATGAGATTCTCACCCGCATCGCACAGGGCCACAGCAACAAAGTCATCGCCCGCGATCTGAACATCTCAGACGGCACCGTGAAAGTCCACGTGAAGCACATTCTCAAAAAGATGGGCATGCGCTCCCGGGTCGAAGCGGCGGTATGGCTAGTGAATCGCAAGGCTTAAGAGTGCGGACGCGCCACTCGTTTGAGTGATGTTCGCCTTTGGTTAAACGAAGACAATTTTCCTTCCAACAACAATAAATCATCAGGAAGGAAATCCATGAATCGTTATAACTGGCGCGCTGCAATCGCAGCCGCCATCCTGCCGTCGTTATTGGGCGGATGCCTGGAAAAACAGACTTTGGTCGCCATTCCCGATGCAGAAAATATTCTGTTTACGTCGGACGGCCAATTACTGGTGACCGGAGGCAAAGGCATATACCGCATCGATGTCCGCACAGACGCCAATGGCGAGGTCGTCTACGTTCCCAAGGAACTGTCGCCCCCGCAACTGGAGAGCTGCAATTACACCGGTATGGCGCAGCACGGCGACTGGGTGTTGACGTCCTGTGTAGAGACGCGCTGGCTGGTCATTCGCAACAATCACCTGCTGGCCGCCAATCTGACACACCCCGACTATCGCTTCGAATTCGTAACGCGCCGGGATGATACGCAGGACCCTTTCGATGCGCTGGCGATCCCCAATGGCGTCGCCTTCGCTCCGGATGGCGCCTTGCTGGTGGCGGATGAAAATTTCTTCGCTACCTCTGGCCTGTCGCGCATTACGCTGGCGTTTCCTGAAGCGGGCTCCGCCGAGACGCCGCAAATCACTGGGTTTCAGCGGGATTGGATCGCAGGGGAGCATGGACTTGCCTCCCCCAATGGCGTCAGAGTGGTGGGCGATCAGCTTTTCGTCAGTGATGGCGACAGCGTGAAGCGCTTCCAGTTTGATGCCGGAGGCGGTATTCCAGCGCTGGTCACTGACCGCAACGGCGCTTATCAAACTAACCTGGGCGTTACTCTCTGGCGCGAGCCCGGCGCAATCGTGGACGACATCATGCCTTATTGCGGCGGCGTCGCTTTGACCAGCTTTCTCAGCGGCCGCTTGCACTATGTCGCCTCATACACCGATCCCGCGACGGGCCGCGAATACTTTCCAGAGCTGTACGCCACTCCCTGGTTCGCCTTCGAAAACCCCAGCGCTTTGGCGATCGGCCAAGGCCCTCTATTTGACGGCGAGGATTTACTGATCACGGAGAAAGGCGTCTTATTCGAAGGCAAGTCAAGCTACGGCAACAAACTGACCCGTGCGCCTTTGTCCCTGAATCTGCACGATTCTGACGCCTGCCTGCTGATACAGGAAGAGGCCAGAGACAAACTGATCCAGCAAGGCCTCATATCAGAGTCTTAAAGACACAGACACACAGGTTAGAAGTAGAAAAACAGCGGAGCCAGGCGGGTCCGCTGTTAATATCGAATGGGGTTATACGTCGACCGTCGGCGCAGCGACAGCCGCCTTTTTACGACGGCTTTCCGCTTCCACGAAAATACGCTTGCACTCAGGGAAGGAAGATTTGATCTGTTCGTCGAGGCTGGCGATGCGGGTTTCAATCTCGCCAGCGGAAATGCTGTCTTTGAAATCCACCGAGATATTCACCAGTACGAAGTCAGGGCCCATGTGCATGGTCAGCACTTCATTGACGTGCTCCACGCCTGGTATAGCCTGAGTCATTTCACGAATGCCTTTCACCACCTTCTTGTTGGCGCTTTCGCCGATCAGCAGCCCTTTGGTCTCCACCGCCAACCACAGCGCAGTCAGACCGAGAATACAGCCGATGATAACCGAGGCGACGCCATCGTAAACCGGGTTGCCAGTCACCTGTCCCAGCACAATGCCGCCCAACGCCACCACAAGGCCAAGCATGGCGGCGGCGTCTTCGAACAGGACGACAAACATAGAGGGGTCTTTGCCCCGCTGCACCGCTTCCACGTATCCCATCTGCCCTTTGGCGTTGCGGAATTCCTTGATCGCCATGAAGAAAGCGAAGCCTTCAAAAAGAATCGCCAAAGACAGCACGATATAGTTGACCACCGGGTTTTCCACCACCTGCGGATGCAGAATGTGCTCAATGCCTTCATAGATGGAGATGCCTGCGCCCAGGGCGAAAATCAGGATCGCCACGATAAAGGACCAGAAGTAGATTTCCTTACCGTGTCCGAAGGGGAAGTCTTCTGACGCGGGGCGCTGGGAGCGCTTCATTCCGTGCAGCAACAACACCTGGTTACCGGTGTCCACCACAGAGTGAACGCCTTCGGAAAACATCGCCGAGCTGCCGGTGAAGGCCGCCGCCGCAAATTTAGTGAGCGCGACCATTGCGTTGCCGATCAAGGCCGCATAAATCACTTTTTTAGAACCTGACGCCATGCGTACGGGTCTCCTTTTCTTTATCTGTCAGTATTGGGTTGTCTATCTGTGCTTACTTGTTAAGCCACATCGATGTTTCAAATTTTCATGCGTCACAAGCAATGAGAGCCGGCCAGTGTTTTGGCGACCCTCTCTGGTATTTCTTGTATGGATTAGGAAAGCGACATAACGGATGAGTTTCCCGCTTTCTCATGAAGCATGGAATTCTAAGGAAATTTGCCGCCTGACAATAGGCCTAATTTTCTCGACGGAAGCATCTTCTCTCAGGCGGCGGAGGAAGGGCGCTCCGGCTGCGCCTTGCGCTGGGCGATCGGTAATTTGATGATGAAGGTCGACCCTACGCCTGTCCGGCTCTCCACTTTAATGTCGCCACGATGCTTATTGACGATGATGTCGTAGGAAATATTCAGGCCCAGCCCGGTGCCCTTGCCCACCGGCTTGGTGGTGAAAAACGGGTCGAAGATCTTGCAGACGATATCCTGGGGAATGCCGCAGCCGGTATCCGACACTTCCGCATACACCCATTCCGAGTCGCTGTGGGTGCGAATGCGCACCTTGCCATGTCGTTGCGTTTCTTTGATGGCGTGACTGGCGTTGACCAGAATATTGGAGACCACCTGATTGATCTGCCCCTGGTTGCCGCAGGTCAGCTCAGTGTTCTGCAAATCGGTTTCCACGTCGCAGTCATATTTCAGCTCGTTCCACACCAGTTTGAGCGTACTGGTGATGACATCGTTGATATTGAAGTCCAGATGAACATCGCCCTGATCCACACGAGAATAGTTCTTCAGGTTTTCGACGATTTCCTGTACCCGGCGACTGCCCTCCAGGCAGTCTTGCAGGAGTTCGGGTAAATCCTCTTTTAGAAATTCGTAATCAATCTCGTCCTTCACCCGATCCAGTTCCGTCGCCACTTCCATCGGCAGGCGATCATGGTGCGCCTCCACCACCTGGAACAGCTTTTCGAAGTCGGAATAGTACTCTTTCAACCGGTTGATGTTGCTGGCGACATAACCGATAGGGTTGTTGATTTCGTGGGCGACGCCCGCCGCCAATTGCCCCAGGGACGCCAGCTTCTCCTGCTGCACCATCTGCGACTGGGTCACCTGCAACGACTCCAGCGACTCCTGCAGGCTGGCGTTGGCGCGCTTCAGCTCCCAGGTGCGCTCCTGAATGCGGTTCTCCAGTTCTTCATTCAATTTGCTCACATGCTGCGAACGTTGCGACAGTTCCGACGCCACCACGGTAAACGCCTGCATGACCTGGGCGAAGGCGCGGATGAAATCCCCCATCTCATCTTCCCGATGGGTGTCGACATTGCTCTGCTGCAGCAGCTTTCCCAGGTCTGGAAGCGCGCTCTCATTATGATCGCCCTGCTCCATCTCACGGCGGTACTTATCCAGACTGCCGCCCAGGCTGACCGCCAGTTGATGCATGCCTAAAAACGGCCGACTAAACCAATGGCTGAAAATATAGAAAAGCGCTAATAAGTAGAGAAACAAAAAACCCAGCAAAGCCAGCACAAAGCTGGCGGTTTGTTCTTCCAGTTTGGCTTGCACGGGACGATCGCTGAAATACAGATAGGCGCGGCCGATGACTGAGTTTTCCCACACCACTTCCCATTCCTGACGAAATACGTAACGACTGCGTTCCGGTTCCAGCACGTCCAGGCTGGGAGAGCGCTGACGCACTTCTTCGATGCCGCCGATATTGCCGGTAAAAAAGCTGCCGCCGTTCTGAACGGCGTCATACACCTCAAAAATGACGGCGCTGACGATGGGGTCTTTGGACAGGGATTTGGCGAACTGATTGCTTTTGCTCAGGTCGAAATCCCACATGTTCTGGGCGTTCGCCTGCACGGCGATTCCCATGAGATAGTCGGCGCGGGCGTAGAAGTCTTCGTACACCTGTTTTTTTAGACTGGAGAGCGTGTAAAAGGCGAAGCCCCCGTAAAACAACAGCAACGCCCCGGCGATGGCGACCATCAAGCGCCGGGTGAGTCTTAATCTGCGAAAATAGCCCGCCTTCAACAATATTTCCATGCCCTAATTATCCATACGACGTTTACTTCTCCCTCATCATGAGGATGTCGCGCGGCCGGGTTTTCCCTGGCGCTCCCTTGCGGGGTCGCCTTATGCTGTGGAGCGCTTAAAAGCTCCGGAATGCTTCGACGTCAGAGTTCGTCGAAGTCCTCGTCCACCAGATCGATGCTGCCGTCTTCATTCCAACTCACCTGGGTAATGCCAGGCGTCGCGGCTTCCAGCCGCTGCAGTTCTTCCAGCTGTTTCTTCAGCGCGCCTTCCTGTTTGCGCACCAGATCCAGCAGGCGGCGGTTCTCCCGCATCAGAGCGTTATGCTCCAGGGCGTTCTCCAGAGTCATCAACAGGTCCTCGTCGGACCAGGGCTTGGAGATAAACCGATAAATTTCCGCGTCATTGATGGCCGAGGTCACGCCATCAATATCCGCTTGTCCGCTCAACAGGATGCGCAGCGCTTCCGGGCGCACTTCCTTGAGAGAGTTAAGCAGTTCCACGCCGTTCATTTCCGGCATTCGGTAATCGGAAATCACCAGGTCTACAGGTTCTTTACGCAGGGCGTCGATGGCTTCATAGGGATCGCTGAAGGTCAACACCTTCCAGGGCTTCTTGCGTAATATGCGTTGTAAGGCGCGCAGCACGTTTTCTTCGTCATCGATAATCGCCAATGTAGTCATATAGACTCCCGCCTATCTTTTCATTACGAACACACTGAGTTTGCGGTTTTCCAATTTCTCCAACGACAGCATTTTTTCGATGATTTTTTCCGTCAGCACATGGCCTTTGGCGATGAGCAGAATGCCATTGGTGTTTTTCAAGTCCCGGGATAACCGCATACCGGGAACCAGCGCTCCCACGCCGAGCTTATCTTCATGAGGCAACACATCGTCGCCGGTATAACTTTCCACCAGCGGCGCCAGCAGTTTCACCACCTGAGGGTCGTAGCGTTTGCCGGCGTTGTCCTGGATCAGCTTGAAGGCGTCGTCCTTGGTCATCGCGTCGGTGCGCATGAGTCCGCTTTGCAGCCCCACAAAGTCGCGCACGGCGCGGATAATGCGCGAGCCCATGGGAATGGCGTCGCCTTTCAACCTGTCCGGAAAACCGCTGCCGTCCATGTATTCCGTATGGTGCCGGATAAAGCGGGACGTCGGCTCCAGTTCCGCAATCGCCGTCAGCGCCATTTCCCCCAGCAGAGGATAACGTTGATACTCCACCACATCCTGCCGGGTCAGTTTGGCTTCCGCCCGACTCAACACATCGTCAGACAGGCTGAGCTTGCCTACCTCGTGCAACAAGCCGGCGTAATAGATATGTTTGACGTCCGCTTCCGGCAGCTCCATGGCCTCCGCGATGGTTTTCGATAAGTCCGCCACACTCTGTGAATGCCCCTTGATCAAGTAGCCGCGGCTGGTGATAAAGGTGGAAAACACTCTGACGAAGTCGTCATAGCTGTCTTTCAGTTGCTGGTACGCCAGCTCCAGCATGTCCGCGGTCTGCCGCACTTCCTCAGTGCGAGCGGCGACCATCTTTTCCAGATCCTTGTTGAACTTCTGCAGCTCCCGGTTCTGCTGCTGAGTCACATTGAGCAGGCGTTTTTTCTCCCGCTCCAGACGCCGTATGCGCAGGCCTTCGTGAATCACTTCAATCAGATTTTCGTCATCCCAGGGCTTGCTGATGTAGCGATAGATGCCGCCTTCATTGAGGGCGGTCACCGTGGCGGAAATATCCGAGTGACCGGTCAGCAGCATACGCACCGTCAACGGCCAGCGCGCTTTCACCTGAGACAAGAACTGCGCGCCGTCCATATTCGGCATGCGCATGTCGGAGATCACCAGATCGATTCGCTGCGACTCCAGAATTTTCAGCCCATCCGCTCCGCTCTCCGCAAACAGACACTTAAAATCCTGTTTGCGCAGTAAACGCTGAATGGAAGAGAGGATCGGCTTCTCGTCGTCGACAAACAGCACATAATCAACGTCCGCATCAGAGGCCGCGGGTGAGGCGGAATCCGGCGAAGCCAGGTCTTGCGTCATTGCTCCTCTCCCTGTTTAGGTTGCTTAACGGGCAGGTAAACGTAAAACGTCGTGCCTTTGCCCAGTTCGCTCTCTACTTCCAGGCGGCCATGGTGCTTGTTGACGATGCCGTAGGACAACGCCAGACCCAGCCCGGTGCCCTGGCCCACCGGCTTGGTGGTGAAGAAAGGGTCATAGAGCTTGGACAGATTTTCCTTGGCGATGCCGCTGCCGTTGTCCGCCACGGAGACGCAGATGAAGCCGTCCTCCACCACTTTGGTGGAAACCCTGATAACGCCGTTGTGCTCGATCGCATGACCGGCGTTGACCACCAGATTCAGAATCACTTGGCCAATCTGCGACTCCACCATTTCGATCTTGGGCAAATCGCCAAAATCCTTGATGACTTCCGCCTTGTATTTGATTTCGTTGTGGACAATGTTGAGCGTCTTGTTGATGTACTGGTTCAGGTCGCCCAGCTCGAATTGACCAGTGTCCGGTCGCGAGAAATCCTTCAGGGATTGAATGATCTGCTTGACCCGATAGATGCCCTCGTTGGATTCCTTCATCAGGTCCGTAACGTCGCCCCGGATATATTCCGTTTCGTACTTCTCCTCCAGTTCCTTGAAGATGGCTTTTACTTCCGCCTTGTCGCCGCCGAGACGCTCTTCGATCTCGTCCAGCAACTCAAACAATGTGCTGATGTATTCATTCAGGGTGGTCAGGTTGGAACTGACATAGCCGATGGGGTTATTGATCTCATGCGCCACACCGGCCGCCAGTTGCCCGATGGAGGCGAGTTTCTCCGACTGCAGCAGTTGCGCCCGGGTGTCCTGCAGCTGACTGATCAGTTTCTCCTGTTGCTGTCGCTCCAGCACCAGTTGCTGGTTGCTTTTCTCCAGTTCCGCCAGCAGCGCGTTTTTCTCAAAACCGCTGTACGCCTGGCTGACCATCTGCGAGATATACATTTCATCCGCCAGGGAGAACACCGGCTTGCCTTTGCTCTTGGCGAGATACAAAGTGCCTTTGCACACGCCGTCGCCGGTCTGAATAGGAAAGATATTCAACTGGTCGATTTCGTGGCAACTGCCCGGCGGCTGGCACTTTTCAGACAGGTCGCCCAGACACAGCGATTTTTCCGACTCCAGGATCGACTCGTCGCCCAGCGCGGCGGAGATGCTTTTCAGCTTGGCCAGGGTCAGCCCTTTCTCCAGCCATTTCGACGGCTCACCCCGTTGGCCCCGCAACTCCAGCGCGGAGCCGCTGGCGCCGGTGACAATCTCCAGACGCACCAGTAACTCGCGGAAAAACTCGTCGTCTTCGTTTTCCACCCCTTTGATCCATTCCAGGGTCTCCGCCCACACCACCTGGAACAGCATCAATTTCTGCAAATCGGTCAGTTGATACTGCAGGACTTCGTTACGCCGGGTCAGCCCCAGGGTAGTCATCGCCCAACTCAGTTTGCTGTCCAGTCGCTCGGACAACTTGAACGGCTCATCCGCACACACGGCGATGCCGCTGGAGGCGCTCTCGCTCAGTTTGATCTTGATATGCCAGCCATGCAGGATTTTACCGTTGGCCAGAGGCAGCTCAAACTCGTTCCAGGCGTTGGGCTCCGACGACTCCACCCGTTCGCGCAGAGTGCTGATCGCTTCATCGCCCCATTTGAAGCGGAATGAAATAACCGAACTTTGCAGGTGTTGCGCAATATACTGACTTTGCGGGTCCAGCCACATCCAGCTTACCGAAACGCCTTCGTCTTCAGCGAACAGCGCTTCCAGCAACTCACTGATATTGCCCTGGTTTCCGCCAGCGTCATGAACAACCTTATAAAGCAACATTCCGTTTATCCTATCTAACAGGGGCTCAGGAGCCGTTTTTCTTGCCTTTGGGAATAAATTCCGACGCCAACTCCTTGAACAACTTCAAGCCATTGAGGGTCATGGCGGGGACCTCTGAGATATCCACGCCGCTCGCTTCCACTTTGCAGGGAGCGATGCAATGTAACTGCACCCCGGCGATGCAATTGCCGACAATACTGGTGGCCAGCACATCCCCCAGGCTGACCGCCAACGCCATGGGCGTATTGATTTCACTGCCGGCGTTCAACACCTGCACAATGTCCTGGGGGAATGACCAGCACTCCAGGACAATCGCGGACAGCGCTCGATGATCTTTGCCAAGAATGCTGCGCTCCGACGACACCAGATGCTTTTTCTCCTGGCGGGCGACCTTCACGCACTCTGTAATTTCATCCCCGTAAAAATAATCCATCAGCACCACGCCCAGGTTGTTGAACAGGCCGGCGGTGAAGGCGGTCAGAAAGTCGATGCCCTGACGCCGGGACAACTCTTGGGATATACAAGCGGTCATCAGGCTATGCCGCCAGATTTGCGTGTAGTCCAGCTGAGTATCCTGTCGGGGACCGTTAAAACGGGAAAGCACCACCAGGGTGTAAATCAGGTTACGAATAGTGTTGGCGCCAAGAATGACGCAGGCCATGTCCACGTCTTTCACTTCCTTGGTGAAGCCGTAGAACGAACTGTTGGCCAGTTGCAGAATACGGGCCGCCAGCACAGGGTCGGCCAATACTTTTTTACCGATGATGCCCAGGTCGCTGACGCCGTCGTCCATCATTTTGATAATGGCTTCAATTTCCGGGTTGGGCGATGAAAGCTCGGAAAGTTTGGTTTTGATCTCCTCCACATTCCAGGTCATATCCTTCTCTCCTGATTAAATCCCCACGGCGCTGTTTATTGTTGTGCGGACAACATCGCCATGACGGTGCCTGAAACGTTGAAATTTCCGCTGAAACGTTTAATCAGCATATGCGTGGACTGGCCACCGATGACCGCCGCCACTTGCACGACCTCTCCTACTGAGGATTTAACCGCCTCCATGTAGCTGTGGAATACATTCTCCGGAAACACCTGCATCACGAACATGCCGACCTGCAGCCCTTCGCCCAACAGGGCGCGAGCGGCGGCGTTCACTTCCACGATCATGCCGTCGTCAGAGACGCCGACGATAGCGACAGGCAAGTGTTCAAGAATTTCCTGCGAGGCGCGTAGCGAACGCACATTCAAGATCAACTCCAGATTCTGTTCTTCCACCTTTTGCTCCAACTGACGATTCAGTTCCTTGAGCTGCTCATTCAGGCGGGCGTTCTTACTTTTCAGCTCATGGATGGAAAACGCCTCGCGGATATGCTGCAGCAGCTTTTCGTCTTCCCAGGGCTTGAGCAAAAACTTGTAGACAGCGCCGTCGTTGATGGCGGAAGTGATACTTTCCAACTCGGTATAGCCGCTCATGATCAGCCGAATGGTGTCTGGATAGCGGGACTTCACTTCCTTGAACATTTCCGACCCGGTCATACCCGGCATACGCTGGTCCGACAGAATCACCGCCACCTTTTCCTGCGCCAGTATGTCGAGGCCTTCCTGCGCGGAGTTGGCGGTTAAAATCCGGTATCCTTCGCGACGAAACAGGCGCGTGAGGGACCTGAGAATATTAACTTCATCGTCCACCAGTAATAGGGCGTCGGGGAGCTGATCTGTTTCCACTAACAGTCTCTTTGATTCCTTCCAAACTCTCTCCACATAGTGTAGTAGCGATATGCTGTTGCGCAAACGTCAGCCGGGGGCCTCGCAATGAAAACGACACGACATCGACGCGATGCGGAAGGGGATAATTGCAGGTGAATGGCGTGGGATGAGATCAGATTTTGGGCGGACGGATTTTCTCCAGAACATGGCTGCGCATGCCGCGCGCCACTTTCAGCAATTCGCCTCGCGCCAGTTCCCGGTCAACGCCTTGCTCCACCAAAAACTCAAGGAAATCGCCGAAGCGTTTACGGCGTCTGAGGCCGGCTTCGGACAGGTCGCGGCGGTTATTGAATACGTCCATCAACGTGGAGCCGCAGGCGCAATTGCGAAACACCTCGACGATCATGGAGCCATCGTCGTCCTCAGACTCTTTCATGCCGCTGCGGGTGTTGCGGATGTTTTCCGTTTCTGACAGGAATTGTTCTGCTGTCTCGTAGACGCGGCCACATGTGTTGCAGCGCTTTGGAAAGGCGGACTCCGCCACCGCGCGAAGCCCTCTGAACAGTTCCCTATAAAATTCTTTCTCTTCCATTTCGGCCCCAGGCGAACAGAGACCGAACAAGCAGAGTTGTCCGGCGCGTTGCTCTACACTGCCTCAAGCTACGCCGAAGCAGTTTCGGCGTTTATCTCTTCCCCACGCACTGACCTCATGTCCCGTCGAGGGCGCGTCTGGATTTCAGGCGGCAGCCGTTTACAGTGTAGTTTTTATTCCGCGCCGGAGCCATTTATCACTTGCCGAAGATCTCCTCTTTGGGTCGTGGAGCGTTGCTGAGGCCACGCACCGGCGGTGTCGGCTCAAGCTCCGTCTCCTCCCGCTCACGGCGGCGGAATTTACGCCGCCAGAATGAGCGCAACCTGGCGCCGGTTTTCTCGCCGATCACCAACAGGCAAGGTGTAATCAGCAAAGTCAGGAAGGTCGCGAAAGTCAGACCGCCGGCGATGGCGCTGGACAGCTCCGTCCACCACTGCGTGGAGGGTCCGCCAACGCCCAGTGACGGCGTCATCAAGTCGACGTTCACCCCCAGCACCATGGGCATCAGCCCCAGCACTGTGGTCACCGCCGTCAATAACACCGGTCGCAGACGCACTTTTCCGGTTTCCAACGCGGCCTCGTAGGGCGACGCCCCGGAAGCGCGCATCTGGTTGTAGGTGTCGATCAGAATGATATTGTTGTTCACCACGATACCCGCCAGGGCGATCAGCCCCAGCCCCACCATGACAATGCCGAAAGGACGCCCGGTAATCATCAGTCCCAGCAATACGCCTGCGGTGGAAAATACAATGGCGGACAGCACCAGCGCCGCCTGATAGATGCTGTTGAACTGCACCACCAGAATCAGCGCCATCAGCATAATGGCGATGAGGAAAGCCTGCGCCAGGAAGACCATGGTTTCACGCTGGTCTTCGTCTTCACCGGCGAATTTCACCATCACGTCATCCAGAGGGCGTTCGGCCAGAGATTCCTTCAACGCAGTAATACGCTCGTCCGCCTGCACGCCTTCCGCCACGTCCGCTTCCACGGTAAGCGAGCGTTCGCCGTCCACCCGGTGCAAGGTGCCGGTTTTCGGCGCGGGAATCAGGCGGGTGAAGTTGGAAACCGGCACCGGTCCCATGGCGGTGCTCACCATCTGTCCGCTCAAGGAGTCCAGAGTGCGTCGCTCCAACGGCGCGCGCAGGCGAATATCCACTTCTTCCTCCGCATCATCGGGACGATAGTCCGCCAGCTTCAGACCCGTGGTCACCAATTGCACCACATTGCCGACGGTGGCCACATCCACGCCATAACGCGCGGCTTTTTCGCGATCCACTTCAATGCGCCACTCAATGCCCGGCAGCGGGCGATTGTCGGAGATGTCGATAAAGCCGCCCAGCTCCTGCAGACGCTCATGCAATTGACCCACCGCTTCCTCCACTTCCTCAGTGGAGCCGGAGAGACGCACCTTGACCGGTTTGCCTTGCGCCGGGCCGTCTTCCTGCTTGCGGAACTCCAGCTTCAACGGCAGGTCCTGAGCGCGGAGGCGCATGTCTTCCAATATGCGATTGGCGGGACGACGCTCATGCCAGTCGATCAACTGAAAACGGATGACGCCGATGACATCTTCCGCCATATCCCCGTCCGCCATGGCGAAGGAACGCGCATACAACGCCCGCACTTCCGGCATGCCCGACAGGCGCTGCTCCACGCTCTGCAACATCGTGTCTTTTTCGTACACCGACAGGTCGCCTCTGGCGTGCACCAGCACTTGGGCGGAATCAGGCTCCACTTCCGGGAAAAATTCAACGCCGTAGTTGTAGCGTCCATAGGCGACATAGGTCAGCGTCAGCAACGCCAGGAACATCAATAGCGTTTTCCCGGGCGCCGCCAGCAATCGCGCCAGCGCCGCGGCGTACCAGTGCGTAAAGCGACTGGGCCCATTGGAGGCGTTGACCGGCGCCTTGGAGCGTCCGAAGACGCCGCCCAGCACCGGCATGAAGATTAGCGCCATCAGCAACGAAGAGATGAGGCAGACAATCACTGTCGCCGGCAGATATTTCATGAACTCGCCCACCATGCCCGGCCAGAACAGCAAAGGCATGAACACCGCCAAGGTGGTGGCGGTGGAGGCGATAACCGGCCACGCCATACGATAGGCCGCCTGCGCATAGGCCTCTTTGCGCGACATGCCGCTTTCCAGATTACGGTCCGACAGTTCCGCCACAACGATGGCTCCGTCCACCAGCATGCCCGCAACCAGAATAAGACTGAACAGCACCACGATATTGAGCGTAAAACCCAGCGCCTGGATCACCAGCAAACTGGCCAGGAAGGCGCCGGGAATGGTCAGTCCCACCAACAACGCCGGGCGCATGCCCATGGCGGCGATCATGACTATCAGCACCAGCACCACCGCAAACAGCACGTTGTTGAGCAGGTCGCGCAACATCTCACGAATCTGCTTGGATTCGTCAGTGATGTAGGTCACCTTGAGGCTGGAAGGCCAGCGCTCTTCCGCGATATTGACCACTGCCTTTACCGTCTCAATAGTTTCGATGATATTGGCGCCGGCCCGCTTGGAGATTTCAAGCACCACGGCGGGTTTGCCGTCCACTCTGGCGAAGCCGCCCGGGTCTTTGAAAGTGCGCTGCACGGTGGCGACATCGCCAAACGTAATGACGCGACCTTCATGAATTTTGATCGGCATGCCCAACAGGTCAGGCAGATTTTCAATCACCCCTGGCACCTTGATCACCATGCGCCCAGCGCCAGTATCAATATTGCCTGCGGCCACCAGACGGTTGTTATTGGAGATCAGGGAGAACAGCTGCGCATAGTCGATGCCGTAACGTTCCAGCACCTGCATATCCGCCACCAGCTCCAGCAAATCCTCACGGTCGCCGCCGATCTCTACTTTCAATACCTCAGGAATACCTTCGATATGCCGCTTCAGCTCCCGGGCGATGCGCACCAATTGATCTTCAGCGAAAGGACCGGACAGACTCAGGTTGAGCACCGGAAACTGCGACACGTTGATTTCCACAACGCGGGGCTCATCGCTCTCCACCGGCAGTTTGGCTTTGGCGGTATCCACTTTTTCGCGAACATCCGTCAAAGCCTGATCCGGGTCGAAACCGGCCAGGAACTCCAGGGTCACTGAGGCGTAACCTTCCGCCGCCACCGAACGCATTTCCTTCAGCCCTTCCAGAGAGCGCAGCTCCTGCTCCAGAGGACGGGCCAGCAGGCGCTCCGCATCTTCAGGCGCGATGCCTTCATGAGACACGGAGACATAGATTATGGGAATAGTGATGTCAGGATTGGACTCTTTGGGCATGGTCATAAACGCCCAATAACCGCCAAGCCATAACATCAGCAATACAATCACGCTCGCTCGCGAGCGATCCATCGTCGCACGTATGAGCTTATCCATCAGTTCACCGCTTGTTTCATCGCCAGACTGGCGCTATCCGCATCCGGCTCTTCATCTTTGTCTTGATCGTGTTTGAGCAACTCTTCTTCCGGCGTCGCGTCGACTTTCTCACCCAGTTTGGCGTAGCCGCGTCCCATGGTGATGAGCTTGACGGTTTCCGGCAGGCCGCTGACCCAGAGTTCCGTATTGCTGGCGCGAATGCGCTCAACCGGCGTGCGGGCGATGCGCTGGTCCGCATCCAGATATTCCACGCTGAGGCGGCCTTTTTCATCCAGGCTCAACAAAGCGGCGGAAATACGGTGGGCCAGGACATCGCCGACGTCGATGTTCAAGGTGGCGGTAGAACCTGCCACACGCAGACGCTGAGGATTATCCAGCTCCGCCTCGACATTGAAAGAACGGGTATTGGCGTCGGCTTGAGCGGCGATATATGACACTTTGCCGGTCAGGGTTTCTCCATTCAGCAAATGCGCCGTCACCGGCTGCCCCATACTGATCAATCCAACCTGTTGTTGGGGCGCCTGCCCTATCAGCTTTAATTTTTGATCATCGATAAGACGCACCAGGGTTACGCCTTCCTGAACGGTCTGCCCCAGCTCCACCATTCGCTCTTCGATCACGCCGGCGAACGGCGCGTGAATACGAGTGTGTTTCAGATCCTGCTCCAGTCTGGCGACAGCGGCTTCCGCGCTGGCCAGGGCGGCCTGCTTCGCCATCAGTTCAGTTTCCGCCTGCAGACCTCTCTGCATCAGGGATTTGGCGGCTTTCAATTCACTGCGCGCTACGTCCACCTGCGCTTTGGCCTTGGCCATTTGCGCCGGCAGATCTTCTTCGCTGAGGGTCAACAAAAGATCGCCTTGATTGACGCGACGACCGCGTTCCGCAGCGACTTTTTCAACCGTAGAGCCCAGGCGGGATTGCAGATTCACCTCACGCCAGACACCAATCTGGCCCTGGATCTCCAGCGCTTTCTTGATCGTTTCAGCCTGCGCGACTTTATAAGCCACTTTAGTCGGCGCAACCTTGTCTTGCTTCGTCGCCTCCGGCGCTTCGGTCTGGGCAGTCTGCACAGGCCCCGCCATCAGCCAGACAGCCAATGCGACGATTATTCCGAATGAAATCCAATAGGTGGGTATGCGCGTGCGCATCAGTGTCTTCTCCATTTCGTGACTCGTGCGGCGCAGAAATACGGCGGGCGGGCGCGCCGCGGTGAGACTGCCGGAGAGGCGGCTCTGCGCTTAATATTTTATAAATGCAAAACAAGGGCTTAACCTTAGCCCTGCAACGTACTACAGTTTCAGTTTCACCGCGGTCGCTGTAAATCTGAATACGACGTTTTGATTAATTGCATGGCCCGTATACGGGTTTTCGGGAGCAACGCCCGCGCCGGTCAGCCTGGCAGTCTTGAACTGGCAACGCGCCACCGGGACTAGTCGTTTGCGCCGACTCACACTTTAAATCGATAAAGGAAAATTTGGAAGTTAACGATGATAACTTATATATATTGGATTTTCGTCCTCGCCCTCACCGGAGGTACGCTTTACCTGCTTGGCATAAAACTTAAACAGTGGATACCCGCCGCGGTAGTCAGCGGCGTTATTCTGGTGGTCTGCGCCTCCTTCTATTATTTCTACCTGCAGCAAATGTTCGTGAAGCGCTGGGGCGGCACTATGAGCCTGTCGGTCCCCGAAGGTATGCAGCATGTCGCAGCGACCTGGAAAGACGACAACATGTGGATCGAAAATTACGACCCCAAGACCAATACCTGTTATTTTCAGGAGTATTCCCGGGGGGCGATGCTGGAAGGCAAGGTGGTTATCAAAAACTGCAATCCGGTCCCTCGCTGAGCGGCCACGCTTACACCAATCCGCTGACTATCCAAAGAAAAAGCCCGATATTGCATCGGGCTTTCTTTTATTCATTTATTCATTTATTCATTCGATTATTCAGCTATTGCTTAATTCACCGAAAAAGCCGCTTCAGCCAGTATATCGCCTTCCGGTCCCGTCACTTTGACCGTCCACTGCCCCAGCATATGCCGGTCAATAAATTTACTGGAGGAAGCGCGCATGGGCGAACGGTGTGGCCGAATTCTTATCCGCGCCACCCGCTTATCGCCGCGATACCAATCGTGATAAAGCGTCTGCCCGGTCATATCCATCATTTCCGTAAACAGATAGATGCGCAGCAGGCCTTCATCGTTCATGACGATGCTGTTACGTAGCGCGTTGGTCGGCTCGCTATCATCCAGCTCTTGGGTTAATTGCGCGCGACTGATGGCGTCCGAGAAGATTTTCACCGGCTCGCCGCCGCTGGAAACCGTTTCCAGATGTCTGCGTTTAGTGGGATCGACAGACTCTTCTTCTGAGTCTTGCGCTACGTCGACTTGCTCAACGTCTTCAAGCGTCTCCACTTCAGGCTGGGCTTCCTGGGCAAGTGTGGCGTCGGCAGAGTTGCTCTCTTCTTGTACTTGCGGCGCTTCTTGTACTTGCTGCGGCGCTTCCGGCTCTGGCGTCGTCGGCAATGCGCCAGCGGCGGCTGGCTCAGCCATGACGATGCGCTCTTCAAGCCTGCTTTCCGGTGCGACAGGGTCCGGCGCTACGACCGGCTCCGCCGCGACCTCGGGCGCAGCGTCTGCGATGATGGGCCCATCTATCGGCAATTCTGCACGGCTATCGACACTTGCTTCACGCCGATCTTCGGCGGCCAATGAGACTGACGTCGACGCAACCGCTTGCTCAGGCCGTTCGTTCGCTATGACCGGAGGCTCGTTCTGTGCGACGAGATCCGTCTGTGAAGCGTCCGGCGGCGTGGCGAACGACCAGCGATATACGCCCCAAAACGCCCCGGCGAACAACGCGAATGCTGCGCAGCCAGCGGCGATAATGCGATTCCAATGGTAAACCGTAACAGTTTGCGGCGGCTTGGCGGACGCGTCCGCCAACGACTCCGCATTTTTGACTCGGATGACTAATTTTTGCGACATGTAAGGGTCCGACCTAAGGTTGTGTTCTTTTTTAATATGGCCACAGGCGGTTGATTATTTTGCGCTCGGATTCTACTCCCCGGCTACCGATTTTGACACCACTGTCATCTACGATTGGCGAGCTTTCGATCTAACCTATCCCTTTTTTAATGATTGATACTCAGCGATTCCGCATTGTCGATAAAACATCCACACATACGACCTAGTCTCGCGGTCTTAATACAGGGAAATTGCCATGACCAATGCAAGTCCGCCGGCATGGGCTTTGTAAAAATTTTTTAACAGTTTACCGCCCGTAATCAGACCCGGGCGCTTTTTTTGAGGAGCGTCACACTACGGCTTTGTCGCTTTACATATGGTTACGATGGTTACAAAATCTGACTGTAGCAACCTTAGGCCAGCTTCTACACTGGGAGTCTTAAGAGTAGGCCCGCAGTAGGTTACCGGATGGAACCTGGACACAGAGAAGCAGATACATGCGAAAACATGGTGAGTTTTGGAACGTACTACCTATCTCGTTGCTTATGCTGGGAAGCGTCGCAACCATCCATTTGGCTTCACTGTATTACTTTGAGGGCGAAAGCCTGTCCTGGCCAATTCTGACCACCCTCAGCATCGCCGTTATCTTCGCATTTTTATCCCTGATTCAAATCCGCCTCAACCGTCAGCTTTCCGCCAAGGTCAGAGCGCTGCATGAGCGCGACTTCAAATTAAAAAAGCTAAGTAGCGCAGTCACCAACAGCGGCTGTTCGATCATCATTACAGACCGTCTTGGCCGCATTGAGTTTGTTAACAACAAGTTCGTCAATGTAACCGGCTATGGCCAGGAAGAAGCCCGCGGCCGCTTCCTCGACATCCTCAATCCCAAAGACATGGACGAGGAAAAACCGCAGGAGCAAATCTGGGAAAGCGAAATTCTTTACGATGGCTGGGAAGGCGAAGTATTAAGCCGCCGCCGGGATGGCCATGATTTCTGGTGGGCGGTGACCGTATCCACCGTCTGCGACAGCGACAACACCGTCACCAACTATGTGATCTCCGGGGTGGACGTCAGTGAGCTGAAGGAAGCCAACCGCAAGATGCAGCAAATGGCGCTGTACGACTCCCTCACCGGACTCGCCAACCGTCGCCTGTTCGTGGACCGTTTGGAGCAGGCGGTGAAAGCCGCCCGCCGCGATCGTAAGCAAATCGCCCTGCTGTTTCTCGACCTGGACCAGTTCAAGCGCATCAACGACACTCTGGGACATGACGCCGGCGACAGCCTGCTGCAAACCGTGGCGCAACGCCTGAAAAACTGCGTGCGCGCCAAAGACACCGTCGCCCGCCTGGGCGGCGACGAGTTCACCGTGCTGTTGACCGACATTGTCGACACGTTTTCCGTTACCCCCGTCGCCACGCAAATCCTGAAAGCGCTCAAGGAACCCATCAAACTCAAAAAGCATGAGGTGATCGTTTCCACCAGCATCGGCGTCACCCTGGCCCCTGCGGACGGCGCCAACGCGGACGTGCTGATGAAGAACGCGGATCTGGCGCTATACCGGGCCAAAGAACATGGGCGCGACCGGTATCACTTTTATACGGAAGAACTGAACGCCCACGCCCTCAAGCAATTGCTGATGGAGCAGGAGCTGCGCCACGCGCTGCAGTTCGAAGAATTCACCCTCGGCTTTCAGCCCCAGGTCAACCTGGCTTCCGGCAAGATCGTCTGCGTTGAGGCGTTGATTCGCTGGCATCACCCCAGCAAAGGGCTGGTGATGCCGGACAGTTTCATCAGCGTGGCGGAAGAAACCGGCCTCATCAATCCTATTGGCCGCTGGGTGCTGAAGAACGCCTGTATGCAGATGAAAATGCTGCAGGACCTGACCGGGTCCGCCATCAAAATCGCCGTCAACCTGTCCGCGCGCCAGTTCGATGACCCGAAACTGGAGCAAAGCATTGAGGAAGTGCTCAACGAAACCGGCCTGGAGCCGCAATGGCTGGAGCTGGAAGTCACCGAAAGTATGTTGATGGGCGATATTGAAGCCGTCACCGCCAAACTGAAGCGCCTCAAACAAACCGGAGTCAGTCTGGCTATCGACGACTTCGGTTCCGGATATTCTTCACTCAGCTATCTGAAAAAGCTGCCGGTGAATGCGCTGAAGGTCGACCGGGAGTTCGTACGCGATATTCCTGAAGACAGCAACGACATGGAAATCACCTCGGCGATTATCGCCGTCGCCCACAAACTGCAATTGAAGGTCGTGGCGGAGGGCGTGGAGACGGTCGATCAGAAAGAATACCTGATCGCCAATCAATGCGATTTCGCCCAGGGTTATCTCTTCAGCAAGCCCCTGTCCTTCGAAGATCTCTACATCTACCTGAACGAGCACAAGCTCAAGCAGACCGCTTGAGCCGTCACTATCTTATTCTTCTATTCTTCTCTAGTCTTCTTCTCTGCTCTTCATACCCCGAGCGCACCGACACTTTGTCCTGCGCGCCAATAAGTCGTCCTGGTTAACGAATCGCGCATGCGGTTCTTCACAGTTTCAGCCTAATCCTTTCGACATAAAACAAAATGTCACCTGGATCACAGGCGCTTCTACCCGATTCGTATAACTTGATTTCCAGCAGTTATAAGCATGCGTTGCTGAAGCCAGACAGAATACGGACGCCGCACGAGCAAGGACAAAACGCTGACAGGTCAAAGCAGTAAAAGAGACGGAAACCAAGACATCACCCTGCGCGCTTAGCCGCCAGAGAGTCTTTTATGAACATGGCGATGATATTGGCATGTTAATCACCAGGCGCATGGACGCGCCTGCGCGGCGACAAGCCGCGGGAGACAGGGCCTGACCTGTGCGGGACCTGTCGTTGCAGACAAATAGAAGGAAGCTATTTGTCTGCCTGGTTAATAATAGGGATACATCAATTTATGCAATGGCTGATCCACGGGATGGAGGCAATACTGTTCGGTCTTATTGTCTGCCTGATATACAGTCTGACTGAAGCCATGAAAAAGGACGCGAATGAACACGTCGTCCTCGGCAACCTCAGCGTCAACTCCGTGCGCAAAGATCCGCGCTGTTCCTGCGCGCCCTCCGAATCCATCAAACAACTGCAGATGTTCTGGTCAACCCAGGTGCTGGAAATGCGCCTGAACGGCTTTGCCCCAGACATCCTGCTGCACCCTGCTCTGTTCGAACATACGCTGGATTATCTGCAGGGCGCGGCGGATGCAACGGCGGAGTTTTTTCAGTGCAGCGATCGTCAGCGTCTGCAAATGCAGTGCTATCTCATCGCCAAAGGATTGGGCGCGCCGGGTCATGACGACAGCGATTTAAAATTGATTGAGCGGGCCCAGTCTCACCGCCACACAGAGATGTACGTCGCCGGCCATTGCGCCGCCGAGCAGTGGCTGTACAGCCAGGAATTTCCCAAAGAGTGCAGTTTGTTCAACAGCATTAACGCCTGGGGATTGGTGGCCTGAATCAGCACAGCTCCCATTGGGAAGAAATCTGTCTGGGGGAAGCTCCATCGCTTTCCCCGCCGTCAAGTCTGGTCGCGGTGACGCAAGGCTTGCCCCACTCGCCGTTATCCAGGCGTTGCATGGAGTCCAGATCCACGGACTGCACCAGATAAACGCCGCCTTCGAACTTGATCTTGGTGCGATGGGAAATACCGTAGATGAACCGACAGTAGTCCATCTTCAGTTGCTGCAGTTCTCTTTCCGCTTTAACAATCTTCCGAACCAGAAATTCTCTCAGACTATCTGCATACTGCGTCGTGCTCATCCCCTTGAACTCCCCATAGCGCCGGACTCCCAGGCTCCGGCGGAAACCCTTTGGCGCGCGCGCAAGCGCACGTATTTAAAGAAGATTACAGACAAACCGGCCATTACGCCACCGCCTGCGCGGCCTTCGACACGGCTTGGGTGATCGGCGACGACGAAACGCATAAATTGGCTTGGCGCGAGGCCGGAAACGCCACTAGAATCGAAACTGCCGGACCGCGCCAGGCGCCGCACTTTTCCTGACGCCAACCAACCGGAATGCAGCCGTCCAACAATAGGAATTCACAGAGTCTATGCCGTCCAATCAAATGGGAGAGTCGTACCTCCAAACCCTGAAATCGCTCTCTGAACGCATCGTGGAGGCGCAAAAGCCTATCCGCATCCTGGACGCCATCAAATGGTCGCCGTCGATCCGTCAGCAGTTTTTTGACTCCGGTTTTAAAAAAGCGCCCCAGGTGGACATTGAGTACTACCAGAAAAACTGTCCGCTGGGATTCGACCCCGCCGCCAAAAAAGCCGAGTTCTACGAAATAGAGCGCGAGATCAGTAAAAAACTGGGGCAAATGAACCCGGTCACCCAGATCATGCGCCGCGTATGCCGGGAATATCAGATGGTGGTGCGCATGCTGGAAGCGCGGGGCACGCCGGAGTTCAGCTACATCTCCCAGGAGCTTTACGGCTCCCCCAGCGACGCGTTCCATGCCGGTGATCCCACTCTGGCGGAACTCGGCGAAATGATGGAGATGACCCTGTCCAACCTGCTAAAAGACGACTCCATGCAGGAGTCGGAAAAGAATTTACCCGCGCAGTATGTGGTGGACGAATTGAACGCCCGCCTGTCCAACTTTTTCGTCGGCGCAGGTATTCGCGTCATGATCTCCGACGGCATCGCCGCCGATGCGGCGGCGGGCACGGATTATATCAAGATCCGCAACGACGCCCTGTTCAACCAGCAGGACGTGGATGTGCTGGAAGTTCACGAAGGCTGGGTGCATCTCGGCACCACTCTAAACGGCGGCAGCCAACCTTACTGCACCTTTCTGAGCAAGGGACCGCCCTCCGCGACAATCACCCAGGAAGGCCTGGCGGTATTGAGTGAAATTCTTACTCTGCGTTCGGGCCCGACGCGTCTGTTCAAGCTCATCAATCGGGTGCGCGCAGTCACTCTCGCTGAGGACGGAGCCACCTTTAACGACGTGTTTCATTACTTGTGTGATAAAGGCATCAGTGAGGACGAGAGCTTTACCCTGGCCGCCAGGGTGTTTCGCGGCAGCACCCCCAATCTGGGGCCCTTCGCCAAGGACATCACCTACATCAAGGGTTTTGTGCTGACTTACAACTTCCTGCGTCTGGCCTTCGCCAGAGGCAAGATCGACCGTTTACCCATGCTGTTCTGCGGCAAGATCGTACTGGATGATTTGGCCAGCCTGCATGATCTGGAAGAGCAAGGCGTCATTACCGCGCCCCGCTATGTGCCGCCCTTCTTCCAGGACTTGAAAGGACTGGCGGCGTGGATGAGCTTCTCCCGCTTTATCGGACAGCTTAATTTCAATCAGCTGGAAGCTGACTACAAACACCTGCTGTAGACAGCCCCTTCCCGGTCCTCTCTACCCCCGATTTGATCAAAGCGGAGCAGCCTGACGGCTACTCCTGCTCTCCCTGCCATTCGATGCGATACAAATCGCGGCGACGGTCCAGATAATTACGCACGGAGCCTTCGTTCTGCAGTTCCTGCAGCTTGTTCAAATCCAGATCGACAATCAGCGTCATCTCTGTATTCGGCGTGGTTTCCGCCATGATGGCGTCGTGGGGAAAGGCGAAGTCTGAGGGAGAAAACACCGCTGACTGGGCGTACTGGATATCCACGCTATCCACCTGGGGCAGGTTGCCCACCGAACCGGCGATGGCCACGTAGCATTCGTTTTCAATCGCCCGCGCCTGGGCGCAGCGACGTACGCGCAAATAGCCGTTTTTGGTGTCGGTCCAGAACGGCACCAGCAGAATCTCCACTTCCTGATCCGACAGCAGTCGCGCCAGCTCCGGGAACTCCACGTCGTAGCAGATCAGAATGCCCACCTTGCCGAAATCCGTGTCGAACACCGTCAGCGCATCGCCGCCCTGCATGGTCCACTCTTTCTTTTCATGAGGAGTAGGATGCAGTTTGTATTGGGATTCAATACCGCCGTCACGACGACACATGTAGGCGACGTTGTAGAGTTCGCCGTCTTCGATCACCGGCATGCTGCCTGCCACCACATTGATGTTGTAACTGACCGCCAGACGGGAGATTTCCTCCAGCATTTTGTCAGTAAAGCCCGCCAGATACTTGATGGCGTCTATAGAGTTGGCGTGACGCTCCAGCCCCATCAGCGGCGCGTTGAAGAACTCGGGGAACAGCGCCACGTCGCACTTGTAGTCCGACAGCGCGTCAATAAAGTACTCCACCTGCTGCAACACTTCTTCCGCGCTGCGCATCTGACGCATCTGCCACTGCACACAGCCGACCCGGGCGGTGGTCTTGGCGGCGCCGATCAGTTGCTTGGCGCCAGGTTCATAGTTCAGGTTATCCCACTGCAACAGGGTGGCGTAGCCTTTGGATTCCTTATCCTCCGGCAGGTAACCGGTAATGATTTTTTTCACCATGAAGTCATTGGACAGCTGGAACGTCAGAATCGGGTCGTATACCTCTTTGCGACTGACCGCTTCGAGGTATTCCTCCGGCGTCATGCTTTTCGCGTAGGACTGATAATTGGGGATACGCCCCCCGGCCACGATGGCGCGCAGATTCAGGTTGCGGCACAACTCTTTGCGGCCTTCATATAAACGACGCCCCAGGCGCATGTCGCGGTAATCCGGATCGACGAACACATCAACGCCGTACAACACATCGCCATTGGGGTCGTGGGTGGTCAGATAAGCGTCGCCGGTAACCTCGTCATAGGTGTGCTGATCGCCGAATTTGTGATAATCGATGATTACCGAAAAAGCCGCAGCAACCACCTTGCCGTTATCTTCGATACAAATCTGGCCTTCCGGGAAGGTTTTCAGCTGCGCGCGAAATTTACGCTTGGTCCAGGCGCCGCCCAGGTTGTGGTAAACCTTGTCCATCACCTCCTTGATGTCGTTGTAATCCGCCAATAACAGGTGGCGCAGTATTAAGTGATGATCAAGGCTTTCCTCTTTAATTTTATCGTCTTTCATATCCATTCCCAGTTTTAGTTATCTTGACTTCCCTGCTTCCGCGACACTGCGCGGCTGAATACAGGGAAGCGCTTTGGATGAAAAATATTAGCTTTATTTAAACAAGCACTTATAAAGTTGTCCAAATATTCAGATTAATATACGTTAAGCTCCCTGTGCACGACGTCGCATTTTAGTCGCGCTTTTCCAAACCTATACTTATACGTGAAGGCGCTGTGTTTTTGATCAAAACCTGCAACAAATATCGATGATATTTATTTATTCGAATGAGCGGAATCTCTCGCCATACAAGTAGGCGACGGCGCTTTAAAAATGGCGGATGCAAATTTAATCCGACAGCGATTTCATATCGTGATAATGTCTAAAGGTAGCCGACTTTTTCGTCTATCGTTTTAGTTACACGTTTTTTATAATGAGCGCCTTAGCTCTGTTGAGATTTGCGAGTGTTTTGGGAATTTACGCCCGGTCGGCTCGAACAAGGATCAACAAGGAAGACTGCGAGGTGATACTTTGATCAGGGTGTTAATTGTTGATGACCACGAGCTGGTGCGCGCCGGCTTGTCCAGAATGTTAAAAGATGAAGACGGTATTGAAGTAGTCGCTGAAGCCCGCTCGGGCGAGGAAGCGGTCAGTATTGTCCGCCAGCATCCTATCGATATTATTCTCATGGATATCCGCATGCCCGGTATTGGCGGGCTGGAAGCCATGCGCCGCATTCATCGTATTGATGAAAGCGTAAAAGTGGTGGCGGTCACCGCCTGTGAAGACGATCCGTTTCCTTCACGGGTCATGAAAGCTGGCGCTTCCGCTTACATCACCAAGGGCGCGGATATTACCGAGATGGTCAAGGCCATCCGCGTGGTGCACGCAGGGCAACGCTACATCAGCCCGGACATCGCGCAGAAAATGGCGCTGCGTCCGTTCGATGCGGAAGAAGGCGACGTTTTCGAGAGTTTGTCCGAGCGGGAAATGCAGATCGCCATGATGATCGTGAATTGTCATAAGGTGCAGGAGATTTCCGACAAACTCTGCCTGAGCCCGAAAACGGTCAACAGCTACCGCTATCGTATTTTCGAGAAACTGAACATCAACAGCGATGTTGAACTCACCCTTCTCGCCATCCGGCATGGTATGCTCGACGCCAATCAGGTCGGCAGCCTGAAAACCTGAACTTGAGGACTCTGGCGACATAAAACGTCGCCAGCCCGGGCGCCGCTCCGCACAAGCGGAAAACGGCGTATTTGACAGCAATCCGACGGAAAACTCTGATCGGTGGAATCGCAATCCATTTTCGACGCTAAATCATTTCTCAAACAACTCACCACGCATCCCGGCGTCTATCGCATGATGGACTCCCGCGGCGAGGTGTTGTACGTCGGCAAGGCGCGCAATCTGAAAAACCGCGTCAGCAGTTATTTCCGCAACACCGGCGTCAGCATCAAGACCCGCGCGCTGGTGGAGAAAATCGCCGACATTGAAATCACCATCACCCACAGCGAAACCGAAGCGCTGCTGCTTGAACAGAACCTGATCAAGACGCTCAAGCCACCCTACAACATTCTGCTGCGGGACGATAAATCCTATCCCTATATCTATCTGTCGTCCCACTCGGACTACCCTTCGTTGACTTTCCGGCGGGTACGGCAGAAAAAGACCGGCAAGGGTCGTTTTTTCGGACCTTACACCAGCGCCGCCGCCGTACGCGAAAGCCTGGCGCTGTTGCAGAAGATTTTCCGCATCCGTCAGTGCGAAGACAGTTTTTTCAGCAATCGCTCCCGTCCCTGCCTGCAACATCAGATCGGGCGTTGCAGCGCGCCCTGTGTGGGGCTGATCGATCCGCAGAGCTATGCGGAGGATATGTCCCACGCCACCATGTTTCTGGAGGGGCGTAACCCGGAAATCATCAACGAGACCATTCAGCAAATGGAAGCCGCCTCGATGCAGTTGGATTTTGAGCGGGCGGCGGTGCTGCGCGATCAGGTGGATTATCTGCGTCGGGTGCAGGAGCAGCAGGCGATTGAAGGCGTAGCTCGCGACATCGACGCCTTCGCGCTCTCTTCCTCACTGGAGCTGGTGGTAGTGCATGGTCTGTTTATTCGCGCCGGTCGTGTAGTCGGCAGCAAGTCCTTTTATTTGTCGGAGAGACTGGAGAGCGATGATGGCGATCTATTGTCCTCCTTCCTCAATCAGTACTACTTTGGCGAACACGCTATTTACGGTTTGCCTCAGGAAATCACCACCTCTGTCGGCCTGACAGACAAAGACGCGCTCAAAGCCGCCTTTAAAGAAGTTTTCAATCGCAACGTGCGGATCGAGCACAATGTGCGCAGCAACCGGGCGGAGTGGCTGCATCTGGCGCAAACCAACGCCAATCAGGCGCTGAGCACACGCATGCAGTCCCAGGACGCGCAATTGCAACGCTGGCAGTCATTCTGCGACGCGCTGAGCCTGGAAGCCTCCGTGAAGCGGGTAGAATGTTTTGACGTCAGCCACACCTTCGGCGAAGCCACCGTCGCCTCCTGCGTGGTGTTCGGACCGGAAGGGGCGATCAAGGATCTGTACCGCCGTTACAATATCAAGGATGTGCCCGCCGGCGACGATTATCACGCCATGGAGCAGGCGCTGACGCGGCGCTACAGCAAGCTGAAAGACAGTGATGTCGGCCTCCCCGACATCATTCTGATCGACGGCGGCAAGGGACAACTCGGCATCGCGCATCAGGTCTTTGACGAGCTGCAAATCACCGGCGTCACGCTGATTGGCGTCGCCAAAGGCGTAACGCGGAAACCCGGCATGGAAACCTTGTTCATTTCCGCGGATAATTCGATCCTGAATCTGCCGGGCGACTCCACCGCCCTGCATCTGATTCAGCAGATCAGGGATGAGGCTCACCGGTTTGCGATCACTGGACACCGGAACCAGCGCAACAAAAAGCGAACGCAATCGGTTTTGGACGCCGTGCCCGGCATTGGTCCCAAACGCAGACGGGACCTGCTCAATTATTTCGGCAGCGTGCGCAACATAGAACGAGCCAGCCTTGAGGAAATCAAGCGCGTGCCTGGCATTAGTGAAGTGATAGCTCAAACAATTTATGCAGCCTTCCATGAATAAACGCTCAAAAAAGTCGGTTTTTCTCAATTTCCCCAACATCCTGACCTTGGGCAGACTTGTCCTGATTCCCGTCATTGTCGTGATTTATTACCTTCCCTTTCAGGGCAATTACGTGGTGGCGGCGGCGATTTTCGCACTGGCGGCGGCGACGGACTGGCTGGACGGCTACCTGGCCCGACGCTGGAACCAGATGACGCCCTTTGGCGCGTTTCTCGACCCGGTGGCGGACAAAGTCATCGTGGCGGTAGCGCTGGCCATGCTGGTGGAGGCTCATCACAATCTGGCTCTTACCGCTCCCGCCATTGTCATCATTGGACGGGAAATCGTCATTTCCGCCTTGCGGGAATGGATGGCGGAAATGGGCAAACGCGCCAGTATCGCCGTGAACTTCATCGGCAAAGTCAAAACCAGCTGCCAGATGCTCGCCATCACCGCCCTGCTCGCGTTTCCGCCGGGGATGAAAGAAGCCTGGGCCGGCTTGGCGCTGCTCTATATCGCCGCCCTGCTCACGATCTGGTCCATGTTCGTCTATCTGCGGGCGGCCTGGCCGGAACTGACCCGGGACTCCTGATTCCCCGCACTGTCTGAAGATCTACTGGCGTACTGCCTGAAGGTATATTGACGCCCTGCGTCGGACCTTCGCGGCGACCTTGACGTTACCCTCTGGTTAACTTGTCGCCGCTTCCGCTGCACAACGCTACAGCTGACGGCGAAACCGCAACAGGCCGATAACAAAGCGCCTGATCGCCAATCTGATGTAACAAAAAACTCCCCGGGAAAACTGGCGAAACCTCATTATTTGGCCAAGACTAGAGGTAAGGGTGTAGAGGTGCGCAAATATGAAGGACGCGATAAGCAAACTAAAACCCGCCAAAGCCAAGGCGGTAATCGACAGTTTTGAAAACTCATGGATGATCTGGGAGATGGTCAGGGAGGCAAAGGCTCACGGCAGATGCGAACGTAAAATAGTCGTCGACCGCGACTTTTCCCCTCTTGAACTTGAACAGGCGTTTCGTTGCCTGGGCCTGAGTTTCGGTTCTTTCGTGGACAAGAAAGTAGATATGGCCGAGTGGTTTCTATGGCTGGTCTGCCCCGAAACCATCGTTTCCTACGCGGAGCCTGACCCGCCTTATTGAAGCCTCTGACGACGCTCCATATAACATCGAAACCTTAACTGGATTTGACGTCGCTGACGGCGAAAGGTCGCAGCGCCTGCTGGATATTCTGGTACAGCTCCGGCAACCACGCCGGCGCGTTCTGAGGCGGCGACTCCAGGGCGCGCAGCCGGAAGTCCTGTGGAGCTATGATCACATCAATATTGCTCGCCCCCACTCGGTTAGCCAGGATAAACAAATCCTCCACCGCCGGGTCGCCCATCGCCAGGCATCCCACGGATGACGCCTTGCCGTGAATGAAAATATCCCCGCCCGGCGACGTACGCCCTTCCGCTCTGGCGTATTCCAGATCGAACGGATTGGGGTAGTTCAGTTTCATAGAGAGGTGGAAACTGCTGTTGGGATTGAAGCCTTCGATCCGATAAAAACCCTCCGGCACCTGTCGGTCGCCTTCGCGTAACTTGGGACCGGCGACGCCGCTGGCGGCCTGAATGGGATAGGCGCTGACCAGAACCTGGGCGCCATCCTGCTCCGCCCATAACTCCAATCGCTTCTCCTCTTTGAACGCCAGCAGGGTTATGCGTTGCGGCGGATACGTGACGCCCGCCCTGGCGAAAGCGGCCTGCAAGCCCGGCTCCACCACCGGGCCGATATTGCGCATCACATCATCGACCGTCCGTCGCCCTTTCATATCCAGGTACAGAGGAACCCAGATCGAGCGCCCAAACTTATAAAAACAGATCAGGGCCAGTGTCGCCGCCAGCGATACGCCCACCATGACAAACTTGAACTTCTTCGACATACCGGTCACTTCCGCTTAGCGCCGCATCATTGGACGCCACCATGATCTTTAAGCCGCCAGATCATAATGACTCGTGACATCCACCTCAACTCATTCATCTCATCCTTCTCATTCTTCTGGCTTCAACTTTATGCGCGTCCTTAACTCCGAAAATTCCTCCGCGCTGCTATATTCAAAGTGAGGGGCAGTCGCGTTTGTTGGTGCTTGGTCAAACAGCGGCTGTCGCGTCGGCTCTGAGCGGCGACAAGCTGCTCTACGTCAACGCGGCGAAAACCTCTATCAATAATGATGAGCACTGAATCAGTGAGTTAATGGACAGCACATGAGCAATACTGATCCTCAACCACCACAGAAACTGCCTTTGAACTGGGTTGTGTGGACCCTGGCGGTCGCTTTGATGCTTTATTACCTGCCCTCCATGCGCGAGCGCCCGGAACCCGCCGTTAAACTGCCCTACAGTGAATTCAAAATGCTGTTGCGGGAGGGGCAAATCAGCAGCGTCACCATCCGCGGCAGTGAGCTTGACGGCAAATTCATCACCCCCCGCATGTTTCCTGAACTGCGGCGCCAATACTCCCGATTTCTGACCCAACTGCCGGATTTCGGCAATGAGGCCATCTTAGCGGAGCTGGAGGAGCAGAATATTCCGCTGGAAGTGAAAGAAGGTCACGACGCCAGCAGCTCCAAAGTAATTTTGCTGTCCTACCTGCCCTGGATCATGTTCATGATCATTCTGTTCTGGCTGTCGCGCCGCACGCTGCGTAACTTTTCCGGCCGGGGCGGCGCCTTCGATTTCGACAAACGGCTGGAGACCCAGTTTGTCTGCCAGAAGCCGGACACCACGTTCGACGAGGTCGCCGGGCAAACTAACGCCAAACGGGAAGTACAGGAACTGGTGGAATACCTGCGCGATCCTGACCGCTTCCACCGCGTCGGCGCTTTGGCTCCGCGGGGCGTCTTGTTGATGGGGCCGCCCGGCACTGGTAAGACGCTGCTGGCCAGAGCCCTGGCCGGAGAAGCCGGCGTCAATTTCTATCCCATGTCCGCCTCTGAGTTTATTGAAGTCTTCGTCGGCGTCGGTGCGTCGCGGGTTCGCCAGCTATTCAAAACCGCCAAAGAGAATGCTCCCAGCATCATTTTCATTGATGAACTCGACAGCGTCGGTCGCACGCGCGGCGCCGGCTATGGCGGCGGCCATGACGAAAGGGAACAAACTCTGAACCAGATTCTCGCCGAGATGGACGGTTTCGCCGGGCACGACGCCGTCATCGTATTGGCCGCCACCAATCGTCCGGATGTACTGGACCCAGCGTTAATGCGCCCCGGCCGCTTCGACCGTCATGTCACCCTGGACTTGCCGGATCAGGAAGGTCGCGTCGCGATCCTCAAGGTTCACGCCAAACGCATTCCTTTGGCGGACGACGTCAATCTCATCCAAGTCGCGGCGGGAACGCCGGGGTTCTCCGGCGCAGACCTGAAAAATCTGATAAACGAAGCCGCCATTCAGGCCGCACGGGAAAATCGAGACCACGTACACAGTCTGGATTTCGATATCGCCAGGGATAAGATCATCATGGGCGCGGAGCGCACTCTGATTATTCCGCCGGATGAGAAACACCGTCTCGCCGTGCATGAGTCCGGGCACACCCTGGTCGCCTATTACCTGCCCAATACCGATCCGCTGTATAAAGTCTCTATCGTCCCACATGGACGCAGTTTGGGCGGCACCCATCAAATGCCCTTGCAGGAGCGGCACACTTACCCGGAAGAGTATCTGCGCGACAAGCTCGCCGTAATGCTGGCGGGGCGCATCGCCGAGCGTGAGTTGCTGGGCAGCGTCAGCACCGGCGCTGACGATGACATTCATCAGGCGACGGGGCTCGCCCGCGCCATGGTCAGTCGTTGGGGCATGTCGAAAGAAGTGGGTCCTGTGGATCTGCGCGACAGTGAAGAACATCCCTTCCTCGGCCGCGAAATGGCCCAACCGCACCACCACAGCGAGTTCTCAGCGGAAATCATCGACAAGGCCGTGCGTGAGCTGCTGATGTCCGCAGAAACCACCGCCGCCGACCTGATTCGCGCGCACCGGGAAAGGTTGGACAAACTGGTGTCGCTACTGGAGCGTTCAGAGACGCTGCATAAGACGCAGATAGACGAATGCCTGCAAACCGGGGCGTCGTAACGCCCCGAAGGCATTCACTGGCGAGAATGCGCTAATCGCCTTTGATTTCCACTTCCCTGCCCTTCACCGCCACATCGCCGGCCTTGGGCACCTTCAACGTTAATACGCCGTTCTTGAAGTTGGCGTGTAAACGCTCGCCGTCAGCGTTGTCCGGCAGAGTGAGGATACGCATAAAGCTGCCGTAGCTGCGCTCCACGCAGTGATAATCCTCTCTTTTTTCTTCCGACTCATGCTTCTTTTCGCCGCTGATGGTCAACCGTTGGCCATCCAGGCTGACTTTCACGTCCTCTTTGGATACGCCCGGCAGCTCGACGCTGATACTGTAGGACTCCTTGCCTTCGGAAATATCCAGGTTAGGTTTCAGTAAACCTGCCCACTCCCGCCCCAGGCCGAATTCCGGCAGTTCCGGGAATTTAAAGGAGTGCAGCATGTCATCGAAAAGGCGATCCATTTCCTGACGGAACCTCGCCATGGGATAGTTACTGGATTGACGTGAACTGACGGGGACCTCACTCGCTGTTTTACCTTCCTGGTGCAGCCAGTTCCAGGGAGACCATTTCTTCAGATTCATATCGACCTCCTCGCTTTTCTTTCCATGGATAAATGCGTCGCCGACGCGCCGCCAAATGGAAACGCCGACTCAGAAACAGTTTAGCGCTGCAAGGTGTTTTGAAGTGATGGAGTCAGGTTGAATATTGATGGAGATCAACTGATTTTTAGTTGATTAATCGATAAAAAATTCTGCGCTGAGCGCAATCTTTTATAACGCCCGAACCAGAAATAATTCCATGTTTATCAAAGCATTAAAAGCCCTCCCACAAACCTGACGTCTGCGGGAGAACGATTACTTTCATTTACACGAAGGTGTCCGTCACCAATGTCGGCTTGGCGGGATCAAAGCGCACGACGCCCGTATGGGCGTCCATGGCGGTAGCGTGGCTGACGACCACCCAGCCGCTGTTGCGGTAGTACAAAAAGTTAAACGCCACTGGAAGATTAAGACCCGGCAGATTGTCATTGCCATACTGACTGAAGTCGAAGACCGAAATGACATTTGGCGTTACGGCGCTGATCAGGTTATTGACCGCGGCATTGCCGGGATGCTGGTGGTGATAGACGCGAAAGTAAGCGCCGCCAAGAGGCGATTCGGTAATGAAGAAGGCGCAACCGTTCATGGCTGCGGTAAACACAAATCTATGTTGCGGATTATGTCGCGGCACGTCGACAAAACCCGGCAGCCCGGCGCCGTTGACATAGGGACACCAGTAGCCCGTCAACGCGCTGTCATTCGCAGGGTGATCATGGATCACCGCAAATCGCGATTGACGTCGGCCTCCCACTGGCGTCGCGGCGGGCTGCAAGTCGAAACTTCCCATTTTCGTATACGGCAACAAGTCCACTGCGGCCCTTTCAGCCATGGAAACGCTCTGCGGATTGTTATTGCGTCTTTGGATATGCTCATCGAACCAGCGATGATTGATCGTATTGTTGTTCAGAAACGCAATGGGATCGCTGATGAACTGGGTATTGCGGTTATCCACGTTACAACTCCTTGATATGGCTGAATATAAGCTCTCTGCACAATACAAGTCCAAGCGTCTGGACGCCATCAAACCCGCAATTAAAAATTCATCATGTTGCTGTCATTTTCAGAGCGCCTGGCGAAGCACCTACTCCAGCAGCGCCATATGGTCTTTCACCGCCGCCGCAAGCCCACCCTGAGTTTCATACCGCCCCTTAACGCACACCTCATAGGCCCTACGCATTTGCGCCGCGCATCGATGCGCCGGCATGCATCCTTCGCCAGTTCCCAGACCAGGACACAAGATTGAGCGAATCTGGCGGCCGCCCTGTTCATTCATCCGATTGTGACGAATCACCGCTTGCAGCACCGCCTTGAAGGCCAAATACGCATTAGCGGTTTGCGAAACGTCCATAGGAACGCGCATGGTGGGAGCGGAAATGAGGAAAGGAATGCTTTGATGATCAGTTTCGACGACGATCGCCTGTCCAACGGGGATCTCACCGAAGTATTCAGACTCCAGCGCCTGACGTACTTTCGCTTCCAGTTCCCAGCCAAAGTGCAGGCTGTATTTGAGATCCAGACCGCCGTCCATGTAACCGAAGCTGTTGGCGGGGCTGACGATAGCGTCGGCGACCTGTTTCAGAATATCGCCATCGATGACTTCTACATTCGCCAGCCCATCAAACTGGCGTTTCCAGGCGTAAAACAGATCCAGACTGTACGCCACTAATTGAATGCTAAAAATGCAACCTCCTTTAGACAACCCAGTATGGGCCGCAAGGGGGAGGAATGTAGACGATCAGCCGCAACAAGTCACCACAGATTTCCACCCGGCATATTCTCCAAATCCTTGGAGCGCTTCAGGTGCTCCAGCAAGGCGAACAGCTTTTTGTTAACCGCTTTCTCCAGCACCCAGCGTTGTCCGCCGTATAAAATCACCGGGCAACTGTCCGACCAGTCGTAGACATAACCGCAATGGGAACAGGCGTGAGGCCAACGCACGTGGTAAATGGACTCGGGCATCTGGGTCAGATAGTCCCGCAGCTCCGGGTGATCGTCGGTGGCCCGCAATACGCCCAGCCAGCACTTCTTACAGCGCCACTCTTCCAGTTCAGCTCTGATGGGTTTACTCTTTCTCATGCATAATACTGTATATAAATACAGTATCAAAGAAAAGCGCTTTTTACTTCCACTGCGCGCGCTATTGCAGAATGGCGATCGTATCCCGACAACGGCGTATGATGTCGAGCTGCATTAGCCGGGCCAAACGCCCTTCACTGTCCCGTATCTGTTTGCGCAGAAAAATCGGGGCTACCAAAGAAATGAGCACGCCGACCGACGAAACCGCTGGAAAGATCAGCGCAATTTTGTAGGCGGCGGTATCGCCGGAGAAATGCTGTACGGATTCCGCTAGGGCCCAGGCCACCAGAAAGAACGCAAAGAAGCATAGGGGCAACGCCCAGCGCGCGGTTTTATCCCGTTTTATGTCGTCTTTGATGGTTTGCGTGCGCTGGTCAAACAGTTTGAGCAGACTCTGCCAGATATCCCTGGCGATGGCCTCCGTGTTCACCCGGTTTTGTTGAATGGAGCCGACACGAAATAACAGTGGACGCTCAGGTTTAACCTTTTCCAGCGCGTAGACATCCAGATATTCCAGCCGCCCGCTTTCCGGGCTCACCAGGTCGATTTCGCCGCCCGCCAGATTCAATCTGCAGATCACCTGCCCTTTTTGCACTGTTTGCCCAATCGCGGCGATGGGATAGATAGAGCGTACGCGTAACATATCAAGCAGCGTTACATCTGGCAGATGAACGGCTATCTCCATGAACTGGCCTCATTTATAAACAGCGCTGCGGCAGCGTTTCTTTAGTCAACGCTTCAAATATAGCCCTATTCCTGGGTTCGGGCGAAAAGGTGATAATATGGCTCCGCCGGGCGTCCCGCCTCATTGTTCAGAGACATCATTATTATGCGCCTCAGAGACCTTAAAGGGCTTGGACCCAAGTCAGAAAAAGACCTCATCGCCATCGGCGTCGATACGCCGGAAAAGCTCAGGGGAAATCGGTCCGGTCAGAACGTTTCTGATGTTGAAGCAAGCCAGCGCCGCCAAACCCAGTCTTAACTTTTTATACGCCATGGTCGGCGCAGTGGAAGACCGCCACTGGATGGAAATCGCCAAGTCAGAAAAGACGCGGTTACTAATGGAGCTGGAGGGCTATCGGGAATTGGAGGAAATACTGCGCGCGGAAGGATTGAGTCTGGAGCAGGATTAACTGGTGCGGCTACAGTTATTCAGTTGCTGCAATTAGCAAATCCGCCAAAGCTAAGACAAATCAAACATTGCGACGGAGCTAAGGCGCATCCCTACGCCAGGAAGTTCACATGGCGACATGCTCGTCACTTCAATACCTTCATGCGTAACCGGCCAGCTTGGAAATATCCGATGCATTGAGGCTGAACAGGCGCCAGTTGTCCTCGCACTTCGCGCCCTGGGAGCGGTAGAACATCGCCGCCGGCTCGTTCGTAGTCAGGACATCCCAGCGAATCCTGCGCCCCCCTTCACGCAGACACTCCCGCGCCAGCGCCGCCATCAGCTTTCCGCCAAGCCCCAGATAGCGATACTGTTGTTCGATAAACAGCTCCTTGATGTAGAACCAGGGCGTCAGATCATAGGTGAACGGCAAGCTGTAATACACCAGCATACCCACCGCCTGGCCATCCGACTCCGCCACATAGACGCCAAAATCGCGGTTGACGAATAAGCGCCGCTCCAGCTCTTCCAGCGTGACGGCGAAGTCCTCAGCATAGCCTTCAAACTCGGCCAGTTGCCGCATCATGCTCAGCAGGCGCGGTCCGTCTTCCGGTCGCGCCGGACGTATGACGCAGGGATTGTCGCTAGGCATCCGCATCCGTCTCCAAAGTGAAGCCTTCATCAATCCATCCCGTCACGCCGCCGATCATTTTCTTGACCGGACGTTGCAGACTCGCCAGCTTGATCGCCGCCTTCTCCGTCGCATTACAGTGAGGCCCGGCGCAGTACACCACAAACAGAGTATCCGCAGGATACGCCGCCAGATTCTGCTCATTCAGACGCGTATACGGCAGGCTGATGGAGCCGGCGATATGGCCTTTGCGATAGGCTTCATCGCCTCTCACGTCCAGCAACACAAAGTCCTGACGCTTATTACTGATCGCGTGATGAACGTCCCAACAGTCAGTTTCAAACTGCAATAACGCCTGAAAGTGCGCCAAGGCGGTTTGGCTGTCTGCGGCGGGAATTCTGGATACAACAGATGACATAAGATTCTCCTTTGGGTTAGTGAGTGATCATTATTGGTTTTCCAATGTCAATCCGCCATTGGCTTTAAAGACATTGTTCGTTAATATCAAGCCAACCTCTATCGAGGAGATGAACAGGAGATAGTCGATGCATAACGTGGCCATTCTGGCGTTTGAAGACGTGGCGTTTTTTGAGCTGGGCTGCGCAGTGGAGCTGTTCGCCCTGCCCCGTCCGGGCATCGAAGACTGGTATCAGTGCGATCTCGTTGCGTTCACTCCCGGACCGCTGACGACCACCTCGGGTTTTCAGATCTGCGCCCGTCAGGTGGATAACCTAGATGCCTTTAACACCTTGGTCATTCCCAGCTGGCCCACCCAGCTCACCGCTATTCCCGAGCCTATTGAAACCGCCGTCACGCGCTTTTACGAACAGGGCAAACGCCTGCTGTCTCTCTGCTCCGGGGCGTTTCTGCTGGCTGAATTAGGATTGCTGGAGGGACGTCAGGCGACCACCCACTGGCGCTACGGCGACAAGTTCAAAAGCCGCTATCCCGGCGTCGACTACGTGGATGACGTGCTGTATGTATACGATGGCGTGATCGGCTGTTCAGCGGGCAGTTCCGCTGCGATAGACCTCTGTCTGGAGGTGATTCGTGACGATTATGGCTATAAAGTCGCCAACCGCATGGCGCGGGGCATGGTGCTGTCCGCCCACCGTAAGGGCGGACAGGCCCAGTTTGCGGAAACGCCGGTGCCGGAAAACAACAGTCAGTTTCACAATGCGATTGACTGGGCGCTACGCAATCTGGATAAATCCATAGACATCAATCTGTTCGCCCAAAAAGCCAGTATGTCCCGCCGCACCTTCGACCGTAAATTCCGCGCGGACTTTAATATCACGCCCAAAGAGTGGCTGACCCATCAACGCCTGAATCTGGCCAAAGAGATTCTGGAAAATCAAAACTACAGCATCGAAAAAGTCGCCGCGCTCTCCGGCTTTGACAACGCCACCACCATGCGCCACCACTTCCGCAAAGAATTCGGCATCACGCCAACATTGCACAGGAAGAACTTTAGTCCGCTGGTGAATGGGAATATGGTTGGTGACAGCGCTCCGTAGAACTACGCAGGAACTTACGGATAATTCGGTAACCCTACGAATACGCTCAACCCGGCATCCACCGTACCCTATTTAGAGATCATTTTTCTGCTTGCACGCGGATTTTTACAGAAACTCCGACGCTTTTATGGGGAACCTTCGTTTTGATAAAAAATTTCATTTCCAAACTAACGGTCGCCAACACGGAGCAGTTCGCCGCATTTACCCCTTCAGAGGAGCGCACTCGGCTTAGCGCTTCTCTTTACATCATGTCAGGAAAAATCATCGAAGCAGCGGGGAGACATAACCAAATGTCCATCGCCAAAAAAGCAGTTGAGCTACATCGCTGGTATGGCATGGCGCTGAATAACGCCGATATCAGCGCAATGCAGCAATTTATTGAGCAACAGATGGTGTCGAACGACTATCCTGAGGACAGTCTGTTCCGCAAGTGGGCCACTTACTACTACAAGCATTTCAATATCAATGAGTCCCAGGAAGACACTCCGCAAAGATAAAGGCCTGCGCAGCGAGGTCACTCCAGGGGGAATTGCCCCAGAAAACGTTTGAAGACGTCCGCCACAAAGCCGGACGCTTCCAGTTTCTTGAGCGACTGATCATAGCCGGCTTGCAGTCTCGCCATCTCCGGATGCACGGAAGCCTTCACAAATACATTGTAGTAGGGGCGACTGACCAGTGGCTTGGGTAGATAGGTAATAAGTTTATCCAAACCTCTCTGGCGCAAATCGTAAAGCGCTTCCTGAGTGTTCATCGGCGCGGCTTCTATGCGCCGGTTCAGCAACATCTCCACCAGCAGGGTATGGCGACTCACCTTGACGATATTCAAATCAGAGTTCCAGAATTCCGGCGTATACGCCCACTCGTTCACGGCGCCAATACGCAGGTTTTTAAGGTCCTCCAGCGTATTGAAAGTGATATAGGGCTGATTGTCCTTGAGAACAAAGAAGTGCCAGCTCAGGTCTTTATAGGCTGCCTGAGGATAGTTCAAATATTCGGCGCGCTCTTCTTTGAAAGAAAAGCTCATCACCATATCCACTCGGCCCTGATGGGCTTCGCGAATTATTCGGGCGCCGGACTCTATCAGTTGGAATTCATGCTCAATCGACAGGTCATTGAGAATAGCCCTCACGATCTCAATATCGATGCCCGTGAAAACGCCGTTTAGCTCCATTCGATAACGCAGTTCAGGCGTCCCTACCACGATAAGCGGTTTCGCCCCCGCCCCCATCGCGAGCGACAGCAGGACAACTACCGCCAATCCCCTGAACCACCCCAGGAATACCGCCATAAGACTCCTTCATTCAGAGAAGCATTGGTCTGTAAAGATAAGCTTAGACGGTCGGCGAAGAGGCGGCAATGAGCCTTGAGATATGCCGCCGCTTAATCGGAAAAATAGTCGCCCACACTGATAAGCATCGGGCGACCTGTTGCGAGCCTGGCCTTAAAAATCATCCGGCATGGCGTTTTCCATCCAGTCTCGATCAATATCGGAGCCGTCCCACTTCGCAGCCACCTGATCGATCAACTCCTGAACCGTGCCGCCCTGAATATCAACATCCGTTCCCATACCGAAAAAAGAGTACAGCACGTCTTCATAGAAGTTTTCCGGGTCCACGTCGTATTCATTCGGATCAAAGGCCAGAATCTCCTCGTCAGACTTATCGTCATCATAGTTATCGCGGTAGATCTCCAGGATATGCCGGGTCGCTTTTTCTTTCAGCGTCATTCTCTTTCTCCTCTGTGGAAACGTATTTCAAAGGCATGATGGCAAGGTTCTGGCGCATGAGCAATTGCGTTGCTGGGCGCTCGAAATCGCAACGCCTTCCCAACAACCCAATAACAAGCGTCAGACGTGGCGCGCCTGTATAAAAACAACACTGATCATAAATTGTAAAAATTCCCGGAAGCCCTACGGAATAAAGGGAAGCCAGCGTTTTCCAAAGAGATATCCACAGGTTGTGTGGATATCCAAAGCCGCAAAACAGGTCAAATAGCAGACAATATCGAAAAAGTTAACCGTCCCTGCGCGGAATTTGAACAGCCATTGGATAATCCCGTCGCCTTAAGCTATCTATTTCTATACTTACAGCAAAGAAAACAACTCGCTACTTTTCAACATGGACCGGCTATGAAAAAACTTTATTTAGCGTTAATCAGCCTCATCATGATGTCAGGCATAGTTAAAGCAGAGACTGTAGAACTCGTCACCCTGCAATACCCTCCTTACCAGTATCAGGAAGAAGATGAAGTACAAGGTTTGGTAGTGAACATCGTCAATGAGGCCTTCCGTCGTGTGGGCATGGACACCAACATCCGTCTGAACGCCTGGCCTCGGTCATTGGAAATGGTGAGAAGCGGACAGGCCGACGCCATCTTCACCGCGTACAAAACTCCCGAACGCGAAGAATTCCTGCATTACTCCAATGTGGTTTTAATGCCACAGGAAATCGTCCTGTTCGCCAAAAAAGACAGCAACATCAGCTTCAATGGCGACCTGACCGCCCTCGCCAACGTAAAAATCGGTGTGGTGCGCGACATCAGCTACGGCAGCACCTTCGACGAAGCCCGTAAAAATGGCATGTTCAAACAAATCTCCGAAACCACCAACCTGGAGCAGAGCGTTAAAAAACTCGAATCCGGACGCATCGACCTGCTCATCAGCAACAAATACACCGCCCTGGCGATGTTCAAAAACCTCGGCTTCGCCGGACAGTTCAAAGAACTCACCCCCTCCATCCAAAGCGTCCCCAGCTACATCGCCTTCTCAAAAAAGAAAGACCTCGCCGGCCTGAGGGACAAATTCGACGGTGCGTTGAAAGAGATGATGTCGGACGGGAGTTATGACAAGTATTTGAGTGCTTATTCTGATTAGGAGCACTTAAGAAGCTCTAAAGCCCCTGCTATGTTTTTTAAGGAGAACAGTTACAAGGTTCGCAACACTATGCCCCAAAACTTGCATAGTGCTTTTTTGCATATAGCAAGGAAAAGTCTCAGAATACTGAGCGACTCCTTTGCACGAATAGTGCGGATAATTTTGACCATTAAACCTTACACCCAACGAATCAGAGCTTCGCATTAACATGCCCCTTTATAGTTATGTTGGCCCTAAAGATTTACTACTACTAGTCGACAATGATGTTGAGCGTTTTGCAATTTATAGTCATTTAGATGTTCTTGACTGGAAATCCAAGACAGAACAAACATTACAAAAAGACAAGACTATAACTGCAACTTACATTATCGACACAAACGATACTCTCTACATCGGAGACAGGCACATGGAACATGTTTCATGTGCAATTGGCGACCATATTAAGGCTGCCGGAGAAATTACTTTTGAAATAACCACCCACCAAGTATCTATTATAGGAGCAACAAACCAATCGACTGGATATTGCCCAGAGAAATCATGTTGGAATGAGCTAAGAAAAGCCTTAGAAAAAACCTCGATGAGAACAGTAAATGGATTTACAGAGTCGTTTGAATTTAGAATATGCACACACTGCAAAACAATAAACATCATTAAAGAGTCTGTCTTTTATTGTGCGGTGTGTGACTCAAAATTAAGCAAACATTGGAATATCAACAACAGAATAAACCAATCCTCATATTAACTTTTCAAGATCATCTTTAAACTCATAATTAATATAGTTAGCCAAGGGGGCTGGGACACCTAATGACCAATAATCCCAGCCATCCGGCCAGTAGCTTATTGCGTCTTTAACGCTTATGTTAGATCCCTTATCCACCCCCTGCAAACGACGAGAAATCTCTTTTACGACATCACTCAAAGAAATATACTCATTCAAATTTTGAGTAGACCAAAACCCAAAGAATTTTTTAAATTCAGAATCAGACAAACGGATCCAAGTTCTGCCCTCATGCTCTATAATCTGGACATTAAAATCGGGATTACTTAAACTCTCACATCTTATCAGGTTAGCCATAAAAAAACCTCAACATCTAGGGCTCTAAAATTTGTACTTCAATTAGGGTGCCTGGAGCAATTTTACCCTCTCTGACGCGCCTTTCAATTTCTTCCAATCTATGATGACCAGCTTCAATATTAAATCTCGAGCCAGGCAATTTCAGATCATCACCTAATTGGAACTCTCTAAATCCACTAATGGGGTCCGGCTTTGTTGTATTGGGCCCACCAAAATGTAATAGATCATCATTTGATAGATTTTGTACCCCGTTATGACCTACTAACGGAGAACCTAATCGTTGCTCAGAATTAGTAGCATGACGTTGGATAATATTGTCATTATTCAATAGCTCATCAGCACGAACAAAGAATCGGCTAGGATCTTTATGGATAGGTAAATCAACCAAATGTGCATTTGAAGCCACATCAATTAGGTCTATGATCGGTCTTGATATTGCATTACCAGGGAGTTCAACACCATTCGGAACAACAACATAATTCCGCTTCTGACCACCACGCTGATTGTTCCCAGCACCTCGTTGAGAAAGTGGTATTTCACTTGCTGAGTTGACGTATATTGTGCCATTGGGAAGGGTCTTAATAAACGTTCCCACGCTCACCCCAAGCAAAACAACTCCTACAGCACCCTCAGTATAGTATCTACCTGCGCCAACGTAATCCTTTTCAGCCCAGTACCCATCCGCTTTATCAAAGGTATCTTTATACTTTTGAGCAGCATCTTTAGGTAGCCTATCTATATTTTTGAGAAAATCAATGAACCCTTGAAAATCATTCCTAAACGACTTAGCTCCTTCTTGAAAGGCTCTATTTCCATTTGTGATTTCATAAAGGGCATAATCAATTGCGCCTACACCAAACTTAACCGCCATCTCAGCGGTATTAAAAGTATCTGCAACCGTGTCTGAGGTAATAGATCCAACTGCGAGGAATGCACCGACGCCGAGACCTGCCATAGGCTTTGCTTCCTCAGGAATATAAGGCTCCAAGCTTTTATATATTATCTCCATCTCAGCTGAATCGCCTGCATTCATAGCTAGAAAGTAACTATCTACAATTTTTCTTACTGAGTGATCGACATTTGCATCAGCCATCGTTTGCGTATATGCATTGATAGGATCTAATTCCTCGTCACTCATAATACGGAATGACGGTCCGCCTCCTCTCATTCCATTTGAGCCGTTGCCAAAGCTATCAAAGAGCCCCATTACAGAGCCAGGAAGCGATCCGACATTACCGCCAGCAGCTCCGCTAGAGCCGTATCCTTGACCATAAACGCTACAACTTTCCGCAGCACCCTCCGTCTCACTTGTAGCTATCTGCCATGCGCCTTTCCGGCCTTCCGCCCCTGCCAGCCCATCGACAGTCAAGCCTCCCAACGTACTACCAACAACCCCCGCTATCATCCCCACATAATCAGGGCGATAGTCTTCGCTGTCATAGACTGCTACGCGAACGGCTTCGGATACTGCGCCGGCGGTGAGGCCTTGGATGGCATTGCGGGCGATGTCATTGTTTCTAATACTGCCTGGTAGAAAACCATCGACGTAGCTGCTTAGTCCTTGGTTGTAAAACGCATTCTTATCCCCAATACCAATGCCGTCCATCACTGATGCAGTAGCAAAGCTAGTGGCGACGTCTCTCCAGCGGAAAGTAGCAGGGAGATTTGTGGCTTTGCCTGCGAGATAATTTGAACCGACGCCTGTTACAGCTGTAGCCGCGTTTTTAGCCCATTGAGGTAAATCTTTCGCCCATTTAGCTGTGTTTGCATACGCTGCGACACCCGCCGTCGCAGCGGCAGTAAGCCCTGACCTTAAGGATCAATGGCTCTGACCCTATTGATATAGAGATGGGAGTTATGACAAGTATTTGAGTGCTTATTCTGATTAGGGGGGAACAGAAAGCCTAAGCCCCCCCCATGATAAATTCAAGTGAAGCTGATTTTCCATCACAAGGTCAGCCATACTTAGACACAATGTCAGGTCAAACTATTTTTTAGCGCCAACAAATTCAGCTTCTAAACTATTACTCCTAAGGGCTCCATGAAAGCCGTTTAAGGATACTTTTACGCCCCCGACGGTAACCTCTTCTGCATACAGAATTTCATTTCCAACATCATTAAAAGCTAATCGAGGAATAAGCTTCCTACTATATGGCTGGACATCTTTTCCAGATGAAAAAAGCCTCAAAAAATAAATAAATGTCGCATCTGTTAGCAAATATCCAGAAGTACCACAGAAAATTTCAAACATTTAAAAAAAAACATAACATAAGACTCTCCTTTCTCCTCCAAACACCAACCAAGGCTAGAAAAGTATCTATCTGAAATATGAAAGATAAAATATAGCTCGCCACCATACTCTACACTTCCAAGTTCAAATTCATACTCATCTTTTTGCCACGCGGATATAAGCTGCCTATTGCCACTGGAAAAAAAATCAACCAGTTCTGGAAAGTCAAAATCATCTTCCATAAATGTTCCTGCAGGCTCTCCAGCCAGGATTTCTCTACCTTTAATATACTCAGTGCAGCTCCCACCATATTCTATGCCTAATTTATCCATATAATCTTTAAACAAAAAATAACCATTTCTGTTTCTTTCCGAAACTTTAAAGGAAAACTTCACATTTGATCCCATTAGTCTAACAGTCTCCCCATAAAGCTCTCAGTATTATTTGTTGAGTGATCTAGAATATACATTTCATAGCTTGGCAATTTAAATCTACCAGCAGCGCCAAATGAGGGCTTTAAATTAACGCCTAAACCAACGCACTTGAACTGCTCCACCAGCCCGGCGTTGTAGGGGTAGTCAGATATGGCTTCTTCGAATAGCAATAAAAACTGTGAGTAAGACATTTGCTCTGACAGTCCTCAAACACCACCAGAGCCATTAACGGGCCGGTCGGATAACAATTCCTGCAACAGTTTGATAGCCAGGTCCAGGTTGGATTCCATCTCGGCGCCGTCCAAGGTATTTTCTTTCCATGACTCAGGGGCTTCCGGGTGCGGGCCGGATACCGCCACTTTACCTTTCCCGTAGGAGCTTATGAGTGCGGCGATTTGATGGTTTTCAAAGTAGGCGATGTTGCGAACCTGCTCATTGCTTTGCGTCAGTTTGAATGCAGGGCCGGCCTGATAGTACATCTGACGCTCTTCCCCTGACCAAGTGACAGGATAGATTTTCGGGGCGAAGTCACTGTCGTAATTATCGGACTCCGCCGGCGCGATGCCTAACGCATCCACAAACCGATTTTCTTCAGCCCACCCCACTGACGCAACGTAGGCGCCGCCACAAATCCCCAGGTAACGTCCGCCATTGTTCAAGTATGCCTTTAACGAAGCCGAGAGATCTGGCGTAAAGGCGTCAACCAGAGGTTCAACGTCGTCTTCTGTACCGCCGATAATGAAAACCTTCGCCCCACTCAGCATGTCCGGCAGCGCTTTCAGGTCCGCGATATACCTCACTGTCAGCCCCGCTTGGACGGCGACGTCCGCGATGGCTTTCGAGCTGTCGGCATCCGATACAGGTCCGTTATATATCAACGCATATTCCGTTTCCCTTGCGGGACTCGTTTGCAGGTCTGAGATCAAATCCACAGCCGACGCATATGGCGTCGCGACAACAAACAGAATGACGCCACTTAGCGCCAGTAAGTTAAATTTATCCATACAAAAAGAAGCATCCAAATAGCCGGAAACATCCGGCCGCTAATTTAGACGTCTTGCTCGCCGCGTCTTAACAACCGACGAGCTTCCTGTTCCGCGTAATACTCACTGACGATGGTCTGAGCTCTTTGATACAGGCTTGAATCCCCTTCGCTAAGCACTTCCAACAGGAGTTTTTTCTCCTGCATATAGACTTTGGCGAACCAGCGGTCATGCTGAATGATATTGGTTGAGTTGCTGATCAAGTCCGCCAGTTTGATGGTTTTCGCTCGTGGAGAGGCGTTGCCGAGGCGCCGTCGGTCTATTTCCTTGCGGGCCTGGCGATTGCCGTCTTGCGGACGACTCACGTCAGTCAGTTCCTCGACCAGTTTCGCAACGGAGGGGCCAAAGAATTCCAGGATCATTTCTTGAGTGATCTGGGTGTCTTCAACGATGTCATGCAGGTAGGCGGCGGCGATCATTTCCTCGTCACCTCCCACCGACGCAACGATTCCCGCCACTTCGGCAGGATGCACGATATAAGGTTCATCGGTATAACGTCTTCGTTGACCGATAGCGGCATGGGCGGCGCTGGCGAATACCTTCGCTCTTTCGACAAGCATGAAATCAAACCTCGTTTCACAGGCTTACAACCACGCCATAATGCAGCATCAACTCTGCCCCGTCCAATACTTGGAAAGAGCGAGAGCTGACTAAAAATACGGCGAGATCGTCACTCTTGTCATGTCAGAGCAAATTGCGCCATCGTTGTCTCACAACCCTTCTGGAAATCGCTCGTCCAGAGGCAAGTCTTCGTTAATCTCTTCCAGCGCCGCCAATGCGTGTTCAGGAAAATCCACAATGATGTCCTCCATCTCCACTCCCCCCAAATAAAGGGCAGCGCTAAGCAGAAAGTTATCCGTGTTATTTGAGTAGCCGATCGCGGATTTTATAACGTCGATCAGGCGGGACACAGTCTCAGGTGAGAGCTTCTTTACATCCGCCTTTTTCCTCACCATTGTCTCAATAAAGTGGCATAGAATGACCGCATTGGCGTCGTAGTAAGAAACCTCGGTGTAATCTTTAAAGCGCTCTCTGCGTACATCCTCACGACTGAAATAGCCCAACAACACATCAAATGCCTGCGGCAATCGCTCCTCGCTCCATGTATGCCATGGGGTCAACTTTACTCTGGGTCCCTGTTGGATGAGGCATAAAGAGAGCGGAAAGGTCTGATGAATTTCCTGCACAGTAAGTTGAAAATCATAATAAAAATGCGCCAGCCGTTGCTGTATGTCGTTCAACTTGCTCTGAACCAAACCAAAGGCCTTATAGATCTCCGGGGCATCGAGCATCTGCGGGTTATCGCTATAGGTAGGATCATACTTCATGGCCCCTTTTATCTGGCTATCAGACAAACAAAAAGAAGCGCTATTGCCGCTCCAGCGGATTTCTCCAAAACCTTGAAGCTTTACTTGAATATCCGCCCTGGATTGCTCATCCGGTCGCTCGGCAAAAAGAATATGCGCATCAAAACCGCTCGATAAGTTACCAACGCCATGGCCAAGAAATAAGAACGGATAGCTCTCCATCGTGATTCCTTAATTCGTTATTTGTAATCGATTGATAAGTCAGAGGACTGATTTGTGATGCTTACTGAGGCGCCCGGTCAAAGCCAGAGTTTATAGCCAACCCTGTTAGACCGAGGAACTTTTGAATAGTTCAATGCAAATATTGATGGCGAATTTCTTCGATGGCTCCTGCTTGCAGAAGATGCGTAAGGGCCTGCGAGAACTCATCCTTTTTTTCACGAAAGGAGGATTTTTTGGATATGGCGAAATATAAGTCAACACTGTTGCCGGGGCGATATTCGGCTTTGTCGAACTGGCCTTTATAGGGGGACTGGGCAATTTCATAGTCCGCCTGGCAGTCTGTCCCGACTATTGCCGTCAAACGCAAACGTCCCAACATGTCCACTAACTGCTTTTCGGTGCTGACGCCGACCTTGTTAATCTTTTCATCTTCATCAAAGGCCTGAAAATAAGCTGAGCCCGTGACGATGCCGACGTCAATGCGATAGAGGTCTTCATAATCCTGAACTATCCCTCCCCGTCCTTTTCTGACATAGAACACCGTTGAACAGCTGTAATAAGGCGGCTCCAGATAATCCATATATAGAGCGCGATCGGGTCTTAGCGCCAAGCCGCTCATGGCGTCCACAGAGCCGTCCTCCATCATTTTCAGGCAACGCACCCACGGACAGCGCACGTAATCAATATCGAGCTTTAATTCACTCGCAAGCCGGGCCCATAGGTCAAAATCGATCCCGCTATACCCTTCCTCACTATCTAAAATACGAAAAGGCGGCCAAGCGTCTATGGCGACGCGAATCTCGGTTTTGCTTTGCTTGGCGCCAGGCGTATTGACAGAGTTAGCAGCCAGGGCCGCAATACTCCACACCAGCAATAAAAGTGCGCCAATACAACGCAATGCAGCAAGCGTCATTCGACAACCTCCAGGCGTCAAAAACGAATGGAGACAACCATGCGGCGGCTACCGCCCCATTGATCAGGTTTCTGGAAACGTATTTAGTATAGTTCAATTGCCGAGCAGGCCTGAGCGAATAGGAAACGGGCATTACGCCAACCAAAGCGGCAGGCTACTTACCTGCCCCTACTCAATCGACCCATTCCGCTTTTTCAAGCAAATCGCCCGGCAACTGGATTTTCCATCTTGTGACTTCAGACTTACTGAACAGATATCTACCTTTTTCTCCCACCATCGGATTGATCATGTTGGGCTTGTCTCCCGCCAATATCCGTAAAGCGATCTTGCCCGCTTCTTCTCCCTGAGTTTTCCCGAACAGCACCAATCCGCCAATGGCCTTGTTGGCGCCAACTGAAAAGTCCCAGAATGCGAAACTGGGGATGGGAGTGTTAGCGGATGTCCAAGCGAGAATCTCTTCAGCATCGACACTTTTCTGCTCATCGTCAACCAGGGTTTGATACAGTCCGATAATTACAGCGTTGTACCCATTATCCTTCGAGTGCAGTATCACATCCTTCCACTCTTGCTCTGTACCTACCTGCTTGATATCCACGGTGACTCCCGCCGCCTTGGAACTCATCTTTCCATTGAAGGCTTCCGCAACCGCCGTTGAGGACGTATTCCCCGAGTCAAAAAGGATCAGCGCTTTGCCCAATTCACCCCCCATAATTCGGCGAATCTCACTGATCGATCGCTTAAACAAAGGGCGCTCAAGCACACCCGTTACATGCTCCATCTTATCAATACCCAGCTCTCGCGGGTTTCCATTCACTCCGAGAAAGACCACGGGCGTACCTGCATCGTTAATCTTTTTTCCCAAGTAAGACATCGCGTTATCGTCGCCGAGGATCACCAAATCTGGCTTAACCTGGTTGTAGTAGTTCCAGGCCTCATTCGCCTTATCCTGATATTGGCTCTTGGGAATGCGTTTGGTATTCATTTCAAAGCGCTCAATTTTGTGCTTACCGCCCAACTCGGACTCCAGTCCCTCGATATAACTCTTATCCCAAGGGTAGCCAATGTGGTAGCTCTGAATAACCAGAATCGTCTCCGCAAAAGATCTCTCAGCAAACAACAAAAACAAACAAAATATCGCAAGTGTACATTTATTCATTCCCATCGCATTGCTCCTAATAATCAAATCTCAACAATCAAATACAATCGCCGCTGATATGGCTACGTCAGAGAAAGTCGTCGCTATTCGCGCCCAGGTTTAGACCTGTGTTTTCTGCGACCTGTAATAAAGTTAGACGTTTTTTACTTGTTCGGTAGTAATAGTAAGAGCCATAAGTGGAGGACTATTTAGCGACCGACGGAAGTCCGATCGAGCTATTGCGACGCCGCCAACTGCTTTTGAAATTTCTCCGGAAGCCACCAACTGGCGTCAATGGCGGGGCTATTTTCAGGCACAACGGGGTTTTTCAATATGATGAGCTTCCTGGACGATAGATTTCCCTTCGCTAAATAGCCTTTCATCTCCTCTGTAAAAAGCTTTTTAAAGGAGCCATCGGCAATAGCAATATTCAATCCCTCCTCCAGCTTCCTGGCTAATTCAGGCTCATTTCTAGAAATGAAAAAATACACGGGATGCGGATAAAACAACATAATGTTATCCGCGACAACAAGCCGATCCTCATTCCTGTCCAGCTCATCCCAAACTTCCAGGAAACCACGGTGGAAATAATCAAATCTATTATTTCTCAACAGAGTAAATAAGGTTTCGTATTGAGAGCTTGTGACAACCTTCAATCCATTTGCGCTATAGACAGGCAGATCTCCCCAGTGCACCCCATGTCCGCCGACAAACTGCCTGAGATCTTCAATGTCGTCTATCTTGCTGAAAATTTCACTCTTTTCCTGGGTCACCAATAAAAGTCTGAGCCCCAGAATTCCTCGATAAATCGGAATCCTTATAGGAATCATCTTTTCTTCGCGCTCCGGGTTTGTAGACATGAACTCAAGATTCAAAACCCCTTTTGTAACCATGAGCTCCCCCCTCGCCTCATTGATGCTGACATCTAAAAATTCGGGGAATTGTATTTTGTAAGGGACGTTCAGTTTGCTCAGCGCGAGATCCAATACTTTAAGCCCGTATTTGTATCTATCTTGATGCTGATAGTGCTTGATAATGATCTCCGCTCTCGCCTCGGCGACCAAACTGAAAGCAAACAACGCAAAAAGAGGAATCACTCGAGATATCAGCGACTTAAAATGTAACACAACACCACCTCTTACCGCCGAAAATTATGTTAATTACACCAGTGTTCGCCAACTCCACATCACAAAAACGCCAGCCCTCCTTCGCCTAGTTATCCCCGAGCGGACGACGACAAAGACAGAGATCCAATGCACTTAATATTAAATTTAGACGACTTATTCTGAATCGACAGGGGATTAAGGGAATGGAAAGGATTAGGTTCGGTGAGATTGAGGCGAGAACCGTAGAAGCCTTATTAAATCAGTGCATTAACCAGAACTCTGCCCCGGCGCCCCCCAAAAACTTTGTGATCAGAGCTTTTGTATTTACCCTCTAATGACGAAAGTGGGTGTGATCGATAACGCCACACCCACAATAGCGCCGAGCTATGTGCGTATTAATGCTAATGCTCAGGACTTCCGGCATTCATGCTCCCAACCAAGCAGGCCTGCCGTAGAAAGCCCTTGTACCGTTACCGCCATTTAGTATCTGCGCCTCGACAGTCGTCCTTTCGACTCGGGTCACTGGCTGATTGTTTGTTCCACAAAAGCTCATCACAATATGCTGGCCAAATGCATCCTGTTGGCCTGTTAGCAACACAGTCCTCCTGAGTTGATATCCCATGGTATAATCTCCGGCTTACGGCTGGCTCTACGCAACGTCTGTGTTACACACCGCCGTCAAACATCATAAGAAGTCGCTCCACCAAAGCCATAACTGGACCGAGCGTTACTAATTACTCTATTTTGGAAGGGGCTCATGATTTTCATTTGGAGAGGGGTCGGGATACTCGTACCTATAATTTTTATTTTTATATTTTGGGCTATGCCAAAGCTAGCAGAACTGGCGCCGATCGAGAATAAGTTAAACCAGGACACCATATTCCTGACCAGTGTAATTGCATTCTGCCTGAGCACCGCACTATTGGGATATATTGCAAACTATAAACTTAGAGTAGTTACGGAAAACGAGTTTTTAAAAAAGCCAATAAAATCTCCAGCACATGCATTCTTTTTTATCCCTATTGAGTACTGGGCGATTATTGTCCCCATATTTCTTTATGGTATGCCATATGTTCGTATGTAACAGTATCAATGGCGTTCAAGCGCGTCTCTGTTATCAACATAAGCTACGTAAGTAGGAAGAAGCCCGCCGCTAGGCGGGCATCATATTAGCGACTAAGTTACTCATACAAAGTAAATCTCTGACCACTTTCCTCATCCGCCCAACACCTGATCGCCTGAGATGAGCATGCAGCTCAAACCCTCCGCATCTTATGTTAGTGACAGATATAACTTAAAAAGAAAAAGTGGTCACTGGTCTTAGTGATTCCGTGATTGAGATAGAATCAAACCAAAAGTTCAGAAATAAGGGGGATGATTATGGATTTGTGGCGCTACAGTTCCCTTTCGCAGCCAGTTTTAAGCTTTTAACTTCTTTTTTACCTTCTTCTTCACTAACCTGTTCAATCCCTGCTCCTCCTACGAACACCCCCATCTTGATGTACTGCCTTAAGAAATAGTTCTTCCCGCATTCAGTCGTTAGCACCAATTCATTAGCTGAGAACTCAGACTCAGTGGAAACAGTATGCTGTTCATTACATCCCACCTCCTCATAGAAAAATATATTTGGAGCAGTTTCACCAATACATTTACCATCAATCCAAACATCCTTTTTTAACGCACTTCCAAAAACCCCAGATCTATATACATAGATACCAGAACTGTCACCTTTTGGAAGATTAAACATTTTGGCCTGATCTGATTTTTCTACACTTTCCATCTGGACAGAAGCACACCCAGAAAACAGGAGTGATAGAATACATATCAAAATTATATTTTTGGTCATCGAGTCTCTCACTAACTAACCATATTAAATTCGTAAAAATATTTATGCGATTGCCAATCAAATATCACTCATAAAATCCTATAATAAAACATATCAAACACGTAACAAAGCGAACACGTAATGTAACGGTTTTTTTAAATATATGTTTAAAATTACATATTTTAACAATATGATATTGGCTGCCGCAGCATTATACATTAAAGAAAGTTAATGCGCATAGATGATTCTCCGTAACCAACGATGTGTTGCTCAAACTCAGATCAACTTCTCGCCGGATTTCGCCTTCCCAACTCCCCCTTGCGAGCTTCAGCAATAATGTGGCAGCTCAATACCTTATTCACCTTACACATCTCAATACTGAGTCGATTTACGATAAGAATGTAGTCGCCTATATTGAGGCTTGATCCTACCCACCAATGATAGACACCCTGTTAAGCGAGGTACGCCTTTATACAATCTCACACAGGTCTTTTTCGCATCACTTGCATGGCGAGAGCGGCTCCAGATTTCAAGAAGCGGCTACTATGTTTGGCCCTATCGGCAGAAAGTCCCTTCTCTGCGACGACAGCGCCAGCAATCCCTGGACATCCAGGTTGGAGCCGCCTTTGATAAAGCTAAAAAGCGTAATGGGGCGCCCCGGCTGACTATAGGCTTTGCGCAATAGGGAATCCAGGCGAACCGTAAAACGGTGGCCAGGAGCATGCAACGCCAGGGCTTGCAAGCGAAGGCGGTCAGAAAATTTAAAGCCACTACTCATTCCAGGCATGGTCTGCCCGTGGCGGAAAATCTTCTTCAGCAGGACTTTAACGCGACAGACATTAACCAGAAGTGGTCGGGCGACATCACCTATTTATGGACGGAAGAAGGTTGGCTGTATCTGGCGGTTGTGCTGGACCTGTTCAGCCGTCAGGTTATCGGTTGGACCATGAGCTCGCGAATGAAGTCGGAACTGGTGTGCGACGCATTGCGTTGTGGCGGCGACGTCAGCCCAAAAAGGTGATCGTCCACTCAGATTGAGGCTCCTAGTATTGCTCAGAAGCCTATCAGGTGTTGATTCAGGCGCATGGGCTTCGCTGCAGCATGAGCGGAAAGTGGAAGTGATTCACGGGGAGCATTATGCAACCCGACAAGAAATGCGTGAAGCCATGTTTGAGTATATCGAAGTGGATTACAACCGGACCCACCTTCATAGCGCAAATGGCTATCTCAGTCCAGAGAGTTATGAGGCATCGAAAGTCGCTTAATGGCGTGTCTAATCTTTCTGGGCAGGATCACTTCATTGAATTACTCATAACGCTTTGCACTGGGGCCCTTGCTGCAACTTGTTATACCGTTGACTACATGTGAAAAATCAATTTACAGCCACTGAACATACCCTCAGATTCCAAACTTGAAATCAGTGATAAAATTCTACTTTCATTCATTGGGTTAAAATCAAAACGGATATAATTACGAGCTTGACCAACCTCAATAATCGCAGAAAGTTCTCTCACAAATATCAACTGACATTCTTTGTATGCACGATGCAATACACTACCGCTTTCTTCAAACGTCGCTTTGATTGAAGATACAACTTTTTGAGAAGCAAGGTGGTCATCTGGAAATATGACTTCTATACAAGAGCGATCCACCAAGGATTCGAAATACTTGAAAGGCTCTTTTTCGCGAACCACACCGACATCTGAATACCAGATAGTGGGGTCACTAAAGCATTTATCTATCCAGTATATGGTGTCATCGTGTCGAGGTAAAATATATATATCTCGCTCGCTACCCGGACAATATATAATCGAATCAGCATCGATTGTTGATGCAATCTCGAAAGACGCAATTATTTCGGCTTCGTCCAGAATATTTCGCCCTCTGGCCCAGCGACAATTCAGCGAAACCTGAATAATTTTATCAGGAGAGGGTATATCAATAAGTCCACACAGCGTCCCTTTTCCAAATTGAAGCAGGAAATTCCTATATCCCTGAGGAAGATTTATACCAAGCCGATCCTCCGCAGCATCTATTTCATCCTCAGTAACCAAATTCAGGCGATCATCAACTAGATAGATATCTTCTCTCATATATTATTTTGCTAGCCGGCTGTAAAGGTATAACGTCAAGTGTTGGGGCTGCGCGCTTTTTGCGCCGTCCCAGCCGAAGGCGACAACCACGCCTGGTTATGAATTTTTGCTTTCATACTCGTTACTACCAAAATGAGCAACAAATCGATTTCGAATTTCTCGCAACCATTTTTTCTCATACTCTGGATTAAGCCCTTCACTAGAAATAACATCCTTCGCAAATTCGTCCGCCCTCCAAACTCCAAGAGATGCGATACGATCTTGCTCTATAGGCGGTAAACAGAACCCCAAGTCTACGCACAGTTTTCCTAATAAATTTTTGATTTCTTTATCCAATTCGATTACCTATAACGCCAGCAACAGCCGAGAGCGTAGCGAATCGGCTGCTTGCGTTTGTTAAGTGTCGTTGGTTGTGTATACATTTTTCTCATACCAAGATTCCGAATGAACTTCATCAGATGCAGATTCAATTGCCTTTTGTACAACTGACATAGGTATCTGCACCACGTAATCGTTCACTACAATTTCAAACCAAAGCGACTCATCCTCATCATCGGCGGTAACAGTAACCAGGTCATAGGAAACCCCTTCGATTTCGGAATTAATAAGTAGCTTCTTTCCATCATCCACTGTTCCTAACCACAAGATCTCTGTTTTTGGTCTAATAATTTTCATCGTTACGCCTGACACTTAACTTAACGCCTCGAACAGGTGGCGCGTAAGCGCGTCCCGGCCCGAAGGGCCCTTGCTGGTTTGACTTGTTAGGTGTATTCATAGCCACTCACTCTCAGGACCTCTAAATATCTTCACGAGATTCAAAAATTCACCCAGTGAAACTTCATTAGTAAAAATATACTCACCAGCGGGTATACCTTCTACTTGAATATCGTAACTGCTCTTTAGATCACCACCCAATGTAGAGATAGAAAACGTAGCTTTGACATCGGAAATCGCGAATCCAACTCCGTGTCTCTCTTCTTTGGAAGATCCAAAGTAATGAATTTCTCCAAACTCTTTCCTTACAGCATCAATCAATTTTTGTATCTGTTGGCTATGCATACTGATTAACGCCGCCAACAGCGGCCGAGCGTAGCGAGGTCCAGCGCACGTAGTGCGCGATGCTGCTTGGCCTTGTTAACTGTTTTGTATTTGCTGATCGTAGAATTCACAGCGATCCTCTAAGCCCATAGACTTTGCAGCCTCTTTGAGCTTTACCCAAATCTCTTTTGGTGGCTTACTCGTTGCCTCAAGTGCAGCTTCTTCTAGCATGTCCAGAGCTAGTTCTAGCTCGTTGTGATCAAGGTATTCATCGTACTCGGCGATATATTTGCCAACACCCTGACATTCACAAAGAACTACGCTAGCCTCGCTTAACAAGGCGATAGTAATCTTCCACTTCTTCTCTAATTTTTCTCTGAAGCTCATATGACAGTTAACGCCCGGCACTGGCTGTCAGACTGATGCCGCTTGTTAGGTTTTGATACAGTCGCTTTCATATACCTTTAACTTCCATTTTTTGCGAAGCCGATTTTACTTTTATTTTTGCCAAAGGATAAAGAGACTCAGCACCTGCATGGGTTAACACTTTTTCTATTTCTCGCCCTTTTCGCAAGCTCTAATACATCAATCTTTTTAGCGAGGCGAGTAATTGCCTCGTGGCGGGTATCATGGAAAGTCAGATTCTCCATCAACAGGGAGAAAAGAAAGCAGCTCACACGCACGCGATGAAAGAGGAACATTCCTAGACGTGCCATTTTTGGTTTTAGGTAGATAAGCAACGTTGCCGTTTACGGCATCCCAGGTTAAACCACAGATCTCACCTGCACGCATTCCCGACTCGATAGCAAATAAAAAGGCGATCGCCACCCGCTGGCTTTTAGTTTCAGGCGTAACGCCATCAACAAAGCCAAGCGACAGACAAACGCGTTCTATTTCATCGTCAGAAATTTTCCGGTCTCGCGGCGGAGGATTTTTAGGACGGGTGACATCACGCGTCGGTGACTCAGTAAGCCAGCGCCATTCTCTCCGCGCAATTTCAAACGCGTGAGACATCAGGTTAAGCTCTCTATTAACTGAGCTGGATGATACTTGCTTAAGTCTACGGTTTCGCCAGTCGGCGATATGGGATGCGTTAAGATCCGCCAGTTTTATATCCGCTATTTGATCGCGGCAGAAACTGGCAAGCCGCAACAACTCCTTGTCCTGACCTCGTTTTGACGGGCTGACTTCTTGCCCGTATCTCTCAAAAACATCCCTGACAATATGAGTCAGGCTCCTGCCATCGAACTGAGACCGCAGTTCAATTTCTCGTCTGGCGGCCCATTCCTGAGCCTCGGCCTTTGTATCTTTAGTTGCAGAATCGCGCTGACCTTTTACATTGACCTCAACGCGCCATTTCGAAAAGTTGCCATTAAACTTCCTCGTACTCCCTTGGCGTAAATCTGGCGTAATTTTGGCGTAGTGCTACGACAAAAAGTGGTTGTAAGGGGGGTATTTAGTAAATCTCCGAAAACACCGAAAAACGCCGCAAAGCCGCGAATTTAAAGGGTTTGGGATGATTTAGTATTATGTGTAAAAATAGGGATTGGTGCCTGGGGCCGGAATCGAACCGGCACGGTATCAAATACCGAGGGATTTTAAGTCCCTTGCGTCTACCAATTTCGCCACCCAGGCGAGGGAGGCTTTTGCCGGAGAAAACATGGAGGCGCGGGTCGGAATCGAACCGGCGTACACGGAGTTGCAGTCCGCTGCATGACCACTCTGCCACCGCGCCTATAATCAAGACTTCTAGAGCTAAAAACCCCGAGCTTGTCGGGGTTTCGGAAATCTTGGAGCGGGAAACGAGACTCGAACTCGCGACCCCAACCTTGGCAAGGTTGTGCTCTACCAACTGAGCTATTCCCGCATATCACTCTTGAGCAGTGAGTTTTTCGCGTCTCTCTGCTGGAGTGGCGCTTAGTTTACGTTTTTAGCCGAACCTGTCAAGCCGAACCTGCAATGTATTTAAAGAAAAATAAGAAAAAGTGAATTTATGGATATTTCCTGTCCAGATAGTCCATTTTTTGCGCCAGTTCACAGTATCTACGGGTAATTCATCGCCTCCCGTTAATCTAAAAACCAGGCTGTAACACCCTATCACTCAGACCGAAAAGTCATTCTATTTTCTGTTTCATGTCGCAACGTCCACAGCAAAAGCAACAATCGTCCGATAGGACTAGTCCATAAAATTCTTGTTTTTCAATGCTTTACATTTAGGCCCTATCTTTTCCGGTCATCTTACCCAAGAATTCGCGCTCAAAATTTATACATGTCCGAAAAGGTATCAAAGCATGATCGAGAATGGTGATTTGATACTCCACTATCTGGAACGATTGGGAGTGAAGTACGTATTCGGTGTGCCAGGAGGCAGTATTGAACCACTTTATAACGCCCTCGCCCGCAGCGAGCGCCGGGGCGGACCAAAGGCGGTGTTGGCGAGACACGAATCCGGAGCGGCCTTCATGGCGGACGGGTATGCAAGAGCGACAGGCAAACTTGGGGTGTGCATTTCCACTTCAGGCCCTGGCGCCACCAACCTGCTGACAGGCGTGGCCAACGCCTATGCCGACGGCATTCCCATGCTGGTGATAACCGCGCAGCCTTCTATTGAGCGTTTCGGATTGGGCGCGTTTCAGGAAGGCTCCTGTACGGGCATCAACACTGTCAGCATCTTCGACAGTTGCACCCGCTTCAACACACTGGTGTCGCATTCCGCCCAGTTGGAACACAAGCTGCTGATGGCGATCGGTTACGCGCTCAGTAACCAGCCAGGCCCAGTGCATTTGAGCGTTCCCCTGGACATCATGCGGGCCAAATCTCCCGATCCGGCGGGTATTTTCAATATGCGCGCCTTTATCAATCATGAAGTGGTTCCCAGCGCCGAATCAGTGCATCGATTACTGAAAGAACTCGCCTATGTGCAGAAAGCCACGTTGGTGATCGGAGAAGGTTGCGCAGGCGCGATGGAGCCACTGCTCGCTCTGGCGGAGTCACGCAACTGGTTGATCGTCACCACGCCTATGGGCAAGGGGTTAGTTTCGGAATATCACCCTTTATATAGAGGCGTATTCGGCCTCGGCGGACATGAAAGCGCCCGCGACGCCTTACATCCCGACAATGCAGAGCGCGTCATCGTCATTGGCTCCGCGCTGGATGAAGTCACGACCGGTGGCTGGGACCCCAACGCGATTTTCTCCAACCGCCTGATACATCTGTCCGGCAACCCAGATCATCTGAGCCGGTCGGTGATGTCGAGACTGTCGATACTGGGTTCGCCACGCTTACTGTTAGAGCCCTTCGCCAAATACCTGAAACATGCGGCGCCGCGTAAACAGAAGTATTCTCCGGGGGCTGACGGATTTCCTCAACACGTCATCTATGCAGACAAGGAAGCCTGCCTCGACGTGGAAGCGCCGGTCAAACCGCAAGCGCTGTACTGGGCGCTGAGTCAGGCCTGCCCGCGCAACACGCCGGTATTGATGGACACTGGCAATAGTTTCCTGTGGGGCGTGCACTATTGGCGCACCAATCCGCCCTTGTCAGATTCAACTAAACTGTTCCACATAGGCATGGGATTCGCGACCATGGGCTGGGCTATCGGAGCCGCAGTCGGCATGGCGCTCGCCAAACCGGATACGCCTGTCATTTGTTTCACCGGCGACGGCAGCATGCTGATGAGCGGTCAGGAGATCACCGTCGCGCGGGAGCTGGATTTGAACATTCTGTTCATCGTTCTGAACGACAGTCACCTGGGCATGATTAAACACGGCCAACGCCTGGGTCGCGCGGAGGATATCGCCAATCGTCTGCCGCAAGTGGATTTCGCCGCTATGGCCAAAGCGGCCGGCTTACCCTCGCAGCGTATCACCCGGCTTAAAGAACTGGATGAAATCGGCCTCGACAACCTTTTCTCCAAACCCGGCCCATTTGTTCTTGATGTGGTCGTCGACAGCGAACAAGTTCCCCCCATGCGCCAACGCACCAAAGTTCTGACAGGAGGCAATCATGAGCAGCAAATACGGATACCGGACGAAAGTCTGGTCTGAAGAACCTGAAGCCGACAACCCCTTCGCCGCACACTCCGCCCTTTGCTATGGCTACGATGTCTACGGCGACATCCTGACCAAGGCGAGCTGGTTCGAGTACCTGTATCTGTTGTTCAGGGGTGAGAAGCCCAACGCGGATCAGGCGCAGCTATTGGAAAAACTGGCGATCGCCCTCGCCAACCCAGGCCCCCGCGAAGCCAGCGTGCGCGCGGCGATGAACGGCGGCGTTGGCGGCTGTCCGCACGCCGCTTCGCTGATGGCGTCCCTGGCCGTCGGCGCGGGCCAGTATGGCGGCGGACATGAAGTCTACATTTTGATGCAGCTTTGGCGGGAATGCGGAACCGATATGGCGCAATGGCGAGCCCGCCTCCCCTCCCCGGTCAGCGATACGCGGGAAGATATCTGGCGGCCCATGGAGCACGCACCCGGTTTCGATCCCAACGGCGAGAGCTGTCCAAAACCGGTGCGTCAGGTGCTGGAAGCGCTGGCGGAAATTCCTTGCGCTATTACCGTGCGCTGGCTGGCGCAACATCGCCAGGAACTGGAAGCCATCGCGGACGCGCCGCTGTCACTGTCCGGCGTGGCCGCGGCGGCGCTGCACGATCTGGCGATGAACGAGCACGCCGCCGTCATGCTGTATTTGATGTTGCGGTTACCCGGCGCCGCCGCACACGCCATTGAACAACGGGATCTGGGCTGGAAGATGTTTCCGTTCTACGGCGACCACATCAAGCTGACGGATGACCCCGGCCCCTTCGAATTACCCAATGCAGAGGAGCTTGGGCTATGAGCAACAAACATCTGCGCCAACAGGAAACCGCCCACGAAACCGCGATGGGCAAAGCGTTTTTGTGCGAACGCGTCGTGTTTCGCGGTAAAGATCTGCATCAGGAGTTAAGTGAGCGCGACTGGTTTTCACTTTACCTCTACTCCATCACCGGCAAGTTCTACACCCCGGAACAGATGCGCATGCTGAATTACATCTGGGTATGCACCAGCTACCCGGACCCGAGCATCTGGCCAAACCATGTCGCGGAACTGGCTGGCAACGTACGCAGTACGCCGTCGCTATCTTTGATGAGCGGACTGTCCATTTCCGAGGCTTCTATTTACGGAAGAAGACCGGACCGCCGCGCCATCGACTTTCTGCAGCGCACTCGCAAAGCATTGGACGCCGGGGAGGAACTATCGGATCTGATCAACGCGGCGTTGAAAAAATACCGCGTCATCTACGGTTATGGCCGCCCCTTGGCGCGCCTGGATGAACGCGTGTTGCACCTGGTTAAAAAGGCCCGTGACCTGGGCTTCGCGGATGGCGCCCACTTCACTCTGGCGCTGGAGATCTACCACTATCTCAAAAAGAACAAGCGCCTGACGATCAACGTCGCCGCCCTGGCTGCGGCCATCGGCGCGGACTTCGGCATGTCGCCGGAAGAGTATCAGCTTTACCTGACGCCCTGCTTTATCGCCGGTATGGTTCCCTGCTATCTCGACGGCGCGGCCAAACCCGAGGGCAGCGTTTTCCCCATGCGCTGCGAGTCGATTCAGTACTCCGGGCCGGAGAGGCGTAGTTGGTGAGGCAAACTCCGTTAGACGCAAACAGGCTCATTTATACATTTAAGAGGGTTACTCCATGAAGCTGGATGGAAAAGTGGTGATGGTCACGGGCGCCAGTTCCGGTATCGGAAGAACGACGGCAATCAAGCTGGCGGACTACGGCGCCAAAGTAGCGGTTATCGCACGCAGATCGAGAGAGTCCGAAGACACTGTGCGACACATCACTGAAGCCGGGAGACAGGCCATCAGCATCCCCGCGGACGTTTCTTCGGAAGGCGATATCAAAAACGCGCTTGCTCAAATTATTGAGACGTTCGGTAAGTTGGACGGCGCGTTTAACAATGCGGGAGCGGCGGAGCCGGTCGGACCTTTGACGGAGTTGTCCGAGCAGGAATGGGACAGAGTCTTCAGCATCAATACCAAAGGCGCCTGGTTGTGCATGAAACACCAGATCCCGGCACTGTTAAGCAATAAGTCCGGGGCGATTGTAAATATGTCGTCCATTTATGGCCTAGTGGGCACAGGCATGGGATTGGCGGCGTATGTCGCTTCCAAGCACGCCATCATTGGTCTTACCAAAGCCGCGTCTCTGGAATACGCCGCGCGCAATATTCGCATCAATGCGATATGTCCCGGCTGGATTCCCACTCCCGGCAACGAGCAGGCTTTGAGCAATCCCGAGGTCATGGCTTTCGCTCAATCTCTGCACCCGCAGGGACGTCTGGGTACGCAGCAGGAAGTCGCAGAAGCGGTATGTTGGATGCTGTCGGATTCCGCGTCTTATTTAAACGGGCAGACAATTTCTATTGATGGCGGCTATACCGCCCAATAATCCTTTCTTTCCTAAAACCGATAGGAGACCTCTCCATACAGGCTGCGCCCCTCCAGGGGCAGGTCTCCTGGAATCGCCACCATTGGCCGGGATGTGCTGGGCGCGTAGGCTTCGCGATCAAACACATTGCGGACGGAAAGCGCCATCTCCAGCCGTTCCTCCAGTGCCTTGCGTCTCACAGTGAAGTCCACCGTGGCGTAATCAGAGACAGGATCTCTACCATCTCCATCCGCCCTCTTCTGTTCGCCAATCCAGTTAATCTGGGTGGATACGCTCGTGTTGGGGACAATCTTGTAATCAATACGCCCATAGGCCTGGTAGTTCGGCGCATCCCCCACGTCTTTGCCTGTTTCTTCATCTGTAGCGCGCTGGTAGGCGTAGTTCGCCGTCATTTTCAGTTCGTCGGAAACAGCGTAACTGGCTTCAAGCTCCCAACCTCGTCCCTTGCGGTTGCCGGCGTTAGCCGCTTTGCTGTCCTCAAAGACGATGAAGTCGTCAATCTTGTAGTAGAACAGATTTCCGCTGTATTGCAGTTTGGCGGTGGGTTGATAGCTGACGGCGAACTCATAGCTGTTGATCGTTTCCGGGTCCAGATCTGGATTGCCCAGCGAGACAGGGTTAGAAATCGCGTAAAGTTCCACAAAGGACGGCGCACGGAAAGCGCGTCCGTAAAGCAGTTTGGTGGTCAGCGTGTCCGTGGTCGCCCAGACCAAGGCAATTCTGGGATTGATGGTTTCGCCAAAGTCCGAGTAATGGTCATACCTCACGCCGGAGGTCAGCTGCCAGTTCTGAGTGAACTGCCACTCGTCCTGCAGGAATAGGAAATAGCTGGTTCTGTCTTTCTCAGGCAGCCAGACTTCATCGCTATCTGAAAAGTCTTCAAACCCTCCCGGGTTGGGAACCAGACCACTTAGGAAGTTTTTCTTTTCCGTCGTTTCGTAGAGATCTCCCCAGAAATAGCCGATGCCCATGCGGATGCGATGGTCTTTCCAGCCTCTGAAAATAGAGGACAACTGAATTCTTGCGTGCTCTTCTTTATAGCCTGGCTCGGCCAATACTCTGTCCGGGAAGGCTCCGACGAAAGTGGAAGGGAAAATTACAGAGGTTTCGGTGGGCTTCTGTCTGCCGAAGAAATAGGTCAGCTGAGTAGAGATTTCCCAGTTTTCAAACCAGTCCCGATTGGTATGCAGAAACTCCAAGGTCAGACGATCGCTGGCGTATTCACCTTCAGGGTCCAGTGCCTGCGCGACTCCGGCGCCCGTCTCAACGCCGTAACGTCCCTGGTAACCCACTCTAACCGTTACGTCCTTGTAGGACATATCCATATGCACTTCCGCCTGCTGACGCCCCAGGTTCACCTCCCCGGGAGCCAGTGAGTCGTCTGGCGCAATCAGCGCCATGAAATCCTCTTTGATTTCCTCTTTCTGCCCTCGTGTATCCATGTACTCCAGGGTAACGCCCAACTGAAGATCGCCAATGCGCCCGCCATGCAACAGCCATGCGGAATAGGTATCGAAACTGCCCGCGCGGGTTCCCGCCAGCGTTCCTTCCATTTCACTGCCAGTCTTTGTAATGACGTTAATGACTCCGGCAAAGGCGTCTGCGCCATACAAGGCGGAGCCTGGGCCTCTGATTACCTCAATGCGACTGATGGACTTGACCGGCATTCCGCCCCATATGGTGTAGCGATTGCCGAACGCCAACGTGGTGAGCGGGGAGCCATTAATCAGCAATAGCGCTTGCGGGTTGTAATCCGACCCTGATATTCCTCGAAATGTATAAATCGGAAAATAGGCCTGAAAAGACCTACCGACATGCAAGCCCGGCACCGTCTCCAACACTTCATCGATATCCGTCGCCCCCATAGCCGCGATGTCTTCCGCGGTGATGACCGTGGTGACGGCGGCGGCTTTGTCCAGCGGGGTGATGGTGCCCGAGGCGATGCTGGTGACGCGGATCTGCCCCAGTTCTTCGGGGGATAGCGCCCAGAGGCTGTCTTCAAAGAGATTATCGTCTGTGGCGTACCCTGCCGAAGCGGCGAGAGCCAGACTTAACGCACAAAACCTTCTAGTTGTTGTAATCATATGAATCGTATTGCGTTAGATTGCTGCGGACGGAATAACGCCTCGAACATAAGATACAGCCAGCCGGGCGCGTCTTAGCTAAGCATAGCAGCAGGATTTGATCTGTGCGAAAAGATGGCTGAGGAAATTTTATTAATTACAACGGCTTGGGCTTACTGATAGCGAAGCCCTGCGCATAATCCACGCCTATTTCGATCAGTTTTTCCTTAATCTGCTCGTTTTCCACAAACTCGGCGATGGTCGTTAGTCCCGCCGCATGGCCAATACGGTTGCAGGCTTCAACGATCCCCACGTCAATCGGATCGGACAGCATGTTGCGCACAAAGCTGCCGTCGATCTTCAGGTAATCCACCGGGATAGTTTTCAAGTAGGAGAAGGAACTCATGCCGCAGCCAAAGTCGTCCAGCGCGAACTTGAACCCCTCTTCCCTGATCTCACGAATGAACTCCACGGTTTCCGCCAAGTGGGCGATGGCGGCGGTCTCCGTTATCTCAAAGCAAATCCGTTCCGGACGGATTTTGTATTTTCTGAGATTTTTGCGAATTTCTTCAAACACCTTGTCATCGCTTAACGAAGTGCCTGACAGATTGATGAAATAAGCGCCGTCGTCCGCCATCCCTTTGCCGCTTTCGGCGAGGTATTGGAAAACAAGCTCGATGACCCTGCGATCAATCAGCGGCATCAAACTGTAGCGTTCGGCGGCGGGAATAAAGGCGCCTGGCGGTATCACTTCGTCGCCCTCCCGCAAACGCAACAGGAACTCGGTATGCAATCCCGCGCCGCGATCCGGTCCGAGTCGCTCCATAGGTTGCTGGTGCAGGAAAAACCGGTTTTCCTCCAATGCGATGCGGATACGGCTGATCCACTGCATCTCCGTACGACGACGTTTCATTTCCACGTCATCGCTCTGATAAACCTGAATCGTATTGCGACCTTTGTCTTTGGCGGCGTAACAAGCGATGTCGGCGTGACTGAGAATCTCCGCGCCGGAGCCGTACTCACTGGTGACGGCGACGACGCCGATACTCAAACTGATGGTGAACGGCTTCTGTTGCCAGACGAAGCGGAAGTTTCTCACTTCGCTGTTCAGCTCCTGCGCCAGCTGAATGGCGCGACGTTCCGCACAGCTCTCCAAAAGTATTCCGAATTCATCGCCGCCCAAGCGGGCCAGCGTATCGCTTTCGCGAATATGTTTGGACAGCAGTATGGCCAATTGCTTGAGCAGCTCGTCGCCAGCGACATGTCCGCAGGTATCGTTGATGATTTTGAACTGATCCAGATCCAGATACAGCAGCATGTGGGTCAAACCACGCTCCTTGCTGCTGTTGAGGGCGCTTTTCAGGCGACGCTCAAATTCACGGCGGTTTACCAGATCAGTCAGGCTGTCGTGGTACGCCATATGATGCAGCGTACGCTCCGCGCGTTTGCGGGCGTCGCGAACCGTGGCCTCTTTCAGCTCCCGCTGGATCGCCGGCAGCAAGCGCGCCAGATTATCCTTCATGATGTAGTCATGAGCCCCGGCTTTCATCGCCCGTACTGCGACGTCTTCGCCAATGGTGCCGGAAACGATGATCACAGGTACATCCAGCTCCGCCTCTCGCACGACCGCCAGGGCTTCTTCGGAGGAAAAACCAGGCATATTGTGATCGGTGATGATGATGTCCCACTGTTGAGCGCCGAGCATCTTGCGCATGTCGTGCTCATTGTCCACGCGGGTATAGTTGGGCAGCATGCCGCCTTTGCGCAATTCCCTGATCAACAGGATGGCGTCGTCTTCCGAGTCATCCACCACCAGAAGGCGCAAACCCTGTCGCATAGTCGCTCCGGTCACTGAAGCTTGCATAACGGAGGCCGATTGATGTCCAACCAGTATTCTCCCATCAAGTTCATCTGACGGGAAAACTCAGTAAAATTAACAGGCTTATTGATATAGCTGTTCGCGCCCAGACGATAGGCTTCCTTGATGTCGCTGGATTCATCTGACGAGGTCAGAATCACGACTGGCAACAAGCAGGTCCTTTGGTCATTCCTAATGTTTCTCAGCACATCCAATCCGTTCAGCTTGGGTAACTTCATGTCGAGAAAAATCACTACAGGCTGCTCAGCGACGTTGCGTCCCTGATAGTCTCCTTCGCCAAACACAAAATCCAGGGCCTGCTGGCCATCCCGCGCCACCACCACCTGTGTTTTGGGGTTAGCTTTCTTTAATGCTCTTAACGCCAACGCCTCATCATCAGGGTTATCCTCAACCAGTAATATCATGCACTGTTGCATCAGCGATTCTCTCAGTCCACTAACCAAGTCTAGGCCTATTATTTTACTTTATACAAATTTACGCGCCGACTATTCAGCGCGCCCCAGTCTCGTGCGCGTCCACGGCCGCATCATTCAATGTAAAGTAGAAGGCGCTGCCCTCTCCAGGTTGCGATTCCGCCCATATTCTGCCGCGATGACGGCTGATCACTCGGGACACCGTCGCCAGCCCGATGCCGCTGCCCTCAAACTCTGCGGGAGAGTGCAAACGGTTGAAGGCGACGAACAGCTTGTCCGCGTACTTCATGTCAAATCCTGCGCCGTTGTCCTTCACATAGAATATCCGCTCGCCGTCTTTGTCAATGGCGCCGAATTCAATTCTCGCAAGGGACAGTTTCGAGGAGTATTTCCAGGCGTTGCCAATCAGATTGGAAAGCGCCACGCCAAGCAGGTTCTCATCCCCCTGGGTCATTAAATCCGGCTGAATGACGACCTCCACATGTCGCTCCGGTTGGTCCGCCTGCAAAGCTTCAAAGATGGTCGCCACAAGGTGGCTGAGATTCACTTCTTTGCTCTCCACCTTATAGCGGGTCACCCTGGACAAGGTGAGCATACTGTCGATCAGGCGCCCCATACGCTGGCTGGCGGCCCGCACACGATTGAGGTAATCCATGGCGACTTCGTCAAGCTGATCCGAGCAGTCCTCCAGTAACGCATCGCTGAAACCGTCGATAGCGCGCAGGGGCTGGCGCAGGTCGTGGGATACCGAATAGCTGAACGCCTCCAGCTCCTTATTGGCGGAGCGCAGCTCCACGGTTCTCTGCGCCACGATTTTCTCCAGATTTTCGTAGTTATGCAGAATCTGCGCATTCTGCTCTTCAATGGTGTTCAGCATGGAATTAAAGGCCCCCACCAACTGCCCGATCTCGTCTTCACTCTCCTGTTCCGCCCGAAGACTGTAATCTTTGACCCTGGCGATGCGGGTGGCGGTTTCCGTCAAATGCACAAGCGGCGTGGAAATGATGCGCTGCAGCATGCTGGACACCAGCAACAACGCCATCACCACCAGTGCGGACACAATCGCGGTGGTGGCGATATAGTTTTGCAAATGGCCCACTAACTCCTGCAAGGAAGAACGGATATACAGTTTGCCGATGCTTTCGCCATCCAGCTCAATGGCCTGGGTTAAATGAAAATAGCTGTTGGTGAACTCCCCTTCATTAGCGCCGGGCGCCAGCGGGCATTGCAAGTCCCGCCGGCGGGAGAAGCTGCTCAATGGCTGCCCCATGGCGTCGTAGATACAGGACAGTTCGATAGACTGACGCAACTTCAGGCTGTTGACGTTATCCTGCAGTTGCGCCGTATCGCTGAACACCAGGGCGGCGTTGCTGCGGTCGGCCAGGATTTTTCCAATAACGTTCATTTCCTGTTTCAGCTGGTCTTTGTAAGTAAGGTTTTCGTACCAGATGAAACTCAGGCTGACCACCACAATGCCGATCACGCTGGTGAACAACGTCATCATGATCAGCTTGTGCTTTATCGGCATCTGAGACCATTTCATGTTCTGCTGCACCTGCCTACTTCTTGATCACGTCCAGGGCTAGCTCGAGCAGCTTGGAGCTGATGTCGAGACCGGCCTCGCGGGCGCTGGATAAATTTATTTCAAACCGGATCACATTGCCGACAGTCACAAATCCGATCATGCCGCCGGAGTTGGCGAAATCTTTCATATCGCTCACGGTCAAAACATTCCGTCCCACCTGGGAGAGAATCGTCGACAACTGACGTTTCTCTTCCCGACTGATGAACAACACCTCGCAGACTGCAGCGTCCGCTGGCTTGGCGGGATACAACAAATTGATGGGCTTGCCATGAGCGCTAAGAGACTTAAGCGGATGGAGAATTTCCTTAAAAGGGTCCTCCCCATAGACACAAATATCGATGGCGGAAGCTTTCGCCTCCGTGTCAGTCCAGGTAACGAACTTGATGAAGTTATAAAGGTACGCGGCTTTGATTTCGTATTCGGAACGGGCGTACGCCTGCTCCCACGTCCCCAGGACAGCGGTCAGGATCAGAAACAGTCTGCAGAAGCGTTTCCCTAAACCCGAAAGCATAAACGGTTGCTATATTTTTCTTTGTTATTCGCTGTCTGTGCGGTGAATCAAATCCAGCGGCCAAATCGTCAATCCTGATTTTTAGAGTCGGCCGCAGCGTTTCGGAAATACATAATAAAACTCAACCTTAGTGGCTGAGTTTAGCTCAAATTATTGAAATAAAAATAAAAACTGCAAAAAGAATACAGAATCGCCGCCTCCCGGCGGCGACTCCAAACACCTTAGCGGATGAAGAGGAAAAGCATCGACAAAACTACATTCTGTCCATAACAAAAGTTTGTATGCAGGCGCGCTGGTTCTGTAACTCAGGATATCCGGGGATGACAATGTCATAGGTCTGCACGCCGCCATCCACCATCGCCAGTTTGATCCAGCGCCGGTCCCGCGCGATTAACCCTTCGAATCGCAACGGTCCGCCGCTGGCGCTAAAACCCGGGACGCTCTCCTGGCAGTTGGGAAACTCCACTGACAGCCGATGGTTTTCCAATAGCTGATAATGGCCTCCCGGGCAGCTTCCAGCGATGCGCGCCGTGACAGGAGCGTCGCCAACTGCGGTTTTATCAAGACCGATCAGGGAGCCGGTGACATTCAAGTCCACCGTTCCAGCTGGAGAAAACGTCATCACGCCATAACCCGCGACAGAAACCGCTTCGCCTTCCACCAACAGGCTGTGAGGCGGCTCTGGATCGAACCCTGTCGCCGGCGGCGGCTGCAGTGGGGTCTGCACGCACGAGAACTGGCCGACAAAACCATATTCCCCTCGCAACGCCTTGCCGCCCGGGTGCGCCACAGCAGACGCCGGATCGTTCGCACCCTCCTGCGCCATAGACACACTGGATAAACACAACGCCGCCGCGCCCATCAGACGCATTCCCGATTTTAGATAACACTGATTCATAGACATAAACTCCCTATTGTTTCCTTGTCGCCACATCGTCCGCCTACCGCCCACTTCAGGAGAACGCTTTCACCTAAACGTCTTCGTCGATTATTTAATGTTCGAATGACAATTTCCATCAGCGGCCCGCCTGCATGGGCCCTAACCGGCTTTTTTTACGGAATTTTTACGGTCTGGTAATCCGCGCCTTGATAAACTTTAATACTTGGTTTCCAAGCTATTTCAGACAGTTTCGCCGCAGCGTGATCAACAGACGAGCCACTCTCTACCTACTAACCTTCCCGGTCGCATTGATGGGAGGCGTGCAATTAATTTTCGGCGCGCTGTCCGTGGCGTTGTTTCGCGACAACGTACAGCAGGCCTTTATGGCTCCTGCGGTGGCGATGCTGGCGGCGTCCTATTTATTCTGGTCCCGCTATCGCAAATCCGATCTCACCAAAATTGGCTACCGTGACTCATTGCTGTTCGCCAGTCTCACCTGGATGTGCAGCGGCGTGCTGGGAGCGATCCCTATTATTATGGTCACAGGCGTCAGCTTCACCGATGGCGTTTTTGAATCCATCAGCGCCCTGACCACAACCGGCGCGACCGTGCTGAGCGGACTGGACGACTTACCCAAAACTTTCCTGCTGTATCGACAATTCCTGCAATGGTTGGGAGGCCTGGGAGTGGTGATATTCGTGGTGGCGGTATTGCCCATGTTGAACGTGGGCGGTATGAAACTGTTAAAGGCGGAAACCCCCGGACCGGTCAAAGACGATAAGCTATCACCTCGCGTCGCCAATACAGCGCACTATCTCTGGATCGTGTATATCGCCATTACCGTGTTGTGCACGCTCGCCTATTTCGCCGCCGGCATGAGTTTTTACGACGCGGTCGCGCACAGCTTCACTACCGTTTCTACTGGCGGATTCTCCACTCATGACGCCAGTATGGGCTACTTCCAAAGCCATCTGATCCTGGCGGTTTCCGATGTCTTCATGCTGCTTGGCGCTATCAGCTTCGCCTTGCACTTCAAGGTGTTTCGCGCCCGCAACCCCTTTGTGTACCTTAAAGACGAAGAAACCCGCACGTTCCTGCTGATTGTGGCGGGCCTGTCATTACTCTTGTGCATCATGCTGCTGAAAGCGCAGAAGTATCACGACCCCTTCACCGCACTCAGCGACTCAGCCTTCCATCTGGTTTCCTTCATCACCAGCACCGGCTTCGGCGCCGCCAGCTTCACAGACTGGCCGGAAGCCACCGCCATGCTGCTGGTCTTCGCCGGATACCTGGGAGGCTGCGCAGGCTCCACCGCCGGGGGCAACAAGATCATTCGCAACATCATTTCCATCAAATCCATCAACCTTGAACTCAAGCGGATCGTACATCCTCGCGGCGTATTCGTCATGAAATATCAGGGGCGCTCCGTCGGGTCCGACGTCACCAGCGCGACGGCCGCGTTCATGAGCTTCGCCGCTGGCAGCACATTGATACTGACTTTGGCGCTGATGGCGACGGGATTGGAATTCTGGTCTTCTTTCACCGCCGTAGCAGCCTGCCTCAATGTGCTGGGCCCGGCGTTTGCGGAACTGGGCAGCAACTTCGCCCCAGTCAGCGACACGGGCACCTGGGTGCTGTCCTTCGGCATGATCCTGGGGCGTCTGGAATATTTCACGCTTCTGGCCATCTTCCTGCCCCATTTCTGGCGCAGATAGACTGGGATAGAAGATAAAAATCCTACTCCGCTTCGCTCTCCGCTGAATCGCCATCCAAATCTGATTCCGGCAACGGATCTACTGGCAAGACGATGCGAATATCCGCGCCACGTCCGTCTTTACCATCCAACGCCGCCACCGAACCGCCATGGGCGCCAATCATGCCGTGACAAATGGCCAGCCCCAGCCCGGTACTGGGCTTGCGGTCGCCTTTGGTGACGGAATAGAACATATTGAACACCTGCTCCCGCTCTTCCGGCGGAATCCCTGGCCCTTGATCAACCACATCAATGATCAGACTTGTATTCTCCACTCTGGCCAGAATGTCGATACGGCCGCCTTCCGGCGAAAACTTGGCGGCGTTCTCCAGAATATTGATCAGCGCCTGCTCCAGCAGGGCGGCATGCACGTACAGCAGAGGAATGTCCGCAGCCAGTTCAATATTGACCTTTAAAGGCTTAAGTTCATTCACCAGTCTTTTTACTGCGGCGCCGACAATATCGTGCAGCGAGGTCCAGTCCCGGTGCAACTTCAAGGCGCCGTATCCCAGACGGGTCATATCCAGTAGATTCTGGATATAGCGGTCCAAACGCTCCGCTTCCTGCAAGGTGGTTTCCATCAGTTCCCTGCGATCCTCGTCGGACAGGCGATCGTGATATTGCAGCAGACTACCGGCCGCGCCGATCATCGCCGCCAAGGGCGTTTTCAAGTCATGGGAAACAGATGAGAGCAACGCCGCGCGCAGACGCTCGGTCTCAGCCTGAAAGCGCACTTCCTCCAGTTCCTCATTGAGTTTGGTCCTGAGCAGAGACAGCTTCAGTTGCTGCGTCAGATTGCTGATGCGACTGTGGGTTTCCCAATCCAACGCTTTGTATGCCACATCTGGAACGCCCAACAGACAAAGCACTCCCATTTCCGAACGCACCGGCAGCCACTTATATTGGGATGGCTGCTCAGGAGAAGTCAGCGCGCCCGTGGAATCCGGGCCTGACTGCTCCCATATGCGTCTGGCGAGTTCCAACTCAGGCGGGGGCAAAGAAAAAGGTTCTCCACGCGCATCCGCCGCGCCGCCAGGCTCACCCTGTCCTTTTTCAAACGCCAGCACTGGCGCGCTAACAAGCTTGGACATTTCTTTGAGCGCTACCTGCATGATGGATGCGCGATCCGGCGCCAGACTCAGCTTGCTGCTCAGGGACAACAGATCCTCCACTTCCCGCTTGCTGTCGCGAATCGCGGAAACCTGCTCTTTTAAGCGCACGGCGAGATTGCCACTGATGGTAGATAACAACAGAAAGAAGATAATCGTTAACAGGTCCTCTAAATGAGTGACCTTCAGAGTGTAGTGAGGGTGGGTAAAGAAGTAGTTGTAAGCGAAAAACCCCAGCAGCGCGCTCCACAAGGCGGGCCAGACACTGGTTTTAAGGCCCGCGACGAGCACTCCAAGAAAAAGCACCAGCAATACATTGGGGTGCGCCAGTACTTGAGTAATCACCAGTGACGCCAACATAGCGCCCAACATGATCAGGGTCGCCAGCCAGAAGTCCTTCGGTTTGAAATGGGCGTTAATATCCTTCAGCACGCATTAGTTCCTTAGCATTCATAAACGCCGACAGCGGCAGCCAGAACATAATCTGTTCATCATGATTGCAGGCTATCGAAAATGGACTTTCTATCATTCCAACTACCAATAATCCAGCCGTCGCAACAGGCGCAAACTATTTGATCAGTAAAAGGTATTGCAGGAAAGTTTAGTCGCTGGCGCTTATTGCCGCTCGGAGAGAAAAGGATAGACCACGCCCAGGCGCTCAAGCATGGCGTCCATTAGTGTCTGGGTGGCGAGAGTATCACGCCAGGGAATTACGTCGCTCTGCAATTCGCCAGCGCGAATGCGCTCCATCGCATGCATGACCTGATACTCAAACCCGTTCGCCAACAGCGGCCCCTCAAAGGTCTCAGATACGCCATCATCTGTAGTCAGCGTCACGGTCGACGCTTCCCAAAAATCAGCGGGCGCTTCTATGCGTCCTTTGGAGCCGTAGATCAGGAAACGGTTGTCCGTGCTGGATAGCAGGTTACAGGTGAACTGGCTGGCCGGGCCGCCATAATTGAGAATAGCGGAAACCCGTTCGTCCACGCCGGATTCGCCCACCACGCCGTCGCATACAAAAGAGTCAGGATCACGTCCCATGACAAACTGGGACATAGAAAGGTTATAGATACCGATATCAAGCAGTGAGCCGCCGGCGAGGTTCAATTCAAACAGACGATCTCCCGGCGCCCTTTCCGCTTTGTAGCCGAAACGGGAGTCCATCAGCACCACATCGCCTATCGCCCCGGCATCCAGCCATTGTTTGACCTGACGCCAGACAGGTATGAAGCGCGTCCAGAGCGCCTCCATCAGGAAAACCTGGCGACAAGACGCGGCGTCCATCAATGCGCGCGCCTGCGCAGCGGAAACGGTCAGCGGTTTTTCACACAGCACCGGTTTGCCGGCCTCAATGCACAGCAGCGCAGTTTCTAAATGAAAACGATGGGGATTAGCGATATAGATGGCGTCGATGTCCGGGTCACGGGCGAGTTCAGCGTAATCCCCGTAAACCCGTTCGCAGCCAAAGCGTTGGGCGAAAGCTTCGCCGCGCTCCTGATTCGAGCTGGCGACCGCCAGCACTCTGGCGCCGTCAATAGCGGAAAAGCAGGCGGCGAAGCGCTGGGCGATGCGTCCTGGCGCTATAACGCCCCAATTAAATGTCCGCATCTTCCAGTCTCCATTCGCCTGTCGAGTCAAACAACTATCGAATAGGCCCGATGCCAACCGCCTGTTTGGCCTTGGCCAGCAATACCGCCGCCTTTTCTCTGGCCTTTTCCGCGCCTTGCTGCAATGTGGCTTCAATATAGGCGGGGTCCTGCATCAGTTCGTTGTAGCGTTCACGCTTGTCGGCCAGGATCTCGTTCAGGTATTCGAACAACTGCTTCTTGGTTTCACCCCAACCGATGCCTTCCGCGTATTGCTTGCGCATATTCGCCACTTCTTCCGGTTTGGCGAACGCGGAGTAGATCGCAAACAGGCTGCAGCCGTCGGTCTCTTTCGGTTCACCTGGCTCCAGAGAGTTGGTGACGATTTTGTTGATCAGCTTTCTGAATTTCTTTTCCGGCTCAAACAGAGGAATGGTGTTGTTGTAGCTCTTGCTCATTTTGCGCCCGTCCAGACCAGGCAACACCATGGACTCCTCACTGACCACCACTTCCGGCAACACAAAGGTTTCGCCAAAGATATGGTTGAAGCGCGCCGCGATGTCACGACACATTTCCAGATGCTGCACCTGATCCTTACCGACAGGCACCTTGTGGGCATTGAACATCAGAATGTCCGCCGACATCAGCACCGGATAGCTGAACAGGCCCATGGTCACGCCTTTGTCTGGATCGGCGTCGCCTTTCTCAATATTCTCCTGCACTGCGGCTTTATAAGCGTGAGCGCGGTTCATCAGACCTTTCGCCGTCACGCTGGTCAGCAGCCAGTTCAGCTCAAGAATTTCCGGAATGTCGGATTGACGGTAGAACGTCACTTTTTCCGGGTCCAGACCGCAAGCAAGCCAAGTCGCCGCGATGGCTTTGGTGGATTCCCTGACGCGCTCTGGCTCGTGGCACTTGATCAAGGCGTGATAATCCGCCAGGAAGAAATAAGACTGCACCCCGTCCTGCTTACTGGCTTCAATAGCGGGACGAATAGCGCCCGCATAGTTACCCAAGTGAGGAATGCCGGTAGTGGTGATACCCGTTAATACAATCTGCTTGCTCATGGACTCTGTACTTTCGCGGAATAAAACAAGGGCAGGAAAGATAGCAGATTACAGACTTGAAGACAGTATGCGGGGCTGCAATAACTGTAAAAAGTAAATAAAGGAGAAGTCACTATCCGTAAGCCCAGAAAGTACCCTAAAGAGAAAGTCTTTTTCGGCAGACGCCAGCCATGGGTCAGCGCCTTTCGCAGCGATCTTAGGCGAGGCTTCCATTGGCGCTGGATTTACCGCAACAATCGTTATGACGGCTTTCTTATCCAACGCACTCAACTGAAAAACAGCCGACCCAGGTTCGCCCGAGGTCTACGGCGGGCCAAAAATGACAGGCGCTGTACGTTTGGGCGACAGCGTGGACTAGGAACCATTAACCGCTCATTGGTTAAATATCACTTCAAGCTGTACGACCCGGGCGAGGATTGAAATCATCTCTCAGCGCATTCTTCAGCCACAACTAAACAGGCAGGGCCTTATTTATGCTTAAATGTTAGTCACTGAAGAACTTTGTTAGGGCGCATTCTTCAAACCTGTTGACACCCAAAAAATTTTGAGTATTATGCACGGCTCGTGTCACACAGACACTCTTAACGGTGAGCTGGCTGAGTGGTTGAAAGCAGCGGTCTTGAAAACCGCCGTAGGTTAATAGCCTACCCGGGGTTCGAATCCCTGGCTCACCGCCACTTCTTTCTCCGCCCTTGCGGAGAGGATCGAAAGCAAATATTCACCGACTCTTCACTCCTATCTCTTGGCTACTTCTTCGTTTTACTCAAAGTCTAACCTTTCACTTAATCCGTCGGACAAATTCTTTCGTATCAACACGTATACTGAACTTTTACCTGAAAACCCCGACTCACAAGGCTTTCTGTAACGAATAATTTATCTTCTTTGGCTACAACAAAGATTGAAATTTCCCTTTCCGTCACTAATATAGAACCCAATAGCTTTTTAACTGGAGACGTTCATGGATAACAGACGCTTTAACAATCAATCAGCCGTCGCCGACTTTAGGCAAGGCTACGGAACAGCAGTGGATTCGTCCACCGCCGCTAACGTTCTGAAAAACACTTACTGGCTACTGGGCATGACCCTGGCCTTTTCCGCTTTCACTGCATTCTTGTCATCAAGCATGCCTTTCAACGCAATCATGCACTACGGCGCGTTCTTCGGCGCCCTGGCGATCAGCTTTGTGATTCAACGAGTCGCTAACAGCGTATGGGGCCTGGTGCTGGCGTTCGCATTTACCGGCCTGTTGGGTCTGACAATTGGTCCGATCGTTGGCCAGTTGATCGCAGGCGGAGCCGCACAGGCGGTAACCAGCGCATTGGGTCTGACCGCATTCGTATTCTTTGGTCTGTCCGCTTACGCCCTGATCAGCAAGAAAGACTTCAGCTTCCTGGCTGGTTTCCTAGTTGCAGGCTTCTGGGTCATCGTCGGCTGCATCATCATGAGCTTCTTCATCCAGAGCAGCGCGTTCTCTCTGGCGATCTCAGGCGCAATCGTACTGTTCGCGTCCGCAGGGATTCTGTATCAGACCAGCGCCATCGTTCATGGCGGTGAGACCAACTACATCCTGGCGGCGGTATCTCTGTACGCGTCCATCTACAACCTGTTTATCAGCCTGCTGAACCTGATCCTAGCGTTCGGCGGTGACGATTGATCCTAAATAGGTTTAACATAAGCCCGGTCTAACCGGGCTTTTTTATTTGTCATGAAATACACCATTGTCGTTTACGGCGCCCCCTTTTCGTCACAGGCGCCCTACTCCGCCTGCCAGTTCGCCAAAGCGGTTCTGGCCAGAGGCCATAGCATTTACCGCATCTTTTTTTACCATGACGGCGTACTGAACGCGTCCTCCCTCAGCATTGCGCCACAGGACGACGCCTATCTTCCCGCCGAGTGGGCGACCCTCAAACGAGAGCATGATCTCGATCTGGTCGCCTGTATTGGCGCCAGCGTTAAACGCGGCGTCATCACCCCATCTGAAGCTGAACGCTATCAGCGCAGCGGCGACTCACTACAAAGCGAGTTTGAGCTGTCCGGGCTCGGACAGCTTGTGGACGCCGCCCTGTATTCCGACCGCGTCATCACATTTGGAGCAGGCTAACGTGAGCGAGACAAGCAAAAAACGTTTGTTATATCTGATCACCCGTCCCCCATTCGGCGACGCCTACGGGGCGGAAAGCCTGGACGCAGTGCTGGCGGCGGCGGTTTTCGATCAGGATGTGGAAGTCATCTTTCTGGAGGAAGGCGTTTTCCAATTGTCGAAGAATATCGATCCTGCTCCCATCGCCATGAAAAATCACGCCAAAGGATTCAAAGCTTTGCCGATTTACGGCGTAGAAAAGATATTTGTCTCCATTGAGGCATTAGATAAGTTCGCCCTCAGCACGGACGATCTGAGCATGCCTGTTGAGCCTCTGGAGATCGACGCCATTAAGGAAAAAATGGCGACGGCGGATCATATCTTCAGCTTTTGAATCAACTTCTTTAACTCACTATTTCAGCAATACTCACACGCCATGGTGTTACATATATTCAATAAAGGCATTCGCCATCGCGAACTGCTTAAAACCTGCGCCGAATTGATTGGCCCTGATGACAGTCTGCTTTTAATTGAGGACGGCGTAATATGGGCCAAGGAACATAGAGAGAACGCACTGATACAGGGACTGCTTGATGCAGGCGTCAAAGTCTACGCTCTAAAGGAAGATCTGATGGCGCGGGGCATCGCCGCCGCAGACGCCATTGCAATAGCTGACTACGCGCAGTTCGTCGAGCTGACCGAGCGCCACCCTCGCAGTGTTTCCTGGTTCTAAAGCCATATCGCAGACTATACGCGGAAGCTATCCCATGACGTTACAGGATCTCCCCCTGGATAAAGACGGCTTTCTGGTCAACCTGAATGACTGGAGCCCCACAATCGCGGAAGAAATCGCCGCGCACGAGAACATCGTTCTGACTCCTGAGCATTGGGAAATCATAGATCTGGTGCGGAAGTTTTATGACGAGTTTGGCCTCTCTCCGGTCAATCGCGTTCTGGTTAAAACCACGGGAGTCAAATTGGGTCAGGATAAAGGCAACAGCATATATCTGATGCAGCTGTTTCCTGGCGGCCCAGCCAAAATTGCATGCAAAATCGCTGGCCTCCCCAAGCCGAATAACTGCCTGTAAAAAAGGAATTCCCACCCATGATGAACGAAAAGTTTCCCAAAGAAAGCAACGAACATGCTTTCGCTCCTTTTATCAGGGCGTTAGGCAAAGGCAAAAAAGGTTCTCGCTCACTGACCCGTGAAGAAGCGCGCGCGGCAATGGGCATGATTCTGGACGGCGATACGCTGGACCTACAACTTGGCGCTTTTCTGATGCTGTTGCGGGTGAAAGAAGAAACGCCGGAAGAACTGGCTGGTTTTGTGGAAGCGGCGCAGGCCAGATTCAACGCCCCCAAACTCAAGGTGGATATTGACTGGAGTTCTTACGCAGGTAAAAAGCGCCATCAACCCTGGTTCCTGTTTTCCGCCCTGCTGCTCAGCCAGAACGGCTATCGCATTTTTATGCACGGCTCAGAAGGTCACACACAGGGACGCCTTTACACCCGTTCAGTGGTGGAGACTTTGGGCCTGCCTGTCGCCGCCAACTGGAGTGACGCCACACGCGCTCTTGATGACAGTAATTTCGTGTATATGCCGCTGCAAAGCTTCTCCCCCCGTTTGCACGACATTATTCAGATGCGCTCAGTTTTAGGTCTGCGCTCCCCCGTGCATTCCATGGCGCGCCTGCTGAACCCCCTTCATGCGCCACTCGTCATGCAGGGCATCTTCCACCCTCCCTATAATCCCATACACCAGCTCAGCGCCAACCTGTTGCAATATCCCACCGCCGTCGTCATCAAAGGCGAAGGCGGCGAAGTTGAACGCAACCCGGACGCTCAATGCGTGGCGCATATCAGCCGCCAGGGTGAAGTCTTTGAAGAAACCTGGCCGCCTTTATTTACGCAACGACATCTCAAAGCGGAAGAGCTCTCCATTGAGCACATGCTTAATGTGTGGCGAGGAGTTGATGAAGATGAATACGCGGAAGCCGCGGCAATCAGTACACTTGCTTTGGCGCTGAAATATTCAGAAAAAATCCAGACGCAACAGGAAGCGCTGGAAACCGCCACAGAATGGTGGCGCAAGCGGGATAAGCAAAGATTCTAACGAAACGAAAATAGAAAGGGCGAACACTATTCGCCCCCATTTCATCTATTCTCTAAGGCCTGTCCAAGCCTGCGCTCTTAACAGAACACTTAAGAGTAATAAGCGTTATCCGTGACTGTATGATCCGTGGAGTCGCGAACCCCTTTCAGCTCAGGAATTTTTGATAACAGGGTTTTCTCAACACCCTGCTTCAGAGTGAAGTCCACCGCCGAACATCCCTGACAACCACCGCCAAATTTAAGCACGGCAATGTCATCAACCACCTCAACCAAAGACACTTCGCCGCCATGGGAGGCCAATCCCGGGTTAATCTCGGTATACAGGATGTAATTGATGCGGTCAGGCAACGGAGAGCTTTCGTCCACCTTGGGCATTTTGGCGTTGGGCGCTTTAATGGTGAGCTGACCGCCCATGCGTTCAGTGTTGAAGTCGACCAGGGCTTCTTCAAGGTATGGCAGGCTGTTTTTATCCAGGTACAGAGTGAAAGCGTCTAACTCGATTTTTTCATCATCCTTTATGATCTCTTCCGGCTTACAGTACGCCAGACAGGTTTCCGCATACTTGGTGCCCGGCTGCGTCACGAACATGCGCACGCCCATGCCCTCGGTTTTTTGCTTTTCCAGTAATTGCGCGAGGTAGTCGCGAGCCGATTCTGTGACTGTTACCATTCCTAAATAGCCCCAAAGGTGATTGATGCTGTGAATTGTAGAGCAAAAGCCTCGTTGGTTAAAGCCTTAGCAAAATAGTAGGATTTAGCTGAAACGCGCTGTTCTTATACTCCCACATCAGCCTCCGCAATACTGCAAAAGGCTTCTTAGCCCTAGGCAAACAGGGCATCTTATGGCTTAATCTGCTAATATTTTCCTCCTTTAGAATCATAATGACTACGGCCAGGTTTTTCACATGCTGACGCGGATCCAACGAGTAGAAGCCCTTAACGACTCCCTGAAAAAACGGATATTGATATTGGACGGCGCCATGGGAACCATGATTCAGCGCTACAAACTGGAGGAAGCCGATTATCGGGGCGAACGCTTCAAGGACTTCCACCGCGATATCAAAGGTAACAACGACCTTTTGTGTCTGACCCAGCCGCATATTATCAAAGCTATTCACAAAGCCTATCTGGACGCTGGCGCCGACATTATTGAAACCAACAGTTTCAACGCCACCTGGGTATCCCAAGCCGAGTACGGACTGGAAGACATTGTTTACGAGCTGAATGTCGCCAGCGCCAAGGTGGCCCGTGAAGCGGCGGCCGAGAAAACAGCGGAAACGCCCGACATTCCTCGTTTCGTCGCCGGCGTGTTAGGTCCAACCTCCCGTACCGCTTCCATTTCGCCGGATGTTAACAACCCCGGTTACCGCAATGTCGATTTCCAGACTCTGGTCGACAACTACTACGAAGCCACCAAAGGCTTGGTCGATGGCGGCAGCGACATCATTCTGATCGAAACCATTTTCGATACATTAAACGCCAAAGCCTGTATATACGCCGTACAGCAATACTTTATCGACCATGATATCGAACTGCCGATAATGATTTCCGGCACGATCACTGACGCCTCTGGACGAACGTTGTCTGGGCAAACGGCAGAGGCGTTCTGGAATTCCGTGGCGCATTCAAGGCCCATCAGCATTGGTTTGAACTGCGCACTGGGGGCGGACGCCCTGCGTCCTTACGTGGAAGAATTATCCAACCGCGCCACCACTTATATCAGCGCCCACCCTAACGCCGGCTTGCCCAACGAATTTGGGGAGTACGATCAAACGCCGGAAGAAATGGCCGCCATTGTGGAAGGTTTCGCCCAAGATGGTTTCGTGAACATCATCGGTGGCTGCTGCGGCACCACGCCGGACCACATCGCCGCCATCAAAAAAGCGGTAGATAAGCATGCGCCGCGAACCATTCCCGACATCAAGCCACGTCTGCGCCTTTCAGGACTGGAGCCTTTTACGCTCACGGATGAAATCCGTTTCGTAAACGTAGGTGAGCGCACCAACGTTACCGGCTCCCGTCGCTTTCTGCGGCTGATCAAAGAAGAGTGCTACGAAGAAGCGCTTGATGTAGCCCGCGATCAAGTGGAAAACGGCGCCCAGGTCATCGACATCAACATGGATGAAGGCATGTTGGAGTCGGCAGACGCCATGAAAGTCTTCCTGAATCTGATCGCTTCTGAGCCTGATATTTCCAAGGTTCCCATTATGGTGGACTCATCAAAATGGGAAGTGATCGAAGCGGGTCTGCGCTGCATTCAGGGCAAAGCCGTGGTGAACTCCATCAGCTTGAAAGAAGGCGAAGAGGACTTTATCGCCAAGGCAAAATCCTGCATGCGCTATGGCGCCGCAGTGGTCGTCATGGCGTTCGACGAAGCTGGCCAGGCTGACACCTATAAACGCAAAACAGAAATCTGCAAACGCAGCTACGATATTCTGGTTGGCCTGGGATTCCCGCCGCAGGACATCATTTTCGACCCGAACATTTTCGCCATCGCCACCGGAATCGAAGAACACAACAACTACGCCGTCGACTTCATCCAGGCCACCCGCTGGATTCGCGAGAACCTGCCCTACGCCAACATCTCCGGCGGCGTCAGTAACGTCTCCTTCTCCTTCCGCGGCAATGACACCGTGCGTGAGGCGATTCACTCCGTATTCCTGTTCCACGCCATTAACGCCGGTATGAACATGGGCATCGTCAACCCGGCGCAGCTGGTTATATACGATGAGATTCCCGCCGAACTCAAGGAGCTGGTGGAAGACGTCGTTCTGAACAAGCATCCCGACGCAACAGAGCGCCTGCTGGAAGCGGCTGAGCGTTATCGCAGCACGGGCGAGAAGAAGCAGGAAGAGAGTCAGGAGTGGCGCTCCTGGCCGGTTACCAAACGCCTTGAACACGCACTGGTGAAAGGCGTGAACGCCTATATCCTCGAAGACACGGAAGAAGCGCGGCTGGCGGCTGCACGCCCTATCGAAGTCATCGAAGGACCATTGATGGACGGCATGAACGTCGTCGGCGACCTGTTCGGTTCCGGCAAAATGTTCCTGCCCCAAGTGGTAAAAAGCGCCCGCGTCATGAAGCAGGCCGTCGCGCACTTGATTCCGTATATTGAGCAGGAAAAAGACGCCAAAGAAAAAGCCAAAGGCCGCATCCTGATGGCTACGGTCAAAGGCGACGTGCATGACATTGGCAAGAATATCGTTGGCGTTGTTCTGCAGTGTAATAACTATGAGGTTATCGACCTGGGCGTTATGGTCCCCTGCGAAAAAATATTGCAGGTGGCCAAAGAGGAAAATGTCGACATCATCGGTCTCAGCGGCCTAATCACGCCATCCCTGGATGAAATGGTGCACGTTGCGCGCGAAATGCAGCGCCTCAACTTCCAGATTCCTCTGCTGATCGGCGGCGCCACCACCTCCAAGGCTCACACCGCCGTTAAAATTGAGCCGGAATACAAAAACGACGTGACCGTGTACGTCACTGACGCATCTCGTAGCGTCAGCGTCGCCACTCGTCTGATGAGCGACACGCAAAAGACGGATTATGTGCAGGATATTCGCACGGAATATGAAGAAGTAAGAGAAAGAAGGAAGAATCGGGAGCCATCCGCCAAGCCCATTCCTTTGGCCGCAGCGCGGGACAACCGATTCCAGGGCGACTGGAGCGATTACACGCCACCTACCCCGACTTTCACCGGCGTTAAAGTCTTTGACGACTACCCGCTGCAGGAACTGGTCGATTACATCGACTGGACTCCTTTCTTTATATCCTGGGATCTGGCTGGCAAATACCCGCGCATTCTGGAAGACGAAAAAGTGGGCGAGGCCGCCCGCCAACTGTTCCAGGACGCTCAGAAAATGCTGTCTCACATTGTCGACAATAACCTGTTGAAGGCGCGCGCGGTCGTGGGCATCTGGCCATCCAATCGCATCAGCGACGAGGACACCGTCCTGTATACGGACGAGAGCAAGTCAACGCCTCTGGCGACGCTTAGCCACTTGAGGCAGCAAACCCAAAGAGAGCAAAACCGCCCCAACTACTCACTGGCGGATTTCGTGGCTCCCGCCGAGTCCGGTAAAGACGACTACGTGGGCGCCTTTGTGGTGACTGCCGGCATTGGCGCAGAAGAGCTGGCGAAGCAGTACGAAAGCGAGCACGACGACTATTCCAGCATCATGGTCAAAGCCCTTGCGGACCGCTTGGCTGAAGCCTTCGCTGAACGCATGCATGAACGCGTGCGCAAAGAGTTCTGGGGATACGCCTCAAGCGAACAACTGGACAACGAAGCGCTCATCAAAGAGAAGTACGCGGGTATTCGTCCAGCGCCAGGCTACCCTGCCTGCCCGGATCATACAGAAAAAGCCAAACTGTTCAGCGTGCTTGAAGCGGAGCTGCATACCGGCGTCAAACTCACCGAGCACTACGCCATGTATCCCGCCGCATCCGTCAGCGGCTGGTACTTCTCTCATCCGGAAGCCCGCTATTTCGCAGTAGGCAAGATTCAAAGGGATCAGGTGGAAGATTACGCCGCCAGAAAAGGCATGACCTTACAGGAAGCCGAGCGCTGGCTGTCGCCCAATCTGGGTTACGATCCCTCCAGCGCAAGCTGATCGCCAGATGCAATATGACGCCCCTTTCATGGGGCGTCAGCGTATATAAAATCCGGCTTTTCGTATCGCTGGTTTTGTTATTATTAATCAGGCAGACAAATAGAAGGAGGCTATTTGTCCAGAGGATTAGCATTAGAAGGAGCGCACGTCGGAAAATCAGGTCAACCTGAACGCGGACGTCAAAATAATAATACGAGCAAGTATGGAGAGCATCATGAGCAACGTATCCGGGCACAAGGAAAAAGAGCAAAAACCCTCTCTTTGGCAGCTAGTCGTAAGCGTGCTGGGAGCGGCTTTCGGCGTTCAGAGCAGCAAAACCAGGGAAAGAGACTTTAAACAGGCGAACCCCAAGGCCTACATCATAGGCGGGATTATTTTTGGGGTGTTGTTCGTGTTGACCTTGGCGCTTATCGTTAAGCTCGTGCTGAGCAATGTCACATAAGCCCATTAGGCTTGCAGAGTAGGCAGTCTGCGCTTTGAGTTAAAGCATCAGCAATCCCGCCAGACAAAGTGAGGATGAGAACAGATGTCCCCACTTTGCTTCATTAATTCATCTCACATCAGGGAAACAGGAAAAACGGCTCGATAATCCACCCGGGATGAAGTTCCGCAGCAGTCAGTGCCCCGCCACCCAGATCACCATCATGGAGGCAATGCTGAGTATCAGCACCACCGCCGCTATGGCGTCTACTTTGCTGTCGGGATTTGAAGTCGCGTTATGATTATTGTTTTCTGACACAGTCCAGCTCCTTTTTTGATGTCCGGATTGTACAAAGAGTATGTACTGGTTTGTTTTAAACCACATTTTTATTAAGTGCAAGCGCTTATAAAGGCCGTCGCCCAGAATCCTGACGCCTCTGGCCAGAGGCCCGCGCCGCCGCTTATATTAAGGAGCCATGAGCAAGAAAGGGTTCCGTCACATTCATATAATAAAAACGAATTACCATATAGATAATCAATCATTTTAATTATAAGTATATCCTGCTAAATTGGCGCCCATTCAATGGGTAATTGAAACTGTCAGGTAGTGTCAATGTATAGATACGACGATTACGATCGCCAGATCATCAAGGAACGAGTCAAGCAGTTCCAAGGGCAAACGGACCGTTTTTTCGCCGGTGAGCTCAGCAATGAAGAGTTCCTGCCCCTGCGTCTGCAAAACGGGTTATATGTGCAGCGGCTGGCGCCGATGCTGCGCATCTGTATTCCATATGGCATGTTGTCTTCTACTCAGCTACGCAAGCTCAGTGAAGTCACACGCAAGTACGATAAAGGCTACGCCCACTTCACTACCCGGCAGAACCTGCAGCTGAACTGGCCGTCTATTGAAGATTCTCCCAAAATCCTCGCCGAGCTTGCGGATGTGGAGATGCACGCAGTGCAAACCAGCGGCAACTGTATTCGTAACACGACCACGGACCAATTCGCAGGCGTAACGCCGGAAGAAATCGTGGACCCCCGCCCCTATTGCGAAATCATTCGTCAATGGTCCACCTTCCACCCTGAATTCGCCTTCCTGCCGCGTAAATTCAAAATCGCCGTCAACTCATGTCCAGATAGCGATCGCGCAGCCATTCAGGTTCACGACATCGGCATTCAGATCGTCAAAAACGCCGCTGGCGAAATTGGCTACAAAGTGCTGGCGGGCGGCGGGCTTGGCCGCACCCCAATGATCGGCTCCGTTATTCGCGAGTATCTGCCGGAGCTGGATTTGCTGACTTATCTGGAAGCTATCCTGCGGGTATATAACCGTTACGGCCGTCGCGACAACAAGTACAAGGCCCGCATCAAAATCCTGGTTAAAGCCATGTCCCCGGAAGCTTTTGCTGAAAAAGTCGAAGCGGAATGGGAGCGTATCAAAGACAGCCCTTCCAAGCTGACCCTGGCGGAGATTGAGCGCATTAAATCATTCTTCACAGAGCCTGCTTATCTGGCGCTGGAAGATCAGCCCGCCGCATTGACCGAGCGTCTGGCGGAGAACAAGTTTTTCAACAACTGGCATCACCGCAATGTCGCCCAGCATAAAAAGCCTGGATACGCCATTGTCACTCTGACGCTGAAGAAGCTGGGCGTTCCTCCCGGCAACATTACAGACAAACAGATGGACCGTCTGGCGGAGCTGGCGGACCAATACAGCTTCGGCGAAATGCGCATCACCCATGAGCAGAACGTGGTGCTGGCCGACGTAGAACAAAGCAAGCTGTTCGAGCTGTGGGAAGCTATCAAGTCACTTGGCTTCGCCACCCCTAACCTGGGTACGCTGACTGATATTATCTGCTGCCCTGGCGGCGATTACTGTTCTCTCGCGAACGCCAAGTCCATCCCGGTGGCGGAAGCAATTCAGGAACGTTTCGACGACCTGGATTATCTGTACGACCTCGGCAATATCGACCTGAACATCTCCGGTTGCATGAATGCTTGCGGCCACCACCATGTTGGCGCTATCGGCGTACTGGGCGTGGATAAGAAAGGCGAGGAATGGTATCAGGTATCCTTGGGCGGCGCTTCCGGTCAGGACGCATCGCTGGGACAAATTCTGGGGCCGTCGTTCGCTCGCGAACAGATGGCGGACGTTATCGAGAAAATTCTTGATGTATACGTCTCCAGCCGCAATGACGATGAACTGTTTATCGACACTTTCCGCCGCGTCGGCATCACCCCGTTCAAGGAGCGCGTTTATGCCAAACCTAATTAAGCACGCGGCTGTTGTAAATGACGAATGGAGCGTTCTGGACAAAGCTGAAGCCCCTGCGGAACAGGTTGTGCCGACAGGAAAAGTGATCATTCCTTTGAGCACTTGGCTGGCGCAGAGAGAACAACTGCAGGCGAGAGCCCCAGAGCAAACCGGCGTTTGGCTGGATAGCGATGAAGAGCCTGACACAATCAGCCCGGATTTGGGCCGGTTCAGCGTCATCGCCGTAAACTTCCCGAAGTTCGCCGACGGTCGCGGCTATTCCATCGCACGTATCCTGCGCGAACAGCTTCACTATACAGGCGAACTCCGCGCAATCGGCGACGTACTTATGGACCAGCTTTTCTTCATGAAACGCTGCGGCTTTGACGCCTTCGCAGTGAGAGCGGACCGCGATGCAGAGAAAGCGCTGGCGGGACTGGCGGACTTTTCCGTCACCTATCAGGCCTCAGTGGACCAACCAGAACCCCTGTTTCGTCGCAGAATGCACTAACAGCAGCTTAGGCATGCATTAAGGGTGGCGTCGTCCACCCTTTTTTGTGCCTGAATGGACAGACCTTTTCCTTCTTAGAACAACAGGTTGTCCTTTGACAGGGACGGAGACTGCCGATACTCTTTGGTAGAAGCCGATAGCGGAGCATCCATGGAAATCAATATCGTCTACTCATTCTTTCTGATCTTTTCCGGCGCCGCAGTTTTGGCTTCCGTCGCCCTCTTTACGCGACAACCTCTTATCCTCGCTTATATTGTCCTTGGCGCGTTGGTGGGCCCTTACGGACTGAGCCTGATCAACAACTCCGGCCTGCTCGCGGACATTTCTGAGATCGGCATTATTTTCCTGCTGTTTCTGCTCGGCCTGGACATGCAGCCGAAAGCGCTGCTGCACGTATTGCGCAAGGCGACGCTGGTCGCCTTACTCAGCTCTTTGGTGTTCGCCGCTATCGGCTATGCGATCGCCATTGTATTTGGCTTCACCTCTTACGAGGCGATGATTGTCGCGATTGCGGCCACTTTCTCCAGTACGATTATCGGCATCAAGTTATTGCCGACGACGGTTCTGCACCATCGCCACGTCGGCGAGATGGTGGTCGGTCTGCTGTTGGTTCAGGATTTAATCGCCATTGTGGCGCTATTGATACTGGCCGCCGGCGACGAGGGTATTTCCGTCATGAATCTCGGCAAGACTTTTCTGGCCTTACCAATTCTCATCGGCGTTACCTTCCTGGCGGTCAAGTATGTGCTACTGAAGCTGTTTTCCAAGTTTGACCGCTTTCACGAGTATGTCTTTCTACTGGCTATCGGCTGGTGTCTCGGCATTGCAGAGCTGGCGAAAGCCATGGGACTGTCACTGGAGATTGGCGCTTTCATCGCCGGCGTCACCATCGCAACCAGCCCCATCGCTCAATATATCGCCGAGAGCCTGAAACCCCTTCGGGACTTCTTCCTGGTGCTGTTTTTCTTCTCTCTTGGAGCCAGCCTCAACCTTGGATTGCTGCCGGATATCGCCATTCCCGCGATACTGTTGTCATTGATCTTACTGGCGGCCAAACCAGCCACTTTTTATGGCTTGTTACGCACCATGAAAGAGGACAAGAAAACCTCTTGGGAGATTGGATTCAGGTTGGGACAAATCAGTGAGTTCTCATTGTTGATCGCCTTTCTGGCGACCAGCAAATCTATGATTGGGGAATCTGCGTCAGTGTTGATTCAAGCGACGGCGATCATCATGTTCATGTTGTCGTCTTACATTGTCGTGCTGAACTTTCCCAGCCCGATCGCCATCTCTGACAAGTTGCGGCGGGACTAAACCCGCCGCCGACAATGGCTTTTGATTACTCTTGGTCGATGTGCCGGAGCACCGCGCGCCCCAACATTTTGCCGCAATAGATTTTTTCGATGACGCCGGGCAACTCCTCCAGCACGACATCTTGCGCCAGAAAGTTCAGGTCCGGCAGCGCCCAGTCACTATCCAGCTTTTCCCAGATATGGCGCTTCCTCTCTCTGGCGATCTCGACAGAGTCAATGCCATACAACGTCACGCCACGCAAAATGAAAGGAAAAATAGACGTGGAAAGCTCGGTTCCCGCCACCATGCCACACGTGGTTGCAGCGCCGCTATGCTTCACCGTTTTGAGAATTTTAGAAAACAGAGCACCCCCAACGGTGTCCACGACCCCCGCCCAGGTTTCTTTCATCAGCGCCTTCTCAGGCATTTCTTCAAGGTAGGAGCGGTCCAGCACTCTGCGGGCGCCCAGCTTGGCCAGCAAGTCACTGTGGTCGACTTTGCTGGTCAAAGCCACAGTGTCATAGCCCAGCTTGGCCAACAGGGCCACCGCCAGACAACCCACGCCTCCCGTAGAGCCAGTCACCAGTATTTCACCGTCGCCTGGAGCCACCGTCTGGCTCAATCGATCCACAGAAAGTCCCGCGGTCAGACCAGCGGTTCCCAGCGTCATAAAGTAATGAAGGTCGTGCCTGGGAGGTTTCACCACACACCACTCTACGGGCACGCGAATGTATTCGCCAAAGCCGCCTGGCGTGTTCATACCCAGATCATAGCCGGTCACAATGACTTCCTGACCTGGCTTCAATTCCGGCGAGCGGCTCTCCACCACCACACCCGCCGCATCGATACCCGGGGTATGCGGGAACTGACGGGTTACGCCTTTGTGGCCGTGTGCGGACAGCGCATCCTTGAAATTCAAGGACGAGTACTTCACTTTCACCAATACATCGTTATCGGGCAAATCATCCAGAGATTGCTCTTGAATCTCAGTGTGAAAATATCCCCCTTTTTCCAGCACGCGTAGCGCCCGAAATTTACTATCGCTCATAGAGCAGACTCCGTCACTCAGTTATCTCTTTCCATTGCCGAATGAACCTAACAGGCGACGCCCGCTACAACCCGGTTCCCACGCCGGCATTTTCCCGCCTTGCTCGCGTCTTTAGCTTTTGAAGTTAAATGACTTGGCGAGCTTGAGGCCGAGGCTTTCCAGTGACGCCGCCATCGATAATCCCACCTTTTCCGCCAGGGACTTTTTCTCGATATATCGCACCTGGTACACCTCGCATTCGTTACAACGCTCCGCCAGATAATCATCACTGGTCTGGATAGCGTCCACCAGGTTGATATCCTTGGCGCGCGCGCCGTACCATACTTCGCCTTTCGCCACCTCGTCGATATCCACCTGCGGCCGGTGCGTAGCGACGAATTCTTTGAACAGGACATGCGTTTCCTCAAGGTCCTGCATGAACTTTTCCCGTCCCTTTTCAGTGTTCTCACCGAATACGGTCAGCGTACGCTTATACTCCCCAGCTGTCAGCACCTCATAATCAATATCATGCTTTTTCAACAAGCGGTTAAAGTTCGGCAGCTGCGCCACCACACCGATGGAGCCAATAATAGAGAAAGGCGCCGCAATAATTTTATTGGCCAGACAAGCCATCAAATAACCGCCGCTCGCGGCGACCTTATCTACACAAACCGTCAGATTGACGCCGCGCTGGCGAATACGCTCCAATTGCGACGCCGCCAGACCGTAGCCATGCACCATTCCTCCTGGGCTTTCCAGACGCACGACAACCTCGTCTTCCGGTTTCGCCAGACTGAGTACAGCGGTAATCGCTTCACGCAGCGTGGACACTTCAGAGGCTTTGATATCGCCGTCAAAATCCAATACGTATACCCTGCTCTTATCCTGCTCTTGCAGCATATCCTTGTGAGCGTCCTTCTTGCTTTTCTTGTTGCTCTTCTTCTTTTCTTTAGCGGCGTTTTTCAACCACTCCTTGCTGAAAACACTGTGCTCCAGCGCCTCACGCATTCTCTTCAAGCGCTCATTGAGATGTACGACCTCGATCTCACCGTCCGCATGTTTTTTGCCGCGCTGGCTTAAAGCAATGATCGTCCCCACGACAAACAATATCGCCGCCGCGAGGGTCACAGTTTTGGCCAGGAAAGCGCCGTAATCGGTTAGAAAGTCCAAAAGTCGTACTCCTAAAATGGATGTTTATTCAAAGCATATGGTAGCTATCAATCTCTATTGATAGATACAATCCGGTTAAATTAAGGGCGTCTATGTAAATTGCAACCCACGGCGAAAAATGAATTGCGCCGCCAATTCAAACAAGCGTTCGATTTTTTATTGACAGACACCTGCAAAGCCCCTACATTCAGGCATTAGCGGTGTATATCTGCTGTTTACGAAAGACTTTACGTTTTGCCTTCAGGGAGTTGCTACTCCTTGAATTCTAAGCTAAAACATATGCGCCAAAGTCTCCACAATATAATTGTGTATTACTCTTATAAAGGAAAGCACCATGCCTGTAGCACAAATTTTTCAACAACTGAAAGACAACTTTAACGCCGACGCCGCTTCCGACCTTGATCTTGTTTTTCAGTTCTCTATTGAAGACGCCGACAACTATCACCTGGTAGTTAAAAACGGCGGCTGCGAGCTGATTCAAGGCGACCACGACGATCCTTCCGTTACTCTGATTATGAATTCCGATACGCTGAAAGGCATCGTCAGTGGCGAAACTGACGGCATGCAAGCGTTCATGGCGGGTGATCTGCGCGCCGAAGGCGACATGATGCTGGCGATGAAGCTGGGCCAACTGTTCAACATCGGCTAAGCACTAAGATTTTCTAAAGGCGCCTCTACGGCGCCTTTTTTATGTCTGCTTTTTAGATCTGCATTTCGTGTCTGCATAGCTGAGACATTTCCGCTTCATACCATGCATTGGAGTGCGACGGTTACTGCCACATCTCCACCGCTTCCACCGCCGGCGTATTGACTGGCCGGGCGATCAAACCGTCATTTCCTATTGAGACCGTAAAGATAGCGGCGTCGCGCATGGGTAAATAAGTGGCGCTACCGTACTTGGCGTCCACCCAGGGCACCCCTTCGTGGCTGTTGAGCCAGGCCCAGAAATCAAACCCGATATCGGAAGGAGCGATGGCGAACACGGTGCGTGCGCCATCGTTTTCCTGTTCCAGCGAATAATAACGTCCGCTGATGCGCTCCAGACGGTACCCCGGCTGCATACCCAGCGCACTAAATGGCCCGGACCAGGAAACCAGTCTTGCGTCCAGCTGCCAAAGATCTCCCGACACATCAAAGCTGTACTCGCCATCCGGAGGGGCCGCGACCTTGACGCGGTACAACTGTTCCCCCAGCTTCTGCATACTGAGCGTGGCGATCGTGGTCTCCTTTTGATAGGCCTTGTAACGGTACATATCCAATGCCAGAAAACAGAGAAATATCGCGAATAAAAGCGCGACGAATGTCATCGTGCCTTTCAGCCAAACCAAAAACCAGGACTTCCTGAACAGAAGGCGCAAGCAAATAAAAACGGTCAGTATCGCAATCGCCACCAATGCGACACTAATGCCGGAATACAACATACCCCTCCCCTGACCGCCCTCGGCGGCAGCTGTGAAACCGCTTTTCTTCACCTGACACTGTTAGATCACTCGCTCCTGTCGTTCGAAAATAAGGTAAGCATCCTGCGTCAATCGCCCTTTGAATTCTAGGACAGTCCCCGCAGGTTTTCATATTTTCTCAGGAATAACAGTGATAAAGGAGTTCAAGAGGGAGCTGGACGCGCCAACTAACATGCCTGACCCGACAAAGCGACAAGTCCTGTTAACCAGTTGGCGATATTGAACTGAGCCTGACTTGCCATCAGGCTCAAAGAAGTGAGTAGATCGGGGGTTAGTAACCCAGAGAGTGGACGCTTTCTTCTGCGAGCTTCAGCAAATCAGGATTGCCGGCGCCGGAGCGACCAACGCTGTCCACGTAGTATTCAAGAGACGTCAGCGCATCGGCGAGCGTTTCCATAACATGGTCGCCTGGCTTGTTTTCGTTCTTGATGAGCTTTTCTTCAATGCAGCGCGCCGTGGAGTGCAACGCCTTAGCCGCACGGGACTGCTCTATCATCACCAGCGCTCCAAGTACGCCTTCCAGCGTAGGCAGCACGTTGGCCAAATGCAGCTTGTCGCCGCCGGACTCCAGATACGCAGTAATTGCTCGTTTGGCGAGAGAAAGACCGGCCTGGGACTCGCCTATCACCACAATATGCGCTTCCATCAGATAAGGACTGATCATCTCTTCCGCGTCAGCGCCGACCACTTTATCAGTTTCGATGGTGAGGCCATCTTCTTCCAGTTGCAGAATCGCTTGCTCAATGCTCAACACGGAGTCCGCAACCTGCATCAGGTCGGTATTGCTGGGATGCTTTTTATCCATCGCCCATGATGAAATAGTCTGGTGCACCCCTCTGGCCACCGCACTGAGATTGATGAGGTCCAGCATGGTCAGCGTATCCGCCAGTTTGCCCAGGCCTTCGGCGATCTGCGACAAGCCGTCTTCCTGGCCATCGATACCGCGCTCGATAATATCCAACTTGTCTTTGATTTGGCTGATTTCTTCGTGCAGCGCTTTTGACAGCGACGCCAGGACATCGCTGCCCGGCCCCATCAACAGACTGCGATGCGCAATGATCTTGGCCTGATCAAAATCCGCCGGTGCGAGACTGTAACCGGCCAACAATTCCCGGGTCTTCTCGCTTTTATCGCCGCTGATGGCGATCAGATACAACAAATCCTTCGCCACAGTCTCAGAAATGGCCTTGGCTGTGGCCACTTTGCCCAGCTTGACGATTTCCCGCGCGTACTTTTCGATTTTCATCAGCAGGCGCTGCCGGGTCGGCGTCAGCTCCATGGACTGAGTATGCATCAGCTCCACGGTATATGCCGTCAGCGACCATAATTCAGAGATTGAGGAGCCTGCACATATTTTGCTCATGCCGTCTGCGGCGCGACTCATCAGGCGATAGCCAATATCGGTTTCCTTGCTGCGCAACAAGTTCAGCAAGCCCACCTGATACATGTGACGCAGACGACGGCTGCGGTGCTCGAACACATCCGTGGTGACGCTGGCGTCGCGCACGGGCTTGGGCGGTGAGCGCTGGAACTCTACATCAAAGAAATAACTGTCCGGCAGCGGCTTGGCGCGACGGGACAGACGCAGGAGATTGATGATCTCCAACAGCAATTCGGGATGGTCTTCACGACGACGCTGGTAGTATTCGGTATAACGGCGCAGTACAAATAAAGCCTGACTCAACGACGACAGCAATCCGTTTTTATCCTCCGCCGCGCCAACGGGAACTTCATTGGCGATCGCCACGGATTCCTGACACAGAACGGTGCCGCCCTGTAGTTCAATCAGTACAAAAATACCGCGCAGTTGATTCAGGTAATCAATGCAATTCTGTAGATCTTCGCCGCTTTCGCGGTTTTCCTGAAAACGTTCGAGACTAAGCTCCGCTTGCTCAATCGTATTATTGATTTCCCTCTCGACCAGATCGAAGGAACTAGACTTTTTCGCGGCTAGCGTCGCGTCAACCATATACGATGTCCTTAACCCTCAGTTCATCAACAACTGGGGAGTTTATTGTCAAAAAGTGGAAAATCGCCGAGTTATTACTAACTTATAACACAAAATTCAAGTTAAACAAGAAACTAACTGTTTCATTTGTTATCTGCTTTCGGAATCGCGAAAGCCCCACAGGCATTAGGCCTAATGAGAGAAACGATAAAAGGCGTATTCAAGAATAGTTGGCTATTATTGGAGTCACAACCGAATGCTCTCGCTGAGGCGGCAGTGCGAGCTTAAATGCATGGATTTATTGCCGTTTTTCATTAGAATGGTCGATCCTTACAATTTTTTAACTGGTCGTTTCGGCGGCCGCATTCGTTAACAGGAGCCAAGTATGGTGACCACTTTGCCGCAGGCGTTTTACAGTAATTTTCTGGGAAACGCCCCGAGCTGGTACAAGAAGGCCATTTGCCTCTTTCTACTGATTAATCCTTTCATTTTCATGCTCAGCCCCTACATCGCAGGCTGGGTGCTGATTCTGGAGTTCATCTTCACCCTGGCGATGGCGCTGAAATGTTATCCGCTGCAACCTGGCGGCTTGCTCGCGATCGAAGCAGTGCTCATTGGCATGGTGTCGCCGCATACGGTGTATGAAGAAGTCTCCGGCAACCTGGAAGTTATCCTGCTACTGGTATTTATGGTGGCGGGCATTTACTTCATGAAAGAGCTGCTGCTCTACGTGTTCACTAAAATACTGCTCAGCATTCGCTCCAAAGCCGTGCTTTCGCTACTTTTCAGTCTGGTGGCTGCGGTGCTCTCCGCATTCCTGGACGCGCTGACAGTGACGGCCGTCATCATCAGCGTCGCCGTCGGCTTTTACTCGGTCTACCATAAAGTCGCGTCAGGCAAACACTTCCATCACGACCACGATCATGGCGACGATGAGTCGGTCCATCACGATCACCGCTCCGACCTCGAACAGTTCCGCGGCTTTCTGCGCAGCCTGTTGATGCATGCCGCGGTAGGCACCGCGTTAGGCGGCGTATGCACGCAGGTGGGCGAGCCTCAGAACCTGCTGATCGCGCAACGGATGGGCTGGGACTTTATCGAGTTCTTCGTACGCATGGCGCCCATCTCCATGCCTGTGCTGGTGGCCGGTCTGGTGACATGTTTCATCCTGGAGAAGACCCACTGGTTCGGTTACGGCGATGATATTCCTGCTTCCGTGCGCAAAATCCTGGAAGATTTCAACGAAGCCGAAAAGAAGAAAATGACGCTGCTGCATGAATCCAAACTGATCGCCCAGGCGGCTGTCGCCGTTATTCTGGTGGTGGCGCTTGCGTTCCATTTGGCGGAGGTAGGCCTGATCGGCCTGACGGTCATTATCCTGGCGACGGCGTTTTGCGGCGTGATTGAGGAACATCAGATCGGCAAGGCCTTTGAAGAGGCGCTGCCCTTCACTTCCCTGCTGGTCGTGTTCTTCGCCGTGGTCGGGGTCATCCACGAACAGCATTTATTCACCGGCATCATTAACTATGTACTGGGCCTGGAGAAGAGCATTCAGCCCGGCATGTTCTTTATCGCCAACGGCGTGCTATCGATGATCAGCGACAACGTCTTCGTTGCGACGGTTTACATAGATGAAGTGCGTAACGCCTTCAAAGACGGATTGATTGACCGGGCGCACTACGAAGCATTAGCGGTGGCGATCAATACCGGCACCAACCTCCCAAGCGTCGCGACGCCAAATGGTCAGGCTGCGTTCCTATTCCTGCTGACCTCCGCCATCGCCCCTTTAATCAGATTGTCCTACGGCAAGATGGTATGGATGGCGCTGCCCTACACCATCGTCATGGGCGGGCTCGGTTACGTGATGATAGTCATTACTATCTAAAGCTACGCCAGTCGTACTTATTAATCAGGCAGTCAAATAGCTTCCTTCTATTTGACTGCAACGACAGGGCCTGCACAGGTCAGGCCCTGTCTCCCGCGGCTAGCCGCCGCGCAGGCGCATCCATGCGCCTAGTTATTAACATGCCAATATCATTGCCATATTAATAAGAAAAGTCAGGAACAAAAAAGCCGCCTCAAACAGGCGGCTTTTTTAGTTTTAAGCGAGGACCGATTGTCTGACTAAAGCAGCCCCGCTCAGTTCACGCCTTCTTCCGGCTTCTTGCGCCACAGGCTGAAGCCAGCGGCTTTCTCCACCGCGTCCAGCTGTCGGGCGTGCTCCGCCAATTCGGCTTCAGAGGCGCGAATCACTCGCAACGAAGGTCTTTGCATATTGATTCTGCGCACTTCGGAGGCCTCCTCTTCCGCCCCGCCATCTTCGGAATGCAGGGAAAGACTGGTCTGCCCGCCGGTCATGGCGAGATAGACATCCGCCAGGATCTCCGAGTCGAGCAAAGCGCCGTGGAGGTCACGGTGGCTGTTATCGATACCGTAGCGTTTACAGAGCGCGTCCAGATTGTTCTTCTGACCTGGATGCTTCTTGCGAGCCATCATCAAGGTATCGACGACGGAACAATAATCGCTGACTTTGCCGAAAGGCGCTCCCAGCATGGAGAATTCGTAGTCGATGAAGCCCACGTCAAACGCCGCGTTATGGATGACCAGTTCCGCGCCGTTAATGAAGTCCAGGAAGTCCTGGGCGACTTGTTTGAATTTGGGCTTATCCGCCAGGAACTCATTGGAAATGCCGTGAACCTCAAAGGCTCCGGCGTCCACTTCCCGCTCGGGATTGATGTAAACGTGATAGTGATTGCCGGTCAGAGAGCGATCGACCACTTCAACGCAACCAATTTCAATGATCCGGTGGCCTTGGGAGGTTTCCAGGCCGGTGGTTTCGGTATCCAGTACTATTTGACGCATATAAAGATTCTCAGCCTGTCTCGCCTAACGCTTCTTTAACGCCAAGATTGGCCAGCTCGTCCGCGCGCTCGTTTAATGGATGGCCGCTGTGGCCTTTAACCCAGCGCCAACTGATATCGTGCTTGTTGCGTTCTTTATCCAACGCCTGCCACAGATCAACGTTCTTTACCGGATCGCCGCCGCTGGTGCGCCAGCCTTTCTTGATCCAGTTCTGCATCCATTCGGTGATGCCTTTGCGCACATATTGGGAATCCGTATAGAGCTCGACTTTGCAGCCTTGCTTCAACGCGCGCAGCGCCTTGATCGCCGCCATCAGCTCCATGCGATTATTAGTGGTGTCGAGCTCCCCCCCGAATATCTCCTTTTTATTCTTTCCGTATATGAGGATTGCTCCCCAACCGCCGGGCCCGGGGTTCTTCTTGCAGGCGCCGTCGGTATAAATTTCAACTGTCTTCATTCTTTTTGTACGGCCTATAGGGCGTAAATTGGTGGACCACAGCCGCCCCCGCGACACGCGAGCGACGCCATTGGGGTCGCAGCGGAATCACGCATCCCACTCGCTTTTGAGCGACGATGGTGTAGTAAGCTCCCAGGGGCAGCCGGAAACGTGCGCCGAACTTATCAAGAAACGCAAGGCGACTCAACCATTGCAGGTTGGTGACCGGTGGGGCATAGAAACGGTAGTGTACGTCTTTAAGGCGGAAGTCCAGCAGGCTCAACCAATCCTCCAGACGCGAGGAGGTCAGGAAGCGTCCGGACCAGGGCGCCTTCGGACTTCTGAAGATCGCCCGACGCAATCCCCAGGCGCTAAGCGGGTTAAACCCGACGATCACCATATGACCGCCTGAGCGCAGCACACGCGCCGCCTCGCGTAAGGACTGATGCGGCCGCGCGGCCACATCCAGCGTATGGTGCAGAATGACCAGATCAATGCTGTCGCTTTCCAGCGGCAACTCATGGGAGTGACACACCAGAGAACCCTCTGGCAGCTCTTTCTCCCAACGGGGAACGGAGATAATACGGTGGCCAAGCAGACTGGACTGGCCTACCGGCAACTCATGGCTGACCAGCAGCTCCAGTTGATGATAGCCGAAGAAACGCCCAATGCTGTGTTCCACCGTCTGGCGCTGACTAGCCAGCATAGTCTGCCCCAGAGGCGACTGAAACCAGGTTTCAAATTCCTTCTGTAGACGCTCCGCTTCCATGTCGCTTTTAACTTTCAGTCCTCGCACGCATCCCCCTTGGTCAGTTCTCTGTGAAAACTTACTTTCGTTTGAAAACCACTTAACAACAGACAGCGAGCAGCTATGCTATTAACATGGTCTTCAATCTGTCAGGTTAATGATAAGGGCAGTTCAAAATATGATAAGCGCCCGACGGCAAGTTTTCTAATATTTCATCAACGCATAGCAGTCAGTAACTCAGAATGACCGAAATACTTCCTATTCCCGCCTTCAACGATAACTACATCTGGTCAATTCAAAACGATCATGGCGACGCCTGGGTGGTGGACCCCGGCGACGCGCAGCCCGTACTGCGCCACTTGGCGGAGAACGGCCTCACGTTGAGAGGCATTCTGATTACGCATCATCATCACGACCACATTGGCGGCGTGAACGAGCTACTGGCGAATCACTCTGTTCCGGTTTACGGCTTTATGCGCTCCGCCATCAAGGCCATCACCATACCGTTACAGGAAGGCGACCGCGTGGAGTTAGGCGACTTTTCTCTCGAGGTGCTGGAGACGCCTGGGCATACCCTGGACCATATCGCTTACTTTGGCGAGATCGCCGGCGCGCCGCGTCTGTTTTGCGGCGACACCCTGTTTTCCGCCGGTTGCGGACGTTTGTTCGAAGGCGACCCGGCGATGATGCGTCAGTCACTGGACAAACTGAAACGTCTGCCAGCGAATACCTATATATATTGCGCTCATGAATATACGTTATCTAACCTCCGTTTCGCTCAGGCCGTAATGCCGGAATCGGACGAGGTAAACAAAAGAAAACTTCAATGTGAGTCTTTGCGGGCCCGAGGCGTTCCAACATTGCCTGCCGTGCTGGGTGAAGAGGTCGCCTACAATCCGTTTTTAATGGCGGAACACCCCGCAGTGCGCCGGATGGCGCAGGAAGTATCCGGTTCTCCCTGCGCCACCGCAACCGACACTTTCGCGGCGATTCGCGCCTGGAAGGATCGGTTCTAAAATTTTTTAACTTGCTGTCTATAAAATGTGTACCTAAAATCCGACCCTGGCATTTTTCAGGCTCAAAAGTAAAGTTGTGAAGTTATGGTTTGGATCTCGCGCCTCGCGATCACGTTGTCATTACTAGTCTGCGTCTCCTGTACGCAATTAAAAGGACTATCAAAGGAAGGCGGAGAGCCCCTGGCTGACGAAAGCGCCGCACAACAAGCGGACGCCGCTACCCGTAAAAACGGCGAAGGGCCGGCGGGGGGCAAACAGGACCCTTGGAATCCCTCTCTGCAATCGGATTACGAATATCTCGACCTCAATGACCTCTCACCCGAGGAACAGTTGACCTGGGCCGCACGTGGCGCCCGAGGCGAGGATGGAGACATTGAAGGCGGCGTGGACACAACGCCCGCCAATATCTGGAACCGCATCCGCGCTGGTTTCGCACTGGATCTCGTTAACCAGACGAACCCCCGTATCGATTCTGAACAGAAGTGGTACGCCAGTCATCAGTCCTATCTTGACCGCACTTTCGGTCGCAGCGCCCTGTATCTGCATCACATTGTGAACGAGGCGGAAAAGCGCAAGATGCCACTCGAACTGGCGTTATTGCCGGTGGTGGAAAGCGCCTTCGATCCCTTCGCCTATTCTCACGGCCGCGCATCCGGCATCTGGCAGTTCATCCCCAGCACCGGCAAACATTTCGGACTGCAGCAAAACTGGTGGTATGACGGCCGTCGCGACATCGTCGCTTCTACTGACGCCGCGCTGACCTACCTGCAGAAACTGTCGGACATGTTCGACGGCGACTGGCTGTTAGCGCTGGCGGCTTATAATTCCGGCGCCGGCACAGTCATGCGCGCGATCAAGAAGAATCAGGCGAAAGGCTTGCCGACCGATTACTGGTCACTGAGCCTGCCCCGCGAAACCAGCATGTACGTGCCGCGTCTGCTGGCCATCGCCAAAGTAGTGGCGGACCCGGACACCAACGGCGTTACTCTGGTGGATATCGCAGATGAACCTTACTTCGGCGTCGTAGAACTGGATTCGCAAATCGACCTCGCTCAAGCGGCCAAACTGGCGCAAATCGACGTTGACGACCTTTATGTTCTCAACCCTGGTTACAACCAGTGGGCGACTGCGCCGCTGGGCCCGCACCGTCTGGCGCTGCCTTTACCGCAGCTGAAAGTCTTTGAAGACGCCTACGCCAACACGCCGAAAAAGCAGTTGGTGAACTGGACTCGCTACAAGGTCAGACAAGGCGACACGTTGATCACCATCGCCAAACACCACAAGACCACTCCGGAAGTGGTGCAGGAAGTTAACCGTCTGAAAGGCGCCCTGATCAGAGTTGGCCAGCAGCTGCTGATCCCCAGCTCTTATGAAGGCGAAGATTTCTACAGCTTGAGCGCGGACAACCGTCTGGAAGCAAAACAATCGAAGCAGGTTGGCGGCAACGGCGCCGCGAAGGTGGAGCATACCGTGAAAGCTGGCGACACCCTGTGGGATATCGCCCAGGACTACAAGGTGAATGTCCGCAAGCTGGCGCGCTGGAACGGCATGGCGCCCGGCGATGTGCTCTCTCCCGGCAAAACATTGGTGATCTGGACCAAGTCCGGCGTGCAGCAAACCGCCAAGGCGTCCTCCCCCTCCATTAAAAATCGCCAGGTTATTCGCAAGATCGGCTACAAAATTCGTAGTGGCGACTCGCTGTACCGCATCGCCAGCCGCTTTAATGTCAGCGTCAACGATCTGCTGCGTTGGAACTCTATCAACAAGGGAAGCGTTCTGCGCCCCGGCCAGCGCCTGAGCATCTACGTGGACGTCACGCAAATTAACTGACGCTTATCTGCGGACTGATTGAAAGGCCAGCTACAACGCTGGCTTTTTTATTGGGCGCGCAAGAGAAGCTTTCGAATCAGTATGTCCGCTGGAAAATCTATTTCTTCGCCAGCAGCGACAGACACAGGCAGGTTTGCTGCACAAAGTGCTTGAATCCCGTGTAGTAAGTTTCGCTCATGGGACGCCCGCTAACTCTTAAATCCGCATAAAGAAATCCGACCTCTCTACCATTGGCGATAATCGGCCCGATAAAGAAATCCCCCATCCCAACGATGTCGATGAAGGCGCGAGTGCGCAGTTTACTCAGGGAAGCATAGCTGCCGCTGCCAATCCAGGCGGACTGATGCGAACTCATGACGGCGTGAAAAAAATTATCCTGTGATTTGTCGTAAGCGAATCTGAAACGCTCACGCCAATTAATCATTTTTTGCCCCAACAGGAATTTTGCTCCAATTTGCGTTCGCGGCTGATTAAAAATAGCCAGTACGACTCTCTCCAGCCCCACCCCTCGATGGAGGCCTTCCAACACCGTCTGGAACAATACCCCAGTATCGATTTTGCCCGCCATCATTTGCATGATGCGCTGCAGCGTTTCCAGCTGAAACTGTGGTTCCGGCTGCAACAGAGGACTATCCGCCGCCAACTCAGCCGACTTCGCCTCACGATTGGTCTGCTCCAGAATTCTCGATATCTGCGGATCTGAATACTCCCTGGATAACTCAGACGCTTCATCCATACTGGCTTGAAGCTTGGCCTTGACCGTGCTGACAGGCATGTTGCTGAACACCGATACCCGCTTCAGCACCGCCTGCATTTCCGGAGAGTCCCAGCCCTTTTCGATAGCAATTGATATATCCTCACCCAGGCGCACCGCCTGCGCTTTTTTGCTGGGTTCGTCTGGGGGAGACAAAGCTTCGTTGAGCGTGTCGCCCAACCCCCATTCGTCAGCCATTTCCCGTGTCAGCCGATCAAAGGTAACGCCCAGCACTTTCTCCAGTTCCGGCGTAGGAACGCCCTGTTGATACATGCGATAGGCCTTGTCCACGGCGGGATGAGGATAGCCCCAGATCAGCATTTCCCCCAGATGCAGCAACAGCGTGGCGACGAACACCTCCTCTTTCACATCCGCCCGCGCTTTCTCGCACAGATTGCGCGCCTGCACCGCCGCGTGAAAAGAACGCGCCATCTGCATAACCAGACTATCCCGCGGATGCTGTTTCAGCAGCGCCTCCATCAAAATGGAGGACACGCAAATCGCTCTTACGGCGTTGAAGCCGATATGCATAATCGCCCGACTGACAGTGGGTATAGGAGCCCTGCTGGGGTTATACACCGCACTGTTCGCCAGCTTGATTATTTTTGAGGTCAGCGCGGGGGTCTTCAGCACCACATCCGAGAGTTGCGCCACGGAGGACTCCTCCGAGGCCGTCAACTGGTTCAGTTGCCTGATGATCGCCCCCATCACCACAGCGTCCATGTGCGCCAACTCTTCAAGCCATTCGTCCAGGCCAAAAGGCGCCTTTGTCTTTGCCAAAACCATGATCGCTCTATTGGGTTCTCTTAATTAAATAGTAGAAGTCGCCGCAGGATGCGTAAAAGTCATGCGTTGAATAAGTGTAGTCGCTTTACGGGAAGTCAGCCGTTCATGCGGACTCACGCCACGTCCAACAAGCTGCGCGACAGCGATAAGAGAGCGGCTCAGCCTAAACGGATCGTAATATAAAGCGCTTGAAGCCTCGCGCCGGACAAAGCAACATGCAAACAGGAACGCCCGCCCACCGGGCGCAGGGATTTTGTCGGCAAGGACGCGTGGATCACAGTTTACGGCGGCGGCCCGTCAATCATCTTGTACGCCCGCTTTAAACTGCTAATATCAATAACTGCTTGTTTTCAATAAATTAACCTTTAACAAGGCTATGAAATGATTCGATCCTTCGTTCTGCTGCTCTTATGCGCCGTTAGCTTGGTATGTTATGGAGAGCCGGAGGTCATCACAGCAAAAGGCATCGCGCTTAGGGGCGAACCCAAGTATCCGGACGACTTTACTCACTTCGATTACGTTAACCCCGACGCGCCCAAAGGCGGCACGATCCGGCTTCACTCAATAGGCACCTACGACAACTTCAACCGTTATGCGCAAAGGGGCACTTCTGGAGCCGGCGCAGACGAGCTATACGATAGCCTGCTGATCGCTTCTCAGGACGAAATTGAAGTTTACTATCCGTTGATAGCGGAGAAGATTGAATTCGCGTCTGACTATTCCTGGATCATTTTCCATATCAATCCCAAGGCGACCTTTCAAGACCACAAGCCAATCACCGCCCAGGACGTCAAATTCTCCTTTGAGAAATTCGCCAATGAGGGCGTGCCTCAATTCAAGAAATATTATTCATTTATCACCTCGATCGAAGTCCTGGACGAGCATCAGGTCAAATTTTCCATGCAGGACGCCAACAGGGAGCAGATGTTCTCCTTATTCAGTCTCAAAATCCTGCCTGAACACTACTGGGCCTCTCGCAATTTCGGCGACCCCATCAAAGACGTTCCCCTGGGCAGCAGCGGCGTCACCATCAGCGATTACAGTTACGGCCAATATGTGGTGGTGAAAACGCTGGATGATTACTGGGGCAGAGACCTGCCCGTCAACAAGGGCCGCAACAACATCACTTACACCCGTTACGATTATTACCGCGACGCCACGGTCGCATTCGAGGCGTTCAAGTCCGGCGAGTTTGATTTTTGGCAGGAAGGCGAAGCCAAAAACTGGGCGACGGCCTACAATTTTCCTGCGATCAGGAACAAGCTCGTCAAGAAAGAAGAGCTCGCGCATAGTATCCCTCAGAGCACCACCGGCTTCGTCTACAACACAGAGCGCCCTATCTTCAAAGACCGCCGCGTTCGTAAAGCGCTGAGCTACCTGCTTGACTTCGAGTGGATGAACAAAGCGCTTTTTTATGGTCAATATGTTCGCACCACCAGCTACTTCACCAATACGCCTTACTCCGCCTCAGGGCTCCCCAGCGAAGCGGAGCTGGAAATATTAAATCCGCTAAAAGACCAGCTTCCACCGGAAGTATTCGAGAAGCCATTCAAGCTGCCTGTCACCAATGGAGACGGCTATATTCGGGACAATATCCGGATTGCTCTCAAACTATTGAAAGAGGCCGGCTGGGAGCTGAGAGATGGAAAGACCGTCAACGCCAAAACCGGCAAACAAATGGAATTTGAACTACTCAGTTACAGCCCGACTACAGAGCGTTCGGCAGCGCCGCTGAGGAGAAATTTGGAGAAGATCGGCATCATCATGAATCTGCGCCAAGTGGACCCAAGCCAATACATCAACCGCGTGCGCACCCATGACTTCGACATGGTGTCATTCCGTTATCCCGCCCTTTCCTATCCTTCCAGCGATCTCAAAATCCTGTTCCACTCCAGCTTTGTCGACTCCACCTGGAACTCCGCCAACCTTAGAGATCCAGCGGTGGATGCGATTGTTGAAGGGATAGAAAAAAGCCAGGAAGACCCGGACAAACTGATGGTCTACGGACATGCGCTGGATCGCGTGCTTCTATGGAAGTACCTCATGATTCCACAATGGCACCTAAGCGCCTTCCGCATCGCCTATTGGGACAAATTCAGCCGTCCTGAAACTCGCCCCAAATACGATTTAGGGCAAGACACCTGGTGGTTTGACAAAGACAAAGCAGCGCAACTTGGGCGTTAATCTATGGCCGCTTACATAATAAGACGACTCCTTCTGATGATCCCTACACTTTGGGCGATCATCACCATTAACTTCTTTGTTATTCAGACCGCGCCCGGAGGGCCCGTCGAGCAAGCCATGGCTCAGTCCATGGGACTCGAAGGCGAGAGGTTGGACAGGATTACCGGCGCCAATCAGGGGGATGTGCAAAGTCAGGCGGCGGAAAGCTCGCAATATCGGGGAGCCAGAGGGCTGGACCCGGAGATTATCGCAGAAATTGAGAAGCGCTTTGGATTTGATAAGCCAATACACGAGCGCTACTGGGATATGCTGAAGAGCTACATCATGTTCGACTTTGGCGACAGTCTTTTTAAAAGCGGCAGCGTGGTCGACCTCGTTCTAGAGCGTATGCCCGTCACCATCTCCATCGGTCTCTGGAGTACCCTGCTCATCTACATGATCTCCATACCTCTCGGCATTTCCAAGGCCCTGAGACATGGCCACCAGTTCGACAGATGGACCAGTACAGTGCTCTCCATCGCCTACGCCATACCTGGCTTCCTGTTCGCCATTTTATTGGTGATTTTATTTGCTGGCGGCACCTATTTTGACTGGTTCCCGCTAAGAGGACTGGTATCCGATAATTGGGACACGTTGTCCTGGCCCGATAAGATTCTCGACTACTTCTGGCATATGGCGCTCCCCATCACCGCCAACGTTATCGGCGGCTTCGCCACGCTGACATTACTTACCAAGAACTCGTTTCTGGACGAGATCAACAAGCAGTATGTCATGACCGCCAAAGCGAAGGGCCTGACTCAGTCCAGAGTTCTGTACAAGCATGTCTTCCGCAACGCCATGCTTATTGTCATTTCCGGGTTCCCTGCTGCATTTGTCAGCATTTTCTTCACAGGAGCCCTGCTGATCGAGGTTATTTTCTCACTGGAAGGTCTTGGGTTGCTGGGCTTCGAAGCCATTATGCAACGCGACTACCCTATCGTATTCAGTACGCTGTATGTCTTTACGCTGATCGGTTTGCTGATCTCCCTGCTGACGGATCTCACTTATACCTGGGTGGACCCCAGAATCGATTTCGAGAAGAGAGGGTGAAGCCATGGCGTTGATCAAACTCAGCTACAAAAATGCACGCCGCTGGGAGACCTTCAAGAAACATCGCATGGGGCTGTTTTCATTATGGATGTTTATAGCCTTGTTCGTATTCTGTCTGTTCGCCGAGTTAGTCGCCAACGATAAGCCCATTTTGGTGAAGTACGATGGCTACTACTACTTCCCGGTTTGGAACACCTATCTGGAAACGCAGTTCGACGGCGAGTTCGAACTCGAAGCCGACTACAAGGACCCCTACGTCGCCAAGCTGATCAACGACAAGGGGTGGATGATCTGGCCGCTGGTTCCTTATAACTACAAGACCATCATCTACGACCTGAACTCCCCTGCGCCCAGCCCCCCCAGCGCGCAGAACTGGCTCGGCACCGATGATCAGGGACGTGATGTGTTGGCCCGGGTTATCTATGGTTTCAGAATTTCCGTTCTGTTCGGTTTCAGCTTAACGATCGTCTCAGCCATCATTGGCGTTATCGCAGGCGCTGCGCAGGGATATTACGGCGGTAAGGTAGATTTACTTTTCCAGCGTTTCATCGAAATCTGGTCGAGCATGCCCACGCTGTTCTTACTGATTATATTGGCGAGCATTATCCAACCGACTTTCTGGATACTACTTGGCTTCATACTTCTGTTTTCCTGGATGGGATACGTCGGCGCTGTGCGCGCGGAGTTTTTACGCGGCAGAAATTTCGAATATGTGGTGGCCGCCAGAGCCATGGGCATGAGCGACGGCAGACTCATGTTCAAGCACATTCTTCCCAACGCCATGGTCGCTACGATGACTTTCGTACCTTTCACCTTATCCGGCTCAGTCGTCATCCTGACGTCATTAGACTTCTTAGGGTTTGGTTTACCGCCAGGCTCGCCCTCCTTGGGCGAACTATTGTCTCAAGGTAAAGGCAACCTGCAGGCGCCTTGGCTGGGCATCACCGCCTTTAACGTCCTGGCGTTACTAATGGGCCTGTTGGTTTTCATCGGCGAAGGCGTCAGAGACGCTTTCGATCCGCGCACCAGTTATTAACCGGGGAGAGTCATGGATACAATTTTAAGCATACAAGACCTGACTCTTAGCTTTACTCAGGGGGGCCGGGAAAATCAGGTGGTTCACGGCGTCAGCTTTGATGTTAAAGCGGGGCAGACTGTAGCGTTGGTGGGGGAAAGCGGCTCAGGCAAATCCGTCAGCTCACTGTCGATACTCAAATTGCTGAACTCCCCTCCTCTCAATTTCAAGAGCGGCAAAATTCTCTGGAAAGGGGAAGACTTGGTCAGCGCGCCGGAGTCCCGGATGCGACAAGTACGCGGTCACGAAATCAGCGTAATATTCCAGGAGCCGCTGACTTCCCTCAACCCATTGCACAAAATCCATCGACAGATTTCGGAAATCATTGAGCTGCACCAGGGGCTATCCAAGAAACAGTGCATCGATCTGGCGCTGGACTGGCTCAAGAAGGTTGGTATCCGCAACCCGGAGCATAAGCTTAATGCTTACCCGCATCAGCTTTCAGGTGGAGAGAGGCAGCGTGTAATGATCGCTATGGCCTTGGTCAACAACCCTAAACTACTGATCGCCGATGAACCCACCACCGCACTGGACGTCACTATCCAGGCGCAGATTCTGGACCTGATTCGCCAGCTACAGGCGGAAATGAACATGGCCGTGCTGTTTATCACACATGATCTACATATCGTGAAAAAGCTGTCGGATTACGTAGTCGTGATGGAAAAAGGCCATGTGGTTGAACAAGGGGAAACGCAAAAGCTGTTTTCTACTCCGTCCCATCCCTACACCCAGAAGTTGATTGCAGCGGAGCCTCACGGCACGCCGCCGATTATCGCCACAGATGCGACGCCCATTCTGGAAGTCAAAAACCTCAAGTGCTGGTTCCCGATCAAGAAGGGCGTGCTCAAGCGAACTGTAGATCACGTCAAAGCGGTCAACGATATCAGCCTGGATATACTGCCGGGCGAGTCCGTGGGATTGGTGGGAGAAAGCGGTTCAGGTAAATCCACATTGGGACGTACAATTCTGCGCCTGGAAAACAGCGAAGGCGTCATCAACTACAACGGCCAGCGTATAGACCTGCTGGACAGCAAATCCCTGAAGCCGCTGCGTCGGGAAATTCAGGTTATTTTCCAGGACCCTTTCGGCTCTCTTAGTCCAAGGCTCACCATTGAGGAGATTATCAGCGAGGGATTGGAAATCCATAACATCGGCGACGCCGCCAGCCGCGAGCAAAGCGTGATTGCGGCGATGCGGGAAGTGGAGCTTGATCCGGAATGGCGTTATCGCTACCCCAATGAGTTTTCTGGCGGACAGCGGCAACGTATCGCCATCGCCCGTGCGCTGGTGCTGAAACCCAAGCTGCTGATTCTCGACGAACCCACCTCTTCTCTGGACCGCACCATCCAGCAGCAGGTCATAGAGCTGTTGCAGCGCCTGCAGAAAGAGCACCATCTCAGTTACTTATTCATCAGTCATGATCTGCGAGTCGTGAAAGCCCTTTGTCACCGTATCGTGGTCATGCAGGGCGGTGAACTGGTGGAAGCTGGCGACTGTGACGCCATCTACGCCAATCCAACTCAGCCCTACACACGCAAATTATTGGAAACTGCTTTTTATTAATACAAAGCGGCTACATCTCATACCAGCGCGCCCTCCCTCGTCCCGTTAAATGCTCCCTGGGCGTTGCGGGACGGGCCACGGCGCGCCTTTTTCTGTCATACTAAAGACTCATAGAAGCGTCGCCGTGATTAGTAAGAAAATATTTAATGTTCCAGCCGACAATAAGTTTTGGATGTTAGCTTAAGTAAATACAATCACCGGCCGTTTATTCATAAACAGCTTGAAGGTCTCTCTGAAGATAACTACAGGATAGAAAAATGGGATTACTAAGCGGAAAAAAAGCACTGATCGTCGGTGTTGCAAGTAAATTATCCATCGCCAAAGGTATTGCTGACGCTTTCCATCGGGAAGGCGCGGAAATCGCCCTGACCTACCAGAACGATAAGCTCAAGGGCCGGGTGGAAGGTTTCGCCGCGGAATACGACTCCAAGCTGACATTTCCCTGCGACGTAAGCAGCGACGCTGAAATCGAACAACTGTTCAAAGACCTCGGCCAGCATTGGGACGGTGTTGATATTCTGGTGCACTCCGTCGGTTACGCGCCGGGCCACGAGCTTGACGGCAACTACGTGGACGCCACTACTCGCGAAGGCTTCCGCATCGCCCACGACATCAGCTCCTACAGCTTCGTCGCGTTGGCGAAAGGCGCCCGCGAAATGATGAAAGGCCGCAACGGCAGCCTGCTGACTTTGACTTATCTGGGCGCAGAGCGCGTTATCCCCAACTACAACGTGATGGGTCTGGCCAAAGCCAGCCTGGAAGCCAACACCCGCTACATGGCGTGCAGCCTGGGGCCGGAAGGCACTCGCGTCAACGCGATTTCCGCAGGTCCAATCCGCACTCTGGCCGCATCCGGCATCAAGGATTTCCGTAAGATGCTGCAGGAAAACGAGAAGCAGACGCCACTGCGCCGCAACGTAACCATCGATGAAGTGGGCAACGCCGCGCTGTTCCTGTGCTCTGATCTGGCCAGCGGCGTGACTGGTGAAATCATGTATGTGGACGGCGGCTTCAACATTACCGCCAGAGGCGGCGAATAAGTTATCGCTGCTGACTGCAATATTACGGAGCCGGATCATGCCGGCTCCTTCTTTAATCCTCTCCCCATTTAATCCTCCCCCTTTTCTTAACCTCTCTCCGTCAGCGTTCTCCAAGAGTCTCATCCCACAGGCGCGTATTGGTTTTCTGCGCCACGTCACTGTATAAATCCCGCATTAGGGTTAATGTAACCTTTTGTTATCTCGGGACCTAAACCCTCCCGCCACAACAAACCTTATAAGAATAAAATCCACACCTGGAGTATTTCAGCCGCATATGAACAGGAAGCTCTTACTGTCGTTCTGTCTTCTATTCGTCGTCGGACTCAGTGGCTGCGCCGGTCTCAAGCCGTCTCTCAAAGCCAGCCCTACTCTCGCCAACGCCCTGGGCGTCGCTGATATCCCCCTGAAAGAGTTAAAAAAGCAATACGCGGATAAAGACTCCCGCTTCATGGAAGTGGACGACCTGCAGATTCACTATCGCGATGTCGGCGAGGGACCCACCATTGTGTTGCTGCACGGCATCATGTCGTCTTTACATACTTGGGAAGGATGGATCGAGGAGCTGCGCAAGAACTACCGCGTCATCGCGCTGGATCTTCCCGGTTACGGCCTGACCGGAGGGCCGGAAGACGCCGACGACTTCGATGAAGACTACGTTTACATCCGTTTCAGCAAGTTCATCAGACAACTGGAGCTAACCCGGTTCAGTCTGGCGGGCAACTCCTTCGGCGGCTATCTTTCCGCGCGCTATGCCGCGGAGCATCCAGAACAGGTGGAAAAACTCATTCTGATTGACCCGGTAGGCTACCCGCAGGAACACACGCCGGGAGTATTCGATCTGGCCACCATGCCAGTGGTGGGAACGCTGGCCAACTATGTGCAACCGCCGATATTGGTGACGCGCAATGTGGCGCAGGTTTACGGCGACCCCAAGCGCATCAGCCAGGACAATCTCTATCGATACGTACACATGTCCCAGCGCCCCGGGGCCAGGAAGATTTACGTGCGCACCATGCGAATCATGAAAGAAGCCGCAGCGGAACAACGCAACCTTCCCTTCGCGGACATTCGCTCACCGACGCTTTTGATGTGGGGGGAAGCAGATCGTTGGGTTCCCATAAAACTGGCGGAGCGCTGGCGCGGGGACATCAGAAACATCAAGTTCATCAGCTATCCTGGCGTGGGACACGTACCCATGGAGGAAATCGCCTACCAGACTGTGCAGGACGCTATCGTATTCCTGTCGGACCTGCAGCAGGCGCCGACGCGCAGCGAGCCTTCCATTGAGGAGCTGGAATCCATTCTGCAGGGCGACGGCGGCTTCGAGCCGATGGAGGGCATTTGACGCCTTCGGCGCACAGCCCTTTCCCAGCGACGACGCCATGATCGTTCCGTCACCCAGGGGATCACGAATCCTTAGTGGGTGACGTGATCCGCATGGTCGGCGTCCTCATCGGAAAACATGGCGGAGACCGCCAACTTCCATTCGGCGATGGAAGTTTCTTCCGACTCAAAAAACGCCAATCCGGTCATGTAGCCATAAGTCCCTGGCAGACGTTTTCGCCACTTCACTTCGGCGGTAAGATGAAACTTGTCGCCGGTTTTCTCTCGCAGGATGCATATCTGCAATATGGCCCCGACTCGCAGCGCTTCCGGAATACGCACCTGCAGCCCGTTGGCGGAGATATCCACCGTCTCGGTCGCACGCACCGCCGGATTGAGATCGTCGCTTTCCACCGCGCCAGGGGTCATGATCTCCACATAAATCACTTCATTGTGCGGCAGACGCGGCTCCGTGCGCTGGTTATCGTCCAGGGGGTTTTCTTTCACCGACATACGTCACCTCTTCGCAATGCCTATTCTGCCCAAGGCGCGGGACAACCTTTCTTCCATTTCCACACCTGCTCCCAACACTTCAAAAAGCCCGTCGAGAATGTGGTCCACTACCTCATCACGTTTCATTTCTGTTATTTTCATCCCGAAATCATCTACAAATATCAGCTTGTCCGTGGCGTTCAAACGTACGCCCAGCTTGCAGCGCACAGGTTCGCCTCCCTTCTGCAACTGCACCCAGCCACCCACTTTGAGGCCGTCAATCGCATTACGCGCCTGCTGACGTCTCTCCAGGGCTTTTCTTTCCTGCTCTTCCAACTCCCGGCGGAGCAACTCCTGCTCCGCTTCCAGACGTTCCTGCTCCAGCTTCCTGGCGGCTTCTTCCCGCGCAGCGATGATGGCCTTGGCTTCAGCTTCCGCTTTTTCCTGCGCCGCCTTACGCAGCGCTTTTTCTTTCGCCAGCAAACTTTGCTGACGCAGACGCTGCGCCCGATCCCAGACAATATACTCCCTGGCCAGCTCATAGAACACTTGCTGAATGCGCGTCGAGCCATCAAACGCCTGCAAGCGCTCTTCATTCTTGTCTTTGATCAAATCCTCTATGGGCTCCATCGAGGTTTTTCTGCCGTTATAGTCGCCCCAAACCACCACTTTCTGTCCCGGCAGATACACCAGAAACTTGCACACTTTTTCGAACCGGTTAAACCAGCCCCCCCGCAGTTCCGTGAGCGCCAGTTCGTCAATCTGCAACTGATCTCTCACCTCATCCAGCTCCGTAGGCGCCGGCGTGAACATCACCCGCTCCACATCCTGACCTTTGACGATGCTCATCAGGATATCCTCCAGCCAGGCCAGGGTCTGCTCCGCATCGTTGGGATTATGGCTCAGGCTCACCAGATGCTTCTCCAGCTCCTCTACGATCAAACCCGCGAAGGTGTATAACTTCTGTTGGCTGGCGGCCGTGTGATCGCCGCGAAATGTGAACACAATGCGATCGCACAGCTTACGCATGATCGAATAGTGTTTGCTGCTCTCGCCTTCCTGCAGCAACACCAATCGCATGGAGTCAAGCCAGGGGCCTTTCATGAACTGCACAATCACTTCCGGCAACTCCACCCCGGTCGCGGCCTGATTCACCGCCATCGCGGCTTTTTGATGGATATACCAGGCATTGTCGAGCCCCAACTCAGTTTCAATCAATCGCTTTTCCAATTGATGACGGCGCTGACTTTCCCGCTGCCACTCGGTCATCAAGGCGTCGTATGCGCGCCGCTGCTCGTCGGAGCTGAGGCAGTTGTCGTCATCCAGCAGATGCGTCAGCGCCGAGAGGGACTTCATGACAAAGGGCGGCGGCTGGCCTCCGCCCTCTTCCCATCCCATGAACAGCTTTTCCACCAACGCCAACAGGCGCGCCACAGGGTGCTCTTCGTTGATGACGAACTCCGGTTGATCCAGCAGCAAGGCGGCGAATATGTATTTACGACGCAGCAGCGTCTTCTTTACGAATGGGTCCAGAGGGCTGGCGCTTTCCCAGCGCTCCGCCGCACGGTCGATGAAAGTAAGGCAGTTGACCAGCGTTCTGTCCAATCCGCCAAGTTCTTTACTGAGCGCCAGCACCACGCCCTTGAGGTTTTCCTGCTTCTCCCGGCTGACGCTGGCCAGCTTGTCCGCCACCTCATGGCGCTCTCTGTCGATTTGCGGCGGCGCGGCGGTGTCGCCAAGAAAAGCAAAGATTTCTTTCGTCTCTGGAAGCTCCAGTCTGACCAAGGCCGCGGAAAGGGCTTCTACTGTAACTTCAGCTTGCTCCATCATGTACCTTTTGCATGCAACCCATTTTCTCAAGACAGCCGCATCAGCGAGATCCGGGCCGAAGCGGTCCGGTGTTAGAGGGGAATAAAAACGCGAGGTTAAAAATGTCCGGACGACTCTAAAAGTATAGTCGGATTTGTCGCGGACGGGTCGCGCCTGACAGATATTTCATGCGCGTCGCCTATAACCGCCAATTCTGTACAGACCGCTCTTATGACCAATCAATATGACCTCACAAACGTAATACTGTTATGCTTTAAAGCAGAGTCCCACAAGACTGAACAGCAGTGAATAACAAGGAGGACTCGATGTATAACCTTTGCGAAGATCGCCGCTGCAGAGAGCGTCGCAACCCACCGGAATCAAACGCGCCCAGGATCAAGAACCTTGAGCGTCGCAGCACTGACCGGCGCAGGGACAGACGTCCATTGGACGAATTCCCCTATCTGCCCCAGTGTTGCCTATAGTCGGCTAACGCCGACCCTACCGGAGACGGAAAGTTCCGTCTCCGGGTTCCCGTTTTGCGCTTAAACCGCCCGCAAACTCCCATTGCGCGCTGAATTTCCTCGATTCATCTATAGGCTAACGCCGGCAAGCTTGCTATTCTTCTTGTCCTGCCCGGGCCCGGCCGCGCCGCGGGGTTCGCCGGCGGGATCAAATCAAACCAGCGCCATCGGGGACCTGACGAACTCTTTTTCCCATAAGCGAAGTTCGCCTGACGCCTGGAGTGCTGACACGGGAAATCAAGTAGGGATCAAGCATGTCCTTAAATCAGATTGAAAACGTAAATGTAAACAGCCAGGAGATTCTCATTACTCCTGACCAGCTCAAGAGCGACATCCCTCTGTCCGAACAAGCGGGTCAAACCGTTATCGAGGGTCGCGAAACCATCCGCAATATTCTTGATCGCAAGGATCACCGTCTGTTCGTGGTGGTCGGGCCCTGCTCGATTCACGACGTCGCCGCCGCAAAAGAGTATGCGCAGAAACTTAAAACGTTATCGGAAGAATTAAAGGACACTCTCTATCTGGTTATGCGCGTGTATTTCGAAAAACCGCGCACCACTATCGGTTGGAAAGGGTTGATCAACGATCCCAACATCGATGATTCCTTCGAAATCGAAAAAGGCCTGCATATAGGACGGCAACTGCTGGTGGAGCTGGCGGAAATGGGCCTGCCTACCGCGACGGAGGCGTTGGACCCGATTTCTCCGCAATACCTGCAGGACACCATCTCCTGGTCCGCCATCGGCGCCAGAACCACGGAGTCCCAGACTCACCGTGAGATGAGCAGCGGCCTGTCCATGCCTATCGGCTTCAAGAACGGCACCGACGGCAGCCTCACTGTAGCGGTTAACGCCATGAGCTCCGTCTCGCATCCGCACTCATTCCTGGGCATCAACCGGGAAGGACAAGTCGCTATCATCCGCACCAAAGGCAACGCCTATGGTCACGTGGTGTTGCGCGGCGGCGGCGGTAAGCCGAACTACGACTCCGTCAGCGTCGCACTGTGCGAGAAGGAACTGCAGAAGGCCAAACTGCGCGAAGCCATCATGGTGGATTGCAGCCACGCCAACTCCAACAAGGACGCTTCTCTGCAGCCGCTGGTCATGCAGGACATCACTCATCAGATCATGGAAGGCAACAAGTCTATCGTGGGTGTGATGGTGGAAAGTAATATCAACTTCGGCAGTCAGCCGATCCCCGCCAATCTGGCGGATCTGCAATATGGCGTCTCCATCACCGACGCCTGTATCGACTGGGCCACCACAGAAAAAGCCCTGCGCGACATGCACGACAAGCTGAAAGACGTTTTACCAAAGCGTATCTAAGAAGACGGGTCGGGAAGTCCGCGTCCGCCGCACAGGCGGACGCCTTCACTCTTTCCTAAATCTTTCTGTTTAACCTATCCCTGCTTTTCCAGAAATTCCTAGCGCAGCAATAGCAATGGCTTTTGCGTCATGGTCAGCATCTTGGCGGTGAAGCTGCCGAGCAGCAGTTCACGCAGACGGGTGTGGCTGTAGGCGCCCATGACAGTCAGATCGATATCGTGCTGACGCTGGTAGTCGCATAACTCCTGCTCCACCGCGCCAGTCAGCTTGGACGCGACGACATCAACGCCAGCGTTCCGCAAACGTTGCACCGCCTGCTCCAGCACTTGCTCATTGGCCTTGCCGTCGCGACTGACATGCACGACATGACAACACAACCCTTTGTAGAGCGGACTTTCCGCCACCATATTCAACGCCTTGCCGGCGGCTTCACTGCCGTCATAAGCCAGCATGATGCGCTGAGGCGCGCTGAATTCGCCATTCACCACCAGCACCGGACGATGCAGGGAGCGAATAATGGTTTCCAGGTGCGCGCCAACGCGGCCCGCCTGATTCTCATGCTCTTCGCCGCGAATGCCCATCACCAGCACGCCGATATCGTCTTCCAGTTCGATCAGCGCTTCCGTAAGACCGCCATGACGCTGATTGACGACGGGATCGCTGACGCCGGCGGCGATCACTCTTTCTTTCGCCGCCTCCAGCATCAGTTTGCCTTCCTGCAGCAAAATTTTGCTGCGACGCTGCTCCAGATCAGTCAACTCCGCCAGCAGTTTCTCTCTGCTGCCCAGACCAATGCTGCCAGTCAGATCCGACACGGCGGGCGCTTCGCGGTGTTCAATATTGTGCAACAGCTTCAAGGGCGCGCCGACACGCTGCGCAATCCAGGCGGCGTAATCACAGACTGCGCGACTGAAGTTGGAGCCGTCGATACAGGCCAACACCGTCTTGTTATTGTTATCCATTAATGACCTCCCATGATTTTTTCGATCTCTTCGGGCTTATCGTGCACGCCGAAGCGGTCAACAATTGTCTCGCTGGCTTCGTTCAGGCCGATCAATTCGACATCCGCCCCTTCCCGACGGAACTTTATCACTACTTTGTCCAACGCAGAAACGGCGGAGATGTCCCAGAAATGCGCGCGGTGCAGGTCGATGACCACTTTGTCCACGGCTTCCTTGAAATCAAAGTTGGCGACGAATTTGTCGGAAGAGTTGAAGAACACCTGCCCCACCACACGATAGGTGCGCTGCGCGCCATCTTCGCTCAAGGCGGACTCGACATACATGAAGTGGCTGACTTTATTAGCGAAGAACAAGGCCGCCAGCAACACGCCGAGAAAAACGCCGTAGGCGAGGTTATGCGTCGCGATGACCATCACAACGGTAGAAATCATCACGATATTGGTGGAAAGCGGATGTTTCTTCAGATTAATAATGGAATCCCAGCTGAAAGTGCCGATAGACACCATGATCATCACCGCCACCAACGCCGCCATGGGAATACGCGACAACCAGGGGCCCAGGAAAGCGATCATCGCCAGTAAGAAAAAGCCCGCCACGAAAGTGGATAGTCTGCCGCGGCCGCCGGATTTAACGTTGATCACCGACTGCCCGATCATGGCGCATCCAGCCATGCCGCCAAACAGTCCGGCGACGATATTGGCGATGCCCTGCCCCTTACATTCACGGTTTCTGTCGCTCTTTGTGTCGGTCAGGTCGTCAACGATGGTCGCTGTCATCAAAGACTCCAATAGCCCCACCACCGCCATTGGCGCGGAAAACGGGAAAATGATCGCCAGCGTTTCAAAGTTCAAGGGTACGTCGGGGAACAGAAAGATCGGCAGCGTATCCGGCAGTTTGCCCATATCGCCTACCGTACGGATGTCCAGATCAAATAGCACCGCCACCGCGGTCATGGACAGAATGCAGACCAATGGCGACGGCAGGGCTTTACCAATCACCGGCACATGGGGGAACAGATAAATGATGGCCAGTCCCGCCCCGGTCATAGCGTATACGTGCCAGGTGACATTAGTCAGCTCCGGCAATTGCGATACGAATATAAGAATCGCCAACGCATTGACGAAGCCTGTCACCACCGAGCGTGAGACAAAGCTCATCAACTGCCCGAGTTTCAGATAGCCGGCCAGTATCTGCAATACGCCGGTCAGCAAGGTGGCTGCGAGCAGGTACTGCAAGCCATGAACTTTCACCAGATCCACCATCAGCAGCGCCATGGCGCCGGTGGCTGCTGAGATCATACCGGGCCTGCCGCCGACGATAGCGATAGTCATGGCGATACAGAAAGACGCGTACAACCCTACTTTGGGATCAACGCCAGCGATGATGGAAAATGCAATCGCTTCGGGAATCAGCGCCAGCGCAACCACCAGTCCGGCCAGCAGGTCGGCGCGCACATTTCCCAGCCAGTCATGTTTTTTTGAAAGTAACAACATATTTGTTCCACGAACGATCAGAAGCGGAGCGGCCTTCACCAGCAAGGCGAGACCGATAAAAAAGGGGCGTTGGATTATACACATTGCGCACAAAAACGCCATTTTTCCAAATTTTTCGTTTTAGAAAATTCATTCATCGCACCCACTTAGCCTATTCACATACGAATAATTACAAATAATTCAGCGCCAGCCATTTAAATTACGGCATTTTGTGGTTAAATTTTATCCATTACAATTGGCGTCATATTTCGAATGCCGACTGTATCGCTTTCCTTTCTCAAATAAAAACGAACAAATACGAAGACAGGTTGAGTAGTTATGATCACAATAAAAAACACTTTCAGCGTCTCTATGCTTTCTCTCACTCTTGCCGCGGCGCTGCATGCCGCCGACGCAACCGCCGGCCCCTACGCCGACAGGCTGACGCCGCAAAAACGCGCGCAGGTGGAAAAATGGGTGGACAGCGAGTTCAAGGACTCCTCCATCAGCCGGGATCAACAAATCGAAGAGCTGGCCTGGTTTATCCACACCGCTGCGCCTTATCAGGGACTCGAACTGAACGTACTGTCGGAAACCATTAAAACCCACGAATATGAATCCCAGGTGTTGGCGAAGGCGTTCAACGAACTAACCGGGATTAAGATCAACCATGAATTGCAGCCGGAAGGCACAGTCATTGACCGCCTTTGGGTGCAGTTCATTGGCGACCAACACCGTTATGACGCCTTCATCAGCGACTCCGACCTGATCGGCAATCACTCCCGCTCCGGGCGCATTCTGGCTCTGAGCGATTTCATGCAAGGGGAAGGCAAAGACGTCACCTTACCCACTCTGGACATCAACGACTTTATCGGAGTCAGCTTCGTGACCGGGCTCGACGGCAAGATCTATCAGCTTCCCGATCAACAGTTCGCCAATCTTTACTGGTTTCGCTACGACTGGTTCCAACGCCCTGACCTGAAGAAAAAGTTCAAAGAGATTTACGGCTACGAACTCGGGGTGCCGATCAACTGGTCCGCCTATGAGGACATCGCCGACTTCTTCACCAACAAGGTCAAACACATCGATGGCGAGCGGGTTTACGGACACATGGATTACGGCAAGCGCGATCCGTCTTTGGGTTGGCGTTTCACCGACGCCTGGTTTTCCATGGCCGGCGCGGGAGACCCAGGCCTGCCCAACGGTAAGCCCGTGGATGAATGGGGCATCCGCATCGAAGGTTGCCATCCGGTAGGCTCCAGTATGGATCGCGGCGGCGCGACTAACAGTCCTGCCGCCGTGTACTCACTGGAGAAATATATCGACTGGCTGAAGAAGTACGCGCCGCCGGAAGCCATCAAAATGGATTTCAGTGAAGCGGGTTCTGTTCCCGCGCAAGGCCACATCGCCCAGCAGATTTTCTGGTACACCGCCTTCACCTCCAACATGACCAAGCCTGGGTTGCCAGTGGTGAACAGCGATGGCACGCCAAAATGGCGTATGGCGCCCTCGCCTCACGGCGCCTATTGGCAGGAGGGGATGAAACTGGGTTATCAGGACGCCGGTTCCTGGACCATTCCCAAAAACATGAGCCCAACCCGGCAAAAAGCAGTCTGGCTGTATGCGCAGTTCACCGTCGCTAAAACCGTCTCATTGAAGAAAACCCTGGTGGGCCTGACGCCGATTCGCGAATCCGACTTGAGATCCGCCGCCATGCAAAAAGCCGCGCCTAAACTGGGCGGACTGGTGGAGTTCTACTTGAGTCCCGCCCGCAAAGCCTGGACGCCCACCGGCGTCAACGTGCCGGATTATCCGAAGCTGTCACGTTACTGGTGGCCGACGCTGGCGGACGCCATCACTGGCAAGAAAACGCCGCAGCAGGCGCTGGACACCCTGGCGGAAAGGCAAGATCGGGCGATGGCGGTGATTCAGAGAAATATGGAGCTGCAATCCTGCGCGCCCAAAATCGCGGACGCCAGTGAGGTCAAGGGCGCAGACTACTGGCTGCGCCAACCCGGCGCGCCCAAGCCCAAACTATCCAATGAAAAACCCAAGGGCGTTACGGCGTCTTACGACGAGCTGTTGAAGGCTTGGAAGAACGGCCGCGTCCGCTGATATCGCCAGCAACAAAAGAGGTCACAACGACCGGAGCGTCGGTCGAATACTGAGAGTTCAAAGAGGCCTCTCAAGTTAATCGACTGACGCCATACTGGAGCCCCCAAAAATGGCTCAAACCCTGGGGAGTACCCTAGTCAAAAATAGGGGTATTCGCTGAAAGTCTTAGAAGGGCGAGACATTTCGCCCTTTTGTAACAAAGTGTAAGTGTGTATAATTTTTCGCCTCCCAGGTTCTAACAGCAGTTTCTTATGGAGTAGACATGAACCAAATGACACGCACCGACGACGCTCTCCAGCGTCCCAGCTACGATCGCTCAGATCGTTTTTATATCGAAAACGGCGAGTGGTTTTACCTGACCCGCGAACAAATTCCCATCGGTCCCTATGCCTCGCAGCAAGAAGCAGAGGATGGACTCAACGCTTATATAGACTATATGCAGGTAGAAGCGGAATAGAATAAAGGGAATGCAAGGATGACGAACTATCACAGGAAGATAGCCCAAAATGAGCCAAGCGCCCGCCAGTTTTAGCAGCGCGACTCTAGTTAAAAAGCGGGTGTTTGGAAATTTCTCCCCCGTAAATTGAACATTGTTGAAATAACTTTTCCCAGTCATCCACCTTTCGCTTTTCAACCCCAGCGCCCCTCCAATCTCTCTCAGCTCCCCTGCCCCTTGTTTCTTACAAAGATCGTCAGCCATATCAGTCCCGCCAGACAGATGATGGGAAGCAAGAAAATTCCGGCTTTAATCGCCCAATTTTGGGCGCGCTCACAGAAGGTAGGACAGGGATTGAAGATACCGCAGGAATAGGCTTTGTCCCAGTTCACGATATCGTCGCCCTCACCTTTTTCATCGACGCCATTGGGACCGATGGAGTACAGCGTCATTTCCACCCCATGCCAGGGTTCGGGAGAATACCGGAACTCTTGCCCGTAGGCGTCTTTAGGAACTGTGGTGAGGTAACCGCTGTTCAATGCCTGTAATCCCTGCTCTCTTGTAGGCAGTGCGTTGTGGTCGAGCTGATACAAACGCAGCGCGCTTTGCAAAGACGTCAACAGGATGCGATCGTCATGCTGACTGCACTCGATTGCGCCAGGACAATTACGCAAGGTAATCAGTGCGACCATCAAAGCAAGTAACCAAAACCCAAACAATCCTAACGTTAGTTTCTTGATCACTCGCTCCATTTTATTTCCTTACTTTTCGGCCTTTATCCGTAACTTCATCCGTACCTTTATCGGCAGCCTGTTATCGGTAGATTTTGGCGGCCCATTGGGTCAGGCCCGCCGCGACGCTGCCGAAAAAGTCGCCGTCTACGACGGGAATCTCGCCCAGTTCCTGTTCAAGCGCGGCGCGGATAACCGGGGATTTGCCGCTGCCGCCGGTGAGGTACACCAGATCCGGGCGACACTGCGCCAGCTTCAGCGCCTCGCGCACGATGTCGATAATCCGGTTGAGCGGATTTTGAATCGCTTCGCCCAACATCGCGCGGTCCAAAGGCTGGCTGAGGCCTTTTTCGATGTAGTCGAGATTCACCTCATGGGCGTCAACGTCCGACAGTTCAATCTTGGCCTGCTCTCCGCTGCGCACCAACTGATAGCTCTTACGTCCTTCCTGCAGCAGCAACAGACGGTTCAACAACTCTGGGCGTTTGGCGTCGCGGCATAGCTGTGCGATGTCATCACGGGTCTGCCAGGCGCTGAATTCCGCCTGAGTGCGCACATTGTTGATTTCGATGGCGCTCCAAAACGGCTGTGTGGGCATCGTGAGGCCGGATTTCTTATCGGTTCCCAGACCAAACAACGGCATCAGGCCTTTATAGGTCAGATAGATGTCCAGATCATTACCGCCGGTGCGCTGGCCGCAGTGCGCCAGAAAGTCATCGCTGCGATTGTCGTTATTGCGGTGCGACGGCCCCATTCTCACCATGGAGCAGTCGGTGGTGCCGCCGCCGATATCGACAACCAGCAATACCTGATCCTGCTGCATACGGCTTTCGAAGTTAACGCCCGCAGCAAGAGGCTCGTACATGAACTCAAAGTCTTTGAATCCCGCCCGCTGCGCCGCGGAGGTCATGATCTCCATGGCCTGCCGGTTCGCCGCGTCGCTGTCCGCGCCCTGATAATTCACCGGGCGACCGATCACCGCTTGCGACAGCTCCGCTCCCGCGCTCGCCTCCGCTTGGGATTTCGCCCATATCATCATGGCGGTGACCACATCTTCAATGAAGTCGAGTTGCGGCCGACTCAGACCGCCAGAGCCAAGGAAAGATTTGGGAGACTTGATATAAAAGCCTTCATCCGGCGCTTCGATGTGCAGATCCACCGCCTGCCGGCCGACACACAACACTTGTTCGTCGGAGCCGATGCTCAGCTCGCGGCGGGCCCGTTGCGCCTGTCCGGCTGCGTTGGGTCGGGAGGCGAGATAAGATTCACGGGCGTCTGGATCAGCAATGCGCCCGGCCACGTATTCACATACCAGACTGCGATCCAGAGCATAAAGATTGGAAGGCAGCAACACCGAGTCCCGATCCAGGCCCAGCAACTTCACCTCCGATGACGCCTCTTCTCCGCGACGAATCACGCCCAGCGCGCAATTGGAGGTCCCATAATCAAAACCGGCGAACATAACTGGCCCCTTTTTGGAAAAAAGCCGGCGATTATAACGATGCGGGTCGGGGTGTTCTAGTTTAAATAGAGATAGATTCAGACCACCAGACTACGTCACCTGAATGACTGGCGGATAGACACGCACAACAAAACGCACGCACTTGAACAAATGCGCCCGTTTCGCCGCCCCTTAAATTTACGTTACTCAGTAAGGGCTTGCGCGTTTGGTCTCTGTAGAAGACGGATTTTGAACAACGCGTCTTGCCGTCTTACTTTTGCGTCACCCAGGCTTCACCGCAACGAGTTCTTCTTCAAGATCAGCGAGAAATTCGGAGGAAATACCGGTGGTGATAGTGGTGTTGCTGGCCTGAGCAAGGGTGACGGATTCTTCGATATCCGCGCCGATTTCACTTTCCAGACCATAATCGCCGGAGCCCCATTTCACGCACTTCCACAACTCCATGGGGGCCATGTAGTCTTCCCGCAGATGCTCTTTGAACAGCTCAATCGCTTCCATCATTTCTCTGGCGGGAACAGCGCTGACGCCCACCATGTAATCGGAGCCGTCCATATTGATGGACGAACGGGGGCTGAGTGAGGATTTGTGATAAATCAACCAGATGTCTTTATTCATAATGAATCCTTTCCGTCTTTTTTATTTTAAGCATGGTGTTACGCAATAAAGTCACGCGCCCTGAAAGGCGTTGAGTTTGTTAAGTATTCATCCAGCGCGTCGATGGTTTGAAACCCCATCGTTGTCGACTCCTTTTCTTCCCCCGTGAGGGTCGCCCTGAATTCCCCATCATAGTCAAGAACCGCCTGCCTGCGCACGCCATCGGAAATAATGGTCGAACTGGCTTGACCACCTTCCTTCAGCGCTGCTTCCAGCGCGCTCAAGTTGCGCTGATGGCGCTCCGCAACATTGCGAGCGGTGATTTCGCGAGGCAGATCCAGAACACTATAGACCAGCGATAAGACAGAATTGTTGATGAAGGACAAAAGAGATTCCATTATGCGATCCATTTCCCATATCCACGGCGCGGCGCAGGCTGCGCAGAACGTACCAATAAAGTCCGCAATTTAAACAGACTCTCAGGTCTCTAACAAATTATGCATAGGCGCCAGGGTATTCTGGCGGCATATTTCTTCAATTTGTTCGTCAATGGAGCGTCGCCAGTCGATCTGTGGCTGATAACCCAACACAGCGGTGGCGCGGCTGTTGTCGGCGCCGGTCTCCTCCAGCAAGTGGATCAGACTGCGCGTGACCAGGGGATCAAAAGGCATTAACGGATCAATCAGCTCCATCAGTTCGCCCACGCCATAGGCGACGGGAAACGGCACGCTGTAACAGGGTTTGGGAATCTGATGCCGGTCGGCGATGTATTCGATCACCTCACGCACACTCGGTGGGCCCGAACCGACAATATTGAAGGCGGCGAAATTTTCTCCCGGCGTCCATTGCGCAGCCAGGGAAAACGCCTGACCGATATCGCGACCGTCGATCAGAGGCAGGCTGGTTTTACCGCCGCGAATCCAGGGAATCAGTCGTGTTTTCAGGCGCGGCAGCAGTATCGGCAGAAAACCTACGCGATAGCGTCGCCCAACATAAATTCCCATGCGCAGGTTAATGACCTTGAACCAATCGCGGGCGTATCCGCGCAGGATATTTTCGATGCGCACCAGATTGCACAGATGCGGCCAATAAGGAGGCTCGACGCCTGGACTATAGGGGTCGGAGGAACGCTCCGGCGCGGCGGCGGAAGCGGTGCTGGTGTTAATGAAGACTTTCACCCCCGCCTGCCGCGCCGCCTCGATCAATCCCAAGGTCGGTTGAAAATACAGGCGTTGCGAACTTTCGCGATGCCCGTATAGAGACGTCCAGGCCGCAGCGTGAATCACCACATCCACGCCGCGGCACACATCCTTGATGTAATTGGCGTCGCGCAAATCGCCCTCGCGCACTTCGCAGCATACTTCTACAGGCAGCGCGCCGGGATGACGGCAGGCGGCGATAGGCCGGATTCCTGGCACTCTGCTCAACGCTTCCAGAATATGGCTCCCGGCGAATCCCGTTGCGCCAGACACCAGGACTTTCCTGATCTTGAACACCCCGCCGCTCCTCTCCGTCATGGCCTTACACCGAAGACGCGCAGGCGGTTTCCTCCCTCTGCTGGTCCGCTTGGGAGATGGATTTGAAAGACCAGGTTTTCTCACCCTCGCGATGCATCAAACCGATGCTTTCAAGATAACGCAGGTGCGCGGCGGTTTCTCCCAGCGCGAACATATACTGGTGAGGCGGCAGCTCCGTGTTGAACAACATGCCTACGGCTTCATAAACAGTGGTCGGTTCGCCGCAACCGCTCAGGAGTTTTTGCAACTGCCGATGGTGATGCATTTTGATCTCGGCGATGCGCTCATGGTAGTTCTCTGAGGGCAACCCGTGAGCAGGAAAATATCTGGCGCAATCAATCGCCAGAAAATCCTCCAGGGACAACAGGTAGTTCTCAAGTGGGTTAGACAGACCGCCCACAATGATGCCGATATTCGGGGTGATTTTCGGCAACACATGGTCGCCAGTGATCATCTCACGGCTGGCCTCGTTCCACAGACACAGGTGCTCTGGAGAATGACCGCTGCCGCAGACGACACGCCAGTCGCCGCTGGCGGCGCTGATGATATCGCCGGTGCGCAGGAACTTGACCTGTAAAGGCAGTTCCTTCACCAGACGCTGATAGTTGCCGCGGTTTTCGATCAGTTGTTCGAAGCGTTCCCCGTCCACGCCAAACGCCCGATAGTGCGCGGCGTAGCGGGGAATCGCGCTTTCCGCGGGGGAAAACCACAGCCGCTGCGCCATCAGCCAGTCCCCTTCGGAAATGTAGGCGTCCGCCTTGAAGCGACGCTGCAGCCAGGCCGCCTGACCAATATGATCCGGATGCAGATGGGTGATCAGGATCTTCTTGATCGGCTTTTGCTGGAAGACCGTATCCGCCAACTCTTCCCATGTTTCACGCACAGCGCGATGATTCAGGCCAGTATCGACCAGAATCCACCCGTCCTGATCATCGATCAGATACAGGTTGATATGATCCAGGCGAAACGGCAGCGGCATTTTCAGCAGGAAAACGCCCTGCCCCACCTGAACCGGACTCCCGAAAGGGATGTCCTTGTGTATGTTATCCATATCTTATTCCTCGTGCGTTAACCGCGATCCATGGGAAGAGCGGGCGAACCGCCCGGCATGCCTGACGCGAATCACTCTTTACGCAGTTCAATACCGTAGATATCGAAACCGATGCCCGCCGTCATTTTGGAAGGCGGCCAGTTCACCCACTCCCACAAGGGCATGGGACGACGCGTGACTTTCCAGGGCGCAAACAGTTCGCAGAACTTATCCACGTTGCGAACGTGCATGGGCGCATTCACCTTCTTGAAGAAGGTGCGAATGAACTTGGCGCGCAGGTCGCTCTCCGATCCGGTGATGCCGGTGGTGCTGATCTTGAGTACTGAGCCTGGCGCGCACCACTCGTACAGGTACTGGAAGGTGCTTTTGATCTCCGCGTCGTCCACGAACATCAACACGGCGTTGGAACCGAAGGCCACTTTTCTGGAGTCGTCGAAGAAGCCGTCCACCAGACCTTTTTCCAGCAGCCCTGGCAACGCGCCGACGCTGGAGGTTTCGTATCTTGCGCTGGCGCCGGCGGGCAGTTTTCTACGGGCGTGCTCAACGATATCCGGGTTGTGATCGACATACATGATATTGGCTTCGGTGGCCCACTCATGACCTCTGGGGATCGGGCCCGCGCCGATATCCAGAATATTGTTGAAGCCTTCCTGCTGGTAGCCCTCGTACATCTGCCGGACAAACGCGCGGTTGATGCGCATTTTCTCCGGGAACGGGGTGATGAATCCCATCAGGCCTGTAATGATGGAGTCTTTCCAATCGTGGTAGTCACCCTCATCCAAAGCCGCGCTGTAAAGTGTGGCCGTGTTTGAATAGTACTTTGGGTTACTGAAGCTCATTCTACTTCTCTCCGTAAGAGTATTGTTTAGAGCCCCCCACCTCCTCCGCCCGCAGGCGGAATCAGTTTCTTTGGGGGAAGTTTTTTTATTAGTCCGCCGCGCCGGGCCCATCCCAACGCCGGCGTTTAGAGTGCGGCGCTACTGCGCCATGTTCAGCTCCCGTTCTGGAGCGCTTTCTCTCACAGGTCTGGCCCAGATGACTTCCTGAGCCATATCCCGCAGGATCGCCTTGGCGATTTTGCCGGTGGCGGTGCGGGGCAGTTCGTCCAGCGCCTCCACGCAATGAGGGGTTTTGTATTTGGGCAGACGTTCACGCAGGAAGCGGTGCGTATCCGTCTCCACCCGCTGTTTGTCCTCGAAGCTTTCCGCTTCCCGGGCCACCACATAGGCTTTGGATTTCAACAGCCCGTCGTTGCCCTGAAACACCACCACGGAAGACTCCGCCACCGCCGCCAGCTCGCCGAGCACTGCTTCGATCTCCAGAGTGGAGACCCACAGGCCGGACGATTTGTAGGTGTCGCCATGTCTGCCGACAAACACATATTCGCCTTTGTCGTTGGCGAAGTAGCGGTCGCCGGTCAACAGCGATCCGTCGTAGAAGGTTTCCGCCGTTTTGGCCGGATTGTTCCAATAGCCCTGCGCCAGGGTGGGCCCTTTCACCCGCAGCTCGCCGATGGCGTTTTCCGTCAGGACTTTGCCGTTCTCATCGCACACGCACAGTTCATAGCCAGGCACGGCGCGGCCGTAATAGCTCTCCTTGGCGGAGGAATGGTTGGAAACGCAGAAGATATGCAACGCCTCAGTGCTGCCGATGCCATCCAGCACTTCCACACCGGTGGCGGCGCACCACTGTTGCGCCAGCTTGATCGGCAGCGCTTCGCCGGCGCTGACGCACAAGCGTACGGAGCGGAAATTGTCTTCCGTTGCGCCACCGCCCTCCAGGATGCCCCGATACACCGCCGGCACAGCAAAGAACACCGTCGGCTTGAGTTGTCCCAAAATATCGCGAATTACTTCCGGCGCCGCCTTGGTGCTGCACAACAGCGCGGTGGCGCCGAAGTACAATGGGAAGTACAGCGAGTTCCCCAGTCCATAGGCGAAGAACAACTTGGAGGAAGAGAAAATACGGTCGCGGTCGTTGATCTTCAGGGTTTTGCGCGCAAAGTTCTCCGCGCTGAAGCCCATGCTCACCTGGCGATGAATCGCGCCTTTGGGTTTGCCGGTGCTGCCGGAGGTGTAGAGAATGAAGCCGATGGTTTCATCGCTCACCGGCAGGATATCCTCCACCGGCTCCATGCGCGCGGTAGGAATATCTTCATAGCTGACCACTTCCACATGAGTCTGCTCGTTGATCTGCTCTACGGAGTAACGAGCCACCAGTTCCGCCTCGGTGATCAGCAGCTTGGCCCCGGAATCCTCCAGATAATGGGTCAATTCCTGCTCTTTCGAGAAGGTATTGAGCGGGATCGCAATAGCGCCGATTTGCTGCGTCGCCAGGAACATCGCCAGATATTCGGGACGATCGTTCAGCAGCAGCGCCACGCGGTCGCCCTCGTCGATACGGCTGGCTTTCAGGAAACCGGCGTATCGACTGGTCAGGCTCCACAGTTCGTCGTAAGTGTATGAAACGTCCAGCGTCTCCACCGCCGCTTTGCCGCCAAGTCCGGTTTCAACATGCTTTTTCAACAGAAAGTAAGCCGCGTTTTTTGTGGCCGCGCTGCTTATCAAAGATTTGTCGTCCATCGCTAATCGCCCTCTGTCTATCATTGCGGAGAGTTGTTCGGCGCTGATCAGCTCCGCGTGTACTTCATCGGATTCTGAGTCATAGCGGGTCAGCGTCCGTTGTGAGCTCAGGGCGGGATTTTCATCCCCGAAATCGTCCCGGAAGAAACAGCCGCGGCTTTCCTGCCGGGCCAGGGAGGAGCGCATAATGGCCTCGCCCACCAGCAGATAGGCCACCACGTCATCCAGTTCCCGGTGTTGCGCCGTCAGCGTGCGTCGTTGATCCCGAATCCAGTCGGCGAAGGCTGCCGCGCCTTCAACATCCACGCCGCTTTCCTGATAGCGCTGCAATCCCTGCTGCAACTCCGCCACCAACTTCTTGTCATAGGCGGACGCTTTGTCATCCAGCTCGAACGGCGTGGACAGCAAATGTCCCTGCCGCTTGAGCAAATCGATCTTTTCTGAAATCACTTTGGCGGCGCAGAGATACAGCGCCCACGGCAACCCTCCCACCCGATGAGCGCCGTAATCGTGCATGGCTTCGCCGCACACGAATACGTTCTTCAGGTTGGTTTTGAATTTGTGGTGAGCCACGCCGCCCATGGAGAAATAGGAGATCTGACGGATACGGCTGCGATCCACCGGATAGGCGTCCGCGACCAGCGCCTTGATCTCGCTGAACGTCTCAAAGTTGTATTCCCGTTCGTGCTGGTTCACCGCTGCAAGAATCTCTCTCAAAGCTTCTTGATTGGCTTCCGGGCAGCGCTCCACCAGACCGGCGATCAATGCTTCTTTGTCCGCGCAGATGTCTTCGATATCGTCGGAACCGACTATCGCGATGCGTTTGACGCTGCGGTGCAGTTCGCGATAGCGGAAGTCCACGTAGTATTTAAGGTCGCCGCCTTTACGCCAGGTCATGAACGCCTGGAAGTGGTTGCTGGTGCCGCGTCCGTAGAACAGCTCCTGCTCCAGCCAGTCTACGTGTTCGCCGTTTTCGTCATAGATTTCCGCGCCGGGCAGTTCTTCCGTCGGCGTCAGAGTGCCCAGATCTGGTTGCCCGTACCCATGTTTGAATACGAATTCCAGATTGCTCAACCAGCCGCCGGCGGCGAGATGACGACCGTGCACGGACCCGTAAGTGCCGGTTTTCACCGAACCATGGAACAGGCCTGAGTAGCCGCCAGAAGCAAGCACCACCGCGCCAGCGTACACCGCGCCGATCTGATCGCCGCTTTGATACTGCACGCCATGACAGCGCTTGGCGTCGGCGACGATGCGGGTCACCCAGGCGTTGTCTAAAACGACGCCGCCCAGATAACGGATTTCCTGCAGCAGCCGCGCCAACAGATGACGACCGGAACCGGATTTCAGCGCCACACCCAGTTGGATGTTCTTGAGCGCGTCGAACTCCAGCAGCGCGTCCAGTTCCGACGCCAGGTGATTTCTGGTGATGGCGCCGACGTCGGAGTGCTCTTGTCCGCGCCCCAGGTCAGTCAACCATTCCAGATAATCCCCCCGCGTCAACGGAGAGGTGTTGATGGCGCCCACTGACAAGGCGGAAGCGCCCAGCTTGCCGCCCCGATCGCTATCACTGTAGAAGGCGATGGCGGTGGGGATGCCCTTGCGCAACAGCTTCAGCGCCGTCCAGCACCCCGCGATGCCTCCGCCCACTACGACGACATCAACGCTTATAGGATCAAGATTACTCGCAACCATGTTGTCCTCTCCGTGGTCGTTTCTCAGTTGATCAGGCCAGTTCCGCGAAAAATCTGGATGACTTGTCCAACCGGCGGTGCACGCCGCCGTATATGGGGTTGCCGTAATCCCGGTAGTTGTAGTCTTTCATTTCGAAGCGCACGAAATCGCGCAGGTAGTCGAGCTGTTCCTGGGTCACTTCATCGCGTTCGTGCAGGTCTTTCACCATGGTGTAGAACTCTTCGAACTTGGCGACAAAGTTGTCGTCGCCGACGTTGAGCAGCAGGTAGTTGAGATCGTGCGGACGTTTGATGCCGCCGCGGTGCACGAAGCTCTCTGCGCCCATGAAGCAGAAGAAGCAGTAGTACTTGAACACCTCGAAGTGGCGCATGCTCTTGTAGATGCCGTCCACCATGCGGCAGACGTACTTCCACTCCTTGAACAGCGCGGTTTCGTAGTTCTCCAGATATTGACGGGAAAAGTCGTCGTCCTTGAGCATCTTGGTATGCAGCATGTCTACGATGCGATGTGCGCAAAGTAAGGTAAAGCCGAGTCCGGTGCTAAACCAACCATCACCTCCTACCGCCGAACCCGGCAACATGGCCCAACGATCGCCGACCGCTTGTTTTGTGCGAAACTGAATGCGTTTGGTCTTGATAAACGGCATCAAGGTTTCGCGTCCCTTCAACATCTTTTCGACAATCGGATAACGTCCGATGATCTCCCAGAATTCTTCTTCCCCGGTTTTGTCATTGATTGGATAGGTGTCGATATCCAGGTTCAGTCCCACGCTGGTGACGCCGTTGTCGAACGGGATGAACCAGATCCAGCCGCCGTCGAAGCAGTGGTGCTGGGTGCCGCGAATACGCGGAACCGGGGTGCGTCCGATAAAGGCCTCGTCGCATTCCAGACTGCTTTCAAAATCGCCGATATCCTTGAAGTGAGTGAAAATGCTGCGACTTTTCAGCGGGGTATCCAGCTCTTCCTGCGGCACAATCAGGTCGTAACGCTGGGAAATCAGCGAACGATGGCCGGTGCCGTCGATGATGAATCGGGTCTTGATTTCGCTGGCGCTACCGTCTGGACGGGAGCACTTGATCACCGCGCCGTCGTCATTGAATTCAATGTCTTCAACGGTGGTTTCCTCGAAATAATCCGCGCCGTAGCTGATCGCCACGTCCACCAGATATTTGTCGCTCTCCGCACGGTACAACTGGGTGTCCACTTCCGGCGTCTGCACGATGATTTCGGGCACGGCGCCATTGCTCAGTTTGGCGGAGGACAGTCCAGGTTCATGCCAGAAGTAGTGGAACAACTCTTTGGGTCCGCAGGTGATCGGCATGTGCGCGTTCATGATGGTGTCGTAACTGGCCAGATTGACGAACTCGGGAATGTCGTATTTCTGACCCAGGTGCCGAATCGTCTTGCTCATAATGGGCGTAGTCGATTCGCCCAAAGCGAAACGCGGGTGCTTGCCCTTTTCAATCAGCGCCACAGTGTGGCCCAGTTTCGCCAGCATGATGGCGCTTGCGGCGCCTCCGAATCCTGATCCGATGATTGCAACGTCGTACATAACTTTATCCATCCGTATTAATGTGACCGTTTCTATCCAGTGTCCTCGTCTACGCCGCCGTCATGGTCGGCAGCGCCTGACGAATCCTGTCCGTGTAGCTTCTGAAGTACTCCGTGCTACACAGTTTCTCCGGTAGCACACGGGTCAGGTAATTGATGTATTCAAAGGGGCTGATGCGATTGCCATCCACATCGAAAGTGGATTCATGTATCGCCTCGCCGCTGCGGAAGCGCAGGAAGCGAGTGGAAGGCAGCCTCAGAATCGCGGTTTCTTTCGCCATCAGACGCACCTGCTCCTTGCTCAGTTCAGGGTGTCGACGCTGCAGGATGGCCGCGTTGAGAGAGTTGAGCAGCCACTCGATCTCTTTGATGTAGCCGCCAATCGCCTCTTTGTTGGACATGGTTTTGAAACTGAATTCGAGATTGGACTCGCCGCCCTCCTCGCTGCCGAACATCTCCAGCGCGCGGGGATACCAGAGATTGATCTTTTTCTGGATGTCAGCCAGGGTCCAGGGACCTTCGCCCACCGCCGCCATTTCGCAGATTTCCTTCAGCACTTCCCAACCTGTTTTCAGGTGGAAGGCTTCTTCTTTCAGCATGGGACGCATGCTGGCGGCCATGGGCGCGTAGGCGAACTCTTCCTGCATGGTGAGCTGGAAGCGCCCCACCCGGTCGATAAAGCAGGCGAAAGTGACGTTATCCAGCGAGTCCGTGAACGGAATGTTGAAGGCGTCCAACACGTGGGAGCCGGTGTTCATGGACAGCAGCTCGTCCAGGGTGTTTTCCGCAATACGGCTGGACCCGGTGGTGGACCAGCTGGGGTCGTGAGACAACACCCAGAACATCTGATAGGCGTGACGAAATTCTTCCGCCATGATGCGCAACACGCTGAACTTCGCCTTATCCGTGTAGCAGGTGTTCACCGTGTCCATATGCTGCTGGATAGAGCCCAGTTCAGTGCTGCACTGGGCCTTGATGATGCGCAGCGCCTGATACAGCATGGAGCCTTTCATCTCGCGGGCGGTGGCGTATTTCTTCACGCCCTGATACTTGCCCTGATTGATGACATCCACTTTCACTTCGGAGAGTTTGGCGGTCAAACGCCAGGCCGGATCATTCGGGAAGTAGACATCCCAATACTTCTCCAGCAGACCGATGTCCGGGAAGTTCTTGCGCTGCCATTCGATCAACGCGTCGTGATACTTCTTGTCAATGGTGTATTCGTTAATGGCGGCCATTTTCCTATGCCCCTTTAAAGTTGGGTGTGCGTTTTTCGATGTACGCGCTCATGCCTTCCTGACTGTCCGCGCCGATGAATAGTTGCTCCTGCAGGTGGCGCTCCAGCAGCAGCGCTGAGGGAATGCTCTCCGCATAGCCTTTGCTGATGGCCAGCTTGGCGTAGCCGATGGCGGTGCTGGCGCCGTTGGGAGGCAGAAACCGGGTCATGTAACGCGCCACCCAGGCCAGGGGTTCTTCCTCGTCGATGCAGCGGAACAGGCCGGTTTCAACCAGTCGCGCCAGCGTCACTTGCTTGCCGGCGAGCGCCGCGGGAAGCTGGCTGGGATAGCGCTGCAGAATCGGCAGCTCGCCGGTGGGCAGCGCCACCTCCGCACTCAGGCCGGCCTGGTCGCAGAAGCGGAAGTCGCAAGCCAGCGCCAGCTCCATTTCCAGCTCCGACATGGCGCGGTCGCAATACAGCACGCACAGGCGGGCGAAGCCGTCGATGCGGGAGAACACCCTGCGTCCGTACTCGACCACGAAGTCATCGTTATCTATCAGCTCGTCGGCTCGCAGGAGGCCCGCAGACAGGTCGATCGCCAAGGCGTATACGTCTTCGTCGATGCGGGCCTCCAGCAGCCGTTCGTTGAGCGCGCGCAAGGTGGAGAACGCATCCGCCGAGGCGCTGGCTTCGGTCAGCGTAATCACCGCCAGCCCGTTCTCTTTGCGCAAGGTCGCCAATCCTTCAGGGAACGGCGTGCTCAGGCTCTGCGCCAGCGCTGCGCCGGTTTCGCCGGAGAGCGTCGGAGCCGGTTTCAGTGCGTTCAGTTGCTCGCGGGTGAACGCGATGGCGCGATTGAGGAAGCCTTCCTGGGGATAAATCTCATCCACCAGACCGATTTCTTTCGCCCGCTCCGCACTGATGAACTGCCCCTGGGTGATCATTTCCAGCGCGGTCTGCGGTCCCACCAGACGCGTCAGACGTTGCGTGCCGCCCATGCCAGGGATAACGCCCAGGCGCACTTCAGGGAAACCGATGTTGTACTCGCCTTCCACCGCCACACGCTTGTGCGCCACCAACGCCAACTCCAGTCCGCCGCCAGTAATGTTGCCGTTGATGGCGGCGACGATCAGCTTCCTGGAATGAGTGATCGCCTCCAGCACTTCCGCCGCGTACAGAATGAAGTTGGAGTTGAACTTCTTGCCCGCGGTCAGCAGCATGCCGATGTTCACTCCGCCGGAAAAAAAGCGCGCGCCCTTGCCCGTGATGATGATCGCCTGCACCTGCGGGTCCGCCTCCAGCGCCAGGAACTTGTATTCCAGTTCATGCAGCAGGTCGTAAGTCAGTGTGTTGGCGGACGGATCGTCCAGTTCCAGAATGGCGATGGACTCATCCAGGCGATTGTTGATAAAGCGAAAATCCATGTTTGTCTCCTTGCTGGCGTTGCGGGAATCAGGCGGGCGACGCCTGCAGTTTTTGACCTGCGCGGGCGCGTCTCATGCTGCGCACCACATCGCCGACTTCATCGAGAAAACGCGGGTGTTTCAGGGTGAAGCCGGTGCTCTTCAATTTGGCGTTGCTGATGCGCTGGGATAAGGTCATGAACTCCACCGCGCACTTGCCGCCCAGGATCGCCACCAGCCATCTCGGCATGGTCATCACCCGCGTCTTGCCCAGCGCTCTGGCGATGGACGTGACGAATTCGCGCTGAGTGACCGGCTGGTCGTCGGCGATGTGAAAGAATTCGCCTGCGTATTTGACGTCAGTGATATGGGCGATGGCGCGGCCGACATCTTCCACATGCCCCGTGGTGATGTAGTTCTTACCGTCACCGACCACGCCCATCTGCCCTTTTTCCAGCGGCTTGACGAAGACTTCGTCAAAAGAGGACGTGGGCTTGTCGCCGTACACCACGCTGGGGGCCACGGCGATGATCAACGGCAATCCTTCGGCAATCGCCTGCTGGCACAGCTTGGTGGCGGGCGTCGCGACCCGGTTGAAACCGGAGGGGGTGTAGCGAATGGGGGTTTCTTCCGTCACCCAGTCCACGCCCATGTCTTCGAAGATGGTGGTGCCGGTGACGTTGACCACCGCTTTGATGCCTTTTCTGCGCGCCAGATCGATGGTGACTTTGATCCAGCGGGTGTATTTCTCGCAGCACTTTTCCGCGTGGCTGACGCTGAAGCGCGCCGGCATGCCGTCAGTGAAAAAGCCCAGCACATTGATGGCGTAATCGATCTTGGGCAGCTTTGACAGCCACTCTTCGGGGCGGTAGACATCGCCCATGACGGGCGTGACGCCGATGGATCTCAACTTAGCGGCGCTGGCTTCACTACGCGCCAGTCCCAGTACTTTATTGCCTTTGGCGATATGGCTTCTGGCGGTTTCCTCGCCGATGAATCCGGTTGCGCCCATAATGAATATGGTGTCCACAGTGCCTCCTTCTAAAGACAGTCTTCGTTTCGCGTGCTTTTAATTGTTGTCGCAGTGGAGTCCGCCGAAGCGTCCCTGCGCCCGCCGTTCAATCCCGGTACTTGTCCTCATGGGTGAAACGGGCCGCCGGAATGCGCCTTTTGCCTGTCCCCGGCTGGCTGACGCCTTTGCCTATGGTCAGAATCATGGCGATCTCCACTCTGTCTTCATCCAGATGCAGAAGCTCGGAAACCCGTTTGTAGTTGAACCCGGACATGGGGCAGCTCTGATAGTCCAGCGATTCCGCAATCAACATCACCGACATGGCGAACAGATTCGCGGAGCGCATGGCCTCATCTCTTTCCAGCGCAGGATTATTTGCGTAAATGGAACGCAGCATGTTGGCGAACGCCGCACGGTCCTGGGGATTACGGCTGTGGCAGAACGGCATGCCGGGAGTGGCCCAGGCTTTCTTGTCGGCGCACACCACCAGGATCTCCGCCGCTTCGCTGATCTGCTTTTGATTCCAGGCCGCTTTCAGAATCTCGTTTCTGAGCGCCTGGCGCCGCACCCGAATCACGCGCCAATGCTGTATGTTGAAGGCCGAAGGCGACAGACTGGCCTGCTGCAGGATGTACTCCACATCCGTTTCCGGAATGACGCAGTCCGCATGGAAGCGTTTGTACGCCTTGCGTTTACGCAGCAGTTTCGAAAGCACCGCGGCGTCCTGACGTTGCGAGCCCGGCCTGGTGCGTTTGAAGTATCCGGTATCCGCATCGGCTACCCAGTCTTCTATGGTTTCGTATTCGCCTTCGATGAATAACATGAGCCTGCAATCCGTGATTTCGCTGTTTGAAAAACCTTAATTGACTCCCCTTCTCGTTGGCTACAACCAAAATCGGGACACAATGTCTCACCATTAACGGTTGCTCAGAGGCGCCCTGCTCATTAAGAATTTGGCCGATAGCAAAGTTGGAACGCTTTATTTAAGTGTTTGAATTAACGAGAGATAAGGAATGCAGCAGGCGCATTTCGGAAGTGGAGCCCAGTATGAGATTCAAACCAGAGACGGGTAAATTCAGAACGGAGACAGGATTGTCCCGGTTATTTACCCAAGGCGCGGCGACCTGGACGGAAAACGACGGCTTTCTCTGGCGACTCATGCGTCAGACAGCGGAGGAATTCGCCGAAGCCGCCGAGCGGTTTCTCATTCAGGCGACGGAAAACGCTTCCGCTCCCACCGAAAAAGAACGCAAGTTCGCCCCCGCCGCCGCATTGCGCTCGTTGCGCAGCCGGCTGTTCCGGGCTCACCGGGAAAACGGCGCCTACAAGCGCATTGTCATGGTGAAGTTCAAGGACGACGCCTCCGCCGCGGATATCGACAGTTTTCAGCAGGCGCTCAATCGCCTCGCCGCCCTGTCCGAAGGTCTGTTGAGCATGGATTGCGGCCCCATTCATCGGCTGCAGGGAGAGGAATCCTTATCGGCGGTGTCGCCCGATGTCAGTTATGGAGATTTCATTTCCATCTGGACCTTCAAGTCGGAGCACTACCTGCAACGCTTCATCGACAATCCCGAGCACAAAAAGATCGCTGCGCGTTATTTCAAACCCGTAGTGTCCAACCGATACGTCATCAATCACCTGTCCCGGCCCCACGACGCTTGAGTCGCGGGACAACCGGCGGCGGTCACACAGGAATCAGCGGAGATTCATCATGCAAAGAGGAGCACTTTCCATCGCATTTCTCACGGCGGCGCTGACGGCCGGCGCGGTTCAGGCGGGCAATTACGACGAGAAAAACATCAATGGGTATCTGGACCCGATCGCCGCGCGGCATCAGTCCGAGTCCCAGAAAAAAGGCCTGGAGATTTACACCCACCAATACCTGATTGACGAGGGCTGGACATCTACTGAAGCGCGCATGGAAATGACTCTGGTGGACGCCCAGGGCCGCACCAGCAAGCGCCTGGTGATCAAAAAAATGATGGAGGAAGCCGGGGTGCCTGATAAAACCATCGGCATCTTCGTCGAGCCCAACGACATCAAAGGTACGGTGATGCTTACCTTTGAACAGTCCGAAGGCGCGGACAATCAGTGGCTGTTCATGCCCACCATCAAACGCACCAAGAAAATCAACGCCCAGAACAAGTCGGGCTCTTTCGTGGGTTCGGAGTTCAGCTGGGAAGATATCTCTACGACAGAGCTGTCCAAGTACACATACAACCTGCTGAGCGAAACGCCGGATTACTGGGTGGTGGAACGCACGCCTGTGTATGGCTATTCCGGTTACAGCAAGCAGGTCACCCATGTGGACAAGAGTAACTATCAGACCAGTTATATCGAGTTTTACGACGCCAAGGGCGACATGCTGAAAACCCTGACGCTGAGCGAATGGAATAAGTACGAGAACCGCTTCTGGCGTCCCAAACACTTTGAGATGGTGAACCTGCAGAACAAGAAGAAAACCATTTTGCAGCTCAGCGACTATGTGTTTGGCGCCGCTGACGGCGGCGAGTTCAACAGCTTCAACCTGAGCCGGGTGAGCAACGACACCCTGCGCCGCTTTTAACTCCGGCGGCGAAAGGGATGCTCATGCCCAGGCACTCACACTTGCGATTTGCGTCACAGCGAGCGGGCGCGGCGACTCTGGCGTTAGCCATCGCCCTGCCCCTCGGCGCCGGCGCTGCGGACATCTCCGTCACCAGCGCCTACCTCAGCCCTGAGATTTACTGGTATCCGCAGAACGGCGCGCCGATTCAGGATCACGGCAATGCAGCGCTGGCGGGCTCTGCGGAGCTGTTCACCTACCTCCCGCACAACTGGAGCCTGAAGGCCACACCTTATGGTCGCGTGGATTTTGTTGACGATAATCGTCACCGCGTCGACTTCAAGGAACTGGATTTCGAATATTTCCACAACAGCCATATCGTCAATATCGGACTGCGTCATGTGTCCTGGAGCACCGTGGAAGCGGTGAACGTACTGCCGTTGCAGGTGGCGGATGTGATCAACCAGCGCGACATCGCCGGCGATCCGGCGGGCCAGGACAAACTCGGCGCTCCCAGCGTGCGCTACGCCTATCAGGCGGAATCCATGCAGTATGAGTTTTACGCTTTGCCCTGGTTTCGCGAACGCACCCTGCCCAGTCGCGAAGCGCGGGAGAATCCCACCCGCGGACAACTGGAGTTCGACGAAGACGACGCCCTGTTCACCGATGATCGGGACAATCATCGCCTGGGTTACGCACTGCGAGTGGAGAAAGTGACCGGAGAGGTGAATCTGGCCGCCTTTCATTACGACGGTTATCGCCAGGACCCGCTATTTGTTCCCGGCGCCGAGCCCGGACATCTGCGTCCGCTGTATTACAAAGTAAGAACTACCGGTTTTACGGTGCAAGGCACAGCGGGAAGCTGGTTATATAAAGGCGAATTCGCCTACAACAACACGGAAGAATCCAGTTCGCGCTATGCATTGCCGACGGATTTTCTCGCCGCCGTGGCGGGAGCGGAATACACCTTTATCCGCCCCGAAGAACAAGCGGACCTCAGCGTCTTCGCCGAGTATATCTATGACTCTCGCGGCGATGACGCGCTGGGGACGCCTTTCGATCAGGATCTCTTCGTCGGCGTGCGCTGGGCCTCCAACGATTACAACGACAGCACGCTGATCGTTGGGGCCATTGCCGACCTCAATCACAGTGCGGCGGTCTACCACCTCAACTTCAAACGTCGTCTGACTCCCAATATCGCCATGGAACTGACTTTGCGCGGTTACGACCCTGACGACAGCGATCCGTTGTATCCCCTGCGCGACGACCAATTGATCAACGCTTCATTCACTTACTATTTCGACTGATCCGGTGATTCACTATGAACAGGCTCGCTCTCACTCTCGCCCATCTGATCATCGCCGCCCCGAAACGGGTGATTGCGTTTCTGCTGTTAATTCCCGTGCTTCTGTCGCCGGGTCTACAACACATCAAATTCAATGACGATTATCGGGTGTATTTTTCCAAGGACAATGTGGATCTGGTGGCCTGGGAAAATCTGTTGGACACCTACTCCCGCACCGATCCGCTCATCGTGACGGTGGAGGCGACCCAGGGCGCGGACTTGTTCTCCCCGGAAATCATGGAAGCCGTGCAAAAGCTCACGGAAGAGTTATGGCAAGTGGATTTCGTCACCCGGGTGGACTCGATCACCAACTTCCAGCACATCGAGGCGGACGCCGAAGAAATCCTGGTGGAGGATCTGGTTCTACCGGAGAAACTGCGTAATCCGGGTTATCTCAGTTCTCGCCGCGCCATCGCCGAGAGCGAGCCGCGCATCAAGGACAGAATGCTGTCTTCCGATGGCAAGGTCACCGCCATTTATCTGCAGTTGATGATTCCCGACAAGGAAAACGCCATCGCCGAAGCCGCCGCCAAAGTGCGCTCCATTCGTGATGACTATGAACAACGCTACGCCAACATCGATATTCGTTTAGGCGGCATCGTCATGCTCAACGCCGCTTTCGACGAGTACGCCCGCGCCGATATGGCGACGTTGTTTCCATTGATGTTTCTGATTTTCATGATCATCATGGCGCTGCTGTTCCGTTCCTGGAAAGTCACCCTGTGCATCGTGTTCTCAACCATTCTCACGGTTTTCTCCGCCTTTGGCGTCACCGGTTTTCTGGGTATCGAGTTCAGCCCACACAGCTCCATTGCGCCTCACGTCATTCTCACCATCAGCGTGGCGGTGGGCATTCACGTTGCGCTCAGTTTCCTGTTCGGTCGCGCCCGCTATCCAAACCGGGACGACGCGGTCAAACATACGCTGCAACAGAATATTTATCCCGTCACCCTGACCAGCCTCACCACTGGCATCGGCTTCTTGTCCATGCTGTACAGCGATGTGCCGCCGTTTCAACATCTCGGCGTCATGTGCGCGCTGGGCGTACTGTTCGCCTACATCAACTCCATGATTTTGATTCCTGCGTCCATGATGTTAATGAACATTCAGCGCGACCAGTCCGCCACTTCCGTGATCAGTCAGCTTTGCAAGGCGCTGGGGGAATTTCTGGTGCGTAGAAAGGCGCTGGTGGCGGTAGTTTTTCTGGGTTTGATGTCGGCGCCGCTATATGGATTACGCTATTTCACGATCGACGATCATCCGGTGAAGATGTTCGAGAAAGGCACTGAATTCCGGGACGATGCGGACTTTATCGATCAGCGCCTGGCCGGCACCACAACTATCCATTTCAGTCTCGACACCGGCGTTGAACAAGGCATTTCCGATCCGGTTTTCCTGCAAGACGCAGAAGCCTTCAAACAGCATTTGCTCGATGACCCCATGATCAATCATGTGGCGTCGTTGACGGATACGCTGAAGCGGGTCAACAAGTCTCTGCACAACGGCGATAAGGCGTTCTATAAAACGGCGGACTCTCAAGAAGCCAACGCCCAGGCGCTGCTGTTCTATGAAGCTAACCTGCCCTTCGGTCAGGAGATCAACAATGAGATCAATATCGCCAAGTCCTCCACCCGCGTGATCGCCACTATCTCTTCCTCCAGCTCCAGTGAAATCATTAGTCTGGTGGACCGCACCCATCAATGGCTGCAGGACAATGTACACAGTTTTAAAAGCCGTGGCGTGTCGGTGCTGGTGATGTTCTCTTACATGATTGAGCGTCTGGCGGACAATATGATCATCAACGCCGCCCTGGCCACCGTATTAATTGGCCTGGTGTTGACGCTGACCTTGGGCAGCGTGCGCCTGGGGTTGATCTCCATGGCCCCCAATCTGGCGCCCATTCTGGTGGCGTTTGGCGTCTGGTCCCTGTGCGGAGGCTCCCTGGACTTCGCCGCCGTACTGATTTTCGCCATGACCCTGGGCGTGGTGGTGGACGACACCGTGCATTTCATCAGCAAATACCTGCGCCTGACCCGCGATCAGGGCATGTCCCCCAACGAAGCCGTCGTGGAAACCTTCCGCAGCATCGGCCCCGCCCTGCTGATATCCACCGTCGTCCTGTCCGTCGGCTTCCTGGCCTTCTCCCTCAGCCACTTTCACATGAACGTGACCCTGGGCATCATGTCCTCCCTCACCTTCCTCATCGCCCTCATCTTCGACTTCATCATGCTCCCCCTCCTCCTCCTGGCCTTCGGCCCCAAACCGAAACCCGCCGCAGAACCACTGAAGAATACAGTGACGGCTTGAAGAATTTTGGAGTGGTTGGCGCCCACCGCCTAGTGCGGTGGGTTGAGAGGATACGCAACAGAGAGAGTTCCCTGATCTACACACCCCGTTCGCCCTGAGCTTGTCGAAGGGCCTCCCAGAGCGCTAATCTAAACACTGACCAGTCTGGGTGGAAAAAACAGCTAGATTTCAAATTAGTGATCCACTAGTTCCAGAGTTCGCCTGCCGAACAAGAAACGAGTCATTAAGAGCCCTTCGACAAGCTCAGGGCGAACGGAGGGAGTCGCGGGGAAATCGCCCAGCATGTTCAATATTTGCCAGGTTGGCCGCCGAAAAAGAGGATGAGACTTAGGGCGCCTCAGTATCAGTAGAGTTGTATGCCCTCTGCTGATTCAAGTGATTTTCTGAATTTTTTGCCCAAAATCATAAGCGCATACGTCCGCCAATAGATATCATTGCTCATCGGATACTTTCTCCCAGATATTTTCATACCCCTGTCTTTCAAGATATCCAGATATTGAATACATTAATTTCTCATTCCAGAATTCGTTGGATTCAACAAACAAAGATGGCGTTCCTTGTTCTTCATCTTCAATAGATTTATCCACCATTCGCCAAAAGAAACGACTTAAATATTCAGCTTCATCTTCAGAACCTATCTCTCCCGCCTCCAGTATATTTAACGCTCTAGAATCGTTCATTTTCTTAGCGTAATGAGAAACATATTCTTTTTCTTCAGGAAATTTGAAAGTGATCATAATACATCCCCTTCATTTCGGATTACTGACATCCGGTGAGCTACAAGTTTGCTTACATGCATTTTCTCAGTGACTGCATTTTGAGAACCCTCTGCGCCAAACCCAACAAAAACTCACAACGGCAAACTCAAGTCGGCTTTTACCGCTTCGATGGCGATGATGGTGTAGAACTTACTGATCTTCATGTCGTCCGGAAACAGTTTGCGGGTGAGTAGATCGTATTCGGTGATGTTGGCCACATTGACGATTAATACGAAGTCGAATTCCCCTGCTACGTAGTAGCATTGCTGCACTTCCGGGAATTTGATGACGCGACGTTTGAAGGCGTCGACGATCCGTGGTCCGCCTTTTTCCAGAATTACCTGAATGATAACGGTCATTCTGTCACCCAGCAGTTGCGAGTTCAGAATCGCCACTTCCTTGTGAATAATCCCCTGCTCTCTCAATCTCTTAATGCGACGCTGGATCGCCGTGGGCGATAGGCCGATCGTCTCCGCCAGTTGTTGGGAGGTTTGCTGGCAGTCTTCCTGCAGTGCTTTGAGTAATACGACGTCAAACGAGTCCAGTGCGTTCATTTTCGCCTCTTTTATGCGTTTATTATGAAAATAAGCAGATTTCCGACATTCTAAATCATAAATACGCAGAAATTCTTCATCCTCCTACTCCTAAAATGTCGCTCTGGCATTCAGCAATTAAAAGTTTCAAATAGCAGTAGGTGAATCGTGACAGTTGAGCGGGCTCGTATTGGACAAGGCATCGCCATGGGCGTCCTGGCGGCATTGATTTGGGGTATCTGGCCGGTTATTTCCCGCTTGGGCGTACAGCAGACTTTAACCGCCTACGATGTGGCCGCCATTCGCTTTATTGTAGCTGGCGTGATTTTTCTGCCTTGGGTCATCAAGTCGGGTTTGGGTGGCCTGACCTGGAGACAGGCGCTGATCCTCACCACCGGCGCCGGCGCGCCCTATGTTTTGATCAGCGTTGGCGGTCTCACTTTAGCGCCCGCAAGTCATGGCGGAGTCATTATTTCCGGTTGCGCCTTTTTGTTCGCCACAGTGGGCAGCGTGCTGTTATTGGGCGATCGCCCCTCTTCCCAGCGCTGGATCGGTTTTTTGCTGATCGGCTTGGGCATCATGAGTATTGGCTATCGGAGCGTCACTACCTCATCGGACGCACTCGCTAACGCCTGGATTGGCGACTTGGTGTTCGTCCTGTCCGGTTTCCTGTGGGCCTCCTACACGCTTAATAGCAAGCGCTACAATGTTGCGCCAGTATCCGGAGCGGCCATCGTATCCGTTCTATCCATGCTGATATATGTCCCCGCCTATCTGGCGTTCGGTGAGCCTCACCTTCTTCAGGCAAGCGGTCAGGAATTACTGGTTCAAGGCGTATTCCAGGGCGTCCTCGCCGCCGCCATCGCTCTGGTGTGCTATACCAAATCCATCTCCATCCTGGGCGCTGCGCAAGCCGCCGTCTTCACGTCTCTGGCGCCCGGCCTGGCAGTACTTTTCGGCGACCTAATACTCGGCGAAACGCCAAGCTCCGCCGAATATATCGGCGTCTCTCTGGTCATATTGGGATTGCTGACGTCATTAGGGTTATTCAACTGGCGGAGAGCGTCCAGAATTATAACGACAGGCTCTTAAACAGAGCCCTCCATCCGCTAATTCCAACGCTGTGAAAAATCCGACGCAGACAAAACAATTCAAAAGAGCGAGCTTTCCGATATCTCCAAAGGGGACAATATCGGAAAGCTCCGGGCGCGCTACTTACTTTTGACTATTTCTGCATCAGCAACGGTTCTCTGTCGACATTCTTATGCGGGGGAATCATGGTATGGGGGGATGGGAAAACATCGTCGACATATATTTCCCAGGGAGGTATTGGGCGGGTTTCCTCTACAACGTGGTTAATGAACTTCCTGACGTGGGCGGGCTGGTGACGGGATTGGGTGTACACCAGGTTGAGATGCCGCGTGGGTTGGAAGCATTCTTTCTGAATGGGGATCAGAATGCCTTCTCTAATTTCATCCACGCACATAAACACCGGCAGCACGGCAATACCAAAGCCGTCCATCGCCATTTGTTTCGCCAATGAAAAGTCATTTATCTGCACGCGATCGCCAATCTTCTCATTGATCCGGAAATCATCCAGAAGCTTGCAGTCATGCATGGCGATAATGGTGTGATTGATGACCTCATTGGGATTATCAGGCAGTCCGTTCATTTCCACATATTCCGGGCTCGCCACATAAGTAAAGGTCAATACGCCAAGTCCGCGCGCAATCATGGTCGAATCCACCAATGGCCCCAGCCGGAACGCCATGTCTATTCCTTCACTGATCAGACAGGTGCGACGATTGCTCAGATGAATATCGATTTTTACTTGCGGGGTTTTCTTGAGGAAATTGGTGAACAATTTCGACATGGCGTTATTGTTATTAAACGCCAGGGGCATACTGACTTTAATTTCACCTACCGGAGTGCTTTGCAGGGATTTGACCATCGCATTGGCCTCCTCCGCCTGCTGCACTATACAGGTGCAATATTGGAAATACGCTTGACCGGCGGTGGTCAATTCAAAGTTACGAGTGGTTCTCCTTATCAGGCAAACGCCTAAAGATTCCTCCAATTGAATAATTTTACGACTGATGGTTTGTTTACTTATACCAAGCATCTGACTTGCGGAAGTAATGCTCTTAGTTTCCGCGACCTTGGTAAAAATACACATACTGTTAAGATCCATAGTGCATTCATCCCTAACTATAATGAAAAGCTTATTTTCTTAGTTTTATTAACGCCCGGCGTCTGGCCTCCAGCTACCGGTCAGTCGGTCCTGCGACCAACGTCTTTTCAACTAAACTGCAACCTATTCCAACAGCTGATGATCCATCTTCTTAGTTATAAACAGGTTCTACCGTCTGTGCTGTTAAATATTCACATTTGGTGAACCCTCTCAGTCGCAACGCCTTACCGCTGAACCGCAAAGAGCGCCGCCTCCGGCTGAGAACGCATCACGTTCGCGCACGGAAATTCAGGGTGTCATGAACCGGCAAACCCGGTTCTTATTAGTTCCAGGGATTGTAATAGTTATTCAGTATTTTTTGATGTTTTGTGGAGTGAGCATTCATCCTGAGAACAGAATGTAAACTGATTCGATGAAGCTTTAAATAAACCTTTAGCCTAAACCGGGATATTTTTTTAAAAAGTGCTTCCGTCACCATAACTTAACCCTATTGTCCTACAAGTTTCGACTTAGATGAAACGCCCACATTCAGTGCATCCAGATGAGGACATTTATACGTGAAGAGATTTAGAGGATTGGATGCGCGGCGGCGGGTTTTGTTCCGCAGACACGTCGTCGCGAAAAATAAAACGATTAAGTCGCCGCGCCGGATAAACAGGCCTTAACCGCTTGCGTGTCTCCCGCCTTTTGACTTCCCTGCAGGAGAAATTAATGCGTCTATCAGTTATCTTCCGTTAACTCCAACATCAGACCATCCAGGTCTTCCGCATAGTTTATCTGGCACGCCAACCGCGACACTCCTTCAATGTAATCAGGCTTGGTTTCCAGCAGTTCGGCTTCATCATAAGCAGGTTCGGGCAAGTGGCGTGCGTTCTCCCCGCGCACATGAACATGACAGGTGCCGCAAATGCAGGCGCCTCCGCAAATGGCGGCCATCTCAAAGCCGTTGTCTCGCAACAGCTCCATGAGAGAGTATCCCTCAACCGCCTGGATTTTTACTTCCGCGCCTTGCAGATCCTTCACGTTTATCGTTCCCATGCTCCACTATCACCCTGTCTTGTCTTTACTTCCCACCGCGCGGAGACATCCGCCGCACAGTCGACCCTGTTACGCCCTGACTCGCATCGTCATGTGAAAGGCAGGTATTTTTCCTGCGTTTTTTGGGGATTCTAACAATTTCTCCGAACCCGGATAGCGCCATAACAGGGAAACATTGTCCCAATTTTGAAGCGAGAATTGTCCCATTCGGTTTAATACCGAGCCATCGATATACAATTAATTCGCTTATATAAAAGCAAGTAAAGCGCGCTTTTTCCAAATTCTCACTATACGTTTCTTCTATTGAAACTATGGAAGGAAACCATTTTTTAAACAGAACCTTTATTTCATCTCCGTAATATTTACCGACGCAGATAAAATATTTATGTCAAAGAGAGCGACGACCGAGATGAGCGGCAGTTCTCAAAACTTAATGCCGTTTATTAAATGCCATCAGTAAAAACCGAAAGAATCAACCACTTAACCTGTGTTTTGAGCATGGGCATAGGCTTTTACCACTACGGAAAATACCTATAGATAATCCATTATCCTAGTCCTTATTAACGTTGACAGATTGTAATTTTTTAACCTACTATTTTTTCCACTTGCTTGCCGCGGCGTCAGCAAACGATGCGAATGGAAATACCAACTCATACAAAAATCGCATCAAGGAACGACTCCGGTAATCAAGTTGGCGGATTGTCGCCAAGCCTGGGAATTCAGAGGGTTAACCCTCACATCAAACAGATGTATGAGTGACCTGGGTGGCGCGTCCCCATAACAAGGATGGGAAAGAACTGTACTTGGATGTTTGGCGATTCGGATAATTAAAGGGCTACCAAGTGCAGTGTATGGATAGCTCTAACGCGACAGGGTTAGCGCGTAAAAAAGATAACAAACGGGTTTGCTAAAAGCCTTATATGACTTTTACATGGAATGTGAAGTTTATTTGCCGTCACTTCACTGCATTTCATACTTTTACCAAAGCATGAAATGATCCTATTGGATCAGGTGTATTTATATCCAAAGCCTGTTCTATTTCGTTTGCCTATCTTTTTATATATCGTTTCCTTTCGTATATATCTTCCTTCTCGCTGAACGCCAGTATGCTTCGACCCGGTTAAATAATTAAAACTGGAGTTTTAGCATGTCTGATCGACACTTTAAGCTTAATGCCTTGATAGTAGGCCTTACGCTCGCTTCCGCTCATACAATGGCGGCGGAGCGCGTAGATCTCCGCACTCAACAAAGCGCGGGATTCTTAGCGTCTGGCTCATCTATGGCTTCCCTGAGCAACGATGCTGCTTTGGGACTGTTAGGGGAGAATGGCCTAGTCAAGCTTTCGAGCCGAACCGAAGCGAACGGCCGCACCTATGAAAGACTGCAGCAAACCTATCATGGACTGAAGGTTTTCGGCGAACACATCATCATGGTGCGCGATGCGAACGACGAAGTGGTCCACATGAACGGCGGCCTGATTCAGGGCATCCAAGCGGATCTGGACAATGGTTTCGTACCCGGAGCCAACCCCACCATTTCCGACAAGGAAGCGCTGAACATTGCGAAAAACAACAGCGGCTTCACTTTTGTGAATGCGCCGAAGTATCGCAATGAGTCCTCCGAGCTGATGATCTACTTCGACCAGGAATCCGAACAGGCGAAACTGGTCTACGTCGTCAACTATTTCTCTGAAGCGACCAAAGGCGCGCCTGATCCCAAGCGTCCGTTCTTCATCATCGACGCTCACAGCGGCGACGTGATCAAGACCTGGGATGGCCTGGCGCATCAAGAAGCCACTGGTCCCGGGGGCAACCAAAAAACAGGAAAATACGAGTACGGCACCGACTACCCCACTTTCGAAGTCGATTCCCAATGCCGTATGAGCACCGCCAATGTTGAAACGATCAACCTGAATCATGGTACTTCCGGTGGGTCCATCCACCAGTTCACCTGCCCGAGAAACACCGTCAAGGAAATCAACGGCGCTTACTCTCCACTGAATGATGCGCACTTCTTCGGTATCGAAGTGTTCAAAATGTACAACCAGTGGTTCAACACCTCCCCGCTCAACACCAAGCTGAAACTGCGCGTGCACTACAGCAATGGCTATGAGAACGCATTCTGGGACGGCAGCCAAATGACCTTCGGCGATGGCGCCAGCTACTTCTACCCGCTGGTTGACATCAACGTGGTCGCGCACGAAGTCTCTCACGGCTTCACCGAGTTCAACTCCGGCCTGGTCTATGAAAGACAGCCCGGCGGCATGAACGAAGCGTTCTCCGACATGGCGGGCGAAGCGGCTGAGTTCTTCATGCACGGCGAAAACGACTTCTATGTCGGCGCCGCCATCATGAAAAACGGCGACGGTCTGCGTTACATGGACAACCCTCCACGTGACGGCAGCTCTATCGGCCACGCCAGCGACTACTATGACGGCCTGGACGTGCACCACAGCAGCGGCGTATACAACAAAGCCTTCTATCTTCTGGCCACCACTAGCGGCTGGGACACCAAGAAAGCTTTTGAGGTATTCGTGCGCGCCAACCAGACTTACTGGACGCCTAACTCCAACTTCAACGACGGCGCTTGCGGCGTTGAGTCCGCTGCGGAAGACAAAGGCTACAGCAAAGCCGACGTTACCGCTGCGTTCGAGCAAGTTGGCGTAAGCTGCGACGGCACTGATCCTGGCGATCAAGTCATCACCATGGAGAAAGCAACGCCCATCGAAGGCCTTTCCGGCAACCAGGGCTCAATGAAGTACTACAAACTGAGCGTACCAGCTGACGCTACCGATCTGGTCTTCACCATGAGCGGCGGCAGTGGCGACGCTGACATGTACGTCAAGTTCGGCTCCAAGCCAAGCACTTCCAGCTACGACTGCCGTCCATACAAAAACGGCAACGATGAAGTGTGCTCCTTCGAAGCGCCAAGCGAAGGCGACTACTATGTCATGCTGCGCGGCTACTCCAGCTACTCCGGCGTAACCCTGGTCGGCGACTTTAACGGCGACACCGATCCTGGCGGCGGCGAGTTCGAAAACACTGATGACTATGCGATTCCAGACAACGACGCCAATGGCGTTTCCAGCCCGATCGAAGTGAAAGAAATCGGCACAGCCAACTCCGTTGAAGTCTCTGTGAATATCGTTCACACCTACATCGGCGATCTGGTTGTTCAGCTGGTCGGTCCAGACGGTAGCGTTCAAACTCTGCACAACCGCTCCGGCGGCAGCGCGGATGATCTGAACAAAACCTACACCGTAAATCTGGGCGGCAAAGACGTCGACGGTACCTGGGAGTTGAAAGTCACTGACCGCGCAAGACGCGACACTGGCTACATCGACAGCTGGAAAATGGTGTTCTAAGACAGACCCCCAAGGTCTGATCTGATTCCTTAAATGTGACCGCAGTCTCGGACTGCGTAAATATCCGGCGACGCAAGTCGTCGGATATTTTCGATTTTATTTAACACTGGTAAATTCAAGTTACCTATTGTGACATCAATGTGTTACGAAAAGGTGCATTAACGCACTGTTTTAGCGCCGCCACGGTCCGGATGCTGACCGCAAGGCCAGATTCCAGGGAAACGGCGCATGGTGCGATTATTGCTGAATAGCCGGTTCGCCACGGCTAGAACGAACGCCCGAGATGAATTAGGACGAACGACATATAGGCCAGAAGCCAATGATCGTATTCAATAACAGGGCGTTTCCGTAGTGGCGAAGATTGCGTGATTTCACGCGAGTGACGTGGATGACCGAACAGGGGTTTGGGGCCTCCAGTCGCAGTACTCGACAGACAAGGATAACGTCATGTTCTCCCCGATGACCATTTCTTCGTCGGTAGTGGAATTCAGCGGAACTAATAAAACTCAAACCGCAGAGTTATAAGGAAATATAAAGATGAAAAATCTTCCTTTAAAGGCTGTAGCGGCGACTAGCGCTCTCTTGCTCTCTTCCCATTCCTGGGGGCACAGCGCCATGTTTCCTGACGGCTTTAAGTACGACAATTCGAACGAGGGCGCGCCAAGCCCAATGATGAGTGCGATGATGGCCGATGAGGGGTCGGCGCCGGTCGCAAGCTTCACCGCCAGCACAGAATGCCAGAATGGCGGCGCTGCAGGTTACCCCTGCAAAAACGTTGACCTGATGTCGTTTTTGCCAAAAGGCGATATGGGCGGCGGCTCCGCCAATCTGAACGATATCTGGGGTTACACCGACCCGCAGACCGGCAAGGAAATCGCTATTGTCGGCCGCGAGAACGGCACCTCCTTTGTTGACGTGACAGACGCGGAAAATCCGGTTTACCTGGGCTTCCTGCCTTCACACAACAATGGCTCCGACTCCTGGCGGGATATCAAGACCTACAATGACCATGCGTTCATCGTCGCTGACGGCAGCGGCAACCGCACTCATGGCCTGCAGGTGTTCGACCTGACCACCCTGCGCAACGTGACGCCAGGCTCCACCCTGACGGAAACGGCGCATTTGGGCGGTTTCGGCAACGCGCACAACATCGCCATCAACGAAGAAACCGGTTACGCCTACATCGTGGGCAGCAACCAGTGTAGCGGCGGTCTGTACATGGTGGACGTGTCCAACCCGACTGCACCTTCCTACTCCGGCTGTTTCTCAGCTGACGGTTATACCCATGACACTCAGTGCGTGGTGTACAACGGTCCGGATTCGCGCTACTTCGGTAAGGAAATCTGCGTTGGCTACAACGAAGACACCATCACCATCGTAGACGTCTCCAACAAGAGCAACCCTCAGCAGATCTCGCGTACGCCTTACCAGGGCTCGCAGTATACGCACCAGGGCTGGTTCATCGATGACAACCACTCTGTGTTGATCATGAACGATGAACTGGATGAGCAAAACTCCGGCATCAACACCACGTCTTATATCTGGGACGTGAGCGACCTTCAGCATCCGGTAGAGCTTGGACGTTACGTCGGCCCAACCGAAGCGATCGACCACAACCTTTACACCAAAGACGGTTATGTGTTCGAAACCAACTACCGCGCGGGTCTGCGCATTCTTAACGCAGACGATATCGCCAACGGCAACCTGGAGGAAGTGGCGTACTTCGATACGATCCCCAACTCCAACGCAGCGCAGTTCTCCGGCACATGGAGTAACTACGCCTACTTCGCCAGCGGCAACATCATCCTGAGCGACATTGGTAACGGTCTGTTCACAGTGAAACCAGATTGGGACGCGATTGGAAACCCCGATCCAGATCCCGATCCAAGCGATTACTGTGAAGCCGCCGGTAACAACGCCAGCGAAGAGTGGATCGGTAAAGTGGAAGTCGGCGAATTCGCCAATGCTTCCGGTTCGTCCAAGTACAGCGACTTCACTGACATGACTGTGGCGCTGGCCGCCGGTGAAACCAGCGTCACTCTGACTCCTTCTTTCAGCGGCAGCTCCTACAAAGAGTCCTGGAAGATCTGGGTTGACCTGAATGGCGATGGCGACTTCGAAGACAGCGGTGAAGAAGTGTTCAGCTCCGGCAGCGCTTCCTCGTCTCCGGTGACGGGTTCTCTGAACATTCCAGCTTCTGCGCCTGAAGGCAAAACCCGTATGCGCGTGGCCATGCGTTACAACGCAGCGCCCAGCCCTTGCGGAACCTTCAACTACGGTGAAGTGGAAGACTACACTGTTGAAATCGGCAGTGGCGGCGAGCCGCCTACTGATCCAGACAGCTACGAGAACACCACTCCATTCGCCATTCCGGATAACAACGGAACCGGCATCAGCAGCCCGATTGACGTGACCCGCTCCGGCGCTTCCGGTACAGTCAGCGTCACTGTGGACATCACCCACACCTATAAAGGCGACCTGGTGGTGGACCTGCTGCATCCGGACGGAACCGTGTTCAACCTGCATAACCGCACTGGCGGCTCCGCTGACAACATCCAGCAGACCTTCAGCGTCGACGTCGGCGCTAAAGACTCCGCAGGACAGTGGAAGCTTCGGGTCAAGGACCAGGCCAGACGCGATACGGGCACGCTGAACAGTTGGGGCGTCAAGTTCTAACTGATTGGCTGATCGGATAAAGGGGCAAGTTGGGGAGACTTGCCCCTGTTTTCGTTTATATCGGGACTTGACGGCGCAATGACGTCGCCAGCCCCGAACCCTAAATTAAAATAAAAAGCTCTTCAGAGAAGTTTCCCCAAGGCGACGCAGATCGCCCCCGCAGAGCAAGAAAGGGGAACTGAAGGGAATATATAAAGATGGACTGTTCATGAAACACATTGCCCAAGTTTTTTTGTTGCTCACCCTAATGCCGGGTATCGCCGCCGCTGAAGACGTCGCGCAGGCGCCCGCCCCCGAAACTGAAACCTCCAATTTATCCATGCAGGTCGCCAGTCGCCTGCTTACCGAAGCGCAAGACCTGGAGCAAAACTCGGTCAACGTTCTTCGCAACGCCAGCCACATCCGCAAACAGGTGAATGAAATGCGGGTGGTGGAAAGATCGTTGAAAGATAAGAAGCAGAAAGAATCCTTTGGCCAGTCAATCGATATGCTGAACAGCCAGTTGGAGCTTTGGCAGAAACAGGGCGCAGACCTGCGTGAAAGCAGCTCCAATCTGAAGAATTACGCCCTGGCGCTGATTGAAGAGGGCTTCATTCTGCAGTGGAGCGACTGGGTGAAACTGACCGGCCCCATGCGCCTGCAGAGCTCTCACAACCAGATGCTCGCCCACAACACACAGATTCGCAGCGTTCATCCCTCCATGTTGAACCGCATGACCGCTACGCCGGAAACCGTGAAGCCGGACTCCATGAGCCTGGAAATCCCGGCGATGACTGGACAGCAGGCCCCGGCGGACCTGGATATTCGCACTTTCCAGGCGTCCCGTGACCTCAACTTCTTTGCGCATATTGAGCCTATCACTGAAGGCTCGCCTGAGCCGCTGACGCCACTGAACGAGATTCATAAGTGGAACTTCCTGCTGTCGGACATGAACGGCGAACCCATCACCGACGCCAAGATTGAATTCTCCGGCCATATGCCCGGCCACGTTCACGGTCTGCCGACGCAACCCCGCATTACCGCGGAGTCCGCTCCCGGCGTGTATAAAGTGGACGGCGTCAAGTTCCAGATGGCGGGCTGGTGGGTCATTCAGTTTGACATCACCGCCCATGGCAAATCCGACACTATCGTGTTCAATCTCGTACTCTAGAGGGCTGTATGTTGAGGATCAAACATATCGCGGCAGGCGTGCTGGCGGCGATATCCAGCGTCGCTGTCGCCGCCTCGGACGTCTACCAGTTTACTGATGCGGACCGGGACTTTATCGCCAGATTCTCCCTGTCAGCTCTTCCCGAGCTGCCCACCGCGCCCAGCAATAAATATGCGGACAATGAAGAAGCCGCTGAGCTGGGCCGCAAGCTTTTCTTTGACCGCAGCCTGAGTGGAAACGGACAGGTTTCCTGTGCGCAGTGCCATAACCCGCAGCTGTATTTCACTGATGGCCTGCCGCAGTCTCAAGCCATCGGAACCACCCGTCGCAGCGCGCCCTCCATTCCCGGCGCCATCTACGGCCCCTGGCAGTTCTGGGACGGTCGCACGGACAGCCTGTGGGCGCAGGCGCTGTCGCCAATGGAGGATCAGAACGAACACGGTCTTGATCGCACCAGCGCCGCCAAAGCCATGGCCACGGAATACCGTGAGGAATACGTCAAACTGTTCGGCGACGCCAATGATCTGGACGCTGTCTCCGGCCTGACTCTTCCCGCCAGCCCTAAAGTCGCCGGGGACGCGGAGAAGAACTGGTCGCAACTCAGCGCCGCCCAGCAGGAAGCGGTCAACCGGGTGTTCGCCAACATGGGCAAAGCCATCATGGCCTACGAGCGCAAGCTCAAGCTGCCCCCTGCCCGCTTCGACCAGTTTATTGACCTGCTGGAGAAAAAAGCCGGCGAGGATAAACTCAAGACCGTCATGAGCGCAGATGAAATTCAGGGCATGCGTCTTTTCATGGGCAAGGCGAACTGCGCCAGTTGCCATAACGGCCCGTTGTTCACCAACTTTGAGTTTCACAATATCGGTGCGCCCGAGCCGGACGTAAAACAGGTCGACCTGGGTCGCTTTCAAGGCGTCAACGACCTCACCAAGAACGAGTTCACCTGTCTGTCTCCCGTCAGCGACGCTGAGCTGGAACAGTGCGAGGAAATGGCGTTTCTGAAGAAACAGGGGCCGGAGCTGGTCGGCGCATTCAAGACGCCCAGTCTGCGTAACGTAGCGGCGACCGCGCCTTACATGCAGGCGGGACAGTTCGCGACGCTGCTGGATGTGGTGCAGCACTACAACAAGCCTAAACCACCCTATTACGACCGCGAACAACATCCCAGCCGTCCGCACTTCGACATCATTCCCTTAGGCCTGACGGAAGAAGAGCTGGCGCAACTGGTGGCGTTTCTGGAGTCGTTGACCTCGCCCTTGCCCAAGGACGATAAATGGTGGCGAGACCCGAACCTGGAAGCCAACGGAGACTCCAGCGGACTGGCCTCTACGAATAAATAGCCTGACCAGAGTCAGGCCTTAACGGCTCAGGCCTGAGCCGGATTCACCGAGCGCGCCATACGGTAATCCGGCTTTTTTAGGGCATTTGTTAGCCTTCTATACAGACAACTAAGAAGTTATTAACATGGCAATGATATTGGCATGTTAATCACCAGGCGCATGGACGCGCCTGCGCGGCGACAAGCCGCGGGAGACAGGGCCTGACCTGTGCAGGCCCTGTCGTTGCAGACAAATAGAAGGAAGCTATTTGTCTGCCGGATTAATAACTGACGTATCACAGGCTCAACAGACTGTCAGGGCGTTATCAATCTTCTGCACGCAATTGATCGCGAATCATCGCTTCCAGCTTTAGTTGATCCTGATAAAACCCACGAATTCCCTCCGCCAGTTTTTCCGTCGCCATGGCGTCTTCACTCATCAACCAGCGGAATTCTTTTTCCGTCAGCGGCTCCGGAGGCGCGGCGCGCACGCCATCGTCACACAACGCCGGCAGCAGTGTCCCATGCGTTTCCGCCAGCTGTTCCAGTAACGCGGGGCTGATAGTGAGGCGATCACATCCGGCCAGCGCGATTATTTCACCGATATTGCGAAAACTGGCGCCCATTACGACTGTGGCGTAACCATAGCGTCGGTAGTAGCGATAAATGTCTTTCACCGACAGCACCCCCGGCTCTTGCTCAGGTGCATAATCCATGTTGGGGTCAGCGCGCTTGTACCAGTCCAGAATGCGCCCAACGAAGGGAGACACCAGAAACGCCCCCGCCTCTGCACAGGCCCGCGCCTGCGCCAGATTATAGATGAGCGTCAGGTTGCAGTTGACGCCTTCGCGTTCAAGAATGCGCGCGGCCTGAGCGCCCTCCCAGGTGGCGGCGATTTTTATCAACACCCGCTCCACCGGCGCGCCCGCCTGACTCAGCAGGCGTCGTAGCTCCCGCGCCTTGGTGACAGTAGCGTCGATGTCGTAGGAATAGCGGGCGCTGACCTCAATGGAGACTTTGCCCGGCGTCGCATCCAGGATACGTTGCGCCATCGCCACAACCAGATTGTCCTGAGCGGTTTCAATGGCTCTTGCTTCGTCATGAGGATTCAGTCTGCGCGCCAGCGCCACGCTTTGCCGCACTGAGGCGTCATAATCGCCGGACTGCACCGCTTTCAACACCAGTGAAGGGTTGGTGGTGGCGTCTTCCGGCGCGAAGCGACGAATCGCCTCCAGGTCGCCCGTGTCGGCCACGACCTTGGTGTAATCGCGCAATTGATTCAACAAGCTCTTCATCGTTTTATTCTCTCTCTTGGGCTACCGCTCTCAAGTCGTGCATGGCGTCGCGCAGCTTTGGATAAAGCCCGCAGTATTGTTGGAACATACGCTCGTAGACCGCCGAATTAGCAGCAATAGGCTTGGCTCTGGGCGTAAGGCTGATCCAGTTGCGAATGGCGGCGACGTCCTCGACTAATCCACCCGCCAACGCGGCCAGCAGTGCGGCGCCAATCGGCGCTTCTACATCCTGCTCGATCGTGAGCACCGGATATCCAGTGACGTCTGCGATGATCTGCATCCATAAATCCGAGCGCGCCGCGCCGCCGACGACAATCAGCTCAGGGTCCAGCCGCGCCGCCCCTTGCCTGCCGCATTCGATGTTGTGCCGCAGCGCAAACGCCAAGCCTTCCAGAATGGAGCGATATAAATGCGCGCGGGTGTGATACAAGGTCAGCCCGACGAAGGAGCCGGAAGCGTTGGGGTCCCAGATCGGACTGCGCTCTCCCATCAGATAGGGCAGAAATACCAGTCCATTGGCGCCGGGAGGCGTCTTCGCCGCGTCTCTTTCCATTAACTGATGAACGTCCACTTCGCCCTGGGCTTGCGCCGCCTGCCGGTCCTGTTCGCAAAACTGCTCCCGAAACCAACTGATGGAGGCGCCCGCGGTGATAGCGCCTCCAAAAATGTAGATGTCCTGCTCGCTGTTGGCTACATAAGGCATGCTGATTAAGCCATTGCGCGCATCCGTCTCCCGATTTACAAAGCCCCAGCACATGCTGGTGCCGATCATGGCGACATGGTTACCCGGCTCCACCACCCCCGCCGCCAAGGTCGCCATGGCCGCGTCGACGCCGCCCGCCACCACCGGAATGTCGGCGGGCAGACCCAGCCGCGCTCCCGCTTCCGCCGTGAGACGCCCAACAATGTCCCCGGACGCTACCAATCGTGCAGGCATTTTGTCCGCCTCGACGCCCAGCATATCCATCGTTTCTTGCGATCATTGGCGACGCTGCAGGTCGTACACGCCGCCAATATTGCCGGCGGAGCTGTGATCCACCGCCAGCTCGCCAGTAAGATGGTAATTGACGTAGCTGTTGGGCGGCAGCAGATAGCGGGTTTGACGCCAGACCGCCGGCTTGTTGGCCTTCAGCCACAATATTTTGGTGTAGCCGTAGTAGCTGTCCACGCCGTTGCCGGTAATCTCCTGCAATCGCGCCACATCCACATGCTCCCGAACCCATTCCGTCTCGGCGGTGGCCCGACGATCCATCCAGATCAGACAGGGGTGCAGCGGTTTAATATCCGCATCCACAGGAATGCCGGAGCCGCCATAAAGACTGCTCACGCAGATGCCGCGAACGCTGGCGGGATCGACTCCAGAAGTCGCCACGCATTCAGCTACGGTTTTGTACACCGCCCGCAACCACACATCCGGCCATTGCTCCGCCCACAAGGGGCGCGGCGTGTCCACTTGATAGCTCTGCGACGCTTTGGCGATGATGGCGCCGTCCGCCGCCACCAACAGCGCCTTGGCGCTCTGCGTGCCGATATCGACGCCGATGACGTAATTCATGACGACTCTCCTCAGGGTACCAACAGCACTTTGATGGAATCTGCGGTAGACGCCAGTTTGAAGGCGTTCTCCCAATCATCCAGTTTGCGCTGATGCGTGACGATGCCTCGGGATGTCACCAGTCCACGCTCGAACAGATCAATGGCCACTGGATAGGTGTATGGCCCCAGATGCGCGCCGCGAATATCCAGTTCCTTGCGGTCGCCGATAACGGACCAGTCGGTGGTGGTTTCTGCGCCGAAGACGCTGAACTCAACGAAACGCCCCAGCTTACGGATGATGCGCAAGCCCTGGGTGACCGCCGCCGGCGCGCCGGTGGCTTCGATATAGACATCACAACCATAGCCGTCCGTCATGCCTTTGATCGCCGCGTCGATATCGTCGCGGGAAGGATTCAATACCACGTCCGCGCCAAAGTCCTTCGCCAGTTCCAGACGCTCATCCACCATGTCGATGACCACCAGTTTTTTCGGCGTTTTCAATCGCGCGACCTGGATCATGCACAGCCCCAACGGACCCGCGCCCGCCAGCACCACCACGTCGTCGAGCTGAATGTCCGCCCGGTTGACGGTGTGAATCGCGCAGGCCATGGGCTCGATCAGCGCCGCATCCTCCAGTGAGACGGACTCAGGAATACTGTGCACGATGGCGTTGGCGGGCACGCGCATGTATTCCGCCATGCCGCCCTCGGCGACATCTTTCTGGAAGCCGAAGATATTGTGCACTTCACACATCCAGTACTTGCCGGAACGGCAGAAACGGCAACGCTCACAGGGCGCGATCTGCTCGGCGATCACTTTCTCCCCGAGCTTGACGTTGAAGCGCTCCGCCGCGCCGGGCCCCATTTCGACGACGCGACCATAGAATTCATGGCCGGGAATCACCGGCGCTTTCAGCCAGGGGTTATCGCCGCACCAGAACATATCCGCGCCGGAGCTGGCCTTGCAGTCGCTGCCGCAAATACCGCAGGCCTCGATTTTGATTACCAGCTCACCATGGCCCGCAATCGGGCGGGCGCGTTGTTCCAGGCGGTAATCGTTGGGAGCGTGACAGACCACCGCGGTCATCATTTCAGGTAAAGCAGACATGCGGAATTCTCCATATTATTAATCTGGCAGAAAAATGGCTTCCTTCCATTTGTCTGAAACGACAGTGCCTGCACGTGTCAGGCCCTGTCTCCCGCGGCTTGCCGCCGCGCAGGCGCATCCATGCCCCTGATTATCAGCATGCTCCTATCATCGCCATGCTGATAATGGCTGTTGTTCGTGTTGTAAGATTTCGAGTTTCGAGAGCGGGCCGGAACTACTTGTCCCGGCTTCTGCTGATAAATATGGCGAGCAGAATAATGCCGCCCTTGATGATGTTTTGAATGTACGGCGAGACGCCCATCAGATTGAGTCCGTTGTTGAGCACGCCCAGCATCATGGCGCCAATCAGCGTCCCCATGATGGCCCCGCGGCCGCCGGCGATGGCCGCGCCGCCGAGCACCACCGCAGCAATGGCGTCCAGTTCAAAGCCGATGCCCGCATTGGGTTGTCCGCTCATCAGACGAGAAGTCAGCACGATTCCCGCCAGCGCCGCAGTAAACCCGCTGATGGTGTAGACCGCCAGCTTATAGCGCCGCACCCTCACCCCACTCAGACGCGCGGCTTCTTCGTTGCCTCCTATCGCGTAAACGTAGCGGCCAAAAGGCATGTGGTTGAGGAGAACATAGGCGACCAGATACACCGCCGCCATCACCAGAATCGGCGCCTGAATGCCGAAAACCTCGCCGCGCCCCAGCACCGCGAAAGAGTCAGGCAGGCCGGAAATCGGATATCCGCCGGTATAGATCAACGCCAATCCGCGTGCGATGCCCATGGTGGCCAGCGTCACAATAATTGGCGGCATCTTGGCGTAGGCGACGAAAGCGCCATTGCCCGCGCCAAACAACGCGCCTACCAGCAAGCCGCCCACCACGGCGACTTCCGGAGGAAAGCCCGCCAGGATCAAGCCGGCGGTAATGGTGCCGGACAGCGCCATCACCGGTCCCACAGACAAGTCGATGCCGCCAGTCAGGATGGCGCAGGTCATGCCTACCGCGATAATCGCATTGATGGACACCTGCCGCGCCACATTGCTCAGGTTGGCGGTAGTCAAAAAGTTCTCGTTCGCCAGCGCCATCGCGACGAATATCACGATAAAGCCGAGCAACGGATAGAACGCGGGGGACTTCCTCCACTTTTTCAACCAGCCTTGCATCAGATTCACCTCTACATTCGCCGTGGCGCTACCAGTCAGTTTATTCATCTTTTACGCCTCCGGTTGCATAGCGCATAATTTCATTGGAGTTCACCGCATCCCCTTCCAGAATCTTGACGATGCTTCCCTGCCGAAAAACTGCGACGCGATCGCTCACGCCCACCACTTCCGGCAATTCGGAAGAAATCATGATGATTGAGACGCCCTGGGCGGTCAGTTGCTTCATCAGGCGATAGATTTCCGCTTTCGCGCCAACATCGATGCCCCGCGTCGGCTCGTCGAAGATAAGCACCTTGCAGTCATTGTTCAGCCAACGCGCGATCACCACTTTCTGCTGATTGCCGCCGCTCAGGTTGCCTACCGGCGTTTCGCAGTCCGGCGCCTTCACCCGCACTTTCGCTGACAGCGTCTCCGCCACTTCACTCTCCCGTTTGCGGTCGATCAAAGAACCTGCCCCAGCGACTTTGGCGAGATTGTTCAAGGTGATGTTCTCACGAATGGAAAACGGCAATATCAGCCCTTCTTTTTTACGGCTTTCCGGCAACAGACCAATACCGCGCCGCAGGGCTTCCGCCGGCGTTTTCATGGCGACGGGCTCACCATCCACGCTGACATCTTTGCGACAAGTTGGCAGCGCGCCGATCATGGCAAGCGCCGTCTCCGTACGTCCGGAGCCCACCAGTCCGGCGAAGCCCAGAATCTCGCCCTTGCGCACCTGAAAACGGTTCACTGGACCGTTTTTATGCAGTTGAATCGCGCGGGCGTCGATGACAATGTCGCCGCTATCCTGCAACGGCGTTTTCTCTGGAAAGCTATTGCTGATTTTGCGTCCCACCATCATTTCCAGCAGCTCATCCACCGCCACTTCGCTGACATCGCGATCACCGATTTTTTCGCCATCGCGCAGCACGGTAATACGGTCGCAAATCTCGTAAATCTCCTCCATGTGATGGGAGATAAACACCATCCCCACCCCTTGCGCCTTCAACTCCCGCATCACCCGAAACAGATGCTCCGCCTCGTTGGGCGTCAGGGTGGCGGTGGGCTCGTCCAGCACCAGAATGCGGGCGTCCAGGGACAAGGCTTTTGCGATCTCTACAAACTGTTGTTCCGCCACGCTCAGGTGATCCACCGGCGCGTCCAGATCAATGTCCACATCCAGGCGCTGACAGATTTTTTCCGCCTGAAGACGCATGTCCTTTTTACGCAACATGCCCAGAGAGTTACGCAGTTCGCGGCCAAGAAAAATATTCTCCACCGCATTGAGATAAGGAATCAGACTGAATTCCTGAAAGATAACGCCCACGCCGGCGTTAGTGGCGTCGTGATAGTGACGGAAATCCACTGGCGCGCCGTCGATCAGAATACGTCCGGCGTCCTGCTTGTAGACGCCGCACAAAATTTTCATCAGGGTGGATTTACCTGCCCCGTTTTCACCCAACAGAGCGTGAATCTCCCCGGATTGCAGCTCAAAGCTGATATCGTTGAGCGCGCGTACGCCGGGAAATCCTTTGCTGATATGTTCAAGGGAAAGAAGACTGTTCATGACTCTTACACCCAGTATTACGACCTAACTTCCAATCGCATCGTCCAACGCGTCTGCATGGCGTTACGCCATGATTGCGCCCAAGAAACCGATATGATCTGCGTTACTTCCGAAACCTCGTATGGCGACGCAAAAACGCTCACGCCGTACGCCTATGCAAAGAAGACGCGAAACAACCACACTCCGTTCACCCTGAGCCTGTCGAAGGGCGCTATCCGCCTTGTGTCGGCGGCAGGCCCGCGTCGACAGACTCCCAGATACAGAAAACGGATTAACGCCTACCAGCTGAAATTAGCGGCGGCGGCTTTGTCGATCAGCTTCACGTCCACCGGCATAGAGGCGGGGATTTCCGAGCCCCAGTGCTTAACCAGTGCGATAGCCAGTCCCAGACGAATCTGGTCGCGGGGGAATTGCGCCGAGGTGGCGATAAATTTGGAGTTAGGTTTCAGCATGGCTTTGATGGCTTCAGGGTGACCGTCCACGCTGACCAGCTTGACGTCCATACCGCTGGCTTCGATGGCGGTCAACGCGCCCAAAGCGCCGGTGTCATTAACGCTGAATACGCCGTCCAGGCCGGGATTGGCCTGCAGCATATTCTCCGTCACATTCATGGCGACGTCGCGCTCCTGCTTGCCGTTTTGTTTGCCGACCACTTTGATGTCGGGGAACTCCAGCATGGCGTCGCTGAATCCGCGTACGCGCTCAAGGATAGGCACGACGGGAATGCCGTCGAGAATAGCCACCTCGCCTTTGCCGCCCAATTGTTCGCCAAGGTATTTACCGGCCATGTAGCCGGCGGTGTAGTTCTTGGAGCCGACGAAAGAATCGATGGGGCCTTCCGCTTCAGCGTCGATAGCGACGGTAATGACGCCCGCTTTCTTGGCGGACACCACAGCGGATTGCACGCCGACGGAGTCAGTGGGGTTAAGCAATAGAATGTCCACGCCTTTCTGCAGCATGTCTTCTACGTCATTAATTTGTTTGGAAACGTCGTGATGGGCGTCGGTGATGTAGACTTCTGCGCCAATATCCTTGGCCGCTTCTTCCAACGCATTCTTCATGGTGACGAAGTATGCGTTGTTCAGTTCCTGAAAAGACATGCCGATCTTCAATTGTTCAGCTCCGGCTGGCGATGCCAGGCCCAAACTGCAAGCGATACCGGCGACTAGGGACTTAAGGGTTTTACTTATTTTCAACATGACTCAACCTTTAGTTATTTTTAGTGGTTAGAAGCGGCTTCTACGCCAAATGTTAACGTTAACATTTTCACGTCGAACAAACCCGTAGATGGGAGCCGGAGCCAGCCTCCGTCTACGGGAACGCTAACGTTGACATCTATATAGAATAAATATCATCTTTTGCAACAATCCCTCGCATTGAGAGAATGTTAACGTTAACATTAAGCTATCATAGCGAATTTTCCATTGCAACAAGCACGTCGCGACACACATTCCGGGACCGTCGAATCCCCTACCGACAAGGCGTTTGAGAGGCATCATGCCCAAAAAGAGTAAAGTAACGATCACCGATATCGCCCGCCGGGTGAACATGACCACCATCACCGTATCCCGGGCGTTAAATAAGCCGGAGCTGGTGAAGAAAGAGACCCTGGACCGGATTCTGGAGGTCGCGCGGGAGCTGAATTACGTCCCCAACGCCTTCGCCCGCAATCTGAAAGGCAGCAAAAGCCGGCTGATCGGCATCATCACCGCCAGCCTGGACAACCCGTTCTACAGCGAGATGATCAAGGCCATCTCCCGCGCCGCCAAAAAGCGCAACTATTCCATCATGCTGTTCGATACTGACGGTTCTCCCGAGCTGGAGAACAAAGCCATGGAGACCATGCTCAGCTACCAGGTGGACGGCATCATCCTGTCCGTCGTGTCCGACTATGACGAATACCATCCGCAATACCTGGAGCAACTGATTCACGCCAATATTCCGGTGGTGCAGGTGGACCGTCGTTTACCGGGAGCGCCCTTCCCTGGCGTGTATCTGGATAATCTTGCGAGCGGCTATAAAGGCGGCCGTTATGTATTGGAACAGGGTCATCGCCATATCCTCGCGCTGGCGGGTCCAGAGCAGTCCAATATCTCCAAACTGCGTCTTGAAGGCCTGAAAAAAGCCCTGGCTGAATGCAAAGAGCCTACCCGGCTGGAAGTGCTATACGGCGACTACACTATGCAGCCCGCGTTTGAAAACGCCACCGCCTACTTCAAGCAACATAAGCAGGCTCCCGATGCGGTGTTCGGTCTCAACATCCTGATTACTCTGGGCGCGCTTAAAGCGCTGCGTAAACTGGGGAACAAGCGCCACAATCCCGCCGTGTTCAGCATCGATGAGGCGCCCTATGCGGACATTTTCGATTTCAATATTCCCTGCGTACATCACGACACTTATCAGATGGGCCATTCCGCCATCAACATGCTGCTGGATAGTATTGAGAATCCTGGTTTTGAAGGCAGCGATATTATTATCGATGGTGATTTGCGGGGGGCGGTCTGAAACAAACCGGCTCGCTGCCAAAAGACATATAGCGCCAGATCGAAGCCAAAAAAAGGGGACGTTGCCGTCCCCCAAAAGGGCTATCAACACCTAATGGTCAGTCGACGCGATAGGCGTAATAGGTCGCTCTAATATTCCCTGATTACTCTGTGCACTTAATCGGCGCATGATCGCCGCCATGGGTTCCCTGAAAGCCGATGCTGGTGGAGGCGCCAGGCTGCAATGTCCCGTTCCAGCTCATGTTGGAGGCTTTCAGCACCGAACCGTTGACGCTGTATTGCGCGCTCCAGCCGTTGGTGTATTGATCCGTGGCGCCCAGCGGGATGTTCACTGTCCATCCGTTGATCACTTCACTGGTGTTATTGGTCAGTGTTATGTGGGCGACAAATCCACTGTTCCACACGTCTTCGCGCACGGAGCAGGTCAGGCCATCGCCGGACGGGGCTTTCTTGGTTTTCACGCTGACGCTGTTGGAGGTGGCGATGACTGCGCCGTCTTCATCCAACAGTTTCGCCAACAGACTGTGTGAGCCTTCGCCGCCCGGCAAAGTCACCGGGGCGGAATCGCTGTCGCCAGAGATAGTCGCCGCGACTTCCCCGTTCAGTATGACCTGCGCCTGCAGGCCCGCTTCCTTGTTGACTTTGATCGTGACGATAGCGCCGGTTTCAAACTCAGAACCGTCTGCCGGAGAAGTCAGACTGATAGAAGCTTCCGCGACATCGATGCTGACCTTGGCCGGAGCGGAGACGTCTCCACTGTTGTCGGTGACGGTGTACTCGAATGCATCGCTTCCGCTGAAACCTGCTTCGGGCTGATAGGTCAGATTGGCGCCCGAGCCGGACAGGGTTCCATGCTGAGGCGGCTTGCTGACGGAGTAACCGACGATGGTTCCGTCGCTATCCGTTCCTTTCAGCGTGATGGAAACCGCCTTGTTGATGCGGGTGGAGACTGACAGCGGTTGGGCCGTCGGCGCGCAGCCGTCATCACAGGGATTGTCCGCTTCGAACAGGGACGCATAATTGGCGTAGGCGGTCGCCGCTTCCGTTTGCGCCCAGAACCGATGATAGGTGAACACGGGATCTTCACCGGAGTTCAGCGCATCCTCCACCTGCTTGAACATAGGATCGTTCAGATAGAACGAGCGCATGCTCAGGAAGGTGGATTCACTGTTGATGGCGTCGCCGTTAGCCATGGAGCCGTTGAACTCGCCAGGCACGTAGACTTTGTCAAAGAAACGCGCGTAATCGCCGCGTTTTTCCGGCGCCGCCAGTCCTTTTGACGTCTGGAAGTGCGTCCACATGGCGTCGAGTAATTTTTTGGACGCCTCTTTGGCCTCGCTCTGAGGCGTATCGTATTTATCCGCCGCCGCCGCATAGAACATTAACGCCTTGGCTACGCCCGCCGCGACGCCCAGGTCCTGACCATGATCCACCACGCTCACGTGAAGATTGGCGTTGGCTTTCGGGTTGGCCGGGTCCCATTTTTCCGGTTTACCAGTCCACTCCAATGTGGCGGGAATTTCAAAGGAGCCGTCTTCCAGCCAGTTGATGTTGCTCAGCACCCAGGGAACCCATTTGTCCATCAACTGCTTGGCCTGCGCATCTCCTTTCAGGTAATAGTATTCCGCCACGCGCTGCATGGACCACGCCTGCCAGCCAAACCAGGTACCGCTGCCTGGATCGTGATACACCGGGTTTTCGTCGTACACCATGCCGTAAAACGTAGCGTCGGCGCGATCCTGAGGATGGGGATTGTAGGAGCCGTCCCAGCTGTTGGTGGCGCCGCCGGCGATGCCGCCCTCTGCGGATTGCAGCCAGGTATAGAACTCCATGGAGCGCTTCAGGCCAGTGGCCCAGTCATCCGTGGCGCCAGGGGTTTTCGGTTTCATTGGGTCGAATTCCGACAGCGCCATGGCGGCGATGGGATTCTGATAACCGAAGTGCACATGACTGCTGCCGATGCGGAACGCCCAGCCCGCGTTAGGGTCCGCCGCTCCGCCCCAGGCGTAATACCAGGACATCAGATAGTGCGCGCTCTCGTAGCCACGACCGCCTTGGGCGTTCTTGTCCTGGGTTCCCATTTTCTTGAAGTATTTATCGAACATGGCGAGACGCAAGTAATCCCCCATTTTGGCCGCTTTCGCCACCAGACCGGGAATTTCCTGTTCTGGATCTTTGCCCTGCTCCTTGATCCACTGATACGCCCAGTACATCACCTGCACCGCGCGGGCGTCGGCGTCCGGAGCGTTGGTGTAACGCCATTGTTTGGAGTAGTTGTTATCCTTGGTGAACAACGGCAGGAAACCGTTAGGACCGCCCCACTTGAAGCTCTCCCAGGAAGGATGAGTGACGGTTTCCCACACGGACTCCTGTTCGCCGCGCTGGAAGGTGTTGATGTAGGAAGGCGTGCTGACGCCATCGCCCAGGTTGCCGTAGCCGTAGATATTGTCCATATCCAACAGCCAGTGCATGCCGTAGACATCCCAGGTGCCGTAGGTTTGCGCCAGTTTGGCGGAGATCGGGTCTTCGCCGACGGGAACGCCGAACTCCAGCTGGCTCGGATAACCGGAGGGCAGCGGATGTTCCGCCGCATAGGCCGCGGGCTTGGACGGATTATAAAAATTGTTGGTCGGCTGCATGTCATGGGTGGGAATGATCTGCTCTTCCATTTTTTCCCAGGCGTTGCGCAGCTTGCTCCAGTCGCCAGTCACTTTACCGTAGTAGGCTTCCAGCAACAGAAAGTAAGAATAGGCTTCACTGGTGGACTCATGGCCATGGTCCGGCGCCTCGACGATAAGCGTCTCTACCGAATGGTAGGGACCGCCGTCAGCGCTGAAGTAGCCGTTGGCCGGATCGTGGATTTTGTTCCACATCTCCATAAAGCGCTCATTATATTCTTCCGCGCTGGCCTGGGCGTGAGAACAGAAAGTGGCGAAACTGACCGCTGCGGCGATAGGCAGCAGCATCCCCTTCAATGGTCTTTTCTTGAACGTTAAGTCCATGTTTTGACTCCATAGATTTTATTAATTCACACTCGCTCAGATGTCGCTGGCCACCAACCGGAATCCAGCAGGCTGGAACCGCTTCCGGTCGGAGTTTGGCGAATTTGCCAAGTTATCTGGCGGTGCAGGTTGGCGGTGAGAAACTTCCGTCATGAACGCCCTGCAGGCCGAAGCTGGTCGCTGCGCCGGGCCCTAATGAACCGTTGTAAGGCATATTTTTCACGGTAAGGGTTTTACCGTCCGCAGACAGCGTGTAGGCCCCGTTCCACAGGTTCACGATGGAAGTGGGTTCATCAAAGGTGAGAACGGCTTCCCACCCGTTGATAGAAGACGATCCGTTATTGACGACTTTAACGTCGCCCAGCACATAACCGGTATTCCAGACATTCAGCCCGCCGACGCTGCAGGAAATATCCCCGCCTGCGTCCGGCTCGGCGACCTTAATGAGGATCGCGTCAGAAGCGTCGTCGATTTCCTGGCCATCGGAGGACAGCGCGATCAGCTTCAGGGTGTAATCTCCTTCCGCTGTTGGCGCTGCGACCTCAATTACACCTGACGCGCCCCCTGCCCCGGCGACTACGTCATTGAGATACAAGCGCACGCCCGCGGCGTTATCCAGGCGATAGCGCACGGTGAAGGATTGACCCGGACTCACTTCGAATCCGTCAGCAGGATCAGTGATCTCTAACGCTGGCAGGTCCGGCGCTTCGACATTAATGTCGACCTGCGCCTGCGGCGAGCGTCCGCCGTCATTGTCCAGCACGGTGTAGGTGAAGGCGTCCAGGCCGTGATATCCGGCATGAGGCATGTAAGTGACCGCTGGACCCGCTCCCGTCACGGCGCCATGCGCGGGTTGCGTGTATTCATAGGCGACGATGGAGCCGTCGCTGTCTTCGCCATGTAAGACGATGTCAACCCCCTCGTCCTTGTTCGTATTCACGCTTAATGATTGCGCCTGCGGCAGGCAATTGACGCCAGAGTCGCCGCCGCAGCCTGCGCCGGGCTCTTCGCCCCAGACCAGTTCCGCGCCGTCATACAGAGCGATTTTGCTCGCCTTTTTGTAAGCGCCGTCATAGCCGTCCCAGGACGGATCGCCTTCGTTGCCCCACTCACTGGCGTTGCTATTGGTCGGCAGGGAAATTCTGAACTGCACTTCCCTGCGGGACTCGGACTGACCGCCAGGATAGATATTCACGCCCTGGAAAGAAGCGTCGACGTAGTAAATATGATCGCCTGGATCGCCCCAGGATTGCAGGCCGCTCACTTCCGTCGCCTGACTATAGGCGGTGGTGACTTTGATATCCTGCAGCCCATAACCGGCGGCGAATTCGTCGGAAAGGTCGACCCAATAGCGGAAGCGCAACTGTTCGCTGCCCCGCGCCGGCCATGCGCTGTGGTTATGCACCTGCGCGGCGATCTCCACATAACGGGGACCACTGGAATTCAACTTGGCTTCGACATAAAACTCTTCGTCTTTTGCTTCCGCCGGAGGGAATGCAGTGTCGGGAATAGGGTCGCCGCCAAAATCCAGATAGAGACGCGCCAGGGCGGATGTAAAGCCCGCATTGTAGTCCGTGGCCACCTCATTTTTGACATAATCGCCACGGTCGTCCGCGTAGTTGTCGTTGCTATCAGGACCGCCCACCAGGGCGCCAATCAGCAAATGACGGGACTGCTCCGGCGTACGCAGATTGTTGGTCCAGGTTCCGTGGGCCGTACGATGATGGGGGTTGGTGGGGTAATTGGCGCCATAACCAATTTGATAACTGACGCCCGCCGGATTGTTTCCCAGCAGGTATTCAATCTGACTGCGGCCAAAATCGTAATAGGCTTGCGCTTTCTCCGCCTTAACGCCGGCGTTGTTCAGATAGTCCGCGTAAACCAGGGCGATAAAGGCAGTGTTGGCGGCGTAACGGTTGGCGCCCCACACATCCAGATAAGCCAGTCCGCCCGGGGTATAGTTCACCCGCTCGCCGTTGTAGCCGGTCGTCCAGTAATCCAGCCAACGCTCCGCATCCGCCTGATAGACCGCTTCTCCGGTGATCTGGGCCATCAGGACATAGGAGCCGTAGGCTTTGTTGTCCCAGGCGTGTCCCCATTTATAGGCTTTGACGTCTTGTTGCCCTTCTCCGCCCAGCTTTTGATATTCCTGTTTCGCCTGCTGCAGGTAGCTGGCTTCGCCGGTGGCGCGATATAACCAGAGCGCGGACCAGACCAGCTCATCCTGATAACCGCTCCAGGATTTGTAGTAACTGCCGGCGTCAGTGATGCAATCGGAATATTTGCCGCGGTAGGTGTTGGCGAACTCGTACAACTGGCTGGCGTGGGTCAGCAGTGTATTGGCGTATGCGCTGTCCACCGGCTTGAAAACCATGGCGATCGCCGCCAACGCTGCGGCGGTTTCCCCCGCCAGATCCGAGCCCGGACAACTGGCGTCGATTTTATAGGATGGGCGCGCCATCGGCATGACTTCGGCGGAGCCCCACCAGGCGTGATCCGCGCCGCCGTTGCCGACCTGTCCCCACAACTCATTGGACGCGGTATGAGCTTTTACGAAATAGTCGGCGACAAAACGCAGGTTATTAAGGATATGCTGCAACTGCCCTGATTGCTCGTATGCATCCCGGTACTCCACCGCGCCCCAGGCCAGCAGTGTCGCCGACGCCGCCATGGGAAAGCCGAATTTGACGTGATCGCCGGCGTCATACCAACCGCCGCTGAGATCATGCCCAACATCGGCGCCGTCCTGTACCGCCGAATTATCCCGCCATTCAACGCGATTCCAGTACGGTAATGCGCCAGACTGCTGGGCTTCATAGAAGTAAATGGATTTCTGCAGGGCTTCGCCGTAGTTTTCCTGCGCCATCCCCTGAGCGGACATCAGCGCGCATCCGCTTAACAGGGTCCATACCGATAATTTTTTCATATGCTTTCTCCTTACTTCGCCATTCCGATTCACGTCAGTCGCATCGCTCACCGCAGGCAGGACGTTGGTCGCGTTTTATTTTTATGATCCCCCTGACAGAGCCAGGGTTATTTTTTGATCTCTTTTTGATCACTTTTGAAAACGTTTTCAATCATTCGTAAAATTTTTTTACGCTTTGATTCGACTCTTTTACCTGCGCCGGCAAGCTGTGCGCTCGCGTGGGCTTATATGATAAAAGCAGTCTAGTTTGCGAAACCCGGTTTGTAAAAAATGACCTGAAATACGCTCTTTTTTGAGGCAATCAGAGCCGGCGTCGCTGTGCTAAGTCGCGCTATTTGTCTCCATTTCCGGCAATCATGATATGAAATCACCTAAATAAGTATCGGTTTTTGGGTCTAGACCTGAATCGCCACTTTTTCTATACAGACGTCCTTTTCACAGCGCCGCCTGGACGCACTCCACGACAACCCGGTGACGTCCCTCGTCAAATTATCCAGATCGCTCACATGATCCGGCGATGATCTTAAATTTATGAAATCGTTTTCCAGTTAACTGCATTATGCAAAGCTATACTGGAAAAAACATAGGCAAGTCAGACTATGTCCTTTGAGTGAATGCGCCCGCCCGGTACACTGACGCTTGTTGAGCTTTTGCATCCGGGACTATATCCTCCTGCGATTTTTCACACTCTTACTGAACAACGAGACCCATTTCATTGACCGCCACCAAGCCGCGTATTCTTGTTATCGACGATGAACCGCAGATACTGCGCTTCCTGCGCATCAGTCTGCGTTCGGAGGGCTATGAGGTATTGCAGGCGGGCAACGCCACGGAAGGATTAATGCTGGCGTCCACAGAAGCGCCGGACGCGATCGTGCTCGACCTGGGACTGCCGGACATGGACGGCCAGGAGGCGCTGAAGCAGCTCCGACGCAGCAGTCGGATACCCGTGCTCGTGCTGTCCGTACGTTCCTCGGAGACGGAAAAAGTAGAAGCGCTGGATAACGGCGCCAACGACTATGTCACCAAGCCATTCGGCATTCGCGAGTTCGTCGCCCGTATCAGAGTGCTGCTGCGCGATCGTGAACCCGCTGCGTTGCGTCCTGCCGTCAACGTCTACCGTTCCGCCGGTCTGATCATCGATTTTGTGAAGCGTTCAGTGACTCTGAACAGTGAAGACATTCACCTGTCCAAGAAAGAATATGCTTTATTGGCGCGACTGGCCGCCACGCCCGACCATGTGGTGACGCAACAGCAACTGCTGGCGGAAATCTGGGGGCCGACGCACAAAGACGATACGCACTACCTGCGCATCGTGGTGGCCAAACTGAGAAACAAACTGGGCGACGCCCCCTCCTCTCCCCGCTTTCTGGTGACGGAACAGGGCGTCGGCTACCGGCTGATCACCTACGAGGCGCAATAAGCCGCCACTGGAATCTCAGTGAAGATGATTGATGCTGAATGATTACAGCGTGGTCCTCGCCCAACCGCCTATTTCGCCTGCGCGACGTCCAGCGATCTGGCGACGGTCCGGATTTCCCGGTTCAAAACGCACGCTGTTGCGTCGATCGGCGTTAGTGCGCCGAGGCCCAGACCGGCGATCTATGCCGTTATAGTGTAAATCTCTTGAGGTAAAGTTAGCTGGCATAAGCAGTCCTGTATGTTCTAATTTATATTAACAGCTTGTTTAATCGGCAATTTCCTGATTATGCCTCAACCCCGCTTCCCAGCAATAAATTCACGATATTACTATTTATTAATAAGTTAAACCTTTCCGATAAAACAATATTTCATAAAAACCATATTTTTCATGCAGTTGAAGGAATGAAAAGCGAATTTCTCAACATATCTTCCACGAACTTATTCCGGTAATTACCTAATTATTGAGAGGATTAATCCCCACTTATATATTTCAAGTAAACTGCCATTTAAATATTACAAACAGCAAACTGATGCAGATGAAAAACTATCGCATTCCTGTCATTAATATAATCAGATGAATCGACGTGGATTTCAGGTTTCGCTATTGAAAATCTAAAAATAAGCCGATTTTCCCCCAAGGGACGCTCTACCTGGCCTTCTGTGTCTCCCGCATCATAAGCCCTGTATTTGTTGATTCATCTTTCAGAGAAGTATCGAGGACGTGAAGTCATGGATTTTTCAGCTGCATTGGTCGGATTAGGTATTTATTTGCTGATATGGGAAAAGCTGCCGGAATGGGGAACCTGGTTTAATCGCATGATTGCGAGCCTGCCTGGCCCTCTGGCGAAACTCTACGAAGATTGGCGCTGCCCTTACTGTTCAGGGTTCTGGATCGCACTGGCGCTGCATGGCTTGGTGGGAATGACGACGCTGGGCGAGGCTTACAGGCCCGCATTTGAAACAGCGTGGCTGACAACGCCAATGATATGGTTTCTCGACGCCCTGGCGACGGCGACGCTCATTCTCATTGGTAAACTGGCGTTGAGCGCGCTGTCGGGCCCGGCGCTCAAAGGGCATCAGATGACGGCGGAGTTCAAGAAGGCGAAAACAGTCGAGGCGGAGAACGCCTGAACTCAATGCGGCTCAGTCGTCATACTCGGCGAGTCGCAATCCTTTCTTCACGTAATTTTCCAGCCGCACGCCAAAGGTTCCGTTAGGATGAATTTCCTTGATGCGCAGCGGCTTGCCTGCATCGGTCAGGCAGTTAATGGAAAGGTCGAGGATGGTTTCTTTACGCAGTTGCTTTTTCTCATCCAGCACCAGCAATATCTTCGGCTTAAGACGATATTCATTGTTAGAACGCACGATGATTCCCACTTCGCCGCTGTTGAGCTCCGCAATATGTCCCGCCGGATACACTCCCATGGTCTTGATGAAGAACTCCGCCACTTCCAGGTCGAAGTGCCTACCTCTGACGTCATAAATAATGCGTAAAGACTCCAGCGCCGACATGGGATCTTTATAGACCCTGGCGGAAGTCATCGCGTCATAGGCGTCCACCACGCCGACGATTTTCGCCTTAAGTGGGATCTGATGCGCCGACAGACCTCGCGGGTAGCCGGTTCCATCCACTTTTTCATGGTGGCTGTAAGCGACATCCACGGCGCTCTTGGGCGCTGAAGACAGCGAAATAAGAATATCCCGGCCGTACTGGGAGTGCTGCTTCATGATCTCAAACTCATCCTTGTCCAGACTGCCCGGCTTATTGAGGATTTCATCCGGCACCTTGACCTTGCCCACGTCGTGCAACATACCGCAAACGCCAATGTCCACCATTTCGGGCTCGTTGAACCCCATCTCCCGTCCGATGATGATGGATAACACGCAGACCCGCAGGCAATGCTCAGCGGTGTAATCATCCTTATCCTTGATCAGGGACAGCCATTGCAGCGCGTTAGGATTACGCATGATGCTGTCGACGATATCCGTCACGGCGACGGTCACCGCCTCCATATCGATATCCCGCCCCAGCTTCACGGCGCGGAACACATCATGGATCGTCTGCCTGGCCTGCCCCATGGAATTGGCCGCTTTGGTCAGCTCACGGTAGGCGGGCACTTTGTGCACCAAACGGGTCCTTTCTTTCTTCACCCGGGTGCGGATTTTCTTGCCGCTGGGCGCGGTGACGGTTTTCTCTTCCTCCACCACTTCCGTCTCCGACTGCACGTAGACGAATTCACACTGCGTTTGCAGCTCCTGAATATCACGCCAGTCGTAAATGAAGAATCCCTGGTAAACGAACCGGGTTTCCTCCCAGGGACGGTCCAGTTGAGCCACATACATGCCCACCTGAAGTTCGGACACAGGAATTTTGACGAGGGATCGGCTACTCTGCGGCATCAATGACACGGGATTCTCATAGGCTTCATTAAGGTTTTTCGCGGCGCTGCCCTTTATTTCAGTCTAGCAAAAGATACTCCCAGACTCGCTAAACGCCAACAAGCGAAAAACCGGCCATTCTAGTGAACCGAAGACCTATGAGAATAAGAAAAAGCCGTCTGTCGGGCTGTCCTGCGAATGCTCGCAATAGCCGACCAGATTATTCACATAACAATGATCCTGGCATGCTAATAATCAGGCGCAAGGCTGCGCCAGCGCGGCTACGAGCCTTGGAAGACAGGGCCTGACATGTGCAGGCCCTGTCGTTGCAGACAAATAGAAGGAGGCTATTTGTCTGCCGGATTAATAGTTGTATTTAGTCCACTAGCGGCTAGGCTATAAACAACACCGCTTACCTAATGAGCGCTGGTCGCCGGCGTTATATGAGCATTTTTTAACGCTCTTCCATGAGGTGAAAAGCAAAGACATATGAGAAAGTTTGCTTAAACAAAGTACTGCTGACACCATCACATGCTTGGCAATGGCCGCACCAAAATCAAGGCGCTGCCGCTAAAAGCAAGCTTAACGCTGGTTTTTGGCTGTTTGATGCTCGCGCTCACCGCTCTGCTTACCGGGGTCATAGGTAGCCTGGCGCGGGAAACACAAGTGCGGGAGCAGTCCGCAGCAATCGAAGCTCTCGCCCAGCAAGTGGCGGATAAGCTGGATCGCAGTCTCTACGAGCGCTACCGTGATCTTTCCACCGCCGCCTCCATCACCACACCTGACGGTCCACTACTGCAAAACAAAAAACTGGCGCGGGTCTGGCTCAGCGAGTTAAAGCAAAGATTTCCCCTTTACGCATGGATTGGTTACGCCAATATGGAAGGCAAGGTTCAGGTAAGCGCAGGCGGAATGCTGGAGGGAGCGGATGTATCCGCGCGTCCCTGGTTTCAGCATGGGCTAATCGCGCCTTACTTCGGCGATGTGCACAAAGCATTGCTGCTCGCCAATCTGATGCCCACCCGGGAAGAACCCTGGCGGTTTGTGGATGTTTCTATTCCTATCAAATCCGCTGACGGACAGGTCCAGGGCGTTCTGGGGGCTCATTTGAGTTGGGACTGGGCCGAGCAGCTCAGTCTGCAGGCGTTACAGCCGCATTTAAAACAGCGTCCCGCAGAGGCGTTGATTATTGACGACGAAGGAACCGTTCTTATGGGACCGCCATCCCTGGCGCAAGCCTCGCTCCCCATCAAACTGCCGTCAACTCATAGCACAGAGCCAACGTCATTTGTAAGCGCATGGCCCGGGGAAGGCGAATTTCTCAATGCCCTGATAGTCAGCGGCGGCTTTGAACATTTGAAAAACTTTCAGTGGCGTATTCTGATCCGGCAGAGTGTAGACGAAGCGTTTGGGGAAATTCAGCGTCTGCAGGGCGAGATACTACTTTGGGGGCTGCTGTTCGGCGTCGTATTTATCGCCTTGGTGTGGCGCGCTTCGATATGGATCACCAGGCCACTGTCCCTGTTGTCTCAATCCGCCGCGCGTTTCGCCAAGGAACGCGCGTTGACGCCGCCGCCACAGGCATTTTATCGAGAAGGCGTCAACCTCGCCGCGTCCTTGGGCGCCATGATGAACGACATCGCGTCCCATGAGCAGGAGCTGACGCGCTTGAACCAATCGCTGGAGCAGCGGGTTCATCAACGCACCCAGGAGCTCAGCGACTCCCTGAAGGTGTTGGAGGCCAGTGAGCGCAAGCTGAAAACCATCACTGACAACCTTCCCGTGCTGGTGGCCTATGCGGACAGACAGGAACGCTATCAGTTTAATAACGCCGTTTATAAAAAGTGGCTTAGCCTGGAGCCCCAGGATTTGCATGGTCGAACAATCGCAGAGATTCTGGGAGCAGCCAGATACTCAGAGGCCTATCCGCATATCCAGAAAGCGCTGGCGGGACAATATGTCAGTTTCGAGATCCACCAGGTAGTGGACGACCGTCAGCGCCACTACGAAGTCAACTATATCCCGGACAGCAACACCCATGGCGACATCTGCGGCTTTTTCATCATGATTGCTGACATCACCGAGCATAAGGAGCATGAGAAAGGACTACGCTGGCAACTGCAGCATGACCATCTGACGGGAGCCCTCAACCGACAAGGTCTCAAAACGTTGCTGGAGCTGGCGGTGGATCGAGCCGGACGCAGCCGCACCGGCATTGCGGTCATGTTTCTGGACCTGGACCACTTCAAGTCGATCAACGACACCTATGGCCACGACGCGGGGGACGTCCTGCTCCGCGCCACGGCGGACCGACTCATGATGACTGTGCGTAAAACCGATAGTATCGCGCGCATCGCCGGCGACGAATTCGTGGCGGTGCTGGAGACCATCACTCACCCAAAGCAGGATGCGGCTTATATCGCTAACAAAATTCACACGGCCCTGCAGGAACCGGTTTTACTGAGTGACGGCCGACACATCCATGTAACCGCCAGTATTGGCGTCGCCGTGGCGATGGGCAACCGCAGTTTAACGCCGGAGAAGCTGGTCGCACGCGCGGATGAAGCGATGTATCAGGCCAAACGCCAGGGCCGCAATGCTTTTGTGATATTGGCGATGAACTCCCTCAAGGCAACTTGAAGACCTGAATCTTACTCTGCAGTCCACGGGTCAGCTGGCTTAATGATTTCGCCTTTTCCTCCAAGGCGCGCAGATCCTGAGTGGTTTCTTCCGCCAAGTCTCTGACCGCCCCAACGCTTTGATCAATGGAGCCAATGGTCGCCGACTGTTGTTCCGTCGCGGAAGCGATTTGCAGGCTCAGATTGTTGATGGCGTCTATGCTGGAGGCGATCTGCTCCAACGACGTCATGGTTTGCGCCACTGATTCACTGCTGCGGGTCACCTCTCCGATGCCGTTACTCATAGAGGTCACCGTGTTGTCCATGCCTTCTCTCAGTTTGGCGATGTTGGATTCGATTTCTCCCGTCGATTCCTGTGTACGTTTGGCCAGCGTTCTCACTTCGTCCGCCACCACGGCGAAGCCGCGCCCCTGCTCACCGGCGCGGGCCGCCTCAATCGCCGCATTAAGCGCCAGGAGATTAGTCTGCTCGGCGATGCTTTTGATAACCTGAAGGACATTTTCAATCTGGGAAAACTCTTGCGACAGCGCATTGACCTGCCCGGAAGCATCGTCAAAGCAGGTTTTCAAACGTTTCATATTGTTGATGGACTGCCGCCCCACTCCGTTGGCGGTGGATGCATATTCCGTCGCTTCCGCAACGGACGTCTTGGCTTCATTGGTGGACGCGGCGACCTCCTCCATGGCGGCGGTCATTTCGGTAATCGCCGTGGCCACCATATCCGTTTCGTTCGCCTGCCTCTCTATTCTGGCGTTGGAATCGGCGGTCAGGCGTGCGACGATGGAGGAATCGTCCGCCACGTGGCTGATCAACGAACGCGCGTCGCCGAGAATATCTCTAAAGCGCCCGACGAGACTGTTAAAACCCTTCGCCATCATGCCAATCTCATCCTGACTGCCATAATCGGAGCGCAGGGTTAAGTCCGCGTTTTTCTCTACATCGCCAATTAACCGGTACAGATTCAACACAGGCCTTTCGATCTTCTTGAGCACAACCAGATAACCGATTATGGCGGCGACGGTCAGCAATATCAGAAAACAGATCAGCGCCAGGATGATATCCGATACCGTATTCTGGATGCCGGAAAGCTGCTGACTGGTTCGCGCCTCCAGCGCTTTAAAAAACTCATCGATAGGACGCATGATTTTGGCTTTTTCACTGTGGTAGTCCTGACCATGCATCAGCTCTATGGCCCGCTTCGGATTCCCGCTTTCCACCGCCTTCATCGCCTCGACTTCCAGATTCACCAGTCCGTCTGAGTTTTTCTGCGCCTGTTTGAGCAGATCAAATTCTTTTTTCGAGAAGCCGAGATTCTCCATCATCTTTTGCAGAGAAATCACATCGCCATCCGGCTTGGGTTTATCCCCCGCATTCAACACCAGATCCCAGTAAATACGATGATATTCCTCTGGACGGGGTTTGACGCCATTGCGAATATCGAGAACCGTTTGATACATCTCCTTATATTTAGAATCACCAGTCACTACATAGGTGCGCGCCAGTCGGGTCAGGTCGTCCGAACTCTGCCGTAATTCATCCGCCCGCTGGTAGGACGCGTACCGGGTTTCCGTCGTCTGCTTCAACGAGGTCACTTCCGAACGCAAATAGAACGCCAGTAGAAAGTTGGCCAAGGTGCTGGCGATGATCACGCCGAAAATGGTCAGAAATAGCGGACGAATCTTCACGATGTGTTCTCCCTCTCTTTTTAAAGGTCTCGCCCCGGGGAACACATACAGTTCGTATGATCAACGCACTGCGATACCGCGCATACCGCAGGAGAGAGTGATTGCCCCTTTGGGGTCGCTTCATGTTGAAGAAGTATAGAACAGTTAAGAGAGAGACGAAGGCGGGAGTGCGTCCGACCACCCTGTCGGAACGGCGGCGCCCCAACTGCGAGCGCCTTGAGATAAATAGAGGAATGACGCCTTACAGGTCGTCATCGTCCGCTTTGTTGTTTTTGCGCTGGGCCTTGAGTTGGTTGAAATAGAACTCGTAGCTGTTGGCGAAGTCTTCCGAGAACTTACCTTGAAACGCCTGCTCTTCGTCTTTGCGCAGCTTGTTATAGGCTTTCAGGTATTCATCCCAGTATTTGCGATGATTGCCGCCAATCCAGGGCTGCCCATGCTTGTTGTCGATATGCTTGACGATCTGCTCCGGATCGAGAGATTTGATGATCCGGGTATACAGTCCGCGCACGGATTTGTACAGCGCGCGCTGGTGATCGCGAATATCGGCGAACGCTTCTTTCATCGCTTCATCGGCGGACAGATAAGTAGTCCCCTGCTTCAGCAACAGATTTTCCAACGCCACCTCAGGAGTCGGTGAAAACTTCAGAGGATTGTTTTCCGCCACGCGAATCTGGGTCTGGTTGATGCGCAATTCATTCTTCAACGACTGCTTTTCACGCAAGGTGGAGAGCACGCCTTCCACCGCCTCTCTCAGCAGGTCCATGGATTTATCCACCACCTGCTTATGGGCTTCCTCCGTCAGGGTCATCATCCCGAGGGCCTGGGTCAGCCAATCCGGAGTCATGTCCTTTTTGCTGAATTGCGTGGTCTGCTCATCCTGTTCGTGGGCCGTGGCCGCTTCTTCTGCGGCTGGCTCCGCTGCGGGTTCAAATTCGTCTTCAGGCGCCGCCTCCGCATCTCGCGACGCAGCGTTATTCACCAGCGTCGGCGCTTCCACGTCTTCAATGATTTCCGCGTCCAGGATGCCGTCATCCATGCCCGCTTCGCTCTGCGGCTCCAGGTCATCCTGCATCTCCGCCTCCACCTGTTCTACAGGCACGGCGGTGGTATTCGCCGCATGCTGGTAGACCGGCCAGGGCTCCTCGCCGGAACCGATCCAGTCATCCAAATCCGACATGGCGGTTTGAGAGGCAATATCCGACGAAATCCGGGTCGCCTCGATATCCGAGTCAGGCGCAAACATTTGCGTACGATCGTCACTGGGTTCAGCCAGTTCCACCTTCAGCTCATACTGCCCCAGCATCAGGCGGTCGCCGTTCTTAAGCGGCTCCGGGTGGCCTTTGATAAGCGGATGCCCCAGATGATTCAGATAACTGCCGTTAGTGCTGATATCGATAAAGCTGTATCGACTTCCGTCGAACTCGATCCGTCCGTGGTCCGAGGATACATACCGGTTGGCGTCCGGCAGCACCAGGGAGTTCGTGGTCGCTCTCCCGATGGTTGCGCCGTCTTTGCCGACGGTAACAGTCACCCCAGACATGTCGCTTCCGGGGGGACATTTAGTCACTTTGAGGATGAGTTCCATTTACTTTTTCACTGTTCTTAAATTTTAGACAAAACATCAGGCGTATAAGCGCCAAACGATGGTGAAATCAGTCATTCTTTTTTCACAAAGTTTACGGCGTCGTCAGAGGGTCATGCAATGTTTATCCTCCCCGCTATGCCGCGCCGCCGCTTACAAGACAGTTGATCGCATCGACGCTATATAGAATACTATATAACGCTTTTTTGAGATCAGGATCGCCTGCTTTCCACCAACGCCAGCAGTTATAACCAAACGCCAGGATGCATCCGCCAAGTGGCGAGCAGCGAGAGGCAGGTTCTAAGCCTGTCGCGATAGATAACAGGACAAAGTTTGTCCGATGGATGAAAAGCCATGAGCGAAAGATGAAAAATCATGAATGAAAATAGCGACAGCGCCAAAGTTTTGGAGTTGGCCGGTGAGTTCTGGCTAAACCAGAATGTGCGGGGCGTGCAAGGGGGCTCCCGCATCGCCTTGCTGGAGCATATCGGCAGCGCCGGCTCCATCACCAAAGCGGCCAAGTTGACCGGAATCAGCTACAAAACCGCCTGGGACGCGGTGGACGCCATGAATAATCTGTCACCGCGTCCAGTGGTGGAACGCGCCACGGGCGGCAAGCATGGCGGCGGAGCGCGCCTGACGCCCCAGGGCCGCAAACTGGTCTCCGCCTATCGGGCGATGGAGGCGCACTACTCCGCTTTATTAAGCCGATTACAGCGGGACATTGACGATTTTGACGATATTCACGGAGTGCTTCAGGCCATGGCGATGAAAACCAGCGCACGCAATCAGTTTCGCGGAGTAATCAGTCGCGTGCAGTCCGGCGCGGTGAATGCAGAAGTCGCTCTGGACCTGGGAGACGGGCTGGAACTGGTGGCGGTGGTGACCCAGGATTCGGTTCAGGATCTGGGGCTGGCGCCAGGACGCACAGCAACCGCGATCATCAAATCCAGCTTTGTCATTCTGGCGACGGACGACACTCTCAGGCTCAGCGCACGCAATCGGCTATGCGGCGTCGTCAGCGATATTCGACACGGTCAGGTGAACGCGGAGGTGCGCGTGCGTTTGAGCGGTGACCGGACGCTGACCGCCGTCATTACGGAACAAAGTCTGGAGGAGCTCGGTCTCACAGAAGGCGCGCCCTGTCAGGCTTACGTTAAAGCGTCCCATATCATTCTGGCGGTCAATCAATGAGGCGCGCCGCCAAAAACGCCGCCCTGTAAAGCAGGGCTTATCAACAGGAAAAGGATCTGTACATGTTGACACGCTTTACTATCGCTCGCGCAATCGCGACGACGTTCATCGCCTTGTTTCTGGCGCCGTTGGCCAATGCCGGTGAAGTATTGGCCGCGGTATCCGCCAATTTCACGTCCACCATTCAAGCGCTGGCCCCGGACTTCGAGGCGCAGACCGGACACCGCCTCAAACCCAGTTTCGGCTCCACCGGCAAGCTTTACGCGCAAATTACTAATGGCGCGCCTTTTGAGGTATTTCTAGCGGCGGACGACGTACGTAGCAAAAAAGCCATAGACGCCGGAGTGGCGGTTGAGGGAAGCGACTTCGTTTACGCCAGCGGACGTCTGGCGTTATGGAGCAAAGACCCCGTTCCGAGCGAAGACGGCCGTCAGTGGCTGGAAATCAACAAAGGCAAACTGGCTGTCGCCAACCCCAAGACCGCTCCTTACGGGGCCGCCGCGATCAAAACCATGCAATCGCTCAAGTTACACGAACAGCTGCGCCCCCAGTTGGTTTTTGGAGAAAACATTTCGCAGACCTATCAGTTCGTCTATAGCGGCGCCGCGACGCTGGGATTCGTCGCGCTGTCGCAGGTGATCGCCATGGATGAATCCGAACGCGGCGCTTACTGGCTGGTTCCTCAATCATTGTATGCGCCGATCCGGCAGGAAGGCGTCCTGTTGACCAAAGGTCAGGATAATCCAGCTGCGGTGGCGTTTATCGACTATCTGAAATCCCCCCGCGCCCGCTCAATCATCGAATCCTTTGGTTACGATGTTGAAGAATAAGGAGAAATGCCGATAATGACGCCCTATTTCATCCCGATATCCGGCATAAGGAACTTGATTAGATGAATGCAGTGGGCGTCCAGGGGCTGGTCGACTGGCAGGCGGTGTGGATCACGCTGAAACTGGCGGGGCTGACCACCCTGATTCTGATGGCGCTGGGCACGGCTATCGCCTGGGGACTGGCGCAGAGCCGACACTGGAGCAAACGTCCGCTGGAGGCGATCATCTCCCTGCCTTTGGTGCTGCCGCCCACAGTGCTGGGCTTCTATCTGTTACTGCTGTTAGGCCCTAAAGGACCGATTGGCGAGATCACCCAGGCTCTGGGGTTGGGCGTGCTGCCCTTCACTTTTCCTGGTCTGGTGGTCGCTTCCGTCATTTACTCCCTGCCCTTCGCCGTACAGCCCATTCAGAACGCCTTTGAGACCCTCGGCGCCCGCCCGCTGGAGGTAGCCGCCACCTTGCGCGCGTCACCCTGGGATCGCTTCATGACCGTCGCGCTGCCGCTTTCCCGCTCCGGCCTGATCACCGCCGCCGTGCTGGTGTTCGCCCACACGATTGGCGAATTTGGCATCGTGCTCATGATCGGCGGAGCCATCGCTGGTGAGACCAAAGTACTGTCCGTGGCCATTTACGATCACGTGGAGGCCATCGAATACACCCAGGCCAACATCCTCTCCGCCGGCATGCTGATTTTTTCCTTTACGGTGCTGCTGGCGTTGCAGATTATCCGCAAGCCGGCGAAGGTGATCGCATGAACGACGATATTTCCGCCTCTTTTTTCTCTCACAAAGGCGACTTCACTCTGGACGTATCGTTCACCACGCCGGGTCAGGGAGTCACCGCCCTGTTTGGCCGTTCCGGCTCAGGCAAAACCACGCTGCTACGCTTTATCGCCGGCCTCGAACGAGCGGAAAAGGGCGCTTTGCAAATTAAAGACGAAGTCTGGCAGAGTGCGACCCTGTTCGTACCGCCGCATCGCCGCGCCCTGGGTTATGTGTTTCAGGAACCCAGCCTGTTCGCGCATCTCTCGGTCATGGACAATCTGCTTTACGGTTATCATCGCATTCCACAGTGGGAGCGAAGGGTGGCGCCGGAAGAGGTCATTCGCTGGCTTGAACTGGAGCCCCTGATCGGACGCAATACCCAGTCATTGTCTGGAGGGCAGCGACAACGAGTGGCCATAGGCCGGGCCTTGCTCACCAGCCCCAAACTGCTGTTGATGGACGAGCCTCTGGCCAGCCTGGATTTGCAGAGCAAAGAAGAAATCCTGCCCTATCTGGATGAGCTGTTTCAGCAGTTGGACATTCCCGTTTTCTATGTGAGCCACTCGCCCGATGAAGTCATGCGCCTGGCTTCGCATCTGGTGCTGCTGGACCATGGCGGCGTCCGCGCCGGCGGCCCCATTAACGAGCTGCTCACCCGCCCCGACCTGCCTCTGGCGCATCTGGAGGAGGCCAGCGCCGTCGTGCACGCCAATATTCAGGCTCATGACCTGGAGTACCACCAAACCCTGCTGGGCGTTCCTGGAGGGGTTTTGGCGGTGCATCACAAACAGGGACCGATTGGCCAGCAAGTCAGACTGCGCATCCACGCCAAGGACGTCAGCCTCGCGCTGAAACCGCCGGAGTTGAGCAGTATCTCCAACTGCATTGCGGTGAAAGTCATCGATATCAATGTGGACAGGGAGCCGTCCCAGGTAGTGGTGCGTCTGGCTCTGGGAGAAGAAACCATTCTCGCCCGCGTCACCCGCCGCTCCATCGATCAATTGCATATTGAGAGAGGCATGCAGGTCTACGCCCAGGTGAAAAGCGTAGCCTTAATCGACTGATCCCCTTGGAGAGATAAAGTTTGATGGAAAACAGTGAACTGGAGCGTTTCATGCGGCTGGCCATTATCGAAGGCCGCAAAGCCATCGCGCATTGCCGTCCCAACCCGCCTGTGGGCTGCGTACTGGCGCGCAACGGCCAGGTTGTCGCATCAGGCTATACCGGCGCGCCAGGACAACCTCACGCCGAAGCTATGGCGTTGCAAAACCTGCTTGATCCGAGCGCCGAGGTCATCGCGTTCGTCACCCTGGAGCCCTGCTCGTTCCACGGCCGCACGCCATCCTGCGCTCAGGCGCTGGTCAAGCGAGGCATACGTACTCTATACGTAGGCATGATCGACCCTCATCCGAAAAATCGCGGGGCCGGCATTGATATCCTCAAACAAGCAGGAGCTGAAGTGGTGGTGGGGTTACTGGAAAATGAGGTACGCAAGGAACTTGAGGCGTATTTGTGGCGTCCGGATAACGGGGAAAGCCTCTGAGCGCCTACATTAGAACTAGAACTGACAAGGGTTGTATTGGCCCCGCCCATAAGAGCGGAGCCTGATCGACATCTTTAATCCATCCAGCGCAAACGATCACGCAAGGTCACGACATCGCCGATAATAATGATGGTTGGACCAGGAATCTGTTGCTCCTCGACCTTCCTGGCGATACTGCCCAGCTCTCCCACCAGAACCTGCTGATCCGGTAGCGTGCCTCTGGATACCAGAGCGATTGGCGTTGAGGGTTTCATGCCATGGGCGATCAGCTCGCGACTGATAACAGGCAGTCCCACCAATCCCATATAGAACACCAGGGTCTGATTGTCCTGCACAAACTCATGCCACGGCAGGTCGCATGTGTCGGACTTCAGGTGGCCAGTCACAAAACGCACCGATTGCGAGTGATCTCGGTGGGTCAATGGAATTCCGGAATAGGCTGCGCATCCTGAAGCGGCGGTAATTCCGGGCACAACCTGGAACGGGATGCCCGCATCCGCCAGTTGATCGATCTCCTCTCCGCCGCGCCCAAAGATAAAGGGATCGCCGCCTTTAAGGCGCAACACCCGTTTTCCTTCCTTAGCCAACTCCACCAACATGGCGTTGATTTCCTGCTGCGGCAAAGTATGGTTGGAGCGGGCTTTGCCTACGTTGATGCGCTTGGCGTCGCGACGCACCAGATCCAGAATCTGCGGCGACACCAGACGGTCGTATAGCACCACGTCGGCCTGACGCATCAAGCGCAGCGCGCGAAACGTCAGCAAGTCAGGATCGCCCGGCCCGGCGCCCACCAGATACACTTCACCCGCATCAGTAATGGCATCCGCCTGCTCGCCGCTTAACATGTCATCCAGCATCGCCCTGGCTTTGTCCGTACGCCCGCAAAACACCAGATCGGAAACGACGCCTTCCAGTACAGACTCCCAAAAGCGACGCCGCTGGTTGATATGGCCAAAACGGGCCCGGACTTTATCCCGGAACTCCATCGCCAAATCCGCCAGCCTGCCGAAACCATGGGGGATCAGCGACTCCAGACGGTTACGCAGCAAGCGGGTCAATACAGGCGCGCCGCCGGAACTGGTGACGGACACCAACACCGGGTGACGATCGATAATAGAGGGAAAGATAAAACTGCTAAGTTCCGGCTGTTCTACAACATTGACCGGAATCCCGCGCGCCTGGGCGGCTTGCGCCACTTGTTGATTCAAGTCCGTGGAATCGGATGCCGCGACGACCATCGCACACGATTGCAGCAGTTCAGGATGAAAGGGTTCAGAAGTAAGGGTAATGGCCTCGAGCACGGCAGCGCTCTCAACGAGCGCCGGTGCATTCGCATCGCCCAGGAGCCGGACTTTGGCCCCTGCGCGCAACAGCAGGTCGGTTTTGCGCACCGCCTGCTCAGTGTCCCCAACTACAAGACATTCCCTGCCCTGTAGATTCATGGATATGGGCAGGAAGTCCCAGGTCTGTAGTTGTGTGGACATCAATTACCTCAGTTAGCTGGTTTGATCACCTTCACGCCGCCCATGTATGGCTCCAGCACATCCGGCACCAAAATGGAGCCGTCCGCCTGCTGGTAGTTCTCCAGCACAGCGATCAAAGTACGCCCTATCGCCAATCCAGAACCATTCAGCGTATGCACCAGCTCCGGCTTACCGGTTTCCGGGTTACGCCAGCGCGCCTGCATGCGGCGCGCCTGGAAGTCGCGACAGTTACTGCAAGAAGAAATCTCACGGTACTTCTTCTGCGCCGGCAACCAGACTTCGATGTCATAGGTTTTCGCCGCAGAAAAGCCCAGGTCGCCTCCGCACAACGCTACAACACGGTACGGCAGGTTTAGCAATTGCAGGATTCGTTCCGCATTGCCGGTCAGCTCTTCCAAAGCTTCATCAGACTGCTCCGGCGCCACCACATGAATCAGCTCCACCTTCTCAAACTGGTGCTGACGGATCATTCCGCGCACATCGCGGCCATAGCTGCCCGCTTCACTGCGGAAACAGGGGGTATGGCTGGTCATTTTCAGAGGCAGTTCTTTGGCGTCCAAAATCTCTTCACGCACCAAATTGGTGACAGGCACTTCCGCAGTAGGGATCAGATAAAAGTCATGTTCGCCCGGCACTTTAAACAGGTCCGCCTCAAATTTGGGCAGCTGTCCGGTGCCTTGCAACGCATGCGCATGCACCAAAAACGGCGTCATGGTTTCCTGATAACCGTGTTCGGTGGTGTGAATATCCAGCATGAACTGGGCCAGCGCACGATGCAGTCTCGCCAGTTCGCGGCGCATCACCACAAAACGGGAGCCAGCCAGCTTGGCGCCGCTGTTGAAGTCCAACAGGCCCAGGCTCTCGCCCAGATCAACATGGTCCTTGGGCTCAAAATCAAATTCGCGGATGCTTCCCCATTTACGCACCTCCACGTTGTCGTCTTCACTTGCCCCTTCGGGCACAGCGGCGTCAGGCAGGTTGGGAATACCTTGCAGCAGGTCGTCCAGTTTGTCCTGGATGTCCTGCAGCTCCGCTTTGGCGGACTCCAGCTCTTCGCCGATTTTAGCCACTTCGTCTTTCAACGGCTGCGGGTCCTGACCCTGCTTCATCATCATGCCGATATTCTTCGACTTACTGTTGCGCTCGCTTTGCAGTTCCTCAGTACGGACCTGAACGGACTTGCGCCGCTCTTCTAATAGACTGAACGCGTCCACGTCCAGGTCATAGCGTTTGGTCTTTAGTCTGGCAGCCACTTCATCCAGGCTGTTGCGAAGCAATTTTGGATCTAACATGAATTCGTCCAGTAATTTTTTTAAATCAAAGAATAAGCCGAGTCAGAGCGATACCTGCGCCCACGGCGAGGAGGCATAGTATAACGCTCATAAAAATATAGGCGAGGCCTTGCAACAGCTGATCGCTTTGCATCAGGCTCCAGGCTTCCAGCGAAAAGGTGGAAAACGTGGTCAACGCGCCTAAAAAGCCCACCATTATCAAAGATCGCAGCTCAGGTTGTCCATGCAGTTTCTCCACCACATACACAAAAGCCGTCCCGAGAAGAAACGAGCCAAGCAGATTCACCGCCAGCGTCCCCCAAGGAAATTTGGCCCCAGCCACGTTACTGACCCAGGCCACGATAAAATACCGGCTGACGGCGCCGAACGCGCCGCCAAGAGCAACATACACAAGATGGGGAACGCTCATAATGATCACGGACAGATTTCAGGTGATTCAGGAGCGGCTCTGATACTCTTCGTCCAGACGCCGCAGGTATTCCAGCTTTTCCTTAACTTTGCTTTCCAGACCCCGCTCCACCGGATGGTACAGACGCAGGCCGTCCAACTCTTCGGGCAAATACGTCTCGCCGGCTGCATAGGCTCCGGGTTCGTCATGAGCATAACGGTATTCTTTGCCGTAGCCCATTTCCTTCATCAACTTGGTCGGCGCATTGCGTAAATGCACGGGAACCGGATAATCCGGCGACTCCGCCGCCAGCTTCATCGCCGCGTTAAAGGCGTTATAAACCGCATTACTCTTCGGTGCGCACGCCAGATAAACAACCGCCTGAGCAATCGCCAGCTCACCTTCCGGGGAGCCCAGTCGCTCTTGTACATCCCAGGCTGAAAGCGCGAGATCCAGGCCCCGTGGGTCGGCGTTGCCAATATCCTCACTGGCCATCCGCACGACGCGGCGGGCGACGTACAATGGGTCGCAGCCCCCGTTCAACATACGGGCGAACCAATATAAAGCGCCGTCAGGATTGGAGCCGCGTACGGATTTGTGCAATGCGGAAATCTGATCGTAGAACGCATCTCCCCCTTTGTCGAAGCGTTTTAGTGAAACCTGCATCACCGACGCCAGCAGTTCACGGGAGAGAATTCCACCCTGCTCGCCTGGGTCCGCCAGATCAGACATGGTTTCAAGTATGTTCAGCGCCTGTCTCGCATCGCCGTTGGCGGCTTCAGCGATCATGCGTAGCAGATCGGCGTCATAGCTCCAGGAGGTTTGTCCCAGACCATTTTCAGCATCGGTCAGAGCCCGTTGCAATAGCGCCGTCAGGTCATCGATGGTGAGCGGTTTTAATGGATACACCCGCGCCCGTGACAACAGTGCGTTATTCAGCTCAAAAGAGGGGTTTTCCGTGGTGGCGCCGATAAAAACAAAAGCGCCCTCTTCTACGTAAGGGAGAAAGGCGTCCTGCTGGGATTTATTGAAACGATGGACTTCATCCACGAACACAATGGTCTTGCGCCCGCTTTGGGAGTTTGCGCGAGCGCGCTGGCTGACTTCGCGAATTTCCTTAACTCCGCTTTGCACAGCGGACAAGGTAATGAATTCTGCGCCCGTGTATCCCGCCACCAGCCGGGCGAGAGAGGTTTTGCCCACGCCAGGCGGCCCCCAGAATATCACTGAGTGCAGTTGATCGCGCTCCAGCGCCTTGCGTAACGGTTTATCTGCATCCAGCAGATGCGTCTGCCCAATATATTCATCAATGACGCGGGGACGCATTCGCGCCGCAAGAGGCGCATACTGCGCGCTCCGGCGACGCTCTTCCGATTCGAACAGGTTTAGCGTCAAGGCGCCTCCCGGATAACGTCTACGCCATCAGGGATCTCAAAGTGAAAGGCTTTTTCGCTAATGGTTTGATTTACCGATACGCCAGTGAAGAACAGGCTGGTTTGCTGACCAAGAGAGTCCTTCAGCTTCATACTTACCAGCTGATCATTAACAAAGCTCAGTTGCAGCGTGTCAAACAGAGAGTCAACGCCTTTCGGGCGCAACAGGAAATCCACCTGACCCGGCTGTGATTCTGGCTGCTCCTCCACCTGATACTGTTCATCAATCTTGCCAACCTCTCCACTCAGCAGCAGCGCCGGGGTGTTGGAAAGTTGCTGCGACAGATGCTGAATCGTCACCTGCTCCAGATCCGGATCGTAAATCCAGACCTGTTGGCCGTCCGTCACAATGGTCTGTTCCAAAGGCGCTTTGGTTTTCCAGTAAAACAAGCCTGGGCGCTTGGCTTTTAATGTACCAGACACTTCCTGCATCACCTGCCCGCTCTGGGAGCGCATGGTCTGCGTGAAGTTGGCGGTGAAGGTTTCTACATTTTTCAACAAGCCGGAGAGCGTATCCACGCCCGCCGCGTTCGCCATCATACTGGCGGCGCTCAACGCCGCCACGGAGAGTAGTTTCAATAATTTCATGGATATCAATCTCTAGGAGGAGGTGGAGCCAGAACTTCCCGGGAGCCGTTATGGCCTGCGGACGAGACCACGCCCGCCGCCTCCATTGCGTCAACCAGGTTGGCCGCCCTGTTGTAACCAATTTTCAGACGACGCTGCACGGCGGATATGGACGCCTTGCGACTTTCAGTCACAAAGGCCACAGCCTGATCAAACAGGTCGTCTTTCTCGGTGCCGTTGTTATTGTCGCCGCCGCCATCGAAACTAGCGACAAACTCGCTGTCGGTGGCGCCGTCGAGAATTTCGTCCAGATAATCAGGCTCGCCCCGTTGTTTCCAATCATCCACCACGCGATGCACTTCGTCATCGTCGACAAAGGCGCCATGGACTCGGATTGGCAGGCCGGTGCCAGGGGGCAAATACAGCATGTCGCCGTGTCCCAGCAACTGCTCTGCGCCGCCCTGATCCAAAATTGTGCGGGAGTCGATCTTAGAGGACACCTGAAACGCCATACGGGTCGGCACGTTGGCTTTAATCAAACCGGTAATAACGTCCACCGACGGACGCTGGGTAGCCAGGATAAGATGTATTCCCGCCGCCCGCGCCTTCTGGGCGATACGGGCGATCAATTCTTCCACTTTCTTGCCGACGATCATCATCATATCGGCGAATTCGTCCACAACCACCACGACAAACGGCAGTGGAGTCAGCATCGGCGGCTCTTCTCCAAGCGCATTATCGCCCGGCTTCCACAATGGGTCGCGAATGGGCTCATCTGCAGCGATAGCGTCTTTCACAACTTTGTTAAAGCCCGCGATATTCCTGACGCCCATGGCGGCCATCAAGCGATAACGGCGCTCCATTTCCCCTACACACCAACGCAGCGCATTGGCGGCTTCTTTCATATCCGTCACTACCGGAGTGAGCAGATGAGGAATGCCATCGTAGATGGATAACTCCAACATTTTGGGGTCGATCATGATGAGGCGCAGTTCTTCCGGGGTCGCCTTGTAAAGCATACTGATCAGCATGGCGTTTACGCCCACGGACTTACCGGAGCCCGTGGTGCCCGCCACCAGTAAGTGCGGCATTTTCGCCAGATTGGCGACGACCGGATTACCTGCGATATCGTTGCCCAGTCCCAGCGACAATGGCGAGCTGGAATCATCATAGGCTTTGGAGGACAACACCTCTCGCAAACGCACCATGTCGCGGTTTTCGTTTGGAATTTCAATACCCACCACGGACTTGCCCGGGATAACTTCCACCACACGCACGCTGATCACCGCCAACGAACGCGCGAGGTCCTTGGCCAGATTGCTGATGCGACTGACTTTGACGCCAGGCGCAGGCTGGATTTCAAAACGGGTGATCACCGGGCCGGGGTTTACCTCCACCACTTCGGCGACGACGCCAAAGTCGTTCAATTTCACCTCCAGGAGACGCGACAGGTTTTCCAGCACTTCCGGAGAATAACCGCCTTTTTTCGAGGTTTCAGGCGGGTCTAACAGATTCAGGGACGGCAACGGGCCTTCCGCAAAGTTAAACAGGGATGGTTGCGATGCGCGCTTGGCTCGCTTGCTCTCCCCTCCCGCTTCTTTCTGAAAAGGCAGGATCTTGATCTTTTTGTCCGCGGGCGTTTCACTATCTACGTCCATAGTATCGCCCAAACTGGGTTCTACTTTGGTCTCGGCTTTCTTTTTACCAAAACTAAGCAGCGAGCGCTTTTTGGTCTCTTGTTCTTCAGAGACATTGACCCGAGAGTCCAACAACGGAATACGGTCATCTTCATCATCAAAGTCCTTCACTTCCCGTTTCGCCTTTTTAGGCTTGGGAGGCGGCGCTTCAGCTTCCAATCTGGCTTTCTCTTCACGACGGGCTTCCGCGCGCTCTCCCATCTTTTCTTTCGCGGACGAAAATTCTTCGCCGATGCGACGGAACAGCGCCAGTGTCTTGGCGCCGATCCAGTCCATGATCTTCAACCAGGACAAACCGGTGGCGATGCTGAAACCGAACAAAGAAAGCGCCACCCATACCAGCGTACTGCCGATAATGTTAAAGGTGTCGACGGCCATCCCCGCGACTTCCGCGCCAACAATGCCGCCAGAGCTGGAATTCAGGCCACTGACCGAATACATGGTCAGCAACGAACAGGCAGACAACACCAGCACAATCAGGCCGACGACGCGAATAACCACCATCCACCAGTTGATGGGATGACGCATATGGCGCTGACGAAACAATTGCACTGAACGCAAGACGAACAAAAAGGGAAACAAATAGGCGACGTAACCGAAGAAGTACAGCAGTACGTCGGAAATCCAGGCGCCGACGCGCCCTGCGTAATTAACGACCTGGGAATGCTGCCCTGTGCTGGTCCAGCCAGGGTCTGAAGGATTGTACGAGACCAGGGCCAACACCAGATAAACGGCGATGGTAACACAAGCGATCAATACCCCTTCGCGGAGCCCCTGCTCCAGGTAGCGTTTCGCTCTGTTGTCTTCTATATCTGCTGGCATAAGGATTTTAGCTGGCTAAATATTCAGTAGTGTACACAAGCCGGGAGTCTAGGTGAACCCAGCTTAACCGCGCATTAATAGAATTTAACGCCAAAAATTAAAATTGCGCTCTATCTATTTGTTTATATTGATTTTATTCTAGCTCAAGTTGGCGGGAGATGCATTTTTCGACGGTTTGGCTGTCGTATCAGGCGGGGTCAGACGAAAAGCGCCGGGACTTTCAGCCGCCCCGGCGTCTAAAATCAAGCGTCCAACGCCGCTGCGCCGGCCAGCAGATCCTCACGAATATCCTCAAAATCCTCCAGTCCCACACAGAGACGAATCAGATTCTCGGAAATACCCGCCAACGCTTTGTCGTCATCGGAAAGACGACCATGAGTGGTAGTCGCCGGATGCGTCATAGTGGACTTCACATCCCCCAAATTGGCGGTGATGGAGATCCACTTGGTGTTGTCGATAAACGACCAGGCCTCTTCTCTACCGCCTTTTACCTTGAACGACAGCACTCCGCCGTAGCCTTTCTGCTGTCGCGTAGCCAGTTCATGGCCAGGATGGTCAGGCAGTCCGCAATAATGCACCTTCTCCACCCAGCTTTGCTCATTCAGCCACTGGGCGACCTTCATGCCGCTCTCACAATGCGCCTTCATGCGAATCGGCAGGGTCTCCAGGCCCTTCAGGAACACCCAGGCGTTGAAAGGGCTCATAGTGAAGCCGCCGGAGCGCAGGAATGCCAACACTTCCGACGTCAAAGCCTTATCGCCCACTACCGCGCCGCCCAAGCAACGCCCCTGGCCATCCAGATACTTAGTCGCTGAGTGGATGACCAAGTCCGCCCCCAGGCTCAGCGGCTTTTGCAGCACTGGCGTACAGAAACAATTGTCCACCGCCAGCAGCGCCCCATTGGCGTGCGCCAACTGCGCCAGAGCTGCGATGTCAGCCACTTCGTTCAAAGGATTGGAAGGCGTTTCGATAAACAATAAACGGGTATTGGATTTGATCGCCGCACGCCAGCCTTCCATATCCGTAAGTGGAACAAAGGTGGTCTCCACGCCGAATTTTTTCATGTATTTATCGAATACAGCGTGTGTGGTGCCAAATACATTACGGGAACAGATAACATGGTCGCCGCTTTTCAGCAGCGCCATGCAGGCGGACACAATCGCCGCCATGCCGGAAGCGGTCGCCACACAGTTTTCCGCCCCTTCCAACGCCGCCAGACGCTCTTCAAACATGCGCACGGTGGGGTTGGTGTAGCGCGAATAGACATTGCCGGGATTATCGCCAGCGAATGTCGCAGCAGCTTCCGCCGCCGACTTGAAAACGTAGCTGGAAGTGGGGTAAATCACCTCCGCGTGCTCTTGCTCCTGAGTGCGGATCTGGCCCGCGCGAATCGCCTGCGTAGCGTCGCGCCAGTCTACCTCCGGGGGCAGCAGAAGTTCTCGGGTTTCAGTTTTTCTGCCTGACATCGTCTGTTCCTGGATATGAAGTGAAGCCGCCTGGGGAGAGCAAGTGGGCGCCCTCCCCTATCCGGCGCTATAGCGTTGTTCCGTGCAGTCTATTGAATTGACCGCTGAATGGGTAGTCATGCGACTGCATAGTCGTAGCGCAGCTGAATGGACAGTAGCGCGACAGACGCTGGCATAGCGGCCAGCGTCATGCACAAAAGGCGCTGCCGACGGTCAGTCGTCGTTGTGCAGGTCCAGGGGCGCTTGCGCCATCATCAATTCCTGGTCACGCTTGGACTTGCTGCTGTCGTTACGGATAGCTTCCAGTCGCTGAAGATACTCGTCGTTCACATCGCCGGTCACATAGTCGCCATCGAAGACGGAGCAATCGAATTTTTCTATGTTTGGATTGCCTTCCAGCGCGCATGACACCAGGTCCTCCAGATCCTGATACACCAGCCAGTCAGCGCCGATCAGCTCCTGCACTTCTTCCGGCGTACGGCCGTGTGCGATCAGCTCGTTGGCGGAAGGCATGTCGATGCCGTATACGTTGGGATAGCGCACCGCGGGGGCCGCAGAGGCGAAGTATACTTTCCTGGCGCCGGCGTCCCGCGCCATTTGCACGATCTCGCGACAGGTGGTGCCGCGTACGATGGAGTCATCCACCAGCAGCACATTTTTGCCGCGGAATTCCAGCGCAATCGGATTCAGCTTTTGACGTACGGACTTCTTACGCTGGTTTTGTCCCGGCATGATAAAGGTGCGGCCAATGTAGCGGTTCTTGATAAAGCCTTCCCGGTATTTCACTCCCAGGCTCAACGCCATTTGCATGGCGGAGGTGCGACTGGTGTCTGGAATCGGCATCACCACATCGATATCGTGATCAGGACGCAGGCGATGAATCTTCTCCGCCAGATGATCTCCCATGCGTAAACGCGCCTTGTAGACGGAGATGCCGTCCATGATGGAGTCAGGTCTCGCGAAGTACACGTACTCGAAAATACAGGGGTTCAGTTTCGGGTTCTCCGCGCACTGTTGCGTGTGCAGACTGCCATCGGTCTCAATATAAACTGCTTCGCCCGGAGCAATGTCGCGTTGCAGTTCGAAGCCCAGCGCGCTGAGCGCTACGCTTTCTGACGCGATCATGTACTCAGGCCCTTTCGCTGTTTCCCGCTTGCCGAAGCAGGCGGGACGAATTCCGTTAGGGTCACGGAACGCAACGATGCCATAACCGGTAATCATGGCGATGACGGCGTAGGCGCCTTTCACGCGCTTATGCACAGCTTTAACCGCCGCAAACACGTCGTCTTTTTCCGGCACCAGTTTGCCCAGCTTCTGCAGCTCGTGAGCGAAGATATTCAGAAGCACTTCGGAGTCGGAACTGGTGTTGACGTGACGCAGGTCGGTGCGAAAGATATCGCGAGCCAACTCTTCCGCATTGGTGAGATTGCCGTTATGAGCAAGCGTTATGCCGTAAGGAGAGTTCACATAGAAAGGCTGGGCTTCCGCAGAACTTGAAGAGCCCGCTGTGGGGTAGCGAACATGACCAATGCCCACACTGCCGACCAGACGCATCATATGGCGAGTGCGGAACACGTCGCGCACAAGACCGTTGTCCTTTCTCAGGAAAAAACGGTCGTCCTGGAAGGTAACGATTCCCGCGGCGTCCTGGCCACGATGTTGTAACACGGTGAGTGCGTCGTAAAGGTCCTGATTAACATTCGCTTTACCCACAATACCAACAATACCGCACATGTATGGTTACCTCGTCTTTGAATCTCGCGCAAAAATTTAAGCGGTTTATGTAAGCATAGACGCTATGGGGTCGCCGAAGACCGACCGCGACCAAGCTTCCAATTTTTCAAAATGGGGAATTAACGTCGATTCCGACCACCAGGGGTCCTGTACGACGGGAGTCAGTCGCAACAGCGCCACGACAACGACAACCAACACCACGCCCCGGATCATTCCAAACGCCATGCCCAGGGTACGATCGGTACCGGACAGGCCTGTGGACTTCACCAATGCGGTAATCAAATGGTTCAGTAACGCGCCGATGATGAGCGTCACGATGAAAAGTATGACAAAGGCTGCGATCAGCCTGACGGAAGGTACGGAGATAAGCCCTTCCAGCAGCGTGGCCAAATGCACATAAAACATGCGCGCCACTATAAATGCGAGAACCCAGGTAACCAGAGAAAGCGCCTCTTTGACGAAGCCTCTGACCAGGCTGACTACCGTGGATAAACCAATAATTCCAATAATGACCCAATCGGCCCAAATCATCATAGCATCCTGGAAATAGCGTAATTAGCCCCCGTATTTCGGGGGCGCATCATTCTAGCAAAAAGGAGGGGGCAGAAAAACTAATGCTTTGTCGCGGCGGGCTATTGCCCTGGGCGGTATTGCACGACGAGGGAGTTGACTTTGTAGCGCTTGTCCACCTGAGACTTGAGCTTGTCCGCCTGACTGCGCTCCATTACCGGCCCGGCGAAGACCCGGACCAGGTTTTCGCCTTCTGAACTGCGATATTCCTGAGTAAATGCAGGATGACCATCGTCATGCAGCTCATTACGAATTTTCAAGGCGCTGTCGCGATTCTTGAACGTACCGATTTGAATTGACCATGCAGCAGGAGACTTGTCTTTATCCAGACTGTAATCTTTAGGCGCATCTTTGGTCTCGTTCTTGGCGCTGGCTGATGGAGTCGCTACAGCTACCGTCGTCGCCGGTTTTTCCTCCCCCTTCACCACAGGTTTGGGATCAGGCTTGGGCTGCTGCGGTTCAGGTTTAGGCTCCGGCTTCGCCTCCACAACCTTTTGCGGAGCTGGTTCTGGCGTTGTTACGGCCGGTTTGGATTCACTCATGTTGTGCATTTCCGCCATGGCCGCTTCTTGCGCTATCTCCTCAGCGGAGCCAGAAATCCGGGAAGTTTCGTCCGCGACCGCGTCGCCCGTTTGTGCATTAGCCGGCTGCGAAGGCGTTGCCGCGTTGGCGTCGCCTGCGCTCAGTTGCGGCGCTTTTGCTTCTTCGATAGTGAAATTGGGCGTTTCCGGCTTGTCAGGAATGATAATGATCTGGGATGTCTTTTCCTGCTGGGCGTTATCGAACAACATGGGCAGAAATATGACCGCCAGGGACACCAGCACAATAGCGCCGACAATACGCTGCTTTAATCCATCCATAGAAAAACCCTGTGACTGTATATAGAAATCATGATGGAAAAAACCAAATGGATTAAAAGATCGTGGAGACGATCCGCTTAGCGACCGTCTCCCTCATCGGCTCCCATCATACCGTTTTGAAAAATTTCCGCCACGGTGAAAAAAGAACCGAAGGCGACGATGCGCCCGTCCGCCCCCACCTCAGATGTCGCCTGAGCCAGACACTCCGACAGGGAATCACAGGTTTGCAGCGGTGCGGGTTGATTCTGCTGGACCAGTTCCGCCAGCTGCGCCAACGGCATGGCCCGATCCACATTGAGAGGAAAGACAAACCAGCGGTCGAATACGCCGGTGAGTTCTTTGACTATGCCCGCCACGTCTTTGTCTTTCAGCGCTGAAAATACCGCTACCTGGGGCTTCTTCACCGGCAATCCAGCCAGCCATTGCTTGAGATAGCGCGCCGCATGGGGGTTGTGGCCCACATCAGCGTACATTTCTGGATTACGCCGCAACAACTGAAACCGTCCTTGAACTTTGACGCCAGCAATTGCAGCAACGATCTGTGCTTCAGACAGAGAAAAGTTAAGCAGCATGGCGGCTTGTATCGCAGCCGCCATATTAGCCATAGGCAGGCCATTATCGCTCAGCCCATCAATGACCATCTCAGTATGCTTGCGGCGACCGCGCCATTGCAGGGCTTGTGATGCATCGCCAGAGCGTTCGAAAGTAAAATCCTGGCGCCAGATGGAGGTTGCGCACCCCAGTTTCCCAGCCACATCCACCACGCTCGTGGGCGGCGCCTCTTCGGCGATGACCAGAGGAATGCCCGGCCTGAGAATACCCGCCTTTTCGCGGCCGATATCTTCGCGTGAATCGCCCAACCATTCCTGATGGTCCAGATCCACGCTGGTGATCACCGCCAGATCAGGATCAACAATGTTAACCGCATCCAGGCGCCCGCCCAGACCCACTTCCAGCAGAACCACGTCCAGCCTGGCCTGCTGAAACAAATAGAACCCCACCAGCGTGGTGAACTCGAAATAGGTCAACGCCGTTTGACCGCGGGCTGTTTCTACGGCGGCGAAGGCCGCTTCAAGCGCCTCATCGCTGACATCAACGCCATTAATGCGCACACGCTCGTTAAAACGCAGAATGTGAGGCGATGTGTAAGCGCCCACCGTTTTGCCCGCAGCGAGAGCAAGCGCCTCCACCGCCGCCAGCGTAGAGCCTTTACCGTTGGTTCCCGCGAGGGTGACCACAGTTTTCGCCAGTCTGGCGTTGCGGCAAAGTCGGCGGAATACGTCATTGACGCGATCCAGTCCCATTTCTATGACCTGAGTATGCAGTTGCGATACATAGTCAAGCCAGTCAGACAGTCTTCGAGGTTCCATATTCCTATCTACGCTTTGAGATCCGATATCAGGCTATGACCGGCTTACTCCAGATTCTCTGGCGGTTCCGGTATTTCCATTTCCTCATCTTCGAGATCTTCTTCGTCTTCAAATTCAGGCTCTGGCAGCTTCATCATTTTGGAGATGAGCATCGATAGTCTGCGACGCAATTGATTACGCGCAAGAATCATATCCAGCGCGCCATGCTCCAGCAGAAATTCGCTGCGCTGGAAGCCTTCAGGCAGTTTTTCACGCACGGTCTGCTCAATAACACGAGGACCAGCAAAACCAATCAGCGCATTGGGCTCCGCCACATTCAGGTCGCCCAGCATGGCGAGGCTGGCGGATACGCCGCCGAACACAGGGTCGGTCATCACAGAGATGTAAGGAAGGCCGCGCTGCTTCATTACTTCCAGCGCCGCAGCGGTTTTCGCCATCTGCATCAGGGAGATCAACGCTTCTTGCATACGCGCGCCGCCACTGGCGGAGAAGCAGATCAGTGCGCGATTCTCTTCCAGACAGACATTTACGGCGCGAACAAACTTCTCGCCCACCACCGCGCCCATGGAGCCGCCCAAGAAGTTGAATTCAAACGCCACCACCGCAACCGGCACGCCGGCGACAGTTCCCTTGAAGGCCACCAGGGCGTCTTTTTCACCCGTCGCTTTCTGATTGCTGACCAGACGGTCTTTATAGCGTTTGGTGTCTTTGAACTTCAGACGATCCGCCGGCTCCAGCTCAGGAGCAAGCTCCACTCTGTCGGCGCCGTCCAGGAAAATGTCGATACGTCTCCGCGCGGATATGCGCATGTGGTGCTGACATTTGGGGCACACATCCAGGTTTTTTTCCAGCTCAGGGCGATAGAGTACGGCGCTGCACTTAGGGCACTTTTTCCACAAGCCTTCGGGAACGTTACTCTTGTGCTTGGACTGAGCTCCCCCCATTCCCGGAATAATCTTTTCTAACCAGTTACTCATATTAAACCCTACTCACTTGTTTATTCGTCCATCGCGGCGCGCATGGAGCTAAGCAGCTCTTTTACTTTGGCGCGCATCTGCTCAGGATTTTCAGCATTAGTCGCTATTGTATTCACAAGTGCGCTACCGACAATTACACCATCGGATACTGCCGACACTGCTTTCGCCGTGGCCGCGTCTTTGATGCCGAAACCAACGCCGACAGGCATATCGGTCAGAGACTTGATGGCGCTGACATGTTTTTCCACATCGTCGACATCCAGGGCATTGGAGCCAGTCACCCCTTTCAGCGACACATAGTACAGATATCCACTGCCGAACTTCGCGGCGGCGGCGATACGATCTTCCGTAGTGGTGGGCGCGATAAGGAAGATAACATCCAGTCCCGCCCTTTTCAGGTGCGGCGCCGCCATGTCCGCTTCTTCAGGCGGCAAGTCTACGAGCAACACGCCATCCACGCCCGCCGCCCTGGCTGCGTCGGTAAATTGATGCACGCCCATGGCTTCCACGGGATTCAAATATCCCATCAACACCACAGGGGTCTCTGTATTGGTCTTGCGGAACTCTTCCACCATGCCCAACACCATTTTCAGGGAAGTTCCATGCTCCAGCGCGCGCTCACAAGCTAACTGAATCACAGGACCGTCCGCCATGGGGTCGGAAAATGGCACGCCCAATTCAATAATGTCAGCGCCCGATTCAACCAGGGCGTGCATGATATCTACAGTGTGTTGCGGCGCGGGGTCGCCCGCGGTCACATAGGGAATCAACGCGGTTTTGTTGTTCGCCTTCAACGTCTCCAGGCATTGCTTAATTCGACTCATGTCACACCCTTTTTAAATTTCGATTCCGTCAAGCTTGGCCACAGTATGGATGTCTTTATCGCCGCGTCCGGACAGGTTGACGATGATGATCTGATCTTTATCCATGGTCTTGGCCAGCTTCATGGCGTACGCCACCGCATGACTGGACTCCAGCGCCGGCATGATGCCCTCCACCCGAGTCAGAGTATGAAAGGCGCGCAATGCTTCTTCGTCTGTCGCAGACACATAGTCCGCGCGCTTGATGTCTTTGAGCCAGGCATGCTCAGGACCAACGCCCGGATAGTCGAGACCCGCTGAAATAGAATGCGTTGCGGAGATTTGGCCGTTTTCGTCTTCCATCAAATAGGTGCGGTTGCCATGCAATACGCCTGGACGACCCGCACAAAGCGGCGCGGCATGCTGACCGGTCTCCAATCCAAGTCCGCCGGCTTCCACGCCGTACATTTTGATCTGCTCATCTGCGATAAAGGGGTAAAACAGACCAATGGCGTTGGAGCCGCCGCCTACGCAGGCCACCAGCGCATCTGGAAGCCGCCCTTCTTTTTCCATGCACTGCAGGCGCGCTTCACGACCAATAATGGACTGGAATTCTCGCACCAGCTTGGGATACGGGTGCGGACCCGCCACCGTGCCGATGATGTAGAAGGTGTCGTCAACATAGGTCACCCAATCCCGCAGGGCTTCGTTCATCGCATCCTTGAGGGTTTTGGCGCCGCTGGTGACGGGACGCACTTCAGCGCCTAAAAGCTTCATGCGGTAGACATTCAAAGACTGTCTATGCACATCTTCTTCGCCCATATAGACCACGCACTTCAACCCCAGACGGGCGGCGACGGTCGCCGTGGCGACGCCGTGCTGGCCTGCGCCGGTTTCCGCGATGATGCGCGGCTTGCCGAGGTATTTCGCCAGCAACGCCTGACCAATGGTGTTGTTCACCTTATGAGCGCCGGTGTGATTAAGGTCTTCCCGCTTCAGATAAATCTTGGCGCCGCCAACCTGTTTGGTCAGACGCTCCGCAAAATACAAAGGAGAAGGACGCCCCACGTAATCAGCCAGATCCGCGTCGAACTCTTCCTGAAACTTGGGGTCGATACGCAGTTTTTCGTAATGCTGCTCCAGCTCCAACAGCGAAGACATGAGCGTCTCGGATACGAATCGGCCGCCGTAATGGCCGAAGTGGCCGCGATGGTCCGGAATATTGGCCAGCGTTTCAGCGTCAAACCTCGTACTCACGATATACCTCACCTATAAATTCCTGGATTAATTCAATGCTCTTCACGCCCTTGCTTGCTTCGACGCCACCGCTGACATCAACGGCGTAGGGCCTGACAGTGCGAATGGCTTCCGCCACATTGGTCGGATTCAGGCCGCCGGCGAGAATCACCGGCTTGCCCAGTTCATGACGAATACGAGACCAGTCGAACACTCTACCGGTGCCGCCGCGTAATTGCGGGTCATGGGTGTCAAACAATAAGGCCGCCGCATCTGGATATTTGGCCGCCTCCGCAACGACGTCCGTCTCATCGCCCACGCCAATGGCTTTGTAGAAAGGGCGGGAAAAGCTGCGGCAAAAATCGTTGTCTTCGTCGCCATGAAACTGCAACACATCAAGAGGGACGACATTCAAAATCTCCCTCACCTGCTCCGCACTATGATTAACGAAGAGGCCAACAGTAGTAATGAAGGGAGGCAGCTTGGCGAGAATACGGCTGGCCGCGGCGGGATCAATGTATCGGGGACTGGGCGGATAAAAAACAAATCCAATGGCGTCGCCGCCGGCGTCGGAGACCGCCAGCGCATGCTCCAGCTCAAGGATGCCGCAGATTTTGCAGCGAACGCGCTTGTTGCGGGCATTCATTTTATCTCTTCCTTTTTTATGCTGTTTTTCGTTTTTCCGGAAAAGTTCAAGTCAGCGATTCGGCGGCGCATAACAGGCTTGGGATTATAGCGAGTTAAAGCGGCTTCGGGAAATCGAGGAAATCAGACGCCGAGAAAAAACGGCCCCTTCCGTAATGAAGGAATCGTAAACTCTTCCGGATAGGTGACAGATGTCAGGTACAACCCAAAGGGCGGCGCCGTCACTCCGGCTTTTGAGCGCTTTTTGGAAGCAAGAACGTCCGCCACCCAGTCCGACGGCTTCTTGCCGGTTCCCACCGCCATCAAGGTGCCTGAAATGTTGCGCACCATGTGATGTAGAAACGCGTTCGCTTCCACTTCTATCACCACCATATCGCCAACCTTGCTCACTTCAAGGCGGGTCAGATTGCGAAAAGGCGTCTTGGATTGACAGTCGGAACCGCGGAATGCGCTGAAGTCATTCTCCCCAATGAGATGCGCGCCGGCGGCGGCCATGCTTTCCACATCCAGAGGGCGGTAGTTCCAGGTAACGTTGCTATTGAGCCACGCGGGGCGAATCGGATGGTTATAGATAATGTAGCGATAACTGCGTGAGGTCGCAGTGTAACGGGCATGAAAATCTTCAGACACCGCGCCCGCCCAGCTCACAGACACATCCGCCGGCAGAAAGTGATTGACGCCCATCGCCCAGGAATATGGACTGCGCTGCGCCCTCGTCTCGAAGTGAACCACCTGGTTCACCGCATGAACGCCGGCGTCGGTGCGACCAGCGCACACGACACTAACGGGATGATCTGCGACTTTTGATAAAGCGGCCTCTACTTCCGCCTGCACGGAGGGTACGCCAGAGTTCTGCGCCTGCCAGCCGTGATAACGGGAGCCGTCATAGCCCAACACCAGCGCAACGCGCCCGGTATCCGGCAAGAGATCGTTGGAAAGTGGGTACAATGACTGGTTCGAACTGGTTGGATTCATAAGCCGCCCTCAATACATGAGGGCAGCATTATTGAAAAGTAGCGGAATTATGCAAGTCTCTTCAGCAAGGAAGCGGCTTCCTGCTTCTGGTCGTTGTTGCCTTCTTCGACAACCTCTTCGAGGATATCGCGAGCCCCTTCACGGTCGCCCATGTCGATGTAGGCTCTGGCCAGATCCAGTTTAGTTGCAGCTTCGTCAGTGTCGGACAGGAAGTTGAAGTCCTCTTCCAGCTCTTCCACAAACTCGTCCTGCATGCCTTCTTTGGCAGCGGGTTTCGATTCCGCCGCTACGCTTGGCGCAGGCTCTTGCGGTTGCACGATGGTTTTGTCGCCAAAGTCATCATCCAGATTAAAGTCGAGATCCGTATCCAATTCCGCAGCGACGTCCGCTTTCGGCTCTTCGTCGAAGGAAGCGCTCAAGTCCGGCAGTTCGTCTTCCAGATCATCAACCTGTTGCACGAATTCTTCCGCCACATCACTGGATAGCTCTGCGCCGGTGAAGTCTTTACTTTCTGCAGGCTGTTCGTCGAGAGACAAGTCCAGATCGCTGTCATCCAGATCCAGAGAGGGCTCTTCCTCTTCCAGATTCATATCCAGATCAAGGGTTTCGTCCAGCTCGTCGCTTTCAGCGGGCGCATCCATATCCAGCAGCTCGTCGCTGAGATCGCTCTCCAGATCCAGCGTTTCCAGATCATCATCCAAGCCAACGGTATCCAGCTCAAAGTCTGACTCCAGTTCTTCAGCGTCCGCCAGTTCAAAACCGTCTTCCTCAAGGGATGCCAGAGAGTCATCCGCCACCTCGAAAGAGTCCTCCAGGGATTCCTCTTCAACAGGCGCTTTGCTGGAAACGTAATCTATGCCCTTGTCATAACCGGAAGAGGATTTCGCTTCCTCTACTTCTTCTTTATCGGTTTCGCCCAAATCGATTTCGCTCAGGTCAAAGTCGATATCCAGGTTATCTTCGGATTCCTCAACTGGCTCCAGCTCTTCAGGTTCGCTCAGTGCGGTAGGCTGGTTGGGAACCGTCGCATCCAGGTTGGCGTCCAGATCCAAATCCAATTCGTCTTCATCCGCTGTTGAAGAGGCGAAATCATCGCCGCCCAGCAACTGACTTTCCAGATCGTCCAAGGACAAACCTGGCTCGTCATCCAGGTCGGAGAAACGAGATTTGATTTCATCCGCGCGGTTCACGACGCCAGTGTTGCCAGCTTCGCGCAGATGATTATAAGTCTCATTGAAGCGCGCGCCTTCTTTGGCTTCACCCAGCACTTCCAACAATTTCAGACGATATTCCTGATTGTTGGGGTTTTCTTCCAGTGCAGAGTCAAGCACTTGCACGGCCTGATCGAAACGCTGATACGCGATATACACGTCAGCTTCCGCAATGGGATCATCGCCGCCAACTTTGGTTTCGCCTTCGCCTTCTTCCGCGTCAATATCCAAGTCCAGCGCCAGATTATCGTGGTCTGCGATATCCAGAGCGTCGTCATCCGCTTCCGCTTCTTTTTTACCGCCGCGACGGGCCAGCAACCAAAGAATCAGTAGCAACAAGACCGCGCCGCCGCCGATAGCGGCCTGGTAAATCACGTTGTTCTTGATGATGTCGATCCAGCTTTCCGGCTCAGGCTGTGGAGTCGGTTCGGTAACCGCAGGCGTTGGCGGCTTTTTGTCTACGGCGACAGGAGGCTGCTCAGGTTCTGTCGGCGTGACGGGTGCAACAGGCTCCGGCGTCTCAGGCGTATTCATGCCAGTTTGATCTTCTGGCGTCTCCATGCCGGGAGACATTGGCGTCCCCTCACCCATTGTGGAAGGCTCATCGCCCAAGCCCATAGAGGGCTCGCTTGGCGTCATGGGCTCTTCACCTGGGGTCATGCCTTCATCGCCAGGCATAACAGGCTCTTCGGGAAGCGTCGGGGCAGTGGTATCGCCACCGGCTTCGCCTGCTTTCGATTGCATGGCCGCCAGTTGGTCATCTTTCAGCGACACCAGACGCTGCATTGTCTCCAACTGACTCTGCAGGTCTTCCATCCGGCTCTTCAAGTCTTCGTTCTCGCGAGAGACCTGATCCAGTTTCTCCTGCGCCAGACTCAGCTCTTCCGCAGTCTTCGAAGTCCCGCCGCGAGAGCCTTTGGAATCACCCGCCTTTTCTGGCGTCGTGGAAGCATTCTCGCCGGTTTTGGAGACGATAATTCTCAACTTGTCTTCGTCGGTTTGCGACGCTGCGGAGCCAGTCTGACTGCGACCGGTTCCTGACGCATCCACTTGACGGGTAGATGGCGCGCGCCCTTCCGCAAACTCGCGGTTTTGCAAACTGACCTGACGCACGGCGTCACGGTTGCTGCGCTGCTGAGCCTGCTCTTTGTCGGGAATACGCAATACCTGACCAGATTTCAGCTTATTGATGTTGCCGTCGAAGAACGCATCCGGGTTCAAATCCTGAATCGCCAGCATCATCTGCTGGGGAGACACGCTGCTGTCCGGACGGGTTTTCAGCGCAATCTCCCACAAGGTGTCATCACCGCCTGTCGGTCCATAAGAGCCAGAAGTAGAAGGCGCATCGTAGGTGGACGAAGAGGAAGGAGCGGTTGTTCTGGTTGTGGTCGTTGAAGTGGAAGGACGCGTTGTCGTAGCAGGCGCACTGGCGGTGGTGGTTCTGGCCGGCGCAACCTGCGCGGGCTTCACGCTCTCGCTGCTAAACGTAGGCGGATCGATCAGCAGCGCATACTCTCGCAACAGTCTTCCACTGGGCCAGGTCACTTCCATCAGGAAATTCAGATAAGGTTCGCGCACCGGCTTGGAGCTGGTCACTCGAACAAAGGCCTTGCCGTCTTTAAATAAAACTTTGAAGCGCAAATCCGAAAGGAAATACACCCGGTCCAGGTTGGCGCGCTGGAACGCTTCCCGGGAGGCCAGATTCGTCAAAATTTCGCTCTCGGTGAGATCACGAACGCTGACCAGCTCGATTTCCGCATTCAGCGGTTGATTGAGCGATGAATAAACTTTTGCTTCGCCTAACCCTAGCGCCTTAGCCACCCCCGATGAAAGCGCGGACATTGTTAATACTGCAATCGCGAGTTTGCGAACCATAGCGTCTTTCCTTTCTATTAATTCTTCACCTCATCAGGTGGCGCGCCGATGCTTCCGGCGCCGCCCGAGGTTATCTGACGGCGTCAAATGTCGTTAAAAATCTCAGTTGAATGAGAATGTTTAGAATAAACTTTCAATATTGCTACTAAGTATTAATTAGGTCCTGCATTTTTACAAGAAATTAGGCCTATTCAAAACGGCCAAACGGATGATTTTTGATACAAGCCCGCCTGGTTGATCAATTTGCAGGCAGATCAATCACTTCCCCAACTCCGGAAACGGATAATGAATCACAAACGCTTGCGCTAAAAAGCCGTATCGGCCACTACACACTTAAATTTAGTCCAGAGATGGAAATGAGCAACAAAGGCGGAGGTAGTTATTCGGAAACTGATAACTCCGTCCGAGTCAGGCGGGATTACCGCTCAAGCGAATCGGAATAAGCCTTTCACTTGAACGGTATTGTAACGACGAATGCAAATTTTTCCAGATTTAACGGCGCCGATTGCGTCAAAAAACCGGCGCCGTCGCAAAACACTGAGATCAGATATTGCCCAGCAAAATCGCCAGCGTACGACGTAAGGGCTCGGCGGCGCCCCATAACAACTGGTCGCCGACAGTGAATGCGCCCAGATACTCTGGCCCCATGCTCAGCTTGCGCAAACGGCCAACCGGAATATCCAGTCCACCGTTCACTCGCGCCGGCGTCAGCTCACGCATGGAAATGTCGCGATCGTTGGGAATCACTTTCGCCCAGTCGTTGGACGTGGCCAGCATCTGCTCGATTTCCGGCAGAGGGACATCCTTACGCAGTTTGATCGTCATCGCCTGGCTATGGCAGCGCATGGCGCCGATACGTACGCAGAGTCCATCGATAGGAATCGGAGAGTCCTCTCTTCCCAGAATTTTGTTGGCCTCCGCCTGCGCCTTCCACTCTTCCTTGCTCTGGCCGGAAGGCATGGGCTTGTCGATCCAGGGAATCAGACTGCCGGCCAACGGCACGCCAAACTGATCCACAGGGAATTCGCCGCCGCGCATTCTTTCCGCCACCAGACGATCGATTTCCAGAATTGAGCTGGCGGGGTCCGCCAATTCAGCAGAAACGCTGTCGTAAACGGAGCCCATCTGCTTGATCAGTTCGCGCATGTTCTGCGCGCCTGCGCCAGAAGCCGCCTGATAGGTCATGGGGCTGACCCACTCAACCAGATCCCGCTCGAACAAACCGCCCAGGGCCAGCAACATCAAGCTGACGGTGCAATTACCGCCGATGAAATCTTTGCGTCCCTGATCGATGGCGCGGTCAATAACTTTACGGTTAACCGGATCCAATACGATGACCGCATCGTCTTTCATACGCAGCGCGGAAGCGGCGTCGATCCAGTAGCCATTCCAGCCAGCGGCGCGCAATTGTGGATACACGTCATTGGTGTAATCCCCGCCCTGGCAGGAAATAATAATATCCATTTCACTCAGGTCTTGAATGGAGGTGGCGTCTTTCAACGCTGGGGCTGGTTTGCCAAAGTCAGGCGCCGCCTGACCAACCTGGGATGTGGTGAAGAATATCGGATCGATGTGCGCGAAATCGTTCTCTTCTTGCATGCGCTGCATCAAAACGGAGCCTACCATGCCCCGCCATCCTACCAGACCCACTTTCTTCATTTGCTTCAAGACCTCTATGTGTTCTGTGAATTAAGCTGACTGACTGAAACAGCCGCCGCACAAGGCGACTGTTCGCAGAATTTGATTACGTTGGGAAACGGCGGGTCAGCGATCCGCCAGGACCCTCGCCACGGCTTCGCCCATTGCCTGAGTTGAAACGGACTCTCCGCTGGAGCCGGCGATGTCGCGGGTTCTTAACCCCTGGTCCAGCACGTCGCTGACCGCTTGCTCAATCGCCGCCGCCGCGTCTTCCGCAGCGAGAGAATAGCGTAGCATCATAGCTGCTGAAAGAATAGTCGCCAGGGGGTTGGCCATATTCTGTCCGGCGATATCCGGCGCCGAGCCGTGACAAGGCTCATACATGCCTTTGCCCGCCGCATTGAGCGACGCGGATGGCAGCATGCCGATAGAGCCGGTCAGCATGGCGGCTTCGTCAGACAGGATGTCTCCAAACATGTTGCCGGTGACGATCACGTCAAACTGCTTCGGCGCGCGCACCAGCTGCATCGCCGCGTTGTCCACGTACATGTGGCTCAACTCCACATCTGGATACTCCTTCGCCAGCTCGTCCATCACTTCGCGCCAAAGCACAGTGACTTCCAGTACGTTAGCCTTGTCTACGGAACACAGACGCTTATTGCGCTTCTGCGCCGCTTCAAACGCCACGCGACCGATGCGACGAATTTCGCTCTCGCTATAAACGTAAGTGTTGTAGCCTTCGCGTTCGCCGTTTTCCAGCGTGCGGACGCCGCGTGGCTTACCAAAATAGATACCGCCAGTCAGCTCGCGTACGATCAGAATATCCAGACCAGCGACTACTTCCGGACGCAACGAGGACGCTTCCGCCAACTGTGGATACAAAATAGCGGGACGCAAATTCGCGAACAGCTCCAGTCCGCTGCGCAGACCGAGCAGCCCCTTCTCGGGACGGATCGCCATAACGAGCTTGTCCCATTTGGGGCCGCCCACCGCACCAAGCAGTATCGCATCCGCCGCCTTCGCAGCGGCCAGCGTCTCTTCAGGCAAGGGAACGCCAGTGGCGTCAATGGCCGCGCCGCCCACCAGACCTTCAGTAAAGGTCAGGCCCAGGGAAAACTTGTTGTTCACTACATCCAATACATTGCGCGCCTGCGCCACAATCTCTGGCCCAATACCGTCGCCAGGTAAAATCAGTACTTGTTTCGCCATGTTCAATCTCTGGAGTTTGTTTTGATGTCTTTCCGCAAGTAGGGACCGGACGTTGACTAGGATTGCACGCCTAAAAACATCCAAGGCGCCTCGGCCTTGCGGCGCGCCTCATATGCAGCAATCGCTTCTCTGTCTTCCAGAGTGACGCCGATTTCGTCCAGCCCTTTCAATAAACAGTGCTGCCTGAATTCATCCACCTCGAATGACAGTTCAGTCCCGTCTGGCTTGATGACTTTCTTACGCTCCAAATCCACGGTCAGCTGATAGCCTTCCTGAGCGAGAGTTTCCTCAAACAGCTTATCCACTTCTTTTTCATCTAAAACAATAGGCAACAAGCCATTTTTAAAACAGTTGTTGAAGAAGATATCCGCAAAGCTGGGCGCAATCACCGCGCGAAAACCATAGTCGTCCAGCGCCCAGGGCGCATGCTCGCGACTGGATCCGCAGCCGAAGTTACGTCGGGCCAGCATGATGCTCGCCCCTTGGTAACGGGGTTGATTCAGCACAAAGTCCGGGTTGAGGGGACGCTTGCTGCAATCTGCGTCAGGCTGCCCTTCATCCAGATAACGCAACTCATCAAACAGATTCGGACCGAAGCCGGAACGTTTAATGGACTTCAAAAACTGTTTCGGAATGATCATATCGGTGTCGACGTTGGCGCGATCAATAGGCGCTACCACGCCAGTAACCTGAGTAAATTTCTTCATGGGACCGCTCCTTAAATCAACTCTCTGACATCAACAAAGTGACCGAACACCGCCGCTGCAGCGGCCATAGCGGGACTGACCAGATGGGTTCGACCGCCGAAGCCCTGACGGCCTTCGAAATTACGGTTGGAGGTGGACGCGCAGTGCTCGCCCTGCCCCAACTTATCCGCATTCATGGCCAGACACATGGAGCATCCGGGTTCGCGCCATTCGAGGCCTGCTTCGATAAAGATCTTATCCAGGCCTTCCTGCTCCGCCTGTTCCTTCACCAGTCCAGAGCCTGGCACCACCAACGCCTGTTTAACATTGGCGGCGACCTTGCGGCCTTTGACGACTGCAGCGGCTTCGCGCAGGTCTTCAATTCGCGAGTTGGTGCAGGAGCCGATGAAGACGCGATCCAGTTTGATTTCGGTAATCGCAGCGCCAGCTTGCAAGCCCATATATTTTAATGCGCGACTGATGCCCTCTTTGGCGGTGGCGTCTTCCGCCTTTTCCGGATCAGGAACGCTGCTGTTGACGCCAGCTACCATTTCGGGAGAGGTGCCCCAGGTCACTTGCGGCTCAATGTCGGCGCCGTTCAACTCAACGACTTTATCGAATACGGCGTCGGAGTCGCTTTTCAAGTCGCGCCATGCTGCAACGGCTTTGTCCCACAAATCGCCTTTGGGGCTGTAGGGGCGACCCTTCACATATTCGATGGTCTTGTCATCCACCGCCACCAGTCCAGCGCGAGCGCCGGCTTCAATGGCCATGTTGCAGATGGTCATGCGTCCTTCCATCGACAGGCTTTCTATCGCCTCGCCCGCAAACTCCATGGCGTAGCCAGTGCCGCCGGCCGTGCCGATCTCACCAATGATCGCCAAAATTACGTCTTTTGCGGTGACGCCGCGAGACAACTGACCATTCACCTTGATCAGCAGGTTTTTCATTTTCTTTTGCACCAGGCACTGGGTGGCCAGCACATGCTCCACTTCCGAGGTGCCGATGCCATGGGCCAGGGCGGCGAAAGCGCCGTGGGTCGAGGTGTGAGAGTCGCCGCAGACGATTGTCATGCCTGGCAGGGTCGCGCCCTGCTCCGGCCCTATCACATGCACGATGCCCTGACGCTTATCCAGCATTTTGAATTCAACAATGCCGAACTCTTCGCAGTTTTCGTCCAGCGTCTGCACCTGAATGCGTGAAATGGGGTCTTCGATACCCTGCACGCCAGCGCTGCGTTCCGTGGTGGGCACGTTGTGATCCGGCGTCGCCAGATTGGCGTCCACACGCCAGGGCTTTCTGCCCGCCAGACGCAGTCCTTCAAACGCCTGGGGCGAGGTAACTTCGTGCAGTAATTGACGATCGATATAGATAAGCGCGCTGCCGTCGTCGCGCTGCTTCACTACATGGGAATCCCATAATTTGTCGTAGAGGGTTTTGCCCGCCATGATAGTTACCTCAGAGTATTCATCGCTTCTTGAATTTGTTATCCGGACTCTGTTGCGTCTTGATCCGCGTCCGGGTCGCCACTTCCACCCTTATCCATTAATAACGACGTGATGGGGCGACATGTATCGGCAATGCTAGTATTCAGGTTAGAATAAATCCAATTCATATTTTTCATATTTTCCATAACCAAACGGAATAGCATGGATTTACTCGATCTGAAGACCTTCATGGCTATCGCAGATACGGGCTCATTCTCTCAAGCCGCGGAATTGCTGCATGTCACTCAGCCTGCGGTATCAAAGCGTCTGGCTAATCTGGAGCAGCATTTCGCCACGCCATTGATTGAGCGTCTGCCACGCAAGGCGGTATTGACCGACGCCGGCAAGTTGTTACGCCAGCGCGCCGCGACGATACTGCGCGAAGTCGACAACACGCAGGCGGAAATCCTCAATCTTCACAGCAGCGTCACTGGCGTTTTGCATCTGGCCACCAGCCATCACATCGGCCTGCACAGATTGCCAAAGGAAATCAGGCGCTTTTCCCGCGCTCATCCAGAAGCGGAATTCGATCTGCAATTTTTGGCGTCAGAGGATGCGGAGCAGGCTTTGCTGGCGGGATCGGTGCAATTGGCGCTGGTCACGCTTCCTGAGCAGGTAAAAGCGCCCTTCACCGCCCATGAGCTTTGGCTGGATCGTTTGGTTTTCGTGGCGGAGCCGGATCACCCTCTCACTCACCACACCGACTTACAACTGTCTGATCTGACGGAGTATCGCGCGTTACTGCCAGCGCCGCATACCGTGACGTTTCAGTTAATTTCGTCGCTTTTCGCGGGACAGTCTTTACCGCTGGCGACTTCCATGCCCACCAATTATCTGGAGACAATCAAGATGATGGTGTCAGTGGGACTGGGCTGGGGCGTACTGCCGGACTCCATGCTCGACGACAGCGTCGCCGAGCTGGCGCTGGAGACGAATCTCTATCGCAAGCTCGGCGTCATTTACGACTCCCGCCGCACCCTGAGCAGGGTCGCGGAAGCTTTTCTCCTGCAGCTCCGGGGAGAAGCGCCGTCAGCAGCGCCTTAATGTCCGATTACATCGGCGATGCGCTGCTTCACGTAAGTGCCTGGGGCGTCTTCGATCACACCCAGTTCGCGGTCTCCCGGAACCCGGGCCGCTACTTTTTCTCCGGTGAAAGGCTGTATCCACTCGCTCCAATGGGGCCACCAGGAGCCTTTGTGTTTCTCCGCCATGGCGAACCAGTCATCCGGGTCGTCGGGTAGCTGGTCGCCGGTCCAAAAGCCGTATTTCTCCGCACTCGGGGGATTCACCACGCCAGCGATATGCCCGGAACCGGACAAGACGAACTGCGTGGGACCAGAGTGCGCGCGGGCGCCGCCGTAGGTGGACTTCCACTTGGCGATATGGTCCTGAATGGTGGAGAGGAAAAAGGCCGGCGTTTTGATCTTGCGCAGGTCAATGGGAGTATTCATCAGGGAAATTCCACCCGGCTCCATCAACTTGTTCTCCAGGTACATATTGCGCAGATAGTAGCTGTGCATGGCCGCCGGCAAGTTCGTGCTGTCGGAGTTCCAGTAGAGCAAGTCAAATGCCGCCGGTTTTTCCCCCTTCAGATAATTATTGACGAAGAAAGACCAGAACAGATCGTTCTCCCGCAGCATGTTGAAACTGAAGGCCATGGCGCGACCGTCATAATAGCCGGCTTTGTCCAGCTGCTTTTCAATGCCGCTGATCGCGTGCTTGTTGATGAATACGCCAATGCCGCCCGGGTCAGTGAAGTCCAGCAAGGTGGTCAGATAAGTCGCCGACTTGATGCGCCTGGTCTGCTTCTTCGCCGCCAGATACGCCAACGTACAACCGAGCAAGGTGCCGCCAACACAATAACCAATGGCGTTCATCTCCTTCTCGCCCGTGGCTTTTTCCACCGCATCCATGGCGGCCAGAGCGCCCTCCACCATATAGCTCTCAAACGTCTTGTCCCGCAGAGCCGGGCCCGGATTAACCCAGGACACCACGAATACAGTGTGCCCCTGATCCACAATCCACTTGATCAGCGAGTTTTTCTCTTTGAGATCCAGAATGTAGTACTTGTTGATCCAGGGCGGAATAATCAGCAGCGGCGTCTTATACACCTGCTCTGTGGTGGGGGTGTACTGAATCAGCTGCATCAAATCATTCTGATAAACCACCTTGCCAGGCGTGGTGGCGACGTTGCGCCCCACCTCAAAGGCGGAGAAGTCCGTCATGGAGATATTGAGCAGATTGGGGTTCTTCTTATAGTCCTCCCAAAAGTTCTTCATGCCCTCCAATAAATTACCACCGCCGCTGGATAGTGTTTTCCGCAGCACTTCGGGATTGGTGAGAAAGAAGTTGGTCGGCGCCAGCGCATTGACCAGCTGACGGGTGTAGAACATGAACTGATCGTGTGTGTGATTGCCGGAATCCTCCAGCGTATCCACCAGATCCAACACCGCCTTGGAGTTCAACAGATAGGCTTGTTTGAGGTAATCGAAGAGAACGTTATCGTTCCACTCTGGATCACTAAAACGGCGATCGCCGTCTTCAGGCATGGCGACCGGGTCCGGCTTTTTGCCAAGAAGACGTTTCAGACTGCCGCCCAACAGGGACACATGTCCTTTCGCCAGCTCAAATTCCTTGCCGGCGAGACGCACCGGATGCAGCGCCAGTTGCTCGGCGATGTCCCTGTAGGAACCGAGCATATCCATCAGAGCCGACACTTGGGCGTCATTGACGTCCCAGTTCTTATTTAAAAAATCCTGCAGAGAGTTTCTGTAATTTTCCGAGGAAGTATTAACCGCGTGAAAAACCCTGCGCAGCGCTCTACCGGCCACGCTTCCCTTGTCGTCACTCATTATTTCCATTTCCCCCTGGCCAAAATGACTTAAGGAGTCGGCCGGAATCCAACAACTCCGGGCGCGGACCGGCCAGACTCATGAAAAAACGCCTGCGGGACAGGCGTTTATCTTGGAAAGTCTATGATTTGCTGTCAGGCGCCGGTTTTACCGGCTGGCTTATCAGCGCCGTTGCGTGAGGTGGCGAGAATTTTCTCAACTTCGTCTTTGAACTCAATGCCCATGTCGCCCAGCACTTTCATGTCTTCAACCCACTTCTTGCTGATTTCGCTGGCGAGTTCCGCCTGGCCGGCGGCGAAGTTTTTCAGAGACTCTACATCCTTGATGTCTGCGATATCCTTCCATTGCTTCATGGTCAAGTCTGCGTAGGACTTGGCCGCATCCATCTGGAACTCAGCTACTCTTTCCAGGTTGGACACAACCAGAGAGCCGATTTTCCCAACCGGTTCATACATGTGTTTTGCTTGGTCAGCAAAGTTCCCGAAGTATGATTGCATAGTAATCACCCAAATATTCCTGATTGGTTTGAACGTAACTACCCTGTCCCGGCGACAACAAACTCCCTGCTGGGCAGAAGTATTTTATTGCCATATCTGAAACTTCACAGCAAAAAATTGCGCTCTATTCCAGGGCGACTGCTTACAGCCGTTAGCCCAGTGTAGAGCGGCGACCTGTCAGCGCCGTTGATGCAAGTCAAAGCTCACGGCTAATCGCGAGCCCGTCTCAACGCCATTCCGTCAGGCTGACAAAAATAGTAGAAACATCCTCCCGCCCCCTGCAATACGACTATCCGCCAGCCGGCAACGTATCGGAGACGACTGGCGGCAACCTAGGCGTCACTTCAGAGCAAGGCCAGCCCAGGCTGCGCAACGCAGCGGAAGGTCAGTCCCATAACGCACCAAGATTACGGCGTTTAAGTATCAAAATTATTGCAGAAAGAAGGCAGACGCCTGCGGCGGCGAGAAAGGTAAAGGTCGCCCCCAGGGGATCATAAATCGCGCCACTGACATTGGCGCCAATCGCTCCGCCAACGCCAAAACTGACGGCGCTGTACATGGCCTGCCCCTGCCCTGCATATTCTTTAGGGAAAGCGCGGTGGACAAACTCAATCGCAGCGGCGTGCAGCCCGCCAAAACTGGCCGCGTGCAGCGCCTGAGTCAACACCAGCACCCACCAGTGCTCCGCCAGCAACGCCACGCCTGACCAGCGTAGCGCCGTCAGCAACAGGCAGCTGACCACGATGACATACAGCGAATAGCGACCCAGCAGGCGATGCATGGCGGAAAACAACAGTATTTCCGCCACCACGCCCACGCTCCAGAACAGGCCAATCATGGTCATGTCGTAGCCCAGCGATTTCAGATAAATGCTGAAGAAGGTGTAAAACGGGCCGAAAGAAATCTGACCAAGGCAGGCGATAAAGAAAAACAACAGGATCGAGCGATTCTTCAATAAGCCCAAAAAGCCGGTAAACCCTGCTGACTCCACCTTGCCGGTATCGCCGCGAATAATGCAGGCGCTGAGGAAAATACCCACCAAAAGCGCCAGCAACAGCCAAGGCAACAACGCCATGGAATACAGATTGAACAGAGCGCCGAAGCTGGTGACGGATACAACAAAACCAATAGAGCCCCACAGACGCACAGAGCTGTAACGCGCCCTCTCGTCGCCCAGATTATGCAGCGTGACCACCTCAAACTGCGGCAGCACCGCATTCCAGAAACAACTGAACAAAGTCATCAGCAGCGCATGCCACCAGAACCCCTGAATGATCAGCAACCCGGCGAAAAAGAAGGTGGCGCAGGCGCTGCCCATACGGATCATTAAGAGCCGTTTGCCAGTGGCGTCCGCAATCCAGCCCCACAGGTTAGGCGCCAGAATACGGGTCAGCATAAGGATGGACATGAGCTGCCCAACCTCCAGCGCATCGAAACCGACATGCTCCAAATAAACCGGGAAATAAGGCGAGATGCCGCCCACCAGGGCGAAATAGAAGAAGTAGAAGCCCGCGAGCTTCCATATGGGCTCTCTGGTCACGAGATATCCGTTTGTCAGGTTACAACTGATGACAAGACGCAGCCTCTGCAATGAGAAGCCGCGCCAATACTTTCAACCTAAGGCGTCATCCTTTCATCAAGGCTGACCGGGGCGCACAGGCCCCGACTTTCTGGAAGCAATCAGGCGCTGAGACATTTGCGGGTCCTGACTTCCCAGCAGGAACAAATGCGCCACGGGCCTTGCCTGTATCTGGATATCGACGACAGCGCGTCGCTTAGTCTTGCGCCTTCGCCCGCGCAATGGCGGCGATATCAGGCGTATCCACTTTAACATCCGCGTTCTGACCGCGATGACGCAGCAAGTGATCCATCAACACCATCGCCATCATGGCTTCCGCAATCGGCGTGGCGCGAATGCCCACACAGGGATCGTGACGCCCGGTGGTGATCACCTCTACAGGATCGCCATTCACATCAATGGACTGACCCGGCAAACGCAGACTGGAGGTCGGCTTGAGCGCCATATGAGCGATGACATCCTGGCCGCTGGAGATGCCGCCTAACACGCCGCCTGCGTTGTTGCTCAGAAAGCCTTCCGGCGTCATCTCATCGCGATGCTCCGTGCCTTTCTGCTCAACCACATCAAAACCGGCTCCTATCTCCACGCCCTTCACCGCATTGATGCTCATTAGAGCATGCGCCAGATCCGCATCCAGACGATCGAATATCGGTTCTCCCAAACCGGGAGGAACGCCTTCAGCGACCACGGTGATTTTAGCGCCGATGGAGTCGCCCTCTTTGCGTAAGGCGTCCATGTACTTTTCCATTTCTGGAATCTTATCCGCATCCGGGCAAAAGAAAGGGTTGTCGTTAACGATCGACCAATCCACTTTCTCTACTTTGATCGGTCCCAGTTGAGACAGATATCCGCGAATGCGCACGCCATAAACGGTCTGCAAAAACTTCTTGGCGATAGCCCCGGCGGCCACCCGCATGGCGGTCTCGCGAGCGGAGCTGCGGCCGCCGCCGCGATAGTCGCGCACGCCGTACTTGTGCCAGTAGGCGTAATCCGCATGCGCCGGACGGAACTGGTCTTTGATGTTGGAATAGTCTTTGGATTTCTGGTCAGTATTTTCGATTAGCAGACCAATCGGCGTACCTGTGGTTTTACCCTCGAATACGCCAGATAGAATCCGCACCTGGTCCGGCTCTCTACGCTGCGTCGTGTGCCGGGAGGTTCCCGGTTTGCGGCGATCCAGGTCAACCTGCAGATCTTCTTCCGTCAGCGGCAATCCTGGAGGGCAACCGTCAACGATACAGCCCAGCGCCGGGCCGTGACTTTCGCCGAAGGTCGTGACCGTGAATAACTTGCCAAATGTATTTCCAGACATAGGGGTATATCACTTTTTGCAATGTGAAACTTAATCGACGGCCGTCGCCTATAACAGTTCGCGACAGCCGAGCAAATCGTCTTTAGTCATGACGAAGACTCCGTCTCCGCCTTTTTCGAATTCAGGGAAGATGAACATGATCTCCGGATAGGAGTTCTGCAGTGCTTCCATACTGTTGCCGACTTCACACACCATGAACCCGCCATCGCTTAAAAAGTCCGCCGCACGGGCAAGAATAGTACGCGCAGCGTCCAGACCGTCTGCTCCAGAGGCCAGTCCCAGCTCAGGCTCGTGCAGATATTCCGGCGGCAGGCTGTCCATATCCGGCTTGTCGACATAGGGCGGGTTGGTGAGGATCACATCGAATTCGCCATGCAGTGCGTCGAACATGTCTGACTCAACTACTTTACAGCGATCCCCCAGGTGATGCCGGGCCACGTTTTTACGCGCCACTTCCAGAGCCAGCGGGGAGATGTCCGCCAGTACGACTTCCGCTTCAGGGAATACGTGCGCCGCCGCGATGCCAATACAGCCGCTGCCACAGCACAAATCCAGAATTCGTAACGGAGGTTGTTCAAGCCAGGGTTGCAGTTCATTTTCCAGCAGCTCCGCAATGGGAGAGCGCGGGATCAGGACGTCCTGAGTGATATGAAACGGCAATCCCATAAACCAGGCCTCGCCCAGAATATAGGGAGTGGGAATCCGTTGCAGCACGCGCTTACCGACCGCTTCAGCCAAGGCCAGCTTTTCGTGGTCTACAAGTCGGGCGTCCAGCATGTTGGCGTCCACATCCCAGGGAAGGTGCAACGAACCTAACACCAGGTGCACCGCCTCATCCCAGGCGTTGTCCGTACCATGGCCATAAAACAGTTCTTCCTGATTAAAACGGGACCAGGCATAACGAATAAAATCACGAATTGTCTGCAACTGCAGAAAAGACTCTGGTTCGAACACAGCACACCTCAGAAAAAATGGAGCCCTATTATAGCGACGCTTGGCGGCTGCGCCTAACCGGATTCAACGCCATTACCCTCTAACTTGCCTTCTTTGGCGAGTTTGTCCAGGGTGCGTTCGGCGATTTCCCGGCCCAATTGAATTAATTCCGGAGCTTTATGGTACTCAAAGGTACGACATACGCCCTTGGGAATATTGATCAAAATATCCGGCGGATATCCCGCCAGTTTGTACTGCGTCAGCGAACTCTGCATCGCCTCGAAAGACAAGTTCATAATATCGAACTTACCCAGACTGAGCCGGGTCTCCATAGCGTCATCCGTCGACGCTTCATCTTCAGTACTCACCGCCTCTGCGCCGCCAGCGCTGTTCGGCGTCGGCTCGCCTATCGACGGTGCATCAGGGGGCGAAGCTTTAGCGTCAGAAAGCGCCTCTTCTTCCCGGTCAAAGAATTGCGAGGCTTTTTCCCACACGCCCGCGACCCATTCCTCGAATCGGCGATCCTGCTTGATCTCCGTTTTTTCATACAGCTTTTTCTCGGCCTGATAATCGTAATAGCTGAGATTCACCGCAATGATGTAGTCGGCGTGGGCGGATATGGTGGGAATGATCGGCAAGGGGTTCAAGAGACCGCCGTCCACAAGAACGCGATCTTTAATAATTTCCGGCGTCAGCAGGCTGGGAATAGCGACGGAGGCCCTGATGGCCTGATGCAGCGGCCCTTCTTGAAACCACACTTCTTTTTGGTGCAGCAGATCCGTGGCCACGGCGGTATAAGCGATTGGCAAATCCTCTATACGAATATCGCCAATCAACTCCCGCACCACGGAGAAGACTTTCTCTCCCCTAATGGCGCCGGGGGAGGACAGGGAAATATCCAGCAGGCGCAGCACGTCAAATTGATCCAGCCCGGTAGCCCAGTCTTTGAACTCTCTCAGCTTACCCGCCGCATAAATGCCGCCAACCAGCGCCCCCATTGAGCACCCGGATAGCGCAACAATGTTATAGCCGCGCTCCAGCAACACCTCAATCACGCCAACATGCGCATACCCGCGCGCGCCACCGCTCCCCAGCACCAACGCAACTGTTTTCGCCGCCATAGCCGATCATTCACTCCAAGTCTTGGTTATGCGTTCAAGGGGCCGCATCAACCGTGTGTATCTCCAGATAACTGGCGCTCTCCGCAAAATCCTCTTCATCCGCAAAGGGCCCTATCACAATCAGGCGAATTGAGCCGGAGGGAATCGCCTGCTGCGTCAAATAAACGCGAAACCTGCGGGCGAGATCGGCGGCGTGCTCATAATTTTCAACGTCCGTGCGCTTTGATGAGTGACTGTAAGAGGCGATAAATATTTGGAAGTCTGCAGGCTTCGCCCTCACTTTGCTCAGCCAGGCGCCCAGTTTGTCATTCAAAGAACTCGGTCGTTCCAAATCAGCTTCGTCAATAGTGATCTGCTCCCGCTTACGTGCTTGCAAAGCCACTTCAGGGCTGTTCAGCTCGACCAGCTCCACATGCGCGAACACTCGCTGATTGGCGCGGCGCACCGTATAAATCGCCACCGCATAAGCTGCGTCCTGCGCCTGAAAGGTGGCGGCAAGATACTGCTGATAATCATCCAGTCCATATAGATAAGAACGCTTGAAAATCACGTTCGCCCAATCATTGCTACGCCCACAATCACGCCCTTCGCAGCGATACAAAATGTTCGCGTTCAGTCGCTGCAGCGCTTTGAGATAATGCTGCATCACTTCCCTTGGTTCATGCACCTGGGGAATCTCATATGACTTCTGCGTCAGCTGACCGCTAACCCGCTCCTCTTTTTCTGGTCTCGCAACGCTGCCGAGGGACGCTAACGGACCTGTCGCCAAACGATACTCTGGCGCATTCACCGCACGATCGCCAACCACGTCCGCCAGCGGAAAAAGAGGCAACAAATCCTCCACACGACTTCCTGCGGCTGCGATCGCCATCTGACTAAACGCCGCCCACAGAACCAACAACAAGCGCAAACTGTCTTTTTTCTTCATTATTTATCCGTATCGTATGCGTCCAGGGTCAACGCAAAAAATCATCGATGATTTGCGCAAGACCGTCGACATCTCCATCCATATGCAAGTGGTGGCCACCACGAAGAGTTTCTTTTCTCGCCGCCGCCAAGGCGTCAATCCGCGTATTTTTCTCCGAATCGAGCGAAATAAAGCCCTTATCCCCCGCCACAAGCAAAGTTGGCGTCAAAATGGCGCGTAAATAAGCGTTCACCTGCTCTTCGCTGAAACGCAAATATGACGGCCAACGCAAGCGCGCATCCGTACGCCATACCCAGCCGTCCTTCACTGGCTGAATATTACGCTCCACCAGAATGCGGGAGGCTTCCGCCGACAGCCCGCCAAAGCCGCGCCGCCGGTCTTCCACCAATTTCTCAATGGTATAATAGACCTTTTTCTGACATGATTTGGTGCGGGTTTTGGCCAAGGCTTTACTTAAGTTAATGGGAACGTCATCGGGAATCGCAGCAACCGGCCCCAAGGCCTCAACCAATATCAATCGGGCAATGCGATCCTGGGCCGCCGCTGCATATAACGAGCTGATCACCGCGCCTAATGAGTGTCCTAACAGAATAGGACGACTCCATCCAAGAGCGATAAGCGCCTGATCCACCTCATGGAGATAATCCAGCAAATGGTAACTGGCCCCGGGTGGTCGATGCTGGCTGTAGCCATGGCCTGGCAGATCCACAGCGACGACCTCATAGCCAGCAGTGGCTAACTTAGGCCCCAGAAAGGAAAATGACGCGGCGTTATCCAGCCACCCATGCAGCGCCAGAATTTTATTCGGCTGCCCTTCCCCCCAACGTAATGCCGCAAGTTTAAGATGGGGAAGTTGCAGGGTCAGTTCATCCATGACGTGTTTCAGCTACCCTCAGCGCTCTGTTGCGTTTTGAACAGGCGATGAAAGTTGTCGGTGGTCGCTTGCGCCGTTTTGTCCAAAGACAACCCTTTCAAGTCCGCCACACACTGCGCGACTTCCACCACCCACTGGGGCTGGTTGCTTTTGCCTCGATAAGGAACAGGGGCCAGATAAGGAGAATCCGTCTCCACCAGCAAACGCTCTATCGGCGTCTGTTTGACCACCTCTCGCAGATCTTCCGCATTGCGGAAAGTGATAATGCCGGAAAACGAAATATAGAAATCCAGATCTAACGCGGCTCTCGCCATATCCCAACTTTCGGTGAAGCAATGTAAAACGCCCTGTAGCCCTTTAGCCGAGTACTTTCTCAACAGGTGAAGCGTATCTTCTCGCGCCTCCCGGGTATGCACGATGACCGGCTTGCCGATATCGCACGCCACGCTCAGTTGCTTCTCAAACATTTCCTGCTGGTTGGCTTTGCTGTCCTGATCGTAGTAGTAATCCAGCCCGCACTCGCCAACAGCTACCACCTTATCGCCGGACATCGCCAGCTGGGTAAGGTGATCAGTACTCAAATCTCCCGCGCTCATTTTGGCTAATGGGTGCACGCCAGCGGAACACCAGACGTCATCGTATGCTTGTGCGATACGGTAGACGTCATTGAAGTTATCCAGGTCGATATCGACGCAGAGAAAACCGGATACACCACGCGCTCGCGCCTGGTTCAAAGCGACGGTCAAATCGCCGTCGGCCTGGGACAGATCAATACGATCCAAATGACAATGGGAATCTATCAACATCTTTAAGTGTGGTCTGTAGAAAAAGGAATTGGCTCAGAGCATGAGGCCGAATCAGCCGGCCTCCGGCATAACCTGAACGGCGCGCAATCACATAGTATGCGTCGGACGGTCGGAGTTCAACGCTCCGGCAAGATAGGTCTCGATCTTGTTCTTCGCTGTCTCATCATCGCTGTTAAACTGTACGCCTATACCAGCTGCACGGTTTCCTTGAGCGCCCTTGGGCGTCACCCAAACCACTTTACCCGCCACTGGAATTTTTTCAGGTTCATCCATCAGATTTAACAACAGAAAAACTTCATCGCCCAATTGATAGTTCTTTGAGGTAGGAATAAACAGTCCACCATTACGAACAAAAGGCATGTAAGCAGCATAAAGCACTGCTTTGTCTTTTATGGTTAACGTCAATATGCCACTGCGAGCACCAAATTTTGGAGGCATAGTATTCTATTCCCTTGATTTTCGTTCTAAGACAAGCATATACCAATTTTATCAAACTCGCGCAGAGTTTAGCGCAATAGCTATCAAATGCCTCGGCTTATTTGTATAATGTTATGTTATAACCTTTCCAGAAACTCTCAAGGCGTAACGCCGTATCATTCAAAAGACATGCAGTTAATCATTCGCTCGCTATCGCATTTTCCCCAGGCGCTGTTATTGCTCTGCCTATTCACCTTGCCCGCTCAAGCGGGAGATAAAATCAAAGTGCTCACGTCGATCAAACCATTGAGTCTGATCGTCAATGAAGCATTCGGCGACGCCGTGCAAGTGGACTATTTGCTCCCGCCAATGGCCAGTCCCCACATGTATCAACTCAAACCCAGCGATGCGCGCCGGCTGCAGGCGGCGGAGGTGTTTCTATGGGTAGGGCCGGAGCTGGAGCGATTTCTTCCGAAAATTCTGGAGAAGTACACGCAGCTGGAGAAAGTAGACGCCCTCAGCTATCTGGAGAGCAGTCAGGATACGCTGCTGCTGGCGTTCAATCAGTCAAAACACAGCGACTCCCATGATCACAGCCACGATGGAGCGCACGACCCGCATGTCTGGCTGAGCGCAAATGTAGCTGGAGCCGTCGCCTTAAATCTGGCGGAGACGCTCTCCCGGCTGGACCCTGTCGGCGCTGATTACCAATCAATGGCCAGAAAATATCAGACACAGATGCGAGAGTTGTCGGAAGCATCGCAAATGGCTGCGCAGCAGCTTAACAACAGGAACCTGCTTACCTATCACAATGGTTTTAATTATTTCGCCAACGAGTTAAGTCTGAATGTCGTAGATGTGGTGGCGCTGCAACCTGAAACCTCTCCCGGCGCCCGCCATCTCTCGGATATCAAGGCCAAAGCTATTTCTTTGCAAGCCTGCATCGTGGTCGAGCCACAATATCGAGCCTCCGCCATAGACCGCTTTTTCACGATCCCCAATTTGGCGATCACTGAAATAGACCCCATGGGAAGCGAATACACTACGTATTCAGACTACTATCGTGGAATGGTGAAGAGAGTGCTGGAATGCCTGAGCAGCCACTGAGCTGCGACTATTGAGTAGATAGTAACAAAGCGCACCGTCTGGTGCGCTTCAGTCTTGGCTTACGATCGTCCGTACGTATCTTCAAAGCGCACAATGTCATCTTCACCGAGATAACTTCCTGTCTGCACTTCAATGAGCTCAAGCGGAATCACCCCTGGATTCTCCAAGCGATGCACAACGCCCAACGGAATATAGGTAGATTGATCTTCACTCAGTAGCATGACTTCATCGCCGCGGGTGACGCTTGCGGTTCCCTTCACTACCACCCAGTGCTCTGCGCGATGATGGTGCTTTTGCAGAGAAAGCGTGCCGCCAGGATTCACCACAATGCGTTTTACCTGAAAGCGATCTGATATCGCGATGCCCTCGTAAGTCCCCCAGGGACGATGCACCTTCTTATGGAAACGGTGCTCAGCGCGGTTCTGCTGCTTGACCTGCGCCACCAGCTTCTTAACATCCTGCACACGCTCTTTGTCCGCCACCAAGACCACGTCATCCGTCTCGACAATCACGTGATTCTTCAGACCAATCGCCGCGATCAGGCGACCTTCGGAATGGATATAGGAGCCCTCGACGTCTTCCGTGATGACATCGCCGCGACACACATTGCCGGCTGCGTCTTTATCCTGAATCTCCCACAAGGTCGACCAGGAACCGACATCGCTCCATCCCGCATCCAGCGGAATCACGACTGCATCGGACGTCTTTTCCATCACCGCATAGTCAATGGAGTCATCCGGGCAATCGGAGAACGCCCGCTTATCCACGCGCACGAAATCTAAATCGGAGGACTTGCCAGCATAGGCTTTAGTACAGGCCTCATAAATGTCCGCCCGGAACTTTTTCAACTCATCCAAATAACGATCCGCACGGAACATGAACATACCGCTGTTCCAGAAGTAATTTCCGGAATCCACATAGCTCTTGGCCGTATCAAGATCCGGCTTCTCAACAAACTGCTCTACTGGCGCCCAGTCTTTGTCGCCAACATCCGCTTTGATATACCCATAACCCGTGTGCGGGGAATCCGGCACAATACCAAAGGTCACCAACTTCCCTTGCGCAGCCGCCTGCTCACCAATGCGCACTGCATCAGCAAATGCTTGCACATTGCGAATAACATGATCCGCCGGCAACACCAATAATACCGCCTGCGCATCTGACGCCAGAGCATCCAAAGCAGCCAGTGCGATAGCCGGCGCAGTGTTGCGGGCGCAAGGTTCTAAAATGATATTTTTCTTTGTGGACGGACACTGCACCTGCAATGTAGCCGCCACCAGGAAGCGATGATCTTCGTTAGAGACCACGCTAATACCTGCTTCACCGCTGATTTCCAATATCCTGCAGACAGTTTCCGCCAGTAAGCTTCCGTCAGAAGCCAAATTCAAAAATTGCTTAGGGTAAGCTTCTCTAGATAAAGGCCAAAGGCGTGTGCCTGACCCTCCACATAAAACAATCGCATTTAACATACGCCTTCTAAACCTTTATTTCTTGTTAAACACCCATGCGTCAAAATTTATAGACACAAGAAAATTCACGAATTAGCCGCACACTGATTTTGAGGATCCTAACTTTTGACTAAGCTGCTATACAACTCCAAATATGACTGGCACATTCTTTGACTTGTAAATTCATTATGCATCCTATCATTTGCATTCTTCCCAAAGGCATCCGCTAAGGCAGGATCAGAGTTTAATGCTAATATAGCCGCCCTTAAATCATACGGGCTCTTAGGTGGCACTTTGAAACCCGTATGGCCATGCTGGTTTACAAAGTTAACCCCTGTATCCAAATCGACTGTTATCAAAGGCTTACTGAAGAACATTCCCTCCAGCAAAGTCACCCCGAATGCCTCCGAGCGCATAAAAGAGGGAAATACCACTGCTCGACAAAGTGAGAATAAGGCGCTTTTATCTTCATTGGTCACCCTTCCAAGAAGGGTGACATTGTCAATGTTCTGCTCTTTGCAGCGCGCTTCAAGATGAGGACGATACGGACCATCTCCTGCGATAACCACTTGGAATTTTTCGCCTTTCGCAGCGTCAAGCAATACATCCAACCCTTTGTAATACCTTAATACTCCGACAAAAAAGTAAAACCCCTCACCAACCTTCAAGCGCCATTCAGATATTTTATCTTCTCCAACTGTCGGCAAGCCTGACTCATCTATACCAAGAGGTATCATTTTCACCTTTCCGTTCAGCTTCTTTAAATGCTGGCTTGAGTCCACATAGTTTGGAGAAGTAGCAACAACTGCATCGACCGCCTTTAAGAATCTGTCCATTATCGGACTATAAAGCTTCATCAAACTTTTTTGCCTAACAATATCTGAGTGATAGGTTACTACTGATGGACGCTTTAATTTCTTAGGCATTAATAGATGAAGCATATCTTGATAAGGCCATGGGAAATGGTAATGAAGAATATCAGCCCATGCGACAGCTTGATAAAACGCCCCGATCCCCTTTACAAAAACATTGCAAGAAGCAAACTCAAATAACTCAGGCACCCGTATAATCGTTACCCCGTTATAGCGAATTTCTTCAACTGAACTCACACAAGAGGAGGGGTAAAGCACCTTGACTTCTGCGCCAAGAGCCTCACATCCAGACGCCAGCTGCCGAATGACCTCTTCCAGTCCTCCTTGGGTATCTGGAAAAAACGTTCTATATATGTGTAGTATTTTCATTCAAGCGCTTACCGAAAGCTTAATTCATTAGGCTTCAATATTCCGAGGGTATCAACTGCGGCAGATTCCCATGAGAACCTTTTCGCCTGCTTAACCGTATTTGCTTTTAGGGCGCCTAAAACTTCGTTATCTTTAGCTAGAACCTTAATAGCTTCAAGTATTGAGTCAACCGACTCAGGATCAACATATAGCGCGCATTCTCCAGCCACTTCAGGCATAGAAGAGCGCTTTGATGTTATAACAGGGACACTCAGACTAATAGCTTCAGCAATTGGAAGGCCAAAGCCCTCATAAAGCGAGGGCATCAATAATGCGGACGCCCCCTTGTATAACGCTCTTAATTCTGAGTCTTCCACTCTCCCTTTTAGCTCAACCCAATCTTTGAGGTGCTTTTCAACAATAAATTCCTCTAAAGCTACACGCCCCCATCCCTTACCGCCAACTATAATCAACCGGTGAGACTTTATACCTTCGTCAAGCAGTCTTGCATATGCTTCAAGAAGGCGCTTCAGATTCTTCCTGGGCTCAATAGTTCCAACAAATAAAAAGTATTTATCAACCGAGTATTCCTGGCGAATATCCTCGTTTTCACTAACGCCTATAAATGGAGCCTCATATACGACATCCACCTTACTGGCAAGTTTGCGATCATACTCAATCAAGTCTTTTTGAGTAGACTTTGATACAGCGATTACCCTATCAGCCATTCTAAGTGTTGGCGGCATAAATATTCTTTCTGCAAGAAATCCTTGAGCACTCATCGACTCAGGACATTTTTTCCAAACCATATCATGTATAGTCACGACCTTTCTTAATCTTGAAAGGTATAGCATTAGTGGCAAATGATGTCGCGGGCTCCAAAAGACATCTAATTCATCCCGTTTCGCCCAAAAAGGGAACATTACTTGTGCGACTAAGGTCCCTGAGAAGCCCCAATTTTTAGATAAGCTTCTAATTTTTATATTAGAATCCCCAAAATCGACCACTAGTGGCCTATTAGTATATAAATACCACTCAATATCTCTGTTGAGCAGAATCATCTGCTTGAGCAGCTCGCACAGATATCGACCAATCCCCGTAAGAGGAACAGATAAACATCTTGCGTCGACACCTATTCTTTTCATTCTTGACTAAAAAACCCTCTTCCGTTTAAAGCTAGAAACGCGCCTAATTACAAAATATCGAGCCCGCAAGAATATAAAAAGTAGTAACACGCGCGGAGAAATCCCCCCCTTACTATTAAGCAGACTCAGTCTCTTAAATGCAGCCAGGGCCCTAAAGCCAACAGAAGGAATAACAAATCTAAATACAGAATGAGTCAAATAGTTTAAAAACGTCAAAAAGCGTTTTTCTGCAGGACAATATTGATTAATCAAATAAATTACTGCCTTTAAGTTTCGCTCTGAGCGCTTCAAAAAATATAAGCTATACACACCCCGAACTCTCTTTATGAGCGCACCGATGCCAAAAACCCTTTCCAAAGGCCACTGCACCTTAGGAGAAGCAAGAATACTTTTATCAGGCCTATAATTAGACGTATCATTAAAAAGGTACGCTTCAAGATCAACTACCACCTGATACCCTTTCTTTCTTGCGCGCATGATAAACTCAGAATCCGCATGATAGTGTGGACACTTTTCTTCGTTATACAGCCCTATGTCCTCAAACACGCTTTTGTGCACGAGCACGCCATTTCCGCAGTTGGAGTCTATATCGAGATGTCGCACTCCTTCGTATTTCTCGAAAACTTCGTCTTCCTCCTTTTCATTATCAAGCAACTGAAAAATATAGCGCCCACCCCACTTATTATATGATCCTACAGACCAAACTATATTAGGGCGATCCAGAAAATTAATACGAGATGTAATTATTTTTATATCTCTAGTTATTGAAGATTCCACCAACTTTTCAAGCAAATAAATATCTGGAACTGAATCATCGTTTATTGTCAAAACATACTCACAGCCATCTGAAAGAGCTTGTCTTACCCCGATGTTGGTCGCGCCGGTCCAATAATCCTCATCCGTCCCACTTAAACTACGCACAATGTCAGTTTGAATTGAAGACAACCAATCACTAGTCCCATCCGTGGAGTTACTATCCACTACATAGAGGACAAAGTTAGGGTATGTTTGGCGCCCAAATTCTCTGATGAATCTCTTCGTCCTTGGAAGCCGGTTTCTAGTAGGAACAACAACCCCTACTTTAGGACTGCTATACATTTTTACTCTCCCACCCTTCTATGTAGCTTGAATTTTTAATAAATTCAGCCAAAAACGCCTTAGAGCCTAATCTCCCATAGCTTCTAATTCGCTCCCTTCTCATAATTGAACCGAAGAAAGGCTTCAATGGATCATCTTTTAACTTCATATACTTTTTATATGCCGCCTTCTCCTGCAATGGCCTTGTTATCGCTCTTTCCGCGCCTGCCGGAAGTATTAAGTTAACATCGCAGAAGAACTCCAGCTCAGCCATGGCATTCCTAACCTCAACCATGTTAGGCAAAGAGCTAGAATAATCGCAAAGAAATATATACTCACCAAAAGAGTCAGTCTTTAATAGGTTGTCCAAGGCATCAGCAATTCCAGAAGCCCAAGGCTTAACCATATAAAAACTTTTATTAACACCGTAAAGCCGAGATAAGCGATCAACTTCCTGCAAAGCATCACTACTAATTGTAGAAGGCAATACTATATATATATCGTTAGATATGCATCTTAGACTTGCAAGTTTTTTCTCGAGTTCAGTGGAGTCAAAGGAACCAGACAAATCATTGCCATTTACTACCAATATCGAAGTTAGAAGCTTATTATCCCTATTTCGGACAAAGTTATTTTGTGCTACAAAAGACATCCTATCCTCGTTGGAAGGCCTCTTAGCTGCTCTAAGCACATCAAAAGTCTTCTTTGCCATACTAGCTGTAGTTAAACCATGAGATGCTTCATCTACAAAGGCTTCAGAAGAAACGCAAGAGATAAACTTCTTTACATCATTAGCGATATCATATGGATCTAAAGGGTTCTGTAGGAACTTTACACTATCGCCTGCAAATTCTTTTATACACTCTAACGGAGAGGCGCACACTGGCACACCTAATTTCATTGCCTCAAGAACAGGAATACCAAAACCTTCATACAAAGACGGAAAAAGCATACCTTTTGCATTGAGAGCAACCTTACACTGCTCTTCATCACTTAGATATCCCAGATTTACCACCGATTCGTGAAGCCCCAAAAAGTCGATTACTTCATCCATCGAGCGGTCGGCCAAACTATGCCCTTTCGCTCCTGTTAATACCAGTTTCAAATCATCATTACATGCTTTTTTATATAGATACCAAGCATATAACAAGTTCACATGATTCTTATGTGGCCACGGAACTGCTGGATAGAAAAGATAATTTTTAGAACGAAGTCCCTTTGGTAGCTCAACGTTCTTCGACGCTTCTGCATGGTCAGATAGGTAGCCTCCATGGTAGATAACATCAACATTATCTTTCCCATAAAATTTGTAAAGGTTTGCTCTCTCATATTTGGAAATTGCAATAAGCCTATCTGCTCTGTTAATAGCAAAACCATAATCCTTACACCGGCTATGCCATACTTCTTTACTAAAAAACTGGGGGCTAACTAAATGTTGCAAATCGTGAACAAGAACAACTACTGGCAACGAGTCTGGAACAAACCGCGGCCATAATCCATTTAGAGGAGCATAATAGACATCAGCCCATTCAAAGTGAGGTCTGTAAGCCCAGTAGTCCTGAGCACCTACCACTACTACATCTAAATTTTCATACTTTGAAAAAAGATTAAAATTCAGAGGGGAGGAAACTACTCTAACGTGATGTTTAGCTGCATTCCACTCAGCAAGAAGAGCATGCAAATACTTACCTGCTCCGCCTGCGCCTTTACTCCCATCTAGTAATGGATAAGCATCAAGTAAAATTCTATCGTTCATAAAAAACTTTAATACACCTAAACATAATTATCAGAAACAATTGAGCCATGCTCTAAATGGATAACCCTACTGCAAACTCTATGCACAAGCTCCATTGAATGGCTCGCGATAACCAGTATGGAGCTTTGCTCGACCAAGCACTTCAGTTTTTCTTGTGCTCTTATATTAAATTCCTCATCCCCTACAGAAAGCCACTCATCCATTAAAATAATATCCGCATTAACAGACGTTGCAATTGCAAATGCAAGTCTCACATTCATCCCAGAAGAGTATGTTTTAAGCGGCAGATGCAAAAAGTCGCCCAATTCACTAAACTCGGCAATTTCCTTAACCTTTTGCTTCATCAATTTAGGCGATAGCCCCATATATATTCCACGAAGAAATATATTCTCGTATCCTGACGCTTCCGGCTCCATTCCTAGAGACAAATCAATTAAGGAGGCAACCCTTCCATTTACTTTAAGAGTACCTTGACTTGGTGGATATATACTGGCTAACGCTTTTAGTAAAGTAGTCTTTCCTGAGCCATTGTGCCCTATAAGGCCTACTCTTTCACCGTTCTTAATCATTAGACTTAAAGAGTCTAGAGCTTTTACAGTGCACTTTCCATTCTGCTTTCTAATAAGCCCTCCTGTAGCAGCACCAACAACAGCAGACTTAAAAGATCTAGCAGCTGAGGAAAATACCGGAAACTCCACAGTAAGTTTGTCTAATACGATCATAACATCACAACCAATAGATAATTTTCGCCACTGTACGCCTTAGTACATATAAGTACCCCAGCACTCCAACTAGACAGGCTATCGTGCAAACGAAGAGAGTGTACTCCGGCAACTCCCTCCCCAAGAGAGGCGACCTCATTAATTCTATAAAGTAATACATTGGATTAAGCTCGGCGACCCATGAATATTCTGGCGGAAGCTTATTTTCCCAAATAACTGGCGTGGCGAAAAATAACACCTGGACAAAGGTTTGTATAGCTTGATGAAAGTCTCGATATTTTGCACAAAATATTGCCAGCATTCCTCCAAAGCTAATAGTAAATAGACTTAGCAAGAGGTAGCCAGCAATAAAAAGAAGTATCGATGCAACCGTCAGATTAAGTGAGTATATAGCCCCTATACAAACTATAATTACCAAGTTATGGATAAACACCGATGAATGCCTTATCCATAACCTCAAGAGATAAGTCGTCATTGGAGCATCGCACTGTCTAATATGCCCCTCAAATTGCACAAAACCATTGCTCTCATCAACCAAAAGGTTAGCGAAGTATTGCCAAACAATATGCCCTATTGCAAAAAAAGGAATATACTTCTCCACAGGCACGCCAAACAAGTGAGACCAAAGAAACCCTAATGCAGCAATAAATATCGCTGAGCTGATGGTAATCCAAAATGGCCCTATAACTGAGCGCCGATACCTCAACTTCAGATCGAATATTCCAAGATCCCACCACAACTCAGTTTTCTTTAGACTGTTCTTTATATCGACCGACCATGACCATCGGGCAGGAGATACGGTATCTTGGTCTTGCCCCACCACCTGCCTTCTATACGCACCCAAATGTCACCACCATATAATCAAATACGAATCTGGCTTTCTTTTTCCAAAAACCACTCATAGGTAGATCTGAGGCCAGCCTCCAACTTAATGGAAGGGCTCCAACCCAATGCATTTAACTTAGATATATCCAAAAGCTTTCGCGGCGCACCATCCGGCTTAGTGGAGTCAAATATTACCTTCCCATGATAACCTACAACTTTAGCAATAGACTGAGCAAGCTCGGAGATAGAACAATCTATGCCTGTACCAACATTGATGTGGGATGACATCGGCGATACGTGCTGGTCATACTCCTTTTTATCAACATTCATAATATGTACAGCTGCATTTGCTAAATCATCAACATGTAAAAACTCTCTCTTTGGAGTACCCGTCCCCCAAACAACAACAGAGCTGTCCTCAGCAAGCTTAGCCTCATGTATCCGACGCATTAAGGCTGGAATAACATGGGAGTTTTCTGAATGAAAGTTATCATTTTCACCATATAAATTAGTTGGCATCAAACTTCTATAATCACAACCATACTGACGATTATAAGACTCACACAACTTAATTCCTGCAATCTTTGCAATTGCATAAGGCTCATTCGTTGGTTCAAGCTTGCCGGTTAACAGCGAAGCCTCCTTCATTGGCTGATCACACAACTTAGGATAGATACAAGATGAACCCAAGAATAACAGTTGCCTCACTCCCGAAACATATGCAGAGTGAATGATGTTTGCCTGAATCATCAAGTTCTGATAAATAAAATCAGCAGGATACTCATTGTTAGCATAGATCCCACCGACTTTTGCAGATGCAACATAAACCTGATCTACTTTTTCATTTTTAAAAAACTCTTCTACGTCCTGCTGTCTTGTCAAATCCAGTTCGCATCGATCCCTTGTTACTACGCTATATGGAAACTCCATTCCTTTCAGCTTTCGAACTATTGCAGAGCCAACCATCCCATTGTGGCCCGCTACGAATATTTTTTTCATAATTTTACTGGGTATGCTTTCTTAGTCTCATAACTTACATTCACTTCAAAGCCATGCTTAATCAATAGCGCATGACTTTGTGCCGCCTTAAGGTCCGCCGCAACCATCTCGGCACACATATCTTCAACTGATATTTCAGGAATCCAGCCCAAGCGCTTTTTAGCTTTTAATGGATCCCCCAGAAGAGTCTCAACTTCCGCTGGCCTGAAGTAACTAGGGTCAACTTTTACTACAGTATCACCAACGGAAATAGCAGGAGCCTTATCACCAGAGATGTCTGTCACCACTCCTACTTCACCAACTCCATGTCCTTTAAAGGCAAGAGTCACTCCTAACTCTGCTGCAGCCATTCTTATAAAGTCTCTGACAGAAATCTGGCGACCCGTTGCAATAACATAGTCTTCCGCCTCAGACTGCTGGAGCATAAGCCACTGCATACGAACGTAGTCTTTAGCATGCCCCCAGTCTCTCAGGGAGTCCAAGTTACCCATATATAAACAACGTTCAAGCCCTTGAGCAATATTCGCCAACCCTCTGGTGATTTTTCTTGTTACAAATGTCTCACCGCGTCTCGGCGACTCGTGATTAAATAGAATCCCATTACATGCATACATTCCATATGCCTCACGATAATTCACTGTAATCCAGTAGGCATATAACTTAGCAACAGCATAAGGACTTCTAGGATGAAACGGAGTGCTTTCAGTTTGGGGAACCTCTTGAACCAATCCATAAAGCTCCGAAGTAGACGCCTGATAGAAGCGCGCCTTCTTTTCTAGCCCCAAAAACCTGATAGCCTCCAATAGTCTTAGCGTACCAAGCGCATCAACATCCGCTGTATACTCGGGAGATTCAAATGAAACAGCAACGTGGGACTGTGCGCCAAGATTATATACTTCATCAGGGCACACTTCTTTTAAAATTCTAGTCAGGTTTGAAGTGTCGGTTAAATCACCATAGTGAAGAAAAAAATTAGGATCTTCTATATGGGGGTCCTGATATATGTGATCAATTCGCTGAGTATTGAACGAAGACGACCTACGTTTAACTCCGTGAACCTCATAACCTTTCTCAAGCAGGAACTCAGCCAAATATGACCCATCCTGTCCTGTAACCCCCGTTATCAAAGCACGCTTTTTCACTTAAATATACTCCAACAAGCCCAATAGGACTAAAATATCAAAAACTGAATTTACCCAACCTTAATAGTAGGAACTGAACTTAAATGAACAACAGTACTGTCTTTATCCAGTTCGGTACGGTCATTATCTCCAACAACATTTAGCATAAGTTTTTTAACCCTATCGCCCAGCAGCTCTTCGCAGGCGGCCTCCATGCTGTAAATAAAAGACTCCAGCTCGACAAGTTTTTTATCCGCAACTTCAGCACGCCATATGCGTGGATGTACAGTGCCGACATGACTTCCGTTATCAAATAACTCCTCGTGCAGCTTTTCTCCAGGCCTTAATCCCGTATAAACGATCTCAATATCACCAACTGGATTGATTTCATCTTTAACCTCTCTACCAAGAAGATGAATCATTTTATATGCCAAATCTTTTATTTTTACCGCAGCCCCCATATCCAGAACAAAAACTTCTCCATTTCCATCAACCATACCTCCCGCCTGAATTACGAGCTGAGCGGCTTCAGGTATAGTCATAAAATACCTTGTAACTTCGGGGTGAGTAACCGTAACAGGCCCCCCTTTCTTTATCTGCTCTTTAAACAATGGAACAACAGAACCGGAAGAGCCAAGCACATTTCCAAATCGAACAGAACAAAAAGATGTATTAGATGAATTTTCAGCTATTTTCCTAACTACAATTTCAGCAACTCTCTTTGTGAGCCCCATAATGTTAGCCGGCTTGACAGCCTTATCCGTGGATATTAGTACGAATTTTTCTACGCCGTTGGATTTAGCGGCCAATGCAGTATAATAAGTACCCAATACATTATTCCTAGCACCTTCTATAGCATTTCGCTCAACTATCGGCACATGTTTATAAGCCGCAGCATGGTATAATGTATGAATACTATAATCCGCTATAACACTATTCATTAGCTCTTTATTCGTAACCGACCCAAGAATAGGTATTAAGTTAACTGATAGATTTTTCAGCGCAGATAGCTCACCCAGACATTTAACTATTTCATACAGAGCAAACTCTGACTGCTCCAATAAAACAAGTTTCTCTGGAGACAACCTAACCAACTGACGACATAACTCAGAGCCTATAGAACCACCCGCCCCCGTAACAAGAACGTTCTTACCCTTGGCACATGAAAGCATCAACTCCAAATCAGGCTCAACACTATCCCTTCCAAGCAAATCCTCTATTTCTACATTCCTCAGCTCTTGAATTTTGGACCTGCCTTCAATTAAATCTGTAAAGCTGGGGATTTTTAATACCTCAACAGAAAACGGCTCCAGAAATTTCAATATGAGCCGTTTTAAACTTTGTGGGGCCCCGCTAATCGCTAACAGGACTTTGGTAATCTGGTAATCCTTAATCAGCTCGCCAAGCTCATCAGGAGAGTAGACATGTAACCCTTGAACGATACTACCCTGTTTTCGTCTATCGTCATCGACGTATAAGACAGGTTGATAATCACTGCTTTGAGACAGTGCGATAGCTAGCTGGACACCCGCGTCTCCAGCACCATATATAATAACCTTCTCTTTTTGCTTGACGAGTTTACTATGTACATATGCACGCACTAACATTCTCGATCCGCCAACCATCAAGACGGCGAAACACCAATACATAAAAGGCACAGATCTAGGAACAAATGCTTTGAACAGAAATCCAACACTCGCTAAAACAAGCGAGGAGAACGTCACACCAAGAAGCACCGCCATCATCGCATGGTTACTCATAAAGCGAATAACTGCTCGATACAAACCAAGGCGAATGAAAGATATTATTGTGGCGGAGATAGTGATGCTTAAAACTGCTGCATGCTTGATATCAAAACCAAGGTAAAACTCGTCCAGGCGCAAACTCATAGCCGCCCAAAAGGCCAAGAAAATAAATCCTATATCTCCTATAACAGATACAATGCGCTTGGTTTTTCTCGATGCATTTAGCAGTGGTTCCAACACTTCAACCTTCCCTTGCCATAGATTTCATTATTTGACGTCGATTAGTGTAATATAACAGTGATAAAGGGATATACGCAGATATAGTACAAGCCCAAGCATAATCTGGAGAAAGATAAGCAAAAATAGCCATGGGTAGCAACCAAACAACATTAACTATCATCAATATATAGTTAACCTTCCTATGATCACCAAACCTAATGCTCAATAGCTGATATAAGTGAGTACGATGAGGGAGCCAAACTCTTTCACCTCGAAGAATCCGAGAAAATAGAGTGAAAGTCGCATCAGCAATGAAGCCTCCCATCAAGATGACATAAACCCACATACTCACATTTGTTTGCTGGGCACTGCTAAGCATACTCACGCCAAGCACCCAACCCAGAAAAACGCTCCCAACGTCCCCCATGAATATTTTCGCAGGAGCCCAATTCCAAAACAAAAAACCGAAGCAAGAGCACGCTATGGTAAGCATCAGAAAAGCCCACTCGTGCGCGCCTGCATGCGTATAAAGCACTGCAAGCGATAATGTCACAAACAATGTTTCAGTAGCGGCAATTCCATCAATCCCATCCATGAAGTTATACAAATTCGCCACCCATACTATGCCGCCCAGAAAAACAAAACCTCCTGCGAAGCAAAACCACGAATCGGAGAACCAAGGAAAAACGCATGAGGATAAGGAAAGCTCGCTAGCCACATACCCCCCTCCCAGTAGTAACTGACAGGCTAAGCGAAGCTTATACCCGAGTCCGATATGGTCATCAACATAGCTAACTGAAGCTATCAAAGCCGATGTCCACCAAAGACTCCACTTATGGGGAAGTGGGAGAAACGCAAGAACTATCAGCGTACAAATGACTACTGAGACCCCACCACCACGAGGAGTTGGAATCAAATGAGAGCTACGAGGCCCAGGAGTATCTATTATGCCGCCCGCATAAGCATACCGGCGCGCCAGCGCTGTAAGGAATAGAGAAGATAAGGTTACACATATTAGTAAGAATATCGTAATCAAAACTCATTCCGTACAAAGCTTATAGGGACATAGGACGCAAGCCCACTAAAAGCAACATCAAGTCACTTTACAACAAGAATCACATTGCGACGGAAGTCTACCAGCTTTCACAACTCACTTACACAACTTACATCAGGTTATTCACCAGCATAGTGTATCGAATTGTACATGCTTATATATACAGTAGTAATATTTAACTAGCATGCCCCATTGGCTGACTTCCTATGCAAAACGCTTACGGTCATATTCTGGCTGATATTCTTTGCCTCCTCATAAGTGAGTGCGCTACTGGAAGGCGGGCACCCTCAGCTACGCTGAGCGTTATCCCACAAAACCCCTGCCACTATTCAATATCTCAGCTTAAACGCCATTGCATGCCACATGCTCTGCATCACTTACAGTTTTAAAAATCCAGCTGCCGATGGACCGAGGAGAAACAAAGTTCTTAGCTTGCGAAGAAATACGTCAGTTAAGCGAACAGAGGAAGGGGCTGACGCCCGGCCAACTACAGAACAGAGGTTGAGCAAATGCAGCAGGTGTGAAAACCTTGTACTGCAACGTCAACTTCCAAACATGAAGGCGTAAAGTGCTTTACACTGGACTATGCTACGCAATCTAAACGGACATCCCAGTCCAGAAAATTGAGATGACGTATCAAAAGTCGCTTAATTACGCATCTAATTTTTGCGGACCAGATCGTTTCTATTGAGGTAACAACTTGAATTCCAACAACAAAGAGCACTATTGACTCTTTCGTTGTCGAACTAAAAGCCAGTCGACATTGTCGCGTTACATCCCCCCTTACTGGTCAACACACAACTCCCCCATGACAAGCCAACGCCAAACCCTGAGACAACCACTTTTCGGGCCTCTTTTTCATTGGCCAGGATCATTGGAATGGATGAGGAGACAGTATTGCCGTACTGAGCGGCTTCGAAGGGAACTTTGGCGGGGTCAAGCTTCATGCGTTTGATAACCATATCAACGATGAACTTGCTACCTTGGTGGAGGATAAATTTGTCGATATCGCCCAAAACACAGTCGTTTTGAGCCAGGGTGGCGTGAATGTTTTCAGGTACGACGTTGGCGCAAAAGTCGAGCACGGCTCTGCCCGCCATTTCAAATTTACGATCTTCCGCACGGACGCGAATCGCTGCGTTACGAGTACCGTCAGTGCCAAAAATACATTTGCCAATCAACCACTTTGGCTTATCGCTGAACAAGGTGACGGTAGCCGCATCGCCAAACAGTAGGGAAGTATTCTTGTCGGACATATCGATAATTTTCGAATAAGGGTCCGCAGTGATAAGTACGCCTTTTTTGTATCCGTTGGCTTCCATAAAGGCTTTCATAATGGAAATGCTGTAAACATATCCCGAGCAGGCAAGAGAAATATCAAAGCAAGCGCAATTTACGGACAACTCAAGCTTACCATGTACGATGGCTGAAGCATGTGGCACGCCGTAGGCGTCAGGATTTTGCGTACAGACTACAAGACACTCAATATCGCTGGCAAGCGGACCAAGCTCTTCCTCCAGACGTCGAAATGCCTTTACGCACATGTCAGAGGTTTCTTCCCCCTCTCCTTTCACCGCCAGATACCGCATCCCGGTCTTTTCGGTCAGAAAGGTTTCGTTGACGTTAAACTGCTCCTGACGCTCCAGATTGTTAACTCGTCCCTCTGGCAAATACGTACTGATGTGCTCGATGCCGATCATAAATAAACCGTTAAATAGCAAAACCGCATTTTCGGGGGCCCTTCACCCGAAACACGGCTTTTTGTAATTCTTTGATGGGACCGGCATTCAACTGAGAGTCGCCAGCGCCTTTACCTCAAAAGGTAAGTGCTTAGCGAGGAAAGATAAATTCGACCTTTTTCTATAAGAGGCAACCGCAATTCAATTCCTGGCGGCATCAGTTAACGTAATCAGCGTCCTAGTTACCGTATTCCCGGAGCTGGTCGCCAATCTAACTCGGACATCGTCGCTGAGCAGTCTACTTCCAAGCTGCCAAAGAGCTTTTCCTTGATCCCCAACTTATCAAGCACATAGAACATGAGCGATTTGAACGGCTTGGGAAGATTGAAAATACGCCCCTCAATATTCATTGAGCGGCACAACGAAAGGTAAATCTGACTGGTGGACACTGAATAGCCATCGGAAACCAGCCAAAGATTTCCCGCTCCGGGAGCGACGGAGGGCGCCTCCGCACAACGCAAAATAACGTCGACCAGATTTTCGCGACTGATCAAACTGCGACGGTTCTCCACTCCAGCCAAGGGCAGCGGCGCCCGCAGCCGCGCTAATTTTTCTAATATCGCCAAATTTCCTTTGGCGCCATCTCCATAAACCAAAGGAGGCCGAATGATGTCAAAAGACATCGTAGATCCAGCAGACACTTCACGCAGAGCCTGCTCCCCCTCCCACTTGGATAGGGCATAGGGAGATGTTGGATTCGGAGAGTCGAGGGAAGTAAATGGTTGGCCAGGGGAAGTCCCCTCCCCATTAACTTTGATTGTGCTTAAATATATGAATTTCTTAACGCCAGACTTAACAGCCCATTGCGCAAGTTTTCTAGTCGCATCAGTGTTTGCGGCGCGGAATTCAGCTAAAGGATCAACTGCATCGTCTTTGACTTGATGAACCCGAGCCGCGCAATGAACAAGAATGTCGACCCCACACAGCAGCTCAACCCAGTTTTCGCTGTCATAAGCGGGAGACAACTCGACTTTGCCAGGAAATAGCGGCGGACAGTGGTCGGCTTTTCGGGAAGTACCGATGACAAAATGCCCTCGCGACGCAGCTTCTACAGCTAATGCAGAGCCGACAAAGCCCGTACAGCCGGTTATCAATATTCTCATTAAAGCAGGCAACCCAATCTAGATAATGCGCCATTATAGCTTGAGCTGCGCACTTAACCATCGCTGACCTGACACACATTAATGCATGCCAGACAAAAACCACTTATCGCTTGCGCTCCAATCATCACAGATCACTTTTTCAACCATTAGGACCTAAAGGTGGCCTGCACCTACTTGGCCACGCCTTTGGTCCAGATGGTTTATCAGATAGCTATATAAGGCAAACAGCCCAATAAATAAGGGAAACATCACATATTCAGGAATGGCGGCAACCTCCCCGACGACGCCAAACAGCATCAACAAAAAGTGACCGCCAACAATGATTAGAACAGCTCTATTAATTGAGACGCCACTATCAAGGAGAATATGATGAATATGGTCCCTGCCGGCAGTAAAAGGCGAGCGCCCGAGTTTAATGCGTCGCGCCATGACTCTACAGGTATCAAACAAAGGCGCCGCGAAAACCCAGAGTGCGGTTACAGGCTGCATCACTTGATGGTCCCCCTGGGATAGATCTATTGAGAACCAGGCTATAGAGAACCCAAGAAACATGCTTCCCGCATCCCCCATAAATACCCTTGCTCTCGGTTGACCCGGTCCCCGCATATTGAAATAAAGGAAGGCTGCAATCACGCTGATATACAGCAACAAAATGCCGGATTTGAACAGTCCGTCTCCAGCCAATAAACTCAGTAGATAGAACCCTAAAAACGTGACCAGGCTCACGCCTCCCGCCAAGCCATCGACGCCGTCCGCCATATTCAACGCATTGATGACTCCAACTACGCAGAACACTGTAACCGGCAATGCAAAAAAACCAAGCGCAATGTCCCCGACGCCAACCAAGTTACCCATATTCTGTAACGTTACTCCGCCAAACAACGCCATAACCAATGTCGCCGCCGTTTGCGCAGCAAATCGAGTCTTAACGCCCAGCTCGTTAAGATCATCCAGAATCCCTGTAGTCAGTATGATAATTAGCGCAACCACCAAAAGAAGAAAGTAGTCGTTTCCATGAGTGAGAATAACGCCACTGACGCAAAAGCCAAAAAACATGGCGACGCCCCCTATCAAGGGAACCTTGCCATCATGGGCCTTACGCCCTCCCGGCGCGTCAACCAGCTCTAATTTCTGAGACATCGGAATCAGTATTTTGTGCAGAATAATTGTTCCTACTAACACCAAACTATAGAAAGCCAACTGAAATAACGCGTCCATACACCCTTCTTATTCTTCGAGTAAAACCAGTTGAAAAGCCCTCCGGCGAGACCAGAGGCATGAGTCGAACAGCCAAATCGACGCCAAAACGCCCAAGGCGAGTTTGGCTTACGAGCTGGTACTACTTAACTTCTTGGTTTTTTATTCCGGCTGACTTTGACTTCTTGAGCACTGGCTCTAAGTCCCGGAGCTGAGCATTTCAGCGCCTCCAACCATCCACAGTCAGCATCTCAACAATCACTGGAGTCCTATTCACGCCTTGGACACTGACCGGATATGCAGGTGAGTTCTGGTTGGAGCAGTACTATTCAGCTTAGTCGCTTTCCCCCATTTTGCTTGCGATTTTCCTTACATATTTATTAGCGCTCATAAGCCCCTGCCCTCATTAGCTTAAAAGAAAAAGAAGGACCGCAACTCGTTAGAACCACAATTTATGAACGTGGATGGAAAACATGGCCAGTATGAAGCTACATACAACAAGCGGAGTGATGATTAATGAAAACTGTCATTTCGATTAAACGCATGACGGATAAACTCGTGAGAGTTCAAATAACGGAACCGACGCAATCCAACGCTTTTTTTACAACGATCTCCTCAGAAAAGTAATCGACCATCCTTTTTCTTGCTTCTCGCCCCATATTTTCCAAAGCCGCCCTGTCCATATCTATCACTTTGAAAAATACATTCGCCAGATCCCCCGCATCCTTGGGTTTACACAGCAACCCGGTCTCTCCCGGAGCTATAGATTGCCGACACCCTGGCGCATCAGAGACGATGGCGGGCCGCCCCATGCTGGCGGCTTCAAGCACCACTCTGGGCATTCCCTCACGATAGGAAGGCAAAACAACAACATGAGCAGCCTTAATCCACGGCTTCACATCTTCTTGATAGCCAATATATTCCACAATCCCACTGCTCACCCACTGCTCAAGCTCACTCTCCGAAATTGCGCTCTGATTACTTACGCCAGCAGGCCCGGCTAATAGAAACCTCACATTCTGATTCGTCTCTTTCACAATTCGAGCCGCTTCGACATACTCTCTTACGCCCTTATCTCCGATAAGTCTGCCAATCATCAGAAAGACTAAGTCTGTTTTTGGAAGCTCACTGAAGGAGAACTCATTAACGTTAACGCCCGACCCCGGCAATACATCCACTCTCCCCCCATTTATCAGCCCCATGCGGTCAAATAACTGCCGGTCTTCGTCATTTTGAAAAAAAACAGTATCCGCCCCGCCGTTAGAGACTTTAAATGCTTTCCTGGCAATTCTGAACAAGATAGAGTCATGGATAAACATAGTCCCCAACCCTGATATATTATTAGAGTAAGGGATTTTCAGAATTCTACATGCAAGTCCCGAGTACAGATTCATCTTGGGCGTAAAGTTAAAGACATGACTGGGAGAAATTGACTTTATTTTATTATATATAAATAACGCCGATTTTAACTCAGAAATTAACTTTGTGCTTTTTCCAACCATATTTACTTTCACATAGTTGGCACCCAACTGAGATAATTTATAAGAATACTCATCCGGCGGCGCGACACAATAAACTTCAGCCCCCTTATCCAAAAATGAGGTAATGGTAGACTTTCTAAACTTAAACAAATACCAGGACGTATTAGAACAAAGAACCACTCTGTATTTTTTCATATTTTCTTCCTAAAAATACAAAACGTCAGTGTTACAATTTCTCCTCACTTAGCCGCTGATAACTTTGAGACTTTCCGGATTGTATGCACTGACGCTTTTTTCTCTTGTGCTCTCAAGCCAAGCTTGAAACATGAGTATGTCCCAGAGGCTATAGGCCCAGTTTCTGCTTCCAGATAAATGCTCTTTCCATTTAAGACGAATGTCGGCGGGGTGAAAATAACCTTCATGGATCAGTCTTTTCTCATCCAACAGAGATTCAGCCCAATCTCTCAAAGGCCCCCTTAACCAATCTTGCAGTGGTATCCCAAAACCTACTTTAGGGCGGTTAAACAGCGTTTCAGGAATGTATCGGTAGAGCAGCTTTTTCAATATCCGCTTAGTGTCATTACCTTGGAGCTTAAACGCCATTGGCAACCTCCAGGCAAATTCAATAACTCTGTGGTCAAGAAATGGCGCTCTGGTCTCCAAAGAAACGCCCATAGCCGCGCGGTCCACCTTAACGAGAATGTCGTCCGGCAAATAGGTCACCAAATCCAGCGCCATCATTCTTTCCACATAGTTGTGTGGAAGCTGCAACTCACCTCCTGTTATCAGGGTAGCAGGCTCAGCCGCCCCTCTTACTACAGACGTTGGATCTCCCCAATGAGAAACCAGTTTGTAATACAAGTCGTCAATAGAACGACAATTGATGACGCCAGCGGCTTTGTGTAGCTTATCGCCAAAGTTGGAGAGGGCTTCTTTGTTACCGGTGAGCTGAAGAAAACCGCTATAGAGCGCATTCCACCGTTGAGGAGAAATTTTCGTCATACTTGCCGCCAGCAAACTCCTCAATGGCGCGGGCAAAAGAGAAAGTTTCCCCCATAGTCTTTTTGACAAAACATAGCGGTTATAGCCTGCGAAGATTTCATCGCCGCCATCCCCGGAGAGCGCCACTTTTACATGCGCGCCCGCAAGCTTGGAAACCAGGTAGCAGGGTATTTGAGATGAATCGGCGAAAGGCTCGTCATAAAGGGCAGGCAACTTGGGAATGACGGAAATAGCGTCCTTGGGCGTTACATAAAGCTCTGTATGCTCAGTCCCCAGATGAGAGGCGACAGACTTGGCGTATTCAGCTTCATTAAAGCCCGCCTCAGTGAATCCAATAGTATAGGTTTTTACTGGCCTAGAGGACCGTGATTGCATAAGCGCCACTACCGTTGAAGAGTCTATGCCTCCAGACAAGAAACCTCCTAATGGCACATCCGCGATCATTTGACGATCTACGACATTGAGCAGCAGAGCCTCCAGCGCATCCACCGCCTCATCTTCGCTTCCATTGAATGGCTCAGTAATAGCATTATTTATAACATCCGAGGCCGACCAGTAGGGCTTGGTCGTGGGGGTCCTACGGTTCAGGGAGACGTTCAGCAGGTATCCAGGAGGAAGTTTGCTTATCCCTCGGTATATGGAGTGAGGAGCAGGAATGCAGTTATGTCTGAGAAACAACGCTATAGCGTCTCTGTTTACCTCCCCCTTAAACTCAGGGTGCATGGTGATAGACTTAAGCTCGGAGCCAAATACAAACGCAGCGCGCCGACCGTCACCCAGCCAACCATAGTAGAGAGGTTTTTCTCCTACCCTATCCCTGCCAAGCGTCAGCGTCCTGGACAGCCGGTCCCATACAGCAAACGCAAACATGCCAACTGCGTCGGCGATTGTTTGCTCTATCCCCCATTTCTCAAAACCAGCTAATAAAGACTCCGTATCAGAACTTCCTCTCCAGCCAACGTCTCCAACCTTTTCCCTTAAATTCATGTGGTTATATATTTCGCCGTTAAAAGCGACAACATAACGCCCTGAATGGCTCATCATCGGTTGCCGGCCGGCTTCAGACAAATCCAGTATAGACAGTCTCCGATGCGACAAACCAACATGACTGTCCGGGTCGTACCAGATATTTCCATCATCCGGACCTCTGTGAGCAATGGCTTGTCCCATCTCACGAAGCAAGTCGGCGAAGCACGAGCCGTAGCCAAGTATCCCCGTTATTCCACACATACTAGTTTCTTATATCCTATTGCACAGTGGTATGGCTGACTGTCACTGAAATGTACATTGACAAGACCCGCGGCAGTCATCATTTCCTTTATTTCCTGCCGGCTAAACCTTTTTTCCAGCCTTGTGCCTAGTCGATCCAGTGCATCGGTTCTCATCATGTAAAACGATTTATCTTTGTAAAAACCAAGCGGCCAGCTATCAACTTTAAAACCCAGCTTATTCATCATTAGCGCCGTTCTCGCCAATGGCCAATATACGAATAAAGCGAATAGCTGACTGACTGGATATTTATATGCGCCTGGCAACGCAGAAACCGCTTTTCTTATGTAATCGCTCGCCTTCCATAGCCATTTATACCAAGCAGGTTTGTTATCAAAAGAGTAGTACAGATATATAAGGAAGGGGGCGCCTGGCTTTAGCTTCGTAACACAGTCAGCGATGCCCCTGCCCGTATCAGGGATGTGATGGAGCACGCCCAACGAGTATCCAAAATCCAGCGAATTATCCTCAAATGGCAGCGCACCAACGCCCGAGCGGTGAAAATCGCAATTCGGACAGGTCTTGAGCTTTTCTTTCGCGACCTCTATCGCTTCAGACGGGTCCACACAGTGCAACCGCCCAACACGTGGGGCGACATACTTCGCCCAACGTCCAGATCCGCATCCTACATCTACGCCTTCGGCATCAGGCGATATTCGCCGCCAGGGGAAAATAGCGAAGTAAGCATTAAACTGACGCTCTGCCTCATCCTGCGGCATTGCGTCCTGATTCAGCCGACTCCACTCCTCACCAAAATCGTTGACAACCTGTTGGTCAATGTTTCCATCAACGGGGATATCCCTCAGCTTGTTCATTAAAGGCAATCTCCTTCCTCCACAATGAATGGTAGGCGTTCACCATTCCAGCCATACTGTAGTTCTCACGTATTCGCTTTACGCAGGCTTCCTGCCTGGCCCTCCAAAGCTCTTGGTCTTGCATGGCTGTAAACGCCCCCTCGATAGCATCCGCCAACGCAATCGGGTCTTCGGGCGGCGCAGTCCAACCTGTATCGCCAATGATCAATCCGGCGTCGCCAACATCCGTAGAAACACAAGGAACGCCATACGACATCGCCTCAGCAACCACATTGGGCGCAGACTCCGCTGCGCTGGACAATACATGTACGTCCAGCCCGGCAAAGACTTCTCCAACACTGGAAGTGGGGCCCATCAGGCGAATAACCTCTCTTGCAACCCCAGAGGCGCAGATCATCTCTTGTAGACCGCCATTTTCATGCGTCATGCCTGGACCAACCAAATGGCAGATAAAATCGTCTCGCCGGTGCGAAAGTACTTTTAAAGCCTTAAATAAGGTCATGTGATCCTTATAAGGGTCATAGCGGGCGACCATGCCTATTACAATCTTCCGAATAGGGAGTTCTTTTACGCGACGGATAGATCCAAGCTCTATCGGAGCCTCTGGCGACTCGTATCCGTTGGGAATATGAACGAGCTTCTTGCCGTCATAACCTTGGTTTCGGTGCGACTCGATGGCGAACTTGGAGTTACTGACGATCCCCATGGGCAACCAATAGGAAAGTATCGCGCACAGCTTGACGACAATGCGCGTTGAAACAGGAGTTCTTCTCCTGTCGTAAGGACCTCTAATTCCCCAAAATATCGCTCTGCATGACGCGAATCTCGCCAATAATCCACCCACGAGATCAGCGTGGTACATCCAGGTTTGCACGATATCAGGCGATATTCGTTTGATCTCCCGAAAGAGGGCGACAACGGATGTTATGAGGGTTTTCTTATGCAACAGGTTGGCGGAAAAGACATATACCCCCGATGCTTCCAAGAGATCTCCGTAAACCCCTCGCCCTTTAAGGGAGACAACATAGTGAGAGTTGTCTTTGTCGGCCAGGCATAACCTCACCAGTGCAGCTTCCGCTCCGCCTCTATCCAGTGTTGTAATGACATGCATGATCCTCATTTAGGCCCCCTGTAAACGACAGTAATCTTTGATCGCTTTGGGGTCGAAGGATAAAGAGAGTGCGCCCAGCATGCCTAACCCCGTCCAAAATATCCTTCCTCTAACCACATCATGCGCCAACATAAATATCATTATTGACAAGACGGAAAACAAAAGTGGAATCAGTCTCACGGAGAAGCTGCTCGATAGCGCTTTATAGAACACATAAAAAGTAAGTGTAAGGAATAAAATAAAGCCATATATTCCCAGAGTAAAAAACAGCTCCACCCATGAATTATGCATATTCAGTCCATATAGAGTTATAAAGCTACCAGAGCCATAACCAACGGATAAAAAACTTAACGGCGACTCTTTAAGAAGATTTAAAAAATAGGAGAGAGTTCCAAATCGTTCCCCCATTGAACTGTCCATAAATACCGTTGATTTGTGCTCGAGAACAGCAAGCCCATAGTTGTCGACTCCAGACCCTCGCAGCTCATAAAGTATGCCAAAGCTCAGTGCAAAGTAGATAACTGACCCAACCACAAAAAAAAGTATTGAGGCTGTAAACACCCAAAACGAGCGTCTTATTTCATAGCTGGAATCCAGTCTTGATCTGATTACGCCAAACGGGACAGCCATAATAAAAACCAATGCAAAACTGATAATTCCCGCCCGAGAAGCAGATAACGCAAGCGATAGCAGCCCTAGAAAAAAAGTAAAGTAATCTAGTTTCGAAAATTTGAGCTTTTTGAAAATCAAACAACCCAACATATACGACAGGGAAAAGGATATAAGAAATCCATTTTTTGTTGGCCCATCTGAAACACCGCAAGCGATAAGCAGTGGAGGATCACCAGACGCCAGATACCTCGCAGGGAAGTAACTCCCTGTAGCGGTTTGAAGAATAACCAGGGTCGCATTAATAAAGACAAACGCCCTGATTACCAGTCCAATTAGCCTGAAATTAGAATAATCAGTACTTTCCTTTGCATATATATATGTCAGAATCATGAGTATATATGCCTGAAAATTAGCCCAGTTAGCCGTTCTGAAATTAATGACAAAACCCAACACTATTATCAAAATCAAGCCGACGACAAGGGCGTAATCCAACGGAAGCACCCAATGAGAGTCATGGCATCTTTTAATGACTGACGGCAACGTTATAAGCAGTCCGGCGATCATTAACCATGAGTGTAAAGAGCCAGGAAAAAATCTGGTCTGATAGTACAGGAAGAAAATACTGCACAAGAAAAGGAAAAATATAATTCTATTTATTTTTATTAAATTCACTGCATAGCCCTTTAAAAGAACGATCACACCCAATCAGCATGCAGAGTTCGCCTCTTTTAGAAACAGGCGCTCTGTACTTGCAACCATTCTCTCAACGCTAAATTCACTAACAACCCTCTTTCTCGAATAGTCGGATAACTGCTGGTAATCCTTCGGTGACATGGAAAAAATTTTATGCCAGGCCGAGCAAAGCTCCGATATTGATCGTGGCGCGACTACGACTCCGCCATCACCCAATACATACGCAGAGTCTCCGACATCAGTAACGACACATGGCACACCGGAGGACATGGCCTCGCCAATCGAGTTTGAAAATCCCTCCCCATAGATCGACGTTGAAGTATAGACATCAAACAAATTATAGAAAGAGGATACGTCGGTCTGCTTTCCGGCCCATACTATATGATTTTTCAAGCCGGCTTTTTCGGCCAGGTCACGTAACTTGTTTGAATACTCAGCGTTCCCGTCTCCCACCACTACGAAACAAGCCTCAGGATCATGATTATTTACATATTCGGACGCGGCATGTATAAAATACTCAAGTCCCTTCATAGGGTCATGTCTCGCCACTATACCAATAACTCTGGCGCCAAGAGATATGCCAAGCCTATTCCGCATGGATTCTCGTTCTCCTGAATTTGGCTTGAATTTCTCTGTATCAATACCATTGTGCACCACAGAAAAGTTTCTACTATTGAACCCTTCCCTAATTGCCTGAAGGCGCCCCGAGTTAGAGTTTGAAATTATCAAGTTTGAAAATCTTGACAATTTAACTTCAAGCCATCTTATAGCCTCATCCATTTTCGTATAAAGAGCCAAATCCATATTAGAAGATCTCAACCCCCATGCCAGCACGATATTCCTGTCAACCAATTTCGAGATTACCGCGACAATGGATGCAGCCCCCATATAAGAATAGATATAGTCGGGCCTCTCTCTTCTCAAGAACTTTATAAATGAGAATATAAATCCTATAAAATTCCATCGCCCCTTCTTCTCGAGAGAAATAACTCTGTAGTTTAAGCGATCATTTATCTCATACTCGAACTGGCTATAAAAAGTAAGAATAATAACTTCATGTTTGAGAGAAAGGCTTTCAGCAAGCAGCAAGAGCTGCCGTTCAGCTCCGCCAATATTAAGAGAGCGGATAAATAGAACGATCTTCATGAATCCTTCTCGCAATGATTGCCCTTTGTCATGATCTCCAGCGCATAAAAACAAGTGGTTCCGCCAGGCGACGCCATATCCCGGCGAATCGCTTCTTCCAACGCATGCTCATAAACTTCAGGGTTTTCCTTTCTCGGATCTCTCTTTCTTAAAATTCGAGGAAGCGTGATCCAGTCAAAATGCAATTTATTACAGCGGTCCGAACCAAGCCGATATAAAGTCTTACTAGCATTATCGTCAAACAGGTTAGTTATTTTTGAAATAGACTGTATCGAGTATTGGCGCACACCATGCCAAGGAAAAGTTCTAATGCAACTTTCTGACGGAATCAAATGAACCTGGTAGGTATTAGACTTTCTTGAACTCACATAATCGGCAAGTTGCCGAAAAAAGGTGAGATCTTCATCAAAGTGCTCAAGTGCGCTTTGCGTGAAGATAAAATTTTCATCGTCCAGGTAGCCGGAGACATTATTCGATGAGGCTTGAACGAAATTGAACCCGTACTTTTCACGATATTCAAACCATATTGGATTATCTGAAACATCAACGCCTTTATAATAAAACTCGTCTTTTATAAGTATTTTTAATATTTCTCCATATATTCCAGATCCACATCCTATCTCGACGGCGTTAATAGGATGTTCCAGAAAGTCCGTACATCTTTTCAATGGTATGGAATGCCAAAATAGATCACACAGCCTGCGCGCAGGCGAAACGCCTTCAGCTGTTTCAATTTCCCTAATATTATCTATTGCAAAGTTGGAAACGTGGATCCCTTTGTCAACAGGGCCGCCCCCTACAGTGTTATTGGCTGCATTAAGCAACATCCATTTCAACTTATCAAAAAATCCCAATCCATGGTCCGCATTAAGATTCCATAAAGAGGTTGATTTCTCCATATTCCGCCTCACAATTAATAATTATTATTTCTTCTTAACAGGCCTTGCCACGCCATAAAGATTTCTATGCGCTACAGAATACTTACCAAACCTTTTAATTATTTTCTCATTGAAAGAATAAATATTTGAGCTTTCAATAAATTCAACGTCATATCCCGCTCTCCTCAGGATAAGCTCTATTCTGCTCTGAGTACTGGGGTTACAATGGGAGAGTTTTTGAATCCTTTCCTTATATATTTTCCCTGTTTTGGCTACCAGGAAAATATCCAACAGAAGCGCATACATTCTTGTTATTCGTTCGAAAGCCTTTTCAGACATCCACTTAAAGGGCCACAAAGGCCACGTGAGAAAGTCGCGACTATAGAAAATATAGTCATACTGCAGAGGAAAAGTGTAGAACACGAGGGCCCCATCCGAACGCATTTGTCGACGAATGCCCTGCAACAGAGCGCCAAGCTCGTCATCATGTAAATGTTCAAATATGTCGAAGCACAGCGCGATATCAAATTTTTCCTCATCCGCAAGTTCTAGTTCCGCGACATCACATAACTGGAAGTCAACCAAAACCCCTTCTTCTTCAGCAAGATCATGACCGATACGAAGAGCGGATGCATCGAAATCAACGCCCACAGAGGTGAAGCCTCTCAGCGCCATTTCTATCGCGATGGTGCCCACCGAACAGCCGACATCAAGAGTGCGAATTTGCTTATTGGATTCATAACTCAGCTTCGGCAGTACATATTTGTCGACCAGATGATGAGCCAGCTCTATCCTTGAACGCCAATGGTTCGCCTTTCTGTTTTTATGCTTATCAACCTGAGAGGCTTGGTAATCCTCTCCATATTCAAATGAGGTCTCTTTAGGCAGGGTTAGCATTCCAGTTACCTTCCTCTGATAATTTTTAATAGTGCTCAAAACGCGCTGGCGATTGCGCTGGGCGTTGTCTTACTGGATGAAATCACTCGGGCGGGAACCCCAACCGCAACGGCATAATCAGGAATATCTGTGTTAACAACGCTACCAGCGCCAATAATTGCGTGCTTACCGATTTTAACGCCGTCCAAAACCTTACATCCCGCACCAAGCCATGAGTAATCGCCTATTTCTATCCCCTTGGTGAAGACCTCTTTTTTATACAAAGGCGTGCTTTCGTCTCCAGGTGTATGGTTTGCAGGGATAACCACCACATGCGCGGCGATCCGCACTCCCGTCCCTATTCTGAGACCTCCATGGCCGTACAAGATTGAAAATGGGTTAAGGCTGCAGTTATCTCCTATGTATATGCTTCCTCCATATGAAAGAATCATAGAATAACTGTGCAACTCACAGTTCCGCCCAATGTATATATGTCCTCCTTGGTTCGCCTTAACTTTGCAATTAAGCGGCACTCTGGTCGAAGGTGAGATCTGGACATCACTTCGAAAATAGCGAACTTTGTTCCAAACGCCATTTAAATAACTCTTCCACTGCATATCAGCCTCCACTGCCCGTTAGCTTTAACGACCCGTCATAAACAGAGTGGGAGCAGGGTTCATAGAAATAGTCATAAACGGCGGCATACGCTTTTTTGAGGTTCTCAAGGTCATCTTCACTTAAGGCTCGGGGGTTTTCACCAAACATCCTATTTACTTCCCCATCGAACACTTTGCTGCGGCAATCAGACAAAAATTCGATGATTCGAGTCTTCAATTCTTCAGGAGGGAGGTCTTCGTGATCGAGATCATGAATCAGTTCAGGTAAGTCCGTAGGCGACTTGCACAGTCGTACAGTAGGAAGATCGTTATAATAGTTATTGGCGAAAGTGATTACTTTCTTACCCATCAACCCAGCCTCATGACCAATGGTTCCAGTAAGCGTAAAGACGATTTTCGCCCTTTCTATCAAAGTACGTGAGTCGTATTGGTCATGTACGAGCTTAACACCCGGTATTTGGCTGATTTTTCTATAGAACCGCAGTGACTTCCCATCAATATCGGTAGGATGAATTTTAACCAGAAGCACACTACCTACCGGAATGCTCCTCGCCACGAACGTAATGAGAGAAATCTGGTCGGAAAAGTAAGCCCCCGCCACATCAATGGAAGATTCAGGCTGGGTATGTAACGCATAGATATAAAACTCGCGTTCCAGGTTGATCGCGCTCCAGGGCTTGAACAAGTTAAATAAAATCATGTTCACCCTTCTCCGCATGTACATCGTCACAATCCTGGGAAGGGTATATCTTGACCAGTTATTACCTTTGTCATGCTTACTTCTGTCAAGCAAGTTAGCAAACACTGCAGCATGAGGTTTAAGTAGCTTTACAGTATCTCGCAGGCTTCGAGCGGATATTTTCAGCGCAGGCCGCTGCTTTGCTTCTTTGAATTCATGCAAAACCCGATGCGCCCAATCATAGTCGGCTTTTGATTTTTTCCTGAACGTGATAAGCGTGTCCGTCTCATGCGTTGTGCAAAATCCATATGTATTCAGTGGAATCCGCAGTCGAGTTGGAACAATCCATGGAATATCCAAAGAACGGCAGACCATCATCGTCATTAGCTGTAATGCCGTATCCCTTCCACTACTGACCAGATTGATCTCGTTCTTAGCCAAGAAGTCCGTGATCACCCGTCGCAAATGCTCCATATAACAGAGCGCATCATCCGGGCGGATTTTGTTCAGTATCCTGTCCATCAGGATAATGTTATTTATTTTGGGTGAGCCGCACTGCTCTATCGCAGCAAGGTTGTCCCGGCATTCTTTCTCATTAAACATGCCGTAGCGAAACCCGGCATTAGTGTCCAATACACGGGACCTTGGAATACGCAGTTGTTCTGTGATGACGCGATATTCAGACGTTGTAATACAAATCCAATAGACTTCGAACCCTGTTTCTTCCAGCGATTTTGCAAACCCAAGAAAATACTGACCTGGGTAACTGACAAGCGCTATTTTTTTCATGTCTCGCTCCAATATCTTTTATTTATATTTTGAAGCCGCCTTAATTAAGCGCTCTTACAGAATCAATTTGGTTAACTCTTCCGCAATCCTTGATCCAGCTTTGCCCACGCCAAATCGTTTATCTGACTTATATCTACCATGCTCCAACTGCTTCATGATCAGATCTGATATCTGATTCCTTTCATAATTGGAGAAGGCTATGTTATTTCCGTGCTCCCTCCCTTGTTGTCTATCGCCAACCAAAACAACCGGAGCGCCAAGGAACGAGCCTTCCCGAATGAATGATGAGGAGTTGCCGACACAGCAGACCGCATTATTCAGTACGCGAGCGTAGTCTTCCGGCGGAAAGTTCTTAAAGTAAAAGATAGGCGCATCCATGTTATTTTCACGGAAATGTCGAATTCCTTTGGAGACATGATCACTGCCTGCGTCGATATTCGGCCACATCACGATTTTCTGAATATCCTTCACCAGCTTTAACGCCTCAAGCGTCTCACTGACTTGCTCAAAGCCGTGCCCATAGGCGGTCGTAACCGGATGTTGCAACATCAGGATGTAAGGCTTGCTCCAATCTACCGGCTTACCGACCCCCTGATACTTTTTCATGTCTCTAGGGTCCAGCGATAAGTCGATATCACAAAGCAAATCTATCGCCGGGCAACCATAGTTAAATACGTACCGGGGATTTTCCCCCATCGAGATAACACGTTCGGCGGACATTTCAGACGCGACGAAATGCACATCCGCCAGCTTGGTGATGGCATGGCGCACCCTGTCGTCGATATTCCCACTCACTTCTCCCCCTTGCAGGTGCACTAAGGGGATATTCAAATAGGTCGCGGCAACTGCTGTCGCCATGGTTTCAAATCGATCCGCCACCGTTACCACCATATCTGGCTTGAGATCTTCGAACGCCGTCGTCAACTCCACAATTCCCATGCCAGTGGACTTCGCCTGAGTAGACAGCGTCTCACCTTCAACGACATAGTAAATCGATCTCAAGGGGGTAAAGCCGTCGGCTTTTATGACGTCGATCGCCCTCCCAAACCGCTCCAGCAAGGTTGAAGCGCCAACGATCAATTGCAGCTCTAAATCAGGAGACTCCTGAACGGCGCGCATAACTGACTTGACCCGGCCATAGTTGGCCCGGCTGGCGACCACCACACATATTTTTTTCTTCATAGCAAATCATCCTTCTCGATAAAGTCCCAGGCTTTTTTCGATTGGCGTAAACTACGGCCGACTACTTGGCGAAAGCTATTCACTGGAATACCTGCGCCATATGGTTTCTTACCTTCCAAATCAGCAAAAGTCAGAGTCTCACCTGCTTCAATATCTCTATTCACAGCAAGAGACTTACCAAACATAGTCCTCAATTTTTCTTTTTCATCATCAATCTCTTTCCCTTCACCTTCCGATCTGGCCTGCTCGATACAGCGCACGCCATCGACCATCCTCTTGAACTCTTGGATATTCATCGACGCGCAGGCGTCGGGGCCAAACATGTTCTGGTCAAACGTAATGTGAGCCTCCACAACGGACGCTCCCAAAGCGACAGCGCCGATGGCGGGATAGCAAGTTCCTGAATGATCTGACAGGCCAACCGGACATTCGAAACGTTCTTTAAACCGCCTCAGCCAGGCAAGCCCGATACTTTCAGGTTTAGTCGGATACTGCGTCGTGCATTGCAGCAGTGCGAAGGGAGCGCCATGCTCTTTTATGACTTCCACGGTTCTTTCCAGCTCAGATATGGAGCTGAGTCCGGAAGACAGAATAATCTCCCTGCCGGTGCGTATGATTTTGTCTATAAGCAGCAGATTATGAACATCTCCTGACCCTACCTTATACCGCTTGACTCCCAGCTCTTGCAGCAGGTCAACCGCAACGTTCGAGAAAGGCGTGGCGAGAAATTCAACGCCCAGGGAGTCGCAGTGCCGTTTGACCTCTCTCCACTGCTCCAAGGAAAGTTCCATACGCTTCCAATACTCATAGCGAGAGTTGTCTACATAGGAAAACTTTTTCCTGAACGGCTCCAGCGGGCTGCTTTCTGCGTCGGCAATGTGAAGCTGGAACTTGACTGCATCGGCCCCAGTAGAGGCGGCCGCATCAATCAGCGAATGCAGAATGCCTATGCTGCCGTCATGCGCCTGTCCTATTTCAGCGATAACGAAGGTTCGTCCTTGTTCTTCATAGTTGCTTATATTCATGATTTTCCTTTATGAAGGACTGAAGAAGGTGCACAATATGGCGTTCAGTCTTCGCCATTGAAGTTGTCGTTGCTCCCGCGATGTGAGGCGTTATCAGCACATCGCTTCTATACGAAATATCCCTCCACTTCTTCAGACTATCCGGGTTGTTCTCATGACTGACGACATCCAGCGCGACGCCGGCAAACACCCCATCATTAATCGCTTGAACCAGAATGTTTTCATTTACCAGCTCACCCCGGGCTGTGTTCACAAAGTACTTCCCTGCCAAAGCGGCTATTTCTTCATCGCCAATACAAGGAGGCTCGCCATTCTTATGTGAAGCGCAGAGAACGATCACGCGGCAGTTTGCGATCATGGGTAGAACGCCAGCTTCTCTGCGCCAGGAAGAGTTCGTCACGACGATATCTTTTATGTCGAAATAGTGAATCCGGGCTCCAAACGCAGAACAGTATTCCGCAACACGGCTCCCTACCCGCCCCATTCCAATGATTCCGACCGCCATACCGAACAGCTCTTCTCCTCTAAGCCTGTCGCGATCCCAAACGCCATTAGATACTTGTAAAACCGCAGATTTGTAATTTCTCAGAAGCGCCAGAATCAGCCCAAAGGTGTGCTCTGGCGTCGCTCGAATGGTTTTCAGAAATTCGACCTCGCCCCTCAAACTGATCAGTCTAATACCCCTTTTACTGAGCTCGGTTTCATCAATGTGAGTGTGTCCAGTGGTAGGAGAGCAAATAACACGTAACTTTGGAGCTTTAGCTAAAAAGCCGGCGTCGATCTGGTGGGCAAGTCGTATGAAGATGACATCTACAGCAGCCAAAAACCGCTCCAGGGAAGCGCCGCTATAGAGACAAACCTCTCCAAGCATCGCCAAGCGCCCCATTGCTTCCTGGCAGAAATTATCAGGCTCCAGTATTCCTATCTTCATAAGATATGATCGCTCTAAGAAGTTTCAGATCACTTTCCGTATCAATATCTACCGAGTCGTATTTGCTCATTTCCATAAGCATAGGATTGTCGCAAACAAGTTTTAGTTGTTTTTTAATGAATGGAACGCGGGTCATATACAGCGCTCCATTTCGCACCAGTATGGGTTTTATTTCCTGCCTTCTAACACCCTGATTGTGCATCGCGCTTTTGGGGATAAGCCTCCCTTTATCAGCGCGTTCATAACTCACCAGTTCGTTTATGTAATCCTCCTGATAACAGGAAATCATCGAGTCGGCGTCGCTGCACTCAAACAACTCAATGGCCTCACCAATTGCTTCCGCATTTCTGAGGGGGCTGGTAGGCTGCAACAGCAACACAGCATCAAAGGGCTCGTCTTTACTTTCGAAAAAATCAATCGCATGCAGCACATAGCTGACGGCTTTTGCAGTATCCGTCGCCGCCGCCTCAGGCCTCATAAAGGGCACTTCCGCGCCTAATGCCTTGGCCACACCTGCAATCTCTCTATCATCTGTGGAGACAATGCACTTTGTTATCGCCCCCATTGCAGCCAGCTCCGCTCCGGTTTCAATGGAGAACTGAATAAGAGGCTTTCCGCATACATCAGCCAGATTTTTCCTTGGTATCCCTTTGGACCCGCCTCTCGCGGGAATAATCGCAAGTGTTTTCATGGGGTATTTCTAATCCAGATACTCTCTGGCCCATAGCTCCAGATTAAGCCATTGCCAGATATAGAATGAGTTATCCTGATCGCCATTCAGGTAAGCGTTGTATAGCTGCCCGGCTTTATCAGGGCATACCCAATTCCGGCTTCTAAAACTCTCGGAAACCAGAATATTTTCAATCCAGGGCCGCCAGTCTTTGGCGATCCACTCTCTCTGAGGCGATTGCACCGACCGCTTGGGACAATAGGCGACTTCAGCGCCGCCTCGTTTCGCCAATATATCCCTGAATATTCGTTTGGTTCCTTTTCCTCCTATTAATTTTTCTGTTGGAATCGCAAAGGCAAACTCAACCAAACGATGGTCCAGAAAAGGCACCCTTAACTCTCTTGAGTGGGCCATGGAAACCCGGTCATTGAACCTCAGGCCTCTTGGAATTTTGTTGTGCAGAAGGTCTACGGCCGCCGCTTGCTTTACCGGATCGCCAAAATAGGTTGGAACGCATGACGACAATCCTGGTTCATGTAAAAGACTGGGCGAGATGGCTTCAGGCCTGACGCCCCTGCTACCATCAATCGCCTCCCCGACTGCCGCAGCCTTATACTTCTCACCCCAGAATAGGAAATACTCCTGCTCTCGCGAGCGATATTCAGAATCAGTAGAGGATGACTGTATGTATTGCTGGTGGTATCGCTTATAGCCCAGAAATGTTTCGTCAACGCCATTGCCATCCAAAAGCACCGTCACGTTATTCTTTCTGGCAAGCTCATAGGTAAAGTTGTATCCACATACAGAGACGCCGCCAAACGGCTCAGCCTGGTCGCGGGTAGTTTTCAGAATGGATGTGTAAATCATCTCGGAAGTTAAACTCGCTACATGCAAGTCTCCTCCCTGGGAAATCTCATTTACCCAGGGTAACTCCGAATATCCCTCATAATCCTGCGTAAAAAGATGCGCCGCGCCTAATTGTTCAACAGCCATCCGCACCAGCATTGAGGAATCAACGCCGCCGGAAACGTTAAGCCCAACGTCAACATCAGCGATGAGATTAGACTTCACAGCCTGCTCGATCAGCGTGGATGCAGTTTGATATATTTCCTCATCCGTCGCTTTTGACAAGTCAGGAATATTCTCTGTTACGCGATACCATTTACTGTCCGCCCATGTTCCTGTGCTCAGATCAATTTCTATCAGTCCACCGGCGCCAACAGAATAAATGTGACGAAAAAACGTGTGGTGGGTATGGTCGTACAAACCATATTCAAGATAGTCCCTGATGGTTGAAAGGTTTTCGCTGGCGGAGCGCCGGGTATACAGAATGGGTGGAATCTCACTGGCGGCTATCCATTGACCGCTTTCTATATTTCTTGAAAAGTAGAAAGGCTTGATGCCAAACCTGTCACGGGCTAAATACACCTTTCCCGCAGTATTGTCATAGACGGCGAAAGCAAACATCCCCACCAGTTTTTTAAGGCAGTCAGCCCCCCACAGACACCAGGCGGCTAATAACACTTCTGTATCGCTGCGGGTGGACCAGTTCCAGCGCAAACCTATTTCGTCCCGGATCTCCTGATAGTTATAAATTTCACCGTTATAAATGATAGTGTACTCGCCACAGGGTGAAATATAAGGCTGATTAGCCGTCTGAGAGCGATCAATAATCTTGAGACGCGCATGCCCCAGAAACAGGCGATCATTTTTATACAACTTATAACCCTGCGCGTCCGGGCCTCTGTGTTTCAGCATACCCAAAGAAGTTTCCGCATCGCTTCTAACGACGCCAGAAGGATCAAAAATTGCAATTAAGCCGCACATATCTTCTCGCTGCGTTTCCGATGAATCAGAAATTGACCGTCGCTCCAGGTTGACCCCATATATTGCTTGGCCAGTATGGCTTCGATACACATCCTTATTTGCTTTGCTCTCGCGGCCAGAGAATGCTGTGCGGCGACTAACTTCCGTCCCGCATTGGCGATCTGTTGTGCATGAGGATCATGGATAAGCTGCGCCAAACGATCAGGGAGTTCTTCCGGCGCTGTTTCCAGATAGTGCTCCCCATGCCTAAACCCGGCATCGCCATACCCAATACAAGGCGTACATAACAAAACCGCTCCTGCGGCGGGAATCTCAAAAAACTTCCGAATTGGCATGCCAAATCCACCCTTAGCCGTATAGACAAATTTGGTGGAGCCCAAGCTTCGGTGAAAGAGCTCATTGAATAGTTTTAGCGGTATATGTTTCGAGTAGACAGGCGCACCCAGCTTATTGGCGAGCCTGAAGAAGTTAAAATAATGCTTAGGCGCCAGCTTAAAGCTGGAGCGGCTCAGCTTTTCGCTGGCCTGTTTTCTTAGATAGTAATCAATACCAGGAATCGATGAGTCATAGCGCCGGTCGCTTAGCGGAAGATAGGAGAACTCGTTGTGAGCGATATAGTGTAGCGCGGTAATAAAGCGTTCAGGCTGCGAAACAGCAAAGTCATACCAGGCATCGGATAATCGGTTGGCTTTTTTAATATAGTGTTTTTCCTGTTGAGCGAAGGCGGGAAGCTCAGATAGCGGCTGAATAAATTGATGATTGGGACCCACTACTGTCAATCCTTGCGCCAACAATCGATCAATTTGCTCCTGCGTCGCTGCGTAATAGTCAAACGATAGCGTCGACACCAACTTCACCGGCGCCTGCGCTTTCCCAATATTCGTTTTGATATCTTTGATAAAACCGTCAACGCATCTAAGCTTGAAATCTTTCGCCACACTCCGTTGCAGGAAGGCGACCAATCTATCTGCAGGCTCATTGATGTCATCGACAAAGACCGGACACCATGGTCCTACAAATACCGCATCATAGGGGCCAGACTCATCAATCCATCGCAACAGGCCTCGCTCAAGCGCCTCTTCCGAGACAAAACCCGGCCCGTAAAAGTCTGAATCCGGAGCAATTTCGGCAATAAGCGCCGGCATCAAACTGGCGGTTGGATTCATGTAACTGACGTTGACGTCAATATATAGAGCTTTCATTTCGCAGCCCCACCGTTTGCGCTCGAATTGCCTGTTTCAAACATGCCGCCCCCTTTCTCGCAATGGCGACAAGTATTGAGTGTTGCAGATCAGGACCAAGCAACGCTTTTCCTATGTCGTACTCCACTTTCCTAAGCTCTATACCCGCCTGATTAAGTAAGCTCTCATCCTGATATCCATCTGCTCCTTGACCGCTTAGATACACGCTCGATCCAAGCACTTCGCAGCGACGAATCAAGCGTTCATTTTTATGAAATGCCTCCAGTCCGAGTTCTGTCCCTTTCTTGAACTCCACGTCTATTCCTAATAAAGAAGCAATATACATATTCATGTGTATATTGATTTCTGCAACAGAGGAATAAAGAAAGTAGATGGACGCAAGCTCTTCGCAAATAGGCGCCAGCTCATGACTATACGGCATACCAGAGAGATTAAGATTTATAGTTTTCAGTATTTTGTTAAGCTCTTTTTCCGATTTAACATATTTCTTGTCAGCGATCCTTTGATCATTGCCTTTGCTCACCGGGAGAGTTAAGTAGGCAGAGCCGCCGCCAACAGGAATAGTGACTCTGTTTACATAACACTGTTTGGGATACTTGACGTCATCTGAAAAAACAAAGACATCGCTCTTCGCCATTTTTTCAAAGTATCCAAACCAAGGAAAAAAGTTAGGCTGGTGCCCGCTGACGACTGCACATTCATCTTTGCTTCGCGTCATGTCACTTCCCTATATTAGGTCTGTTGTTTTGTTCGAGAAGATTATCGTAGTAACTTATCAAGTATGAAGTCCGCCCATCCAGGCTGCGAAGCACCTTGTCCCTTGGACTCATATCTGTTTTCTGCCACCAGACCGGATGAGTTAATACATATACACTGTCAATCGCGTCGTCCCTTAAAACCTCCAGTAAAGGAGTGAAACGCCAGATTCCGTTACTGTCTGAGCAATAGTTGAACCTGTTCCTGAATACGGTATAACTGGCGTTTTTCATTCCTCCTATAACGGCTCTTTCAAAACTATTGGCGTCATAAGTGGACGGGTTATGTAGAGAAAAGGAAGCCACTTCACAACCAATAAGCGCAACTATCACATTCGCTTCTATCTGGATTGCTTCCTCCAGGTTTTGTTCCTGGTAAATACTGGGATCGAAATGCAGGCCTAAATCATGCCCTAGTTCATGAATCCGTCTTAGCTGATCAATCGTTTTGGGATCAAATACGCTGTAAAACAGTGAAGAGGGTTGTACGTAGTAGGTGGATTTAACTCCCAGCTGCTTTTCAATCTTTGCGAGCGCTAGCGCCCGGCTGGGTGAGAAGTCAATATCATGCCGCCAAACAGCAACTCGTTCTTCGAAAGAGTCATCTTTAATTAACTGGAAGTGGAATCTTGATAAAGCAACCTCAAGAACTTCCGCATATTTTCTTTCCGTAAAGTCTTCACTCATGATAATGAAACCATGTGTTGCTTACATGCCAACTGATATAACGACCCACCGTCCGACATCAGTGTCGTCCAACAGCCTGTCTCAATAACCTGCCCCTCCCCCATCACGATAATTTGATCAGCATTTCTGACCGTGGATAGACGGTGAGCAATGGAAATAATGCATAGTTCATCTCGAAGTTGCTCCAGCGTGCCAAGAATGACTTGCTCAGACGCCGAATCCAGAGCACTGGTCGCCTCGTCCAACAGCAATATTTGCGGGTGGGATAGCAAAGCCCTGGCGATGCCCAAGCGCTGACGCTGCCCGCCAGACAAGCGCACGCCTTGGTCGCCGACTATCGTGTCATAGCCATCAGGCAGGCTTTCTATGAAGGTATGCGCATTCGCTTTTTTCGCCGCCTGCACAATGTCTTCATCCCTTGCGCCCTTAGCGCTCCAGGCAATATTTTCCCTGATCGTCCGGTGAAACAAGATTGTTTCCTGGGGCACGTATCCAATCGCTTTGCGCCACAGGGCAGGTGGAACCTGATGAATGGAGGATTCACCAATGCGAATGTCTCCACCGTACAGTTGGCTAAGCCCCAAAATTGTATGCACGAGCGTTGATTTCCCCGCGCCTGACTCTCCGACTACGCCGATAAAGCCTCTCTCTGGAGCAGAGAACCCCACGCCTTGTATGAGTCGACGCCCGCCATAGCCAGCGCTGACATTAACAAGAGACAGCGGGCCGCTTGGAGTTCGCACACCTTCAGCGCCTTCAAGCGCCTGCGCTTCCCGCTGCTCATCCGCTTCCTCGCACAACGCTTTCAACTCAAGCAAAGCAGGTAGATATGAACCCAGTAGCTGTACATTCTGTTGTAACGAGTTAAATCTCGGCAGCAGCCTTACAAACAAACCAAGTATGAGCAACATATATGCTGCAGGCGTTTGAAAGTAGATATGGCCAGTTACAAGAATCAGGCAAAGTGCGGCGATGGATGCAAACTCAAAAATATTCCTGGTGACGCCGGGGATAAACGTCGCCAATGTATGATTCCACCTTAACTCCTCCGTAACCTCGTTAATCTCCTCAATCGCCAATGGTTCCGACCCTGTTGATTTCACGAGTTTCGCGCCTGAGATATATTCAGATACCTGCACCATGAGACGGCTGTTACAGTTACTAATATTCGTTCCAATCTTGTAATTCTTGATAGTGACTTTTTTGACCACCAGAAAAAGCACTGCGGCCAGTCCAATTAAAGCCATTGTTATCTTCCAGGAAAGAAACGCGGCGACAACGACATAGACAAGAATGACAACGACAGATGAAGATATTTGCGCCATCACCATAAATGCGCCGCTCAAACGCAAGGTTTCGGTGGTGATGGACTTGATTAACACCCCTTGCTTCCTGTGCGAGATAAACTCCCAATGAGCCAGAATAAACGCCTTGAACAAGCGTTGCTGCCAATGCGCGCCATAGCAACGCTGCAAATCAGCCGTATGCCACGTTTGCAAAGTGAGAATTAACGCCTGCAACGCGAACATAAAAATAACGACTGACAATACGCCTATTATTGAGGCGTCCATTCCAAGAAAACCCAGAAAATCTTCCATCATCGACTGCAGCAGACCAGCCCCCCCGGCATCATTAACGCCAATGATCGACAAAAGCGGCAACAACAGCGCCATACTGGCCCCCTCAAACGCCGCCGCCGCGACCATCACCACCATGAGCCACCAGAGCTTACGGCCATGAACGGCGTATGCATCAGTCAGGAAGTCCTTAATAATCGCTTTCTGTTCCCGCAGAGAATTCATTGGTCTTCGTACTCTTGAGCTATCAGACAGCGCCGACGATACGGCAAGGCGCGCCATGCGCCCTACTGCCAGCAGGAATATCCTGTAAAACCAGACTGTGCGCGCCAATGACACATCGATCACCGACCGTGACCCCTTTTGCAATCACTGTATATGGCCCGATATAACAATGGTCGCCAATGGAGGTCGCAGCACGTTCATAACCTTCTTTGCCTCCGCTGGTCGCCCATTTGACCGTGTCATGGGTATAAATCTGCACCCCTGCTGAGATGGAGCAATACGAGCCGATAGAGAGCTGTCCGCCAGAGCCGTCCAATATGGTAAACGGCCCTATCCATGTGGACTTTCCTACGGTTACATCTCCAAATATATAAGAGCTGTCATAGACGGAAACCTCGCTCTCAAAACCCAGTTCCTTGGCTTTCTCCCAACGATCCACAATATATTCAGAGAAAGGCAGCGTCCGACGATATTTGGAGTTCAACAACCTACGTTTATCGAACCAAAGTTGTTTAAGTGAAGTGAATAGATCATCAAACATAGAGTTCGCTCAACCATTGCTCTACGTTCAAGAGAGACCAGATTAATAACCTTCTGTTTTGCTTGCCCTGCAGATGTTCTTCAACAAGTTCACGGAGCACTTTTTCATCCATAAACTCGTATATATGTGGGCGACCAGAGAGCAGCTTGCGTTTGACATACTCCATACTGTCCCCTTTAAACCATGACGCGTCGGGCGCTGAAAACCCTTTCTTAATCGCTTCCGTTACTTCTTCAGGGATATAGCTCCTCATGGATTCCCTTAAGATGCGCTTCCCGTCCTTCGTTTTCTGAAAGTAATTAAGCTGCTTATTGCCAGGTTCGTTCTCATTAAGCCTGACTATCTCATTGATATTGCTGAGTTTCATATCTACCGGGCAGCGCATGGCGAAATCAACCAGATCGTTATCCAGAAATGGAACTCTTGTCTCAAGACCATGAGCCATGCTCAACTTATCTTCCACCACCAATACGCCATGCATAAAGGTTTTGGCTTCAAAATAAAGAGAGTGATTAATATATTCTTCCGCAGTATTTAGTTTGTTCGGCTTATATTTGAAGACATCCCTGAAAATATCGCGTGTCCATACATTTTTCACTTCATCCAGGATAGGCGCGAACAGCTTGTGTATTATTTTGTTTGGAATCAGGCGGTGCCAGAACTGGTAGTAATTATCAATATATTGATCAAAGTTGTTGCAGCTGGCCGCTCTGTAATACCGCCATGGATATCCTCCAAATAGCTCATCTCCGCCAACGCCGGAGAGAACCACCTTGACGAATTTACTGGCCAGTTGGGCTACATAAAAATTCGGATAGCTCTGCCCTACTCGGGGTTCTTCTAAATGGTGCGCCATCCTCGGTAACGCGCGCTCCATGTCTCCCGCCTTCAAAACCATTTCATAGTGCTCTGATTTGATCAGAGCTGAAATCGCCTCAGCCTGAGCCCTCTCATCGAAGCCCAGCTCGATGCCGGATGCAGAGCTTAGATCAAAGCCACAGGTAAACGTTTTAAGATTATTGAAGTTCTGGGCGGCAAGAGCGGCTATGGACCCAGAATCCATGCCTCCGCTTAAGTAACTCCCCAGCTCGACGTCAGCGACCAACTGCCTGTTGACGGCCTGGCGGAAAAGTCTGTCCAACTCTTCCTGATACTCTCTAAAAGAGGATCTGGCGGCAGGCTCCTGAAAGGAAAAGTCCCAGTATGAATAGAAATCAAGCTTGGCGTTACTTGGTGAGGGGTCAATCCACGCGTAACTTCCCGCCGGAACCATTTTCATGCCTTGCAGCAATGTACGGTCGGTAAAGAAATTCTGAAAAGTAAAATACTCCAGCAGCCCTTCTTTATCGATCTTTCTGCGATAATCATTCGCAGCGGTAATCGCTTTTTGCTCAGAGCCGAAGTAGAAAATACCGTTTTGAAAGGAATAATAAAGCGGCTTAACGCCATACCGATCCCTGGCCAGCAACATACGCTTTTCTTTTCTATCCCAAAGCGCAAACGCGAACATGCCATTGAACCGCGTAATCGCCTCCACGCCCCAGGCGGCGATCGCATTCAACACTACTTCACTGTCTGTGTTGGAGCGGAACCAGTACCCTTCCGCCTCTAAATCTGCTCGCAATTCCCTAAAGTTGTATATCTCACCATTATAGGAAAGGACGAAGCGGTGATCCGCGCTGATCATCGGCTGGCGACCAGCGGGAGACAAATCCAAAATCGCCAGTCGCCGATGGCCAATCGCCACATTGTTCTCCACCCAGGCTCCCTCGCCATCCGGCCCCCGGTGAGCGATGGCGTCCGTCATCCTTTTCAACCAGACAGGCGACGCCGGCGAGTTATCTAAGTGGATAAACCCTGTAATTCCGCACATTAAAGAGTACCTTCCATATTCCGGGCGAGAGTACAGCTGGTGCTTTCGCGATTAAAATAACGTCAGCTCGACTTTCAGAAGCCTTGGAAGCCGGACTAGCCGCAGATAATCCGTCTTATGCACTGCACGACGAATTGATAATCATCGGCCTGCATCCTGTTATGGAGAGGAATCGCCATAGTCTGGTTATTGCAATCCCTGGCGTTGGGGAAATCCTCATCCTGATAGTGATATTCGTTTTTATAATAACCAAGCATATGCACCGCATGAGTGCCAGGTCGCGTGGAAACGCCAAGCTCTTCCAGCGCCGACATCAGCTCATTTCTGGCTACGGGAGACTTATCAAGATCAATATACAGAACGTATGCCTGCCAGCCATGACGCCCTGAGGGAGAGGGCGCTGGCGTACGTATGCAGTCAATATCCGCAAGTTGTTCGCTATACCATGCCGCCCAGTGTTCCCTCTCTGTCAGCAATTCATCGAGCTTGCCCAACTGAACCACGCCAATGGCGCCCTGGATATCCGTCATACGATAGTTGAAGCCCAGCAGATTAAACTCTGGCAACAGGTAGGGTCTCGGTCCAGCGTGGCGCTGCTCCTCTGAAATCGAGGCTCCATGATTTCTTGCTTGCAGCATACGTTCGGCGAGGACCGAGTCATTGGTCGTCACCATGCCTCCCTCGCCCGTAGTAATAGACTTACGGGGGTGGAAGGAAAACGCGGCGACATCTCCCAGTCCTCCTGCACACCGACCTTCCGCCAGTTCAGCCCCTGCGGCGCAGGCAGCGTCTTCAACAATAGCGACGTTGTGAGGGAGCGCTTCCCTCAGGGCGTCGACATCCGCGCACCGTCCAAATAAATGAACCGCGATGACTGCACGCGTTTTTTCAGTCACTCGTGCTCGCGCTTGCTCTATATCTATATTGAAAGTCTTCGGGTCCACATCAACGAGAACCGGCGTAGCCCCGCAGTACAGAACCACATTCGCCGTGGCTACCCAGGTAAACGCTGGCACGATTACCTCATCGCCAGCCTTTATTCCCAAACCCACTAACGCCAAATGCAGCGCAGTGGTGCAGGATGTCACGGCAATCGCGTGTTTTACGCCATGACGCTCCGCAAACGCTTTCTCAAACAAAGCAACTTTAGGTCCCTGGGTCACCCATCCGCTCATTAAAGGATCTTTACATGCCAGCCATTCTTCTTCGCCAATACTGGGAAGAGATATCTGAATCTTACGATCACTCATGGCGCTTACTCACCTCTTGCGGCTAGTTTCTTGCGTCGCAGCGCCACTTCTCTTTGATGAGACGCGCGCCACTCGATCAATCTTCTAAGCCCCTCATCAAGGTCCACTCTTGCAGTGAAATCTATTTCTTTTTTCGCTCTCTCCGGACAACCAATACGGTTTCTCACCAACGTCGCCTGACTGCGCGGCGCATATTGAATACCATGTTTACAGTCAGTCAGCGTCAAGAGCTTTTCAGCCAACTCTTTCAGACTCGTACGCGTTCCCGTACCCACGTTATAAAACCGATCCGTCGCGCTGGCTTTCATTGCGCAGACATTTGCATGAGCGCAGTCCTCTACCGCGACAAAGTCGAACGCTTCAGAGCCGTCGCCTAAAATGGTAGGTCCTTCGTTGCGGTCAATAGCGTCAAGCATCTTCATAATGACGGCGATGTACGCCCCCTGATAATCCTGTCTGGGACCATAAACATTCATGTACCTGAGCCCGACGTAATCTAGCCCGTATCGATGATGCATGGCTCTCAGCATCGCCTCTCCGGCAATCTTGGTGGCGCCGTAAAAGTTTTTATTATTAAAAGGATGATCTTCCGTCATAGGCTCTTCAACCGCATCACCGTATACAGACGCAGATGAGGAATAGACCAGCCTTTTAACGCCTGCTTTTATGCAGGCCTCCATCACATTAAAGGTTCCCTTTACGTTGACATCAAAAGCAGATCTGGGGAACTCATGACACTGTAATAGCCACAAGGCGGCGAAGTGAAAAACGCCATCCACTCCTTGCATGGCTGAATCAAGAATATCCGTCTGCAAAATATCGCCGCCAACTTCATAAACCTTAACGCGGCTGTCCCTTAATGCGGTCGATAAGTTGTCGTAGCTGCCTCTGACGAAGTTATCGTAAACAATGATTTCTTCCACGCCTTCCTTTAATAGAGCGTCAACGGTATGAGATCCAATTAACCCTGCCCCGCCAATCACCAAAAACTTACGTCCGCTTAAATCCATAACCATCCCCTATGTTTTATGAGTTAGATTGGAGATTTACCGCTTTTCTCTTAAATAGTCCTGAAATCAATACAATGATCGTTCCAAATATAATCCCTGCCATGAACCCGAGAATTACCATAAGTTTTCTATCCGGGCCGCTTTTCATTTCCGGAACAGTTGGCGGATCTATATATTCGTATATATAGTCCTCTCTGGCGTTAGCAAGCATCGCTGTCCTTATCTCCGATTCGATCAAATCAAATATAACTCTCTTTACCTCAATGACATCCGTTCGCTGAGCCTGCGCCTCCAGGAACTCAATATTTTTCTGGGCGTCATCAATATCTTTGTTCTTCATTTCCGCATTCAATGCGCTAACCAGTTTCTCCAACCACTCTTTGGCGAGAACTGGCGAATAATATTGCAGCGATATTGTCACGTAACCGGACCTTTTATCTTCCGCCACGGTCAGTCTGGAGAACAGCTTCTGATAGATCAGGTTGTCGGAGGGCGCGTCTCGACCAGGCTGCATAGCCGCGGGCAACCAATGGTTTGAGCTAGCGTCGTATACTTTTTCGTTGAGAATAAGCGTCTCGGACAGAGGATCCCACCTCTCGCCAGCTATCAAAGGCACAACAATCGCTTCTTTCTTTGCAAAAGAAACGATGAATCGTTTGGACTTGAGAATCGCCAGCGCCAGCTCAGCTTTGTTTTTACCTCCGCCTCCCAGACGAATTCCCGCCAGGCTGGCGAGGCCTCCAAGTCCTCCCGCCAAAGAGGAGTCTGCGCCACTGGCGACGCCGGCCGGAGAGAGAAAGGCAACGGACTTATAATAATTAGGCTGGGAAAATGCGTAATAACCTGAAAGCAAAGTAAAGACGAAGGAGACTGTTAAAATTATCCACTTACCAGCCCAGATTTGCTTAAACAGTTTTACAAAATCAACCTTCGCGCTCTCCGAATCCGAGCCAGAAGGGACAAGATATAAAAAGTTCTTTTGCTGTAAATCATTCTTATCTTCTTTCACTTCGCAACCTCAATATTAAAGGGAAAAGTGATCAACTACCCTTAATCGCGTCCACCAGCGTTTCACATACAAATAGCTGTTCCTGCGAAGTCATGTAGGGACAAATGGGAATACTCATGACACGCTCAGCAAGCATCTCGCTTACAGGGAACGATAGTCCTTCTTGCCGATAGGCAGGCTGCTTATATGCAGGCAATGGATAATGAACAGCGGTAGGCGCGCCACTTGCTTTCATTCGATCAGCGACGCGGTCTCTATCCGCCAATTTAACGGTGAATTGTGCATATACAGACTTACAGTGTGGAGGAACTTGAGGGAGTTCAATTGCACCACATGTATCCAGCAACTCGTTGTATCTCATCGCGAGTTCATGCCGCTTTTCGATTTCCTGATCAAATACATCCAGCTTGGCCAGTAATATAGCCGCCTGAATAGTATCCAGTCTCGCGTTCACCCCTAAACGAGTGTGACAATAGCGAGTTTCTTGTCCATGCACGGTTATTTGGCGAATGATATGAGCCAGTTCATCATTGTTCGTAAATATAGCGCCGCCGTCACCGTAACAACCGAGAGGCTTGGACGGAAAGAAACTGGTTACAGCGATATCAGTAAGGCCGCAGGACTTGGAATTTTTATATGTTGCGCCAAAGCTTTGCGCGGCGTCTTCAATAACGGGAACGCCATACTTCTTCGCCAAGGCGTTGATTTCATCAAACTCAGCACAAGCGCCATAGAGACTGACGGCGATTATCGCCTTAGTATTGCGCGAGAAGCCTTTCTCCAGTTTCGATACATCTATATTGCAGCCGCCGACTTCCACATCGATAAACACAGGCTTCGCGCCAAGCAGACACACTGCTTCAACCGGCGCAATGAAAGTAAAGCCAGGCACAATGACCTCATCTCCAGGGCCAATGCCAAGCGCCATTAAAGCTACTAAAAGTCCATCCGTACCATTAGAAGTAGCAATACAATGCGTCACGCCTGCACGGTCAGCCAGCTTGACCTCCAGCTCGGCGACTTCGGGGCCCAATATATAATGCCCGTGCGAGTGAACTGCTTTGATATTTTCATCGACGCTCTGTTTTATGAGCTCATACTGGCGATCTAAATTGATAAACTTAATATCCATGTCAGTGCTGATCCGCCGTTACAAAATCATTTTTTAGCACGTAATTAATCCCAGAATGGGGGCACACGCATTCAGCTTCCCCCTGCAATGGCAGATCGAGTCTTTCACCAAACTGACTCATCCACCCTACTTGTCTGGCTGGAACGCCGACCATCAATGCATAGTCCCGTACGTCTTCTTTCACGACAGCGCCCGCGCCGATAAAGGCATAGCAGCCAATTGTCACGCCGCAGACAATTGTGCAATTCGCACCCAGGGTCGCTCCCTTCCTGACAATAGTCTTTCTGTACTCGCTTTTCCTTGGCACCGCAGCCCGGGGATTGTAGACATTAGTGAAAACCATACTTGGACCGCAAAAAACACCGTCTTCCAGCACAACACCGTCATAGATGGACACGTTGTTCTGGACCTTAACGTTGTCGCCAATCGTAACGTCATTTCCCACATAAACGTTCTGGCCAAAACTGGACTCCTTACCTATAGATGCGCCTCCACAGATATGAGTCCAATGCCAAACTGTCGATCCATCTCCAATACAGCAACCTTCATCAACAATCGCCGTACCATGTATCTTTACATTATTCATTTGCAAACCTGATGTGCTATTTCTTCAGATATGGATGATATTCATTTGTGGGGTTAACAGGCTTATTGGAGCGTATGTTATAAACGGCCTCAATCGCTCGTCTGGCGTCTTCAATACCAAATCCAGAACCGCTCAATATATCTCTGTAACTCTGAGTATGCAGGTCTGTGAACCCGGAGGAAAACTCCACTTCCTGACCATCCACAGTCATCGATCTGAATGGTTTCATATAGGGCTTCGTTGATGGGGGCAAGTCATTTGCATCGACAGACAAATACCATCTTACTACTGCGTTCTTAAGCTGCATGACGCCAGAAGCCTTTGTCGCCTCATGCAAATGAACCTGGCTATTTACGACATCTCCAAACAAACAAATAAGCACATCAAAAAAATGAATGCCTATATTGGTAACCACCCCGCCTGACTTTTCCTGGTTACCTTTCCATGACATTAAATACCAAGGGCCTCGGGGGGTTATGTATGTCAGATCAATATCGTACATCCTGCCCTCGTCCAGACTTTTCTTTAACTCAATGATTGCAGGATGAAGGCGCAATTGAAGGATAGTATTAATCTTTCGCTCATATTCTGTTTCGAACTCTGCAAGCGCATCCAGATTCCAGGGACTGAGCACAAGAGGTTTTTCACATATAGCGTGAGCCCCCGATCTTAGAGAGAATCGTATGTGAGCGTCATGAAGATAATTGGGTGAGCATATGCTTACATAGTCTATAGACATACCGTTGCGACGTTTCAATTTGTCTATATGCCTATCAAAGCGCTCGAACTCTATAAAAAAATTGACATTGGGGAAGTAGCTATCCAGGACACCTACTGAGTCGTTAACGTCAAACGCCGCCTCCAAACTATTCTCAGTTTCATATATTGCTTTTAAGTGCTTCGGCGCGACATATCCTCCCACGCCGATAATCGCAAACTTGGCCATCCCGATAGTCTCCATTTATTAATGGCGTCAGGCACGCTACCGCCCTTGGCGCACCAGAAGCCAATATTATAATTACGACATAGACAGCAAACAGCAAACAGCAAACAGCAAACAGCTTATTTTAGACTAGCTCTATATATTTTAGCTCAACTTCCAAGTTTGAAAGCCTTCCAAGCACATTAATTAATATATTAACGCGCTCCTCAGGTGAATATGAACTAAATACGGCCTCAATAGACTGAAGCCCCTCGATATTGACTTTTATTCGATCTCCTGGCGTCAAATGCCTTCGAAGATCAACACACCACCTTTCTTGAATTAAGGTCAACCTTTCTTGAATTTCCTTTACAACAGATGTATCAACTTTAGGGGGTAGTGTTGCAAACCTTACGAAATCATTAACACCGCGAGTGCTTCTTATTCTCGCCCAATTATCGTTAGAAGGATCTAAATATATAAATATATAACCAGGAAATAGTGGCTCATAAGCCTCTTTTGAAAACCCTCCGCGACTCTTTGAGACACAAGCAATCGGCCTGAAGACATCATAATTTTGATTAATGAGGTTAATCTCAGCCCTCTCGTCCTGTCGGGATTTGCAGCGAAGCAGGTACCATGCCTTCATTTATTCTCCACCTTGATGCGCCAATACATTAGCTAGCCATTAAGAAATTCTCTACAAACTTCCAACCGCCGCTGCACCCAACGCAATTTGATAGAATATTTGGCTCACATTTGTCCATAACTGCAGTTTATTAAGTCGATCTGTCTGAAGTGGGACAACAATCGTATCGCCAGCGCTTAACTTGCTTTTATTATTCGCAAACCATGCAGAAGAGGACGGCAACCAAACGGAACCATTCGCCTTGACCACATACGTCCGATCCGAATCAGCCTGGGAGGTTTCTCCGCCGCTGCGCTTAATATAGTCATCAACAGTAAGGTTTTGATGATAGATATGGCTGGTCGAAAACTGAACCTCTCCTATAACCGTCACAGATTGCGTGACAGGTGGAACCATCAGCTTATCGCCTTGCTGCAAAATGACGTCCTGCCGCATATCGCCTTTCATCAACGCATCCACGTCCACCACCAAACGCCCTAAAGGCTTCGAGCTTTTAACCCGGCTGAGTAAATCTTGCAGTTTACTGATATCAGATGGAGCGACTTTTTCCTTTTCTTTATTTTCCTTCACCATCTCCAGTTGCAGAGTCGCCAGATCCCTTTGCAAGCGCGCCTCGGCGTCTTTCAGTCTCTCCGCCTCCAGCTCAGCAAGCCTCTCCCGGGTAAATAAAGCGCCTTTCGCAAAGGCATTCGAGGTAAAACCGCCCGCCCGATGCACTACCTGAGACAGGGTTTCACCTTTCTTTACCACATACTCGCCTGGAAACTGAACCTCCCCATCAAGGGTAACTGTGTAGCGCTCCGCATACTCAGGTATAGTTTTTATAAATACCTTGTCAAGCGCTTGAAGCCGATTATTCGGGTTAACTTCGAAGCCTCGAATCGGAAGATTGAATATCTCCAGGTCGCTTTGATTGGAAGACATTACCAGCCGCGATACTTCCGCCCGCAATGTGTACGCCGAATCCAACAATCCACCGGCTGCGGTTATCAGTTGATCGAGCGTCAATTTATCTGTAACAGGATACTCGCCAGGAAATCTGACAGAACCGCCAATCGTCACTACTTGCGGAGGGTGGCCGGTGCTAGCCTGTTTCCTAAGCTTACGTATTACGTCATTTAACAGCGGCTCACGAATAGCGTCCCTGTTGAAAAGAATAATTTTGTCCAGTGGTTGCACCATTGCAGATGCGGACCCGGACTTATCGGAAAAAATATCGACCAGATTAAGCGCCATAGCCTGAATATCGCCACGCTGATTGACCTCTCTCACCAACAAAGCGTAATTAAGGTCCGTGATTGAAGGATCTATACCGCCCGCCGCATCAAGCGCGTCTCTAATCGTGTAGTTTTCAGGTAAAGGGAACTCTCCCTGTAAACGAGCTGTACCCAGCACTTCAAACGTTCTTTGCTTACTGACGGGTGTAGCCTGCACCTGAAGTTTCGCCAGAAGCCCTTCCAGCATTTCGCTCCGGCTACGATATTTATTGAACACCAACAGCCGATCTTTATCCCTTAGCGCAACATCTTGTTTCCCTCCTGGTCTCGACAAGGCTGCGCCAAGCTTGACATGTATCACCTCCAGATCCTTATGCGCATTAACTTCCCTGACAATCAAAGCGTAATCCAGATCAGAATCAGGAAGTAAACCAAACTTAATAGAGTGAACCACATCACTGATTTTCAATCCTGGCTTCCAGTCGTATACGCCCGGCCGACTCACTTCACCGGAAACTTTTATATAACCTTCAACCAATTCATCCACAGCTCCGACCGTAACCAAGTCGCCATTTTTAACTTCAAAGCGCTTCCCCTGCGCCGTAAGCAAATTGACGTCCAGCACAGACTTTTTAAAGCCCTCCGCCACTCGCTCAACTTTTGTGTATTTTGGGTAAGCTTCCGAGCGCAAGCCTCCGGCAAGTTGCACAAGCCCTTCCAGGGTCCTCTCGTCTTTGAGTTCATATATTGCCGGACGATTCACATAACCACCGATACCTGCCGCTTTTCCTTTGGGCGGAATAAATATGACGTCTCCTGGAAGCAAACGCTGATCAGAACTTGTATCTCCGCGCAACAGCAGATCATACAAATCCATGGTGGCGATCAATTTACCTTGACGCTTTAACTGGATATTGCGCAGTGAACCGCCGTTCTTAACGCCGCCACTTACAAATAACGCGTTGGTTATCGTTGATAAAGAGCTAACCGTATAGGCTCCAGGAGTTCTTGCCTCTCCCAGAATAAAAACCCTAATGCTGCGTAGTTCGCCCAACGATATCGCGCTTTCAACACCAATAAATTTTTGCTTGATCAGCTGAGTGAGCTGCCCTTTAAGCTCATTAAAAGACAAGCCTGCAACTGGCATCGGGCCAATTTGAGGGAACTGTATCTGCCCATCTCTGGTGACTATCAACTCCAATAGCTGATTTTCCTTGCCGAACATCTGCACTCGCACCGTATCCCCAGGGCCAATAATATATTCTGCAGGAATCGGAATTTCGGTTACTGGAGCGAAGGTAGTGGGTTCGCCAGCAAACAGCTCATAGCCAAATGGCTCTAACTCTCTCACCGGGCGCAAGGCAATATCTTCGAAATTACGGCTATCGCCTCGTCCGCTCTGGTTGTCCTGATATTTCGCCTCCTCCCATCCAGCCCAAGCTTCATCTTCAATCGGTTTCCGCCTGGGTATGCTGTTGGCTTCACTCTGAGGAAATAGCGTTTCCGTTTGCTTGTCTGCGGACAGCGGCCTTACTGGCGAATCTGGCGCTGGCTCAAGCGTCTGCCTGGGAAGAGACTGGGAGCTTTTTAAAGAGTCAATATCAATGCCATACTGCTCCGCCAATGCCTTTTGCTGCGCCTCAGGAAGCGCCAGGAACCGATTGATCTGCTCAGGAGACAATGTCTGCGCCGACGAGAGTGCGCTAAACACAAACAGAAAGAACAGGGTTATTATTTTCACGATACTGCGCATATATTCATTCACCATTAGAATCTATACGTCCCTTCTAGCCAGAATTGGAAATCTCCGCTGGATGCGTAGTCATTAATTAATTCTGCCGAGTAATAGTTACAACCTAACTCATACCGTAATGCTCTCCACTCATTTTGGTAAGCCATCTCCACTGCCCAGACCGAAGCTGTATAGAGTTCACCGCTAGGAGGGTTGGCTGTCCTTATGCCATCGACATTCGCCCTTAGTCGGGATACCGCCCCTTTGATCATCGCTGAATCAGGTGAGATAAAACGCATGCCCAGACTGTATATTTCAGAATCATTATCGAATGCCGCGCCGATGGCTCTTCCCCGGTATCTGTATCCGGTTTGGTAAATTTGATGATTGTATGTGACGTTAAAGAAGGGGTCGCCGAGCGCACCACCGGCTGTGGTGTCCGCTGCTTCGAGAAAAACGCCAACATCCCAGTCCGAGACGCCAAATGATGACTCCAGCCCGCCAAGCCAGTTGCGCTTGGAAGGAACCCCTCCCGCTTCATCTTCACCCACCATTTGAGCGTAAAATGCAGAAGGAAGAGAGCCAAGGTTGAATGAAAAGCGTAAATCAACGCCTCCTAACTGATTGCCTGGCTCATTATCTCTTGTGATGCCGCCATCCCCGACATTATCCCGCCCTAAGAACAGATCTATCAGGCTGGAAAACGACTGTGGTCGTCCATCGCCTCCCCATTGCGCGGTACGGTATAAAGCCAATTCAAGTCTCTGCAGAGGACGAAAGGAAAAGCGGGCGCCAAGTAGCTTGGCGTCGGGAACATAGCGATCTCCTTCAAGCTGCCCTCCAAACATTTCGAGACTCCACGGCCCCAACCATGAAAGCCAGGGAGTCTCGAATTCAGAGTCAGAGTTACGACGAATGAAAATCCCTGGGACAGGTCTGGCGTTGCTGGATAGAATCAAACTGGAGCGCCAACCAGGGCCCCACCAACGCTCTATTGCTCCTGCGCCAACGACCCAATTTCCTATCAAGCCAGCAATATAGCTTCCATCCGCCCTGGCAGTTGGCAAATCGTCATAGTCGCCATTCACCGCGGACACACGCAAATTGAGCGCCCACCAACTCCCCAGAAAGTCAGCCCGCCCCCAAACCTCCTGATTTTCGGTATAGCCATCTCCGAACTGCTTTAATAGAGGAGAACGATTAGAGACGCGAAATCCGGCATCAAAATGAGCGGTCTGAGTCTTATAGCGGCGTAATTCAAATTGGACGTAGTCAAAAGCGGTACGAATACGGTCAGAAGGGAGTTCTGCGCGGTCGATCAGCATCAATTCTCTATCAATGCTGGACCAGGAGATAGGCCACGCCATCACATTCAGGTTGGCGTACCCTGAATCAACTAGAAGCTGCAGGCTATGGCGAAGACGGATATCGTCAGAATCCGCCCATGGCGAGCCATGTGCATTAAGTGACCAGACCAGGAGTAAGGCAAGTACAGACCTCCTCCCCGGATTTAGTGATTCCTTCACCCTTATTACCGATTATTGTAGTTGTCTGATACCACTCTGATTAGGAGAGCTGGCGTTATTATAATTAGATACAGCTATTTAAAAGGATTATAGGAGAGATGTTTTGGAATGTGTAGGAAGCGGGGAAAATTAATTTTTGCGCATTATTTAACCAAATCAATACATTAGGTGACTGATTTTGGTGCGCGCCACCTGCCAAAAAGCACTGCAGGTAGCGCCAAAAAACTTAGCTGATCCAGCTGTCGACGGTTTCTTTACCGTACTTACCGCGCCATTCGTTCAGCACTTTATGGTTACCGCCACGGGTTTTAACCACTTCGCCAGTATGAGGGTTTTTGTATACTTTCAAAGGACGAACGCCACGACGTTTATCAGTTGCACTGGGTTTCTCGTCTTTATTCCACATACGAACGACTTCTTCTTTGGATACACCGTACTTATCCATTAAGTCCTGTAGTTTCTTTTGAAACTCTAACGTTTTCTTAACGCTCTCATCGCTCTCCAATGCTTCGATCTTCTTCTTGAGATTTTCGTAGGCGGCTTTTGCTTCAATATAAGCAGATAGTTTATTCATTTATAGCTCCGGGGTTATTCGATCGGGTTTACAATCATCACATAACAATGTAATTAAAAATAAATAAATATCAAGAGGTATATGGAGCATTTCTTACAGTCGTACGTTATTTCTTACGAAAAATTCAGAATAAAGCGTACAGCTTTTTTAAGCATATTGAGCATAATAGCGCCACCACCGGGATCGGTGGATATTAAATCAAATACTTCAATGGAGTGATTTCACATGCAAAAACTGCTATCCGTTATTTTCTTCGCTTTTACTCTCGCCTTCGCTAATGTTTCATTCGCTACGGACGTCGCGCCACAGCAAACGCAGCCGGCCGCGCAACAGAATGTGGTGAATATTAATACGGCGGACGCCGAAGCATTAGCAAAAGCACTCAATGGCGTTGGCCTTAAAAAGGCCGAAGCTATTATAGAGTTTCGCACCACCAACGGCCCCTTCAAAGATATTTCCGAGTTGGCGCTGGTTAAAGGTATTGGTGAGAAAACCGTAGAGAAAAATCGTAGCTTGATTGTGCTGGAATAATATTGAGGCATTAGAAAGGCCCCTCCACGACAGTTATAACTGATCCTGGAGCGGGCCTTTTTATTTGGCGGGCGTATCTGCCCGCCTGTTTATTTACCGTTATTTAATTCCATTTAGAGTGTAAGGCTTCATGGTAGTCATCGCATTACCCGATACGCCCATGTGATTTCCATAGTGCATACTCTTTTCTAATGTATAGAAAGAGTCCAGATAGTCGTCGTCATTGCTGAACCAATGCTCAGGCATCAGCTCAACAATTCCACTGCCTAAGGCCACTAATGCGCCAATCTCCGGCTGCCCCAGCGCCGACAGCACTTCAGCGGCGGTAGTCAGAAGTTTTTGCGCCAACGTTTGATAGTTGGTGTTATCGTCATGCTCCATCAAAATGATATTCGCTGCGCCCCAACGATATCTATCCCAATAAACGACAACTTGGTTGGGGTAATAGGTTTTTCCGTCTTCATCGAGATAAGGCATGTCCACAATGTCCAGCGCCGGCTCATCTCTGCTGGGATCAACGCCTGTCACAATCGCGTATACCTCGGCATCGCCGGAGATCCATGGCTCCTCGTCATCTTCCAGGCGAATGCTATCCAGTATGGTCACGTCGATGCTATCCGACTGAGCTTTGTTTATCTGAATGGATTTAGACGCGGAGCGAGAAAAAACCTCACGCATTTGCGCCAGGCCAAGCTGCATATCCTTTTTCGCATTGATGTCGACAACAACGACCGGCTGCTCCGGCATATTCCAGACATCCAGCAAGTGCAAACCGCCATTGCTGTCATAGGCTTCAATATATTGCCAGGAAGATTCGTCTCCATCCGGTTCATAGGCATAGAGTGGCTCCACGCCCTCCTGTAACTGCGACATCATCTGCGGAGCGGCTATACGCAACTCAAGTAATGTTTCCCCTTTTGTACGTATGCCTTTCTTGTTCAGGACGCTTCTTTCTGCGCTTTGCGCCTGATTGATAAAGGAACTGGATAAACCTTTTACATCTTTCAGTACATTGGCTACAGAAACGCTGCCGTTATTTTCCTTTAATTGCCGTACAAGATCCGCTGGATGAATTTCCCGGGCGGCGGCGCTGGCCATCATACGTTTTTCATTGGCGAGTTTGATAAATCCAGGCGGGACGAACTTAGAGTGAATAGCAGGAACATTTGATGGCGAGTTATTAATGGTGACCGTTTCAGCCGCCGTTATATTGGACATAAAACTGCACGCCAACAAAGTTACGAATCCCAAAGCAGTATTTTTCCTCATACTGAATTCCTTATTAGTTCCTTATTGATAGAACCCTGATACAGGTCTATTCCCTCTACTACGGACGCTGGATAAATGGAAAAGAGCGAATAGCCCCCATCAGGGGTTACTGCCGGAGAACGCACTGGATTTTGATAACGACTTTATATGCATGAGAGGTCCGCCGGTCATTTGAGAATACAACATGTTTTCCAAAAAGTTTCTCAATGATTTAATTTTTTTAATATTTTTGAGAAGAATGTTGCAAGTTTCAGTTTTATCGGCTGAATAGGATAGTGACGAGGCTGATGTTTTTTTCTATGCTCTAGAGCCAAATGACCCAAAAAATCTCTTTATTATCAGAAGGCTGAAGCAAAAATAGAGACGGAATGTTATCTATCTTTCGCTCCAGAAGTATATATTCGACAACGTCGGTTATATATATCGTTATAAATAGATCATGAGCGCTTTAAATGGCGCTCATGAAGCAGGAGAGAGTATAAAACCTACTGAAGATCTTTGTAGGACTCGACTATACGGGAGACAATACCGTAATCCATCGCCTCTTCTGGACTCATCCAGAAATCCCTTTCTATATCCACCAATACTTTCTCAAACGGTTTACCCGTCTGCCTGGCGACAACATGGGCGATACGCTCACGGGCTCTCAAGATTTCTTTCGCCTGAATAGCGATATCCGAAGCTGGACCGCCAGCGCCGCCGCCAGGCTGATGAATCATAAAGCGTGTATTGGGCAAACAAACACGACGCTCTTTTTCCGCCGCCAAATAGATATGCGTACCCGCACTGGCGACCCATCCTGCGCCTACCGTAATTACCGGCGCACGGATAAATCGAATAATGTCGTGAATAGCGTCTCCCGACTCCACATGCCCGCCGGGAGAAGATATCAGCACTCTGATAGGGTCTTCCGAATCTTCGGCCAAGGCTATCAAGCGCTGACAGGTCGCTTGCGCCATTTCATGATTAATCTCGCCGAAAATAAACACAAAACGGGACTTGAACGAATACTGCTCTTCAATACGGTCAGCCTTACTCCCCTTTTCAGGTTCGCCGGACAACTTTTCCATGGATCACTCTCCTCATATTGATTTTAGTTTGCGCACCGAGCGCAACAGGCGATTAAGCCACCTCAGTATAGATCACCTCTTTCCGGTCGAAAGCAACCGAAACGCAAAGGTCGATGTTCATAGGAGCTCAAAATGCAAATCCCGAAGGATACTCATGAAAACCATCGAAGTCCCCCTTCCCGACCGGAACCCCACAATGTCGCAAAATGGCGTAGACCATGCTGAGATGAAAGAAAAAGTTCGGCAATGCATACTGGGTAAGAAACGTTTGGCCATCCAATCGCAACTCTTTGAACCCGGCTGTCGTCACAATTTCCCGTTCTGCCACCTGTGTAAAGCTATGCGCTGGCAAGGCCTGCAAATAACCCTCTGCTTCTTGAATTTGACGGCGCAGATCTACGACCGTGTCTTCACGAGACTCTGTTTCCGGTATCTCCAGCCCGGCCAACGGATAGCAGGTACGCAGAGAAAAACCGATTGCCGTGCGCACCTGCTGTACAAGAGGGAACATACCCGGAGTAAGACTTGTACGTAGTATCGCTTCCTGCCTGGATGCGATATCGGCAAACGCCTCCAGGCGATTTATCATGGCGGACAAGCGCCGCAAATAGCGTTCAAAGACGATAACGGATTGATCGTACATACTACTCCTAAGATTGAACTTGAGACTTTATTAAACAACGGCTCATTTGGGCTTGTTCATACTGAAAAGCCTTCCAGCGATTAACGCGGAATTAAACACAACACCAAAGTTATCATATCAGGAGAAGACCCTTCTGGAGCCCTTTAAACGTCAAAGCAGTTTCACGATCTAATTGCGCTTGTTATACACTTACCTGCGTACATCTAAACTGTCAATCAATTACTTTTCAGCTACATCATAGCGCTAAGTTCGCCCAACGCTTCACCCACGTTTCCTGGTGCTACCGACGTAACAGACACAGCGCTAACAGCTGTTTTCATTAGAATAGCCTCCACCTGTATCTACACTCGACAACACAGTAAAGAGCTCGCAGTGGCGGTCACTTCACTTTGATTGGGTCACGCAGAGATGACGGCAAATTCCAGATGATATTGAGTTGTTGGGATTTAATTTACAAGCGATTAATATATAAAAAAGTTAGCGTGAACGGCCCAAAGAACAAAGATGCGCCAAGCAGAATTAATGACCGACTATGGATCGGATATACGTTTCAAAACACGAAGCGTCGATAGAGTAACCAACTACTTAGTATGAGGAGTAGTTGGCTACGGTCAACTCATATCAGAATGTAAATCTCAGGCCGGCGCCCAGCATATTTATGGAGCTTCCTTCCAGGCCATCAAGTATGTGAGTGTACTCAGTATAGAGATGTATATTATTACTTAAAGACCAGCGTAAATCCGCCATAAATGTAGCGGATACATCATGATCCAACCCTCCAACATCTATATTATTATATACACCATCAGCCTCCCAAAACCATGCCCCCACTCTAAACTCAAGAGCAAGGGAGTCAGTCAGGTATCTTTGCGCCCCTATGGCTGCATGCGGCCCAGAAATAGAGAAAGACGTATTTGGCAAAGCATCAGACTGGAATTCAAAGTCATCTATAAACAAATATCCTGCTTCAAACAATATATCGTCAGTCAAATACCCAACAGCGCCATAGCCGGCCACCGAACTATCATATTCACCACCATCAGGAACATCATAATCCTTTGTGGCCAAGTCCGCATAGGAGATTACACCACTCACATAAAAGTCGGCATGCGCATTAAATGACGCAGTTAATAAAAGACATCCCAGTGACGCATAGTGCATCCGGCTCATAATATTACTTCCTCCAAATTTTCTTTCTAGAATTTGCGCCAGCCAGTCGTCCAACGATCGTTAACATAAGGATAGCGAAAAATATTTTATCTGAAGCACCACCAGATGCTTTAAATGGATTACCATCTTCGTACAGGATTGTTAAGAATCCTGCTCCAGCACTTGCAGTAGCGGCCTCTGAAGATACTTCAACAGTTGCGATATCATTAATTGAGCTATGAGTATTACTAGCAACTACAAGCTTAATTATATCTGTTTGTGTTGTCTCAAAAGGAATCGTAACAGGGAACTCGAATTCAACCCGTTCTCCGGCAGCGATCGTATAACTTGCAGGCAGAGCGCTAAAGTCAGCCCACCCCAATTCACTTGTCGCCACCAACGAGAAAGTTTCATCCTTTGTTCCTCTATTTCGTATCAGCGCCTTTTGGGAGTAGCCGCCAGAAATCCCTTTTGAGCTTTGCATTATGACGCTGACTTCATACAGGCTCGGAATCAGTGATGAAATAGGAGAGCCTTGAGAAAATTCAGCGACCAAAGTCTCCCGAGGCAATTCAATAATGCTATTAGACTCTCCTATTAATCCACCTGCAAAGCGCATAGCCTCAAGATCTGAGTATGACCCTAATACGTCTGTCGCCGCTGCCGAACCGTTAATATCCGCGCTAGTGACCTCTTCCAGGCTCTCATTGCAATTCCAATCAATGGAAGTACTAGCATCTTCAGTTATAACAATCTCTTCACCGCAAAAACGTTTGACGCCAATTATCTTATCAAAGTCATCGAGACCGTCAGCATTAGGAAGACCTGTAGTTTCTGCGATTTTTGACTCATCAAGAGGTAACATAGAGATATTAGAAAAGCTCATATGACCATCTACACCATCCAATATAACGCCATCTAGAGAGTAGAGCGGATTCATTATGCTAAGGTAGTGGGGCTTATACTTTTCATTATCCCTCCCTCCTTCTCTGAGAGCTAAATTTTGCCCAGTAGCTTTAAGGATGCTTCCTGCCTGCTCATTTATTGTTCCCAGAAAGTCTCCTAAGGGAATGAAAAAATCACTAGAATTTAAGCTTCTTGAAATTGCCGAGATCCCGTCAAAAGGCGAGCGATGACCAATAACTCCATAATGAAAAATGTTTCTACGCGCTGTCGAAAAATTTCCCGACTTTATTTCATCAAAAGCAGTCCACACATATGAGTCACCAGATCTGTCCCCTAATACACTCACTAATGGAATGCTGTTGCTTTTCGAGGTTATACCAGCGGCTTCCCAAGTTCGGTTTGTATTGGGGTCCATAATTGAAGCAGGGCCTGCGTCTATATGAACATTCACACCAATTTCTTTATAGGCCGCAATCACCTTCGCCAAAACCTCTGATTGAGGCTGGTAATTAATAAACCCTACTTCTTTCATCCAATCCAGTTCAATAAATAGATCTTTAACATTAGGGTCTGCCCCCATTGCCGGTAGATCGACAAACTCAGACCCACCACCAGGCAGAGCAACTGTAACGCCATTTAGCTCCCACTCATCAAGGAGGCCATCGCTGTCTGCATCATCAATTTGTTGTGCGCCACTAGCACAGTCTTCCTTCCTCCACAGGAATTTATCAATAAATGCTGTGGAGTCAAACAATGAGTCCCCTAGGTCCATAATGCTGATAATGAAACGAACTTCTTCGCCGCCTGTAACGGGTGTAGAGGCTCGTAGTTTTATTGTTGCATTGTCGTAGGTGGTTCCGGTGGAACAGTTGTCAGGGGTACTAGCCGATGTGCTACAAACAGTATCAAATGCGGAGTTAACTGATATAACTTGCCCAGATGTGTCAAAGGCAAAATTATTAGGTGCAGAAACACTATAGACACCACCAACAATATTGATACTAAATTGTGATGCATCCTTTTCTATTAGAAAAGTGTCATTATAGTTTGAGCCTATAAACTCATTGTACTCATCAGAAAAAAAAGAAAAGTCAAAGCTTGCGCATCTCGCTTCATTTGGGGCCTTTAGGACCATCTCAATCTGGGCCATATCCTCCCCTCCGTTCTCTCCTGGCGTGTTTAACCCCCCAAGAGAACCGGACAATTTTCCGCTATCGTTTGCGTTGCCTGCACTCTCCGCCCACCCCGTAGAAATAACCAAAAATGTGCGTCCCTCAGTTGGGTAACTATTACTAAGCAATAAATTTAGATTATTACCAGATTTAGGGTCTTCAATAATCCCCAATATTGAAGTATCCGCCACCCCAATTGCAGTGCCCTCTGTCCCATTGGTCGAAATAGAAATAACCTGGCTTGCTGGTATACCTAGAGCATTCACAATTTGCTCTGTTGATACATTTGAGGTGATATCCGCGGAAAAGGCCGTATCAGCCACTACCCCCCCACATATAAGCACGGGGTATGTCAGGTAAGCATATATTGTTTTCATTTCATCACGCCTAAATTAAGCCCTATGTCACTGAGCACATCTCTACCTTTCAGGCTAGAGAAATGACCCTAGTCCTTTTTAGCATTTTATTGTAATACAAGAAGTTACATATTTTCACTTATACTTTGATTTCCAGAAGATTCAGTCTAAAAAATAGACAGTAGCTTTTAGAAGTCAAACTTGAAGCCACTTGACGCAACCAACCAAGTTGAAGGAGCTCCAAGCTGATGTAGCGGTTATCTTTAGGCTTCGCGTGAGCTTATTTCAGCGTAATACCGATACTGTCCAGGGCCGCTTTTTTTTGGCTTCGTACATGGCCTCATCCGCGCAGGAAAGCAGTTGGGGCTCACCGGAGACATCATCAGGATAGATGGCGATGCCGATACTGGGGGAGGTGCGCACTTCGACGCTTGCAAATATGTATGGAGCAGACAAGGTGAATCGCCCCGGGTTTGTCGGAGGCTAATCTTCTTGAGAGAATTAGTCTATGAACAAACGATCTGGATACTCCCCCGAAGTACGTGAACGCGCTGTGCGCATGGTGTTGACCGGCGAACACGAACACAAATCCCGCTGGGCGGCGATACAGTCTGTCGCTTCAAAGATTGGTTGCACTCCTGAGACATTACGCTCCTGGATCAACAAAATGGAAGTGGATACAGGTAAGCGCCCTGGAACAACCAGCGAGGACGCCGCCCGCCTTAAAGAGCTGGAACGGGAAAACCGTGAGCTTAAACGCGCCAATGAGATTCTGCGAAAGGCGGCGGCTTTTTTCGCCCAGGCGGAGCTCGACCGCAAACCGAAGTAATGGTTAAGTTCATTGACCTGGAACGGGAAGCCCACGGTGTCGAGTCAATCTGCAAAGTCTTGCCGATGGCGCCGTCCACGTACTACCGCCGAAAACATCTGGCCGCTAACCCGGAGCTGCGCTGTGATCGCGCAAAGCGGGATGAAGAACTCAAGCCAGAGATTACACGAGTGCACGAGGAGAACTTACAGGTCTACGGCGCCCGCAAGATCTGGAAGCAGCTAAACCGCGAGGATATCACTGTGGCGCGCTGTACTGTCGCCCGGTTGATGGGGGAAATGGGGCTGAAAGGCGTGCGGCGCGGTAAGTCCTGTCGCACCACCATTCCCGATGAACTGGCCGACAAGCCGCAGGATCTGGTTAATCGCAACTTCAGCGCCGAGCGTCCGAACCAGTTGTGGGTCGCTGATATTAGTGTGCCGCAGCAAGCTGCGGGAGAGATGAGGGATTGTGGCCCCTCGTCATCGGCATACAGGTGCTGATGACAAACCACCTTATGCGGCGATGGCCAAAAGCCGTGGTCGTGAGCGATAAGGAAAAGGCGCCGATTTAGGCGTCAGGTATGAAGCAGGAAGACGAACAACCGTGAACCGCCGTTCAATTGTCGAAACGACTCAGATGATATCAAAACCGGGGAGTGATGTTGCTCCGGGATCAGTGCGGACAGCGCCTGTTGATGGGCCGCATGGTATCCGGCATAGAGGCGGCGTGATCCTGTTTTGGGCTCTCTCATGGAACTGCGGGAACCTTCGATGGCAATGCCAAGGGAAAAGCACAAGCTCACAAGGCGAGGCCGATAGTACCGATGTGTCATCAAGGGGCGGAGCCGCTCGTAGTAGCATCGAAGGGGCTGTAATGGCCGTGGAGCGAAGGGGCGGCGTCATTCAGCTGAGCTTGTTGGTCAACTGCGCGAGTAGGATGAGCTGATGAGTAAGGCAAAGCCATTTGTGATTGAGAAGTCTCTAGTTTGGGAGGCGTTCAAAGATGTTAGAGCGAACAGAGGAGCAGCGGGAGTCGACGGACAGTCGCTGCAGCAGTTTGAGCAGCATTTGGGGCCGAACCTCTATCGGATCTGGAATCGCCTGTCGTCGGGGAGCTATTTTCCTCCGGCGGTCAGGGGTGTTGCGATCCCAAAGAAGAGCGGCGGCGAGCGTGTTCTGGGTATCCCGACGGTATCGGATCGTATCGCGCAGACAGTGTTGAAGAAGATTTTTGAACCCCTGGTAGAGCCGATCTTCCATGAAAACTCCTACGGCTATAGGCCCAATCGTTCAGCGCATGATGCGCTGACGACGGTGCGGCGGCGATGCTGGGAGTATGACTGGGTGATTGAGTTTGATATCAAAGGGTTGTTCGATAATATCGACCATGACCTGCTGATGCGTGCGGTGAGACGCCACTGTCAGATACCTTGGGTGGCGCTCTACATTGAGCGCTGGTTAAAAGCGCCGATGGTAGGTCCAGGCGGGCAAGAACAGCAACGCGATCGGGGTACCCCTCAAGGAGGTGTGATCAGTCCGGTGCTGGCCAACCTGTTTCTGCACTACGCACTAGATCGTTGGATCAAAGAGCGCTGTCGAAGCGTGCGATTGTGTCGCTACGCGGATGATGGTGTGATCCACTGCAAAAGCCAGCGTCAAGCTGAATGGGTGCTTGCCCAAGTCAGTCGGCGATTGGTTGACTGTGGCTTGCAGATCCATCCGGGGAAAACGCGCATTGTGTATTGCAAGGATGTCAATCGTACGAGCAATCACGAGAGCATTGAGTTCAGCTTTCTGGGTTACAGTTTTCGTCCTCGAAAAGCAGTGGATAAATACCGGCGCGTTTACGTCAACTTCTTACCGGCAGTCAGTTCAGCAGCCTTGAAAGACATGCGGCGGGAAATCCGTAGTTGGCGCTTGCAGTTAAAGAACGACAAATCGCTAATGGATTTATCGCGTATGTTTAACCCTGCATTGAGAGGGTGGTGGCAATACTATGGACGGTTCTATCGTTCAAAGCTGGAGGCTGTTGGCAAGGGCTCCGATGGATATCTGGTTCGGTGGCTAATGCGCAAGTTCAAATCCTTCGCAAGGCGCAAAACCAGAGCATGGCGATACCTTGATACGCTGAAACAACGTTACCCGCACGCCTTCGCGCACTGGAGTCACCAAGCAAAAGGCCGAATGATGGGAGCCGTATGACGCGAGAGTGTCACGTACGGTTCTGCGAGGGGCTGGCGGTGAGAGTCCGCCGGCCTACTCACCCCTACGTTGCCACCTGGTCAGGCTTCGTTTACGTGGCGTTCGTTGTGGACGTTTTCTCGCGCTATATCGTAGGCTGGCGTGCGCTCAAAAGCCTGCAGACGGATATTGTGCTTGACGCCTTGGAGCAGGCGCTGTGGGCGCAGGGAAAACCCAAGGGGGTCACTCATCACAGCGATCGCGGCAGTCAGTACCTGTCGATCAAGTACACGGACGCTTGGCTGAGGCGGGGTTTAAGGCTTCTGTCGGAAGCGTAGGAGACTCCTACGACAACGCTCTAGCGGAAACCATTAACGGTTTGTACAAAGCGGAGGTTATCCACAAAAATGGGCCCTGGAAAGGGCTGGATGAAATAGAACAGGCGACCCTCACCTGGGTGGAGTGGTTCAACAATCGTCGATTGTTGCGGCCGCTAGGCGATGTGCCTCCCGTCGAGTACGAAAGCCTGTATTATTAATCCGGCACCGATATAAGCATGATACAATGCCCGCATGATTATAGATGATGCTCGCTCATTACCTGCCGCCGCGCAGGAAGAAAAAAGAAAACAAGCCGTGCGACTGCGCAAGCAGGGATACAGCTATCACGAAATAGCCGATAAGGTCGGTGTCCATAACCTGACGGTGGGTAAATGGATCAGAGCTTATGAAGCGCAAGGGTTTAGCGGGATTAAGTCAAAGCCCCGCGGACGAGAGCCCGGTTCAGGACAGCGACTGACGCTAACCCAGGAGAACCGAATCAGGCTTTTGATTACCGATAACAGCCCGGATCAGCTCAAGCTGGAGTATGCGCTTTGGACCCGTAAGGCGGTGCAGCAGCTCATTGCGCAGGAGACGGGAGAACAGCTGGCGATCCGAACGGTCGGCAATTATCTGGTCGCCTGGGGTTTCACGCCACAGAAACCGGCGAAAAAAGCGTATGAGCAAAACCCGTCTCTAGTCGAGAAGTGGCTGAAGGAGGACTACCCGGTCATCAAGGGACGAGCCAAGGCGGAAGGGGCGGAGATCTATTGGGGAGACGAGACAGGGCTGCGAAGCGACGCCCAGCATGGGCGGGGCTATGCGCCTCAAGGGAAAACGCCGGTGATTCGCCTGAACGCCAGGCGGGAGTCCACCAATATGATCTCAGCGATCAACAACCGGGGCAAAGTGCGGTTTCAAATCTATGACGGCACAATGGACGCGGACCGGTTGACAGGGTTCATGAAGCGGCTGATCAAAGACGCCAGACGCAAGGTTTTCCTGATACTGGACAATTTGAGAGTCCATCACGCCAAGGTTGTGAAGGCCTGGCTTGAGGAGAATGAGGATCGTATAGAAGTGTTCTATTTACCCGCCTATTCCCCGGAATTGAACCCGGACGAATACTTGAATTGTGACTTAAAAGCGGGAGTTCACAGTGGTAAGCCGGCGCGAGAGAAAGGGGATCTCAAAAAGAAAGTTCGATCACATATGTGTATGTTGCAAAAGAGGCCTTCGAGGGTGAAAAAATACTTTAACCACCCAAGCATCAAATATGCGGCATAGAATACCTATATCGATGCCTGGTTAATAATCTAATTTGCACTCTGTAGCGGGTACTGCCGTCTTTGGCTTTACGCTTGATGATGGTTGCCATGTTATACTGCCTTCCGGACGAATTTTGCACCGCATTTGCTGGTGCACTTTCCTATATTTCCATGGTGCATTTTTAGTGGATCATGGTGCACGCGTGGTGCACCAATTGTATAAAACCGCCTAATTTTGCACAAGAAAGTACAGTTTTATACAACGCAGTATGTCAACAAAATCAAGCACCAAGCCAATAGATTCAGGCATTTCAGGGCTTCGCCGCTTTTCCGTGGCCCCGATGATGGATTGGACAGACAGGCACTATCGTTACCTCGCCCGTCTTCTTTCCAAACATACCTATTTATATACTGAGATGGTGACCACCGGAGCCATCATACATGGTGACCGCAACCGTTTCCTGGATTTCAATGCGGAAGAGCATCCTGTCGCCGTTCAGCTTGGCGGCAGCAATCCTGATGAATTGAAGGAGTGCGCCAAGATTTGCGAAGACTGGGGCTATGATGAAATCAACCTGAATGTGGGATGTCCCAGCGACCGCGTACAGAACAATATGATCGGCGCCTGCCTGATGGGCTATCCCGAGCGAGTGGCGGAATGCGTGGCCGCCATGCGCTCCGCTGTTTCAATCCCGGTGACGGTCAAGCATCGCATAGGCATAGATGATCAGGACTCCGAAGAGTTCTTGTTGAATTTTGTCCGCACCGTCAAAGCAGCAGGATGCTCCACCTTTATCATTCATGCGCGCAAGGCGATTCTCAAAGGACTCAGTCCAAAGGAAAACCGCGAAATTCCACCGCTGATATATCCGCGCGCATACATGATCAAGCAGACATTTCCTGAGCTCGAGATCATCATCAATGGCGGCATCAAAACCATGGACGAATCGGAGAGCCACTTGCAGGAAGTCGATGGTGTAATGATCGGGCGCGAAGCCTATCAGCGCCCATGGATGCTGGCGGATGTGGACCACCGTCTGTTTCACACTCCGCCGCCGAGCTTCAGCGCTACGGATATCGGCTATCAGTTTTTAGAGTATATCGAACGCAACTATCAGAACGGCGATGCGGTCTGGCATATGGCGCGACACGCGCTGGGTTTGTTTCATGGCCAAAAAGGTGGGAAACAGTTTCGCAGATATTTAAGCGAAAACGCCATCAAACGCACCGCCTCACCGACTGTTTTTAGAGACGCTTTAGATATAGTATCTTCTTACAAACAGTCCAACTCTCTGAACACCGCCTCCAAGGCGGTCTGAAAGAACCAACCCAGGGATAAAAATACAATGGCTTTAAGCAAGCTCGAGCAATTACGCCAAATGACTTCCGTTGTCGCTGACACGGGCGATATCGAAGCAATCAAGAAGCACAAACCCGACGATGCGACCACCAACCCTTCGCTGCTGTTGAAGGCCGCATCTCTTCCCGTCTACGAAAGCCTGGTTAATGACGCACTCAACTACGGCAAACAACAAGCCGCTGCGCCTCAAGAAGCTGTAGCCCATGCTATCGACTACTTGTCTGTATCCATTGGCAAAGAAATTTCAAAAGTCATTTCGGGGTATATTTCCACCGAAGTCGACGCTCGCCTGTCCTTTGACACGGACGCCACCATCGACAAAGCCAAGCAGCTGATCAAGCTTTATAGCGATATGGGTGTTGGCAAAGACCGCATACTGATCAAAATCGCCTCTACCTGGGAAGGTATTCGCGCTGCGGAAGTGTTGGAAAAGCAGGGCATTCGCTGCAACCTGACGCTGCTATTCTCCTTCACGCAGGCGGTTGCTTGCGCCGAAGCTGGCGTATTCCTGATATCGCCTTTTGTTGGGCGCATCTATGACTGGTACAAGGCCAAGTGGAACAAAGACGAAATCTCCGTTGACGAAGATCCTGGCGTAATGTCAGTCAAATCTATTTACGAGTTCTACAAGTCGCGCGGCTACAACACAATCGTAATGGGCGCCAGCTTCCGTCATGCTGGACAAATTGAAGCCTTGTCAGGCTGCGATAAGCTGACCATCAGCCCAGAGCTGCTGAATGACCTGGAAGCTGACTCCGGCGAATTAACCCGCGCCCTATCCTCTGAGCAGCCTAGCGCCGAACGCGACGCGCCGATTACCGAAGCCGCTTTCCGCTGGGGGATGAATGAGGACGCCATGGCGACCGAAAAACTGGCCGAAGGCATTCGTAAGTTCGCCGAAGATCAAGTTAAGTTAGAGCAGATGCTGCTCAAAAAAATGGGCTAAACTTGGCAGAGCTTCCAGGGTAACCCCAATAAAAAAGGCGGGCTTCTATAAAGAACTCGCCTTTTTTAATCCCGCAACGACATGCGCCGCAAAGGGTACTCTACAAAGAGTTGCGATCCACTTTCGCCAGTACGCCTTCTTTTAAGGAGTATTGTTCATCCATACGCACCGCCAGCCCATAATCATGAGTCACCAGCACAAATGCGGTCTGATTCTGACGCACCAGATCCCATAACAACGCCTGCACAGAGTCCGCAGTTTCCGGGTCCAGGTTACCTGTAGGCTCATCCATCAAAACGCATGATGGCCTGGGAGAAAGCGCACGCGCTATCGCTACTCGCTGGCGCTCGCCACCAGACAGCTGTCCAGGACGATGCCTAAGGCGGTGCGACAACCCCACACGCTCCAGCCAGTATTCCGCTTCCTTTTTGGCTTCCTTAACCGCAACGCCTCTCAGCAACAAAGGCATGCAGACGTTTTCCAGCGCACTGAACTCAGGCAAGAGGTGGTGAAACTGATAGACAAAACCAACGTGCGCGTTACGCAGTTTGGCCTTGGCTTTTTCATCCATGCCATGCACGTCCTGTCCCGAGATGCGAATAGAGCCCGAACTTGGATGATCCAAGGCGCCCATAATATTCAGCAACGTGGACTTCCCCGAACCGGAAGCGCCAACAATAGCCACGGTCTGCTCTGGATAAAGCGAAATATTAACGCCACGCAGAACTTCGATAGACTCCTTCCCCTGAACATATACCTTATGCACAGATTGGCATTCCAATACTGGACTACTCATACCTCAACGCCTCCGCCGGCTCGATTTTGGATGCGCGCCATGCGGGGTACATAGTCGCAACGAAGCTGATAGTCAGGGTAACGGCGCTAATCAACGCAACATCGCCCCACTGCAAGTCAGATGGAAGGTAACTGATGAAATACACATCCGAGCTTAGTAACTGAATACCCGCCACCTTCTCAAACCAGGCGATCATATCACTGATATTGACCGCCAACAGGCAACCTAACAGAACCCCCAGAGCAGTTCCCACAACCCCTATAAACAGGCCTTGGACCATAAAAATGCGCAGAATATTACCGGGTGTCGCCCCCATCGTACGCAAGATTGCAATATCCGCTTTCTTGTCTGTAACAACCATTACCAGAGTGGAAACAATGTTAAAGGCCGCCACTGCAACGATGAACATCAACAGCAATCCAACCATGGTCTTTTCCATTTGGATTGCTTGAAACAAATTACCGTGCGTCCGTGTCCAGTCGCTTGCGTAGTACCCACTCCCTAATTCCGCAACAATTGTGCGGGACACTTTTGAAGCATCGAACAAATTCTTCAGCTTCAGTCGCACACCCTCAACAGAATCCCCAAGGCGCTTTATCTTGGCTGCATCTTCAATATTGATAATCGCCAGCGTACTATCCAGCTCCGCACCTACACTGAATATCCCTTTCACCGTAAATCGCTTCATTCTAGGGAACACGCCAGCAGGGGTTACCGAAGCTTCCGGTAAGATAACCGTAATCTTGTCTCCTACTCTGGCGCGCATATAGCTAGCCAAAATGTCGCCAAGAACAATACCAAACTCTCCAGGTTTCAAATCATCCAGACTGCCTGAGATGATGTGATTCTGAACGATGGAAACACCTTTCTCCACCTCTGGATCAATACCGTTGATCATGATTCCATGCACGTTCCCCGCCGCTGTGGCCATGCCTTGCGCATAAACGAATGGCGCAACGCCCTCCACCTGGGGATGTTGCAGGGCAAACTCTTTGACCTCCTCCCAACTACTCATAGGGTTATGGCTCTTAATCACCGCGTGCGGAACCATACCCAATATCCGTTGACGCAACTCCCGGTCAAAGCCATTCATAACGGACATGACGGTAATCAGCACCAGCACTCCAAGAATCAACCCAATCATGGACGTCAGGGAGATAAAAGAAATAAAGTGGTTATCCCGCTTCGCCGAGGTATAGCGCAAGCCTATAAATAGAGATAAGGGTTTATACATCCACAGAGCACCTGGTATTAATGGTTGGCTTGTTGGCGGGCTTAAATCGCCGCCTGAAAGTGTGATCGGATGGGAGCGTCCGACTGGCCGCTTAAGTTGATAAGTTAATTAGCCCAAATTAAGCGGCGTAAAACTATAATCTATTAATAAGTGTTTCACTACTACGGTTTATTAATATGTCCGATTCAGACGCAACATCAGATAACCGGAGGGATTATTATCGAATTCATGACCAGGCTTTGGTTGAGTATCAGGAACGTACTGCAAGCAATCACGCAATGGCGGAATTCTATCGACACCCTGTCTATTTCGAGATGCTGAGCGAGCTGCAAAGCCTGGATCTGGAGACCTCCAAGCTGATGGGACATGTCGCGGAAAAGGACCGTTCCCTTGCTGCACTGCTGAAAGCACTCAATAAAAAAGTCGATTTGATCGCCCGCACACTCGCCCTGGTGGAGACGGACATCAATGAGGATAGACTGCAGTTCATCGACCTGAGCGAAGGCGGCATGGCCTTTGTCAGCCCCCGCCAGGAGCGTGCGGGACAGCAGCTGATTCTTAAGGCGACGCTGGCGCCCAGCTATATATCCATTCTGACCGAAGCGGAAGTCGTCAGCTCCGAGTCCGTCAAAGAGCATCCAGAGCACGTTCTAAGCCATGAACAAGAAAACGGCGACGGATTTATCACGCGAGTCAATTTCATTAATTTCAGCGAATCACAGCGACAAATCGTTGCAAGACACATTCTGAGAACCCAGCAACAGCAACGCAGGCGCCAACTGGAATAAGATGTCGCCATGACGCAAATCCAAGAGCATTACTCAATTAATGACAAAGACTTGCGTATGAAATTTTAAGTGTCTAACCAGCTAAATACAGCTAGACTAGTATGTTAAAGAAACGAATTTAGGAATAAGTCGATGCTAAATTCTTGGAATAAGTTATTCGCTGTCGCTTTAATCAGTCTGGCGCCATTGGCCAACGCCGATGAGCTAGTCACTCCCATCATGCAACAAGGCTCATCAAACGCCAGCATGGAAACGCCACGCACAGGCCAAACCATGAGCGCGGTGGAAAAACGCTACGGCAGCCCTTCTCATGTTAAAGGCCCGGTAGGCGACCCGCCTATCACCATATGGGAGTACGGAAACTATTCCGTATATTTTGAGGGCGATCGTGTAATTCATACTGTACTTAAGCCTGTCAAACCGTAAACTACTCGCCCCTTAAACTGTTTACGATGGATTAACCAGTGAGCACTATTGTCCTGCCTCCTGAATGGGCGCCGCAGTGCGCCGTTCTGCTGACTTGGCCTCATGAGCAAACCGACTGGGCTGACCGCCTGGAAGAGGTTGACAGAACTTTTTTGGATATCGCTATTGCGGTATGCAAATACCAGAATCTGGTCATTAATTGTCAGTCATTTCCACGCCTGGAGGCGATCGCCGACGCATTGCACGAAAACGGCGTGCCTCCTGAAAAAGTGGCGCTGTTCTGCGCCCCGTCGAACGACACCTGGAGCCGGGACCACGGGCCTATCACTATTTATGACAATGACGAGCCGGTGCTGCTGGATTTCCACTTTAACGCCTGGGGCGGCAAGTTTGACTCCGAAAAAGACGACCAGATAACCGCTACGCTTTATGAGCTGGGCGCGTTTGACGGCGCCGCCTTACGCCATATTCCTTACATTTTGGAAGGCGGTTCCATCGAAACAGATGGTCGCGGCACATTGCTAACCACCTCTGCGTGCCTGTTGACCCCGACGCGCAACCCTGACGCCTCCAAAGAAAAAGTGGAAGCCGTCATGGCGGAGCATCTGGGCATCCAACGTACTTTGTGGCTGGATCACGGCTACTTGGCCGGGGACGACACCGACAGCCACATTGATACGCTCGCCCGCTTCTGCGACGAACGCACCATCTGCTACGTACAGTGCCTGGATACAGAAGATGAGCACTATGCGGAATTATCAGCGATGGAAAAGCAACTGCAGTCATTCGTCGATGCGGACGGGGCGCCTTATAAGCTGGTTCCACTTCCCATGGCGCGCGCCTGCTATGACGAAGACGGACATCGTCTACCAGCGACATACGCCAACTTCCTGATTATTAATGAGGCGGTCCTGGTCCCAGTCTACGATCTCCCTGAGGACGAGGCGGCGTTGAGCGCCATTCAATCATGCTTCCCTGACCGCACTATTGAAGCCATTGACTGTCGCAGTCTGATTGAACAGCATGGAAGTCTCCACTGCGTCACCATGCAATTACCGGATGGAGTGATCTGATGAAAAAAACCACCTTGCAGGTGGCGGCCCTTCAGCAGCAAAGCTTCCCTGAGAAAGAAAAAAGTCTGGCGCTGACGGCGGAGCTGATTGCTCAAGCTGCAGCGCAAGGCGCTGAGTTGATTGTGTTGCAGGAACTGCACGCCACCCTGTACTTCTGTCAGACAGAAGATGTGGACGTATTCAACTTGGCGGAGCCGATTCCCGGACCGACCACAGAGTTTCTGTCCGAATGCGCACGTAAACACAACGTGGTGATTGTCGGTTCCCTGTTTGAGAAACGTGCGCCTGGCCTATATCACAACACGGCTGTCGTGCTGGAGAAAGACGGCTCGCTGGTCGGCAAATACCGCAAAATGCACATTCCTGACGACCCCGGCTTTTATGAGAAGTTTTACTTCACGCCTGGTGATGCCGGCGCTGAGGCGGGCTTCAAACCAATCCAGACCTCTGTCGGCAAACTGGGCGTACTGGTGTGCTGGGATCAGTGGTATCCAGAAGCAGCACGCTTAATGGCCCTGGCTGGCGCGGATATGCTGATCTACCCAACCGCTATTGGCTGGGACGTGCGTGACGATCAAGCCGAACACAAACGTCAACTGGACGCCTGGATCACCATTCAGCGCGCTCACGCAGTGGCCAACGGATTGCCGGTAATCGTCGCCAACCGAGTTGGCCAGGAGGCTGATCCTTCACAACAGTCTCCCGGCAGCCTGTTTTGGGGCAATAGCTTTATCGCTGGCCAACAGGGCGAAATCCTGCGTCAGGCCGATGATTCCAGCGTGCAGATTATTGCTGCTGAGCTTGATCTGCAGCGCACAGATGATGTCCGCCGCATCTGGCCTTATCTGCGCGACCGCAGAGTAGACGCCTATCAAGACCTGACACGTCGCTACATCGACTAGTTAGAGCCAGAAGCGGACTATACGTCCGCTTCTCTATTTAGCGCCCAAATTATCCTGGCGCGACTATAATTCTCAAACAGTCAGCACGGCGCGCAGCCGACTGATGATCGTTAATCACTGATTGGACGCACCATGACAGAAACCGTCAGACAGGCCGTCGCACAGATTGGCAAAGTCGTTTTAGGTAAAGAACACCAGATCCGACTCGCACTCACCTCCCTCCTTTGCCAGGGGCACCTGCTGATAGAAGACCTGCCCGGCATGGGCAAAACCACGCTTTCCCACGCCATGGCGCAAACGCTGGGTCTGAGTTACAACCGGGTACAGTTCACCAGCGACCTGCTGCCTTCGGACCTGATTGGGATCAACCTGTTCGACAAAAACAAAAGTGAATTCACTTTTCACAAAGGCCCATTGTTCGCGCAACTAGTACTGGCCGACGAAATCAACCGCGCCACGCCAAAAGCACAGAGCGCCTTGCTGGAAGCTATGGAAGAACGCCAGATCAGCGTTGAAGGAACCACCTATACGCTTCCTAAGCCGTTCTTCGTTATTGCGACCCAGAATCCATCCGACCAGTCAGGCACCTTTTTGCTGCCGGAGTCGCAAATGGACCGTTTCTTCATGCGCATTCATCTCGGCTACCCACCTCCGGAAGCAGAACGTGAGCTACTGAAAGGCAGTGACCGCCGCTCACTGCTAAGCAAGCTACAGCCAGTCATGCCGCCGGACGTGTTAGCGGATCTGCAGGCAAAAGTATTAGAAGTGCGAGCCACTGATCCACTCATAGACTATATTCAGCGCATCATCGCCTATACACGCAGCCACAGCGGCTTTAAAGACGGCATATCACCCCGTGGAGCCATCGCCCTCCTGCGCGCCGCCAAAGGCTGGGCATTGCTGGAGGGGCGCCAGCACGTGCTTCCTGACGATGTTCAGACCGTCCTGCCAGCCGTCGTCGAGCACCGGCTCGGTGGCTCAAGCCGTGCCGAGCACTATCCATTGTCGACGCAAATTCTGAGAGAAGTGACAGTGGTCTAAAAACCGCTTCACCCATAATTACGTGGCTCTATATGCCCCATAACCAAATATAATCAATCCAGTTAAACAAATATGGTACTTTAGGCGCATTATTTTTGATGCCTTCCAGCCACAGGGATCATTGGATACAGCGGCAAGGGGTCCGTACCAGGCATTGTTTTATTTCAGCATTAAGGAACGTCAATGAGTAAAGAAACCAGGCACATCAAACTACTTATTCTCGGCTCCGGCCCCGCCGGCTACACCGCTGCGGTTTACGCAGCCCGCGCAAACCTGAATCCGGTCATTATCACCGGCATGCAAATGGGCGGACAATTGACCACCACCACCGATGTAGATAACTGGCCCGGCGACGATGCTGGCGTACAAGGCCCCGAGCTGATGCAGCGCATGCAGAAGCACGCAGAGCGTTTCGACACCGAAATCATTTTTGATCACATCAACGAAACAGACCTGAGCCAACGCCCATTCCGCCTGAAAGGCGATAACGGCGAATACACCTGTGACGCACTGATCATCGCCACCGGCGCCTCCGCGCAATACCTGGGCCTGGATTCAGAAGAAGCATTCAAAGGCAAAGGCGTCAGCGCCTGCGCCACCTGCGATGGATTCTTTTACCGCAAGCAGAAAGTCGCTGTTATCGGCGGCGGCAACACTGCCGTCGAGGAAGCGCTTTATTTATCCAACATTGCAGCGGAAGTCACCCTGGTGCACCGCCGCGACAAGTTGCGGGCGGAAAAAATCCTGCAGGACAAACTGTTCGAAAAAGAGCAAAACGGCAATATCAAAATTGTCTGGGATCACACACTGGACGAAGTCCTGGGCGACGACTCCGGCGTAACCGGTCTGCGCCTGCGTAGCACCAAAGACGACAGCACTCAGGAACTGGAAGTGACTGGCGCATTTATCGCTATTGGCCACAAGCCCAATACCGATATTTTCGCTGGCCAACTGGACATGAAAGACGGCTACATCAAAATTCGCTCCGGCTCTGAAGGCAATGCGACCCAAACCAGCGTGCCCGGCGTATTCGCCGCAGGCGACGTTGCCGACCATATCTACCGCCAGGCGGTAACTTCGGCGGGCTTTGGCTGCATGGCCGCTCTTGACGCCGAGAAGTTCCTGGACCAATAATCCCACCAGGAATGCGCCTGAACGCCCATTAATCCTAATGGGCGTTTTTGTTTTCGCTTCCTGCGATATTGTGTATTAAAACAAGCCCAGCAAGACTCATCTCTATGCCCGCCCTACCCTGGTTAGATGAAAACCTATGGTTTCCTCATCCTGACAGCGCCTTGAAGGACCCAAATGGCCTGCTCTGCGTCGGCGGCGACCTCCATCCCGCGCGCTTACGTCTGGCGTATGAAAACGGCATTTTTCCCTGGTTCAGCGACGACCAGCCGATACTTTGGTGGTCTCCCGATCCACGCTGCATCATTCGATACGAAGACCTGCACATATCCCGCAGCATGCGCCGCTTTCTGCGCAACAGCGGACTTACTTACAGCTTCGACCAGAATTTCAGCCAGGTAGTGCGATCCTGCGCCGCGCCGCGGTCCTACTCAAACGAAACCTGGATTACCCCGGACATGCTTCAGGCGTATAGCTATCTCCATCAGATTGGCGTCGCTCACAGTATTGAAGTATGGCGGGAGTCTGAACTGGTTGGCGGATTGTATGGCCTCGCCATCGGACGCTGCTTTTTTGGCGAGTCCATGTTCTCCAGAGAAACCAACGCCTCCAAAGCTGCATTCATCACTCTGGTTCGCCAATTACACGCCTGGGGCTATCGATTGATTGACTGCCAGGTACCCAATCCACACCTTCTCTCTTTGGGGGCTTGCCAGATTTCAAGAAAAGAGTTTTTATCTATACTAGAAATAGAGGTGCGAGCTGATTTCTCTCACCCCTGGAAGATGACGATAGACCCCACAGGCTGCTGACGATGTCGAACTTAAGGACTCTGGTTTTTTACGCCACGCCGGAACACCCGTGCAGTTACCTTGACGATCGCCTGGCCACCACCATGTTCGTGGACCCTAAAGCGGACATCAACCTGGACCTGTACACTCGGTTGTCGCAACTGGGTTTCCGTCGCAGCGGCAACCACTACTACAAGCCTCGCTGCAATGGTTGCAACGCCTGCATCGCCGTACGCATCCCCACGGAGGAATTCAACCGTACACGCAGCCAGGAACGCACCTGGAAGCGCAACTCAGACCTGACGGTACGTCTGCGTTCCGCCCAGTTCGAACAAGAGCACTTTGCACTCTACCAACGCTACATCAGCGCCCGACACCAGGACGGGGATATGTATCCCCCTACGCTGGATCAGTATGAGTCGTTCTTGCTGGAGGCGCGGTCAGAAACCCTGTTTATCGAGTTCCGTCTGGATAACAAACTACTCGCCATCGCTGTGACAGACAGAACTACCGACGGTCTCTCCGCAATCTATACGTTCTTTGACCCGAACGAAGATAAACGCGCCCTTGGCGTCTACGCCATCTTGTGGCAACTCCAGTTCGCTCGCGAACAACGCCTCCCCTATTTATATCTGGGATACTGGATACGAGGCTGTCGGAAAATGTCCTACAAAACAAATTACCGCCCCATTCAAGTGTTAGTCAGAGATTCCTGGATTACTATTTAACGCGCAACTTTCATACACCTCTTGACTACATAACACCCTTATCCCCGCGTCAACCCGAAAATTTTGCGAAATACGGGCTGATTATCCAGATAATAAAGAATTGGCTTTTGCACTTTGGTTATAATTAAGGCAAAATTCGGTCTCTTAAAAAAGCGCTTACTATTTTTTAACTTTTTGCGCTTAACACGAATTTCATGAGGACAAAGCTGAATGGCGAAAGAAGGTAATATTGAAATGGAAGGGACCATCGTTGACACCCTTCCCAATACAATGTTCAGGGTTCAACTCGAAAATGGTCATATCGTTATTGCCCATATCTCCGGAAAAATGCGTAAAAACTACATCCGTATTCTGACTGGAGACAAAGTCAAAGTAGAAATGACCCCCTACGACCTGAGCAAAGGTCGCATCGTATACCGCGCCCGCTAATACCTCGCATTAATTTCCCAAATCGCCTCCTGAACTGTTTAACACGTTCTGTAGTTGGGAAGATTCGTAAATCACCGGCAACTATCCGGCGATTTAAGCAGGCGAAATAAAAAAGGGGCTTACCGCCCCTTTTTTAGTTTCCAACACCCTTTCGATTAAGGCGTAGACTCATCCAATAGCTCACGCTCCGGTACATATTTGAAGTCCAACTTGTCGTCCTTCACACTGATAAATACAGTGCCGCCGCATTCCGCCAAATCTCCGAACAGGATCTGTTCAGCGAGAGGCTTCTTGATGCTCTCCTGAATAAGACGAGCCATAGGTCTCGCCCCCATCTTCTCGTCATATCCATGCACCGCCAGCCATGCTTTGGCTTCGGTATCGAACTCAAGAAGGATACGCTTGTCATCCAGTTGCGCCTGCATCTCGGTCAGGAACTTGTCCACCACATGAGTGATCGTCGTGGCGTCCAATGGGCCAAACTGAATGATTCCATCCAGACGGTTTCTGAACTCAGGCGTGAAGGTCTTGGTAATGATCTCCATGCCGTCAGTACTGTGATCCTGAGAGCGGAAGCCAATGGAGCGACGACTCATTTCCTCAGCGCCAGCGTTGGTAGTCATTACCAGTATCACATGACGGAAATCCGCCTTGCGGCCGTTGTTGTCAGTCAAGGTACCGTGGTCCATCACCTGCAGAAGCAGGTTAAAGACTTCAGGATGCGCCTTTTCTATCTCGTCCAGCAGCAATACGCAATGAGGATTCTTATTAACCGCTTCGGTCAACAGACCACCCTGATCAAAACCAACATAGCCGGGAGGCGCGCCAATCAAGCGGGAAACCGTATGCCTTTCCATGTACTCAGACATGTCAAATCGCACCAGCTCCACACCCAGAATTTTGGCCAACTGACGAGTCACCTCGGTCTTACCAACCCCTGTAGGGCCGGCAAACAGGAATGAGCCCTCAGGCTTACCGTCTGACTTCAACCCCGCCCTGGAGAGCTTGATAGCAGTCACCAAGGCTTCAATTGCAGGGTCTTGACCAAACACCACCATCTTCAAGTTACGCTGCAGGTTGCGCAACTTGTCTTTGTCGGAAGAAGAAACCGTTTTTGGAGGAATCCTGGCGATAGACGCCACGACACTCTCAACGATGTGAATATCAATAATCTTGGCGCGATCAGCCTCGGGCTTCAGCCTCTGACTGGCGCCGGCCTCATCAATGACGTCAATCGCCTTATCCGGCATATGACGATCGTTGATATAACGATCCGCCAAGTCCGCCGCGGAACGAAGCGCCGCGTCGGTGTATTCAACCTCATGATGCTTCTCGAACTGTCTTTTGAGCCCCTTCAGAATCAGATAGGTATCATTAACAGAGGGCTCTACCACGTCAATCTTCTGGAAACGACGCGCCAAGGCGCTGTCTTTCTCAAATATGCCGCGGAATTCAGTGAAGGTGGTTGAACCAATACAGCGAATCTCACCCGAACTCAACAACGGCTTCAATAGATTTGATGCATCCATAACGCCACCGGAAGCTGAGCCAGCGCCAATGATGGTATGAATCTCATCAATAAATAAAATGGACTTGGTTTGACGCTTCAATTCTTTCAATAACGCTTTGAAGCGTTTTTCGAAGTCGCCACGGTACTTAGTGCCCGCCAGCAGCGCCCCCAGATCCAGAGAATAGACCACTGCGTCTTTGATGATGTCCGGCACGTTGCCTTCAACGATCTGTTTCGCCAGTCCTTCAGCAATGGCGGTTTTACCAACGCCAGCCTCACCCACCAACAGCGGGTTGTTTTTGCGACGGCGTGAAAGAATCTGCATGACTCTTTCCAGCTCTTTGTCACGACCGATTAAAGGATCAATCCGCCCCAGTCTGGCCTGCTCATTCAGATTGGTTGCGTACGATTCCAAAGGTTTTGAACCGCCGCCCTCTTCCAAGCCTTCCTCCTGGTGTTCGTGTTCCTCATCCTGTTCACGGTCGCCGGAAACTTTGGAAATGCCATGACTGATATAGTTAACCACGTCAATACGAGCGACGTTCTGTTTCTTCAGGACGTACACCGCCTGACTTTCCTGCTCACTAAAAATAGCAACCAGAACATTAGCGCCAGTCACTTCTTTCTTGCCTGAGGACTGGACATGAAATACGGCTCTTTGAAGCACCCGTTGAAACCCAAGAGTTGGCTGAGTTTCCCGCTCCGGATCATTGTTCGGAATCAACGGCGTAGTCGAATCAACAAACTCCGAAAGCTCGTTACGCAGCTGACCCAGATCCGCACCGCATGCTGTTAACACTTTCAGCGCAGAATCATTGTCGAGCAGGGCAAGCAAAAGGTGCTCGACCGTCATGAACTCATGACGTTTCTCGCGCGCGCTTTTGAAAGCTGCATTAAGAGTTAATTCGAGGTCTTTACTTAGCATTTGGCACCTCAGGAATGACTAATCCGCTCTTTCTATCTCACATAGCAGAGGGTGTTCACACTCGGATGAGTACTGGTTTACCTGAGCCGCCTTCGACTCAGCGATATCCCTGGTGAACACTCCACATACTGCACGCCCTTGGGTATGCACCGCCAGCATAACTTGCGTAGCCTTAGGTTCCGACATGTTGAAAAACCTTATCAACACCTCAACAACGAAGTCCATCGGTGTATAGTCGTCATTCAACATAACAACCTGATACATCGAAGGCCGCTTCAGCGCCGGTTTCTCAGGCGCTAGCGCTAGACTCCCGGGGTGGTCCCCATCTTGGTTCCCTTCATCCTCCAGGCCATCGTTGTCCTGATTTAATATTAGTAGACTATTTTCAACTTTACCCATAGCCGGATTGAATAATTTAGTTAAATTTTTACAGTAGTTCGTAACTTTCCGGCAACCAGCTCTGAGCTCTTTTTTGCAACACAATAACTGCCCGCCAACTACACTATACGCCAATTATAAAAGTGGAGTCGCCCCATCCAAACTTCAATGGGCCCAGCCTTTTGGCCGGTTACTTTCAATATGCGCTGCTTTATAATACTATCTGCTTTGGTAGCAAACTAGGCCGAGATACTCGAATTGTTGTACTGCTGCTACCGGTGCTTCAGTAGTAAAGCGAAAGTAGTAAAATTAGAGTGGACTGGCCAATAGACAAAAATAACTAGGGTAAAAGCCCATCTCTATGGAGACAAGGGAGTCGATCATGCCTCAAGGTAAAGTAAAATGGTTCAATAATGCCAAGGGCTACGGCTTTATCATCGCTGATGAAGGAAACGGCGATCTCTGCAAAGAAGATCTGTTCGTCCACTTCTCGTCAATCCAAATGGAAGGATACAAGACGCTGAAAGCGGGACAAGCTGTTAATTTTGACGCACAGCCCAGCGGCAAAGGATTCCACGCGGTCAATATTGTTCCGCTAGAATCCGAACCAGAAAAATCCTCGAACGATCCTGAAACGGAAACTGCGGAAGGCCCTGAAAGCGCCGCAAAAACCGAATCAGTCGAGAATAAATCAAAAGAGAATTCAAGGACGCCAATGGCCGCAAGCGCCTAGCTTAGCAACCATCCGGATACTTGAAATTCCAAACATGCTCCGGCTTGTACGGGGCGTGTTTTGCCCTGTTTGTGACATCAATCGGCCAAATCACCGCCTTTGCGCCATCATCTTTTATGTACGCCAGACCATGGCGATAAACATAAACGAGATGGCGAAAAAAAGCCCCGCTACCTGCGGGGCTTTTAGTTTCCGCTGTACGCAGAATCCTACTTCATGTGCCTGATTACCGCATCGCCAAACTCAGAGGTTTTCAGCAATGTCGCGTCCGGCATCAAGCGTTCGAAGTCGTAAGTTACCGTTTTCGCCTCAATAGCGCCCGCCATGCCGTTCAAGATCAGATCAGCCGCCTCTTCCCAACCCATATGACGCAGCATCATCTCAGCAGAAAGAATTAACGACCCCGGATTCACTTTGTCCTGGCCCGCGTACTTGGGCGCCGTGCCGTGCGTCGCTTCAAACAACGCCACACTGCCGCCGATGTTCGCGCCCGGCGCAATGCCGATCCCCCCTACTTCCGCCGCCAGGGCGTCAGAAATATAGTCGCCGTTCAGGTTCAGTGTCGCGATGACACTGTAATCTTCCGGGCGCATCAAGATTTGCTGCAGAAATGCATCGGCGATAACGTCTTTAATCACAATCTGACGGCCGGTTTTCGGGTTCTTGAATGTATGCCATGGCCCACCATCCAATGGCTCAGCCCCGAAGCGCTCCACCGCCAATTCATACCCCCAATCCTTAAACGCTCCTTCCGTGAACTTCATAATGTTGCCTTTGTGAACCAGAGTCACTGACGGCTTGTCATTATCAATCGCGTATTGAATCGCCTTTCTCACCAAACGCTTGGTGCCCTCTTCCGACACGGGCTTGATGCCGATACCGCAATTGTCAGGAAAACGAATCTTGGTGACGCCCATTTCTTCTCGCAGAAAACGAATGATTTTTTGCGCTTCAGGGCTATTCGCCTTCCACTCAATCCCGGCGTAGATATCCTCGGAGTTTTCACGAAAGATCACCATGTCGGTCTTCTGCGGCGCCACCACTGGACTGGGCACGCCCTTGAACCAGCGCACCGGGCGCATACAGACATAAAGATCAAGTTCCTGCCGCAATGCGACGTTCAGAGAGCGAATGCCTCCGCCGACAGGCGTGGTCAGCGGCCCTTTGATACCAATAGAGAATTCCCGCAACGCCTCCAAGGTTTCCTCAGGCAGCCAGTCATTGGGTCCATACACCTTGGTCGCCTTCTCGCCTGAATAGATTTCCATCCAGGCGATGGCGCGTTTGGAGCCATAGGCTTTTTCAACGGCCGCATTGACAACGTTAATCATTGGAGGGGTAATGTCGACGCCAATCCCATCGCCTTCGATGAAAGGTATAATTGGATGATTGGGGACATTCATGGACAGGTCCGCGTTTACTGTGATTTTGTCACCGTCAGCAGGAACTCTGATCTTTTGGTATCCCATTCTCTACTCCGTAGGTTTAAGGTTTGTGTTATTCCATAATATCGAACAGAAAGAAGCTTCCACCGAACGGCGTGAAGCGGGAGCGCTTTGTAGTTTTATTACCGCGCCCATAGTATAGCACTGCAAAAACCGTAATTTTATTACAGAAGTTGGTAACTCCAAGCAATGGCTACTTTAGTCGTATTCAACAAGCCCATGAACGTTCTGACTCAGTTTAACGACTCTCAGGGACGCGACACCCTTTCCAACTATATCGACAAACCCGGCGTGTACGCCGCAGGCAGACTGGATTACGACTCCGAGGGGTTACTACTGCTGACGGATGACGGCGCGATTCAAGCGCGCATCAGCCAACCGAAATTTAAACTCCCGAAAACTTACTGGGTGCAAGTCGAGGGCGTCATTGGCGAAGCCGCATTACGAAGACTGGAGAAAGGAGTAATGCTCAATGACGGCCCCACCCGCCCCGCTCACGCCAGCTTGATAAGTCCGCCCGAAGTCTGGGAGCGCGACCCGCCCATCCGGCAACGTAAAAACATCCCCACCAGCTGGATTGCCCTGACCCTCTTTGAAGGTAGAAACAGACAAGTGCGGCGTATGACCGCCGCCGTAGGATTTCCAACCTTGCGTTTAATCCGATACAGTATCGGCCCCTGGAGCATCAACGGTTTACAGCCTGGAGAGTGGCGGGAAGAACATGTTCACGCGCCGCAGAAAACGCAAACATCCAGTCGCAGACGCCCTCAGAAAGTCGTTCGTTTCAAAAAACGCTAACTCAAATATTTGGAGCATTTTTATGGTATGGCGTCCCAGAGCCGTCGTGGCTGCGATCATTCCCCAAGACGATAAATTCCTGTTCGTAGAGGAAGAGATTGATGAGCGCGCCGTTCTGAATCAGCCCGCCGGCCATATTGAAAAAGGCGAAAGCATATTTGACGCCGTTCTCCGTGAAACGCTGGAGGAGACCGGCTGGGAAATAGAGCTGGAAAGCTTTATCGGAATATATGTTCTGAACACGCCTGATCCAGAGACCGTTTATCACCGCTACTGCTTCAGTGCGCGCGCCTTACGCCAAACCGGGCGCACGCTGGACCCGGACATCACCGCCACCCACTGGCTATCGCCCGCGCAACTCATCAATGGCGATATCCCTTTGCGCAGCGAACTGGTCAGGTTTTGTCTGGAAGATTATATTGCAGGTCGCCGCCTTCCCCTGGATACGATTCGCCACCATAGAATCTAAGGCTTGCGCCTAAAATCCGGCGCCAGTTAATGAAACTTTAGAAATCTTGCCGGCGGACGCCTATAATAGGGCGTTTTTTCACACTGAAGCCTTGGCGCCCCTTAGCCAATCCAAGCCCTGAAAGTTTAAGCCATGTCCACACATCGTAATCAACGCGTCATCGTTGGCATTTCCGGAGGAGTCGATTCCTCTGTATCCGCCTACCTCCTGAAAGCTCTCGGCTATGAAGTCGAAGGCCTGTTCATGAAAAACTGGGATGAGGATGACGGCACCGAATACTGCACCGCGCTTTCCGACCTGGAAGATGCGCAGAAAGTCTGCGACAAGTTGGGCATCAAGCTGCACACTGCTAGCTTTTCCGCCGAGTACTGGGACCGCGTTTTCGAACATTTTCTGGATGAATATCGCGCAGGACGCACGCCCAACCCGGATATTCTGTGCAACAAGGAAATCAAGTTCAAAGCTTTCCTGGACTACGCCCAGGCTCTTGGCGGCAGCCTGATCGCCACCGGCCATTACGCACAATTCTCCCGTTTTGGCGAGCACACCTTCCTGATGAAAGGCGCAGACCCAAGCAAAGAGCAGAGCTACTTTCTGCATGCCGTCCCTGGTCAGGCGCTGGCGCGAACCTTATTCCCGGTCGGCGGTTTATTGAAGAAAGAAGTCCGTCGCATCGCTCGCGAGCAAGACTTGATCACTCACGACAAAAAGGACAGCACCGGCATCTGTTTCATCGGCGAGCGTAAGTTTTCCGACTTTCTGAAAACCTACCTGCCCGCCCAGCCCGGGAAAATTGTGACGGATAAAGGCGAAGAGATTGGCCGCCATCAAGGTTTGATGTACCACACGATTGGCCAGCGCCAGGGTCTCGGCATAGGCGGCCTGAAAGGTTATGACGACGCACCCTGGTACGTGGTGGAGAAAGATCTCGACAACAATGAACTGGTCGTCGCCCAAGGCGGCGATCATCCTCGACTGTTCAGCGCCGGTCTTACGGCCAGCAAGCTGGATTGGATTAACGGCCTTCCCGCCAAATCCTCCTTTTCCTGCTACGCCAAAACCCGTTATCGACAACCCGATCAGCTATGCCGGGTTGATGTGCGGGATGGCGACGTAAAGGTGACATTCGATAAGCCCCAGCGGGCGGTCACCCCCGGCCAGTCAGTTGTATTTTATGATGGCGCGCGCTGCCTGGGCGGCGGCGTTATCGAATCCGTATTCAAATAGGAGTCTGTCGACATTGTCCTATAACCTTGAGAATCAAGTGATAGCGCTGGCGGGCGTATTTCAGTCCGCCGCGTTGGTGGATCAGTTGGCCAAGCAAGGTACTGTCGCTCCAACCAGCTACGAATGCAGTCTGAAAAGCCTGCTCAAGGTCGATGCGACCTCAACTCTGGATGTGTATGGCGATATTTATGGCTTGCAACTGGGCTTGAAAGAGTTGATCGCCGTACTGGAGAGAAAGCAGGACCGCAAAAAAGTGGATGTCGTGCGTTACGCCCTGACGCTCCTGTATTTGGAAGGCAAGGTCAACAAGCGCGGCGATATGCTGGACGTAATGAGCCAGCGCATCGCGCAGATCCAAACCCAGACTTTGCACTTCGATCCTACGCACACCAACATCATCAGCGCTTTCGCCTCGCTATACAGCGACACCATCAGCACCTTCCCTCAGCGTATACAGGTGACTGGCGACCCCAGATTCCTGAGAGTGGATGAAAACGCGGATAAAATTCGCGCCCTGCTGCTGGCTGGCATCCGCGCCGCCGTGTTATGGAGGCAGGTTGGCGGTCGCCGCTGGAAACTGTTCTTCATGCGCAAAAAGATTCTGCAGATCGCCAATGGTATGTTGCGCTGATCGCACGCCCCTTTAATGTTAGAATTCAACGTTTGTTCAACCGCTGCAAGAGATAGAAACATGATACTTAACGAGCTGACAGCACTCTCCCCCGTCGACGGCCGTTACGCCGGTAAGGTCGCCGATTTGCGGCCGATCTTCAGTGAGTTTGGTCTGATCAAAGCGCGGATTGAAGTGGAAATCAAATGGCTGCTGCAACTGGCCGCCAATCCCGGTATCCCAGAAGTTCCCGTTTTTGATGAAGCCACTGCGGCTTTCCTGACCGCCATTTATGAAAACCTGTCGCTGGAAGACGCCTCCCGGGTCAAGGAAATCGAGCGCACCACCAATCACGATGTGAAAGCGGTGGAGTATTTCATCAAAGAACAGTTCAAACGCGAAGGCGCGCCAAAAATCCTTACGGATATCAATGAGTTCGTCCACTTCGCCTGCACCTCGGAAGACATCAACAACCTGTCTTACTCCCTGATGCTGAAGCGCGGCGTACAAGACGTAGTGTTACCGGTGATGCAGCAAGTCGTCGCCAGACTGGAAGAACTGGCCCAGAACTTCGCCGCACAGCCCATGCTGTCCCGCACGCACGGTCAAACTGCATCCCCCACGACGGTGGGCAAAGAGCTCGCCAACGTCGTCGCCCGTCTGAAAAGACAAATGACGCAGATTCGCCAGGTCAAAATGCTAGGCAAGATCAACGGCGCCGTTGGTAACTATAATGCGCACTTGAGCGCCTATCCCGATGTAGACTGGGAAGCCCACGCGCAAGCTTTGATCAAAGAGCTGGGCCTGGAATGGAACCCGTACACCACTCAGATCGAACCCCACGATTTCATCGCCGAAGCCTTCGACGCCGTATGCCGCTTCAACACCATCCTGATCGACCTGAACCGCGATGTATGGGGCTACATTTCCCTGGGTTACTTCAAGCAGAAAGCAGTAGCCGGTGAAGTGGGCTCTTCCACCATGCCCCACAAAGTTAACCCGATTGATTTCGAAAACTCCGAAGGCAACCTGGGCATCGCCAATGCAGTAATGGAGCACTTGAGCCGCAAACTGCCGGTTTCCCGCTGGCAGCGCGACCTGACTGACTCCACCGTATTGCGAAATCTGGGCGTTGGTCTGGCGCAGTCATTGATCGCTTATCACTCCACTCTGAAAGGCCTGGGCAAGCTGGAGCTGAACCCTATGCGCCTGGACGAAGACCTGAACCAAAGCTGGGAAGTACTGGCGGAACCGATTCAGACCGTTATGCGTCGCTATCGCATCGAAGGCGCTTACGAGAAGCTGAAAGAGCTGACCCGCGGCAAAGCGATTACCCAGGAAGCGATGAAGCCTTTCATTGAATCCCTGGAAATTCCTGAAGAGGCCAAGCAGCGTCTGCTTGCCATGACGCCTGCGACTTACATCGGCAATGCCGCAGAGCAAGCTGCGCGCATCAAAGACTATAGCGGCGAGTAACGGCGATATGTTGACCCACTTAGGCGACATCAGCGTCGCCGACTTCTTGGCGCATTACTGGCAAAAGAAGCCGCTGATTATTCGCGGCTTGTTTCCCGGTTACGAATGCCCGCTGGACGAGAATGATCTGGCGGGACTCGCCACGGAAGAAGAAGTCGAGTCCCGCCTGGTCTATGAAGAACTCAACGGTCAGCCCTGGCAACTTGAGCATGGCCCGTTTTCCATTGAGAAGCTGGAGAGCATGCCTCTTCAGGGCTGGACCCTCTTGGTGCAAGGATTGGATACCTGGGTTCCCGAAGTCGCCGACTTGCTCGACCGCTTCCGCTTCCTGCCCAACTGGCGCGTGGACGATGTCATGGCCAGTTTCGCGCCGCCGGGCGGCAGCGTGGGGCCCCATTTTGACCATTACGATGTGTTCCTGATCCAGGCCACGGGCGCTCGCCGCTGGCGCATCGGCCCGCCCTGCGATGACCAATCGCCCCGTGTAGACGGCACGCCATTACGCATTCTGCAGAATTTCGAGCAGACGGAAGAATGGGTGCTGGAGCCAGGCGACGCGCTGTATTTGCCGCCACGTTACGCCCACTACGGCGTCGCAGAAACGTCCTGCATCACCCTTTCAGTGGGCTTTCGCTCCCCTACTTATGCGGAATTGATGTCCGCACTGGCGGACGATTGGTTTGAGAATCCAGCATTATCCACTCATCTGCATGACGCCACCGAAGAGCCATTGAGCAATCCCGGCCTGATAAGCGATGACGTTTTTGCGGACATTAAATCTCGCTTACAAGCCCTGCTGGATGACGAAGCAGGGCTGCGTCGCAGCTTCGGTCGCTTTATCAGCGCGCCCAAGTTTGACGCCGCCGTGCCGCCCCTGGAGGCGGATATGCGCCTTTCGCCGGAAGACGCAGGCGAGTCGCTGCAGGACCAGGAAATCCAGTGGCGCTGGAATGAAGGCTCCCGCTACACCTACAGTCTGTATGAGGAGGCTGGCGCGCGCCGTGTCATGTTCGCCGTTGACGGCGAGGCTTATGACGCCGATGAGCGCTTTGCGCCGCTAGTGGAAATCCTGTGCCGCAGCAACAACATAGATCGTGAGCGGCTGCTGCCGTGGAGCGCCGATAAGGACGCATTGAAGTTGTTGAGTTCCTTGTTAAATAGAGGCAGTCTGGTGCTAGAAGGCTTCGACGATGACGAGGAAGATTGGGACGATGACGACGCTTAAGTACACCCGCATTACGACCTGGTTGGAAAACGAGAGCGAACTGCGCGCGATCCGCCAACAAGTGTTTGTGGAAGAACAAGGCGTTGCCCCGGAACTGGAATGGGACGACCAGGACGAGAACGCCGTACACTTCCTGGTGAAAGACGTGGAGGACCACAATCTGGCGGTCGCCCGTCTGGTGCGCCTGTCGCCGGAGAAGGTGAAGTTCAGCCGCCTGGCTGTGCTACCGGAGTTTCGCCGCCAGGGCATCGCCAGAAGTTTGCTCAAGTTCGTTATCGGCTATGCCCGCTCAGAGGGATTTAACCACATGACGCTTAGCGCCAGCGTCGATGCAACCTCCCTCTACGCCAATGAAGGTTTCCAGGCCCTGGGCGCCCCCCACGAGGAAGCCGGTTCACTGCATCAGCGCATGGAGCTGACGCTGGGAACGGCAAAGGTCGAAGCCGCCAATGCACTGGGCCAGGACGAACGGGTTTACCGCACCCACTCCGAGCCCGACTATCTGGAGCACCTGAAGTCTCTTATCTCCCAGGCGAGACAAAGCGCCTTAATCCTGACCTGGGATCTGGAAAAAAACGTACTGGACAACCCCGATGTGCTGGATGCCTTAAGTCGTCTCGCCCGGGGCGGTCGCGCCACGCAGATTAAAATCTTACTGGGCGCGCCGAAGACGCCGGTGGCGCAGAGCAACCAACTGCTCTCTCTCGCCCGCCGGCTCACTTCCAACATTGAAATCAAGATGCTCAATCCGGAGCTGAGTTTTCCTGAGCAGGTTTATGTGTTGATCGACGATGACGGCGTCTTGCTGCGCCATCATTACGAAAAATGGGAAGGCTTTTGTTGCTATCAGGACCCCGGCACGGTGAAACGTCTGAAAGATGAGTTCATGCGCTTACTGCAGCACAGCCAGGTTTCGCAGGAATTGCGTCAGTTCTCCCTGTAGTCCGGCGCTCAGCTCTCAAATTCAGTTATTCCGCACGCCGTTATTTGGAGGTGTGGCGATAAACGCCATCCCAGTCCTCCGGCAACGTTTGCTCTCTTAACCCATTGATCCGCTCCCTGTAGAGATCGTACAAGCGACAGCCTGGTTCTTCGATCTGAAGTTGCTGGAATATGGCGTCCGCCTGCTCCCATTGGCGCGCTCGATAACTCTCGATCGCTCTTTGGTAACGGGTCAGACGATTCATGGCTACTGCGTCGAGCCGCCCCTTTTCTCCAAGTGGTTCGTAAGCGTCCACCGGAATATCTTTACCTTTCACCTGTATGCGGTCACAGAAACGAAAGACGTAGCCATCAGCCGCCTTGACTGTCGTCTCTCCCACCAGGACGTCCACGCCATAGAACTTGGTCAGCCCTTCCAAACGGGAACCCAGATTCACTGCGTCACCCAACACCGTATAGGCCTTGCGATACTGCGATCCCATGTCGCCCACATTCATCAAGCCGGTATTGATCCCCACGCCAATCTGAATAGCGGGAAAGCCTTTTGCTGTGAGTTCGGAAGACAAACGCCGGGTGATCGCCTGCATCTCCAAGGCGGTTTTAACCGCTTTTTCCGCATGTTCCGGATCGTCCACCGGCGCGCCCCAGAATGCCATGACCATATCGCCGACATACTTATCGATGGTGCCGTCATTACGAAAAATGGACTCGGTGATTGGCGTAAAGTAAAGATTCAGAAGTTCTTTCAGCTGCGCAGCGGACAGCTGCTCAGAAATCGTGGTGAAGCTGCGGATATCGGAGAACAACACCGTCAGCTCCTTGCTCTCCCCCGCCATGGAATATTGCTCTGGGTTATCCAGCATACGGTCGATATGGGCGGGCGGCACATATTGCGCAAACATACCCCGAACACGCCGCTCGACGGCATATTCGTGGATGAACTCCGTCACCAGATACCAGCCAAAAACGCCCTGCTCCAGCAGCAACGTACTGATCATGGGAAAATCCATGCGCCAGCGCGTCCATATCAGCGTGTTCAATGCGACCAATAAAAGACTGATCATGATCGCCGCCAGCACCATCGTCAAAGGACGACGCCCTGGCAATACCCACACCAGCAACAACAGCAAAGCCAGCTGAAACACCAGCACCGCGCCCGGCTCCCACACCGGACGATAGGGAAACCCTCCTTGCAAAAGCCCTTGCGCCACCAGCGCCTGCACCTCCACCCCGGGAAAAACCGTGGCGAATGGCGTACTGACCAGATCCGCGAGACCAATGGCGGACGTTCCCACAAACACAAGCTTGCCTTCCAGCTCCTGCGACGCCAAACCGCCGGCCAGTGTGATCCAGGCGGGAATATAGCGAAACTGTCCACGACCCTGCCGATAGGGAACCAATACCTGTCCAACGGCGTCGGTCTGCACCAGCGCATCAGTCAAACGCATGCCGCTCGCAGCCTGCACCGCACCCAAAGGAGCAAACTCCAACTCCACCTCATCCGCCAGCAAATAGGTCATCGCCGACGCCAGCGCCAAGGAGGGATAGACAGAGCCATCGTGAGACATGAACAACGGGGTGCGTCGAATCACGCCGTCCGCATCCGGAAAAGTGGTGACAAACCCGCTTCCCGTCGCCACATCCTGCAATTCCAATAGTGGCGCGGCGTAGCCAGACGCATTGATCAGCACATTGCCCGCCGGCGCTGCAGCGAGTGGATCGGGTAATCTGCCGATTTGCATCGACGTGTCCAGATGCATGAAAAAACCCAACACCGTGTCAATCTCCGACAGGCGTTCCGCCAGTTGTTCATCCGGCCGCCAGGACATAGCGATGCGATTAAGCACCGCGCGTTCTTCGTCACTCAGATCCGGACCGGCGGACGCCGCTACGGATTCAATGAAGTTATTGCTCTCAGATTCGGAGAACACCACATCAAACGCCACTACCGCCGCGCCGGACTCTTGCAGGGCCTCCACCAGGGCCGCCACACGGGCGCGACTCCAGGGCCAGCGTCCTTCACGCTGGATGGACTCTTCGTCGATATCGACAATCACCACATCCGTATACAGTTCCGTTCTGGTGAAATGCGCCGCCGTCTGCGCCCGCCAGTCGTAAAACACATAATCAAGACGATTCAATAAAGAGCGGTCGCCTGACGGTGTGATCAACTGCCAGCCGATCATGGCCACAGCGATCAGCAGCGCAGGCAGATGTTTAAGGAACCCAGAAATCGTTCGCATGTGAACTTGTTGCAATTCATCAATTTATTGCCGACTCCGAAAAAACTGCGGCTGGCAAAATCACCCTCTCTTTCTAGACTTAAAGCACTGGATGTTTCCGCAACCATCGGCAAAAGGAATTATCGCTTTGTTGATAACCAAAATAACTCGCCGCCTGTTACTGGTTTTGCTGATGATCTGGGGCTTATCCGCCCACGCCCAGGATTCTGTTAAGAGTAGCTCAATCACTGCGACCTTGAAGTCACTGAACGCCGCAGCGGAGTACGAGCAGGCTTATCGATTGGGGTCCGGGCAAGTGGAGAACATGGAAGGCGATCCGGAATTCGATTTCTATTTCGGCATGTCCGCACTGCAAAGCGGCCACTACCCGGAAGCGCAGTTTATGTTCGAAAGGCTCACGGCGATGTACCCAGACAATGATCGTTTCCGCCTGGAGTACGCGAGAACGCTGTTTAATCTGCAGCAGTATGACGCTGCGCGGGAACAGTTTCTCATCGTTCTGGCCAGAGAGCCGCCGCCCGCCGTCAAAGACAATATCGCCCGTTTTCTCGCCGCGTTGGACGAACGCGAGTACGAAAGCCAGCGGCGCTGGCGCGGCTACATCGGACTGGGCGGCGGTTACGACAGCAACATCAACAACGCCACCGACGAACGCTTCGTCGGCCTGTTTGAGCTGCCTGATTCCGCTCAGGAAGCGGAAAGCGCCTACGCCGCGCTGCGCACCAATTTCGCTTACGAACACCCGGTTTCACAATTAAACGCCGCCAAACTGGAGTTCGACAGCCAGCACAAACACAACTTTGAAAACAGCGATTTTGACCTCGACTCCGCCCGTCTCAGCGCTTCCTGGAAATACAGCCGCACCCGCCGGGAATTAGAGGCCGGGGCTTCTTATCAACATGTGCTGCTGGACGCCGAAGATTACCAGCGCAATACCGGCGCATTCATGCAGTGGCGAGAACAATGGAATGCGCATTTGCTGACGTTTTTTTACACTGGCGTATTCGTCAAAGACTCTTTCGCCAACCCGCTGCTGAATAACTATCAACCGCTGACAGGTCTGTCTTTCCTTATTCCTCGCGCCAAACTCCTGCACACCCTCAGTGTATTCGCCGGCACGGAAAACCCACGGGAACAGGACGCAGCTTCTCTCGCCAAAGACTTCTACAGTCTGAGCTATCGGCTTAGCTACAAGCTTTCCCCGACTCTGACGCCGTACGTGGGATACTCAGGCTTTTTCGCTGATTACAAAGCGGAAAACCCGGTCTTCAGGGAAGTGCGCGACGATAAATCTTCCCAGTTCAACGCCGGCGGCGAATGGAAGCTCAATCATGAGCTAAGCGCGCTCGCCGAGCTGTCCTACACGGACAACCAAAGCAATCTGGACTTATATGACTACACCCGATGGCGCGGAGAATTCCGCGTTCGTTGGCGGTTTTAAGGAGGCCTTACTATGCGAAAACGTACGCACCGCATGTTTGCCGCAGTAATAATAGTGTGCGGCTGGTTTGTGGCAATGGCCGACGCCGCGCCGTTAGAGGCAGGGAAAGTGATTATGTCCCGCGGCGTCGCCACAGCGACGGGAGATAACGGCGAAGAACGCCCCCTGAACCGCCGCGCCGCTATTTATGTAGGAGATACGCTCACCACCGGGGCCGACTCCATGCTGCAATTAAGATTTACTGACAAAGCCCTGATGACGCTACGGGAAAACACCCGCTTCACCATTGAAGAGTATTCACCTGGAGACGAGGGTAAAGGCGGAGCCGCCATCATGCAGCTGCTGGAAGGCGGGTTTCGCACTATCACAGGCTCCATCGGCAAAGGCGACAGCGACGCCTACAAAGTCTCTACCCACGCGGCCAGCATCGGTATCCGCGGCACGCACTACGAGGCCCTGGAAAGCAGCGGACAAAAACTGCTGCTGGCGGTCTGGCAAGGCGGCGTGCGGGTAGAGAATACCGCCGGAGCCCTGGATCTGGGCGAAGATGTCGCCTTCCGTTTCTCCGCCATTACGCCCGGCCAGGCTCCTGAAGGGCTCTTGCAAGCGCCGCCGGAAATGCAGCAAGGCCTGCCTATCCCGAAGGCGGAAGCGCGGCGCGCACGCCCACAAGGGGCGACTGCAGACAACGCCAATGAAGAAAGTGAAGAGACATCGACTTCCTCGGGCCAAACAGCGGAAGCTGACGCCGCCAAAACTTCATCCGGCGGTTTCACCAACGACACGTCCACCAACTCCAACAACGCCGCAGAAATCATCTCCGCGACAACCATCGCCGAGTCCAATCCGGTCAACGTGATCAGTGACGTGGAAACCACCAACTTCACCGATACCAATCCTGACTTGAGCGGCGGACTGACGCCAGCCCCCTCTGGTGACAACTCCGGCCCCTCCATCCAGGACCCGCGCCTGACCGTCGCCGAGTATGAGCAGTTCATCAATGACCGCATATTCGGCGCGGCCGTGGTGACCGGGGCTGGCGCCGAGATACTCGCCACCATCATCGCGCCACAGACGATTACGCCTTTCGATTACGCCAGCGCGGGGCCGGTGACGTTCAATCTCGAATATTCCTTCAGCAGCTCCGGCAGTACGCCGCCGATTAATACCGTCACCATCATGCTGCAAGACAACATTACCGATCTGGCCGGCCTCGTTGCCGATATTGAGGATGACCTGTCCCTTTCCGGCGCGCCTGTCGGCGTGCGCGAATCCATGCAGAACCCCGGCAAGCTGGAGTTTTACACCACTACCGGAGACGTCACCTTACTGTTTGGTCTGGTGACCTATGACCCCATCTCCTCCTCCGCCTCCAGCACAGATATCGCCGGCACGCTGGGCGGCATCATGGAAGGGACTTATGGCTACGGCAGTATCGACGGCTCCCAGTCCGCCAACCTGAAAATGGTGTTCGACGCTAACGGTGAGCCGGTTTTCCTTCTGCCGGATGTCGACGATCCCGGCTCCGGCAGTCCGCCCTCGCCAGTGATGTTTTTCGACCCGGATAACTTTCCTGAGCCTTACACTGTAGTGCGGCGTGGCGACGCCGTGCTGGAAAAGTTCGATCCCAGCGTGGGAGGTCGCAGCAACATCAGCTGGGGACTGTGGAAGGCGTCCGCCAGCGCCGGCGTGCAGGTTTATGACGACGTAGCCAACCCTGACGCTTTCAGATCCGAGGAGCACCCCATCTATTGGCTGTCAGCGGAAGCCGCCAACACCGCCGATCTGACAGGAACAGCAAACTTCGCCACAACCGGCGACTTTATCGGCAGCGGTTCAGACGGAGCGGTCACCGCAGTCAATGGCTCATTTCAAGTGGATTTCGATAGCGGCGTCATCAGCAATGGCCTGCTGGACGTCAGCACCGCCAGCCAGAACTGGAGCAGCCAGCTCTCAGGCTCTTATCAGGACGCCCAGGCCTATTTGAACGTGTTGAACGGAAATATCAGCGGATCAGTCAATTGCAGCGATTGCGTCACCGGCAATCTCAACGGCATTTTCGCAGCGCCAGGAGACGCCTTCGCCGGCTCCTTCGACTTGCAGCAATTCGACGACTCAAACGTGCATGTAGAAGGCCTTTTGCTTATGGAACAACAATAGTCCGTCTCTGTGGGGGAACTAACATCATGCGTTTCATCAATAGCACAACGGACAGGCTGCAGGCCCTGGGCGCAAACGTCACCCAGAGCAGCGCCAAGCTGTACGACGCTATCAAGATGCTGTGCGATAGCGTCAAATTCGCCTACATCGACGACTTGTATCGGGAATTCGACGGCGACTTTCTGTATTTCGTCGAGTCAGGCGAGCTGGAGGCAGTCACGGATGACCGCCCGATTTATCATTTTGAGACAGGCGACCTGATCGGTATTCAGGTGCTATCAGGCTTCCCTGAGCCGGTTATCCGCTCCGACGGCCCCGCTACCCTGGCCCAGATCAGCAAGAAGCGTTTTCGCGACGCCGCAGCAGGCTCGGCGCACTTCAAAGAATATCTCATGCAGATCTCGGCTTTTTTTGCTGAAGCCTGCTGCCACGGTCTCGACACTCAGAATGAAACCCACACGTCCTTCAAGTCGTTCAAACAGGGAGAAGTGATCATACGAGAGGGTGATACCGCTGATGAAGTGTTCGACCTGATCAGCGGCGAGGCGTCGGTATACGTAAAGGATCAATTGGTCGGTAAAGTCGGCCCCAATGAGATCTTCGGCGCGATGGCGGCGTTGACCAAAACGCCCCGCACAGCCACCGTCATCGCCGACCGACCTTGCACGGTCATGTCCGCGCCCATGGACGAGTTTATCTTTCTGATTCGCAACCAGCCGCGCACCTGTCTGGCGCTAATGGAAAATATGGCCAAACAGATATTGGAGCTGAACAATAAGCTGGTGGATGTCATGCAAAAATCCTGAGTCGTCAACGGCAAGAGCGCATGGCATGTTATCAGTCCTTGGCTCGAGTCTCCCTCTCTTCAGGCTCGTTGGCGGCTTCAGTAATCAGTTGACGCAGCCAGCGGTGGTCTGAGTTGTTCTGCAACAGCGGACTCCAAGCCATTTTCAGCTCAATCGGCGGAATGGGAAAAGGCGGCTCTTTGACCACCACTCCTGGGCTATCCAGGGTCAACAGCGCGGCGCGACTCGGCAGGGTGGCGATCAGATCATGCTGCTGCGCAAGCAGCATCGCCACCTGATAATGGCGGGTAAACACGCTGATCTTCCGCTTTCGCCCCAAACGGGTCAGCGCCTCATCCACCCATCCCAAACGCTGCACGTCCTTGGGATTAACGCCCACCCCCACGCCAAAGCCAGTTTTACTGACCCAGATATGATTGGCGTTGAGATAGTTCTCCAGCGTGAAGTCGAACACTAAGGGGTTATGCACGCTCAGCAGACAGGAAAAGCTGTCCTCCCAAATGGTTTTCTGGTGAAAAGACTGAGGCATTTTGTCAAAGCGGTTGATCGCCATATCCACTCTGCCCTGCTCCACATCAAGAAAGGTGACGTCACTGGGGGTCAGCACATCGAGGATAATATTCGGCGCCACTCTGCGCAGGCGCCGCAGCAAAGCGGGGATCAGGGTGCTTTCCGCATAGTCGCTGGCCATAATGCGAAAGACGCGGCGACTGGTCGATGGCGAAAACACTTCCTTCGGCTGCACCACCATATCTATATCAGACAAAATCGACCGCACCATTGGCTGCAACTCCAGCGCGCGGGCCGTCGCTGTCATGCCCTCGCTGGTGCGCACCAGCAATGGATCGCCAAACATATCCCGTAGTCGACGCAGACCATTACTCATAGCCGGCTGTGTAATTCCCAGATGATTCGCCGCCTTGGTGACGCTTTTTTCGCGTAGCAAAACATCAAGAAAAACCAATAAATTCAGATCGATACGGCTTACATTCATTTCGCGAATACCGAAAATAAAAACTATAAATTTAAGAAATTATGACTAAAGTCGTACACTTTGTCTCGTACAAAAATTCGACTAAACCAAAAGAGGGTCGTTGAGCGATGACAACTGGAAATTACAATCGCGCTGAAGAAATAGCAGCCATCGAGAAGGACTGGGCGGAAAACCCACGTTGGAAAGGCGTAAGACGCACCTACTCTGCTGAAGACGTAGTGCGCCTGCGTGGTTCCCTGAAACTCGAAAACACTATCGCCAAGCGCGGCGCTGAGAAGCTGTGGAAGCTGATCAATGAAGGCGCCAAACCCGCTTTTCGTCCTGAGAAGGACTTCGTCAACGCCATGGGCGCTCTGACCGGCGGTCAGGCTGTACAACAGGTTAAAGCCGGCATCCAGGCTATCTACCTGTCAGGCTGGCAGGTTGCTGCGGACAACAACTCTTACATGTCCATGTTCCCGGATCAGTCTCTGTACCCGGTGGACTCTGTTCCAGCCGTGGTTAAGCGCATCAACAACTCTTTCCGTCGCGCTGACCAGATTCAGTGGAAAAAAGGCATGAACCCAGGCGACGAAGGCTACATTGATTACTTCGCTCCGATCGTCGCAGACGCGGAAGCCGGTTTCGGCGGCGTATTGAACGCTTACGAACTGATGCGCGCCATGATCGAAGCCGGCGCTTCCGGCGTTCACTTCGAAGACCAGTTGGCTTCCGTTAAGAAGTGCGGCCACATGGGCGGAAAAGTTCTGGTTCCGACTCAAGAAGCTGTACAGAAACTGATCGCAGCCCGTCTGGCCGCTGACGTTTCCGGCACATCCACCATCGTTCTGGCGCGCACCGACGCCAACGCGGCGGATCTGCTGACTTCCGACTGCGACGACTACGACAAGCCGTTCGTCACTGGCGACCGCACTTCTGAAGGTTTCTACCGCGTTAAAGCCGGTATCGACCAAGCCATCGCTCGCGGCCTGGCTTACGCGCCATACGCCGACCTGCTGTGGTGTGAAACGGCTACCCCGGATCTGGCTGAAGCCAGGAAATTCGCGGAAGCGATCAAGAAGGAATACCCAGACCAACTGTTGTCCTACAACTGCTCTCCTTCCTTCAACTGGAAGAAGAACCTGGACGACGCCACCATCGCCAAGTTCCAGCGCGAACTGTCAGCCATGGGCTACAAGTTCCAGTTCATCACTTTGGCGGGTATCCACAACATGTGGTACAACATGTTCGACTTGGCATACAAGTACGCTCGCAACGACATGTCCGCATATGTGGAACTGCAGGAAACCGAATTTGCTGCTGCGGAACGGGGTTACACCTTCGTTGCTCACCAGCAAGAAGTCGGCACCGGCTACTTCGACGACATGACCACCGTTATCCAAGGCGGTCAGTCTTCAGTAACCGCTCTGACCGGCTCAACTGAAGAAGATCAGTTCCACTAAGAACCGATTTTCACGCTAAGTCCCCGAAAAAAGGCGGCCGCAAGGTCGCCTTTTTTTGTTTATGATTGAGCGCCAATTACGCCAATCGAGTTGTCTTACTTATTGATGAAAAGCAAGCTTCGTAAAATTTCGGTGAGTGGACTCACTTTCAACTACGTCATTTCTCATGAGACACGCTTAAAAGAAGATATCGGATATCTTCGGATCACAGTCTGGCCATTCGATAATAAAAGTCAGAAGCTGATCGTCACCACACGCTTTGATGACCCCTGGCTCAACTTTGGTCCCCTGATCTCATGCCCACCAGAAAAAGCGCATGAAATATTTGAACTGAGACCGATTACTCCCGCCGAAGTCAGAAAAGTCATCGAATCAGCGCAGGAAAACGGATGGCCAGCATCCGCCAAATCACGCGAAACGCTATTCGAGTGGGACAGAGATGGGCAAAAACTGTTCCCCTGCACTGCCAGTTAACCATCTGTTTTTCGAAGCGACTAAAACTGGCAACGCCTGACGCCCCTGACTGCTCAATAAACGGTCTATACTAACCCTCAATAGAAGACAAAAAATTGGCTTTCGGACGCTGTTCGGAAGCAAGTGGTTAGTGGATCAAAGCCCAAGGAGCCCTCTATGGACGGGGTAGATAATTTGTCTCAGTCAAACGCAACCCCATTCTACTTCCCCATCATCGAATGCGTTTCTATCGGACTCACTGACTGCATTCCCAGCGAAGAATCCAGACGAAGTGGGGCCTCATTTCCGCGACAGACAGTTGAAGTTTCACTTCGCCAGTACAGTTTATCCGCCCAAGGCGAATAGGGAGGTTTTATGGAAGAGCGCATCTTTGATCATGTCCTGATCATCATGTTTGAGAACGAGTACCGGGGTTACGTGCAGGAAAACGAATACATGCGTAATCTGGCCGCTCAGGGAATTGAGCTGACCAACAGCTTCGGCGTCATGCATCCCTCTCAGACCAACTACATTACCTCCATTGCGGGAGAACTCTGCAATGTCAGCGATGACGACCAGCCCCAGCCGCTCCCGCAAAAGACGATTGTGGATCTTATCGAGGCCTCTCCTCTGAATTTGCGCTGGAAAGCCTATATGGACAGCTACGTCCCTGACGATACGCCCTGGGTTCCTGAAAATTTCAAGCCTCGCGACCACTATCCCTATGTGATCAAACACAATCCGTTTTCGTCCTTCCAGAACATCCTGGACAATCAGGAACGCTGGAAAAAAATAGACAATGAAGCCGGGTTCTGGCGCGACTTGCTCAATAATGACTTTCCTGAGTATGCGTGGTTCACGCCCAATATGTGGAACGACGGCCATTACCTGGTGGGAACCCTCAATGACAGCCTGAATGGCGAGCGCGCCCCGGTATTGGTCGACCAGCAAGCGAGATGGCTGCAATCATTTTTCGCCGGCCTGAACTTTCCCGGCCCCAACAGTAAACTACCGCCAAAGACCTTAGTGGTCGTCACCTACGACGAAGCTGACTTCGAAGCTTTTTACGACAAAGGCAAAAAATACACCTACGATGGCCCCAACCAAATCTATACCGTTCTTCTCGGGGACATGATCAAGCCCGGCAAACAGGCGGAGGGCTATAACCATTACAGCCTGCTCAGAACCATCGAAAAGAACTTCAACCTCGGCGACCTGCAGAAAAACGACAGGGACGCCAATTGGTTTCAGTTCCTGTGGGGCAAGTCTTTCCGGTGGCTGCCTCCGAGAGAAACACCCCTTGGCGGCAAGCAGAACCTGAGCGCCGCAGCCTACCAGGATGAACTCTATGTGGTCAGCGCGGACATAGATGGAACGCTGAAATGCAGTGTGTTTGACGGCCATAGATGGTCACCGGAAGTCACCGTCGCCGAGGATGGCGATGGCTACCTGCATTTGGCCTCCAACGCAGACGGGCTCGCGCTGGCCTACCGGGACTCGAATAAGCGACTGATCATCAAGCACTATGATCTTGAAAACGGCTGGCGGCTGGCGGAAACGCCCGATACCGGAGAAGTCGAAGAAATCGCCCTGACCAGCATCCCGCATCAGTCAGGATTTATGCTGATCTACCGTGATAATGCGACTCAGCAACTGCACAGCCTGACCTTCAACAATGGAGCCTGGCAGGGGCCCTCCTCCGCTATTTGCACCCACAGCGAAGGTCCTTTCACGCTCACGGCCCTGGGGCCTACTATTTTGTTGATCTATAAGATTGTGAAAACCGGACAGTTAGCCTGTATGAGCTATAACACCGGAGAATTCAATAAGGTGACTGTGGAAAACAGCAAATACGCCGGCCCTTATGACGACACCACGGTGAATCAGTGGTCGGCCAGCGCCTTCTCCCTGAACCACTTCAGCGAAGCGCCCAATCCGATGACGCCGAATGAAGATGAACCGGTCGCGGACGGCGTCGGCGCCTCAGGAGAATTAGCCGCCGCAACCCTGAATGGCGTCGTCTATCTGGCGCACAACCGATGCTCCGATGGACCGGCTAACGGACAACTGCTATTCGAAACTTTCTCCATCAGCGGCACGCTGACGCCCGCCAACCCGGTTTCCTATAATCCGGCCGAAAACGACACCACCAGCAATGGATACGGCACCCTGGCTGAGGCGGGCTGGAGCGGCTCCAGCGCGGTCTCCGGCGTATCCGCAACTCCGACACCCCTCTCGCCCTGGCGACGCTTAAAGACAGGCTCTGGGTCTTCTATCAGCCTCTGTCCGATGCGCATATCTGGGCATGTCCGGGCGCTTATTTGAAGAAGAAGGAATAATTACGCGCGTATTCGACGAACCCGAAAAGACAGAGACCGGGCCTGCCCTGCGCAGGCCCGGTCATTTTCAGGATTAATAAACGGATTTAGGCTCTCGAGATATCCAACTGGCGCCTCAATTTGACCTCCTGATGACTCTGCCGAAAAGCCAGCCAAGCCTTTACAAAAAAGCAAACTAAACACTTTATTTTCAATTAGTTAACCAAACAAAAAAACCAACAAAAAACCCTAAAAGCACGCAAAAAATGGTAGAATAAACGCCGTCATAAAATGCTTTCTTCGCCTAATAATCCAGCCCACAAATCCATATGAACATCGATCATAGCGCCCCATATATTTCCACCGTGGAAGAGATTATTACTGCGCAGGAATGCCATGAGTGGATTCAGTTCATTGATAATCAGAATCCTCAGATCGCCCCCCTTCACACGCATAAAGGCGAAGTCTATAAACCTGACTATCGAAATAATGAAAGGGTGATGAAAAGCGACCCTGACTATGCCGACTACCTGTACCAGAAACTAAAGAGCGAGCTACCTCAGACGGTATTTGGATGGTCTATTGCCGGATTGAATGAGCTGTTCCGATGCTACCGATACAAGCCTGGGATGAAGTTCGCCCCTCACTCCGACGGTTTTTATGGGCGTTCGCAAAATGAGCGTAGCTTTTACACCTTGCTGTTATATCTGAATGAAGTTGAAGCAGGGGGCGACACGGGATTTTTTGTTACGCCGGAAGTCAAAATTTCGCCCAAGGCGGGTCTGGCGCTGGCGTTTCAGCACGAGATATTTCATGAAGGCTGCGAGGTCAAAGCTGGGGTCAAATATGTGCTGCGAACAGACGTAATGTATCGCCGGACGGATTAGTTTTTTCTGAGTAGGAAATACTGGAGGAAGGGAAATCAGGCCTCCCCTTTCTCCAGTGATGCTTTACGCCAGGAGAGAGAGGAAGCTGAGGCGCTTTCAGTTCAGGAAAGCTTACTTACGGATAACTTCCGCTTTTTCGTGGTCCGCCGCTTTAACCGGGGAGTGTTTTTTCAGATAGCTCATCAACACTTCCGCATCGACAAATCCGCTGTTCACGTAGCCCGGATGGGTGTCGATTTTCGGATAGCCGTCACCGCCGGAAGCGATATAGCTATTGATCGCCATGCGGTAGGTTTGCTTCGGATTGATAGGCTTGCCGTTTACCTTGGCGGACTTCAGTTTGCCGCCTACTACTTCCAGCTGCACGCCGGCGAACTGGGCGAAAGCGCCGCTGTCCACGGGCTTCTCCGCCACAATGCGCAGATAGTCCAGCAGCTCTTTGCCGTTCAGGTCGACGGAGCTGACCATATTCGCGAAAGGCTGCACCATCAGCACTTCTTTGTAAGTAATCGGCCCTGCGTCAATGCTGTCGCGAACGCCGCCGGAGTTCATCACCGCCAGATCCGCTTTTACCTTTTCCATTTGCGCCGCCGCAATCAGGTGGCCCAGGTTGGTCGGTTTGAAACGCACCACTTTGCGGTCGCCTTCCAAACGCTTGTCCACATCGCCCACAACCTGATTCAGTTGCTCCTGACCTTTGTCCTGGTATGGCTGCAGGAAGGCCAGCACTTTCTGATCCGGCTTGATTTCATCAGTCACGAACACGCGCTCGTCTTCGCCCTGCGCGTTTTTGACCTTTTTCTTCAGGTTAACGGGGATCAACTGGTATTTAACCAGTTTCAGTTCGCCATTGCGGTATTCCAGATCCGCGCGCCCTACATATTTGCCCCACTCATGCGCCTGCATGATCAGCGCGCCATTCTGCACATCCGGCATACAGGGGTCGCCCGGCTTGTAGGACTCATTCCGCTGGTTCTCGCCAGTCATACAAACAGGGTCCTGGGAGTGGCCGCCAACGATCACATCGATGCCGGAAACGGTTCTGGCCAAGGTAACGTCGCCTGGAGCGTTGATGCCGTAATTAGCGTCAACGTAGTGGCCCATATGGGTCGCCACGATAACGACATCCGCCTTTTTCTTCAACTCCGGCAACACTTTCGCCGCTTCGTCGGCAGGTTTGGTGAACTGGACCGCGTCAATAAATTCAGGGTTGCCCAGTTTCTTGGTGTCTTCCGTCGTCAGACCCATTACGCCGATACGCAGGCCGTCAACGTTGAAAACTTTGTAGGGTTCGAACAGACGCTTGCCGTTGGAGTCGTAGATATTCGCCGCCAGGAAGGGGAAATTCGCCCACTGTTCCTGCATACGCAAAATGTCGATCGGGTTGTCAAACTCATGGTTGCCGATGGCCATGGCGTCATAACCGACCATGTTCATCCCTTTGAAATCCGGCTCAGCGTCCTGTAAATCAGACTCAGGAACGCCTGTGTTGATATCGCCGCCGGACAGCAGCAGCACATGACCGCCTTCCGCCGTCACCTCCTGACGAATCTCATCCACCAGAGCCTTACGCGCCGCCAGTCCGTATTCGCCGTACTTGTTGGGCCAGAAGCGGCCGTGATGGTCATTGGTGTGCAGGAGGGTGATATGGTACGTCTTGTCTTTCTGCGGACCCGTTTGCATCGGGGCGCAGGCGACGACCGTCAATGAACAGGCCGCCAGAATGGCCAGGCCCAGTTTGCGTTGCTTTGCTACCATGTGTTTTTCCTTTCTGTTTTTATATCCGGGCCCGTTGTCCTCTGGGAACAGCGCCGATTTTGAAACATTTTTCATTACTCATAGTGGAGGCCCCAACGAGCTGGCTGCGCCGCCGCATCGCGTCTCCGGCAATGAGAAAGGGAAAATAGCCAAAAAGGGGTGGCGAAAGCAATCGCCAACAGACCCAAGCCCTAAGCTGAGTTATTCTTAAACGCCCGTGGCCGCTCAGTAACGCTCACTTCGCAAAAGGCCCTTGGAGTACAAGGGCCTTTTATCATGAGAAGTTCGTTACCGTCATTATTCTATTTATCAGATCAGCGCACTTTGTGCTGGATGATCGTGTCCAGGAACAAAGAACGTACTTTCTCCACCTCCAGGTCCATACAGACTTTGGCGGCGGGACGGTCTTCCCAATGCTTGAGCAGATAGGTGTAGCCTTTGCGATTAATCGTCAACTGCCCTGCTCCAATGCCTTCACTAATGACCCGCACGGGTCCGCTGATGCAGGTGAACAGCTCCGGAGCCACCACATAAGCCACCGCGGCGGCGTCGTGCATACAACAGCCCGCTTCGTCATGGTCGGACGCCGCGCCGGTATTGGAATAGTAATTCACATAAAAACGGCTGGTTTCCCACAGCAATTTACCGGTTTCACCGGCGTTGTCGCGCAGTTGCGCCAGATTGCTGTCCGTAAGAATGATTTTATGCGTGACATCCAGGCCAACGATAACCGCTGGCCAGTCTGCGCCCAACACCACGTCCGCGGCATGAGGATCAGACAGGAAATTCGCCTCGGCGATAGGCGACACGTTGCCAGGCTCGTCAACTGCGCCGCCCATGATCACCAGAGAACGCAACTTACTGGGCAGGTCCGGGTCCAGCTTGAGCGCCAGCGCCAGGTTGGTCAATGGACCAATCGCCACGACAGTCAGTTCGCCATTCAGGCGATTCGCCTGCTCAACGATAAACTCCGCTGCGCTTTGCGCCACGGCTTGCCCTTGAGGAGCGTCATAATCCATGTTGCCCAGGCCGTCCGCGCCGTGAACGAAATCAGGATGCGGCAGCGGCGACTGTACTAAAGGGTATTTGGCGCCTTGCGCCACCGGCAGGTTTGGAACGCCAAAATGCTCCGCGAGAGCCAGCGCGTTGCGAGTAGCGCGAGCTACAGGCACATTGCCGAAAACAGTGGTCAGGCCCACCAGTTCAATCTCAGGATGCGCCAGAGCAAAAGCGATCGCCATCGCATCATCTACACCGGGATCCGTATCGATAATAATTGGGTACATAAATCAATCCACCTCCTGGGCGGTTGGAATACTGGGAGAAGCGCCGGGACGGGTGACCGCAATGCCGGCCGCTTTGACCGCTCTGGCCAGAGCGGCGGAATGTTCATAACCGGAAATAAGCGAAGCCAGGAAATAGCCGACAAAGGTGTCGCCAGCGCCCGTGGTGTCGACGGGGGTCACTTTGTCCGCCGGACGGGTGACGGTCTCGCCGACGCTCATGACTAAAGCGCCTTCGCCGCCCAATGTCACCACAACCGTAGTGTTTGGGTATTTGCTCGCCAGAGCCTGCAATGCAGCGTCAGCATCCGCGGTTTCCGCCAGATCACAGGCTTCCATGGCGTTCAGAATCAACAGATCAACCTGCTCCAAAGGCAGCGTCTTGACGTCTTGCGTCATCGGCGCAGGATTGAACGCAATTTTCACCTTGCGCTCCGCTGCGGCGGCGATCGCCCATTCCACGCCATTACATTCGTTTTGCATAAGCAGCCAGTCGCCTTCGTCCAGAGCGGAAACAGCAGAAACCACTTCTTGTTGGGAAAAGCTGCGGTTGGCGCCGCCAAACAACACGATGGCGTTTTCACCCGCGTCATCCACCTGAATGATGGCGTGACCGCTGGGCTCGGTGATTTGCGAGACCGTGGAAACATCTACGCCGCTCTCGCGCATCAGATCTACCGCCCAGGCGTCCGCCGCGGACACTCGTCCCAAATGAGCGGTTTTGACGCCGGCGCGCGCCAGTGCGATAGATTGATTAGCGCCTTTACCGCCTAAAACTGTCGTCAGCGAGTCGCTGGCCAGTGTTTCCCCCGGGCGCACGAAGTGAGGCACCCGGTAGACATAATCAATATTAATGGAACCGAAATTCAGAACTTTCATAGTCTTCCTTAGGTCGTCGCCAAGGCTAAATGGTCAAGCCCTGGCGACGCAGATATGTCTTTGTCAGTGTTTGACCTAACGTTCTTTCACATAGGGCAAGCCGATCGCCTTGGGCGCCACCGCTTTGCCAAAGAAGCCAGCCAACAAGACTACCGTCAGGATGTAAGGCAGCGCCTCAATCAGCTGAATCGGCGCCTTGCCCAATCCAGGAATTTCCACGCCCTGCAAGCGCACAGCGACAGCGTCGAGGAATCCGAACAGCAGACAGGCGCCCAGTACAGGCAAAGGACGCCACTTACCAAAAATCAACGCCGCCAGCGCGATAAAGCCCTGCCCTGCGGTCATGTCCCGTACGAACTGCGCATTCTGCGCGGAGGAGATATAGGCGCCGGCGAAGCCGCACAGAATGCCTGCGCACAGTAGTGCTGCGTAGCGCATGCGGTGCACGGAAATCCCTGCTGTGTCCACCGCTTTCGGGTTCTCGCCAACGGCTCTCAGACGCAAACCGAAGCGCGTACGGAACAACAACCACCAAGAGAACGGCACGACCAAAAAGGCCAGATAAACAAAGATATTGTGGCCGCTGAGCATTTCAGAATAGATGCCGCCAATCACCGGCACATCTCTCATCATTTCCGCGCCCGGGAACTCAATAATGGAAAAGCGGGCGGCGTCAGTCAGCTGCGGAGTTTGTCCGCCCTGCTTGAACCAGCTCAGGCCCAGCGTCATCGTCAGGCCTGCGGCCAGTATATTGATAGCCACGCCGCTGACGACCTGATTGCCACGGAAGGTGACGCAGGCGACGCCGTGCAACATCGCCAAAGACACGGAAACCATAATGGCTGCGCCCAGGCCCAACCATGCGGAATTGGTCAGGTAAGCGACCGCTGCAGCGGTGAACGCCGCCGCCAGCATCTTACCTTCCAGGCTGATGTCCACCACGCCGGAACGCTCAGAAAACATACCTGCGAAGGCGGCGAATATCAGAGGCGTGGACACTCGCATGGTGGCGTCCAAAGTGAGAATCAAGGTATCGATCATGCCGTTTTCTCCTTGAACATATTGGCGATCAAGGGCTTATACAAAAACTCCAAGGCGCCACAGAACAAAATAACCAGACCCTGCATGACCACGACGATGTCCCGGTTCACGTTGGACATTTCAAAAGCCAGCTCAGCGCCGCCCTGATACAACGCGCCGAACAACAACGCCGCCAGCACGATGCCAATGGGATGGTTACGTCCCATCAGCGCAACCGCAATACCTGCGAAGCCGTATCCATAATGGAAATCCAGCAACAGTCGATGCTGCACTCCATTGATTTCGTTAACGCCGACAAAGCCCGCCAAAGCGCCGGAGATGGCCATGGCCAGCAACATCACCCGTGCGGGTTTAATGCCTGCGTAGACCGCCGCCTGCTGGTTGCTGCCTACGGTGCGAATCTCATAACCCCACTTGGTTTTCCAGATAAATACCCAGGCCCCAAATGCGCACAGCAAAGCCAGGAACAGAGAAATGTTCAATGGAGAACGCTCAAATTCAATGCCAATCGCCGCGAACAAATCATGCATAAAAGGCAGCCAAGCGGTTTCCGCCAGGGCGCGACTTTGCGGCGCCATCTGTCCAGGTTCACGCAGCACGTTCACCATCAGATACACCATCAGCGATGACGCCAGGAAGTTGAACATGATCGTGGTGATAACGATGTGGCTGCCGCGATAGGCCTGCAACCAGCCTGGGATAAACGCCCAGGCTGCCCCAAATAGCGCAGCGGCCAGAGTGCTCAGCAACAGCAACACCGGACCGGGCACGGAGGCGTCCAACGCCAGACACAGTAAACCGACGCCCAGGCCGCCAATGTAGGCCTGACCTTCTCCGCCGATATTGAAAAGACCGACGTGGAAAGCAATCGCCACAGCCAGACCAGTAAAGATGAAGTTAGTGGTGTAATACAGCGTGAACCCAATGCCTTCCTGATAGCCAAAGGCGCCGTACAACAGAATTTCAGCCGCTTCCAACGGGTTAACGTCGATCAGCCAAAACACCAAGGCGGATACCAGCAATGCAGTAACGACGTTTAACAGCGGCAACAAGCCGACATTGACCCAAGTGGGCAAATTACGATCCAGACCTTTCATTATTCTTTCTCTTCGCTGGCGTTGATATCCCGGGACGACGACATCATCAGCCCCAGCGTACATTCATCCGCCTCCGAGGCGGCTAACTCTCCAGTCACGCGGCCGTCGCACATGACGATGATGCGGTCGCTCAGAGAAAGAATCTCATCCAGCTCTACGGATACCAACAGAATAGCGCCGCCGCGGTTACGCATATCCAGCAAACGCTGGTGAATAAACTCGATCGCCCCGATGTCCACGCCGCGAGTCGGCTGGCCTACCAGCAACACCTTCGGCGTCTGATCGAGTTCACGGGCGAGGATGAGTTTTTGCTGGTTGCCGCCGGAGAAGTTGGCGCATTTAAGGGTGGGGTCCTGGGGACGTACGTCGAAATCGGCCATCAATTCCGCGCAGTGCTTGCCAACAGTGGCGCCGCTTAGTATGCCCTTACTGTTCCAGGCGGAGCTGCGATGATAGCCCAGAATGGCGTTTTCACTGGCGCTGAAGGAAGTCACCAGACCGACCCGATGGCGGTCTTCCGGTACGTGAGCTACGCCGGCTTTGCGCATCTCTGCAGGGCAGACTTTATGATCAGCGGAAATCAACAGGTCGCCGTAGCGAATTTCCCCGGATTCCGGCGAGACCATGCCCGCCAGCGCTTCCATCAATTCCGTCTGTCCATTGCCGGACACTCCTGCGATACCGACTATTTCACCAGCCGCGACTTCAAAGGAGACCCCTTTCACCCGCTCAATACCCTGGGCGTCGCGCACTTTCAGGTTGGAGACGGTGAGCGCCTTGGAGCCGGCGTCAGTCGCAGGCTTCTCCAATTGCAGAACAACCTTGCGCCCGACCATCAGCTCAGCGAGTTCTTCAGGGTTGGTTTCAGCAGTGTGGCGATGGGCCACCATCTTGCCTTGGCGCATAACGGACACATTATCCGTCACGTGCATGATTTCTTTCAGTTTGTGTGTGATCAAAAGGACGGTCACGCCCTGTTCCTTCAGCGACAGCAGAATCTTGAACAGGTCGTCTGTTTCCTGTGGCGTCAGTACGCCGGTGGGCTCGTCCAGGATCAGAATTTTTGCGCCTTTGTACAGCGCTTTCAGGATTTCCACCCGCTGCTGTACGCCGACCGGCAGCTCGCCAACCAGGGCGTCAGGGTCAACTTTAAGGTTGTACTCCCTGGACAGTTTACTCAAAGCCTCGCGCGCCTGCGCCTGGCCCTTGCTCAGCAACATACTGCCTTCGCAACCCAGAGTAATGTTCTCCAGCACAGTGAAGGTATCCACCAGCATAAAGTGCTGATGCACCATGCCGATGCCGACGTCGATGGCGTCCTGAGAATCGTGGATTTTTGCTTCCTTGCCGAAAACTTTGATGGAACCGCTGTCCGCCTGGTAAAAGCCGTAGAGTATGCTCATCAGGGTCGACTTACCTGCGCCGTTTTCACCAATGACGCCGTGTATAGTTCCCTGTTCGACTGAAAGGCTAACGTCTGAATTAGCCAATACAGCGCCGAACCGCTTGCTGATACTCTCAAGCTGCAATGCGTTACTAGTCATGGAAATGGGAAATCCCGAATTGGTTTATCGGTTGTTAGTTTACTCGGAAATCCGCCGGGCTTAAGCACCCGCGCAGGGGTTTTTTCTCATTTTTCTGACCAAGTAGTCAAGATAAATGACAAACCCGGGCAAGAAAAAACTTGTCCCGGGACGATTAAAAACCCGGCTTCAGGCCCTTCACGCCCGGCGATATTTCTTTCGTGGCGGCGCTTACAACGCCGTCGTTAAATTCACAACCCGCTTAGTATTTGCAGCTGTTGTCAGACATGTAGTCGTGTACTTTGATCTTGCCGGAAATGATATCCGCCTTGATCTGATTGACTTTCTCTTCCATTTCCTTGGTCACCAGCGCGCGGTTGTGTTCGTCCAGCGCCCAATCAACGCCGTTCTCCGCCAACCCCAGCGCTTCAATACCTGGCTCCCACTTGCCGTCTTTGGCCGCCATCCAGTTGCTGTACGCCGCTACGTCAACACGCTTGACCATGGAAGTCAGCATGGTGCCTGGATGCAGGTGGTTCTGGTTGCTGTCTACGCCGATAGCGTACTTGCCCACGTCTTTGGCCGCCTGATATACGCCGCTGCCGCTGCTGCCAGCCGCTGCGAAGATAACGTCCGCGCCGCTGTCAAACTGGCTCTTGGCGAGTTCCGCCGCTTTGCCCGGGTTATTGAACGCCGCGCCGGTGGAGCCGATCATGTTGGTGAAAACTTCCGCTTTCGGATTTTCGTACTTGGCGCCTTGCTCAAAGCCGCAACCAAACTTACGAATCAAAGGAATGTCCATGCCGCCGATGAAACCGACTTTACCGGTTGCGGACTTCATCGCCGCCAATGCGCCGACCAGGAACGAGCCTTCATGCTCTTTGAACACGATGGAGTGAACGTTAGGGTTCTCCACCACCATGTCGATCAATGTGAACTGAACGTCCGGATATTTCGCGGAGACGGAAGCCACCGCATTCGCCTGACTGAAACCAACCGCCACAATCGGGCTGGAGCCGCGACGAGCCAATTTTTCAAGACCCTGTTCAACCTGAGCCTCATTAGTAGGCTCCACCTCTTTCACTTCAACGCCGGTGTCCTTTTTAAACTTTTCCGCTCCTCGAAAAACCGCTTCATTGAATGATTTGTCGAACTTGCCGGCTTTATCGTAAACAACGGCCGGTTTGAAGTCCGCGGCGATCGCCGGCTGAACCAAAGTTAACCCCATACAAGCAGCAATTATAGTTTTTTTCATATAATTATCCTTGGTAGATCTAGGACTGAACGATCTTTTTATCATTACAGTGCGGATGCTATTACAATTCTCCATCGACGCACAATGTTGACGCACGCCAGAATTATTGATGGCAGAATAATTTTCACGTTATAAATACGAGTTCGCGCAAATTCAGGCGGCCCCTCATGCATACCCTGACCCTGATCCGTCACGCAAAATCCTCCTGGGAGAATCCACAACTGCCTGATTTGGAAAGGCCGCTGGGGAAACGGGGATTGCGGGACGCGCCCAAGATTGGCGGTTTCCTGAAGAATATGAAATTCTCCACCGATGTATGCCTGCTGAGTCCTTCGCGCAGAACCCGGCAAACGCTGCAACTACTGGGCCAAGACAATCCTGCACTATTAAAAGTCGTGCAGGAGGACGCCAAAATTTACGAGGCGGATTACACCACACTCCTGGCTCTGATCAAACAGCAAACGCAAGCCAATCTCACAATTATTGGACACAATCCCGGTTTTACAGACTTGTTGAACGCCATTTCCGACAGCCGCATCGCTAACCTTCCCACCTGCGGCGTCGCTCAGATCCGCTTTGACATGGAACGCTGGTCGGACATATCGCAAACACGGGGAGTTTTGCAGCTTTTTGTAACGCCAAAGTCTCTATCGACGTAGTTTCGCCAGGCAGTCGCCCTCTTCGCACAGACAGACATTTTTTTGCAGAAATCCGTAGACTTTCCCAGTTTCATCTATACTTTCCGTAAGTTCTAAATTTATATAGAAAATATACGACCCAGATGTCTGCAACGAATATTACCGCCTTAATAGGCGGCGTCATTATTTTGGTGTTGCTTCTGATTTACTTGGGACAGTGGCGCGAAAAGGCGAAGGACGCCCGGCAACGTCAGCTCAATGCTTTGCTTGACCGCTTGCGGCTGTTTAAAGCGCTGGCCACAGGTTTGCCGCCACAATACGCCCCCAAAGACATTCGTCTGCTGGTGGTGACTCGCGCCCAGGAAACCATCAAAGAGCTCGCCAATCTCGGTCATCGGGGCGACCATGAAAGCCAGGCCGAAGAGTGGGAGGTAATAAAGGAGAATATAAAGAGCCAGGCCGACTTCCCTCAGCTCGACTTACAAAACCAGGCGGTGATGCAGGAAGTCCGCAAACTGCTTAAAGGGCTGTACAAGTTTATCGAAGTGCAGGTCCAAAAAGGCCGCATAGAAAAGAAAACCGGCGTCAAACACCTTCTCAACACCCAGTTCCTGATTGTACGCTCCCTGGCGGATTCCCACGTTAACAAGGCCAAACACGCCCAAGCCACCAACCGGCCGCGCGTCGCCATTCATCATTACCATGACGCTATCGAGGCTTTGGGTAAAATAGAGAAGAATCCCCTTGCGCAGAAAAGCATGCTTATTTATCGTCAACGCATCAAAGAGCTGGAAAAACTTGCCACCGAAGCGGCGCACAGCAAATCGGAAGCAGTTGCCGAGGGAAGCGACAGACTGAGCGCGCAGTTGGACAAGATGGTGACAGAAGAAGAAAAATGGAAGAAAAAGCAGTCTTATGATTAGAGCGGACGGCCTGGACAGCGCTTATGCTTTCCTGACCGGCGGAGCGCCGGACAGTTTCCTCTATCTCCGCCGCTCGCTTGGCGTTCATGGGAATAACCCTTGAAAATTAGCATCAACAACCGACTATCCTTCCGACTGGCGCGCAACACCGTCGCCGTAGCGTTGTTGCTGGGTATGGTGCTGAGCCTGATTCAGGTCATCATCGACTTTCTCAACGAAAAAAATTCTCTGGATGCGGAAATTCGCGCGGTCGTCGCCATCAGCCATGCGCCGGCCTCGCAGATCGCCTATAACATCGACGCCCGACTCGCCGCGGAGCTGTTGGACGGGCTACTTGAACATCCCTCGATCATCCATGCGGAGATTATCGACACGGACAATCGACTGCTGGCGAGCAAAGAGCGCGAGCCACAAACCTCCGCCTACCGCTGGCTCAGCGACCTGCTGTTCCAACCCAGCCGCACCTATACTGAAACGCTATTCGTACCGCAACTGAATGACTTTGTCCTGGGCGACCTGAATGTGGTCGTGGACACTTATCCCAGCGGCGCAGAGTTCCTTAAACGGGCGGCATTTACCCTGGTGTCCGGCTTTTTACGCAGCTTGATCCTTTCCGCGGTGCTGCTGATTCTGTTCTATATCATGCTGACCCAACCCCTGGTGAAAGTTATCTCTGCGGTCAGCGAAGTCGATCCGGAAACCCCTGAGAAAATCCGTCTACCCGTTCCCAAGGGCCATGAGATGGATGAAATCGGCGTCCTGGTCAACTCCACCAACAACCAGCTGCAGGCAATCGATGAGAACCTGAACAAGCTGAAGAAAGCCGAGTCCCGTCTGAAGACCTATTCAGAGCAGTTAGAGCAAATTGTCGACAGTCGCACCAAAGAGCTGTCCGAGAAGAACAAACAGCTCATCAAGAGCAACCACGACCTGCGTGTCGCTAAAGAGGAGGCAGTCAGCCGCGCCAAAGCCCGGGCGGACTTCCTCGCCAATATGAGCCACGAAATCCGCACCCCGTTCAACGGCGTGCTGGGCATGATCAGCCTGACGCTGGAAGAGCCGCTGTCTGAGAAGCAGAAAGAGCAGCTTAATGTCGCCTACAGCTCCGGCGTCGCCTTGCTGGAGTTGCTCAACGACATCCTGGACATATCCAAAGTGGAAGCTGGCAAGCTTACCCTGGAGAACATCGCCTTCGATCTTCGCAAGACCGTCGAAGACGTGTCACGCCTGTTGGCGCAAAACGCTCACGCCAAGAATGTGGCCCTGTACACCAATATCGACCCCACTTTCCCTGAACGAGTCTACGGCGACCCCACCCGTATTCGCCAGATCGTCAGCAACCTGACTGGTAACGCTATTAAATTCACGGAAACCGGCAGCGTCACCGTCAGCCTGAGCATTCTGAAAAATCAGAGCGTGGAAATCCGCGTATCCGACACCGGCATCGGCATCGAAGCGGATCGGCTGGAGTCTATATTTTCCCCCTTCTCTCAAGGCGACGCCGATATCACCCGCAAATACGGCGGCACCGGCCTTGGTCTGACATTGTGTCGCCAGCTGGTCACCCACATGGGCGGTAAGATCGAGGTGATTTCGGAACGAGGACGCGGCAGCAGTTTCATGGTCACCCTTCCCCTGCTGGCGGACCACAACACGCCCAGCCCGAAGGTGGACGAAAGCCTGTTCAAGCATCATTTCGTGCTGCTGCATCAGACAGAGAATCGCACCTTTGAATGCATCAGCGCCGAACTGCAAAACTGGAAGTTGCCCTGCGCCTCCTACCCCTATGAGCATCCGCAGGACGTTCAGCTGAAAGAACAGCGCTTTGAGGCCAACACCATCATCTTATTTGACTCCCGCTCCCTGTCTCCGTTGCTGGTAGAGCATCAGGACATCGATAACGTGCATATGATTCTGGTGGCGCGACAAAACATTCCGTCTGACACCGACGCCTTCAAAGCCATGCGTATCGAGCAAATGATCAGTGCGCCGGTTAGCCGCGACAGGCTTTACGACACCCTGTACAAGGCCGCCAACCCTGGCGGGGCTGCGGTGATTACGGAAGGAACGGATATGCCGGAGGCGCCGGTAGGCAAGAAACATGTGCTGTTGGTGGAAGATAATCAGGTTAACCAACTGGTGGCGAAAACCATCCTGCGCAAGCTGGGCTACGAAGTCAGCATCGCCAATAACGGACAGGACGCCATGGATCTGGTGGGTAACGACCACTACGACATCATTCTGATGGACTGCCATATGCCGGTCATGGATGGCTACGAGGCTACACGACTGATTCGTCAGAACGCCAAGTATGACGCCCTGCCTATCATCGCGGTCACCGCCAACGTCATGCAGGGCGACAAAGAGCGCTGCCTCAGCTGTGGCATGAATGATTACCTCACCAAGCCTTACGAGAAAAAAGCGCTCACCCAAATGCTGGCGAAATGGCTGGAAGACCCTGTCGCAGCGGCCGCCAGCAGCAAATTCGCCTAAACTGTCTCAGCTCAGTTGTTGAATGCGGTCCAGAAAGCCGCGTAAATCGCCTTTCAAGCGTTCAAGCTCCTCAATCGCCACGTTCGCCTTACACAGCAATTGCATCGGCACCTTCGCCGCCTGCGCCCTAAGCTCCCTTCCCGCGTCAGTCAGCCCCAGCAAAACGCTACGCTCGTCTTCCGCTGAACGCTGACGGGTGATCAGCCCCTGTTGCTGCAGTCGCTTCAGCAAGGGCGTCACCGTCCCGGTATCCAGTAACAGGCGCTCGCAAATGTGCTTGATGCTCATCGCCTCGCCGGACCTATCTCCCTCCCACAGCACCAGCATGGCCAGATACTGCGGATAGGTCAGCCCCAGCTCATTCAGCAGGGGGCGGTAGAGAGAGGTCATGCTGCGGGAACAGGAATACAACAGAAAACAAATCTGGTTATCCAACGCCAGCAACTGGTCTTCCCGTCCTTCCTGACAAGCAGGGATGGTCACGCCAGCAGTTCCTTGATCGGCTTTTCCAGCTTTTCTGGAGTAGCGGTAGGCGGAAAGCGCTCAAGAACTTCGCCGTTCTTGTCCACCAGAAACTTGGTGAAGTTCCACTTAATCGCTTCCGTCCCCAAAAGCCCTTTAGACTGACTCTTCAGAAACTTATAAAGGGGATGCGCACTGTCGCCGTTAACATCGATCTTGGCGAACATCGGGAAGCTGACGCCATAGTTAAGCTGGCAAAACTCCGCGATCTCCGCGTTCTTACCCGGATCTTGCTGCATGAACTGGTTGCAGGGAAATCCCAAGACTTCCAGGCCCTGATCTTTGTATTTCTCATACAAGGACTCCAGACCGGAAAACTGTGGCGTGAAGCCGCACTTGCTGGCGGTGTTGACGATCAACAGAACCTTGCCCTTGAATTCAGACATGTCCCGCTTCGCGCCTTTAATGTCCTCTACCTGATAGTCGTAAACGCTCATAGGTTCCTCCTTTGTATTTTAAAAAATAATATTGTGCACAATATATATTTTCAATCTCTCCTGAGATCTTTTGCGTCCAGGGTCACAAAACATCGCCGCCAGACAGGCTCCAGGCGGCGATCATTCTTTACTCGGCCCCTACCTGTTTTTCCCAGCGATTAGCCAACGCTGTAGGCAAGGATCTGACTCAGCTGACATAGCTGCAACGAATAGGTGTGCGCCAACTCATTGAAAAACGACTGGGTGTGCTGCAATTGCTTTTGCGAAGTCGGGATTTTCTCCACTACGCCCATCGCTTTCAGGGCGGCGACCACATCATCCGTCAGCAAAAAGGTGTCCTTGCCAACCATACGCAAGAAACGCGCCCCTGATTGCCCGCCCATTTGCTTGCCCTGTTTGGCGAGATAACGCCACAGTCCGACAATATCCGTCTCCGGCCACTCAGCAAGAAAACAACCGAAACCGCCATGGACGCGGGAGATTTCTCTCACCATCGCGGCGTTATAAGGAATCGAGCACATCTTGCCCCAATGCCGGATAAGCCGGGCGTCTTTCATACGCTCATCCAGGTCGGATTCCGACAACAGCTCCGCTTTCTCCGGCTCAAAGCCGAAAAACGCTTCTTCAAAAGCCGGCCAGCGAGAGTCGACAAAACTGTGTTTCAGCCCCGCGCGAAATATCCGCCGACTGATATTGGAAAGATAGTAAGCGTCGGACTGTTGCGTCAGTTGCTCCGCATCCGCCGCTACCGATAACGCAGCGCGCATGGCCTCGTCGGAGCCGAAGCGGTCCCGCACCGCCGCCAGCCGATCTGCAAATTTCACGATAATTCTCCTGAGACGCCGAGCGCCGGTTATTCGTCTTCCTGTTTGGCGTCGCCGTCAGCGGAATGAAAGCGCAGTGAAGCGGAGTTCACACAGTAGCGCTGCCCGGTGGGTTGCGGACCATCGTCAAAAACATGCCCCAGGTGCGCATCGCACTTACTGCACAGGATTTCCGTGCGCACCATCATATGGCTCATATCCATCTCTTCCGTGATTCTTTCTTTGTCCATCGGGGCCCAAAAACTGGGCCAGCCACAGCCGGAATCATATTTATTCTCCGAGGTGAACAGCGGCTCGCCGCAGCAGACGCAAACATACACGCCCGCGTCTTTCGTGTCGTAATACTCGCCAGTGAAAGGACGCTCCGTCCCCTTGCCTCTGGTCACCCGATATTGCTCATCCGTTAGTTGTTGACGCCACTCCTGGTCGCTTTTCTTTACTTTATCCATAAGACCTCCGACTCAATTACTCTCTGCTCGCTTGAACGATATTCCATTTACTTTGACGCAGGCGGCGCTGAATTGTTCCGCCCCTGGCGCCGACACAAGGCTGCGATATGCGACTTTCCGCATCCCGCTTGTAATTATGGGGACATCAATTGAATAATACGCAGCCCCCTTTTATGTTCTATATATATGTTTCTTATAGGCCAGTTCCCGGCAGCGGTTTAAGTATGCATGAAATCAAGAAATCAAATAAGTTGCTCCACGTCTGTTATGAAATTCGTGGACAAGTGCTCCAGGAAGCAAAACGCCTGGAAGAAGAAGGCCATCGAATCCTGAAACTCAATATCGGCAACCCCGCCCCATTCGGGTTTGACGTTCCGGAAGAGATCCAGCAGGACGTTATTTACAACCTCAGCCATGCGCAAGGTTATGCGGATTCTAAAGGTCTGTTCGCCGCGCGCAAGGCGGTGCAGCATTACACCCAGCAATGCGGCATCGCCAACGTGGATATCGAGGATATTTACCTGGGCAATGGCGTCAGCGAGCTGATCGTCATGGCGATGCAGGCGTTGCTGAACACCAATGACGAGGTATTGATCCCCGCGCCGGATTATCCCCTGTGGACCGCCGCCGTTACTTTGTCCAGCGGTCGCGCCGTCCACTATCGCTGCGATGAGCAGTCAGATTGGTTCCCGGACATTGCGGATATCGAAGGCAAGATTACCGAGCGCACCAAGGCGATCGTCATTATTAACCCCAACAACCCCACCGGCGCCGTCTATTCCCGGGAATTGTTGCAGCAAATCGTAGAGCTGGCGCGCCGCCATCGCCTGATCGTCCTTGCCGACGAGATTTACGACAAGATTCTCTACGATGAAGCAGAGCACACCTGTATCGCCTCATTGGCGGACGATCTGTTGTTCCTGACCTTCAACGGCCTGTCCAAGAACTATCGGGCGGCGGGCTATCGCGCCGGCTGGTTGATCGTCAGCGGAGCCAAATTGCGCGCCCATGACTACATTGAAGGCCTGACCATGCTCAGCTCCATGCGTCTGTGCTCCAACGTGCCAGCGCAACTTGGTATTCAAACCGCATTGGGCGGCTACCAGAGCATCAACGACCTGGTGGCCCCGGGCGGACGTCTGCTGGAGCAGCGTGACACCGCCTACAATCTGATTTCGCAGATCCCCGGCGTCAGTTGCGTCAAACCTCGCGGCGCCATGTACCTTTTCCCTAAAATAGACCCCAAGGTACTGACCATCCACAATGATGAAAAAATGGTGCTGGATCTGTTGCGGCAGGAGCGCATCCTGATCGTTCAGGGCTCCGCCTTCAATCAGCCGGACACGCAGCATTTTCGTCTGGTGTTCCTGCCGAGGGTGGATGAACTGGAGGGCGCGGTTGGCCGTATCAGCCACTTCCTGCAAGGCTACGAACAGTAATTCGTCGCCTTTGCGGCGGACGCGCTCCGGTAAGCGTCCGCCTGAATAGAGAAATAGCGAACTAACCGAGAATTGAATTGTGCCAGAAATACACATAGAAGAGTTCTACAAGGACGCAGCCAAGGTCCTGATTCAGCTCTATAACTCTTTTCCCCGCAAAAGCGCCGTCTTTGTGGAGGATATTTCCGGCGCGGACACGCCGGACGAGTTCGGGCTGCACAGTGTGCGACATCAGGCCTGTTTCGCCGCCATGATCTGGCTGTCGGAAGAGGGGCTGATTCGCTTTGTGGACACCATCAGGCAGGAAGCCATCGATCAGGCGGTGCTGACTCAGCCGGCCTTTTTGAAACTCAACAGTCTGGCTGTCAATCAGGTAGTCTCGCCGACCCTGCAACGCTTCATCACAGCTCTGGAAGAAAGCGGCGACGCCATGCCCAATACCGCCATGAGCAATATCCAGCTCATAAAGAAAGCACTGCATAAAGCGACCTCCACGCAATTGGCGGAACTCATGCAGTGCATCCTGTTTGCACCTGCGCAACCCTGATAGCACTTAGGCGCCATCTCCTTTGAGCTCGCCAGATACGCAAGGGTAAACCCGGTTTACCCTTGTTTTGAACATTCGCTTTAACGATCCCGACTTCAGGGCTGAAACGCCGCCCCTACTGCCCGACCGACATCGGCAATCGTCTTGTTGCGATCGTCAAAAGCCGCCTCCGTCTCTGTGATATACACGGCCACAATCAAAGGCTCGCGCCCCGTTGGCCAGATCACCGCCACGTCGTTGGTGGAGCCATAGGCTCCGCCGCCGGTGCGATCGCCGATGCGCCAGTCTTGCGGCAAACCTGCGCGCAGCTTGGCGTCGCCAGTTTCGTTGGCGAGAAACCAGTTGGTCAGTTGCTGACGGGACGCGGGCGACAGCGGAGAATCCAAGAACAGCTTCCTCAACGTAGACGCCATCGCCGCTGGCGAGGTCGTATCACGCGGGTCGCCCGGCGTTGCCTCGTTCAGTTCAGTTTCCCACCGATCCAGACGGGTGATTTCGTCCCCCAGACCACGCAGATACTCCGTCAATTTGGGCGGACCGCCGACCGCTTTCAGCACCAGATTGGCTGCGGTGTTATCGCTTTTGGTCATGGCCGCATGACACAACTCTCCCAGAGTCATTCCCTCTCCGCCGATACGGTCTTTGGTGACAGGAGAATAGGTCACGATGTCCCTGGCTTGAATCTGTACGCGGCGCGTCAGATTTTCCTCACCGGCGTCCACTTTCGCCAGCAACGCCGCACAGGCCAGCACTTTAAATGTACTGCACAAAGGAAAACGCTCCTGTCCGCGCTGCTCCCAGGTCCGACCGGTCTGCGTATCCAGCACCATCACCCCCATGCGCGCGCCCAACCGATCTTCCAGTTTCGCAAAAACCTTTTCCAACTGAACAGGCTTATCCGCCGCTGCGCTGACGCCGGAAAGCATCAATAGACCGCCTACGCACGCTGATCCCAGTAACGCCGCCAAACGACGACGCGTCACCAAAAAACTCATAAGTATCTCCAAGATTACTCGCCATGTTGAATGAAGTGACTAAGCGTTGATCTATCAACCGTAGAAAAAGGGTTTGGCTTGCAAGCACAAATTATATTTATACCAAACCAGCGACGAAGCCCTTAACGCTTAGGGATCGATAGCTTATGATTCAGAGGAATTGAGAACAAACGACCAATTTTTGCATTAGCTATAAATAAAATTTGGGCATACATGGCCAGACCACACCTTCCTCTTAACGCCATCCGAGCTTTTGAAGCAGCCGCGCGACACCTGAGCTTCACCCAGGCCGCCATTGAACTTTGCGTCACTCAGGCCGCCGTCAGCCACCAGGTCAAAGTGCTGGAAGAACGACTCAACGTGAAGTTGTTCAAACGCCTGCCCCGCGGACTCATGATCACACCAGAAGGCGAAGCGCTGCTACCCACCGTCAATCAGGCGTTCGACCGTATGTCAGAGGCGTTGTCCCGACTTGAAGGGGGCCAAGTTCGCGAAGTACTGTCGTTGGGTGTAGTGGGAACCTTCGCGGTGGGATGGTTGCTGCCGAGGCTGGCGGACTTCCAGCAGCAACATCCCTTTGTGGAAATACGCCTGTCGACTAATAACAACCGTGTGGATATCGCTGCGGAAGGCCTGGATTACGCCATCCGGTTTGGGGACGGCGCCTGGCATGGCGTCGACGCCGCACCGCTTTTCGAAGCGCCATTAACGCCTTTATGCATCCCCGCCCTGGCGGAAACGTTGCGTACGCCGGAGAATTTGAGCGGACACACACTACTGCGATCCTATCGCGCCAACGAATGGAGCAACTGGTTCGCCGCCGCCGGCATGGCGCAACCGGCTAACCTGATAAAGGGCATTGTTTTCGATTCTTCCATCGCCATGATGGAAGCCGCCCTGCAGGGGGTGGGCGTGGCGCTGGCGCCACCACTGATGTTCGCCCGCCACCTCGCCTCTGGCGCTATTCAACAGCCATTTTCTTGCTTCATTTCAGAAGGCGGGTACTGGTTGACGCGACTGAAGTCCCGAGCGCCAACGCCAGCAATGGATGCGTTTCAAGGTTGGATAACGCAGCGTGTGGAAACGGAGAATCTGTCCCGCAAGGAGCAAGGGTCAGCCTGAGCCAACCGGACTGGCCATGAATATCGCCACTCGCGCCAGTCCCGCATCGCGATGCTTCTGGCTCTCACCAAACGCATCGCCTTCTATCGTAGTCAGTAGATTCCTTCTCTGCGGATAACGAACAAAAATAAATTTATCCCAGCTATCCTGCAGCATGCAGTCCGGCTCTCCCGCCAACAAACAGATCGGCGTTCCGCCATATACAGGAAACGCGCCTCGCCGCATGAGTTCAAATCCAGCCAATTTGGCGTAGCGATCATAGGCCTCCTTGCCGCTAACGGAAGGCTCGGGCTCTGCTCCCTCCTGATACTCCGCTATCGCTTTGTATTTATTCAGGTTGTAGACAAACAAGGGCGCATCCAGGTTTTGACTTCGAGCAACCTCCATCTGAGCCTTATCAGGCCAAATCGCCGCGTTTTCAGCCGCCCAACCGGCAGCGGGCGTCCCCGTATCACGAACGCCTTTAAACACCTGAATCAGCCCGGACATCCATCTCACCATCCGAAACAGCCAAGGCGACTCAGGAACCACCGCCAGTACCGCCCACGACTCACAATGCCTCCGTAAAGCTTCGCCATGAGTCGCCATAAAATTCAACGCAGCCTTGGGCGAAGGAAACTCATCAATCAGAATTTCATCCAGCCACATCCCTTCCCTTGCGACCGGGTCCGCCTGCACACGGAACAACCGCTCGCCTCCGCACCGATTCACACTCTCTCGCAGCCAACTCAGATACGCCTCGCCGCGCTTTATTTTCAAATGAAACACCAGAGCGACCTTTTCCCCCTCCGCCCGCTTCTCCAGCTCTTCACATGCATCATCCAGAAAAATCGAAACCGTCACGCTCCTTCCACTCCCTAATCAAACCTCAATCCACTTTTTTGCGCCACGAACAATGGCGAAAACCTCGTTGAAAAACGCCCCTCTCTTACACTTGCCCATCTTTAGAGCTTTACGTTTTAAAAAGCGTATTCCGCACCCTGATCGGTTAATAATCTTTAATCCCTGGTTTATTGATTTTCCCCCACCCGAAACATATTTTCCCAGTAGGCTTATCCCTTTAGTTTGAGGCGACTATGTTCAGGATTCTACTGTTTCTGGCAACCAACATTGCTGTAGTGCTTGTTGCGAGCGTGACGTTGCGGCTTTTGGGGGTTGAACCCTATTTGCAGGGCAGCGGACTGAATCTCACCTCGCTTCTTATCTTCTGCGCCGTATTCGGCATGAGCGGCGCGATGATATCGCTCTTCCTGTCCAAGTGGATGGCGAAGATGTCCACCCGCACCCAAGTGATCGGGCAGCCCCGTGACGCGGTGGAGCGCTGGCTGCTGGACACAGTGAGAGAGCTTTCCAGCGAAGCGGGCATCAAGATGCCGGAGGTGGGGATTTTCCCCGCCCAACAGTCCAACGCCTTCGCGACAGGCTGGAACAAAAATGACGCTCTGGTGGCGGTCAGCGAAGGGCTATTGCGCCGCTTCAGCAAAGATGAAATTCGCGCCGTACTGGCCCATGAGATCGGGCATGTCGCCAATGGCGACATGGTCACCCTGGCGCTGATACAGGGCGTTATCAACACCTTCGTGATGTTCTTCGCTCGAATAATTGGCAACATTGTCGACAAGGCGGTCTTCAAAAATGAAAACGGTCACGGCATCGGCTTTTTCATCACCACTATTTTTGCTGAAATAGTGCTGGGCATTCTCGCATCCATTATTGTCATGTGGTTTTCCCGTAAACGGGAGTTCCGCGCCGACGCCATGGGCGCCAAACTGGCGGGTTCTGGAGCCATGATAGCGGCGCTGCAACGCTTGAAAGCCGAGACGCAGTCGCCGAATGAAATGCCTGACACGCTGACCGCTTTTGGCATAACCGAGGGAGTCAAACAGGGTTTTAAAGCCCTGTTCTCCAGCCACCCTCCCCTGGATGAGCGTATCGCCGCTCTTGCCGCCAATCGTTAAGAACCGTTAAAGCTCAGCTCAACCAAAAAAGCCCGGTTTAGACACCGGGCTTTGTCGTTTCGCTCTATGCATCCAAGCGACATCAGATTGATTACTTGGACAATTGCAGCTCATGCACAAAGCCGCTGATGACGATTTTCGCCGCATCAGACAACCCGGTGAACTGCACGCCATATAGATACCTGAAAGGCGCATCATCCTGATCCATGATGGTGCGATTGCGAATAATGCCGGTGACGTTGAACGTTTTGGTGATATCCGCCACCGTCAAAGCGAAACGCAGAATCACTTCTTCTCCGGCGTCCCCCAGCTTTACGATGGATTTCACCCCGGCGCCGGTCTTACTGATATCGATAATCACAGCCTCTTTCGGCCAGTCGCCCAAGCCAGTATCGAAGTCGCTGTTGACCTGAGTGTGAATTTCGACCTTGAGTCGTTCAGCATTGCGTACTTGCAGCGCCAAAAGCTCTTTGGGGTATTCCAGATGGACATGGGCGAACGGCTGAAGCGCCATGTGCTTGACCTGACTGGTGAAAGCGCACACTTTATTCTTCGCTACAGAGCGCACGGTGAACGGGCGATCCTTTTTCAAAATCAACTGTTTGCCATCCACGACAGGCGTTGTGACCATTACGCTTTGTCCAGGCACAAACCCGATTAACCGCACATGATAGCGCGCACTCTGGTCCATGCTCTCCAGATGCAAAGGATCGCCAACTTGCAGTCCCAGCTTTTCAAATGGTATTTCCACATCCTTGGGAGAATACACCGCTGCTTTATCACCCACTCAGCCATTTCTCCAAGACTAGTATCCAGCGACGTCTACATTGTAACGCCTTTATTCATGCCGGAATGGATTGATCGCCTCTTTCCGTGACGATAATTTCGACAGTTTAGTATCGACCGTCTGTCGCTGCTTGTGAGCCCGAATAGTCATTTTTTTGCAATGATTCACAAATAAGCGCCAATTCAGGTTGGTTTGCCTTTCAATATATTATCGTCCACTTTTCGAGCTTTTTCGCATTTTCTATCGATAATGCCTTGGGAGAGCCTTCCTGAGCCTGATGGCTCAAGCTGACGCCATGGGCTAATTTTAGATATAAGGACGTCTGCCGAGAGCAAAAACGCCGAAAACAGATGTCCATCTCGTGTCACGGGATCGTCATGAGACAAGTTTAGGCTGGTGCAAACTCTGGAGGTCCGGGCAAATGCAAGCGAACAACTGGCGTAAATCGGCAAGCGAGACTGGCGACGACGAACGCATGAACGGCGCCGCCATCATTACGGAAAACGGCGAAGAGATCCCCATCACTGAGGCAATGATTCAGCAGGCGCTGAAAGCAATGGAGGATAATTGGAATCCGTGGAGCCGCCAGCACATGAATATGCGCCAGCGGCAGAAGGGCTGAGCTATTTCGAGCTGAGGTTAAACCCAACCGCGCTCAGGGTGGCCAGAAGATCCGCTTTGCCGCCCTTGAGTTCAATCTTGATGCGATCAAACCCTCTGCGCACGCGATACTCTCTGCGTAAACGATCAAACTCTTGCGCCCGTATGGGCGCATCCAGACGCAAGGTGCGCTTCAGCTGACTATCATCGTGGCGCACGTCATAACTTGCTCTGATCGCCGTGTGCAACGCCCAGTCTGGATCTACTCCAGAGGAAAACGCCATTCTGCGCAGCGGCGGCTCGGGCAAAAACTGCCCCAGTTTGTGCCTTACCGGCAAGCCGAGATAGCGGCTCAGGTGTTGATATATGATCTCTGTTCCCGCCGTGCGCCCATCCAGTGTGTAGCCCGCAATATGCGGCGTAGCGAAGTGGCAAAGCATCGCCAGCTCCACATCAATAGCGGGCTCGTTGTTCCAAACGTCAAGCGCAACGGTCAGGCCATCCCCTCTCTGCAGTCGACCCTTAAGCGCAGCTTCGTCGATCACTTCGCCGCGACAGGTGTTGATCAGGATCTGGTCCGAACGCAGATTCTCGATCATCGCCGCGTTCAGCAAACCCTGCGTTGGGTAGGGACCTGAATCCGTCAACGGCGTGTGCAGCGTGATAATGTCGCACTGCAATACCTCTTCCAAGGGAAACAGATTCTGCTCTCCAGCAGCTTCTCTGGGAGGATCGTTGGATTTCACCTCAAGCCCCAGCAAGGTCAGCGCGCGTTCAAGACGCCCGCCGATTTCACCGCGCCCGATAATGCCCACGGTCTTGTCTTCCAGCTCGAAACCCAACTGTTCGCTAAGGACGGACAGACAGCTCACCACATACTCGACCACTGCGCTGGCGTTGCAGCCTGGCGCATTACTGAACCCCACCCCCCGAGAAGTGAGGTAGTCCATGTCGACGTGGTTGCAACCAATAGTGGCGGAGCCGACAAACTTCACGCCGGTATTTTCCAGCAGGCGTTCGTCCACCCTGGTCACGGAGCGCACCAGCAGCACATCTGCGTCACGCAGGTGCTCGTTGCTGATTTCACGTCCCGGAAGAGTATGAATTTCTCCCATTGATCCGAAAAACGGCTGCAGTAGCGGAATATTCTCATCTGCAACTATTTTCATCTTCCCTTTCCTCTTGGTCGGTATGCTCGGCTACTGCAGTAAATCATCATCCGGGTGAATCAGAGCCAGCTCATGACCCAGGTATTTCTCCAGTTCCGGAATCAGGAAGGAATCATCCTCACAGGCGAAGCTGATGGAGACGCCCGTCGCGCCTGCGCGCCCGGTGCGTCCGATACGGTGAACGTAATCTTCCGGGTCGTCGGGAAGATTGTAATTGACTACGTGAGTCACGCCATCGATATGCAGACCACGGCCCGCGACATCAGTGGCGACCAACACACGGAAGTCGCCTTTACGAAAGCGTTCCAGCGTCTTCACACGTTTCTGCTGGGGTAGCTCGCCGGATATCAGCTCATTTTTGATGGAATGGCGATTCAAGGCTTCCGACAGACTGCGGGTTTCGTCGCGGCGGTTACAAAATACGATCACGCGACGGGTTTCACTGTCCTTCAGCAGGTTCACCAACAGCTTGCGCTTGGCGCTGCTTTCCACCATGTAAACGCGCTGATCCACGGTTTTGGCGGGAAGGTGATCCACCGCCAGCATGACTTCCACCGGTTCTTCAGTCCAGCGCCGCGCCAGATTTTTGATGTCTTCGCTGAAGGTCGCGCTGAACAGCAGAGTCTGCCGCTCTCTCGGCGTCGCCCGGACAATGCGTTTGACGTCGGGAATGAAACCCATGTCCAGCATGCGATCCGCTTCGTCCAGCACCAGCACCTCCACCTGATCCAGATAAATGTCGGCGCTGGTGAGATGATCAAGCAGACGGCCCGGCGTGGCGATCAGCAGATCCACGGCTTCGTCCCGCAGCTTTCTGCGCTGGCGATCCAACTGCGTGCCGCCAATGACGGAAATGATGTTCAGTTTCAGGTGTTTCGCGAGCGCACAGGCGTCTTTCTCGATCTGTAGCGCCAGTTCCCGTGTCGGCGCCACCACCAATGCTCTCGGCTCACTGGAGAAACGCTCTTCCGTTGGGATCGGGTTGGAAACCAGTCGCTGTAGAATGGTGATCAGGAACGCGGCGGTCTTGCCGGTGCCTGTCTGCGCCTGACCGATCAGGTCCACTCCCTGCAGCGTGTGCGGCAGCGTCTGCCCCTGAATCGGAGTGCAGCGCTCAAAATTCAGATCGCGAATAGCCTGCTCAAGTTTTGGATGTAAATTCAGAGAAGAAAAGAGGACGGCGTTATCCGTCGTTTGATCACTAACTGTCATGATTTTTGAAGATATTCCCGGCAAACCGACGTAGTCCAAACCACATACTTTATGCGATGGGCGACTGGACCTGCAATGTTTGCAATAAGTTGTTTAAAACAAGCCCGCCAACGCCTCATTCGCCAACCGCCCGCTCTTCGCGAAAAGCTCAGTGAATGGGATATTGAGAAGCTTATCCGCGGACGCTCCATCGCGCACCGCTTATTTGGGTTATTCCGGGATCTCCGCAAACATTCATATCTTATCCAGTGCAAACAGAGACAGTCCGAAATTTTCCCGCCCTATGTATGTGTCCAAAAAACAGTCCAGAAGTTGCTGGGCGCGCGGCGGCAATCCTTCTTGCAGATAGCGTCGCGCCTGTTCATGAACGGCGGCCTTGAAGGCCTCTTCCCCGGCGGCGCCTTGACCGTCGAGATTGTCGAAACTAATAAAAAACTTTACGCCGCAGGCTTCCGCCAGAATCCACTCCAACGCCTGCGGCTTCACTTCAACCCGCTCAAACTCCGCCTGACGTTGGGCGCTGCGGCCATCCGGCTCGTACCAGTACCCGTAGTCGGTCAGTTGGCGGCGCGCTTCGCCCGCGATGCACCAGTGAGAAATCTCATGCAACGCGCTGTTCACAAAGCCATGAGCAAAATGGATTTCATTGCAACCGCCTGTGGCGGAAGCGGGTAAGTAAATAGGCTCGCCTTCTCCCCGCACCAGCACTGTATTCAATGTTTCCCGGAACAAACCGTCGAATAAATGCTGTAAGTCATGCGCCGTAGCGGCCGGCATGGAGAAGTCTAATCTGGAATAACTCGACAACGCGTAAAAAACCCCGATGCGTGACAGCTCCGTGTCGCTACAATCAAGCCGGGCGGCATGCCCGTCTTATGGACGCCCCATCGCCCGTGCGAAGCACTTAGAGTATAGGCGTTGCGACACATTCAGGCGGATCTTAAAAATAGTTTAACTTAACCGCAGAAAGTCGCGCAGACAGGGACCTTGGATTATGATGGCCGATTATCGATTTTATGGATAAGGTAATCAATTGTAATTTCAACGAGAAGTTCAAGTTTTTTGAACCTTCAACCCAGTAAATTGTCATATTGAACCAGTCCATACCCGCGCAACCGAAGGGACGCCCGGGGAACAGGCGCGCTGGATAGCGCCAATTTAAATTTTAAGCACCTGTAGCGAGAAACATGCCCCAACTACTCAGAGTCCTATTCATACTGACGCTGTTTTGCTGCGCCACGGTCAGAGCAGAAAATAACCTGTTCGGCGACAACAGCGGTTTTCTGGCCGAACCGGAATTCCTCCCCGTAGAGGAAGCCTACCGGTTCACGTCATCGGTGGAAGGGGACGAACTAGTCCTGCATTGGGCGATTGCTGACGGCTATTATCTGTACAAAGACCGCACCTCGGTGACGACAGACGCAGAGGGTGTAACGCAAGGGCGCTGGACCTATTCCTCCCCTGGCGAGGAGAAAGAAGACCCCTACTTCGGCATGGTCTATGTCTACCACGATGAGCTTACAATCCGCGTGCCAGTGGCGGCGGAGGAAGGCGCTGAAGTTGAGTTCAAAGTGCGCTATCAGGGATGCGCGGAAGCCGGTTTGTGTTATCCGCCGCAGACAGAAACAGCGCTGTTTATCGGAACGGAGTCGGTTAGTCCTGCGCCAGCTGCAACGACAAACGACACCTCCTCATCCACTCCTCCCTCTACAGGTCAAAACAGCTCAGGCGCCGCGATCACTTCCAGCACGCCATCCCCAAGCAAGGCTGCTGACGTTGATTTCACTTCATCCAACTCGATTACGGACTACCTCATCGCCCAGGGTCTGTTATTCAGCTTTTTCATCCTGATGGCCGTGGGTATTGGTTTGGCGTTTACACCTTGCGTATTCCCCATGGTGCCCATTTTATCCAGCATCATCGTCGGGCAAAAAGAAGTCACCATGCTGCGTTCCTTTATCCTGTCCTTTAGCTACATCATGGGCATGGCCGCGGTCTATACAGCGCTGGGCGCCGCCGCAGGCCACTTCGGTGAACTGGGTCAGGAGGCCAACATTCAGGCGCAGGTGCAAAAACCCTGGATATTGATCATTTTCAGCGGATTATTCGTACTTCTCGCCCTATCCATGTTCGGCTTCTATGAGCTTCAGATGCCTTCGTTTTTGCGTGACAAGCTCAGCGGTATGAACAGCAAGCAGCAGGGTGGCGAAATCATCAGCGTGTTTATTATGGGCTTGCTTTCCGCACTGGTGGTGTCTCCCTGCGTATCAGCGCCCCTAATCGCGGCACTGGGCTATGCCGCCTACCTGGGTTCAGCGTTCAAAGGCGGCGTCGCATTGTTCGGACTCAGCCTGGGCATCGGTTTGCCATTACTCATTCTTGGTACAGGCGGCACCAAACTATTGCCCCGCGCCGGCGCCTGGATGGAGCATGTGAAACATGTGTTCGGCGTCGCCCTGCTAGGTGTCGCCATATGGATGCTGGAGCGTATCCTGCCGCCGGAAGCCACTCTGACTTTATGGGCAGTATTGATCGGCGTTTCTGCGGTTTACATGGGAGCATTCACCAATGTCGAATCCGGCTGGAGCGGCTGGCAGAAGCTCAGCAAAGGTCTGGGACTGGTGTTCTTCGTCTACGCAGTCACTCTGATGCTGGGCGCAGCGGCGGGCGCTAACGACCCGCTGCAACCTCTAGCGCCCTATGCGATCAAATCCGCAGCGGCGGCTACAGGCGGCTCCTCCATGCAACCGCTATCTTTCGTTAAAGTCACTTCACCAGAGCAGTTAGACCAGGAAGTCGCCAAAGCTTCCGCCAGCGGAAAACCCGTTATGGTGGACTTCTACGCCGACTGGTGCATCAGCTGCAAGATCATGGAGCGGGAAACCTTCGTTCTACCCGAAGTGCAAGCCGGACTCAGCCGCTTTCACCTTATCAAGGCGGACGTCACTGACAACGACCAAGGCAATCAGGCGCTGCTCAAGCGCTACGGCATATTCGGACCTCCCGCGTTCATCTTTTTTGACGCCAAGGGCGCGGAATTGGCGTCCAAACGCTTCCTGGGCGAAATCTCCAAAAACGCGCTTCTTAATCACGTTAAAGATATATAAACTGCCCGGCGTCGCAATCATCCATCGTTAAGGGTTGTCAGCGCATGCCGCAAGATCGTTTTCTGCGGGGAGTGACGTTCATCATTCTCGGCGAATGCTTTTTCGTGCTTACCGGCATGGTGGTGAAACATATCAGCCTGGAAGCCCATGTCTGGCAGATGGTGTTTTTCCGCAATCTCTTCGGCTTGGCGTTTCTTACCCCCCTGCTGCTCCGCTCTGGCCGTAGCGCTTTCAAAACCCAGCGATTGTCGCTTCATTTTCTCCGCGCCGCCCTCGGCGTCGCCGCTTTTTCCTGCCTGATCTACACTTTCGCGTCCATTCGTCTGGCGGAAGCCACCATGCTGAAACTGATGCTGCCGCTATTTATTCCAGTCATCGCCTGGGTCTGGCTACGCGAGCGTCCGACGCCGATTTTGGCGTTTTCCCTGGGTTTGGGGTTTCTCGGCGTCCTGATAATCCTGCAACCAGACAGCCTTGCCGCCGCAGGGAGACTCGCCATTCTCACAGGATTGTGCGGCGCCCTGTTCGCCGCCGGCGCCAAAGTGGTCATTGGTCGCTTAGGCGCTACCGAACCCAGCGTCCGCATTGTTTTCTATTTCAATCTGTTCAGCACGCTACTGTCCTGCATTCCCATGTTCTGGTACTGGCGGGCGCTGGAGCCGGTCACCCTGCTATGGCTGTTTCTATTCGCCATACTGGCGACAATCGGTCAGTTATCAACCACCCACGCCTATACACTGGCGTCGCCGGGCAAAATAGGCCTGTACAGCTACGCGTCGTTACCGATTGCCGGCCTGTTGGGATGGTTAATCTGGAGTGAGGAGATCTATTTGGAACTCTGGATCGGAAGCGGTCTGATTATCCTGGCTGGCGCACTAACCTTCTTCTATAGTCGACCCAGAAAACCGGAGATCGCGACCGCCAAGGGCTGAAGTCTTAGCCGCCGACTTTACGGATATGATAAAAAAACTGCTTGTCCCGCTCGCCTGACGCCAGCAATTCATGGCCCAGGAATTGACAGAACTTGGGGATATCTCTCTGAGTCGAAGGGTCAGTCGCCAAAACCTCGATAACGCTCCCCACTTCCACATCATTAATGCGGTTATGTAGCATCATGACCGGCTCGGGACAAAACAGACCGCACACATCCATGACGCTGTCGATCGAGTATTCTACGTTTTCGTTCTTGCTGTCGTTCATTGCAACCTCTCCATTTCGTGGCGGCGATTATACACCTTCAACGCCGCATCGGCCTCAACTGCATGGGATTGCTTGTTATACTCATAACAACAAGCGTTGCTAAACCGGAGGTGAGCCACATGATCCGCGTGCTGATCGAACGCCATATCGCCAAGACCCTGGAAACCAATTACGAATACACCGCGAAAAAGATCCTGCAAGCGGCTGTGCAGGCGCCTGGATTTTTATCCGGCGAATCCCTGCGTAACGCCAACGAACCCAACTACCGGGTAATCTGGTCGACTTGGCGCTCCGTGCAGGACTGGCAGTCCTGGCAGACATCGGATGAGCGTAAGGCGCTGATGGCGGAGCTGATTCCGATGATGGACCGGGAAGAGAAAGTCACCATCCTGGAACACTCCTAAAGAGAGACCAGCTGAGCAACAACCAGAGACTCAGGGCCTTATGCCCCGAATGCCTCTGATTTAGGTCTTCGCGGGTAACGCGTTAATGCTTCTGGAAAGCGGTCAGAAAATGCCCTGTGAGCGCCAATACAGTGACTTCTTCGCGATCATGGTATAACTGCTTCACACGCACTTCCGACTCAATGTCGGCGCCGAGAAGGCGTTCCTGCAGCCGTTGCAAGCAGGCTTCCACTTCATCCATGCGCGTTTTCATTGGCAGCTTGAGATTGAACAGCGCATAGGTGGTCCAGTCATAACACAACCAGTCCGCCATACGCTCCATGGTCCGCTTCGGCTTATCCACGATATCGCATACGACCCAATCGACTTTCTTCTGCGGCTTATAAACATATCCATCGTCGCTGACGTAGGTCACCGCCGGGTCTTCCAGAAGCTCCTGCTGCAAGGCGCCATGATCGACCGCCGTCATCTTCACGCCCTGGGTCACCATGTACCAGGTCCAACCGCCCGGCGCCGCGCCCAGGTCCACGCCCCGCTGTCCGCGTTTCAATACGAACTCGCGCTCCGCGGGGGTCAACATGGTCAGAAACGCTTCCTCTATTTTTAAAGCGGAGCGGCTCGGCGCTTCATTACGAAACCGCAGGCGGGGAATGCCCAGCGGTAAGGCGCTGCTGTTGGGGTAGATCGCCAAGCCGGCGATGATGTGTTGACCAGACAGACATACCAGATGCAACTGAGGCAGTTCCTCCGACTTGGCCTTGCTCAATATGCCCGCGTTGCGCAAGGCAGCGCTCATAGGCGCCGTCAGCTTCTTGGCCAGCTTCTGCAGAGAGCCAGCTTCATCTTCCAGCGGCGTTTCAATATGCAGGAACCCAAATGCGCCGCCGGCGCGCAGCGCTTCGACTACCGGCGAGACGCGATCAGTAGGGTCTTCAATTTCGAGGTCATGCAGCGCGCAAAACACCTGCCGCGCAAAAATACAGCGACTCACCTCTATCTCTTTATAAACATCCAGCGCATTGCCTTGGGAGCAGCGCCAAAATACAACGCCCGATCCCTTTTCTATTTTTGAGTATCCGTACACAAACTGCAGCGAGGCGATATTTTGCAGCTCCTGTGCGCACTCCGCTTCAAATCCAGGCCGGCAGTAGGCGAGTAGTCCGATGGCGGAGTATTTGCCGGAGCTTAAAGGGGAACGTTTACGGGAAGAACTGGTAGGGTATTTTTGCGACATCCGGGCATTTCCAATCATCAATTCATCGACGCGCCAATGCGCGGCTGGGTAAAGGCCGCTATTGTCGTCGATCCTATCGCCCCGGGCAAATCAGCGTAGTATAAAGGCCAGCGCCGCCTGAGCCGCCGTGCGCCAGTTTTGCTCTTTGGTCAGGCCGGAAGCCTTGCGCGGGGCCAGATCATGATTACCGTCGGGGAGCCATACCATAGCGCTTTGCTGGTTCAGATACTGCTCCATATTCTCAGAACGGCCGCCAAAAGGGTCCCGCTCGCCCTGCAGCACCAGTCCGGGAAGAGGAATATTCGCCAGGTGCTCAGTCCTGAGTTTTTCCGGTTTGCCAGGGGGATGAAAGGGATAGCCGAACGCCAGCCATCCTCGCACCCGGGAGTCGCCCTCCGGCAAATCCGCCGCCAGCATACTGGCCATGCGTCCGCCCATAGATTTGCCAGCCAGAAATACCTTCGCATCAGAAGGACAGTTTTCCAACGCCTCCGCAAAGCAAGTCAGCAACTTCTCCTGACGGTCCGGCGGACGCTTCTTTCCGTTATCGCGACGCTCTTGCATATAAGGGAATTCAAAGCGCACAACTTTAACGCCGCCGGCGCTGACCTCCTGTGCGATAAAAGACATGAAATCGGAGTCCATCGGCGCACCGGCGCCATGAGCGAATAAGAGAACCTTCCCGGCCTGCTCCGGGCCGTCGAACATAAAGCGCATACGCCCTCCATCAACCAAAAACCAATGCGAAAACTACGATCTGAAAAAATATTCATCTTTACACGAAGGCCGTCATTATCAGGATCTCGCCTCCTTTATTAAAGGAAGGAGTCATCTCATATAAAATCGACCAGAAATCATCCAAAAATCATCTATTATTTCTAGTAGTTATTTAGGCATTGGGTGAGAGGGATTTCCTGTCCTTTGGTCATTGCTTCACATGCCCTGAGACTTCCCTTGCAGTAAAGTCTAAGACAGACGCTCCCCTTCTGAACTAACGCATCCGCCCTCCGGTTTATAACGCGTTTGATGCATATCAAGCAGGGGAAAAAATATGTGGAGATAATGACTTGGCCAAGCATATTAAGTTGACAGCCCTATTGCGCAACTCTTATGCTTCGGCCCGCTGTCGAGGGGGAGGAAAAAGAGGCCCCTGGTTTCTGGATCCTGAAAGCCTGACATTCGAACTGGGCGACAACTCAAAATTGCAAAAGCATAAAGAACTCGCCAGCAGGTTTGCGCCGTATTAATCAACTCAGGGTAGGAATAGTCACTAATGAATACAGTAAGTGCTAACGAAACCTACAACTACAAGGTGGTGCGTCAGTTCGCCATCATGACAGTTGTTTGGGGTATAGTGGGCATGGCTGTCGGCGTGCTTATCGCAGCACAGCTGGTATGGCCGGAACTAAATACTCACTATCCATGGTTCCACTTCGGTCGCTTGAGACCACTGCACACTAACGCCGTTATCTTCGCTTTCGGCGGATGCGCACTTTTCGCAACTTCCTACTATGTCGTCCAACGCACCAGTCAGGCTTCTCTGTTTTCCAACGGTCTGGCCAGCTTCACCTTCTGGGGCTGGCAGGCAGTTATCGTCCTGGCCGCTATTACGCTTCCTCTTGGTTACACCACTTCCAAAGAATACGCCGAGCTGGAATGGCCGATCGACATCCTGATCGCGGTTGTTTGGGTCGCGTACGCCATCGTATTTTTCGGCACGGTCGCCAAGCGTAAAAGCAAGCATATATATGTCGCCAACTGGTTTTTCGGCGCGTTCATTATTACTGTCGCCGTTTTGCACATCGGCAACAGCATGGCGATCCCTGTCTCCGCCATGAAGTCTTACTCTGTTTACGCAGGCGCGATTGACGCAATGGTGCAGTGGTGGTGGGGGCACAACGCGGTAGGCTTCTTCCTGACCGCCGGCTTCCTGGGCATCATGTACTACTTCGTACCCAAGCAGGCGGAACGTCCGGTTTACTCCTACCGTCTGTCCATCGTTCACTTCTGGGCGCTGATCAGCATTTACGTATGGGCCGGCGCGCACCACTTGCATTACAGCGCACTGCCTGACTGGGCGCAAAGCGCGGGTATGGTCATGTCTCTGATTCTGCTGGCTCCTTCCTGGGGCGGTATGATCAACGGCATGATGACCCTGTCCGGCGCATGGCATAAGCTGCGCACCGATCCGGTTCTGCGCTTCTTGGTTGTATCTCTGTCTTTCTATGGTATGTCCACTTTCGAAGGCCCGATGATGTCTATCAAGACCGTCAACGCGCTGTCTCACAATACTGACTGGACTATCGGCCACGTTCACTCCGGCGCTCTGGGCTGGGTAGCGATGATTTCCATCGGCGCGCTCTACCACCTGATTCCTCGTCTGTACGGTCTGAAAGAAATGTTCAGCGTCAAGCTGGTCAACGTTCACTTCTGGCTGGCGACGATCGGCACCGTACTGTACATCGCCGCAATGTGGGTCAACGGCATCATGCAAGGTCTGATGTGGCGTGCAGTTAACGAAGACGGCACCCTGACCTACAGCTTCGTACAGGCGCTGAACGCCAGCTACCCTGGCTACGCTGTCCGCGTCTTGGGCGGAGCAGTATTCCTGTCCGGCATGCTGGTCATGGCGTACAACACCTGGAAAACCGTCAGACAAAGCGACGCCAAAGCAATTGATGCGCTGGCGCAAGCTGACTCTGTTCCACACGCTGTTTAACTGAGAGGGAGAAAATTCGATGAATCATGAAGTCGTCGAGAAAAACCTTGGCTTGATGATCCCTCTGATCGTGGTCGCAATCAGCTTCGGTGTACTCGTAGAAGTCGTACCTTTGTTCTTCACCAAAGAAGTGACGACACCGGTTGAAGGCCTCAAGCCGCTCAACGCCCTGCAATTGGAAGGACGCGACATCTACATCCGTGAAGGCTGCACCGTATGCCACACACAGATGGTGCGTCCGTTCCGCGCAGAAACCGAGCGCTATGGCCACTACTCTGTCGCCGGCGAGTCTGTTTATGAGCACCCATTCCTGTGGGGCTCCAAGCGTACTGGTCCGGACTTGGCCCGTGTAGGGACCAAGTACAGTGACGCCTGGCATAGGGCTCACCTGTACAACCCCCGCGACGTGGTTCCGGAATCCAACATGCCTGCTTTCCCATGGTTGTTCACCACCAAGGTGGATCCGTCGAAAACGGCAGCCAAACTGAACGCTCTCAGCAAAGTCGGCGTACCTTATACCCAAGAGGACATCGAAGGCGCAGCGGAAGTGGTTGAAGGCAAGTATGAGATTGAAGCCCTGGTTGCTTACTTGCAGCAACTGGGTACGGCAATCAAACGGTAAGTTCAATGGATATTAATACTGTCCGCGGGTTAGCCACCCTGTTCATCATGGCGGCGTTCATCGGTTTAGTGGTATGGGCCTTCAGTTCCAAACAAAAGAAAACGTTTGACGAAGCTGCGAACCTGCCCTTTGAAGATGACGAAGCGGACGCTAAGTCAGTACGCGAAGCGGAGACTAAAAAACATGACTAGTTTCTGGACCGGATGGATATCTTTTATCGTCCTGGGATCAATATTTGGTTGCGCCTGGTTGCTGTGGGTCACCCGCAAAAGCCAGAAGTTCGATACCGAAACCGAGCAGACCATGGGTCACTCGTTCGACGGCATCGAAGAGTATGACAATCCCCTGCCCCGCTGGTGGCTGGTTCTGTTCATGGGAACCATTGTCTTCGGGCTCGGTTATCTGGTTTTTTATCCTGGATTGGGCAGTTACAAGGGTATTTTCGGCTGGACCTCCGTAAACCAGTGGGAAGCGGAAGTTAAAAAGGCGGAAGAAACCTACGCCCCGATTTTCGCCAAGCTGGCGGCTACGCCAATCGAGGAACTGGCCAAAGACGACAAGGCCATGAAAATCGGCCAGCGTCTGTTCGCCAACAACTGCGCAGTTTGTCACGGCAGCACCGCGCACGGCGCTACCGGCTTCCCTAACCTGACTGATAATGACTGGTTGTACGGCGGCGCGCCGGAGAAAATCAAAGAGACCATCACTGACGGTCGTAACGGCTCAGCCATGCGCGCCTGGAAGGACGAGATCGGCGAAGAAGGCGTTAAACAAGTCGCTAACTACGTTCGCTCTTTGAGCAACCAGGAAGACGTTGACGAAGCCATGGCTGCGAAAGGCGCTGAAATATTCGCCGCCAACTGCTTCGTTTGCCACGGCAAAGACGGTAAAGGCAGCCATGACATGGGCGCACCCAACCTGACTGACGGCATCTGGCTGTACGGCGGCACTCAAGCGATCGTTGAGGCGACAGTCCGCAACGGCCGCGGCGGCGTTATGCCATCCTTCAAGGACAAGCTGGGTGAAGAGCGTATTCACCTGCTGGCTGCATACATCTACTCTTTGTCTCATCGCTAAGCATTGCGATGCCGGAGCCCTCTTAGCGGGGCTCCGGCGGCTTAGTCTCCTTAGCTTTGGTCATTCGCTGTTTGGACAAAGCTAAAGTGATTAAACCTTGGACAGCATCATGAGTAATAAGATCCCGGTCCAAAATATCGACCCGCAAGACGCCTCCACTCCGAAAGTCAAAACGGTCGAACTTTACGAAGCCCGCAAGAAAATTTACGTCAAGGAAATTACTGGCGTATTCCAAAAGGTCCGCTCCTTTTCGCTCTGGTTCCTGATGGGAATGTACTTCCTGTTCTGTTGGATCAGCGTCGATGGACAGCAACTGGTGCTGTTCGATTTGCCAAACCGCAAGTTCCACATATTCGGCGCCACGTTCTGGCCGCAGGACTTTGTGCTGCTGTCCTGGCTGCTGATTATCTGCGCCTTTGGCCTATTCTTTATCACCACTCTGTTTGGAAGAGTCTGGTGCGGCTACACCTGCCCGCAAACCGTCTGGACGTTCATCTTTATGTGGCTGGAAGAACGCATTGAAGGCAGCCGAAACCAGCGCATGAAGCTGGATCAGGCCTCCATGAACAAGCAGAAGGCGCTGAAAAAGGCGGCCAAGCATGCTTCCTGGTTATTCGTAGCCTTCGCCACCGGTCTGACTTTCGTGGGATATTTCTACCCTGTCCGCGAGTTGGTCCCTGACTTCTTCACCTTTGATATCAGTTCCGGCTGGGCGTATTTCTGGATCGCCTTTTTTACCCTGGCCACCTATATCAACGCAGGCTGGATGCGCGAGCAGGTATGTCTGTACATGTGTCCTTACGCTCGCTTTCAGTCAGTCATGTTCGACAAAGACACACTGGTGGTGTCCTATGACCTTAACCGGGGCGAACCCAGAGGCAGCCGCAAACGCTCCGCCGACCCAAAAGAAGTTGGCTTGGGGGATTGTGTGGACTGCGGTATGTGCGTGCAGGTCTGCCCAACCGGCATCGATATTCGCGACGGTCTGCAGTACGAGTGCATAGGTTGCGCGCTCTGTATCGACGCCTGCGACTCGGTCATGGAGAAAATGGAATACCCGAAAGGGCTGATCAGCTATACCACAGAGCAGAAACTGGAGGGCAAGGACTCCAAACTGCTGCGCCCACGCACCATTGGCTATGGTCTGGCGCTGGCTATCATGATGTCGGCCTTCGCCTTCAAACTGGGAACGCGCCTTCCTGTTGAGCTGGATGTCATTCGTGACCGAGGCGCTCTGTTCCAGACCAACGCCAAAGGCTACATTGAGAACGCCTACACCCTGCAGCTGATGAATATGTCCGACCAGGTGCGCACCTTTGTCATCACGGTGGAAGGGATGGATGGCGTCAGCATCTCCGGCAAGAGCGAATTCACCCTGGAGCCCTCTGAAGTGCGCTCCATTCCGATGGCGGTGGAGGCTAAACCCAGTGCGCTGACAGAGCGTAATCATGATATCGTGTTTAAAGCGCAGGCGGTTGACGACGCTTCCGTGAAAATTGACTCCGAAAGCCGTTTCCTTGGTCCTGCGCCGGTTAAATTCTAATGAGTAATTCTGCTATGTCGGCTGGAACTGTTCTGCCTTGGTACAAAGAAAAATGGGTGTGGCTGCTGATAGGTCTGCCCGCCTCTTCCGTGTTGTTCAGCATCCTGATGGTCACTCTCGCCGTACGCGGGAAGGATACGCTGGTTAAAGACGACTATTACAAAGACGGCCTGGCGATCAACCAGGAGTTGGCCAAAGACCGCACTGCGCAAGACTATGCTCTGTCGGCGCAGGCGAGTATTGATGAAGACGGACGCATCAAACTGGTGCTGACCTCAGGCATTCCCATCAAGAAGGCGGAGCGCTTGAACATTCAGTTCATTCACCCTACTTTGGCGGAGCATGATTACAACATTGCCCTGGTCGCCCAGGATGACGGCTACCACGGCATTTTGCCCAGCCCAATCGAAGGCAGACGTTACATCCACCTGTCCGACGCCGACGGGACCTGGCGCCTGAAAGGCGAAAGCTGGTTTCCCACCGACGCCAAAATCACTTTGAGCCCAGCTGTCCCGACTGAGAATGAGTGAAGCCGAAAAGTGCTATCACTGCAGTAATCCCGTTCCCGCCGCCATCAACCTTCAAGTCACCGTAAGCGGCGAGGATTACGCAGTATGCTGTCGCGGCTGCCAGGCAGTCGCCAATCTGATCCATAACGATGGATTACAGCAGTTTTACCGCTTCCGGGACAAGCGCCTGGAAGCCCCCGAGCCGATCTCCAGTCTGGATCGTTCCAAGTACGCGCTGTACGACAGAGACGATGTGCTCTCTTCTATCGCCACACAACCTGGCTCCGACGGTAAACGCACACTGTCCCTGTCTCTGGAAGGCATTACCTGCGCCGCCTGCGTCTGGCTGGTTGAGCAGTTCGTGCGCAAGTTACCCGGCGTTGTTGAGTTCTGGGTGAACCTGAGTAACCACCGCGCCACCCTGACCTGGAAACAGGACGCCACACCTCTCAGCGACGTATTATTACAACTGCAGTCCATCGGCTTTCGCGGCTATCCCTTTTCCGCCACGGAAGAGGAAAAGCGCCTCGCCGATGAGCAGAAAAGCATGCTGGTGCGCCTGGGTATCGCCGGCATCGGCATGATGCAGAACATGATGCTGGCGGTGCCGATGTACTTCGGCCTGTTGCAGGATACGCCGGAATACGTCGATCTATTCCGCTTCATAAGCCTGATTGTCGCCATGCCGGTGATCCTGTATTCAGCTCGGCCATTTTTCAATGCAGCGCTACGGGACATCCGATTACGTCACCTGACCATGGACGTTCCGGTGTCCCTTGCGATTGGCGGCGCCTTTGCGGCCAGCGTCTGGATCACCTTCCGCGGAGGGCCGGAAGTCTACTTCGACTCTGTCTGCATGTTTACCTTCTTCCTGCTGCTGGGCCGCTATCTGGAGAGCCGCGCGCGCATGTCCGCCGCCCAATCCAATGCCCGCCTGAAACAAAAAGCCCCTCAGTTTGTGGACTTACTGACCAGTCAGAGAGAACAAAATGGCCAAATCGACCTGGCTAAGGCGCAACTAACGCCATTACGGGATATTCGCGTAGGCGACCTCATCTTGTTTAAGGCCGGCGACCTGATTCCAGTTGATGGGGAAATCGTGCAAGGCGAGTCTTCCGTCAACGAAGCCGCCTTGACTGGCGAATTCATGCCGCGTCCCCGGTGCGCCGGAGACACCGTGCTTAGCGGCAGCGTCAATATCGATAACGTATTAGTAGTGCGCGTCACCGCTCTGGATCAAGACTCCCATCTGTCCACCATCAATCGACTGGTGGATCGAGCCTTGCAGGAGCGTCCGCAGCTCAGCGCCATGGCGGACCGAGTCGCCAGCTATTTCGTCGCTGGAGTGCTGCTGACCGCCGCTATTGTTGGCTTGATCTGGTGGCGTATTGATCCCACCCATGCCTTCGCCATTACGCTTTCCGTACTGGTGGTGACCTGTCCCTGCGCACTGTCGCTGGCGACTCCCACGGCCCTGACCACCGCCACCACCGCATTACGACAGTCCGGATTAATCATTACCCGGGGGCACGCGCTGGAAACCCTCGCCCGAGCCTCCCGCGTGGTCTTCGATAAGACCGGCACCCTGACCCAGGGCGAGCTGAGTCTGGTGAAAATCGACAATCGCTCCAACTATTCCGACGCAGACCTGCTGGCCCTGGCCGGATCTTTGGAGTGGGATAACCCCCACCCTATCGCCAAAACGTTCCAGGGTTACGCCCTGGGACCCGCAGAGCAAATTCGCAACCATACCGGGCGAGGCGTCGAAGGAACGCGCGGCGCAACCGCATACCGTCTCGGCAATCTGAAGTTTGCGACGGAAAAGCTGCCGGAATCGCAAATGGTGACGCCAGAGAACTATCAAACCATCGCCCTGGCGGATGACAAGCAGCTTCTGGCGTTGTTCTATCTGACCGACAGTCTGCGTCCGTCCGCAAAAGAAGCCCTGCGACAATTGCAACAGGAGCAGGGTTTACGCACCGCAATTCTATCCGGCGACAGTTCCGCCGCCGTCGAAACTATCGCATCCGAGCTGGCGGTGACCGATATTGAAAAATCCTGCTCGCCGGAAGGCAAACTGGAGCGAGTGAAGCAATGGCAGAAAGAAGGCGACACTGTCGTCATGGTGGGGGACGGCGTCAATGACGTTCCGGTTATGGCGGGGGCGCATCTGGCGGTGGCGATGAACAATGCGACAGACCTGACCCAGGTGCGCGCAGACGCGGTTATCCTTAACGGCGATTTGCGTACTTTCGCATTCGGCGTCAAGAAAGCGCGGGACGCCTATCGCATTATTCGCCAGAACCTGTCCTGGGCCGTCTGTTATAACCTGCTCGCCCTGCCGCTGGCCGCCGCCGGTTATGTGCCGCCCTACGCCGCCGCCATCGGCATGTCGGTCAGTTCATTGATTGTTGTGCTTAACGCTCTTAGACTGTCCGGCGTCCAAAAGCCATAAGGCCCCGCTATGCAGATACTGTTCGTCCTGATCCCTCTCTCCATCGCACTCATCACCGTCGCCGTCATTATTTTTCGTTGGGCGGTGCGCTCCGGTCAGTATGACGACCTGGAAGGTCCTGCGCACAGCATCCTGTTCGATGACGATGACAAAATGATTCCCGGCAACGAGACAGACCAGAAAGACAAACAGGAATCTTCCACCCAGTCATCCGAGGACGCTCCCCGCAACCACGATGCATGAGCTTCTGCTGATCGCTAACGCGTTTCTGATCGGCCTGTTCGGCAGCGGTCATTGCATCGCCATGTGCGGCGGCATCGCTGGCGCGCAGTCCTTCGCCCAGGGCGGAGACGGCTCGCCAAGAACCTCATGGTTATTTCTGTTCAACTTCGGCCGCCTCAGTAGTTATGCATTGATCGGACTGCTCGCCGGTTTCCTGGGTGAAGCGCTGGCGCTGAACGAAACACTGCTGGTCGCGTTACGCACCATCGCAGCCATCATGATCATCCTGATGGGACTTTACGTGGGCCAGTGGTGGATGGGCCTGACTCATATCGAGCGCCTCGGAGGCAGACTCTGGAGTCGAATCTCCCCGCTTAGCAAATCCCTTGGCGAACGTCAGGGGCCACACATCAGCTTCGCTTTGGGTCTGCTCTGGGGCTGGCTGCCCTGCGGACTGGTTTACAGCGCTCTCGCCTGGTCGATGTCGAATGCGGACGCTTCCCTATCCGCTCTGCTCATGTTCTGCTTTGGTCTCGGCACACTCCCCAGCATGTTGGCCGCCGGGCTTTTCGCCTACCATCTGAGACGCTGGTTGAGCAATTTATCTGTGCGCCGCGTGTTCGGCGTTCTACTCATTCTGTTTGGCGTCTGGACGCTGCCCGTGCATTTCGCCGGACTCTTTGGAGGACAGAACATGAACCATCAGCACGACGGAACCTCCTCCCCACACCACGGCGGGCATTGACCCATATCAAGCCCGACTGTTTGGCTCGGATATACAATGGCCACTTCTTATCCATGGTAGAAGTGCGAGCGCCGTAGTGAAAAATATTTACTGGAACGAGAACCTTATCCGCAAATACGATTTGCAGGGTCCCCGATATACCTCCTACCCCACCGCCGTCGAATTCCAGAACGATTTCCCTATCGGCGCCGTGCGTGAGGCCGCGGACGCCAGTCGCGCCGCGAACCGCTCGCTATCGCTGTATCTGCATATTCCGTTCTGTGCGCGCCTTTGTTACTACTGCGCCTGCAACAAAATCATCACCAAACGTCGGGAAAAAGCGATCCCCTACCTCGACGCGCTGTACCGCGAAATCGCCCTGCAAAGTGAGCTTTTCGGCGCGGACCGTCTGGTGGAGCAACTGCATTGGGGCGGCGGCACGCCCACCTTTCTCGCGCCGCAGCAAATGCGTGATCTGATGAATGCATTACGCACGCATTTTCGCTTTATGGAAAATGACCAGGGCGATTACTCCATCGAAATAGATCCTCGCGAAGCTGACGACGAGACGCTGACCACATTGCGTGAAATTGGCTTTAACCGCATCAGCCTGGGCGTGCAGGATTTCAATCCCGCCGTCCAGAAGGCGGTGAACCGGATTCAAAGCGAAGAACTCACTTTGGGCGTGCTGCGCAAGGCGCGCGAGCTGGGCTTCCGCTCCATCAATATCGATCTGATCTACGGCCTGCCCCTGCAAACGCCGGACTCTTTCCGCAAAACCGTAGACACCATCATCGACTTCGCCCCGGACCGGCTATCGGTGTTTAATTACGCGCATATGCCGCAACGCTTCATGCCGCAACGCCGCATCCGCGATGAAGACCTGCCGCGCCCGGAAGATAAGCTGACCATCCTGCAGCAATCCGTCGACCAATTGATCGCGGCGGATTATCGTTTTATCGGCATGGACCACTTCGCCAAACCCGGCGATGAGCTATCCGTCGCCCAAGAGAAAGGAGAGCTGCATCGTAACTTTCAGGGCTATACCACTCATGGCGACTGCGACCTAATCGCCATGGGCGCGTCCAGCATCAGCATGCTGGATCGTTGCTATTACCAGAACTGTTACGACCAGGAAAGCTACGAAGCAGCCATGGCGGAAAACCGACTCCCGGTCATCAAAGGCGTGCAACTGAATGATGACGACGTCATCCGCCGTAAAGTCATCGTCGAACTGATCTGCAACTTCAAAATTGAGTACCGCCGCATCGAAGCCCTGTTCAATATCGACTTCGCCCATTATTTCCGGGGAGAACTCAGTATTTTGCAGGACATGGCGGAAGACGGGCTGATCACCTTCACCCGCGACGGCATGCACGTCAATCCAACCGGAAGACTACTGATCCGCGGCGTCTGCAAAGTATTCGACCGCTACCGGACACAGGCGCAACAGGGGTTTTCCAGGATAATTTAATATCCTATTGCATAATCGCGGCTTTCTCAGCCGCGCTCTTTCTGGCTGCCCAAGTCGATCGAACCCGTGCGATCAAACTTATATCTGAAGAAATCGCCCAGATTGACCATTGATGTCGACTTGTTGAGATAAACAGAAGCGGACATTTCTTTCAGCTTGGCCTGCAGAAGCGTCATCTCCGCGATGAAACGGTCCGCCAAGGATTCGGCGTCGCCCTCTTTTTCGAGCAGTTTGCTTGTCGGCATGCTCAAAAAGTAATTGATGTATTCCGGCAACCAGGAAAACACCAGTTTCTGGAAGTCGTGCTTATCATCCTGAAAGCCAGATTGGCGGCTGATATAGGGCAGCAGATAATCGATAAGATGGTCTATCTCTCCAACTAACGCTCTGGTTTCGTCGAGTCCCATTTCACCCAAGCGCGTCATCAGACGCTGCTTGGCGGCTTTCCAATCAAGCATGCCCTTTGACTTGATAAGAGAACGATAGTTATCCGCCTCAAGGCCCAATTGGTTGATCCACTGAATATCTTCCTCGCCCAGTCCTGCTTCCTTCCATTTACGCCTGGTTTTGAGCAGATCTGCATAGACGTCGTAAATACATGCGCATGTCAGGTGGATAAGCTTGGCGTTGTCGCGGTTATTAAAGTGATGCTGCTGGAGATCAAAGGTCGCCGGATCGTGTTCTTCGGCCGAGGTCGATAGCGCCAGGACAAGCTCCGTCAATATCGGGTTTTCCACATACTCCACCCCGCTTTCACTGAACTCCTTTAACAGTTTCGCTCGCGCCAGCTCAACCTCTTTCTCAGCGTTCAACGCATTGAGTTTCTTGCCTGCGCTGTTCAGCCCGTATTTAGCCAGAGTGGGCAACAAGGCGTGCCCGGCGATGGCGGCCGCCGTCACGGGATTGATCATCGCCACCAGCCCTCCCACCAGCAGCAGGCCGCCTGTCACTTTGTTTTCTACCCGGTCGATATTGTTAGCGACTTCTTTCAGATATTGGCCAAACGCACTGCCATCCTCAGGTGGAGGCGTTTCTGCGAGCATGGGCTCTACAATCAAATGCTGAATCATTTCTCTGGAACAGTTCGACGGCGCGTGGAAAATGCGCTTTTTAGGAAGACTGTTGAGCGGCGGAACGCCCGGCGGCAGCACGCGCATGGTGTGCAATACATAACCCTGCTCAGCAAGACGGAAAGGAACTATAAAGTAGTGCTTCTCATCTACATCCTCGTACAAGGACGGCGCGGTCTGGCTTGAGGAAAATAGCTGCAGCTTACCGACGCTCTCCTTCACACGCTGATATTGCCCATCCACCGATGACATCAGGTTGGACAGCGCTTCCTTGGAAGACTGCACAGCGCCTTTCACGCCGTTCGCAATTGTCGAGGTAGTAAATTTGATAGCCATAGCGTCCGCATTTCCCAACTGAATAACAGCGCGCCCTTTGCCTGCTATAACTGGCGGCGCGCCCAACAAACTGGTTGCATGTTATCGGTTATCAAGGGCGAATTCAGCTACCTTGATTCCCTTCATTTCCAGATGACAAGCCGATCTGGCGGCGCCGTATGTATTGGACGACTCGCCGTTTAGATCAAGTTAGCACCGGCATCTCAAAATAGAACGTACAGCCCCCACTTGGATTATTGTGGAAGCCGATCTTGCCGCCATGCCGCTCAATGATGGCTTTGGAAATGTTAAGCCCGAGGCCGGTTCCGCTTTTGTTGCGGGTATTAGAAGAATCGGCCTGTGCGAAGCGGCCGAATATGCGATTTTGGAACTCTGGCGGTACGCCAGGCCCTTTATCAGTGACGGAAACCCGCGCATCGCCATTTTCCAACGTAACTGCAACCGCGATTTCCGAATGCGGTGGCGAAAATTTGGCGGCGTTGGAAATCAGATTCGTCAGCACCTGAGTAAGACGCTCTTCATCCGCCTCTACCACGACCGCACGATCAGGAGGAATCTGCAGCGTAAAACTGACGTCAGCATTATGAGTCAGACCCTGGTTGAGCGCCAATACATCACTGACAAGCTGCGCCAGATTGAAGTGACTGAGCTGCAACGTCATCTCTCCAGAGGCCATTTTCTTCAGGTCCAAAATCGCATTAACCAAATTGAGCAGGCGATCTGTATTGCGTCGCGCGATATCAATCATATGCGCATGCTTATCTGGCGCCGCCATAGCGACCTTCGCGTCAAGCAGCGTCAGCGAACCGTTAATGGCGGTTAATGGGGTACGCAACTCATGACTGATAGTGGAGATAAACTCATCTTTGATGCGCTCCGCCTCCGCTCTTTCGGTCACATCGCGCACAATGCAAAGATAAGAGGCCGGCGGAGTCTGAGACAAACACACCGTTTGCAGTTCCAGAGGGAAGTCCTGTCCATCGCGGCGAATGCCCTGCAAATATCCTGGCCCCGCATCCAGAATGGAGGATTCTTGACTCATCTCAGTGGTAGGCGCATGAAAATCCGGAATCAGAACCCGAATATTCAGACCGGAGAAATCGGAGCAGGCATATCCAAACAGGTTCTCCACCGCCGGATTCACCGCTGTAATGCCGCCATCCTCCGTTACCGTCAGCAGACCATCCGGCGTATGTTCATAAATGGCGCGCAGGCGCTGCTCGCTATGCTTCAATTCCGCCGTCCGCTCGTCAACCAAGGTTTCCAAAGCCAGCGTTCGGCCACTGAAGAACAACGACACCATGCCACTGACGCCAGTGAACAACAGCCCCAGTACATAAACAATCCAGGCGTTGATGGAAGTGTTCGCAACAATATTGTTCTTGGTGGGTGCAATATCCAGATCCCATTTTCTGTTGAGAACGGCGAATTTATGCTCCCAACGATAGGGGCGGCTATTGACCTCTTCTTCAGAAATGTCCGGGGACATGCTGACCTTGCCGTTATCGATCGTCATCTCATGCATCAGGTAGCGCTGCTCTGTAATGTCGGCAAGCGTAATGTGGTAGCCGTCCATATTCAGTCGCTCTGTAAAGTGATTCAGCAACGAGTGAATGCGAAATACCGCCACAAAAAAACCTTCGGGATAATCAACGTCCTCTCCCTCTTCGTCCCCCTGATTCGACGATGTTGATTCGATATGTCGCCCGTCGCTGAGGAAATGCGGGTAAAACACCAAGACGCCCACATTGTCCAGTGGATGCTGCACTAAATGAATAGGGCCGGTCATCACCGGTTTTCTTGATTCCCTTGCGTCAGCGATAGCGGTCAGCCGGGAAGGATTGGAAGACACATCAAACCCAAGCGCGCCTCGATTACTCTCTAAAGGGAAGATAAAGCGCACAGGAAGATAAATCGGCTTTTCCGGCGAGCGATGCAACTGACCATCCCGCCGGGTCACAATTCCCATATCGACGCCGTAATCCTCTTGCAGACCGGCTTCAAACTCCTCCCGTTCATAGCTGCGTATGTAGGGATTCCAGGACATGGCCTGAAACCCCGGATAACGCTCCAGCGCCCAAAACACCGCCTTCTCAAAACCGCTTCGATCGATTGTCGCATTGGCGGGAAGATTTCTTTCTATCGCCCGGGCGACATCCAGGTGGGCCTCCAGGCTCTGATTGAGGGCGGCGGAATACCCCTGGGCCTCACTGAAAAAGCGCAGTCGTAAGCTGCTCTCCTCCCAGGATTTCGCATACAAAAACGCGACCGTGGCGAGAAAAAAGGTTCCGAGCAAAGAGAAAGTCACCGCCCAGCGGCGTTTTCTCCATGACTCGCGAGGCTGCAGTCCCCACACCAATATCAGCGGGGTAAAAACAACCACTCCGATGGTGTCGCCAATCCACCAGACACCGAGGGAGCGGGCGTAATTTTCCACAGGAATAAATCCGGCCATCAACAGACTGCTACAGCCAATTAAGGCGTTGGACAGACAGCTCGCCGGGCCGGCGAAAAACAAGAAGCGGATGATCTCAGGAAGCTCCGCCAGACGGCCGGGATAGTTAGCAAAGCGAATAACTAAATAGCGCCCCAAACAGGCCTGCAGGGCGGCACCAGCTCCAATGGCGACAAAAGTGAACAGCTGCCAGGGCCAGATTTCCGCATCGGGGAAACCCTGAGTGACGCTCAGGTTATTGATCAGAGAACCAAGAAAAACCCCCGCGCATAGGCGATAACCGCCCAGCAGCACCACAGCAAGCGCGATGCCGGAGGGTATCCAGATAGCGGTGACATAAGTGCTGTCCGTGGTCAGCCATAAACCCACTCTACCCGTGACAAAATAGGCCAGCGCGGTAAGCAGGTTATAGAACAGGGTCCCGACGGCATGGGATTTGGCCATAATGTTGGACGGAGTCCTTCCACATAAGGTATTCGCCTGAATATTTTATAGGCTATAGATGGCGTAGCTTCAAACCTGTGGAAGCAGGTCCCGGCCATGGCGGCTCGGGACCGAAGTGGGAAAATAATGGCTAGCGGTCAGACCAGACAGACTCTACGGGCCAGCTCCTCCGTCAACACGCGACGGTTCTCCGAATAGTCCACCGGCACGTCAATCAAGTGTACGCCACCCTCAGCGAAAGCCTGTCTAATGGTGGGCGACAGGTCTTCCGCGCGTTGCACGCGGTGTCCAGAAGCGCCATAGGCTTGCGCGTATTTAACGAAGTCAGGATTGCCGTAGCTCAGTCCCCAATCATGGAAACCGCCCTGCTCCTGCTTCCAGCGAATCATACCGTAGGCGCTGTCATTCACGATCAACACCACCAGATTCAATCCCAGACGCACCGCCGTTTCCATTTCCTGGCTATTCATCATGAATCCGCCATCGCCGCAGATCGCCATCACCTGCAATTCGGGGTGCAGCATCGCCGCCGCGATTGCACTGGGCAATCCCGCCCCCATAGTGGCGAGGGCGTTGTCCAGCAACACGGTATTGTTCATATGCGCCTTGTAGTTACGGGCGAACCAGATCTTGTACATGCCGTTATCCAGAGCGATAACGCCATCATCAGGCATCACCTTGCGAACATCCGCCACCAGCCGCTGAGGAATAATCGGAAAGCGGTTGTCCTCAGAGCCTTCGCATAGCTGTTTCTCAACTTCTTCTTTGACCCGCTGGAAATACTCAAAGTCGTGAGTGTTTACCGGCTCCAGCAACTGCGTCAATCGGGAAACAGAATTGGCGATATCCCCCACCACCTCCAACTGCGGGAAGTACACCCTGTCCACATTGGCGGAATTGAAGTTGATGTGAATGACTTTCTTACCGCCGGGCTCCATAAAGAAAGGCGGCTTTTCTATGACGTCATGACCGACATTAATGATCAAGTCAGCAAAATCGATGGCGCAATGCAAATAGTCGCCGTCTGACAATGCCGCCGTTCCCATAAACAGAGGATGGCGCTCATCCACCACGCCTTTGCCCATCTGGGTGTTGAAGAACGGAATGCCGGTCTTCTCAATAAAACCCAGCAACGCTTCGGACACTCGTTTGCGATTCGCTCCGGCGCCAATCAACACCAGCGGATGCCTTGCGTTCTGGATCATCTCCAGCGCCTGTTGAATACTCAGATCATTGGCGTCCGGACGACGACTATGGCTGGATTCAAACAACATGACGTCGGAGTCGGATATTTCTTCTGCGATATCTTCCGGCAGCTCCAGATGCGCAGGCCCCGGTCTTTCCTCCTCCGCCAGGCGAAACGCCTCACGGATCTTCGAAGGAATGGTGTTCACGTTGATGATCTGATGAGTGAACTTGGTCAATGGACGCATCATGTCCACGACATCGACAATCTGAAACAAGCCCTGCTTGGACTTCTTCACTGGCTTCTGCCCCGTCACCATCAGCAACGGCATGGCGCCCAGTTTCGCGTAGGCGGCGCCGGTCACCAAATTGGTGGCGCCCGGTCCCAAAGTCGATAGACACACGCCGGTTTTTCCCGTTAACCGACCATAGGTGGCCGCCATAAAGGCCGCCGCCTGTTCATGCCGGGTCAGCACCAGCTTGATGGAAGAACCCCGCAGCGACTCGAGTAAGTCCAGGTTTTCTTCTCCGGGCACGCCGAAGATATATTTGACGCCTTCATTTTCCAGCGCTTTGACAAATAGGTCTGAGGCTTTCTCGCCCCCGTGCTCTGTTTTCATTCAGTTCTCCACAGGGTTTTCACACGTACTCCGTATCCAGGCGCAATGGCTGCGCCTGAATCCCTCGCAACACAATCAGCTTTGACGCTTGATCGCCAGCAAGCGCGGTTCACTCATGTCCTGCATGGCGTAACGCACCCCTTCCCGGCCAATGCCGCTGTCTTTCACGCCGCCATAAGGCATGTGATCCACACGCCAGGACGGCACATCGCCGATAATGACGCCGCCCACTTCCAGTTCTTCCCAGGCTTTCTGCATATTCTCCACGTCACGAGTGAATACGCCGGTTTGCAGGCCAAACTTACTGTTATTGACGGCTTGCAACGCGTCGTCGAAAGTCTTGTAGGATTCCAGGACAGTCACCGGCCCAAAGATTTCTTCGTTGTAAGCGCTGCAATGTCGTGGAGTATTAGCCAGCACCGTGGGCGTAATAACGTTACCGCTGCGCTCGCCGCCGATCAGCAGTTCAGCGCCCGCCTCTACCGCTTCATTAATCCAGGACGCCACCCGATCCGCCTCTTTGCGACTGATCAGCGGACCTACAAATGTATTTTCATCTTTAGGGTCGCCCGTTTTCAGCGTTTCCACTTCCGCCACCAGACGACGTTTGAAGTCTTCATATAAAGACTCCTGCACCAGAACGCGCTGCACACTCACGCAACTTTGTCCAGACTGGTAATAACCGCCGAAAAGGACACGCGGAATCGCCTTATCCAGATCGGTTTCCGGCTCCACGATACAGGCCGCGTTGCCGCCCAGCTCCAGCACGACTTTTTTCTTGCCCGCCTTCGCTTTCATGGGCCACCCCGCCGCCGGCGAACCCGTGAAGCTCAGCAGCTTGATGCGCTCATCGGAAATCAGCGCCATGGCGTCGTCCTTTTTACAGGGCACGACGGAGAAAGCGCCTTTGGGAAGGTCTGTTTCCGCCAGAATTTCCGCCAGAATCAAGGCGCCGATGGGCGTGAGGCTGGCGGGCTTGAGCACAAACGGACAACCGGCGGCGATGGCCGGGGCCACTTTATGCGCCACCAGATTCAAAGGAAAGTTAAAGGGGGTGATAAACGAGCAGACGCCAATCGGAAACTGGCGCACTATTCCCTGATAGCCCTCGCTGCGTTCGGAATAAGCCAGATCCAGCCATTCTCCGTTATTGCGCACGGCTTCTTCCGCAGCGATCTGAAAGGTCTCGATCAAACGTCCCACTTCACCACGGCTGTCCTTGAGCGGCTTGCCCGCTTCCCGCACCAGCGCCTGAGCCAACTCTTCCGAGCGTTCTTTAAGGCGCGCAACGGTATGCAGCAACACATCGCGACGTTTGTATCCAGGCATTCTGCGCATAGGAGCCACGGCTTTTTCCGCAGCGGCGATCGCCTTCTCAATATCATCGTGATCGGCCAGACCGACTTTAGTGAATTCTTCTCCGGTGTACTTGTCTTCGACCGGCAACCAGCCGCGAGGATCTGCGACAGGCTCGTTGGCGAGATAGAAGGGATAGGATTTGGCTAACATAAGCAGGTCCTTTTTCTGTCAGGCAGTTGGCGGATAAGCGAAAGGCGGAGCCTGATACTGCTCGCTTAATTCGAGCGCACGAGTATGACACATTCGCAAAATGTTTTGCCTAAAGGAAAAGACTATGGACCTGATAAGTCGAAGCAATAAAAAAAGGCGAAAAAAAGCCGACTCGCAAAACCGCGGTCGGCGCAGGAGCGTATGTCGAGATACGCCTATAGGATAAGAAAACTAACCGATTGGGCCGCTTCTCAGCGGGGAAAAACATTCCAGCGCGAACGCTGAATAAAAGCTGTTTTTCATGACAACCCTAAGCGCCAAGCAGACATAAATGCCGTCAATTAAATCAAAGAATTACGATATATTAATTTAGGTCTGCGCAGATATTGGAAACAGGACTGGGCAGCGGCGCCAGGAAAAAAAATAGGCAGATGAAGTTATCAGCGGAAGGATTAGCTCAACAGAGCCCAGGCAATAGCGCCCATGACGCCGAGCATGCCCAAACCAAGCGTAAACATACTCAACCAGGCGAAGACGAACATTCTGTAGAGAATCGGACTGATGTCTCTTCCGAACAACATACAACTCTCACAATCCGCCTCGCTCAGAGAACCACCCAGAGATCTCGCTATCGCCTTCGCCAGACTGGCGACCAACAATGGAAAGATACCCACAACAATGCTGAGAATAGCTAACGATAAAGGCGTCATGACGCTTGATTCTCCGGCGGATGATAGCTGCAAACAGACGAAAAGGGCCGGTGAACCCGGCCCGTCTGACTTATGTCTGTTTAGAGGTTAAGCACGCTGATTTGATTAAACTCTTCCGGCTCCATGCTGTAGCGCTCCAATTTGTCGAAGTCATACAGTCTGGTGTCGCACAAGTGTGAAGGCAGTACGTTTTGCACAGCGCGGAACATGTTTTCCAGACGACCGGGGAAACGCTTATCCCAGTCCTGCAGCATCATTTTGATGTTTTGTCTCTGCAGATTTTCCTGAGAGCCGCACAGGTTGCAGGGAATAATTGGAAACTCACGCAGGCCGGCGTAACGCTCGATGTCTTTTTCACGACAGTAAGCCAGAGGACGGATAACGATGTTGCGGCCGTCATCGCTTTTCAGTTTGGGAGGCATTGCGCGCATTTTGCCGCCATAGAACATATTCAGGAACAGTGTTTCCATGATGTCGTCGCGATGGTGTCCCAACGCGATCTTGGTGCACTTATGTTCAACGGCGAAATCGTACAGAATCCCACGACGCAAACGCGAGCAGAGACCACAAGTGGTTTTCCCTTCAGGAATCTTATCTTTTACGATGCTGTAGGTATCGCGCTCAATGACGTGATACTCAACGCCCAAGGAGCTCAGATATTCAGGCAGGACATGCTCGGGAAAACCGGGCTGTTTCTGGTCCAGGTTAACCGCGATAACCTCGAAGCTGATAGGCGCGTGCTTTTTCAGATTCAACAGGATGTCCAGCATGGCGTATGAGTCTTTACCGCCACTGAGGCAGCACATCACTTTGTCGCCATCCTCAATCATATTGAAATCAGCAATCGCCCTGCCGACTTCACGCCGCAGCAGTTTTCTCAGTTTGTTCAACTCCAAGCGATCGCGCTGCGCCATCTCTGCCTTAAAAGCCGCCGTCATATCTCACTACCTCCGGTTAACGGGTGCGCATTATAGCCTAAATCCCCCCGTCTAACGCCAGTGCAGTTTTTGTTCAGTCTGTAAACAGCGAGAGTTGAGCTTACGGGCAATTGAAGACTCCGCTAGCGCGCATCATTCAACTTCCAGTCATAGGCGTACTCGATACCGCCCTTATAGTTGTCCAAGCGACTTTTTTCCGGCTCCGCGGAATACTTGGCGAGATGATCAAGGAGTTCTTGTTTAGAGCCGAAGTCGCTTTGATACCAGTCGTAGATGGAGGACAGTCGCAGGCCGTCTTTGACGAAGGCCACGCCTTTGGGGTGACGGATGAAGTTTTGTGCGGCGTTGTTTAACTGCTCTTCCAGGCGATTGGGATCGAAGGCTTCCGGGTAGAGATTCGGGCAGCCGAGGCTGGCGCAGTTGACCGCATAATGGATGCGTTTGTCTTTCCAGATGGGGCGCAGAATTCGGTGCTCGATATCGTTCAATGTCAGCGCCTGCCCTTGCACGTGGGTGATCGCATCGTCCCAGGGTCCAAAACGAAACCAGCCGCCGCCAATCTCCTTAATGCTATCTACCGGATAGTGTTGCAGCACCAACTGCACAGTCAGGGCGTTGTATAAGTTAATCCAGTACGCCATTTGCGTATTTTTAGAATACTCGCGGGGATCAACCGCCGTCAGTGACGCAATGTAGTCATCTAACTGGCGTTTTTCTTCCGTCGTAAACCTGCCGTACGACAATCTGGCGAAACCATCCCCGTCATGACTAAGGTGGGTCTGCAGAAGACGGGTCCAAGTGCTATGATCTAGCAAAGCAGGGTTTCGCTCATTGGCCTTGTCCCACAGGCTCCAATACTCGGCCTTCGGCGCCGCAATAGCTTCGCCCGAGAACCAGCCCATAAAAATCAGGATTAAAAATAGTCTTACGCTCATGAGTTTTGATCATCCAGAGATACCAGAGGATTTGACCCTTGCAGGTACGGAAGGTTCCCGCGAACCGACCAGTTGGCGCTACCTCACGCAAAAACTGGAACAGGCCGTCGCAGAGATTCTACTCCCCGGCCCGGCCATGATTTCCGAACACGATCTAATCAAACAACTGACCCTGCCGCCACATAGCATTTTTTCAGAGAACTGCCTGCAATCTCCACTGGATCTTTTTCAGACCCATTTCTTGACGTTTCATACGCTTTATCGCTTGAAAAACAAATGGTTACAAGAACATAATCTCGTCCTCGCCATGACCTCCGTACGTATCACCCTATATCACTACGATGCGGAGGCTCACAGCAGCCACAACGCGCCGGTGGCGGCGGACCCCTTGGCGGAATACTACCTCAATCCGAAAAACTTATTCGATACCAGCGCCGCAGATGTGGAGAAGCTGATCAGGGATTTTTGGCTGATGTATGTACACCCCCATCAAAAGCAGTCCGCGTTGGACACCCTGGGATGCGCTCCAGATAGCGACGCAGGACAGATTAAGGCCCGCTACCGCCGCCTCGCCATGGAACATCACCCGGACCGTGGCGGAAACACCGCGTTGTTTCAAGCCATCACGGAAGCATATGAAGTATTGAAGGTTTATTACTCACTATGAATAACGGACGCTATTCTCTCACCGCAACGTCACTCACTCGTCGGATTCAGGCGCTTGGAATCGCCGCCGGCGTCTTGTTTTGCGCAACGGCTCAGGCTCAAGAAAGTCCCGCCCGCGCATACATACTGCAATATCATCACATTAGCGACGATACCCCGCGCAGCACCTCCACCACCCCGGAGCTCTTCCGCCAGCACATGCAGTTTATCGCCGATAATGGCTATCAAGTGCTGCCGTTGGCGGAGATCATTCGCACACTTCAGGAAGGCGACAGCCTTCCCGAGAAAACGGTCGCACTGACGTTTGATGATGGCTACAAAAGCATCTACGAAACCGCATACCCGCTATTGAAGGAACGCGGATATCCATTCACGATTTTCCTGAATCCAGATGCGCTTGATAATCACCGCAGCACGCACATTACCTGGGAGCAGGCCCGAGAAATGGGGAAACACGGCGGCGTGGTGGCGAACCATGGCGTGGGCCACATCCATATGGTGGAAGTCAAAACCAATGAAGACGCCAGCGCCTGGCGTGCGCGCATCACGCAAAATATCGAGCAAGCGGAAAAAAGAATCGAGGAAGAGACTGGCGCCTCACTCAAACTACTCGCCTACCCTTACGGCGAATACGATGCGTCACTGCAAAAATTGGTGAGTTCATTGGGTTACGTCGGATTGGGGCAACACTCCGGCCCTATTGGACCTGATAGCGACTGGACCTCTCTGCCCCGTTTTCCCGCCTCCAACGCTTACAGCTCCGTTCCGCAGTTAAAAGAAAAGCTGAGCACATTGCCGCTGCCTGCACAGATGCTATCGCCACAGAACATCCTGATTGCGGATAACAATCCTCCGCAATTGCGCTTCAGCACGGAGTTGAACGCAAAGGTCACATGCTACGGCAGCGGACAGGGCCTTCTCGATAGCGCAGTCGATAACAATGAAGTGACCGTCGTCGGAGCAGCGCCGTTCAAAGGTCGTCGCTTCCGTTACAATTGCACAGCGCCGGCTGGCGGTGGACTGTTCTATTGGCGCTCGTTCCCATGGATCAATCCCGCCGTCCCTGAGGATTAACCCTCATCCCTCTCGCCTACTCAGGCGGCAAAATCGCCAGATGCAGTATGCCGCTGGCGGAGTGGCTGATAACAACCGGTTTGTCAGCCACGCCTTCAGCAACAGTGCGTTTTTTGAGGTCCGCCCCCGTCGTCATTAAGACAAGATACTTCTCATCCTTCGTTTTTACCCTGAGAAAACCTTCCAGATAGCCATAGCGGAACCAGTTTTCCGGCTCGTAGATATAGAGCAAATCCTGCAGGAAGCGCACCGGTTTCCAATCGCTATCCAATACCAACACTGATGGGTAAAACGCGTCAGGTTGCGCATATGCCCGCAACTGCAACAATCGATTGACGCTGCCTTCGGGGATCTCCACAACGCGATACAAACTGTAGCCTACACCGAAGTTATAGCCCTGCTCGTCCTTGCGAATTTCCAGCAGCTCCCCATCATCAAACTCAAGCTCAACCCGCTCGTCATTCACCAGGTTTTCACAGCAGCGATCGTAAATGAGGTCAATCTCCTGCTCCGCCCCCGGCGCGTTCAGTCCAAGCAGATCGGCGGCAAAGGGGTCCGCGCCATCAGGAAGACGCGCCTTCTTGATTCGTTGTTCATCCGCCACGACCTGAGCGGGTTGCAAAGGCTGCATGTGCGCCTTGGACTTGGCATCAGCGGGATTATATTCCTCAGTATGCATGACCCCGTTAGTGTCGACCCAAGTGTAAAAGCGACTATCGCCCTCTCGCACGAAACCTCTTTTTTCCAGTTCCGCTGCATCAATGTAGGTAGACTCGTCGATGATCTCGCGATGACTTGATTCAGGCTGGCTCATTTGAGGCGCAGGCTGAGATAAGCTCTCTTTAGATACCTCCTGAGCGTCATTGGCGACAGGGGCTTCTGGCGCCGGGCTGGGAACCGTCGCCTCTGCATTAATTTCCTGCTCAACATGAGTTGCCGTCGTCTCAGCGGAGGCGGGGCTTTGTCCTGGCGTCGGTTGAAGCGCTTCTGGCTGTGTTTGTTGCGGCGCCTGTGGCGAAGGAGCTGGTGGCTGCCCATCACGAATCAGCGTATGGCGCACCTGGCCGTTTTCATCCACCCAGGTGTAGTACCTGTCCGCCAGCGCCGCGCCGCTACTGAATAGCGTCAACGAAAGAAGTAATGCACTCGTCTTCATGCTCAAAACGCCGTCCGGAAGGTCATACCCGCCATGATCAGTTTCAGATTGGTCTCCACATCCACGCCTGCATAGGGGTTGTAGACAATATTCTGAATGCCATCGTCGTTCAGGTTCAAACTGGAGCCTGCGGGAATATACTGCCAACTGCGCATGTAGCTGAGATTGAAGTCTACCGTCGTGTCTCTGTCCCACTTGTACCCCATGCCAACGCTGTACAACACAGTGTCATTGAGGGGAGCCAGGATATCGCGGCGGTTATGGGGGATCGGCGAGTTACGCATCTCCACCCCGAAACGAAGATCCAGGCGGTTGGAAAGGTGCTGCTCGACGCCAACGCCCACATTCCAGACATCTTGATACTCCAACGGCAAACGCATGGTGTTCGCCGTGGCGTTAGGCGACAACAGACGCGCCGCCCCCAGGAATTCCAGGTTGCGATCAAACTTGAGCAGGAAGGCGTCCCAGGAACTGTAATCCGTCCACCCCACATCCACATTCACAGTGAACTGATGATTCAACTTCACGCTCACGCCGGTTTGAAAGTGCTGAGGGTGTGTCAGATCGATAGATAACTGCCCAGCCTCTCTGGGAGTCCCGGATGGCAGAGAGAATATCCCGGCGGTGATAGCGCCAACGATCGAGCCGTTGAAGGAACGCCAGAAGCCGGACCAGTCATCGGTGTACGCCAGCTCATAAGTGCCTTTCAACTTCATGTCGGACTCGCTCTGATAGCTGGCCCCCCATGCGAACCAATCCGTCGGCTCCCACAGCACGCCAACGTGATACTTTGGAGACAATGTCTCCTGTACCTGGATACTCATGCCTCCAATGTCGTCCCAGGGGCCCACATTACCGCCACATAAGCCCAGAAACGGCGCCAGAGGTTCTTCTCCGGTCTCACAGTTGAAAGCGTCCTGTAGCACTTCCAATACGCCGATCATCAAGTTGGGCGCGCGAGTATAAGTATCCAGCGCCAATGACTGAGACGACATGCTGACGCCAAACCCTACCGACCACTCATCGTTGATTTCATAGCCAAATGAGGGCGACAGATACGTAAAACGCTGCAATGACAGCGCCTTACCCAGATATCTGGCGGGATCGTCCTTCTTCCGGTAATAACCCAGAATTTCCGGGCCGTAGGTGAGGTTTGCAAATGTGAATTTGGAGCCTGGCGGGTTCAAACTGAATCCAACGGAAGGAGCCAGAGCCGGCGGGCCTTTCGGCAAACGCTGAATGCCAAAGCCAGGCACATAGAGGGCGATGGTATTTGTGCGGCTTCTGGCGACCGTATCGCCATCGAAGATAGGGTCGTTTTCTACCCCATCGATACCGAATACGTTGTAGCCTTCGGGAGCGTAGAAGTCCGACTGTATATTGGCGTGCACCCCCATCAGGGTCACCGCCAGTTGACGCCCTTTTAACTTGGTCAGGCCGGCGGGATTATAGTGAATGGACGCCACGCCAGGAGGCGCAGCCGTCACGGCGTTGCCCAGCGACAAAGCATAGGGGTCCACCATCAGATTCGTCGCCAGCTGGGCGGAAGCAATTCCACTCCAGCAGGCTGCGCATAGTCCCGCCGTAGCCAGGAGCTTTGTATTCTTATTAATATTTAAGCTCATCTTACAACTCTGCCTGATTGTTGTTCCCGCTTATTGTTCTTTAAGTCCCGCAATATTGATGGGGATAGACACCCCGATCGTTACATCAGGCGAGTCCTCGGTGAGGCCAAACCCCACTGAGGTGTTAATGATTTTGGTTTCACTGACGCGAATACCCATAGCGAAACTCATCAGACTGCTGACCTGATCCTGTGCGACAGCTTTGTTGCCAGTATTAAAAGTCAGAACAGTTTCATCCGAGTAGCTCAACTGAGAAGAAACGCTAAGCGACACATCGTACGACAGGGCATAAGAAAAACCCGCCGATAACGACAGGGAGTTGGCGGGCTCTACAGAAACCAGCCTCTGCCCCCCGCGCACTTGGTTCAGATCCGTCTCTTTCAGAGGAAAGGTGTAGCTGACGGAACTGAATATGACGACAGGATCAAGCACCTTCGAGAAGCTGCCCCCAACAGAAAACGAGTAGTAGCCGCTCCCGGAAGATAACTGTCTTTTGACGTCAATCTCATATGGACTGACCCCGGTTTTGGACTTGAAAGTACTGAACAGGGTATAGGACGGCTTCCCCGGTACATAGGCGAAAGGCTGCCAACGGGCGGTCAGCGAGACATCTCCTACATCAGAGTTGTTCAGCTCTGTCTCGGTATCGTACTTGGTGGACAGCGGCACGCGTGTGGACAGGGTCAGGTTATCCAATACGCCATAGTCAAAGGTGAAAGTGTTGGTGAAGGTATGTTGCGCCGCAGGCGTGACGTCAAAATTCCGGAATGAGCCGTTAACGATATCAATATCCAGGCGCTGGTCGCCGAAGTAGCTGTAGTCAAAGGCATAGGTCAATGACATCTTGCTCTTCTTCAACAAGGAGTAGTTTTTCTCCGCCGCCTGGAACACTTCCTCCAGTTGCTTAGCGGAATCGGCATCGTCCTCCTGTTTGGTCAACGCCTCTCTCGCCTTCTCCACGCTGTTTTGCCCTTCATCGGCTAAGACAGGCGAAGCAGCCGTAAAAGTAAGCGCACAGTAAACACAGGATACTACCCAATGCTTCATTAGCTTTCCCTTAATGTTATTGTATTTATTAGCTTTTCCAGACGGTTACGTTTTCAGGACTTTTTTAATTGCGTTTGTAATGCAAATACTTGTTGGTGTTGTTAACTGAACCGTCTTCGTTGTTTTTAAGTCTTTCCAGTTCGTTACGTATGCGAAACTCCGTCGCCTCATGAAACTGGGGAAATTCCCGGTATGCATTTAAGGTAAAGGTCTGCTCATCCACATAGCGCATGTCCTCTTCTCTTAACTCCAGTCCGTCCACAGGTTTGGTATTGCCGGGAAAGACGATAAAGAGAACATTCTGATCCCAGTGTTCTTTGAACAGCTCTACCGTAAAAGTGATGTTGCCTAACGAGGGGTCCGCCACAAAAACGCGATTATCACGAACAGCGCGAACAACAATGAAATGTTTGAAGCCGCCATAGCGGATCGGCACGATGGCGGGATGATCCAGCTCAGCCAAGTCTTCAATTTCCGCCTTGAAGCCACCGGAGGGATATCCCAGCGCCGTCACCAGTCGTTTGAAGTCGAGCATGGAAAAACCACGGCGTTCTACAATACGCGCTGCATCGCCATAATGAAGCAGCCCCTCCATTATCTGACGCTCTTCGAAAGTACGTCCCAGATAATGCTCCAACACTGTAGTCAGAGCGGCGGAACCGCAGCTGTAGTCATAGGCTTGCTTGGTGATATTGCGAAACTTCTGTTCTTTCGCCGGTTCGACCATCGTGTCGTAGCGCAAAAATGCTACGTCATTGCCCGCAGTGCTGATTGCCTGTTGATACACCACAACCCCTTTAGGCTGCGGCTCAACAATAGCCGCCTCATTGGCGATATTGAAAGCGAGCACCGAACCGGCGAGCACTAGAAGCATTCATTTCCACTCGTTTTTATTCTGCGAAATTACGGGTTTACAACGTAACTGTTTGTAAAGTAAAGATACCGCAATTGCTTTTCTGGTAAAGATAACCAGTACACAATTCTCAGTTAGACGGGAGCGCAAGATCGGTAAAATCCCTTATGCGGCAAGCACTAGGGGGAGCAAGATTTAGCAGAGGGCCAATTGCGACACGACCCCACTTGCCGTCACCCCAAAAACAAAGCCTCTTACAAGCTCTCTATGTTTAGGGTGGACGCTTTTTAAGGACAATAAAAAAGACGGCTCACGGCCGTCTTTTTTATTAGCTTGAAATCGAAAGCTTACAGACGCTCAATTTCCGCCGCGTCCTGAACTTTCTCATTGTAATCGTTGTATTCACGCTGACCGTTGCGGCTCGCCATAAAGGTTCTATAGGTCTTTTGCTCCGCTTCGCTCAGGTCTTCGGTATTATCCTTCACCTCATTCAGAACGATGACAGCATAACCAAAGTTTGTCTCAAACTTCTCTATTACGGGCTTACCTTCCGCCGGCTTTGGCAACTTAAAGGCCAAGCGGGAAATATCCGCTGCGCCAGCCTGAGAACGGCGAGCGTCATTCAGCTCCACCCATCCAGTCTGCTCGCCATCAGCGCCTTTAGAAACTGGAGCCAAATCACCGCTCTTCAGCTGAGCGACCATCTCATCTGACTTCGCAGCCAGAGAGTCTTTCGCTTTTTGAACGGCCAGCTTCTGCTTAATCGCCTCTTTCACCTCAGCAAATTGTTGCGGCACGCTAGGCAACAGTTCTTTCTTTCTCAAC